>NZ_FOOX01000032.1 GCF_900113335.1 Desulfotruncus arcticus DSM 17038
TTGGATATCTTTTACCTTTCATGCTTATCCCCTTCCCGTTTTAAAGTTTATATCATTTGGGGATAAGACTCAAATTCCTTAAAGGGGCTAAATAGCTGTGAACGTGGGAACTGTGTTACCCGGTCCCTATGGGAATGGATAGCTGTCGTTGAAGTGGGTAATGCAGGGCGGAGCCTCCGTAGTAGTCCGAGGGCGGGAAAGCTGTCCACATGGCGAAGGGAGGCAGCCGGATAAAGCCTTTTTGCTAGTAGGGCCACTTCACAATAAAGGAAGTGGTGTCGCATGGGTACAGGCACCGCGCCGAATATTCCTCAAACAATCGAGGGATATAACCGGATGTGGGTAGCACGAATGCAGGAACAGCTTGCGTTCAGACAGGCCCAGGGTAAAACTTTTAATCGACTGTACCGAACCCTGACCTGGGCAAAGCTAGTTGACGTAGCCATAAACAAAGTTCTCAAAAATAAAGGTTCAAGAACACCAGGAATAGACGGAGAAACTCGAAAGGACTATCAAGACTGGGAGCAGCGAAAAAAGCTAAGAAATCAAATAATTTCAGAACTGCGACATCATCAATACAGTCCCAACCCGGTAAGAAGAGTATACATTCCAAAGCCGAACAAGCCGGGCGAGAAAAGACCGCTGGGAATCCCTACAATAAAAGATAGAGTCGTCCAGGAAATGCTCAAGCTCATACTGGAACCCATTTACGAAGGCAAGTTTCACCCACACTCATATGGCTTTCGCCCATTTCGTAGTACGCACCATGCGGTAGAAAGAATAAAATTCATTACCAGATGGAACTATGAATGGGTAGTCGAGGGTGATATAAAATCCTTCTTTGATAAAGTAAACCATGACACTCTTCTAAGCATAATAAATCGCACTATAAAAGACCCTGACATTCTGGAACTAATTCAGATACTACTGAAAGCCGGAGTGTTAACAGAGCAAGGATGGGAAATATCAGATATGGGCACGCCCCAGGGAGGCATTATATCTCCCCTTCTTGGAAATATTTACCTTAATGAGCTGGACTGGTATGTTTCTAAAATGTATGAGGATTTACCTCAACGCCGTAGAAACAAGGCCAAATACAAGGTTTTTATCGTAAGATATGCCGATGACTGGACGGTGCTAGTTAAGGGAACGAAGCAGCAGGCTATGGAGATTAAGCAAATAATATCGGAATTTCTTCAAGCAAATCTCCATCTCAGGCTCTCGGAAGATAAAACGCTAATCACTCACATAGTTAACGGCATTGATTTCCTTGGGTTCAATATCCGGCGTTATTACCGGCAAAATAAAGCGAGCACATTGATAAAACCCAGCAAGAAGGCGCTGCAAAAATTCTGGCAAACAACCAAGAGAATACGCCGCATGCTTTTCTACATGCCGGATGAATTGTGGATTGCAACAATGAATAGCTACCTAAGGGGCTTTGGTGAATACTACCGTAGGGTCAACTCTAAAACAACATTTAATCGCCTGGATTACTACCTGTGGTGGAATATATTTTACACTACTATGAAACGCTATTGCACCAGGGGACGCACTCTCCGCAGAAAACATCACCGGAAACATTATATCGCCTATAAATATGACGCAAATAAGCGCAACCGCAGGTTTGGTAAAGATAATTTTGGGGTCTGGATAGATAAAGAAAAAAAGAGGGCAAGAATTGTTGATAGCCTGATTCATTACCCCATTGAGTACGAACCTAAACACTCCCAATTAAATCCATACATTAAGGAAGAAAGAGAAAAGCTGGAAGAAAACAAACGTCTTAAGAAACTCATGTCAGATATACGTTTTCAGCAGCTTCATATTCACCCGGAATATGGACAAGATTGGCAGCAAATTAGATTAGATGTTGTCAAAAGAGATAGGGGCAGATGTCGCATTTGTGGTAAGCATACAACCTGGAAAAGCTTTATAGTAACTATGTCTTCCAATTCACCTGATAGTCTGGTAACACTGTGTCGAAACTGTTATAACAAGACATACAAAAGACAATTGGCCAAAAACTAGCAAGAAACGTAAAATCCGGTGGAAAGCCGGATGCGCTGAAAGGCGCACGTCCGATTTGGGGAAGGGTGCGGGCGTCAAACTGCCTGGCGTAAGTCAGGTGGGTCGGTTCGCACCTATTCTACTATCCTTGCTAAACGAAGCCAGGGAGAAGTTGGATGACATTATCGATATCATACACAAGACTCTTGGCAAACCAGGCAAAAGACCGCGCACTTATCGACAGGTTGCCCGTAGAGACTACCTCTACATTGTTAAAAACAAGAAGCCCGGTAAGAAAGCTATTCGTAAAGCTGTTGGCAAGCAGCTGCGCTATGTGAGGCGCAACCTTGGTGCCGTAGACCGCCTGCTTGCTATGGCAGGTGACGGGCACGGCTTAGCCAGAAGCATTTGGAAACGCTACAAACCATACGTGCACTCTATGAACAGCAGCTCTATATGCATACCCACCGCACTCACAAGGTAAATGATCGTATTGTCAGCATTAGCCAACCTCATGTGCGCCCCATTGTCCGGGGTAAAGCCACAGCCGATACAGAATTCGGTGCCAAAGTAGCCATCAGTATTGTAGACGGCTACGCCTATGTGGAAAAATTGAGTTGGGACAACTTCAATGAAGGTATAACCTTGATAGAATCGGTAGAATGCTTCCGCAAAAGGTACGGGCACTATCCTGAAGCCGTTCAGGCTGACAAAATCTACCGAAATGCTAAGAATCTTCGGTACTGTGAACAATATGGCATCCGGCTCAGCGGTCCAAGATTAGGAAGACCATCGGCTAACAAAGATATACAGAAAGAACAAAAACGCCTGGAACGGCAGGATGCCAGCGAACGCAATGCGGTGGAGTCCAAATTTGGAGAAGGTAAGCGCCGCTACGGTTTGGCGCGTATTATGACGCGCCTAAAAGAGACTGCCGAAAGCGTGATCTGTCTACAGTTCCTAGTAATGAACTTAGAACGTAGGCTCCGTGTTCTTTTGTTCTATTTTCTGCGACACATATTCCAGTTCGATCGAGCTCTTTTTGGACCAACATTATGCTGTTTTAATAGAAATTAGGATCGGTTCAGCAAACCCTATTTAGTATGATTTTCTGGAGTCATAGAAGCGGCCCGCCCACCTTAGGTGAGCAGGCCGCTTCTTGGGTTGCCAGACCAATTTAACTGGTGTAAATGGTGACTGTGCCGATCACCCAATCAGAAGCACTTCTCAAAAGCAGTTGATAATTTCCAGCGATCATGTCCGTAAACACGGTAGACGGATTACTTGAAGTCACTGTGTGAATAGGAGTAGTATTTCCGGTATTCTGATTCCGCAATATTAATCCAAGTGTCCAGTTCGATACGTCACTACTGGCATTTGAAATTACCACAGACACGGAGCCATTAGGCACATAAAACGTAGAGTTTGCGGGTACCGTATCATTCGGAGTTGCTCTGAAAGAATAGCTATATTGAGCCACTGCAAACACTTCCTTTCAATATAAATTTAAAAAGATTCACTGAAGGGAACAAAGAAATTTATAGCCGTTCCCAAGCTCATAAAATTTCTTTTCAGTTGACCCTTTCACTTATAAAGGTAAATTAGATAATAAAAATACAACCTAAATCATAAAAAAATCCCTCTTAGAACAAGGGATTTTTAAGATTCTAAAATGATGTTTTTAGGCCGGTATCTAAGGGAATCGAATCGGTCAAGTGTTATATAAGCACTTTGTTATACAATACTTTTTGCAAGAACTTCAGATTCTTCTATAATCGTAGATAAGCAAATGCCCGGTTTCATGGATTCATTTAGTTCTTACTTAAGCCAAGTGCGGACAGGGCGGCGCCCAGGGCCGCCGTTATTTCCGGCTCGGGAGGAACCGAAAGGCTGCAGCCCAAGTGTTTGGCCAGGGCGTTGACCACACCATTGTTGCGTGCCACTCCGCCGGTAAAAACAACTTCCTGCTCCAATCCAGTCCTGGCGGTCATGGAGGCTACCCGGGCCGCCACGGAATCACAAACCCCGGCTACGATATCAGGCTTGGCTTTGCCCGTCGAAATATGGGATATTATTTCGGATTCGGCAAATACCGTGCAAATTGAGGATATGGGACAGCTTTCCCCGGCTTGGCTTGCCAGGTCACCCAGGTCTTCAACTTTTACCTCCAGCGCTCCGGCCATAACTTCCAGGAAGCGGCCGGTTCCCGCCGCGCATTTGTCATTCATGGCAAAATCAGCAACTTTTCCGCCGGGCAGTAGTTTAATCACTTTACTGTCCTGCCCGCCAATATCTATAACTGTTCCGACCCCGTTGAACAAATGGGCAATACCCCGGGCCTGGCAGGTGATTTCCGAAATTTCTCTATCAGCCGGAAAAGTGACCCGCCCGTAACCGGTGGCAACAGTTGCAACAACATCTTCGTTTTTTAACCCGTTGCTTTCCAGTAAATCCGCCGTCAGGCGCAATGCAATCTCCTTGCCGCTATAGCCGGACCTGCCGGTGGCCCGGCCCACGATTTCCGCCGCTTCATTTATTAAAACAACTTTGGTAGTGAGTGATCCTATATCGACACCCAGATAAAATTTAGCCACTATTACACCTCCGGTTTAGTAAAGAAGACTTGGTTCAGGTGGGGTTTTGACCCCACCTGAACCTTAGTCGCACTTATTTCGAGTTTATCGCCGCTTAACTCCCGCATTTAGAGGCGGGAGTTTTAGCGGCGGTTAACGAGATCAAACACTTAATGTTTCTAAAAACGCCTGGACCCGGTTGCGTATGGGTTCTTCAGCGAAGGCGCGCGGGTCGGCCATATCCGCCTCGACCATCAAACCGGGCACGCCGGTTTCCTGCATCACCCGTTTTCTAATAACCTCTTGTACCAGCGAATAAGGTTTGCAGGAACGGTTGGAATGCATTACGAAGCCGTCAGCTTTAAATTCTTTGATCAGGTCAACAATTTGCCTGGTTCGAAATTCCGGCGAGCGGTTTAAAAAAACTTCGGTGTATGTAGCCGCCAGACTTTCCAATGGGTCTCCCGGCGCTATTTCCATGGACCAGCCTCCCGTGTAGGTGTCGGTTACAAAGCAGGCGCCCCGCTCGGAAAACATTTTGAAAAACTTAAACAGGTTGCTCCAGATGGCAATGTTGTCCCACACCAGGCGGATCTTTTCCTCTTCAATGGCGCTTTCTCCGCGCTCTGCCCTTTGCTTTACTTCATCCTTAAGCAATTTGTAATAGCCCACAGCCTCCCTGGTGCCCCGCAAAACCACTATTGGCGCCATATGGATAAATAAATCGGGACCGTTTAACGGTGAAGGCTTGGCCTGGCACAAACCTCGAATTTCCTTCCAGAGGCCGACGACTTCATTGCTTAAATCGCTGATCGCGGCTAATTCCCCGGGGTTGAATTTTCGGCCTGTAAGCTTTTCCATTTGTAAAATAAAATCTTTAAATTGTTCCAAGACATACTCTTGGGCGTGGTCTGTCATATCTCCGGTCAGAAATGGCGTATCAATCACTACCAGTGGAACTTGATAACTGCGGGCCAACGCTTCATACCACTTCAGCACCGTGCCGCAAATGTTGTTGCAGGCAACCACCAGGTCCGGTTTGGGAAGGCCCTGCATCGGAGCTAGGTCCGGTTTTAATAGTGTACCAATGCTGGAGGTGGCATAAGAGCAAAGGTCGGGGGAATATCCGGCAGCCTCGGCAGCCCGGCAAAGCCCTAAAGTGGCTTTGCCGGTGCTGCAAAGGGCCGCGTACTGCTCAGGGTAAACAGGATGTATTTTAAAGGCTCTGAGCAATTCAACCGGCGCGCCGCTGGTTACCCAGGCCAGCGGCCGTTTGAGCGGTCTGCCCCAGAGCCGGTGATAACGGGAAAGAGCGTAATATTTGGTTATTAACTTCTTTAACTGAGTGGTACTTGCTAATTGTTTATAACGCCGTTCTTGTCCCATGGCTGATTTCTCTCTCCTTTCGCACTTGTATTTACAGACTTTCCATGAATGCTTGCAGTCTTGTGCGCTCCTGACCACCAACATCGGCACCTTCCAATTCCAATACCAGCGCCTGAATGCCTGCGTCCCGCAGGCCCCTGGCCAGTGGAACCGCATCCCAGGCGTGGGGATCGCAATATTTTCTGATTAGTATTATCGCTGCTGTTGCCCCGCGCCGGCGGGCCAGGCTTGCCAAATAATTTAGCCGTGTATCCAATCCCCTATTGCGGCAGGGGCACGGCGGCATTTCTATATAGCGGTTGATTACAGTTTGCATCAGGTTTGCGGTTTCCTCTTTTACCGGGGGCTCAATAAAATGACGGTATCCGGTGCAGGTATCGTCAGCTGCAACCCGGCCTCCCAGTTCTTCCACCATGGTAAAGAAACTATCATTTTCCAGCACGGCTCCCGTTACCAGCAGCTTTTTACGGGTGCCGTCCTCTTCGGCCTTTTCTTTAAGCACCGGCAAGGCATTTTGCAGTGCGGAGGCATATTCCTCCCGCGGCATCACCTGTCCCGCCCGCAGCAGTGCCGATACCAGCTGTGAAGGCAGCATTGGCCGCAATTGATCAAGTTCCCCGGCCAGTTGCCTGACCTGCCGGCAAAGTTTTATTGCAGCGGCAATTTCACTGTTGCCGGGGCTGCTTTGGGTGAGTCGGCCAAGAGCAGCTAACAAGTTTTCGGCTTCTATCCGGAAATATTTAGCGGCGCCCGGTGCTCCAAGCATTACCGGCGGAACAAGCATATAGGATTTATCATGGCTTACGACATTTTGCCAGATCCCGCCGAGGCATTGCATAGTATCGCAGGTATGGACAAAACCATAACCGGCCAGATCATGATAATTGCCCGGTTTGGCCAGGCTTAAAGTGCCTTTGGCCAGCGAACAGCAGTAGGCCGGCAGTTCCGCCGGAGTGCCCTGAATGGAGGAGGGGAAAAGGCGTAAAGGCTGCATGCCTGCAGCCAGAACCAGCTCTTCCGGCAGATAGCTGCAAAAAAAACCATAAAACTTCCGGTCCGGGTAACGTTCCCTGCGTTTGACTCCATTTAAACCGGCTTCATCAATTAATAAATCAATCTGATCAATGCCCTTAAATTTCTGATCTGTGTTTAACATCTTCAGACCTCCGGATTATGATTTGAGGTTGTCTCAGTTTCCCTTTCTTTTAGGGACCTTTTAAGTAAGGCGTTAAAAAAGTGTGCATTTCTTGTGAAAATTTTGAATAATGCCGATAAACTTATGCCTTTATCAAGAGTTAGGGCCGGGGTAACAGTACGTTGAAGGCTCCTTTAAGATGCTTCTCCATTTCCTTGTAAGCCTGTTCCTCGTTTCCCGCACATATGGATTTTAGAATCAGGCGGTGTCCTTCGGCGCATTTTCGCCTGCGTTCTGGATATAGGTGCAATGCGTGGGCATACCTTTTCATAATTATCCACATAGTAGATGCAACAGAGAATAATACGGGGCTTTTGCTCAGTTGGCCTACAAGAAGGTGAAATTCTTGATCCAGATCGGTAAATACATCGATATCTTCAGCATCAGGTTTCATTTTAGCAACCAGTATTTTAAGGCGGTCCAGATCCTTTTCCCCGGCCCGGCGCGCGGCCAGCCTGGCCATGCTGGATTCAACGGTTACAATGGCTTCGCATGCTCCCTGCAAGGATTCCTGATCCAGGCCGTCTTCAGCCAAAAAACGAAATACCACGGCTTCCAGGCTTGATTCCCTGGCCGGGTCGCGAATAAAAACTCCTTCACCAATTCGCTTTTCCACAACACGCATAAATTCAAGCACTCGCAGCGCTTCACGCAATGACCCGCGGTTTACGCCCAGTTGGGCAGCCATTTCCCGTTCGCCTGGCAGCTGCTGTCCCGGTTTGTAATAGCCTTCGGAAATACTTTGCATAATTTGGCTGGCAATTTCCTCGTACAGGTTTCTTTTCTTAACTTTATGCAGCATTATCAATCACCTGAGTGTTGGAATAGTTGAATGGTTGACTGGTTCGACCACTAATAAGTTAAAACTAACACAACTGCCATTTAGCGTCAAGACATAACCACAAAATATATAAACGCACGTCTAATAAAACAGATAGGCGTGCGTTTCACTTACTGCACGGGTATTATCTCCGCGTATTGGTCCGGATCAAAATTAACGTCATATTCAACATCTGAAAATATATCAGGATAGCCTTTTTTCAGATATAGCAGCACGGGAATCATGATTTGCTTTAGTCCGGCAGGCGAGACGGGCAAGGTTGTTATTTCAAGTAACTCCAGCCACTGGGGCAGGGTGTAGCGATATACCAGCCTGGTTTTAGCAGCCCCTGCCGTTATCTCCGTGGGAAACTTAAATTTAATTTCTCCGTCAAAAACCCTTTGGGTTACAACGGGTAAGGGAACTTCCACGTCCTTTCCATAAATAGCTATCGCAATTATTTCTAAGTCGTTAAATTCACCAGCGTATTGCTTTTCTTCATCTGATTCCTGTTTTTCCTGAAATCTCTGGATCAAAAGCATGGGCTTGCTCATTAATCGCACTCCGTTTCGTATATTGCTAGAATTTAATTTTAAAATCAGAAAATTGTTCTTCTACAGGCCCCTCTGCAACTTCAATTCCGGTAACATTGGCATTGGGTGACCCATGATTGCACCATTCAAGCATTTTATCAACCGCCGCCGCGTCTCCTGCAAATATTGCTTCAACCCGGCCGTCTGAAAGGTTTTTAACCCATCCTTTAATCCCTAACCGTTCAGCCTGTCTGCGGGTATATTCCCGGTAATACACTCCTTGTACCCGCCCGGAAATATAAACATGTTTTATTACCATATATTTCACCTTTCTTATTCATTTTACCATTTGTTCTACCGCAGCAACGATAAAAATAACCACTTAAAGCAAATCTACTATATATGCAGCAACTTCTGCAATGTTTATTAGATACCTGCTTTATTGCGTTATTTTTTATTGGATAAAAAAATAACCCCTTGACGGGGGGGAGGAGGATTAGTAAGTCACAGAGTTATTATCATCTAGTTTGAAACAGCTAATGGTTTTTTATCTTTTTTTATTATCTGGCGTTCATTATCAACAATGGTTTCGACTTCCTTCAGGAGAGACGAGGCATGGTCAATTTCCCTCATTATAATATCCAAATAATTCCTGGACCATTTCATATGCTCGGCTTCTTTGGCTAATTGGGTATAACCCCTGATGATAGTCATAGAATCTATAAGTTTGTATAGCAAATCAATTTTAGCTGCTTGGAACATCGTCTCTTCCTCCTTTTATGAATAATAAACTGTAAATATTAAGTATTTATTACAAGAATATAACAAATAGATTAATATTGTCGAAGGAAGGTTGTTATATGAGGTAGCATGAGTAATTACTTGGGGCTGCAGATGAGGCGGAAAATTGGCAAAAAAAAATTGTTCCGGGCCGGCCGGTTTCCTGGCCCGGATGACAAGGAAAGGTAAATTTTCTAATCATCAATCTAAACGGCAGCTGCTCAACAAAGGTGTCGTCGGCTGGTGTGCCAGCCAAATCTGCCGGCATAAAAACGGGCCGGTAGTACGGCTGCGTAAAGATTGACAATTATGTAAGTGGTTGTGCCGGTGATTGTGACAATTATGCTGAAGTTATTTGTGATGGGCTTACAAGACAGAGGAGCGGGCGGAGGTTTCTATGTGGCATTGGGCTTACTGGAAAAATTATAAAACTTAATCCTTATTAATAAGAACTAATGCCTCGGTTATTAAATTATTGGCATTATTTACTGATTCTAGTATAAACACCTCTGTTTGCTCACAAAATTGTTTATTGGACGAAATTTGAACCAGTCCTTTTAAGACAGTTAAATGGTTCCTAATATCCTCTAACACAGATTGTAAATTATCTTGTTTAGTTAAGGTATCCAAAACAAATACTCTCCCTTTAATTAAAAAAAAACTAAAAAAACCACTACATTTCTATTTTGTAGCGGTCGGTTGCATCACTCACTCAACAAACTTGCAGATGCCCAGATTTATCAAGTCCGTTTCATCGTGCCCGCGAAAAAATGATGTATTAATGAACTGTATTAATGAGTATTTAGTTCACTTATAATGTCATTAAGCTTTTTGTATGAAACATTTGGGTTTTCCATTATGACATGGATGTGTTTATTGCCTTTTTCAGGTTGAATGATTTGAACTAATCCCTGTACGACAGTCAAACAATCTCAAATGTCCATTGTCAGCGTAATGATTTTTTTTCTTTATTTTCCAACACCTCCCATGAAATAATAGCTTATATTTATAGATAAATTACTGATTTTCCTGCAATTAAATTGGAATAGTTTATAATTTTTATCGACAATCTTTGCAAAAATTTGGATGCTTGAAAACATGAAAATTGGACCGGCTACAATTATGCTAACCCCAAAAAGACATTTATTAATAAGCTTTCATGATCTGCGTCTATTGTCCAGCCACAGGTGCATTAACTGCGCTTCCAGCATATTCGCTGCCGCAATCTCAGCGATAAACTGGTTCCTTTCTTGTGTATCTTGTTCCAACTGAGAAACAAATTTTGCATACCCCTCGTGAGATTTCTTCTCAATAAAACTATAAACTTTTAACTGTCCATTGATGTCGGCCACAGTATTCAAGGTAATCCCAAACAATTTTCCAATTATATCTCCACCGTCAACTGTCAGGGAGGGTTTTCCCCCGAGGTTGCGAATTACGGTATTGATTTTACCGATGTGTTCTTCTTCAATCTCCATAAACCGCCTAAATGTTCGTCTGATTTCCTGATCCTCATATTCCAAATAGTTTTTATACATACCCAGGTGGCCATGTTCGAGAGTTAAAATTTTGTTGAGTTCCCCGATCAGCTTCTTATCATCCATAAAACTACTCCTATCAAGTAATGGTTTGGATTGGTATTTCAATAACTTATTTTTCCTATTACGTAACACTTTTTATTCATAATTAATCTCGTTTATCGCCGCTAAGACTCCCGCCTCTACAGGCGGGAGTCTTAGCGGCGATAAACTCGAAATAAGTGCGACTTGGTTCAGGTGGGGTCAAAACCCCACCTGAACCAAGTCTTCTTTATTAAACGGGCATGGTAGTTCTCCCAGTGTCCCATTTAACAATATGGTATCGTGAGTCCTTAATGCATGAAAATTCTTCTCTGCCCTCATCCCGCTCCTGAATATAGAAACAATATGTGGCAAGTATGTATATAACAAATTATGTAATTTAAATTAATTATTGACAAATTAATTGGTAAATGGTAACATTGCATAGGTATTTAGAAGGGGGGAGTAGAAACTTTGAGAAAGAAAGAAAAAATATTATTATGTATGGTTGTTGTAACAGCTTTATTGTCCATACTCATTCTAAGTGGATTCTCAGACACAAATGCCGGCGCCTCTGAAGGGCCGCAAAACATTAGACCCAACGTTATAGCTAGTTTTAATGCAGAAGTTGATACCCCTGAAATCAGCCCGGAATCTTTTATCGACCCGCAAAGCGCTGTCATTGGTAATGTGCATATCGGCAAAGGGGTTTATGTAGCTCCTTTTGCCTCGGTACGTGGCGATGAAGGACAACGTATTTGGGTTGGCGACGAAACCAATATCCAGGATGGAGTAATTCTTCACGCGCTCGAAACAGAGGAAAACGGTGAAGTGGTTGAAAAAAACCTAATGGAGGTTAATGGAAATAAATATGCCGTATATATTGGTGACCATGTCTCCCTTGCCCATCAATGTCAAGTACATGGTCCTGCTGTAGTGGGTAACCATACTTTCGTTGGTATGCAAGCATTTGTCTTTAAAGCACGTGTAGGTGATAATGTAGTAATTGAACCCGCAGCCAAAATTATCGGTGTAAGCATTCCTGATGGCAGGTATGTGCCGGCCGGTGAAATTATCAAAACCCAGGATGCTGCTGACAACTTGCCTGAAATAACAGATTCTTATGTTTTCAAGGATCTTAATGCCGGTGTTCTCCATGTTAACGAACAGTTAGCCGAAGGATACTTAAAAGACAGTGAATAATATAATAACAATCTAATTTAAAACTAATTTTAAAAAGCATGTGAGTCAGACACCTTTCTGTTTGGGAATTGGGAGTTTGGTCACTTCCATGCTACAAACGGAAAGGTGTTTTTGGTAAATACATTAAATCTTTGTCTAAAAACCCAAGTATGACAACGCTTGGGCAACTATTTTAAGGTACAAAAAGTTGGTGTGCAAAATCTACCGGCATAAAAATGACGGACAAGCCTGAAAAAAACCATAAGTTAAACGGCAAACGTGGGATAAAATATAACCCTCAAGCCAAATGGCTTGGGGGTTTTGGTTTTTAGCTATAACAAGGTCTATCCCGTCTGTTGCACCATATTAAATCCTTAATGATTTTAATGCCATTTGCTTGGCTTTTAATTAACCCTTCTGTTTCCAGGATTTGAAGTCTGGGCCTGATCTGGTTTGGGGGCATATTTAATTTTACTGATAGGTCCTGAATGCTAGGCATTTTCTCGTTGTCCACAATGAACCAGAGAATAGCCTTATAAATTTGGTAATCATCATTATTAAGCATAAGTTATCACCTATTACCAGAACATTTGTTTTGTTTATTGTATTGGAACAAGCGTTCTGTGTCAAGACAGTTTTTGTTTTAAAGTCCGTAACTTTGTTTCGCTCATGGAAGCCCCTTCCTGAGCGGAACGAAGGGGGGGGGTAGTTCACTCTTAAGGAGGATGATATTTATGATAAAGTTTACTGAAAATGAATGGGGTTAATGTGAAAAAAACAACCACATTTTTAGGTTTGCAAAAACCAGCTTTACAAGATGTGATTACTTATTTTACATGTTGTTATAGGTAATATTAAAAGGTTTTTTGAATAATCCCACTGTTATTACGGTGGGATTATTCCTTAGTTATAGAAGTTATAACTAAATATAATTAACTAAGCGGGCATGGTAGCTGTCCCAGTGTCCCATTTAACATCTATATCCCGGTGGTTCGCGAGAAATGTAAAAGAAATGCAGGGATTTCCATTTTCTTCGGCGAAAGAAAAAATCGGAGGGAATGGTAATGTTAACAATTGTTAGAAGTCTGGCACTAAAAGGCTTGGACGGGTGTATCGTTCAGGTGGAGGTGGATGTATCAAGTGGGTTACCCGGGCTTGATATAGTTGGATTACCCGACGCCGCTGTGCGTGAGGCCAAAGACCGGGTTAGGGCGGCCATTAAAAATGTGGGCTATGATTATCCTCCCAGAAGGATTACCGTTAACCTGGCTCCCGCTGATTTAAAAAAGGAAGGCCCGATATACGATCTTGCCATATCCCTTGGCATACTGGCCTCAACGGAACAAATAGACCCGGCGCTGCTGCATGGTTATGTGTTTTTAGGTGAACTATCTCTGGATGGTTCGATTCGAGGTATTAACGGAGTTCTGCCCAGGGTGGCGATGCTGCCTTCCGACGGATACCGCCGGGTGGTTGTACCTGCAGAGAATGCCGATGAGGCAGCGATGGTGCAGAATATAGAAGTTTACCCGGCCCGCAGTTTGGTGCAATTAATCAACCATCTGAAAAGTGAGGAAGAGATACTGCCCCATTTCGTAAATATGGAGGAGTTATGGCAAGAAAACGGGTATAAAGCGGACATGTCCGAAGTTAGGGGGCACCTGGCGGTTAAACGGGCTTTGGAAGTAGCCGCAGCAGGGGGGCATAATGTAATTATGTTGGGCTCGCCCGGCTCCGGCAAAACCATGCTGGCCCGCCGCTTACCTGGCATACTCCCGGCGCTTACTCCCGCCGAGGCCCTGGAAATAACCAAGTTATACAGTCTCGCGGGCTTATTGCCGCCCGGTCGGCCCCTGATAACTGAACGTCCTTTCAGAGCTCCTCATCATAATGTATCGACTTCGGCGCTGGTTGGCGGTGGTAAATACCCCAAGCCGGGAGAAATAAGCTTGGCTCACAGAGGGCTTCTTTTTCTGGATGAGGTGGCGGAATTTAAACGGGATGCTCTTGAAGCTTTGCGTCAACCACTGGAGGATGGTATTATAACTGTTTCAAGGGTACATTCATCTGTTACCTTTCCTGCCGCAATAATGCTGGTCGCTTCAATGAACCCTTGTCCGTGCGGTTTTTTAGGTGATCAGGAGAGAGAATGCTCTTGTACTCCCATGCAGGTGCAAAGATACCTGAATCGTCTTTCCGGGCCGCTGCTGGACCGCTTTGATTTGCAAATAGATGTTCCCCGCCTGACATTTAACGATCTGGAAAACAGCGCACCCGGCGAAAGCTCCGAAGCTATTCGATTAAGAGTTAAACAGGCCAGAACGGTCCAGATTGAACGGTTTGGAACTGAGATGACCAATTCCGAAATGACTCCCGCCCAGATTAAAAAATACTGTCCTTTAAAACAAGAGGCGCTGCAGCTGCTGCGCTCCGCTTTTGAGAGGCTGGATTTAAGCGCCCGGGCCTATAATAAAATAATAAAAGTCGCCCGCACTATTGCCGATCTGGCCGGGAAGAAGGAAATCAAGGTTGAACATATAGCCGAGGCAATTCAATACCGCGGCATGGAAAGGAAATATTGGGGTTGATTATGTCTTTAAATAAAACTATGTACACATTTGTTAACAAATATGAATAATTTTTTTAATAAATTACTAAATCATGGCAGCCAATTGGGTTATGGTAGGTGATACCTAAAACTAAGTGAAATGCTTCCAGCCGGCAGTTAATTTTAAATTTAACATGCAAAAAACTAAACCCGTTCAATAAAAAACGGGTTTTTATAAAATATTTATTGTTATAATTATCGTGCATGCCTTCTATTACAGACATATGTGTATTAACTGTTTACATTTAATCATCTAAAGTAAACTCCCAGGCGCAGTAACACCCTTCTTCAGGTTGGTCGGGCGGACAGCAAATGCAGCGGGTTTTAATCCGCGGGTCAATGGTTTTGGCAAAACCGCTGTATTCTACAATACCAACCGGCTTGCACGGGAAAAAGGGCATTTTTTTGCGCTCCCTGGCGGATTGTACCCGGCAATTGGTCATCCGGAAAACCAGTTTATTTGGTCCTTCCCAAATAGTCTCCTGCTGATTAATAAAGGCATAAAGACGGAATCTAAGCGCCAGATCCAGTGCCTCCAGGCCGCCCTGTTCCGGCAAGTTTAAAAACTGCTTAATTCTGTTAGCCTCAATAGCTGTAAATTTCTCCCAGGCAGCGGCATCAGCTTCAATAGCTTCATCCATGCCGTGCTTCTTTTCCACGGCTTGAAACCAAAGGCCGTCATGGGCGAGCCAGCGTTTGCTCAGATCTGTTACGAATTCGAGTAATTGCTCCTTGGTTAAATCTTGAATGTTATTGATTAACAATATAGCTCCTCCTTCCTGTTAACGGGGATAGAGAGTATTAGATTATGCTTGAATATTGCAAAGATCATGCCACATGAATAGTTAACTGCCGCCGGTACGATATGCCGCCCGGGCGGTTGTTGTCTTTGCTTTAAATGGACTTACAGATAATTTTTTAATTTTTAAAGGAAATAGTGGGATGAATGTAGTAATTAGTAAAATTTAGCATGTTATTTATGGTCGAAAGAGGGAAACCGGATGAATATAGATTTTCGTGATACTTTTTATTCTTCCCCCTTGCCAATTTATGTTGTGCAGGACGGTTTTTTCAAACTGGTCAACCCCATGATGTCTAAAATTTCGGGCTACTCGGTCAAGGAGCTTTTGAAACTGCCCTTTGAACAGCTAGTATACCACGAGGATCGTTCCTATGTGGCCGCAAAAGCTTTAAGCAGGCTGGCTGGTGAGAATGTTTTAGATGAGTATGAGTTCAGGGCAGTTAAACGTTCGGGAGAAATCATTTATCTAAGAGGATATTTTTCTGTTATTGAACACAATGGCCGCCCGGCTATATTGGGCCAGGTGATGGATATAACCGAATTGCTAAAGAGTGAAAAGAGATATAAAAATATTTTGGAAAGTATCGAAGACGGGTATTTTGAGGTGGATCTCACCGGCAATCTGACCTTTTTCAATGATTCTTTGTGTGAGATGACCGGGTATGCCAGGGAAGAACTTCTCGGCATGAATTTCCGCCGGTATACAAGAGAAAATTATTCTAAAAAGGTATTTGAAACCTTTAACAGAGTCTATCGTTTGGGTGAACCCGTTAAACTTTATAACTTGCAAACAGTCAAAAAAGATCAAACCATACGGTATGTTGAAACATCCATTTCACTAATTAAAAATACAGAGGGAGATAAGACAGGCTTTCGCGGGATTGTCAGGGACGTTACCGAGCAAAAGCTGATGCAAGAAAAACTGGATCTGCAACAGGCCTATTTTAAAAAGCTGTTTGAAAGTTCGCCCGAAGGAATTGTAATTTTGGATCCTACAGATAAGAGCCAATTGCAGAATTCAAAATTTTAAACTGACATAAAAAAGAGAATATCATACTAAAGCATAGGTTTACCAAAATTAACCTATTTATTTGAAGTAAAGATGGAATTGAACAAATTAACTCTAAAAAAGAGTAGAAATCACCCCAATTAACAGACACAAAAAAGCAAAGCAAATATTAAATCATTGCTACTAAGCTACATTTGGTAATGCTTTATCTTTAAGCTGAACAATGGTTCCAGCAAGAAACGTAATCAGACAAATCATGATATCGTTAAAAGCTTTGTCAATCCCCCGTTTAGTAAGGCGATCCATGCTTAGGTGACCTTTTAGTACGG
>NZ_FOOX01000040.1 GCF_900113335.1 Desulfotruncus arcticus DSM 17038
AAGCCATTTATCAATAGTCGGCTTGTAGGGATCCAACTTGGGACAGAAACGCTGTTCCGAAGCCGGTTTGGGAGCCGGTTTGTTGAAGTCCGCCATGTCGACATACTTCTGCACCGTCTTCCAATCCAAATGCAATGCATCTGCGATTTGGGAAATGTTTTCTCCTTTCACGAAGAAACGGAATCTGATATCATGTATCTTGTCCATTGTAAGCATGCTCCTCTCCTCCTTGCATTCTTTGGTCAAATACAAGGATATTGGTTATGGTTTATGCCTGCAATGGATTTTTGCATTACTATGGAATTTCCAATTGCAACATTATGGATTTTTAACTTGCAACTTTCGGTATTTTTATCTTACAACAAACATGATTAGGCTGGCTGACAGTAAAGTTTTGGTTGACAAGGTTTTCAGCGACTGGATAATTGTGCTTTGAGTTGGTAGTAGCTATTTCCGTTATGCTGTTCGGATAATTCCTGAATGGGTGTCCGGATGCGGCCGAAATATACAAGTGGCACGATTGAATTAAAAAACTCGCTGGTCTAAACGGTTGGCGAGTTTTCTAATCTTTTAATAATTTATTGTTTAGTATATATGTGTTTTATGAATGTAGCAATCTCCTCTTTTAAAAATAATGCTATTACACCAACTAACACTGTGTATATAAAAGTTCGAAATTTCGAAATGTATAAAAATATAGCCCAATTGTTAATATCATCATTATTTAGACCTTGACTGTTTGCTCTATAAATAACTAAAGCCAAAATAATACAGCTTAACATCTTTTGTATATCCCAGAAAGAAAACGAGGTGAGCTTACTAGAACTAAAAGATATTATAATTGAAAGCAAAAACATAAAAATTGCAGATAAAATTATATCATTGAGGACAAATCTAAATCTAGCTGATTTTTGATTTTGTATCGTGTTATTATGGT
Source organism: Desulfotruncus arcticus DSM 17038 (assembly GCF_900113335.1). Taxonomy (GTDB): domain Bacteria; phylum Bacillota; class Desulfotomaculia; order Desulfotomaculales; family Desulfallaceae; genus Desulfotruncus; species Desulfotruncus arcticus. The sequence continues at coordinate 938 of NZ_FOOX01000040.1, forward strand.
TTATTGTTTTTTCTAAGTTTTTTAGTCTATTTTCCAAATGCTCCCTCATCTGTTGCTCTTCCTTCAATCTGGTCTCAATGTCATTTTTATCCTCTTTAATTTGCTCAATTAAATTATCTTTTTCTTCTATTACTGTAAGGACTTCATTTAATTTATTTTCAATTTTTTTGTTTTCTTCTATTAATGCCTCTTTCACAAATTCAACATCTTTCTCTAGGTTTTTCTCGCATTTAATTTTTCCCCTCAATGCATCATCTACTAAAATTTTTTTAACTACATCAACAGATAAATCATTACAGTTTTCGAATCTAGATAACACTTCTAAAATTCTAATAGTTATTTTTTCAGCTTCAGCATCAAATTCTTGGCTCATAAAAAGCCATCTAAAACTATTCAAAACAGTTTCTTCGAATTCTGGTGTTTTGGTAACCCAAAATTGTAAAATTTGAATTAAAGTAATAGGATGAACGCATAATGGTAAGGTTTGGTTTTGGTTCTTATTCTTATATCTATCAAACCCTAATAGCCTATTATCAAGGGTAACTACCCAAAATTTTGCTTCTAAAGGGGAGTTGATTATCTTCTCTCTCTTACCATATACAAAATGCCATAAAATTACATCGTGCTGTATATTTTCATAAGATTTTGCTTTATCCGGAAAATATTTTTTTTCAAATTCTTGTTGAGCCAAAATGTCATCAACAATTTCTTGATTTGTTGAAATATTATTAAAATAATTTTTATCATAATTCCATAATCTAATATTATTCTTCTTGAGCAAGTCTGTAAGATTATTTATGTAAGGATAAAAGAAATCATATGCTCTAATATTAGCATTTATTTTTAGTTCTTCCGCATATCTTCTAGCAAAATAACTTAGCTGAGCTTCCGTATCTATAGTGGCAGCAACTAAGTTTTCAGCCATTATTATTTTACTTAAATTATCACAGTTAAAACTTATGGCTTTTTTAGTTTCTTCTATTGTGGTTGGTAATGAGAAAAAGTTAACATTAACTTTATTTGTCAAGCTTTTTGTTAAGCTCATAAGGAAGTTAGCAGCTTCATTAAATGGATTTTCGTGTAACCCCAAAACAGAAAATAAAAAATTAGTATCTGCAAATACATAAAATCTGGGATTCGAACTGCTATTTGATAATAATTTTTTTAAGGTTTCTTCAGAAAGGTTACTAGCTTCCAATAAAAAATATGCATTTAAATGTGATAATATGTATTTACGAACAATATTATTTTTCGGATCTAAAAAGTTTATAACGGATGCTCTCAGAGCTTTATGATGTTCTTTGGGGTAAATATTTAAGAACTCCCGAAAACTTGTTATGTTAGCTATGTCTGGACTGTTTCCAGAAATAATCTCATATGTACGAGCTCCCATTTCTCTTATTAACGGCATTAAAAGGTAATTATTAAAATTGCTCCATAATTCATCGATATCTATTGTAGGACAATGCTGCAATATAATTTCTTTAAAACGTCTGATTGTGGCTTCCTCAATGTTATGTATTTCGTTTCTTTCATTTTCTAATTTTGATAAACATTCTTCAGCTATTTTTATATACCCATTATGCCTTAAAATCGAATTTGTCTCTTCTAATTCACTAATTTGAGATTCTAATTGATTTAAACTTATGTTTATAAAAAACTGGCTATTTAATTCTTCTATAATTTTGTTTGTAGTTAAACAATTATTCGAATTCCATAGGACTGAAAGTATTAGTCTTTGAATAGACTTATCCCACCAACCTGCCTTGTTTAATTCAATATGATGAACAAGGGATATTAGTTCTGGAGGAAGTTTAGTGGCTTTAAGCATTTTCTGCCTCCTTATTAAAAAATCTATCAGATAGATTAATTTTCGGCAATAAATTCATTTTTCCCCCTATAAAATTGCAAAGTTTTAACAAAATGCACATTAAACACAAAATATTCTGGGCTAACCGACCTTGACTATGTCAACTAAAGGCACTAACTAAGTTAAAATGGCTTGCTAATGACTTAAAAGAAGATCAGGAACCCACTGTCAAACAGCTAAATGAAGTTGAACAAGAAAGCATGGCAGATGCATTAAAACCATTCCATAACCCAGAGCTTAGAGAATTAATTTTGAAAATCAAATCATCATTGGAACAGGTTATCAATGAGGTAACTTTACATATCATTATAGACGTTGCTTAATTAACATAAAATCTGCTAGTATGAAGCTTAGGTAAGGCCCGTGGATCAGTGTAATATAAGGATATAACAGGAACCTTACTCGCTGTGCATACGTCGACAAGCGACTCGCCTCCACCATTATACAGTGCTGATAATCGTACTTTAGAGAATTATTCCTTATGTTTATGTGGTACCTTAAATGAAATTACAAGGGCAGAGTTATGATTTGGGGTAGCGCCCGGTCTCTGGCACCAACCAAAAATAAAAAATTATTAAATAAACCAAAACCTGAGAATATATATGATAAATTAGAGTTGCAGGTTAAGACAATTAACAGGTCTAAATATAATATGTACCAACTTTCTATTGGTTTGATAAATATGGTCCACAATAATTTCGCTGTATTATAAAGTACTTTAACAATAAATGTGCATGTAACACGACTCGAAATTAAGTACCCCTTGCCGCACCCGATAAGCGGACGTAGGGGATATCTAAATTTGTATAGAGGAGGAATAACGTGATATCTGTAAAAGAGGCCGTTGTCAAGGCATTTGAATTCTTTAAGGAAATATATTCGACTGCGGAAACGTCGCTAGTTGATCTCAAACTTGAAGAAGTTGAATTAACTGAGGATGAGCAATACTGGTATGTAACAATAGGTTTTTCAGAAAAATCAATGATGGAAGGGTTCTTGCCTGTATCAGCTAACAAACGATATTATAAGATTATAAAATTAGACAGTATTACGGGAAGAGTACTTTCAATGAAAATAAGGAACCCGTAATGAAAGAAAACTATTTATTAAATCTTATCAAAAAACATAAAAATAATGGTCTCCTAATTGACTCCAACCTATTGTTGCTTTTATTTATAGGTAGTTTTAGTGTTGATTGGATTCAAAAATATAAGAGAACTAAGCAATACGTGATAGAAGATTACCAAGTTATGGTAAGTTTTATTAAACATTTCAATAAGATTTTAACTACACCTAATATACTAACAGAAGTTAGCAACTTATCCAATCAATTGCCGGAAAAAGTAAAAAACGAGTACTTTCCTGTATTTGCAAAAAAGGTTACAGTATTGCAGGAGTCCTATCACCAATCTATAGCAGTATGCCAAAGCTCGAATTTTAGAAGGTTTGGGCTCACTGATACTTTGATAATTGATATTGGTAATACAGGGTGTTTAGTTTTAACAGATGATTTTAGACTAGCAGGGTATCTAGAATCAATGAGTATTTCTGTAATAAATTTCAACCATTTACGTGGTTGGCTGATTGCTTAAAGACTGGTCATTCATCGCCTAACAATTTGAAAAAGGGGGATATTACCTCCACTTTTTTCTTTTTACCACAAACACTATATAACAAATATTAACTTTCTATACGGGTTGCAAGCTTGCAATATTTCCTAGGGCTAAGTTCCACGGCTTTGTAACAAATCCGGGTGTCGCCTCCAAATTTTTTTAAAAAAACTGAGGAACTAATATCCTCAGTTTTTTTGTTTTTATTACATCTATAATTGCCGGGCTTAATTGCTTAGGTCAAGCTTGGCAGTAATCACCCGGAAAATATAATGGACCACGCCGGTATGAATTTTTCCGGATCTCTATTACCACCTTGATAGGTAATTACCCGGAAATTCGGGTGTGTTTTTAAAAGGGAATAGGGAAAACTTGCGGCTTGAAAGCGGAGTTTATCTACATTTGGTGAAATATACCGTGCTTTTTGTTGACATGGAAACAAAAGAATGGTATATTGTTTTTGTTTCCATGTCAACAAAAAGGAGGTCGCTATTGTATGAACCTAGCCATGCAAATCGTAAATTCAATCATAAAAATTCAAGAAAATATATTCCCTCATGAATGGCAGGTTACGTTTGATGGCGTTAATCTGGCAGAAGTTCATTGTATTGATCGGATTGGCACAATTGAATATGCAAATGTCACAAAAATAGCAAACGATATGGAGATGACACGAGGGGCTATTAGTAAAATCTGCAAAAGGCTGCTAAATAAGGGGTTAGTTGAGAGTTACCAGCGACCAGATAATAACAAAGAAATTTATTATCGACTGACTGAGGGTGGGCAACATGTTTATAACGAACACAAAAAGTTGCATAGTCAAGCCAGACAGGAGAAATTATCTTTGATAAATACCTATAGTGAATACGAACAATCCATTATATTATGTTTTCTCAACGATATTAACCGCTTGTATAATAAGATGCCGGCTGGAGAGAACAATGATCAACAAGATTAATTCAAATCCATTACTTTCTCGTTATTGCAACCCGTCTTTGGTCATTTAGTCAATCAAAGGGGGTATAAAGATATGGAAATGGAAGCTTTATTATTTTTGATTTTAATAGTAGGTTTATCTGCATTTGTTCAGGGACTTACAGGATTCGGCGTCGGTATTCCTATGATGCTTTTTCTTCCTTATATGTTTAGTTATCAGACGGCTGTTGCTATTACCGTGATCTGCGCCATTGTGATGAGCTGTGTGCTTCTATTTAAAACACGAGAAAATGTGGAAATAAAAGAAATCTTGCCAGTTGTCATCCCCGTTCTAATTATGCAAATTATCAGCACTTATTTTCTGTTTGTACTGAACAATGATGTGTTAACAATCGTACTAGTTATCATCCTGCTTCTGTTCGCAGGTTTGTTCATCGTTTCCGACAGACGATGGCAGATAAAAGCTTCTGTTCCCAACAGTATCTTGGCTGGCTGCGTAACAGGCGTATGCAACATGCTCGGCATGAGCGGACCTCCGTTGGGGTATTACTATCACAGTATCTTTGAAAACAATATTCGCTACCTTGCCAATCTGCAGGCAACTCTGCTTATCACATTGACAATACTTTTGGTTCAGCATATCATCGAAGGCAATATAACACTGGTAACTTTTGAGTACTCTGCCATTGCCAGTGTAGTCTGTGTGATAGTTCTGTTGCCAGCTTTGAAAGTATTCAAAAAGTTGGATAGAAGCAAGCTGACGCAAATCATCATTGTATTTTTGATTGTGATGGCCATCATGAAGCTTGCTGAATTTTACTTGTTAGGATGAGGGAAATAATGTTTCCTTATATGATAGGCGAGGATAAAGAAACGTATAAAACAGCATTCGAATATGCCATTAGATACTTTGCAGAAAAAGATCCACTTAAGATGTCGGAAAACAGTGGAGCAATCTTTGATCCAAAACAATCTAGTATACGGATAAAAAGTCTTGGGCAAGTATTTGATGTAAAATATCCTGAGGGTAAAATAGTTTTCAACGGCTCAAAGTATATGCCCGCCTGGAATTGGTGACCCGTACCCCTTTTGATGGACAGTAAGAACACGTAGTATACTAGAAATTGAAAGGGGCAAAAAATATGGCAAGGCAATACAGTACAGAATTTAAAATGGAAGCTATAAAACGAGTAGAAGCTTCCGAAGGATCAGTGGCTTCTGTTGCAAGGGAATTAGGTATAAAAATCAACACGCTACATGGTTGGTTAAAAAGATATCGTGAAAAGCCTGAAGGGCCATTCCCTGGTAGTGGTAAGTTAAGCCCAGATGATGAATTGATAAGAAAACTTGAGCGCCAGGTCCGGGATCTTCGAGAGGAAAATGAAATCTTAAAAAAGGCGGCAGCTTACTTCG
>NZ_FOOX01000009.1 GCF_900113335.1 Desulfotruncus arcticus DSM 17038
CACATTTTACTACCTGCTTTATGTCCCTCATTATTTATCGATTATTGGAAAAGAAACTAGGAAATAAGTTTTCATGCAGTGAAATCATCAACGGATTGAAAGAAATGAATTTCTATGAGATTAAGGGAGAGGGGTATATACCGACCTATACAAGAACCGAATTTACTGATGCACTACATGAATCTTTTGGTTTTCGAACAGATTACGAGATTATAAAAAAGACACTGATGAAACAATTTTTTAGCATAACTAAAAAATAAAAAATATTACTCACTTTTTTAATAGTGCAAAAAAGCTTGAAGACCCTGCAAATACAGGGTCTTCAAGCTTTTTCATGGCTTATAACTGTCAAAGACAGGATTATAGCCTATAAATTCATTTCTTGTCAATACAAAAAAGTTTTGGCATATACTTACCTTGGTCATGGTATTTTTTTCTGGAAACAGGTTGACGGCATAAAAAATCTGGTATAGTATAAAAGTCAGAAAAGGTCAAAGTTAAAGTCAATAAGTTGCGGTCATTGCTTTAGTTTTAACAATTACATCTATGATGTAAAGTGTCCTGATGTAAAGATCAAATTGTTGACCTGGTTGCTGAGCTTGTGGTTGGCACTAACTGTGGCGGTATAATATCATCTGGTCTGATTCAAAATACTGGTAAAATAATTTAGTTTTTTCAAAAAGGAGGTTTCAAAATATGGGTAAGACAATAGGTATCGATCTTGGAACTACAAATTCTGTGGTATCTGTTATGGAAGGCGGAAAACCCGGGGTGATAGTGAATGCCGAGGGTTCCCGGACCACCCACTCTGTGGTGGCGTTTAAAGAGGACGGGGAAAGGCTTGTCGGCCAGGTAGCCAGGCGCCAGTCGGTATTAAACCCGTCCAATACACTATCCTCGGTTAAAAGGTTCATTGGACGTAAATATTCCGAAGTGTCAGGAGAGCGGGAGCTGGTGCCTTACAAGGTTGAGTCAGGTCCCAATGACGCGGTGAGGTTCAACATCAGGGGCAAGCAGTACGCCCCTGAAGAGGTATCAGCCATGGTATTGCGCAAGCTGGTGGATGACGCTTCCAAATACCTGGGCGAAAAAGTGACCGATGCTGTCATTACGGTACCGGCCTATTTCAACGACGCCCAGCGGCAGGCTACGAAAAACGCGGGCAAAATCGCCGGTCTTAACGTGCTGCGCATTATTAACGAGCCAACTGCGGCAGCTCTGGCATACGGGCTGGATAAAAAGGTTAACCAGACTGTTCTGGTCTTTGACTTGGGTGGTGGTACCTTTGACGTTTCAATTCTGGAAGTTGGCGACGGGGTGTTTGAAGTAAAATCAACCAACGGTGATACCCACCTGGGCGGCGACGATTTTGATAAAGCTGTTGTCGACTGGATGGCGGAAGAATTCAAAAAGGATTACGGTATTGACCTGCGCAACGACAAACAATCGCTGCAGCGCCTGACCGAGGCGGCTGAAAAAGCCAAGATTGAGTTGTCCACCACGCTGGAAACGCAAATCAGCCTGCCTTTTATCACTGCGGATGTGGCGGGCCCGAAACACCTGGAACTGAAGCTGGCCCGGGCCAAGTTTGACGACCTGACCCATCAGCTGGTTGAAAGATGTCGCGGTCCGGTTAAAGCGGCCCTGGCAGACGCCAAGCTTTCAGAAAAGGATATAGACGAAGTTATTCTGGTCGGCGGATCATCCCGGATTCCGGCGGTACAAAAGTTGGTCCGTGAAATGACCGGCGGCAAAGACCCGCACCAGGGGGTCAACCCCGACGAGGTAGTGGCCATTGGGGCCGCAATTCAGGGCGGAGTTTTAGCCGGTGAGGTAAAAGATGTGCTGCTGCTGGATGTTACCCCGCTGTCACTGGGTGTTGAGACTCTGGGCAGTGTCATGGCCAGGGTAATCGAACGCAATACTACCATTCCGGTGCGCCGCAGCCAGGTGTTCACCACCGCGGAAGATAACCAGCCTGCAGTGGATATACACGTGTTGCAGGGTGAAAGGGAAATGGCCAGGGATAACCGTTCTCTGGGGCAGTTTAAACTGGAGGGCATCCCCGCCGCGCACAGGGGCGTGCCGCAAATTGAGGTAACCTTTGATATCGATGCCAACGGGATCTTGAAAGTAAGCGCCCGCGACCAGGGAACGGGTAAAGAGCAGGCCGTCACGATCAGCGGGTCGACCAGCCTGGACCAGGCGGAAATCGACCGGATGGTGCGTGATGCCGAAGCCAATGCTGTTGAAGATAAAAAGCGCCGTGAGGAAGTGGAGGTCCGCAATGAGGCCGATACTCTGCTGTACCAGGTGGACCGGCAAATCAAAGATTTGGGAGATAAGGTTCCCGTACATGAAAAGGGCCGGATTGAGCAGCTGCTGGAAGAGCTAAGATCCGCGCTCAAAGAAAACGCTGCGGTAGATCGCATTCGTTCACTAAAGGATGATCTGCAGCAAGCAGCTTACTCACTGTCTCAGGCGGCTTACCAGCAGGTACAGACCGGCGCGGACACGGCCGATGGGGCTGGCTGCAGCGGTGGAACCTGCGGTGGCGGTCCCCAATATCACGGCGGTGACGACGTAATTGACGCCGAATATGAGGAACGGCCCAATGCCTAATCGCATTGCGGCACCCGGTTTCATCTCGTTAACCGCCGCTAAGACTCCCGCCTCGCATAAGGAAAGGGGACACACCTGCTGAAGCTTGGGTATTTCTCTGGGGACAGGAATGTCCCCAACTAATGGAGTTAAGCGGCGATAAACTCGAAATAAGTGCGACTAAGGTTCAGGTGGGGTCAAAACCCCACCTGAACCAAGTCTTCTTTACTGGGGGTGGTGATCTATGAGCGTTAAGTTTCAAGACTATTATCAGGTGCTTGGCGTCGGCCGCGACGCTACTGAAAAAGAAATTAAAACGGCCTATCGCAAGCTGGCCCGCAAATGGCATCCGGATTTGCACACCGGCAAAGAGAAGGAAGCGGCGGAAGAAAAGATCAAGCAGATTAATGAAGCTTACGAGGTGCTTAAAGACAAGGCAAAGCGGGCCAAATACGACAGGCTGGGCGCCAACTGGCAGGCGGGACAGGATTTTCGCCCGCCTCCCGATATGGATGGCTTTACTTTCCATACCAACTTTGGCGGCGGCGGGGAAAGCGCTTTCAGCGACTTTTTTGAAACGCTTTTCGGCGGCGGTGCCGGATTTCGTCGCGCCGCCCGCCCGTCCCGGCGCGGTCCGGCCCGCGGCAGAGATATTGAAGCGGAATTAGAGCTTTCCCTGGAAGAGCTTTACCGGGGAGGGGAAAAGAACCTGCAGCTTTCGACCCGCGAGCTTTGCGCCGCCTGCGGCGGAGCCGGACATGACGGCAAATCTTTTTGCAGCGTCTGCGGAGGCACCGGTGAAAAAAGCGGCGTTAAAACACTGACGGTGAAAATTCCTCCCGGCGTAAGCGAGGGCAGCCGCATCAGGCTGAAAAACCAGGGCGGTGCAGGCTTAAACGGAGGAGGCTCAGGTGACTTATATCTAAAAGTACGGTTGCTGCCGCATCCGGCTTTCAAGGTTTCCGGCCAAGACCTGGAAACTGAGATTACTTTGCGACCCGAGCAGGCCGTTCTGGGCGACAGGGTTTCTGTTCCCACTCTGGATGGCCCGGTTAACCTGAAGATACCTGCCGGCATCCGGGTGGGCAAACGCCTGCGTTTAAAAGGCAAGGGGTTACCGGTCCGGGGCGGCAGGGGGGATGAGTACGTGCGGGTAAAAATAGATCTTCCTGAAAACCTGTCGGCGGAAGAAGAAAATCTTTACCGTCAAATAGCCGAACTCAGGAAAGGGGTGCAGGGGCAATGAAGAAATATTATTTAGAACTGTATCCCATACTTTGCCCGTAACAGAAGATGAAACATTAGTCGATCTGGAGTCACTGGAATTGCACCCTGAAATTATTGAATTATTGGCCGAGTTCGGCGTTCTTGAATTGCACCGGGGAGGTATCCGGGCCGACCACGCGGCCAGGGCGGAAAAAATAATGAGATTACGCCGTAACCTGGGGGTTAACCTGTCGGGAGCAGCCATTATTCTGGAGCTTTTGGAGCGCATTGAGCAGTTGCAGGATCAAATTGAACATTTAAAGAGGAGGTGAATGCTCAATGGATATTAATCGCTATACGCAAAAATCAAGGGAAGCGCTGGCTGCCGCCCAGCAGCTGGCTGCTGAAAAACATCACCAGGAAGTTACCGGCAAACATTTGCTGGCTGTGCTGCTGGCACAGGAAGGCGGCATGGTTCCCCGGTTTGTGGAACATGCCGGAATGAACCCTGTTGATCTGGCCGGCAAGGTTGAGGCTTTATTAAAAAGAATTCCGGTGGTAACCGGCTACGAGGGTACGCTGCACCTGGGTTCCGGGCTGGCCAGAGTTTTGGCGCGGGCGGAAAAAGAGGCCCGGGATATGAAGGACGACTACGTGAGTGTCGAACACCTGCTTTTAGCACTGGTGGAAGAAGGCGAGCCGGAAACCGGGGAAGCCCTACGCCAGTCCGGGATAACCAGGGCTACACTGCTTAATTCCCTGCGCGCGGTCCGGGGGAACCAGCGGGTAACCGGGGAAAATCCCGAGGAAACCTATGAGGCGCTGGAGCGTTACGGCCGGGACCTGACCAAACTAGCGGCAGAAGGAAAACTGGACCCTGTTATCGGCAGAGATAATGAGATTCGCCGGGCTATTGAGATACTATCAAGGCGTACCAAAAATAATCCCGTATTAATCGGGGAGCCGGGCGTTGGTAAAACCGCTATCGTGGAAGGTCTTGCCAGGCGCATAGTGGCGGGTGACGTGCCCGAGGGGTTAAAAGACAAGCTTATCATTGGCCTGGATATGGGATCGCTGCTGGCCGGGGCCAAATACCGGGGCGAGTTTGAAGAGCGGCTCAAAGCGGTGCTGAAGGAAGTGCAGCAATCCCAGGGCAGGATTATCTTGTTTATCGATGAACTCCATACCGTGGTGGGGGCCGGCAAGGCCGAGGGCGCCGTGGATGCGGGCAATATTTTAAAACCCATGCTGACCCGGGGCGAGCTGCGCACCATTGGTGCCACCACGCTGGATGAATACCGCAAGCATGTTGAAAAGGACGCCGCATTGGAAAGGCGGTTCCAGTCGGTAATAGTTAACCCTCCCTCCGTGGAGGACACCATCTCAATTTTGCGCGGCTTAAAGGAGCGCTATGAGGTGCACCACGGTGTGCGTATTCAGGACGGCGCGCTGGTAGCCGCTGCGACACTTTCAGACCGGTATATTTCCGACCGTTTCCTGCCCGACAAGGCCATTGATCTGATGGACGAGGCGGCGGCCCGGCTGCGCACTGAAATCGACAGCATGCCGGCGGAGTTGGACCAAATTACCCGCCGTATTATGCAGCTTGAAATCGAAGAAGCCGCGCTGAGTAAGGAAAAGGATACCGTCTCCCGGGACCGGCTGAATAAAATCAAAAAACAGCTGGCGGAATTACGCGGCGAAGCCGATGCCATGAAGGCCCGGTGGCAGGTGGAAAAACAGTCAATTTCCAGAGTGCGCCAGATTAAAAAGGAAATTGAAGAAACCCGCCAGGAAATTGAGCGCGCCGAGCGGGATTACGACCTGAACAGGCTGGCGGAACTGAAATACGGTCGTTTGAACGACCTGGAGCGGCGCCTTAAAGCGGAAGAAGAGAATTTGGCAGGCAAGCAAAAGCACGGTATGCTGCTTAAAGAAGAAGTAGATGAAGAAGATGTGGCCAGGGTAGTCAGCCGCTGGACCGGCATCCCGGTGAGCAAATTGATGGAAGGCGAGAAAGAAAAACTGATCCACCTGGATGATGAACTGCACAAGCGGGTCATTGGGCAGGACGAGGCGGTACGGGCGGTGGCCGATGCCGTTCTGCGGGCCCGGGCCGGCATCAAAGACCCCAACCGGCCCATTGGCAGTTTTATTTTCCTGGGACCCACCGGAGTTGGCAAGACCGAGCTGGCGCGGGCGCTGGCCCAGTCACTGTTCGACGACGAGCGCAGCATGACCAGGCTGGATATGTCCGAATACATGGAAAAACATGCTGTATCCCGTTTAATCGGGGCCCCGCCCGGCTATGTCGGCTACGAGGAGGGCGGGCAACTGACGGAGGCGGTGCGGCGCAAGCCTTATTCCGTAATCTTGCTGGATGAAATAGAAAAAGCCCACCCGGACGTATTTAATATCCTGCTGCAGCTGCTGGACGACGGCAGGCTGACTGACGGTCAGGGGCGCACCGTTAACTTCCGGAATACGGTGGTAATTATGACCTCCAATCTCGGCAGCCAGGAAATATTAGGTCAGCAGGAGCGGGGCGGGGATTTCGACCAAATGAAGGCCAGCGTGTTGGGCATACTGCGGAAGCACTTCCGGCCCGAATTCCTCAACCGGGTGGATGAAATTGTAGTCTTCCACGCCCTCAACCAGGCCCAGGTACGGCAAATTGCCGGCCTGCTGCTGGAAAAACTGGCTATGCGCATCACTGCCGGAACGGGCATAAAATTTAGGTGGGATGACAGTGCTTTAAACTACCTGGCCAACAGAGGGTATGAGCCTGCCTATGGCGCCAGGCCCTTAAAACGGCTGATCCAACAGGAAGTTGAAACGGCGGTCAGCCGGATGATTATCAAAGGCGCGATTGCGCCGGGAGATACTTTGACACTTAGTTCCGATCAAGGCGAACTGCAATTGATTAAAGAATAACAACATTATTATCTTGCTGCTGATTCTAAACTACTGTCCAGGGAAAACAAAAACTCCGGGCTCAACTCGTCAGCCACCTGCTTTAGCCGCTGGTAATCATCAGCGGTTAGCAGCGGGTCGGCTTTGTTTTCATAATCTTTAATGGCTTGATTTACCTCCAGTATTCTGTAATGCTGCTTGCCGCTGACCCGGTAGGTATCCACCCAGGTTGGTATCAGTTTGATTTCACGCAGGGTTGTTAGGCCGCTGCCAAGATCTTTATCAAGTGCCAGGTTGATTAGTAAGCCACTGTCTGAGTACCTCCAGCGCTGGTTGGAAATAAAATTGCCCAGTGAATAAATAACGAATTTCTTCTTTTCAATGTTATCTTCGGTCATAGTTCTAATTTCCGCCGGCTCAACAACATGGGCGTGGTTGCCCAGAACAACATCAACACCGGAGTCAAATAAAAAATCAACCAGTTCCTTTTGCTCTTTGTCGGGATAGCGGCTGTATTCGATGCCGAAATGGATACAGGCGATAATAATATCCACCCCGGCATCTTGTATAGCTTGCAGCTCTTTTAATATTGCCGGGCGGTTCACAACATTAACCAGGTAAGGTTTGTCAGCCGGCACAGGAATACCGTTGGTGATAGTGGTATAGTTGATGATTCCCACCCGAATGCCTTTAATGGTTTTAATTAAAGGTTTGCTTTTGGCCTCTGCGCTGCTGTATGTTCCGACATGGTCCAACCCCGCGGCCTCAATATTGCCAAGGGTGGCGATAACGCCGCCCGTTCCCTTGTCCAGGCTGTGATTGTTGGCGGTGAGAAAAAGGTCAAAGCCAACTTTTTTCATTTCTCCGGCCAGATCGGCCGGGCAGTTAAAAACGGGATACCCTGAATAGCCGTATTCCGCGCCGGCCAGGCGGGTTTCCAGGTTGGTGATACTGTAATCGGCGTTTTCAATCAGCCCCTGCACCGGCGTAAAGATGTGGCTGAATTCATAGCTGCCTGATTCCGGGTTTTTAACCGATTGGATTACAGGCATATGCATCAGCAAGTCACCCACCGCCACTATATGAATGCTTACCTGGCGTGGTTCAGGCGGGGGGGCTGTTTTAACGTTAGTGGCAGGTTCGGCCGAACATCCGGTCAATAACACCAGCAAATATAGTAAAAATCTTTTGTTAATGATAAACCCCTTCTTTAAAAAAGTATAAAATCATAATAGCTAAAACAAAACCCCGGCAGTCCGGGGTTTATTGTCTTTTAACTACAACACTTGCATTTTCCCGAATGGGATTCTCCCCATTCGTCAGTGAGCTGTTTTTTACTGACAAAGTCGTCACAAGGCCTGCTGCTGGTTTCGACAGGCTTATTTGTTTTTTCACACATTGCGGCCTCAATAGCCTTCCATTGTTTAAAATGCAAGCAATCTTTACAGAGCATTATTTCACCCCTGCCCCTGCGAATAATTAGTTAGCCTTTCTAATTATAAACAAAAAAAGGGAAATTCGCCAGATATAAACCGCAGATAAAATAAATAATAAAAAGAAAACCCCGGGCATTATATCCCGGGTTAATTTTTATGCGGTATGCCTTCTTTCCTCAGAGGTTCTTTTCTATGATGCTGTCTGGCAGGCAGTTGGTTTTTTGTTGGACTTGGTCCAGATCTTCATTTTTTCAGCTTCTTTGATCAATTCTTCCTGAAAGTTCGGGTGAGCCAGGGAAATGAGCGCCTCAGCCCGCTCCCAGGTTGATTTGCACTTCAAGTTGACCATTCCGTTTTCCGTTACAAGGTACATTACCATGGAGCGGGGTGTGGTTACAATGGTTCCCGGACTTAGGGTAGGTTTAATGCGGGAATGCAATTCACCGTTTTTATCTTTATAAGTTGACGGCAGGCAGAGAAATGCTTTACCTCCCCTGGAAAGATAAGCTCCTTCCACAAAATCCACCTGCCCGCCGGTGCCGCTGATCTGGCGGCTGCCGGTTGATTCTGAAGCCACCTGGCTGAACAGGTCCACTTCGAGAGCGCCGTTAATGGACATAACCTTATCGTTTTGGGCAATTATATGCGGGTAATTGGTGTAGTCCACAGAATATGAGGCTACGCTCGGGTTGTTATGAAGAAAATCATAAAGTTTTTTACTGCCCAGGGCAAAGGTGAATACCATTTTACCGGTATCGATATTTTTACGTTTTCCGGTAAGCTTGCCTGCCTCCCACATGTCCAGGTAGGCGTCACAAAGCATTTCGGTGTGGGCTCCCAGGTCTTTGAGGTCGGACTGAGCAATCAGCTTGCCCAGTGCATTCGGCATGCCGCCTATGCCCAGTTGTATGCAGGCTCCGTCTTCCAGCTCATTCATTATTAACATAGCAATTTTCTGGTCAACCTCTGAAATAGGGATCTCAGGTATAGGGGGCACGTTCCAGTCTGCTTCCACTATCATATCTACTTCGGAAATATGAACACATTCATTATTTCCGCCCGGTACCCTGGGCATTTGGGGATTTACTTCAACTATTACTTTGGGGGCTATGTCCATAACAGCTCTGGTGAAAGTATTGGACAGGCCGAAGTTAAAATAGCCGTGCTCGTCCATTGGGGCAACGGATACCATAGCGACGTCACTTCTGGTATAATTGGCATAACTGGGGCATTCTCTAAAAAGAATGGGAAGGAAGTGACAAAGCCCGTAATCGTGCACCCGCCTGTCAATTAACGTAAAATGTCCGCTGTTAAAATTAAAGCTTTCACCCTGCGGGTCTGAAAGCACAATCATAGGCGGTCCGTAAACTCTGGCTGCGGAGCGGATGTATACATCTTTTAATTCCGGCTTGCGTTTGGCCAGCGCTTTGTCAATTTCTACCACCTGGTTGGCAAAAGTTCCGTAGTCAATCAGGTCTCCCGGTTTAATTACTTTTACCGCTTCGTCGGCGGTGCGCAGCTTGTACTTATACTCCTCATGATAATTCATTAAAATCCTCCCCCCAAAACGTATTTGACTAAAATCGCAGCAAGAACAATACCAGTCTTTTGATGTCAGTATTATCAGTCTATTTGCGCGCTTACGCTATTTAATAACACATAGTTTATATTTTTGTGTCTTAATTTTGCGTCTAAAAAACCTGCGCAGGGCTATGAAAACAACAGTTTGGGGTTGTGTCGCAAGTGTTGCGAATAAGCGACATGAATGGCCTGGTTTTAATTATTGGCGGATTAGTTGTATAGTTATTTAGACGGTTAATATTAGTTTTTTATGTTAAAATAATAAGGTATTTTTATTTCCAGTTCTGTAAATTGAGGTGAAACAATGTGTTGTGCTCAGTTGAATTGTTAAAGCCGGGTATGGTTTTGGAGGAAAACGTATATGATTTGGAAAGGGTGCTCCTTCTTTCTGCCAGCACTGTTTTATCACCTGAGAGTATTAAAATAATTATGCGGCTTGGATACACTGAAATTAATGTTCAGGGCGATTCAAGCTTGCCGGATACCGCGGGCTACCGACTTGACAAGGCTAAAGTGGAGCAATTTCAGAATACCTATGCCGAGATGGAAAACGAGGTTGCCGATATTATTAAATATATCAGTGACGGCAACCATATTGATATGAACCAGGTGTTTGATGTTCCAAGTAAGCTAATGGGGGAAATAGGCAGTAATATAGGTGATGTTTTTGCGTACCTTAATCAAGTCAGCATGCTGGATGACCATACTGTGGGGCACAGCATCAATGTATCTTTGATCAGCGGTGTAATATGTGACTGGATAAAAATAAAGCAAACCTTGAAGAGGGATGTTATTTTAGCCGGGATGCTGCATGACATAGGAAAAAGTATTATACCGCAAAGTATATTAAAAAAGCCCGGTTCACTTTCTCGGGAAGAATGGGAGCAGATTAAACAGCACCCGGTCAATGGTTATAAAATATTGAAAGAGGCCAAGGCCCCCGATTCAGTGCTGATCGGCGCACTTATGCACCACGAGCGCGGCGACGGCAGCGGCTATCCCCTGGGTTTAAAGCAGGATAAAATACCGCTGGTTGCCAAAATTGTGGCTATTGCGGATATTTATGACGCTATGACCTCTGAAAGGACTTACAGAAATAAAATGTGTCCTTTTCATGTAATCAGGCAGTTTCAGTTTAATTATTTTGGTGTTCTGGACACCCGAATTTTAATGACGTTTTTGACCAGGATTGCTGAGTGCTATATAGGAGAGTTGGTAGCGCTGACTGATGGGACAGCAGGGGAAATAGTTTTTATACACCCTGGTGATCCCGCCAAGCCGCTTGTTAAAACTAAATTCGGGCTGATAAATTTACAGGATCAGCCCGGCCTGGAGGTTGATCATATCATCATTTAAAATTAAATACTTTAATCTATACGCTCCAGTTTTCGATATAAAACTGAGCGGTGTATCTCTAGTAAACGCGCCGCTTCTTTTTTATTGTTATCTGTAGCGTTAAGGGCTTTTAAAATGGCTTTTTTTTCTGCTTCTTTTACTACTTCATGTAAGGGCCTGACGGTGCCGGAGACAGAGTGGCCTTCTAATTGCCTTTGCAGGCGTTTATTTAAAACGGGAAAATCAAAACGATAAAGAATTTTATTCTCTGCCAGGTTAATCGCCTGCTCCAGAAGATTTTCCAATTCGCGCACATTTCCGGGCCAGTCGTAACTGAGAAACATTTCCATTGTTTCCTGGTTGAGACCGGTGATTGCCGCTCCAAGTCGTTTATTTAGCTTTTTAATCAGCTCCGAGGTCAGGCCGGGAATGTCCTCTTTGCGTTCTCGCAGCGGAGGAACCTGAAAAAGAACTACATTCAGGCGGTAGTACAAATCCTCCCGGAACTGGTTGGTTTGCATCATTTCTTCCAGGTTGCGATTAGTTGCAGCTATAACTCTGACGTCCACCGGCACGGGCTTGGTGCCCCCGATTCTTTCAATCTCCTTTTCTTGCAGCACCCTGAGCAGTTTAGCCTGCATCGACCTGTCCATATCGCCAATTTCATCGAGGAAAATTGTACCACCTTGGGCAATTTCGAATTTGCCAAGCTTACCGCCCCGTTTGGCTCCGGTGAAAGCTCCTTCATCATAGCCGAAAAGCTCGGATTCCAATAGGTCCATTGGTATAGAAGTGCAGTTAACCCGCACGAAAGCCCGGTTCCTGCGGTTGCTGGCGTTATGAATGGCGTGGGCAAACAGTTCCTTTCCCGTGCCGCTATCACCGGTAATCAGCACAGTGGAAGATGTTTTAGCCACTTTGAAAATTCTATTTTTGAGTTTTAGCATTTTATCGCTGTTACCAATAATTTCATCAACTTCATATTTGGCGCGCCTGGCATGGTCCAGTTCGGCACGGTAACTGGCGAGTTGTTCTTCCAGCTTTTTTATTTTTTGGGCGAAATCAAGGGCCAGTGCTATTTCGTCGCGAAACATACTCCGCCCCAGCACACCAATAATTTGTCCGTCTTTCTCTATGGGCAATCTGGTCACCACCACTCTTTGGCCATTAATTGCCCAAATATCACCGTATTGCGGTTTGCCGGTTTTAAGAACTTCCAGTAATTGCGTTTGAGGAACAATTTCAAGGATATGACGGTTGACTAGTTGTTCGGGCCGGTATCCCAGAAATTCTGCGTAACCTTCGTTAATAAGCCTGATTATCCCTCCTGTGTCGACAAATATTATTGCCTCATGAGGGGTTTCCACCATTGCTTGTAGTAATTCTTCCCTGGTAAAGGATTGATTGCTTATTTTATTGGCCATATTGACTCCCCCTGAAGTGATTATTCGACATATAGTGCGTATTTCCTTGCTTAGATCAGGAGCTGTTTATAGTAGTACCCCAATCATAACCGCAGACTGTCAAGCGCTTGCCTGCCGTTTAAAAGTCACATTTAAGAATCACAGGCCCGGCAGGGTGATTTTTTTTGGGCAACGGTAGTATTGGTCATTGATATACCTCGTCGAAATGGTTTATATTTAAGGAAAGGGGACAAAACGTCGGAGTTAGGAGGACAAATTAATGAAAGTTTATCCTTCCGAAAAAAATAATATGGGAACCATTAGGTACAATGAAGATGTTCTTAAAACCATGGTCGGCATCGCCCTGTCACAGGTTGAAGGCGTTGCAGGGGTTGAAGGCCGGGTAACGGGCAGTATTCTTGGCCGCAAAAACTACTCTTATATTCATAAGATCACAGTGGAAGAAAAGAAAGTCATCGTGGATGTTTCTATTGTTGCAAAATATGGAATGCTGCTGCGCGAGTGCGCTCAAACTGTTCAGCAGAAAATTAAAGAAAACATTGAAGAAATGACTGACTTGTATGTTGCTGCTGTAAACGTGACTGTGGCCAGTCTGGATCTACAGGAATAATTATTGGGTAAAGACATGTAAAAGAACTAAAACCAAATATAAGCCGGCTGCATAATCTGTTTATTAATAGATTATTTTTTGAGGAGTGTTAGTGCATGCCGGCAGTGGTGGCGATCAGCGATCTGCATTTAGGCGAAGAATCCTCTGCTTTGAACCCCCTGCTGAGAGAGGCCGTTCCCCCAATTCTAAAGGATGATAATGCTTTCCAAAACCCACCGCAAAATTCAACCCCGTATGAGTTGAATATGCTTATGCATAATATCGCCTGGGAAACAGGTGGCATAGCTGAAGTGGTTTTAGTCGGAGATATCATTGACCTGAGCCTGGCTTCCTACAGCGATTGCCTATTGCAAGCGCGGGAATTCTTTAGCCTGCTGTTTACCGGCCTATCGCCAGGCGCGGTAGTATGGGTTCCCGGAAACCATGACCATCATATTTGGACGCAGGTATGCGAGGATGAGTATATTAAAAGACCGCTGCTCAATAAACAGCTGCCGGGCGAATACCCCAGAATTACCGGACCGGGTAAGGGAACAGGCGCCTTTAACAGCATGAACTTTGGGGTGCAGTTTTTGCTTAATTTATTGCCCCCCTTTTTAAGGGGGCGTTTCTGGCTTGCTTATCCAAATTATATAACTAACTGCGGTGATCAAACAATTTTATTCCACCACGGACACTTCTTTGACCACAAGCAGTCCTGGATCGGTACCAATGTAATTCAGGCTCAAAACCTGTCCGAATTGGAGATGTTTAATTCTTCTTACCTTGAATTCATCATGTACGGCAGCGGCCAGTCCGGCCGGCTTTCAGAACAAATAGAAAATGCTTTTGAGGAATTTCGCTGGGCTTTTGAAAGGTTGGGCCATATCTTTGATTATATTACCATGGGGAAGTTTTTCAAAAGGCTGTTTGGTGATGTAAAAAAAGGCGGCGATCGCAATGCCTCTTTAGGGTCCGGGTTATCATCGCGCGTTGCCAAGTACCTGCAGTATATTGAGCGGGAGCGCGAGCTTGCTCCGGAAGCGTATCCACAAGAATTCAGCCTTGTTTTTGGCCATACTCACCGTCCCGTGTACGGGGAGCAAGTGGGGAACTGCCAGGTTTACAATGCCGGAGGGTGGACTGTGGATGAATTGTGGCCGGGTCGGGATAACCTGCGGTCACATGTATTCATTGCCGTACCGGATAGACAGTTTGAAGTCCGGCCACTGGTGATAAAAAGGGATATTTATGATTTTTGCCATAATCTGAACGCCGCGCTGAGAGACGCCGTAAAAATTAACCTTGGTGCTCCGGTCGGAGCCCCGGAGCCAAAAAATGATTGACCGGAGTTGGTGGATTTTATATAATTATAATGATAATGCAGCCATGAAGGCTGTAAGCTGGTTATTGCGAGCGTAGCGAAGCAATCTTAATATGGATTTAAATACATAATTTAAATAATTTAATCCAAGAAATAAGGACCACGGAGGTTCTGCCGGGTAATGGCAGTTTTTCGTGGTTTTATTTTTTCTTCGGGGGGCGCGGTCATGGATTTTTTGTATTCCGTTAATAATAACACTTGGATGGGCCGGTTGGATGCCAGAGTAAAGATTGTTTCACTGGCCGGGTTTATTTTCATCATGACCTCATCGGATTCAATGGCAGCCCTGCTGTGTGGGATGGTATTTTTAGTTTTATTGGGTGCGCTGGCCGGGGTTTCCTTTACCATATTCGCCAAAAAGCTGCTCTGGATACTGCCTTTCGGAGGGACCATGGCAGTCATTTTACCATTTGTGGTGGCTGGAGCGGCAATTGCCCGGGTTCATCTGGGGGCACTGGAGCTTACAATGTCAGATGAAGGTCTTATCCGGGCGGTATTACTGACGTTGCGCATGGGGTTAGGGATATTTGCCGTTACACTTTTAGTTGCCACTACCGGTTTGGGCCGGTTAATGTTGGGGTTACGCCAGATGCGTGTGCCATATGTTTTTGTCGCCCTGGTCGAATTTACTGTCAGATATATTAATGTGTTGCTTGACGAGCTCAAAACCATGTCTCTGGCCCGCAAGGCAAGAGGTTTTGAATCCGGCCGCAGTTTCCTGCACAGACGCACTTTTACAACTCTGGGCAGTCAGGTCGGGGTGCTGTTTATGAGGGCGGGCAACCGGGGTGAGCGGGTTTACCAGGCTATGCTGTCCCGGGGGTACTGCGGTGAAACCGGAGCTGTTCTTAGCAGCGGGATCAGGCCCCTTGATATCGGCCTGGGCTTTGTGATTCTGGCTATGGCCATGTTTCTTCAAGTATATGACGCTGGGGGTTGGCAATGGCTTATATCATTAAAGTAAAAGACTTGTTTTTTACGTATTCGGATGGAACCAGAGCTTTAAACGGAGTTTCTTTCGCCATAGAAGAAGGCTCAAGGGTGGCTATGCTTGGACCTAACGGGGCGGGCAAGTCCACCCTTCTTTTGCACCTTAACGGGCTGCATTTGCCTCAGCAGGGCTCTGTATCAGTGCGGGGCCGGGAGATCGGCAAAAAGACCGAAAAATGGGTGCGAACAGCTGTCGGGATGGTGTTCCAGGACCCCGACAATCAGGTTTTTTCATCCACCGTTTGGGAAGATGTGTCATTCGGACCGATTAATATGGGACTGAACAGTGCTGAAATTAACAACAGGGTCAGCAAGGCACTTCATGCCGTTGGGATGTACGAATACAAGGAAAAACCCCCGTATCATTTAAGCTACGGGCAAAAGAAAAGAGTTGCTATTGCCGGTATCCTGGCCATGGAGCCGGGGGTTATTGTTTTGGACGAACCCATGGCCTACCTTGACCCGTCAGGTAAAGAACAGGTAGTAAATATTCTTGACGACTTGCATCAAAGGGGGATAACTATAATCATAGCCACTCATGACGTAGACCTGGCGGCCGAATGGGCGGATCACATTATTATTGTTAAAGATGGGCGGGTATTGGCCAATGGCGGTTCGGAATTGCTTACCCAAAAGAAAATTGTGGAGGAAGCAAGTCTGACCTACCCGCTGGTGTCGCGTATATTCTTAAATATACCGGAATTGGCAGTAGCAGTGCCAAGAACGGTAAACCAGGCTGTTGAAGCAATACGGAATTTAATTAAAAGGTGAATGTCCATGCCGCCGGCGTGGCACCAGCAGAAGGATGAAAATTGCCATTGCCGGGAGCGAAGCGACGTGGCAAGCTCATACTTCCTTTAAAATCTGGATTCCAGATAGTTCCTTTCCTCTTGTGTAAGATTCTTTGAGGTAAGAATAAAAATATGCAGATCTCTTACCCAGCTTTCCTCTCCCAGTTTATCCATAACCTCAAAACCGTTAGCCCCGGGCATGATAATATCGAGGATAATGATATCCGGCTTTTGGTCACAAGCTTTTTCAATACCTTTCAAGCCATTGCTTGCCTCCAAAAATTTATATCCTCTGGGCGCTAAAACAGCGGCAAGGTAACCCCGGATCACAGGGTCGTCGTCTATTACCATAACGGTGAGGGGGGCACCCGCATGTTGATGTTGAATCCTCTCTAAATGTTCAAGGAGAACGGCTTTATCCACTGGTTTTTGTAGGAACATTATGGGGGTGCCGATAGATTTACTTTTTATTTGGCTTTCTGCGTGGGAAGCTTCCCGTTGTCCCGTTAAACCGGCCAACCCTACATCAACCAGAGGCAGGGTAAAGGTAAATGTGGCCCCTTGCTCTTTGGCGCTGCTCACAAAAATTTTGCCGCCCTGCAATTCCAATAGCTTTTTGGTAATGGCCAGTCCTAAACCTGTCCCGATTGTCCCGGATGCATTCTCGCCTTGCTTAAATTCTTCAAAGATAATATCCTGGTCTTTCTTGTCTATCCCAATCCCGGTGTCGGCAACCCAAAATTCAACAACCAAATTATTTACCCGGGCTCCAATAGTTATTTGGCCGCTTTTAGGTGTAAATTTAACAGCGTTGGTCAATAAATTAAGAAATACCTGTTTTAATCTGTCCCGGTCTGCAGCAACCAGGTATGAGTGGGGTTTAATAGAATTA
The DNA here is from genome assembly GCF_900113335.1 of Desulfotruncus arcticus DSM 17038. GTDB lineage: Bacteria > Bacillota > Desulfotomaculia > Desulfotomaculales > Desulfallaceae > Desulfotruncus > Desulfotruncus arcticus. The sequence goes on from NZ_FOOX01000009.1 coordinate 17,143, forward strand.
GTTATTACAAGCCGATTGCGGGAAATATCAGCGCTAACCATGGTGATCGCTTCTTCCAGCGGCGCGGACGGGTCAACTTCCTCTATTTTCAGTTCAAGTTGGCCGGCTTCGATTTTGGAATGGTCCAGCAGGTCGTTGATTAAATTTAACAGGTGCTGCCCGCTATTTAATATTTCCCGCAGGTATTTCTCCTGTTGTTGGTTTAGCTCACCCATTACTTTGTCCAGCAGCACGTCGGAAAAACTAATTACGGCATTTAGCGGCGCCCTTAATTCGTGGGATAAGGTAGCTACAAACCTTGACTTTTGTTCTCCAACCCTTTCCAATTCATGATTCTTTTTCTGTAACTCATCGGTAACGCCCAGTAATTCCTCGGACTGGGCCTGCAGTTCTTCGGTTTGAGACAGCAATTCCTCACTCTGGGCGTTTAGCTCCTCATTTTGCTGCGCCAACTGCTCATTCAATTCTTGTAAATTATGAGATAACCGCTGAGTTTCTTCATGGGATAAATTATTATTAATAGCTACACCGAATAAATTCCCAATGTCCGTCAATTCGTTAATATCCCGCTGGTCAATGCCATTAACCGAAGCCAGGCTGATTACGCCCAGGGTCTCAGAACCAAACGCCACCGGGATCGCCACAATAGCGGCCGGCTGCAGGCTGCCTCCCAACCAGTTGACTGTATAAACCGTATCTTCTGTTATACCTGTAACCAATTGTACTCCCTGAGTAAGAGCCGCAAACCCTTCCAGTCCTTCGCCCATTTTAATTGCTTCCTTTCGGTTCAGCTTTTGTCCCGGACAGTACATGGCTTTGCACAACAGCGTTTTCTTCTGGTCATCAACCAGAAAAATAGCCCCTACGTTATAGCTGTAAGACCGGCAGATTATATTCAGACCTCTGTTTAATATATCACACATGTTGAGGTTGGAGGACAGTGCCACAAGCACATCCTGCCTGGTTTTTTGAACTTTAAACTGCTGTTCCAGGTCGTCTGCCATAGAGTTTAGTGTCTGCCCCAGTACCCCTATTTCATCTCTAGATTGAATTTGGGTCCGCCGGGATAAGTTTCCACGGGAGATATCCCGGGCTACATCCGCCATTTCTTTTACGGGCTTTAAAAAGCGACTAAAGGTAATGTACATAATTAACAGCATAAGCAAGAGCGCGGATAAGCCGGTTATGGTAAATCTTAAGGCATTATATTTAACGGGGCCATATATCTCTGATGTTTCCTGGCGTATAATGATGCCCCACCCTGTTTGGGGCAAATAGCGATAAACAGAAACTATCTCCTGGCCATTATACCCTAATCCTTTTAGTAACCCTTCTTCACCTTGGGTAACTTTTAAGGCGGGTTCGCTCTTTAAATTGTAGTTTAAGGCCGAGCCCGGGCGATTCCGTAATTCCGTAATGGCCGTATTATTTTCGTTAATTAAAATTACCTCTCCCGTTTTTCCCAGGTTAACCTGGCTTTCCAGCATAGGTTGGAGTACCGTTTGAATGTCGATCCGGCACACCAGAACGCCGGCATAGCCGGCATTTTTTGGGTGATTTTGGCTTAAATTACGCACCGGAGTGGAGTAAGCAATGCTCGGCTTATTATTATAATAAGACATGTAAGCATCCTGAAAGTAGATGCTTCCTGTTGTTAGCGGTTTGTTAATTATAGCATCCTGCGGGCGCAGGATATGCTCACGTTCAGGGTTGGTGGAAACCATGATTTCTCCGTCTTTGGAAACAAAATAAATCTCATCGTAAACTCCGTATTGCGCCTTAACCTCCATCCAGTAACGCAGCAACTCTGTTCTTGCCCGGCTGGAACCGGCACTGCCTGACATGATGTCGCTCAGATATTGTTGAATCAGCGGATTAGCGGCCATGGAGGCAACATCATTTTCCCGGTAAGTCAACCAGCGATTTGTATCGTTTTTTAATATATCTGCCAGTAATGAAAAGTTATTATTCACTTGTTGATTAAGCCGCTTTATTTCATTTACGTAATTAAGATACAAAAACAGGGCGACAAAGACGCTGGTGATGATAATTACAGTTGTCATCAGCTTAAAGCGAATACTATCCTTAAAGTTAATATTTAGCTGCTGAAACGACTGTTTGTATGGGAAATGGGTTTCCGGTTTCATTAATCCACCTTCTTCATTGGCTATTTCTTTAAATCCTTATCTGACCGGGAGAAAAACGGAAAAAGTGGTGCCGCGGCCCTCTTCACTTTGCACATTAATCCGCCCGCCATGCTGTTCAACGATGGAAAAGACTATGCTAAGCCCCACGCCGGTTCCTTCAGGTTTAGTAGTATAAAAGGGCACGCCCAGGTTTTTAATTTTGTCCCGGGGAATCCCGCAGCCCGTGTCATGCACATCGAGACGGATTTCCTTTGCGGCATGTAAATATTTTGTTTCCAAAGTTAGTTTACCGCCTTTATCCATGACTTCCAAAGCGTTTTGAGTCAGGTTTAAAACAACCTGTTTGATCTGGCCGGGGTCCATTAGACTTTCCGGGATCATAGAATCAGTTTTTAGCGAAGTTTCAATGCCCTTTAGAAAGGCTTGCGGCCCGATAATCGAAGTTATATCGTGAAAGAGTAGATTTATATCTGTTCTTTCGAAATTCGGGGCTTTGGGCCTGGCTAATTGAAGAAAGTCCCGAATTACCTGACTCATGCGGTTTATTTCATCGTCCATAATAGTTAGATATTCTTTAATGGTGGGGTCTTTAATCTTGGTGGACAGCAATTGGGCAAAACCCTTAATGGCGGTGAGGGGGTTTTTAATTTCGTGGGCCATGCCGGCAGCCATTTGCCCGATGATGGTTAATCTCTCCCGTTCTTTGAGCAGTTTTTGAAAATTTCTCTGTTCCGAAATTTCATCAAATACTGCCAGAACGCCTATTTTGTGCCCGTGATGGTCAAAAAGCACATCAGTATTTACGGAGAAGAGCAGATCTTTTTCTGGTCCCTGGTGGGCAACCTCAAATAACCGAAATCCTTTTTCATTGATCAGTGTTTGTTTAAGGAGGCTGTTTTTTTTTAAATCAGGGAGGGTCGCATAAAAATCTTTGCCCAAAACATTTTGGTTTTCCAGGTCAAAAAACTTTAAGGCCGCGTAATTGATCATTTTAATACGTAAAAGATTGTCCAGGGCTACAACGCCGGCTGACATGCAGTGTAGGATTGAATCCGAGCTAACTTGAAGCTCTTCGTAGGCAGTTTGCAAGTTGGAAATAGACTTTGCCCGGTAATTAAGTTGTCGCTGCTTGACTAAAGCGTGTTGTACCACACTGGTCAGCTCACTGTATTTCACAGGCTTTCTGATATAATCCAAAGAGCCGTTCTTCATGGCCGTGGCAGCAATTTCCTCGCTGCCAAAAGCGGTCATTACAACCACACCAATTTGCGGGTATTGGGCGCGGATTTTAGCTAACAAATTCAGGCCACTTTCACCGGGCATAACTAAATCCAAAAGGACCAGTTCCGGTTCCTCGGCTATTAATAATTCCCAGGCATTTTTAATATCCGATGCGCAAAAAACCTCGAAGCCCGATTTTCCCAAGTAAAGCTTGGCTGTTTCAAGATGTAATAGCATATCATCGACGATTAAAACTTTTTCCTTTCCCCCGTTGGTTTGTTCATTAACTAAATCGGTTTGTCCAAATTTATTTTTACCAGTTTCTGTTGATGATGAATTATCATCCATAATACAATCGCCTCCAAGGTACCCCCTTGCTTATTTTGGCAGTGATTATATCGAAAAGGGCTTTGTGAATAAAAAAACTAAAGAACTTACCATGCGGAAATATCACATAATTCTTAATTATTTACTTTGTTTTAATACTACATGAATTTACTAACTCCTCCAGTAATTAACGTGGGGTATAAAGTAATCTTTTCAGCAATTAATATAAAACGTAACTTCCATAGAGACAATTATTTTACCATTGGCCCCAATTTGAGCAACAAACTGTCTTGCCTCTGCGTAAAATGTAGAAAAGAATCCACGGAGGTGAGGTTTTTCTGAACATGAACAAGCATATTATTTTCATCATTACTTCAGTTGCAGTTGCCGGCATTGCACCTATGGTGTTTAAAGATAGCAGCCGTTCCTTGGTTTTTCTTGCCTTGGTGTTGGTTGCTTTATGGTTGCAAACGTATTGGCGGGACATTTTAATTCAGTTTTTTATTGCCAGGGGGCAGTTTGCTGTAAGAAAAGGCAACCGCGAGCTGTTGGAAGCCTCTTACAGAAAAATATACCGGTTGTCACCTACCGGTTTTGCCGGGAAAATGTCCGCCGGGGTAATCTATACTCTGTATGGTAATTGGAAACAGGCGGAGACCTTTTTTCGCCAGGCACTTTATCTAAAGCCAGGCAATCTTTATATTTGCCTTAACCTTGCTGTAGTTTTAATTAAAAGTGAACAATATATTGAAGCAAGGAAAATGCTGTATAGTTTAATTTTTTCCTACCCTCGTTGCGTTCAGGCATATCTAATGATGGCCGAGGCCTACTACCGTTTGGGTGAACTATATGAAGCTAAAAAATACCTTTTGGTTGCGAGGATATTGGATCAGGGGAACATTGAGATTAAAGAATTTTTGCTAATCATACAGCAGGAATTGGAAAAGGCCGCCTGAATATGTTGTTTGCTTAAAGAGAAGCCATTGGGCTTCTCTTTAAATTTTTGGCGCTAGTTTCCTTTTTAGGAGGGCGATGATTAACAGCATGATGGGAATGCCGAATTGGAAAAGAAACAAAGAATAAAAGGGCCATATATTAGCCAGGAAGCTTGAAATTTCAAGGGTGTTATCGGCTATAATCATAGACAGTGCAATTAAGATTGCTCCAATTGGCAGGACCAAAGGCCGGTAATCCTTCAGTTTAAGCCATTGGGCCAGGCCCAAAACGATAACAAAATAAAAAATTGCTATTTTCATTATCCCGCCTGCGACCCAAACAACCATTATTATCGGTTCCGGCCGTTGAAGAAATTCTGCGATATTAATCAGGCGAGCTGCATTTAGTACGGGATAGGTCATGGTTGAAATTAAGGCTCCAAATACAAGCAAGCTTCCTATTACATTAAACAAGAAATTTAACCCCACCAGTATAATTGATACAGCTGCAACCTTAAAAGAATGCCGGGGTTTGGTTAAAAAGGGAATGAACATGGCAAAAGTAAATATTTCTGTCATCCAGCCCATAGGCACCAAGGAGCCTTTAAATATGCTGATAGTATTCGAATCATAGATGGGTAGTAACCTATTTATATCCATGTTAGGGATTAATAAAAGAAATATTAAAACAACTGATATGATTATCCACGGAAAAAACACTTCTAATGTTCGGGCTATCACCTCCAAGCCTTTCTTAACAGCATAGGCGATAACCAAAGTGGTCATAACCGGGAAAACAACCAACGGTGTTTCCGGCATATAAACGTCCGTAAGAAACTCTGAGTATTCTCTGTACATGATAGATGTAATGTGAATGAACCAGAGGAGGTAAAGAAAAGCTAAAACCTTCCCCGGCCATAACCCTAAAATCTCTTCAAGGTATTCGATTAATGTTTTTCCAGGATAGAGAGAACTCAGCTTACTTATTATCCAGGCTATTGGTAAGCTTAATAAGGTGGCTATTAAAAATGAAATCCAGGCATCTTGTTTAGCTTTCTCGGCGACAAACGCCGGTGCGCTCAGCCAACCCGTGGCGATGACCAAAGTAATGTTGATATAGATGGCCTGTTTGCTGCTGATCTTGATATCTTTTAGCAATCTAATCCTCTTTTACCGTTTATAATTTGATAATATTAGTAATGTGTTAAAGGTTGAACATTTATGAATTTTTATCAATATAATCCAGTTTTATTTGTTATAGCTTAAACAATAAAGGTCTATTCAATTTGCGATGCCAAGCGGAAAATTTTGAATTTTTAATAATATTTCAATGTTCGACATAATATCCAAAGGTATTTTGTTTATAATTATCAAATAGATGATTATGTAGAATAATTGCCTCATGACTGTCGATGGGGGTATGCATAATGAATGATGAGGAAAAGACAAAGGATCAGCTGATTAAAGAATTGGTTGAGCTGCGCAGCCGGGTCGCTGAATTACAAACAGTTCAAACACCGCGCAAGCAAACTGAGGAGAAGCTTGAACGAACGTTACGGGAACAGTATCATTTTCTGCAGCGGTTAATTGATACCATACCGAATCCCATATTTTATAAAAATGTTCACGGACTATTCACGGGCTGCAATGCAGCTTATGAGGCATATGTCGGTTTAGCCAAAGAGGATATAATAGGTAAATCGGTTTTCGAGGTATATCCTGACGATTTAGCTGAAATTTATCATGAAAAGGATACAGCTTTGTTTACCGAACCTGGTGTCCAGGTCTTTGAGACTAAATTTAGAGTTGCCGACGGAACACGGCGCGATATGGTTTTTAATAAGGCTACATATGAAAGCAGCGTTGGCACCCTGGCAGGGTTGGTGGGGGTAATCACAGATATTACGGACCGTAAGCGGGCGGAAGAGGCGCTAAAGGAAGAACGGCAAAGGCTTTTTTCTCTTCTTGATTCTCTTCCCGCGCTTGTCTATTTGCAGGCACAGGATTATTCAATTAGTTTTTCCAACCGCTACTTCTGGGAGGTATTCGGTAAACCTAAAAAAAGACCCTGCTATGAGATTCTGCATGGACGAAAACAACCATGCAGCGAGTGTTCAACTTTCCGTGTCTTTGATACTAAAACTCCACAAGTATTGGAGGAGGATATGCTTGCCGGCCGGTATTACCGGATTTACCTTTACCCGTTCTCCGATATTGACGGTTCTCCGCAGATTCTGGTTTTAGGCATTGACATCAACGATCAAAAACAAGCTGAAGAAGCAATGAGGCTGTCGCAGGAATTATTTTTCAAAGCCTTTAACGCGAGTCCAAGCATGATGGCAATAGCAAGGCTTGCTGATAATAAAATTATCAACGCTAACGACAGTTTTCTTAATGCTGCCGGTTATCGCCGCGAGGAAATTGTTGGCCTGACCGCATGTGATTTAAACCTCTGGGAAAGTACGAAAACCCGGGTAAAAATAGTTGAGATGCTGCATCAGGGAAAACCGGTGCGTAATTTTGAATGTAAATTCCGCGCCAAGTCCGGTAAGGGGCGCGTTGGTTTAGTATCCGCTGAATTAATTGAATTTGGCGGAGAGCCATGCTTGCTGGCTGCTGTCAATGACATTACCGAAAGGAAGCAATTGGAGCAGGAAATGGCCAGATTAGACCGGCTTAACCTGGTGGGTGAAATGGCGGCCGCTATTGGTCATGAAGTCAGAAATCCAATGACTACGGTGCGTGGTTTTTTGCAGCTGCTTGGGGAGAAAGCCGGTTGCATGCTATATAAAGACTATTTTAATCTTATGATTGATGAGCTGGATAGGGCAAATTCTATTATTACACAATTTCTGTCACTGGCCAAGGATAAGCCTGTAGACAAAAATGAACAAAACCTCAATACCATAATCAACACTATATTCCCTCTTATCCAAGCAGACGTTTATAAATCCGACAAATATGTAAATTTGGAGCTTAACGATATTCCAGATTTATTTCTGGATGATAATGAAATCCGTCAATTAATACTAAATCTCGTTCGTAACGGTTTGGAAGCAATGCAGTCCGATGGAATTCTTACAATAAGAACCTACGCTGATGCTGATAAGGTGGTTTTGGCCGTCCAGGATCAGGGATGTGGCATTGAAGCAGGTGTTGTTGATAAGTTGGGTACTCCCTTTTTTACCACTAAAGATAACGGGACCGGATTAGGTCTGGCAGTTTGTTATAGCATTGCTGACAGGCATAACTCAAAGATTGTAATAGAAACTGCCCCAACAGGGACCACTTTTTATGTGCAATTTCCGTGTAGTGGAGAGATTGCTACGCTGAGCTCGCAATGATAACCTTGCAATCCATGTCATTACGAGAAGCAAAGTGACGTGGCAATACCTGTTTTTTTTGTTGGACAATTAATTGGGTTCATGATAAAATGTTCGTAATTAAATAAAGGTTAAGGCTAAGGTTCCCCTGGGGTCCAACCAGGGGTTAAAAGGGAACCGGGTGTAAGTCCCGGACGGTCCGGCCACTGTGAGTGGGGAGCAGCTCCCATGAGCCACTGGGTTTAATGCCTGGGAAGGCGGGAGGTATGCGGTGAACCATGAGTCAGGAGACCTGCCTGGTCAAATTGGTATCGCCTTCCGCGCAAAGGCATGGTGCTTTTCGATTATTATTAATCCAACGATTAAGCCCGGCTGTTGTGGAACAGACGGGCTTTTAAGTTTATGCCCAATTACTTTTACTCCATACTTTTAACCGGCAAATTTTCGCCGGTTACTTTTTGGGCAAAATTAGCCTCCCTGGTATACCTTGAGTTTATCGCCAAGCGCGGAAAAATGTTCCAGCCACTCCCGGGCATCAGCATTTTCCTTTGCTTTTTTAGCTTGAACCGGATAAATAGTTTGGAGCAACCCATAATAAACGTTTTGCATTTTCCAAAGGTCCACTTCAAAGGGCAGGGAGCGGGCCAGTCCGGTTATCAGGTCCAGATTTTTCAGCAAATTCAAGTCCATGGGGTTTTTGAGCCAGTGTGCAGCCAATCGCTCCATTGTTTTCGCCAGGATATAGCTTAACCCGTCGTTATCAAGGCTAATTTCCAGTTCTTTTGCTTCCTTCAACAGGCCGGTGATATATTCTAAGTCAGGGGTTTCATTAATAAAGGATCGCCGCAGGCTGTTATTTAAGTGAAAATCAGCGGCGCAAATCAACGCATGAGGCAGCGGGGTACCCATATCTTTTAAAAACCGCATTAGAAAGGCATGGTGCTCGTAGATTTTTCGGTAATCCGCCTCAACTTCATCCAGCGTTGAATTCAGAATTATATCAAGTATATTGCGCTGCTGATCCTTAAATATTTCCTTAAGTGAATAAATAACCCCATCTTCAAAATAAAAATCAAGCAACCGGATTACCTCTGGTAAATCTGCCCGGTTAAACGCCGCTGTTGTTTCTTGTTTTAGCTCCCGGTAAAGGTTCTCGTTGGCTAAAGCACCAACACCACAAATTACGTTATGATAGCCGAAATACACTACTCCATAACAAACCGTAGCTGATTCCCTGGTAATTTGGGAAGTAATCCTCGCCCGGCCCACTTCTAATTTTGCTTCACCTGTTATAGCCGCTTGTTTTTCCAGCTGATCTATGTTATAGCAAAAAATTTGAGTTTGCTTGCCATACTTTGCAAACAAGGAACTTATTGCATAATGGGCGCCAACTTTAGGTAGGTCCACCATTGAAGGTTTGATGTATTTTTTGTATATGTCTGATCCGTTGCCCAGTTCGCTCCGGTTGCTTTTGGCCTGGGATAATATTTCAAGAAAATCTTTCTCCAACCCGGCGCCGAATAATTCTTCTGCAAGTTGAATTACCCGTCTTGCGTATTGCAATATTTGAATTGTTTCAATTCCTGAAATATCGTCAAAAAACCAACCGCAGCTGGTGAACATCAGCATAGCGTTCCTTTGCATTTCCATTAATTTAAGAACGGCTATTTGTTCACTTTCGTTGAGCCGGTGCGCAGCGTGATTATTGAAAAACTGGTCTATGTTTTGGGGTGAACGGTTTAAAATGACTTTGATATATTCGTTGCGCGCAGTCCATGGGTCTTTAAGATAGCGGCGGGCGTCCTTTTCATAAAGTGGAGTCAGGTTATTGCGCAGCCAGTTCAGAGAATGGCGCAAAGGTGCGCGCCAGGCCTGATTCCAACCGGGCTTTAAACCTGAATGGCAGCCGCAATTGTTTTGCCAGCGTTCCACCCCGTGGGCACAGCTCCAGGCGGTTAGCTCTTTGATTTCAACCCCATGGGTTGGGGGGTGTAAATCAAGGTACTCACCATAATTGGTAATCCGGGCTATTTTATGTGTTTCGATATAATCAAGAGCGTAAGCCAGCGCCATTTCCCCGTGACGGTGGTGGTGGCCGTATGTTTCCCCGTCGGTGGCAATATGCACAAGCTGGGGGCGCTCCTTTGATTCGTTAAAACCGCCCGCCAGCCGGTGGGCAAACAACTCGCCGTTGGTGAGCAGGTTTTCAAAGGCAACAGCCTGAGATATGGGCCCGTTGTAAAAAAATATGTTAATATGCCTGTTTGAGCCGGGCAGGTTCAAACGGTAGGGCATAGTTGAGTCGATACCTTCAGCGCCTACTTCAATCCAGCCTTCGGTGCCCAATTTGCGAAACCGTCCGGCCTGATACTGGCTGAGGATAGTGAAGCGAATGCCCAGTTCTGCCATTATATCCAGAGTTTCCAGGTCTACGGCTGTTTCCGGCAGCCACATCCCTTCGGGAGAACGGCCAAATCTTGCTTCAAAATCGCGAATGCCCCAGACTACCTGGGTGTATTTATCCCGGTGGTTGGCCAGTGGCATGATCATGTGGTTGTAAGCCTGGGCCATGGCGGAGCCATGGCCGGAAAAATGCTTAATACTTGCCTGATCGGCTTGGATGATCGCCTCATAAACTTCCGGCTCATTGGATTCCATCCAGTCAAGCAGGGTCGGGCCGAAATTGAAACTGATGCGTGAATAGTTGTTAAAGATTTTTTTAATCCAGCCCTTTCCGTTTAAAATCCTCGCCGCGGCATTTGGCGCATAGCATTCAAAGCTGATTTTTTCGTTCCAGTCATGATAAGGATAGGCCGGATCTTGTACCTCTATGGCTTCAAGCCAGGGGTTTTCCCGCGGTGGCTGATAAAAATGGCCGTGAATACAGATGAATTTTTCCATAGTTATTCCTCCTTGTAACGGAACAGGGCGGTGGGTTTAATTCCTTTTCTCAGGTTATTTACTTTTAAAAGCATTCTTTTAACCCTTGGCGAAACAGTGAACTCCTCAACACTTTTGCGGAATTTACGGCGCCAGTTTGGATATCCGCCGGTTGTCCCGGGAACATTTTGCGGTGATTTTTCCAGCCATAAATCCTCCAGATTGACTAACATTATTTTCGCCGGTCCGGAGGACAAATAATTCAGGCAGCAGGTTAAAGCACCTTTGATGTTTTTTCTTCTGGCCCCAATTTGTTTCCGGTTGTGAAAATATCTGATCAGGGCAGTGCGATCTGCTGCTTTACTGCCGCGCCAAAAAGCTGCAAAAGGCTGCATGTCATGTGTATTCAGGCAGGCCAGCGAGCCGGCGGGCGCCTGGTTTGGTTTTAATTGCCTGCCTGAACGCTTTAGTTCAAACGGCAAAACGAACATGCGTAAAATTTTTTTCTTTTTCATATCTTTCCTAACGGTGTCCGGGACTAAACCCAGATCTTCGCCCACCAGGACGGTTTTTTGCCTGTTCGATTCCAGTGTTAAAATAGCATAAAATTCTTTAGCATTGTAGCCTACATAAACACCGTTTTTCGCTGTTTGGCCGGCGGGGATCCAAAATAAGCGGTGAAACCCCATTACATGATCAATCCGCAGAATATGGGCCTGTTTCATGTGATGGCGCAATACGTCAATAAAATAGTCATAATGCTGCTGCCGGATTTGTTCCGGGTGCAAGGGAGGAAAATCCCAGTTTTGTCCCCCTGAATTAAGCAGGTCGGGTGGAGCTCCGCAGCTGGCATTAAGCACAAAAAGATTTTGCCTGCTCCAGACATCATAACCCGCCGGGTGAACTCCCAGGGGCAGGTCCAGGTACAGTCCGGGCCATTCTTTATTGGCTTGCGCGGCTGCCGATTGCAGTTGGTTATGGGCCAGCCACTGAACGTAAAGGTGATATCGTTCTGCTTTGGGGTCACAGTCTTCTTCCCGGAGCTTCCCGCTGCGCATACTGTCCGGCCACTGCTGCCACGGGGCGTTCCTTTTTTCCATGGCTGCCCGGAATCTGGCGTAACGTTTTACTTCGGGATTAGCCTCAGTCCACCGGCATAGTTCGTCATGCCGGGAGGAGTCCGAATTCGCAAGGCATTCGGATAATAGCTCCAGCAGGTTTCGTTTAAGACTCATAATGTGCCGGTAATCCACCAAGCGGCTGGCGCGCAGCTCCGCCAGCCGCTTGTTAAAAGCCCGGGAATTAAGCAAATCTAGCGCTGAGGGACAATGTTTTAATTCAGCCACCCGGTTTATGTTCAGGTAAAACTCATTCCAAAATAACCGGCTGGCCGGCGAGTACGGGCTTGGTTCAAAAGGCTCATTTAAAAAAGAGGCCAATAGGGGGAGGGTCCCAACAAAGCTGCCGCCAAGGTCACCTGTCCACTTCAGTATATTTTCAAGGTCCCCAAAATCACCGGCGCCCCAATTATCCTCCGAGCGAAGCGCGTATAGTGGCATGAATGTTCCCCAGCTGCGCTTGGCTTTCATTTCTAATGGAAAATATGCTTTAGGCGGCGTCACTATGAGCAATAATTGATGTGTGCTGTGGGGGAGATTTAAAGTGCAGCGGTGATAGCCTGCGGGCAGTGCTTTGGGTATGGGTATGAATCTGGTAATATAATTTACACCGTCCACTTTTGTTGCCTGCGCGGCAAATTGATCCAGGCCACAGTTCCACCGGTGCAGTTCGCCGTTTTCCAAATGACAAGCCAATTCCACGCAACCGGCAGTTCCGGCCGGCAAGCGCAGCTCAATGAAGCCCGGGGACCCTTGACAGACAGCCACTACAGGCTCGCAGCAGCGCCGCCATAGCTCTTGCTTTCTATGGTGCAGCGCCTCTTTTAGGTCATGGGGGCTTTCTATTTTAACCCCCAGTGCGTGCAATATCGCCAGCAGGTTATGTGGCTCGGTTTCCCGGCAAGCGCCCCCTGCAGCGGTGTATTTTGTTTTTATGTTATATAGTGATGCCAGCTGTTGCAGGCTATAATATTGTTGATAATCCATTTTTATCAACCTCTTTTAACTGTTTCGGGTGTCACACGGATTGTTGCTATTCAGGTATTCAGAGTTCAGTAGTCAGAATTCATAATACTTCGAAACGATAAACTGTTTTATCATTCTGACTCCTTTATTACACGGATTATTATATGTGAGGCCGCGGGTTTTTAAGCAAATACTAATGCTGGGAACGACTGATGGATTAATTTTATCTGAATAAGCTGCTGTTTCATAGCTAAAGTTTCGTGGGGACGGTTGGCCCTGGCCGTCACACAACAACAAGGTGCCAGGTAATATAATTTTTAATTTTAACATAAACTGACAAAAACAGTGTAACGTTGAACTGTACAGTATTGTTGTTGTGGGTTATAATAATACTGGTGGGGTGATGTAAATTGGGGAGTTAAATAAATATAGGATTGGCGAAATTGCCCGGCTGGCAGGGGTCAGTAAACGGACGATAGACTATTACACCAACCTTGGTTTGCTTGAACCGGTTCGGTCTGAGAGTAATTACAGGTTTTATACAGATAAATCGCTGCTGCAGCTTAAGATTATTGAAGTATTAAAAACAAACAGATTAACCCTGGAAGAAATAAAGTTGCATTTAAGCCAGCTCAATGAAGAACCATCACTTTCTCATGATAGTGGCAATGGTAATTGCTCAGTAACTATTGACCTTCTAAAGAAGCAGTTTAAGCAAATTGAATCCCAGTTAGCTCAGCTGCAGCCGGCTGCGGCCGCAAGTCTTGACGCCAATCAAGCGGTGCAGATAAGAAATAAAATTATGGTGCAGGGTATTACGCTGGTTCAATCTCTGCTGGTTTATCTTAACGAAGTAACATCAAGTCTGTAATCCAATAGTTTATAGAAAGGGAGGTTGGTCAAAAGATGAATACATTAAAAGTATGGCTGTTGATGGGCGGTTTATCTGTTTTGCTGGTGTTGATGGGGAACGCGCTGTTCGGACAGTCGGGCGCAGTGATGTTTTTCTTTATTGCCATGGCGCTAAACTTCTTCAGTTACTTTTACAGTGATAAAATTGCCATTAAAATGACTCGCTCTTACCCGGTATCCGAGGCTGAGGCTCCCGACCTTTATGCCATAGTCGGAAGATTATCAAATCGGGCCGGAATTCCTATGCCCAAATTATTTGTAACTCCGTCGGATCAGCCCAATGCTTTTGCTACCGGACGTAACCCGGCCCATTCCGCTGTGGCTGTCACTGAAGGGATTATGCGTCTGTTGAACCGTTCCGAAGTTGAGGGTGTGCTGGCGCATGAACTGGCCCACATCAAGAATAGGGATGTGCTTATCGGAACGGTTGCGGCTACCATTGCCGGTGCCATATCCATGATGGCCAGCGCTTTTCAATGGGCGGCTATATTCGGGATGGGCAGGGGAGATGACGATGAGGGCGGCGCCGGACTCATAGGTGGTCTGGCGATGGCTATCATAGCTCCAATTGCCGCTATGATTATCCAGATGGCCATTTCCCGTTCCAGGGAATACTCGGCGGACGCCACCGGCGCGCGTCTGGCCGGGTCCCCGGACGGATTGGCCAACGCACTGTTGAAACTGGAATCGGCTGCTCACCGCATTCCCATGCAGGTAAATCCTGCTGCGTCCCACCTTTTCATTGTCAACCCGCTGTCAGGCGCGTCTCTGGCTAAACTGTTCAGTACTCACCCGCCTATTCAGGAAAGGGTCAACAAACTGCGCAGTATAAAATTTTAGGCGTGAAAACTTGGATGTTTTGTAAAAAAAGAGACTGTTTACGGCGTAAAGCCGACAGTCTCTTTTTTTTACAGCAGGGCTTTTTTAATCTCTTCGATGCCGGTGCGGTCCACAAACCGGGCTGTTCTCTCTCTGTTCTTAGCGTTGGCCCTGTAATAATCAAAGAATTTGTGGGCGAGAGCGATAACTTCCTCACTGGTGAGGTTTTCCGCTAATACATCACCAATTCTGGGCCTTCCGCCAGAGTTGCCGCCGATAACCACCGTCCAGCCGGATTTTTTTCCGAAAACCCCAAAGTCTCGTACATATCCTTCTGAACAGTTCATGGGGCAACCGGACACGCTGATTTTAGTTTTGGCGGGCGTTTCCATGTTGACAAATAATTTTTCCAGCTCTCCGGCCAGGGCAAGCGAGTCCTGAATTCCATATTTGCACAAAGTAGTGCCGGGGCAAGCCTGAACATAATGAACGCATAGACCCACTGCCGGGCCGACATCTATGCCCAGGTCCCGCCAGACTTCCTCGACAGACTCCGGTTCCAGTCCCACCAGGGCCAGCCGTTGGCCTGAGGTGATTTTAATCACCGGTATGTTATGCTTACGGGCTACGCGGGCGACATTTTCCAGAATATCAGGTGTTACCAGGCCCATGGGTGACCTGGGTACTATGGCGTAAGTCTTTTTATCTCTTTGGATAAAAGCTCCCCTGGGTGCGTCATTCATTATTACTTCCTCCTGACAATATAAAGGTTTTAATTTCAATTAATAACTATCTGTGTTATATTCCATATCAGGAGCGGTTTTTCCTTGTATAATAAAGAAGACTTGGTTCAGTTGGGGTTTTGACCCCAACTGAACCTTAGTCGCACTTATTTCGAGCTTACAGCCTGTTAATCCCCGACCGAAGAGGGCGGGGTCTTACAGGCTGTGTGAAGATAAAAAGTAATGGGTGATGATATGAGCAAAATGGGAACAGTTTATACAGGGAATAATATTAGCCCTGTCGCGTTCTTTGAACGATTGTCCAAATTTATAGCCGTGCTGCGCAGTTTGGGTCTGAACACTGGAACCTCGGAACTGAGCGATGCCATCAGAGCGCTGGCAGCAGTGGATGTTTTGGACCGGAAACAGTTTCGCTTGGCGCTGAGGGCCACACTGGTAAAAAAGCAGCGAGACGCCAGGGTGTTTGATCTCGCTTTTGACAGGTTTTTCGCACCTGACGAAGTTAAGGAGCAGTGGCGCCGGCAGGAGGCGGAAGAGGCTGTGGAATTGGAACAGTTAATGCAAAGTTCAGAAGAAGAGATTATGGCTGGTGTTTCACGCAGCGGAGGAGAATGGGCCGGGGGGGCTGCCGAGCAGATTAAGCTTACCGAACAACAGTTGGAAACCTATACCCGCTTGCCGGAAAATGAGCGCAATAGAATCCGCAGTTTATTGGAAAGTTACCGGGGGAACCCAGTAAACGACCCTTCCAACTTAATTGCCCAGGTAGTGGAGTCATCACTGGATTACTGGCGTTATCATTTAAACAAGAAGGAAGATGAGCAAGGGGAAACCCGGCCGAATTATGATGTTGGTTATTATGGTGACCAGGAGGCGGATGAAGTAATCAGGTCGGTGGCCCGGGACCTGGTACGGGAACCAGAGGAGTCACTTTTGGAAAAGGATATGCGGGCAATAGGCGAGCAGGATATGCCGGCGGTCACCGTGCTGCTGAAAAAAATGGCCCGCCGCCTTGCCACCGGATTATCACGCCGTTACCGGGGCAGCAGAAAAAAACAGGCCATTGATATCAGGCGCACTGTGCGCGGCAGCATCCAATATGGAGGTATCCCATTGTATCTTCGTTACAGAAGCAAGCGGGTGCAAAAACCAAGGCTTGTTTTAGTATGTGACGTATCCGCTTCGATGGCCCGTTACGCCCGCTTGATCATTCAGTTTATTTACGGCCTTACCGATGTGGTCAAGGATATTGAAACATTTATATTCTCCGAAGATCTGGAAAGAATCACGCCACAACTCGCAAGGCGCCTGGGCTTTGCGCAGACAATGTCCGTAGTGATGTCGGAAAGCGGCCAGTGGGGCAAAACCACCAATCTTGCGGCTTCCCTGCGTACATTTACGACCAATTACCAGCACCTGCTAACCAGAAACACTTTTTTTATTATCGTGAGCGACACCAAGACTCTGGAGCCTGAGAACACTGCTTTGTTGCTGGGAGAAATAAAAAAGCGCGTTAAGGATGTTCTGTGGTTGAATACGCTTCCCCACAGAGAGTGGCAGGATGTCCGTACCGTGGAGCTTTTGGGGCAAACGGTTAGGTTGCTGGAGAGCAACACGTTGTCACAGCTGGAACGCTCGATGAAACGACTGTAAAAACAAACCAAGCCCTGCCGATAAGGGCAGGGCTTATAAACATCAATGAAAGTTTTGACAATTTAAAATATTATAGAACTGTCATCTTTGAGAATACTGTGTCATATAGTTAGTTTAGGGTTTAATTACGGGTACGAGATTACAAAGCCAAAAGTTATTTTCCACCGGAATTTGATTAACATTAAAAGTGGTGGAAAGGAAAGCAGCAAAAAGGCAAGCATATAATCACCTCCTTCCATAGACGATGTGGCGCCTACTACATCATATGGCTGAGGTTTTATATGTATTCCTTTATTGCTGTTTTTCCATAAAAATTAAGTATCGATTAATCGGTAAAACTACTTATTGAGCCCCTGGCCAGGTGCCGGAGTCTTTTTATCTCGTTAACCGCCGCTAAGACTCCCGCCTCTACAGGCGGGAGTCTTAGCGGCGATAAACTCGAAATAAGTGCGACTAAGGTTCAGGTGGGGTCAAAACCCCGCCTGAACCAAGTCTTCTTTATTATAAAGCCGCTTTTACTTCCCGCTGATACTTATTAATCAACTCATCCAGTTGCTGGCTCACCTGAAGCAGTTTTTTAAAATTGGCCGGGTCGTTTTTTGATACCTCATAAAGCTTACGCCTTTCAAGCTCTATTTGTACTAAAAGCCTTCCCCAATTTAAAAGATTCAAAGAAAATCACCCGAGTGCAATAATAACATATTATTACAAATAGTTAAATACAATTACAAAAATTTGTATTTATTATCCAAAATACCGGAGTTTTTATTATCCCTTCAAGCCAAAACGTATGTTTGGTATAATTACATGATGAATGCCCCGCAAGGGGACAATTACTTCTTTTTTCAGCCAAAGTAAAAGGGGAAAACTTTGGTTTCTCTGACCCACCTTTCAATGCTGAACGGTAATATGCTAAATGGGTCATATCTGATTTTAACTTTATCCCCAATAATATCCACCTGTTCAATACCTGGTTTGCTTAATAGCTTTTTTACTACTTCTTCTCCGGTTTTTTTTCTGGGAATCTCCAGTGTAATTATAGCCAAAAATGACACCTCCGAATATAATAGGGGGTCAGGCTCTGCCATTTATAAGCGTAACTTGATTATCTTACCTTGGTTTGTGACAGTGATTCCGGCAGGGGTCGGGAAAAGACTGCCCGGGCTAAGTTATAATAATATATTATGTAAAATAGAATTGAGTCGTGAAAAGAAAAACACGCACATATTGAAATTCAATTAGCGTGCGCGTTTGTATAATATTTTGGAAAAGCATGCCTGGCGTTTATAGTCATTTTGTATAAAAATTAAATTATGCATTATGCTTTAGATGCTGGCAGGTTGCCATAGTCCGTCGATTAGTTGCTCAATGCTGATTTGCTTGCCCAGGTTTTGATAAGTTTGAAGGTAAACTTGGACCAACCACCTGGAATAGAGGTGGTATTGCCTGTTTTCTCCGTCACTGTTAATGGTTAACCGATATGCCGTATTGAGTTTCATAAAACCACCTCCGCGCTTATATTATGCATATTATACACAAAGGTAATTAATAAAGCAACAGCTTTTAATGTAAAGTTTAGGTTAATTTCTGGTTAGTTGTTTCGTGGAGGCACTCCGATTTGGTAATTTTAACTGCAAAGAACGGTCGATACCATGGTTTAACATAATTGTTAACTTATAATTAATATCTTTTTTACAAATTTTCATTTAATTTTTAACACATTTTAGTTATAATAAGCATATCATTTTTCTTAGGTACTTTTAAAAGGAGGTGAGGTATGGTAATGACCAAAGAATTAATTGACCAGATCCTGAGAGATATTGGTCTGGAAAAAATCGAAGTTGAACCCGATGAAAAGCGGGAAACCCTGTCCGAAGACAGGAAGTGATGAAGAATAACTTAAGGAGGTTTTTAAGTTGGTAACGGAAAATAATTAGCCGGGGGCTGGAGTTAAGCAATTAACCCGCCCCCGGTTTCGGTTTTATTGTATATTTCATTCTGTATACCTGGGTTGAGCCAATGCCTGCTACCCTTCATATTGTTGGTCTTTCAGGATATGAATATCCTCTTCCCGCTGGTACAGTACCCGGCGGGGATAAGGGATTTCAATACCGGCCCGGTCCAGTGCATATTTAAAACGACGCCGCAACTCGCGTTCAATAACCCATTGCTCACCGGGAGCAGTTGGGGCAACGGTGCGGATATTAACGGAGGAATCGGCAAGCTCAGTCACCCCTTGGACCTGGGGTTCATCCAAGATTGTTTCGATATCTTTATAAGCGATATAGCTTTCCTGTTTTAACACCTCGATGGCCCGGTCAATGTCTTCCTCGTATGCAATTCCCACAGTTACCACAGCCATCATATGTCCCCTGTTGTAGTTGGTCACCCTGGTTATTTCTCCGTTGGGAATAATGTGCAGCTGCCCCGTCCACTGCCGGATCTTGCAGGTGCGCAGGCCGATTTCCTCCACTGTTCCGATGATTCCTGCGGTTTCAACGAAATCCCCAACACTAAATTGATCTTCGAATAGAATAAAAAACCCGCTGATGATGTCTTTAACCAGGTTCTGTGCTCCGAATCCGACGGCCAGACCCAGTATGCCTGCGCTGGCCAGGATGGCACTGGTGTTGACATTGAAAATTTCCATAATCATTAGTGCGGCCAGAAAAAAAATTATATAGGTAAGCACATTGCGCAGCAGTGCTTCAAGAGTTTGGGCCCGCCGTTGTTCATTTAGTTTATGACGTTCGAAAATTTGTTTAACCGTTATCTGGCCGATATTAACGGCAAGCCTGGCTCCTACCAGAACTCCTACAATTTTAATAATTTTAACGGCTGCGGTTTTTAAGTCGTCAACTGAAATAACTTTTACTTGAAAGATTTGAAGGATCAAAATAGCAGCAAAAAAATATCCTCCGTAAAGTAACAGTGTTTTTAATAGAACCCTGGTTGAACGGATTAAATTATCGGATATAAGACGATTGTCTGTTTCGCTATCAGTGTTTTCTTCGTTGATGTTCCTTTCTTTTATCACCCTGTCTATGATTGAGGACAAAATTTTGATAATTAAGTAGGTTGTAAATAATACTACCGCTGATAGCCCAATATTGATCAGTAAAGCTTGGATGTTTGCCGGAGTCGCTATCCAGTTTCTGATCTGGTCGGTAGTCATCTGGAGTTGGTCCTGTATAATTTTTATCACCCGCTCTAAGGTACTTTTGCAGGATATTATAACACATCTAATATATCCACATAAACCACTAACTGCCAGGGTATTACTAATATTCAAATTTAAGAGCTTTGTTCAATTTATTAATTTAAGCCTGACTCTGGGGTGATGGTGTGGAGTTGTTGAAGTATCTACTTTACAGGAAGCCAAATTCTATCCCGTCTCTTTTTGAATCAGGGATAGAAGACCGGATGGATGAAGATGGCAAGCAATCCGGTAAGAATAAAAATAAATGGCCGGACAAAGAATCCTCAGCTGGCCAAAAGAACAGTGGTCGGCAGGGGCAAGATGCCCGGGACGGAGGAAAATCATCAGGTGGTGGAGTTAAGCCCAACCCTGCTATTGAAAAAAGATTTGCCGATAAGATAGCGGAAAACAAGGCTATTGATGACATAATGAACAATAAAGTTAAGCTTTATCTGGGCTTGGATAATAATAAACAGGTGCTGGAGAAAATTTTTCGTGTGCCCGAGAACAAGGACCCTGTTTTCAGAATTATCTCCATCGGTACTAAACCTCCCACCAGGGCCATGCTGCTATACCTGGACGGAATTACCAATACCCAATTGCAGAATACCACTGTATTGCAGCCGCTGATGCTTCTTTCGGAGCTGAGAGATGTTCGTGCGGATGGGGGGGCAGCCGATGCTAAAAAAATTGATGAAGACTTTATCGAGCGGATAAAAGCTGCGGTACTCCCCAGCAACCAGGTTGCTGAGGCTGAAACCTTTGAACAAGTGGTTAATGATGTGCTAAACGGCAACACCGCATTAATTATCGATGGTTTTGACCGGGCTATACTGATTGAAACCAAGGGCTGGCAGTACCGGAGCGTGGGTAAGCCCCAGGTAGAGGCTGTAATCCGGGGGCCCCAGGAAGGGTTTACCGAATTAATCAAAATCAATACTACGCTGGTACGCAAGATAATCTATCGCCCTGCTTTGGTTACTGAGTACGTAAATGCCGGCGCTGTCGGGCCAATGCAGTGTGCTGTGATGTATATGGCGGATGTGGTTAATCCGGATTTGGTTAAAGAAGTAAAAAGAAGGCTTGAATTAATTCGCGCGGATTATTTAAGCGAACCCGGTCTGGTGGAGCAAATGATTGAGGATTCGCCCGGTGTTCCGGTTCCTCAGGTGCTTACCACCGAGCGGCCGGACCGGGTGGCAGCTAATTTATTAGAGGGTAAGGTGGCTATTTTTGTAAACGGTAATCCTTTTGTTATGCTGGTGCCGTGTACTTTTTTCAATCTAATGCAGTCTCCCGAAGACGCTTACATCAGGTGGCCCTCCGGCTCTTTTATCAGGATTATCCGCTACCTGGGACTGTTTATGGCGTTGCTGCTCCCGGCTCATTATGTGGCTATCGTTGCTTATCACCCGGAATTCATCCCCACAGACCTGCTGCTGGCCATGACCGGGGCCCGGGAGAAGGTGCCGTTTCCGTCCATCGTGGAGGTTCTGCTGATGGAAACCTCCTTTGAATTGATTCGGGAAGCAGGTATTCGGATTCCAGGTACTGTCGGTACTACTCTGGGCATCGTGGGGGCTTTAATTCTGGGTCAGGCGGCAGTATCGGCCAATATTGTCAGCCCTATCCTGATCATTGTGGTGGCGGTAACGGCTTTGGGGTCGTTTGCGATACCTAATTATTCTTTTTCTTTATCCATCAGGCTATTGCGGTTTGTTTATATTTTGTTGGGTTCAGTTATGGGTCTAATGGGTATTCTGATTGGGGTGTATATTCATGTGGGGGTAATGGTTACCTTGAAGTCTTTCGGGATACCTTTTATGGCGCCGGCCGCGCCGGTAACCATTAAAGGTACGGATTACTTCATGCGTGGACCGGTATGGCAACAGGAAACCCGGCCGGATTATTTAGATCCGCTAAAAACCCGGCGCCAGCCCCCAAAAAGCCGCAGCTGGTTGCGGCGCGGCGGCAAGCGGGGCGGGGGTGGCAAATGAGCCGTTTTAAACCTGTTATTGGCGCTTCCGAAGCGATAACGTTACTGTTCATTTTTATTTCGGCCAAGATTTTTTTAACCTATACAGTTTTTTACTATCAAAAAGGTTTGAATGCCTCATGGGTGATTCCTCTGCTAACCGCTGCTGCCGGCATTGTCGTCGTGCTGCTGCTGGTTGCTCTGCTTAACCGGTATCCGGGCCGGGATTTGGTTGAAATTGGCGAGGGATTGGCGGGACCGTATATTAATCTGCTGTTTGCTTTTTTTTATCTGGCTGTGCTGTTGCTTGGGGCAGGGATGACCCTGCGGGGGATCAGTGAGCGGGTGGTGTCGGGGTTCCTTACAGACACGCCCATCAGCCTGGTAACCGCTTTATTTGTCACCGGAACTATGGTGGTGAGCTACCTGGGACTTGAGGCTATAGCACGTACCGCCAGGTTTCTGGCCTCGGTGATGGTTGTTACAGCCCTGATTTTGATTGTTTTAACCACCCCCATGTGGCGCTGGGACGCGCTTTACCCGCTGCTTGGCCCCGGTCCGCTGAAATTATTGCTGGGGAGCTTTAATTTTACCGGGGAGTATGTGCAAATTTTATTGTTGGGTCTGATCTGTCCCTTTTTACCGGCCGGTAGGATCAAGGCCATTGGTATCGGGGGGACGCTTATAGCGGGGTTTTTCCTGTTTGCATTTACAGCAGTTCCTATTTTGGTTTTTAGTTTCCCGCCCGTGACCGAATTAATGCTTCCTTCTTTTGAACTGGCCAGAATCATCAACATTGGCAGGTTCGGACAAAGAATGGAGGTTCTGTTTGTACCATTATGGGTTTTTGGCAATATGATTTTTCTTTCCATTTCCTATTATGCCGCGGCTATGGTGTTAACGCGTATTTGTAAGCTGAGAGATTACCGCCCGTTTGTATTGGCAGCGACGGTGTTAACTGTTGTTATTGCGTTTATTCCGCAAAATGCGCTCCAGGTGACCTACTGGGCCCACCAATATTTAAGCCGTTACAGTTTAGGCCTGCTGGTAATAGTTGTATTGTTATTGCTGATAATTGCCAAAATCAGGGATGGGGGAGGCGGCCTTAATGAAAAGAGCAATTAGTCTTTTATTAATCGGTTTTCTTCTTTTGCTGATACCCGGCTGCTATGACTACAATGACCCCGATGAAATTGCCTGGGTACTGGCGATTGGGCTCGACAAGGGCAAACAAAACAATCTTACCATAACCACTGTTGTTGCAGTGCCGAAGAATATCGCAGGCGGTGGTGGCGGCCAACCCGCCTCGGGAGGAGGGGGCGGAGGGGGCTTTTTTACAGTTTCAATGGAGGCGCCGACTTTTTTAAGCGCCCTGGAACTGCTGGACTCCGTGGTGGACAGGCGGGCTGACCTGAGTCACATCAAGTGGGTTGTTTTTTCCCGGGCACTGGCTGAAGAAGGCCTAACAAAATATATGGATACTCTGGTCCGGTTCCACCAGTTTCGCCGAACCTCATATGTAATCATTTGCGAGGGCGGGGCCGAAGACTTCCTGTCGAAGGGCGTGCCCAAACTTGAGGATAACGTGGGGAAATATTATGAATTGCTGCAGAGGGGTTGGAGGTATACCGAGTTTATACCTTTTGACAATTTTGAATATTTTTATATTAAATCCGAAATGCCCGGTGTTGCTCCTTTAGGCATCTTAGCCTCTCTTAACCGTGAAGCTCCCGTTTACAATAACAATTCCCCCAAGGCAAATGGTATTTACCAGGCGGGAAAGATTCCCCGTGAGGGTGGCGGTGAGCTGGAATTTATGGGAGCCGCTATCTTTAAAGAGGGAAAAATGGTAGGTACCTTAAACGGGAATCAGGTTGGCGTGCAGAAGATTTTTGAAGGTACTATGAAACGAACATTTATTGATGTGCCTGATCCTGAACACCGGAATGATTATATTATTGTTGAAGTCAAGCCCCGCCAATCTCCAAAGGTGAATGTGCAAATTGTAGACGGTTATCCGCACATAGCCGTTGATGTCCAAATGGAGGGGGGGGTGGTTGGTATACAGAGCCGGGAAAATTACATTACCCCGGCCAGATTGTATATTATCGAAGACGCGGTTGAAAAGAGTTTATATAGAGATATTAACGAAACCATGGTTAAAAGTATGGATTTAAAAGCTGATTTTCTGGGGTTCGGTCTTCACGCCAAAAAGTTGTTTTTAACCTGGCCGGAATGGGTGGCTTACAACTGGGACGAAAAATACCCGGAAGCGACTTTCGATATCAAGGTGGATTACAAAGTTCGCCGGGCCGGATTGCTACATGAAATAGTTCCTATTCAATAGGGGTGGTTATATGTATTATGCAGTGATTCTAACAGTGGTTGGCCTGGTATCTCTGCATATTGCCAGTTACGGGTGGTATGCTTGGAAAGAGGAAAAAAACCTGCGCGGTGCGCTGGGGGCTTTTTTTACCGCAGGATTGACTTTTGCGGCGCCGGTGGCATTAATAATCTATTACGCCTACTTTGTTGATAAAGTCAACGGGTGAGGCGACGCAGGCAAAATAAGCAAAGGAGGGGGATACCCCTCCTTTTAGCTGTTCAGCACATGCTTGGATATTACAATCCTTTGTATTTGGTTGGTGCCTTCATATATCTGGGTGATTTTGGCGTCTCTCATATAGCGCTCAACAGGATATTCCCGGCAGTAACCGTAGCCACCCAGGATTTGTACTGCGTTGGTGGTAACCTCCATGGCAGTGTCAGTGGCGTACATCTTGGCCATTGAGGACTCCTTGCTATAAGGCAGGCCCATATCGCGCATGCGGGCGGCCCTGTAAACCAGCATGCGGGCGCAATCTATGCGGGTGGCCATGTCTGCCAGCATAAACTGGATAGCCTGGAAGCTGGCAATCGGCTTGCCAAACTGCACCCTTTCTTTGGCGTATTCTTTGGCAACATCGAAGGCCGCCTGGGCAATACCCAGACCTTGAGCAGCAATGCCGATACGTCCTCCGTCCAGTAGGGCCATAGCGACTTTAAATCCTTCGCCTTCTTTTCCTAAAAGATTTTCTTTGGGAACCACGGCGTTGTCAAAAATCAATTCAGTGGTTATATCGCCGTGCAGCCCCATTTTTTCCTCTGTTTTGCCTATGGAAAAGCCTGGCGTATCTTTTTCCACCAGTAGGCAGGTAATGCCCTTGTGTCCCTTGCTTTTATCCGTGGTTACGAAAGTAACATACACACTGGCCTCTCCGCCGTTAGAGATAAAGATCTTGTTGCCGTTGATAATGTAGTGGTCCTCCTCCAGCCTGGCGGTAGTGGCAAGATTGGCTGGATCGGAGCCGGCGTTTGGCTCGGTAAGTGCGAAAGCGCCGATATATTCTCCGCCGGCCAGTTTTGGGATGTACTTTTGTTTTTGCTCCTCGGTGCCAAAGTACAATATGGGAAAAGTGCCAACCGAGGTATGAACTGCTAAAATAACGCCGGTTGAGGCACAAGCCCGTGATATCTCCTCAATGGTGATGATGTAGGAAAGGAAGTCGCAGCCAGCTCCTCCGTATTCCTCGGGAATTGGCACGCCCATCAGGCCCAGTTCGGCCATTTTTTCGATATTTTCCCTGGGGAATCTATGATCCCGGTCGATTTCCGCAGCCAGAGGGGCAATTTCATTCTGTGCAAGTTTTCTAACCATATCACGCATCATTTTTTGCTCGTCCGTAAGTAAATAAGGCAATGCAGGCACTCCTTTCTTTTAAACTGGTTTTATTCCACCCTGACCATCACTGCATCACCCTGGGCGGCGCCGCTGCAGATTGCGGCCACGCCGATGCCGCCACCGCGCCGGCGGAGTTCGTATACCAGAGTCATCAGGATGCGGGCGCCACTGGCCCCAATTGGGTGTCCAAAGGCAATTGCGCCGCCGTTGACATTAACCCTGTCGGGGTTCCAGCCTGCGATTTTACCGCTTACCAGTGCAACTGCAGCGAACGCTTCATTTACTTCCAGCAAGTCTATCTGGTCGATGTTCATATCTTTTTGTTTAAGCAGTTTATTAATTGATAAGCCGGGAACGGTGGCAATGTATTTAGCGTCCTGTGACACTGAAGCGTGCCCCAGAATAGTGGCCATGGGCTTTAAGCCCAATTCGGAAGCTTTTTCGTCGGACATCACCACCAGGGCTCCTGCACCGTCGTTAACACCGGGGGCGTTGCCTGCCGTTACGGTATTGTTGGGATCGAAAACAGGCGGCAGTTTACGCAAAGCTTCAATGCTGGTATCGCGCCTGGGACCTTCGTCCGTGTCTACTACCTTGGGATCGCCTTTCTTTTGGGGAATATTTACAGAAACAATTTCTTCTTTCAGCCGCCCGCTGTCAATGGCGGCAACTGCCAATTGCTGGCTGCGCAGTGCCCATTCATCCTGTTCCTCCCGGCTAACCCCATATTCTTTGGCGACTTCGCCACCGTGAATTGCCATGTGCCGGTCATAGAATGAGCACCACAGTCCGTCGTTTACCATCAGGTCAATAAATTTAGTGTCAAACATACGCAGGCCCCAGCGGGCGTTTTTAACAAAGTAGGGGGCATTGCTCATGCTTTCCATGCCGCCGGCTACGATTATGTCGGCATCTCCCGCCCGGATAATTTGGTCTCCAATGGTTACGGCGCGGAGGCCGGAGGCGCATACTTTATTGATAGTTTCGGAAGGGGTTTCCCAGGGCAGTCCGGCTTCACGGGTCGCCTGGCGGGATGGAATCTGCCCGCAGCCACCTTGCAGAACCTGGCCAAATATAACATTTTCTACGTCATTGCCTTCAATACCGGCTCTTTTTATTGCTTCAGCTATGGTTATACCGCCCAGTTTTGTCGCCGTGATGGTTTTAAGCGCACCACCAAGCTTGGCGAATGGTGTTCTGGCGGCGCTTACTATAACAGTTTGACGCATCTTTTTACTCCTTTCTAAGGCTGGATTAGACCTTAGGAAAATCTGATTATAAGATTCACCTGTCCTCAAGCACAATTTTTAAGGATAAGATAGGGTAAAATCAGACTGATTTTTAATGTTCAACGCGGTCTTAACACGGTATTACTGCAAAAACCATGCCAATTTTATGCGCCAAATTGTGTTTGTTCCAACGCTTGCTGCTTATTGGGCTGATCTTATAAAGAAGACTTGGTTCAGGTGGGGTTTTGACCCCACCTGAACCTTAGTCGCACTTATTTCGAGTTTATCGCCGCTTAACTCCCGCCTATAGAGGCGGGAGTCTTAGCGGCGGTTAACGAGATTAATGACCGGGCTATGAAAGGCGTTTACTGTACTTTAATGTAGACAGTGGCTATCTTGGGTGTAAACAAAAAAATGCCCCGGCAAATGCGCGGCAACAGTAAATTATTATAAAAAATTAAAAGGCCGCATTCCTCCGTAAAGCTGGCGGGGAAATTGGCCACATAAATAACCTAATCAACACATATAAAAGGCCGGATAAAACAGAGCTATTCGAGGGTCATAATTACAGTGTCGGTATTAACAACATCGCCGGCAGCAGCATTAATTTCTTTAACTGTGCCATCAGCGGGAGCATAAATTTTAACCATCATTTTCATGGCTTCGATGGTAGCAACGGCATCGTTGGCTTTAACCGCATCGCCCACTTTAACATCAACAGATACGAGTTTTCCAACCATTGGTGATACAACATTAGTCATAAGAGTAACCTCCTTATTTGTTCTTGATTTAATTAAACTGCCGGTAAGATGCAACACGACCGGTAGCTTAGGATATCCTGATACTATTTTCCGGCTTGTCCCATAGGTTATTCTTCCCTGAAAACGAGGCAAATAATCTTAGCTGATAAGGCACAACTGCCGGTTGAAAAAGTGCCCCCTCTCCCCCCTTGTCTCTCTCCCTATCTCCGGCCATCCAAAAAAATATTTTTTTGTATACCGTATGTACTAGAGAAAATTATTACATATTTCAAATGTTACGTCAATTCGAAATGTAAAAAACTTTTGCCTGTGAGTTATTGCAGTCAAGGCAAAAGCATGTTAAAATTAAACGTCAATTAGAGTTTGATGCCGGCGTTATAACACCGGCTATTTGTTTTTATGGTTTTATTTAGCAAAAGTAAAAGGAAATATTTAAGTCATTGTAGAATAGCATTGTAATTATTAAGGTTTTGGATAAAATATTACTGTGCGATGGAAAACATTACATATGACAACTTAAAAGGGGGAGCACATTATAATGAAGGCAACCGCGGAACGGTTGGAGAATAACCAGGTAACAATTGAAGTAGAGGTCGATGCCGAACAATTTACTAAAGCCATGGATCAGGCATACCGCAAGCTTGTCGGAAAAGTTACGGTACCGGGCTTTCGCAAGGGGAAAACACCGCGGGTGGTTTTTGAAAACTTCGTCGGCAAAGCAACCCTTTATAACGAAGCAGTTGAATTAGTTGTGCCTGATGCTTATATGAAAGCAGTTAAAACAACAGGGGTGGAACCGGTTTCCCAGCCTCAGCTTGATCTGGTGCAGGTTGAAGAAGGTAAGCCGGTGGTCTTTAAGGCTACCGTTCGCGTTAAACCGGATGTTAAGCTGGGCCAATACACCGGATTGCAGGTAACCAAACCTGTTTCAGAAGTAACCGGTGACGACATCGAGAACGAGTTAAAGAAGTTGCAGGAAAGACATGCGCGCCTCAATAACCTGGAGGAGGGAACCGTTCAACAGGCTGACATTGCGCTAATAGATTTTGTGGGACGCAAGGACGGAGTTGAATTTGAGGGAGGCGCGGGCACCGATTATTCACTGGAAATCGGCTCCGGCTCCTTTGTGCCGGGTTTTGAGGATCAACTGGCAGGTGTCGCCATTGGCGAAACCAGGGAGGTTACCGTAACTTTCCCCGAAGATTATCCCAATGAAGACTTAAAAGGCCAGGAAGCGGTGTTTACCGTTACGGTTAAGGGTATTAAACGTAAAGAAACAGCTGCTCTTGATGATGAATTTGCCAAAGATGTAAGCGAATTCGATACACTGGAGGAATTAAGGGCTGATTTATCGAATAAATTAAAGGAAGCGGCCGAAAAGAGGGCGCAACAACAAATAAACGGTGAAGCGGTTAGTAAAGCTGTGGAAAACGCGGAAGTGGATATTCCGGATGAAATGATTGAAACCAGGCTGGAAGAAATGATTGAAAACATGGAAAGACGGCTGATGCAGCAGGGTATGACCATGGAAAATTATTTTAAATATACCAATTCCAATCTGGACGATTTGAAGAAAAGCCTGCGTGATGATGCAGCAAGGGGAGTTAAAACCACTCTGGTGCTGGAGACTATAGCAAAACAAGAAAACATTGAGGTCAGTGACGAGGATCTGCAAAACGAAATAGCCAGAATGGCCGAAAATTACCAGCAGGAGCCTGAGGTTTTACGTAAAATACTTGAAGGACAAAACCAGTTGGAGTATGTAAGGGACAGCCTGCAGCAGCAGAAAACTATTGAATTTATTGCAGAAAAAGCCGAGCTTGTTGAGGGAACAAACCCGGAGGAAGCAGAATAAGTTATTCACAAAGGGGTTATTTATAGTGATAATCCTGTAACCATGATTGTATAATTGTTAGGAGGAGATCTCGTGTCTTATCTTGTTCCCATTGTTGTTGAACAAACAAACCGGGGAGAAAGATCATACGACATATATTCAAGGTTATTAAAGGACAGAATTGTTTTTATCGGTGGCGCTATCGATGATAACGTGGCAAATCTTGTAATAGCTCAGCTTTTATTTTTAGAAGCCGAAGACCCGGAAAAAGATATCAATATTTACATTAATTCCCCCGGTGGCGTGGTTACGGCCGGAATGGCAATATATGATACCATGCAGTATGTAAAACCGGATGTTTCCACTATCTGTCTGGGGCAAGCAGCCAGCATGGGTGCATTTTTGCTTACGGCAGGTGCCGCCGGCAAGAGGTTTGCACTGCCTTACGCCAGGATTATGATTCACCAGCCTCTTGGCGGCACCCAGGGGCAGGCTACGGATATAGAAATTCAAGCCAGAGAAATTTTGCGCACTAAAGACGTTATCAATGAGCTTTTGGCGAAGCATACCGGACAGCCCAAGGAAACCATCGCCCGGGATACAGAACGTGATTTTTATATGTCGGCTGAAGAGGCCAAAGAGTACGGCGTTATAGATAAGGTGTTTGTACGGGCGAAGCAAAGCTAAAAGAGGTGTAAATTATGTTTAATGAAAAAGGTCAGCTGAAGTGCTCCTTTTGCGGCAAGCTCCAAGATCAGGTTAAAAAGCTAGTGGCCGGGCCCGGTGTCTATATTTGCGACGAATGCATTGAACTTTGCAATGAAATCATAGAAGAGGAATTAAATGAGGATATCGGTCTGGACCTTGGCGACGTTCCCAAGCCTAAGGAAATAAAGTCGATCCTGGATCAATATGTTATTGGCCAGGAAAGCGCAAAAAAAGCATTGGCCGTGGCTGTTTACAACCATTACAAAAGAATAAACCTGGGCGGCAAAATTGACGATGTGGAACTGCAAAAGAGCAACATTGTTATGCTGGGCCCGACCGGCAGCGGGAAAACACTGCTGGCCCAGACGCTGGCCAGGCTTCTTAATGTGCCCTTCGCCATTGCCGATGCCACATCGCTTACCGAAGCCGGTTATGTGGGTGAAGACGTAGAGAACATTTTACTGAAACTAATCCAAGCTGCTGATTATGATGTTGAAAAAGCCGAAAAGGGTATAGTTTATATTGATGAAATCGACAAGATCGCCCGTAAGTCTGAAAACCCCTCTATTACCAGGGATGTTTCAGGTGAGGGTGTTCAACAGGCTTTGCTGAAAATTCTTGAGGGAACTGTGGCCAGTGTACCGCCCCAGGGCGGTCGTAAACACCCGCACCAGGAATTCATTCAGCTGGATACCACCAATATACTGTTTATTTGCGGAGGGGCCTTTGACGGTATAGAAAAGCTTATTCAGAACCGTATCGGGCAGAAAGTCATGGGTTTTGGGGCTGAAATCAAGCCCAAACAAGAACAGCGCATTGGTGAGATTTTGGCACAGATACTGCCGGAAGATTTATTAAAGTATGGATTGATTCCGGAATTTGTTGGCCGATTGCCAATCATTGTAACCCTGGACGCGCTGGATGAGCATGCGCTGGTGCGCATATTAACCGAGCCCAGGAACGCGCTGGTGAAGCAGTACGAAAAGCTGTTTGACCTGGACGGGGTCAACCTGGAATTCCAGCATGACGGTTTGATCACCATTGCCCAGGAGGCATTAAGGCGCAAGACAGGAGCCCGTGGCCTGCGCTCCATCCTGGAAGATATTATGCTTGAAATTATGTACGATATCCCGTCCCGCGAGGATATTGCCAAATGTGTAATTACCAAGGATACCATTTTGAAAAAGGAAAAACCGCTTATTATAACTATGGAACGTAAGAAGAAAAAAGAAGAATCAGCTTAACCGAGGAATAAAAAGCCACCCGCAGGGGTGGCTTTTTATTACCGGTTTGTGTTATTTGTTAAATTCCTTAAAAAGATTAAGAAAGATTTCCTGCAATTGAGCCCTAGCATGCAAATTTATCTGATGCACTTCATACCGGATAAAATATACAATATCTAGCAATAATATATAGCAATAATATTTTTACTGGAGGACCATAATGGAGCTGTCAGGTGGAATTGCGAGTTTCATAACATTTATCCAGGTTTTTTTCGCTGTTATTATCGGCTTGTACTTTTGGAACCTGCTCAAAGCACAGCAGGGCAATAAGTCGGCGGTGGACAGGGAATCCCGCAAGGAATTGGAAAAATTGCAGAGATTGCGGCAGGTCTCTTTGACCGAGCCTTTGGCGGAAAAAACCAGGCCCAATAAGTTTGCAGACATTATTGGACAGAGGGAAGGGCTGAAATCTCTGCGGGCAGCACTATGCGGCCCCAACCCGCAGCATGTTATTGTTTACGGGCCACCGGGGGTTGGAAAAACAGCCGCGGCCCGATTGGTGCTGGAAGAGGCCAGGAAAAACCCCACCTCACCGTTTAAAGAAAAAGCCCGGTTTGTTGAGGTTGATGCTACTACTGCTCGCTTTGACGAAAGGGGCATCGCCGATCCTTTGATTGGTTCCGTACACGACCCCATCTACCAGGGAGCAGGTCCAATGGGCATGGCAGGCATACCTCAGCCCAAATCCGGTGCTGTTACCAAGGCACACGGTGGAATTCTTTTTATTGATGAAATCGGAGAATTGCATCCGATTCAAATTAATAAGCTGCTAAAAGTTATGGAGGATCGTAAGGTGCTGCTGGAAAGCGCCTATTACAATTCCGAGGATGCCAATATACCCAGCCACATCCATGACATCTTTCAAAATGGGCTGCCTGCCGATTTTCGCATGGTAGGCGCAACTACCCGGATGCCGGAAGATATTCCTCCGGCTATCAGGTCACGCTGTCTGGAAATTTTTTTCCGGCAGCTAATGCCTGCTGAAATTGAACAAATTGCGGTGAATGCTGCCAATAAAATTGAGTTTCCTCTGGATCCGGAAGCGCTGGAAATCGTTAAAAAATATGCCACCAACGGACGCGAAGCAGTGAATATAATCCAGTTGGCCGCAGGCATTGTAATTACGGAAGGTCGGGGTGAGATCAAAGCCCCCGATGTGGAATGGGTGATCAACAGTGGGCAATACGTTCCGCGCCCCGAAAAAAAGATACCTTTAAAACCCCAGGTTGGCCTGGTCAATGGCCTGGCAGTTTATGGGCCCAACATGGGCATGCTGCTGGAAATTGAAGTGGGTGCAATACCGGCCCCCAGGGGGCAGGGCAAAGTGGTTGTAACAGGGGTGGTTGATGAAGAGGAATTAGGGGGTCGCGGTAAAACCATTCGTCGTAAAAGTATGGCCCGGGGCTCTGTTGAAAACGTGCTGACAGTGCTTAGACGCACTATGGATGTTGATCCGCGCGATTATGATCTGCACGTTAATTTTCCGGGCGGCGCCCCGGTGGACGGCCCTTCTGCCGGTGTGGCCGTTGCCACCGCGGTCTATTCAGGCATAACCGGTATTCCTGTCGATAATACGGTGGCTATGACCGGCGAGGTATCCATCCGTGGCTTGGTTATGCCGGTTGGCGGCGTGGTGGCCAAAGTAGAGGCGGCCAGACATGCCGGAGTGCAAAAAGTTTATATTCCGGCGGACAACTACCAGGAGATTTTTAAAGACATGCCCGGCATCCGGGTAATTCCCTCGGATAGCCTGGCGGAGGTGATCAGGGGGGCGCTGCTTACCAATTCGGAAAAGAAATTAGTGCTGGCTGACCAGCGGGAAACCGTCGGGTCCGGAGTTTTTGTTCCTGCGGCCGGGGCGCCGGCTGATATATAAGTAAAAATGCTAATAAATCAAAAACAAGGAAAAAGAAAGTTGTAACTGCTAAAAACCATTCATTTTGCCTGTATTTCTCTGTATGCTCGCTTATAACCGGTTTCCTTATGGCATGGGACTTATTGCTATGGTAGCACCCATTGTGTTATGTTACAATAAACTAGTATCTGCACATGCATATGTTATAATAATGGTTAAAACTTTCAACGAGGAGGTGCTTCATGAATCCGGTTCAAACACGGGTTTTACCTCTGTTGCCACTAAGAGGTATTTTGGTTTTTCCCTACATGGTCATACACCTTGATGTGGGCAGGGAAAAATCGGTTCAAGCCATAGAGGAAGCCATGATCAATGAAAGGTTAATCTTTTTGGCTACCCAAAAAGAAGCCCAGACTGATGATCCTGGCGAGGAAGATATCTTTACGGTCGGCACCGTGGCAGAAGTCAAGCAGTTGCTTAAGCTGCCCGGCGGAACCATCCGGGTGTTGGTTGAAGGCATCGCCAGGGCCGAAATTAAGGAATACGTCAGCAAAGATCCGTACTTCAAAGTAGAGATCGACCATTATTCCGAAGAGTTTGCCAAGAATCCCCAGGTTGAGGCATTGATGCGCAATCTGGTTACACAGTTTGAACAATATGTTAAGCTGAGCAAGAAAATTCCTCCCGAAACTGTTGTCACTGTTGTCAATCTGGAGGAGCCGGGCCGGCTGGCGGATATCGTCGCCTCACACCTGACTCTGCGCATTGAAGATAAACAGGAAATTCTGGAAGCAATTGATATTGTTAAGCGTCTGGAAAAACTTTGTGCGATAGTGGCCAGGGAACTGGAAATTGTGGAACTGGAACGCAAGATTAATGTTCGCGTCCGCAAACAGATGGAAAAAACCCAAAAAGAATATTACCTGCGCGAGCAAATCAAGGCCATTCAACGTGAATTGGGAGAAAAAGACGACCGCATGGCCGAGGGCGAAGAATTAAGAGAAAAAATCGCCAAGGCCAAGCTGCCCAAGGAAGTTGAGGAAAAGGCGCTGAAAGAGCTGGAGCGGCTTGAAAAAATGCCTCCTATGGCTGCCGAGGCCGCGGTCGTCAGGAATTATTTAGACTGGCTGCTTGCTCTGCCCTGGTCTAAAGGCACCAGGGATCGTCTGGATATCAATCTGGCCGAAACCATTCTGGATGAAGATCACTACGGGCTAAAAATAGTTAAAGAGCGCATTCTGGAGTACCTTGCTATCCGCAAGCTGGCCAAGAAAATGAAAGGCCCCATATTATGCTTTGTCGGACCTCCCGGTGTTGGTAAAACATCGCTGGGTCGTTCCATCGCCCGCGCCCTGGAGCGTAAATTCGTCCGCATTTCCCTGGGTGGCGTGCGTGATGAAGCGGAAATCAGGGGACACCGGCGCACTTACGTGGGAGCCATGCCCGGCAGGATTATCCAGGGCATGAAGACCGCAGGTTCTAAAAACCCGGTTTTTCTGCTGGATGAGATTGATAAAATGAGCATGGATTTCCGCGGCGACCCGTCTTCGGCTTTGTTGGAGGTGTTGGACCCCGAGCAAAACAATACTTTTAGTGATCATTATATTGAAGCCCCGTATGATTTGAGCAATGTTATGTTCATTACCACCGCAAATGTGCAGCATAACATCCCCAGGCCGCTGCAGGACCGGATGGAAATTATTTATATCTCAGGTTATACGGAAGTTGAAAAAGTGCAAATTGCATTGCGGCATTTGCTTCCCAAACAGATTAAAGAACATGGTTTAAATGATAGCATGGTGCAGATATCAGAGAATACCATTAAGAGAGTAATCAGGGAATACACCAGGGAAAGCGGTGTCCGCAATCTGGAGCGCAATATTGCCTCACTTTGCCGCAAGGCAGCCAAGCATATTGTTTCCGGTAAGTCGGAAAAGGTTAAAATAACCGCGCAGAATCTGGAGCAGTTTCTGGGCAAACCAAGGTTCCGCTACGGTATGGCTGAACAGGAAGACCAGGTTGGCGTGGCAACAGGATTGGCCTGGACTGAAGTGGGCGGCGATACGCTGGCTATTGAAGTTACTATTTACAAGGGCAATGGCAAGCTTACATTAACCGGTAAGCTGGGTGATGTAATGAAAGAATCCGCCCAGGCCAGCTATAGTTACGTAAGGAGCAGGGCTGCCGAACTTGGCATTAAGGAAGAAATGTTTGAAAAATTTGATATCCACGTTCATGTTCCCGAAGGGGCGATTCCCAAGGACGGTCCATCCGCCGGGATTACTCTGGCCATAGCCCTTGCTTCAGCTTTGACCAACCGTGAGATCAGGCACGATGTGGCTATGACCGGTGAAATAACCTTACGGGGACGGGTGCTGCCGATAGGCGGGCTTAAGGAAAAAGTTCTGGCGGCTCACCGCGCCGGGATTAAGATCGTAATGTTTCCCGTAGATAATAAAAAGGACCTTGAAGAGATCCCGAATAACGTGAAAAAGCAGCTGGAGCTAATACCGGTGGAACATATGGACCAGGTGCTCAAGATTGCCTTGCGCGAGTCTAAATTTTCACCTGAGCCGGCGATGATTGACCCGCCGCCGGAAGTCTCTTACGGGTCTGTGATGGAAACGGAAAGAGGAACTGAGTTACCTAATGAAAATAACTTCAGCTGATTTTGCAACAAGTGCAGTAAAATTAGAACAATGTCCGGCCGGGAGCTACCCTGAAGTAGCCCTGGCCGGTCGTTCCAATGTCGGAAAATCCAGCCTCTTAAACTCCTTAATTAACCGAAAACGTTTGGCCAGGACCAGTAATACGCCGGGCCGGACCCAGCTAATAAACTTTTTTCTGATCAATGACAGTTTTTATCTGGTTGATCTGCCCGGCTACGGGTTTGCGAAAGTTCCGGCCCGGGTTAAGGCCGAATGGGGCAAAATGGTTGAAGGTTATCTTTCCCAAAGAAAACAGCTGCGCGGCGTTGTGCAATTGGTAGATATCAGGCATGCTCCCACCGCTGACGATCTGCAAATGTATAACTGGCTTAAGCACTATGGTATTCCCGCTGTCGTTGTAGCTACCAAAGCCGATAAAATCAGCCGGGGGCGCAGTAAACAAAACCTTGCTGTGGTGAGGAAAACTATGTCTTTGAATGAGGAGGACCCGTTACTTCTTTTTTCTGCCGTCACCGGGCAGGGGAAGGACGAGATCTGGAAAGTTATAGGTGAATGGGTGCAGCAGGTTGGAAGTTAGAAGTCTTCAAACTTCCAACTTCCGCTTTCATCTTCGCACAGCCTGTAAGACCCCGCCCTTTTGGGCCGGGGATTAACATGCTGTAAGCTCGAAATAAGTGCGACTAAGGTTTAGCGGTCAGGGGACACACCTCTGCTTATGGGTCAAACTTTTGGGTCGAGGAATGTCCCCAACGTATGGGTCAAAACCCCACCTTAACCAAGTCTTCTTTATCAGTGCCATTCAACATCAATGGCTTTATGCTGCCCGGGGGTTTCCTTGGGCATCTTTATTTCCAACACCCCGTTGCGGTAACTTCCCTTAACGCCCTCGGGGCTTACTTTGGCCGGCAGGGTTATGCTCCGCTGAAACCTTCCGTAAAAACGCTCGGTGCGGTGGACTTTATTTTCATCTTTAACCTCATTGGTCCGGTTAATTATACCTGAGACAGCCAGGACGTTATCATGGATGTTGATATTGATATCATCTTTTTTTTCAACGCCGGGTATTTCACATAAGGCTACAACATCATTTTCGGTTTCGTACACATCGACCCTCGGGCCACCGTTAAACTCTTCTCTGAAGCCAGTAAAAACGGGAGATAAGAACCTGTCCATTTCCCGCCTCATTAAATCCACGGCACGAAAAGGATCGTACGGTACCAGTGCCATAATCAATCACCTCCGGTTTTTTTCAATATGTTATTATCTGCAGTATCAAAAAAAATATTTGTAACTACTCAGGAGACAGGAGGCAGGAGTCAGAATAGTTTTTGAGTACAATTTATGTGGAATGCAAGAAATCCTACTGAATTCTGCCTACTGACTACTGGATTCTAATTTTATTAATTCTGACTACCAGAATTAATAAAATTATTTCATGATCTGGTGAAAGAAAAGAGGAAATTTATCGTCTAAACAATCAGAGGCACACGAGAGAGGAAGTCTTAATTGATTGCGGATGAGATACTGGTAAAGAAAGCACAGGGCGGTGATACCGCCGCTTTCGGGGAACTGGTGCGCAGGTACCAGAATAAGGTTTACGGTTTTACGCTAAAAATGTTTGCCGCTCCCGAAGACGCCCGGGATGCTGCCCAGGAAATATTTATCAGGGTTTTTAGAGCCTTGCCCGGATTTAACTTGCGATCCAGTTTTGCAACCTGGCTTTACCGTATAGCAACCAATCTGTGCCTTGACCTGCTGCAACGACGTGCCAGAGATATTAAAAGACAGGTGCCGCTGGAGGATCATTGGCAAGATGGCTCGCCCGGACCGGAGGCGGATTTATTGGAGAAAGAAAGAGCCGGTGCAGTTAAAGAAGCGGTTAACGAACTGCCGGACGGCTACCGGGTGGTACTTGTGCTGCATCATTACCAGGGCTTAAGCTATAAACAGGTTTCCGCAGTAATGGAACTGTCGGAAAAAACTGTGGCTACCAGAATTCACCGGGCTAAAAAAATGCTGCGGGAAAAACTTGTGGGAGGTGAGGACGGTGCGCTGCCGGAAAGTAAAGGAAAAACTAGGCCGGTTCCTGGCCGGGGAATGTCGGTCCTCTGAATTCAGTGCAATTGAAAAACACCTGTCCCACTGCCCGGGGTGCGCCGCAGAATTGAATGAACTGCAGCGGCTCGATCTTTTGCTGGACCAATGGGAACCTGAACCAGCCCCGCCGGATTTTTGGAACTCAGTAATGACCAGGGTGGCTGAAGAAAGCGTGAATCTGCACGGCAATAACAGGCGGATGGGCTATAGCAAACGCCCGGTATTGCTGTTGCGCGACCTGGCGGTGGCAACTGCGGTATCGTTAGCCCTGTTTTGGAACGCAGGGCCGTGGTTTAGTGGAAGTCAGGTGCTTGTTGCCGGAAAAAGTGTCAACGGCGCGGTGGTAACCTATACCAGAGTTACGGATACGGCGCTGACGCGGTTAACCGAGACTGCGGGAGCATATACCCAAAAGATAATATTTGAGGAGTGGAAGCTGAGATGAAATGTATCAACCATCCTGAAAAGGAGGCCGAGGTGCTCTGTGTTGTTTGTAACGCACCGATATGTGCTGATTGCCGCGTTACCCTGCGGGGTAGGGATTTTTGCCGGGCTTGCCTGGAAGAGAGGGTGGAATCGGTAAATAGCGGCATCAGCACCCCCAGGAACAAATTGCTGGCCTTTTTTCTCTCCCTGGTGCCCGGGGCCGGCTATATGTATCTGGGGCTGATGAACAGGGGATTACAAACAATGATTATCTTTTTCGGCACCATATTCGTGTCTGTGGTGACCAGGCTGGATTCGTTGGCTCCTTTTGTAATGCCTGTGATACTGTTTTATAACGTATTTGACACGCTGCAGCTGGCCGGTCGGATGAATGAGGGGGTACGGGTGGAGGATAAACCTCTGGTGGATCTGGGAGGCCGTGCCGACTGGCATAATCTATTGGGTTACGCACTGGTCGGGCTTGGTTTGCTGGCGCTGTTTAACAACTTAATTCCCTATGTCTTTCATGATTTTTATATGCTCCAGTCGCTGGTGGCGCCATTAATCATCATTGCCATAGGTGTATATATTCTTTATCAAAATCTTAAAGGGGGGCGTAAAGATGGCGGCGAAGGGAATGTCTAAAGCCGGCCCTGTTACACTGGCCCTGGTACTGGTGCTGGGAGGCCTGGCGCTGCTGCTGTACAACTTTGGGGCCTTATCCAACCCGGGCTGGTTGTGGAAGCTATGGCCTCTGGCACTGATAGGTGTTGGGCTGGAGTATTTTATTAAAAAGGCTGTTAACCGTGATGTTGATGTCCACTTTCACGTACCCAGCGTCTTATTGATTGTTTTTGTGATTTTTGCAGGTGGTGCCTTATACGCAATAAGTAACGTCGGCAGGAACCTGGATAGTTTTTTTGATGGTTTTCCTTTGCACCAGGCCAGACTTGATTATAGCCGCTCCTGGACGTCTGACCCGGTGGAGGTAAAGGATGAGCGGCAGTTGCTGATTCAAAATGAGACCGGCCGGGTTGTTTTAAAGCCTGCCCCCGGGCGCGCCCTCGGCGTTGAGGCAATTATTCAATCTCCGGATAACGGGCCGGCCAGGCAAGCGGCCGACAGTATTAACCCTGCAATT
Source organism: Desulfotruncus arcticus DSM 17038 (assembly GCF_900113335.1). GTDB lineage: Bacteria > Bacillota > Desulfotomaculia > Desulfotomaculales > Desulfallaceae > Desulfotruncus > Desulfotruncus arcticus. The sequence continues at coordinate 57,085 of NZ_FOOX01000009.1, forward strand.
AAACGGGAAGGGGCGGTAATCACAGTTTCCGTTCCGCAAACAGAAAACCAAGCTGCTGATAGAATTAACAATTATATAGTTACTGATCTGGTTGTTGCTGTTCCTTCCGGCCTTGATGTTCGGGTTGAAAGCGGCACGGGCCGGGTGCAGGCTCAAAACATTGACGCAGCCCTTGCGATCAACGGCAATACAGGGACAGTGGAGCTTAGTGATATTAAGGGCGATATTACCGTAGATAACAATACGGGCCGGGTAGAGGTTAGAAATCCGGGCGGTAATGTAACGGCTGATACTAATACCGGAAGCATCGAGCTGTACTCCGATAATCCGTTAGCAGGTAATTATCATTTGCAAAGCAGCACCGGAGTGGTTAGTATGCAGCTGCCCAAAGGGTCGGACTTATCCATTAACGCTGAATCCCGCACCGGGAAGGTTACAGTTTGGGGACTCCCCGAGCACCAAACCAGCGCAGGAGCGAATAATCAATACAGCTATAAATTTGGATCGGGTAAGGGGTTGGCTGAATTAACCGTTGGAACCGGCGCTGTAAAAATTACGGTTAAGTAATTAAAAAATTCTTTTGATTGTTCTTTTCAGCCAGTTTTGTTCTCGTTCCTCTTTGGGAATATATTTAACCTTTTCTTTGGCGCTGAGCGAGAAGCTGTTGTCCACCGCCTCGGTATATGTTACCGTTGCCGGTATCAAACCTACGGTGTCTAACATCGTTTGGATTTCTTCAAAAAGGTTCTTTTCCAATACAGGATCAGGCTGCCACATTTTGATTTGAATATATTTATCTAATACTTGGCCGCGCACTTTTTTATCAACATTTTTCAAATGACTGTCTGCAGAACCGGTGCATAATTCAGGCTCATGTTCCATCCAGAGCTGGGCTTTATAAATTGCGTTAACAAAGCCTTGAATTGCCTCGGGTTTCTGTTGAATAATTTGAGGCCACGCGGTGCATAACATGGAGGGGTATCTTCCGCCTTCCTCTCCGACAGACGCAGCTATGTACCCGATGCCTTCCGCTTCAGCTAGATATGCTTCAGAACCTTGTAATTGAATAAAGGAGCCGCTGCCGGCTTTGAAGGCTCCCAGCCGCAAATCCGGCGGGATCCGGTTGTACAGGCTGAGATCATGCATTGGCTGAAGTTCCTTTTGGCGCAGAATCTTATCTAACGCAAATCCCGGGCCGGTCTCGGGCGGAAAAGAGATCATGTTTAGATCTTTTAACATTTCCCAGGTAAAGGGCTCTTTTTTTCTGCCCAGGAGGAATGTGTCATCTCTGGCGGCAATAATTGCGACAATTTTAGGTGCTGCCGGGTTTACCGATTGCTGATAAATGTGTTCAACCGGATCAGTCAGGATCAAATCGGCGACGCTTTCAGCGTATGGGTCCGTAGCCGGTTGATCCGTCCGGGAGATTATTTCTAGCTTTATACCTGCTTCGGTAAAGAAACCCTGGTCCATAGCAACATATACAGGAAGATGCTGCAATGATTTTTCACTTTCCCAAACTTTAAGCACGGTAAGCTCTTTTTTATGCCAACTCATTATTTTGCTATAAGTAAAGACACCGCTGCCTAACAAAACCGCTGCTATGGTTAGTAAAACAACAAGTTTATTCCTTTTATACATCTAATCACTCCTCGATAAAACCAGGTTAAACTACTTAATAGCTATTCATTTGGATCAGATTAATGACATAAAAATGGTAATAAATCGGCATCAATTACCATATTATTGAATAAAAGTCTATTTGGAGGTACTTATATGTTAAGGGGTATTACTTTAGTTAAATGGTCCCGCAGCGGTGGACAGGCACATTTAATCAAAATAAGCGCTTTATGGGCGGGAGTTGTTTGGGCTGTGATGACAACTGTTTTTATTTGTGCTGCCCTGGCGCTCTGGGTTTTGATGACGAACGGGATGGTATACCATTTCAGCAGCATTATAACTGCCAGTATTCTGTTGGGGGCGATTATTGGCGGAATAGTTAGCGGTAACAATGCGGGCGGTCTGGGCTTGCTGCATGGTACCGTTGTTGGTTTGCTGTATTTTGTTGCTATTTTTTCCTTTCTAATAGCCTGGAATGGTGGCATGCCTCCGCTTTCAACGGCAATTGTACATCTCCTAATGGTTCTGATTCCTGCCGCTTTAGGCGGTGTTATTGGCATAAACCTGCCTATACGGGGGAAAAACCGGTCGCACACCCGGTTAAACTACACTGCCCACCGCTAAGCCGGTGGTTTTTTTCACTTTAAGAGAGTATATCTTGCCATATATATGGCAAGAGCTAAGGTGTAAAGTATTAAAACGCGCGCGCTAAGGGAACTGATTAAGCGCGCGTTTTTTATTTTTACAAGAGTTTCTGGAGTTAAATTAAAGTTAATAGCGCAAAATATTAAGAGCAAAATATTGACAGTGTTTGATAAAAAAATTAATATTATTGGTAGTTGCAATCAGCTATGAAGGGGAGTTTGACTGATAATCGCGGCCTTAGAGAGGAAATGCCCGTTGGCTGAAAGGCTTTCCGGTTGCGCCGGTCATTGTCGCCCCAAAGCTGCCGGGGTGAACGGTATCAATCGTTAAGCCCGTGCCGGGTAAGCCCGTTAAAGCTGTCAAGCGCCGTGCGAAATTTATTTTTCGCCGGAATTAAGGTGGTACCGCGGAACTCCTTCCGTCCTTAAATACGGAAGGGTTTTTTATTTTTATTGAGATGTTAGGAGGAGAACTAAATTATGGCCGAAAAATTTGACATGCCCACCACATATGATCCCCATGCAGTAGAGGGAAAATGGTATAAATACTGGGAGGACGAAAAATTTTTCCGGTCCACGGTGGACCCGGATAAAAAACCTTTCTGCATTGTGATCCCGCCACCCAATGTTACAGGGCAGCTGCATATGGGGCATGCCCTGGACAACACGTTGCAGGATATATTAATCCGCTGGCGCCGCATGCAGGGCTATAACGCACTCTGGCTGCCCGGCACAGACCATGCCGGAATTGCTACTCAGGCCAAAGTTGAAGAACAATTGCGCAACGAGGGCCTTAGCAAGTACGATGTGGGGCGGGAGAAATTTTTAGAACGGGTCTGGGAGTGGAAAGAACAGTACGGTGGCCGTATCACCACCCAGCTTCGCCGTCTGGGCGCTTCCTGTGACTGGGACAGGGAACGCTTTACCATGGACGAGGGCTGTTCCGAGGCGGTATTGGAGGTTTTTATCCGCCTTTACGAGCAGGGCTTGATTTATCGTGATTACTACATTACCAATTGGTGTCCCCATTGCCAGACCACCATTAGCGACATTGAAGTGGAGCACAAGGATAAGCCGGGCCAGCTGTATTACATCAAATATCCCGTTAAAGACAGTCCCGGTGAATTTATTACCGTGGCTACCACCAGGCCTGAAACTATGCTGGGTGATACGGCGGTGGCGGTGCATCCGGAGGACGACCGTTACCGGCACCTGGTAGGCAAAACTGTGGTTTTGCCGCTGGTGGAACGGGAGATTCCCATCATCCCGGATGAATATGTCGATCCGGAATTCGGCACCGGTGCGGTAAAGATCACCCCTGCCCACGACCCCAATGATTTTGAGGTTGGCCGTCGTCATGACCTGCCCTCGGTTCAGGTAATTGATAAAGAGGCTAAAATGACCCGGGAGGCCGGCCAGAAGTATCTGGGGTTGGACCGGTGGGAATGCCGCAAGCGCATTGTCAAGGACCTGCAGGCAAAGGGTTTGTTAATTAAAATTGATGACCTGTCTCACGCGGTAGGGCATTGCTATCGCTGTTCATCGGTCATTGAGCCCATGCTCTCCAAACAGTGGTTCGTACGCATGAAGCCGCTGGCGGAACCGGCTATTGCCGCGGCCAGGGAAGGCAGGGTACGTTTTGTGCCCGAACGCTTCACCAAAGTTTACCTGAACTGGATGGAGAATATCAGGGACTGGTGTATCAGCCGCCAGCTTTGGTGGGGGCACCGTATTCCCGTTTATTACTGCCGGGATTGCGCTGAGGCAATCGCCAGCAAAACACAGCCGGAAAAATGCGGTAAATGCGGCTCCACCCATTTTGAACAGGACCCCGATGTACTGGACACCTGGTTCAGTTCCGGATTGTGGCCCTTTTCAACCCTGGGCTGGCCCCGCAAAACGTTGGACCTGGCCTATTATTATCCCACATCGGTGCTGGTTACCGGCAGAGACATTATTTTCTTCTGGGTTGCCCGGATGATTTTCGACGGGCTGGCCTTTATGGACGAAGTGCCCTTTAAAGATGTGTTTATCCATGGGTTGGTGCTGGACGCCCTGGGCCGCAAGATGAGCAAGTCCCTGGGCAACGGCGTGGACCCCATCGATGTAATTGAAAGCCACGGGGCGGACAGCCTGAGATTTATGCTGGTTACCGGCAATACCCCGGGTAATGACCTGCGCTTCCATTTTGAGCGGCTGGACGGGGCTAGAAACTTTGCCAACAAGATTTGGAACGCATCCCGCTTTGCTTTGATGAACTTACAGGATTACAGGCCGGAAGCTGTTCCTGCTCCGGAACAATTTACTCTGGCTGACCGCTGGATTATGAGCAGATTCCAGAGGGCGGTTAAGGAAAGCACAGGTTATCTTGAAAAGTATGAATTGGGGGAAGCTGCCAGGATACTGTACGAATTTACGTGGAATGAGCTGTGCGATTGGTATATCGAACTGGTGAAGCCAAGGTTATACGGTAAAACCAGCCCCGCGGACAGGGAAGTTGCCCAGCACGTACTGGCGGCCGTACTACGTGGCGCACTGGAATTGCTGCATCCGGTTATGCCTTTTATTACAGAAGATATCTGGCAGCGCTTGCCGCACCGGGGACGTACGATCATGCGGGCTCCCTGGCCGGTATATAAGGAAAATCAGGTGGATAAAGCAGCTGAGGAGCAGATGGAAATAATAATGGAGGTCATTAGGGGTATCAGGCAGATTCGCAGCGAAATGAACGTGCCCCCGGGCAAGAAGGCGGAAGCACTGATTGTTTCAGGGGTCGAAAAAATACGAAAGATATTAACGGATAATATTTCATACGTGGAAAGCCTGGCTAATTGCAAGGCGGAAGTGCTATCAGTATTGGGGGAAAAGCCCGAACAGGCAGCCACTGCGGTGGCTCAGGATATTCAGGTGTTTGTGCCACTGCGCGGCCTGATTGACGTTGACCGCGAAATAGCCCGTTTAAATAAGGAGCTGCAGACCCTGGAAAAAGATCTGGGACGCGTTCAAGGCAAATTAAAAAACAGCGGCTTTTTAGCTAAAGCCCCTGCCGAAGTGGTGGAGAAGGAGCGGGGCAAGGAAGCCGAGCTTACCTCCAAGATAAACGCCATTAAAGAGCGGTTGGTTATGTTTGGGGTTTAGCAGATTTCAGTTCCAAACTATAAGTGTACTAATGTATATAGCCACACTTTTTAACCAAGAGGTGTGGCTTTAACATTAATGATTAAAGAAAACTGACTTTCCGGCATTGGGGTTACCAGCCAGCACAATTTTTTTTGCTTTGCTCTGGTCGCTAACGCGCCACTGGCAGATAATGAAAAAGTATGGTGGAGAGTTAAAAAATAAAGGGAACCGCAATTCTAATCGGTTCCCTTTAAGCTGCAGCACTTTTATTTTTTGTCCTTTACCCCATAGTACCCACCATACCAGGGGCCAAATTTACCAAAAAACGGGAAAATGAATAGTAAGAGAAAGATCCATGGAAAGAAACCGGGGAAAAATGGAAAAAACGGAAATCCCATAGTTTGAGTATCTTGCTCTACTTTTGGCTTGGCGGGGCTATCCGGTACCCTTCCATTATTGCCATATCCCACAAAACATACCTCCTATCCGTTAGGTTAAATATATAATATATTGGATAACTGCAAAATGTTACAAAATATGTTAATGAAATTGCTAATAAAAAAAGCGTGCTAAGTCAGTTCCTTTAGCGCGCTTTTTAATACTTTAGAAAGTATACCGTGTCAACTTTAATTTCTTGATTAAAAAAGCATCAATTTATTCGTTTCCAAATTTCCAAATGTCAGCTACTTTTTTCAGACTGTCTGCGGTAATAGTTAATTCCTGGGCCACTGCTGCCGTTTCCTCACTGCTGGCCGCCGCTTGTTGGGCTACTGCGGATATTGACTGGGTGCTTGATAACATACCTGATGTTTGAAAGGCTTGGTCCTTGGCAATTTTGGCAATATTGCCAACCAGGAGTTTGGTTTGGTCAAGGGTTTGGCTGATATGTGTAAAAAGTTGTTCAGCTTCCCGGGAATGAGATAATCCTGATTTTACAGCTTGAACCGTATCTGATACTGCGGCTTGAATTTCATTAACAATTTGAGCAACTTCTTTGGTCGCTTTTTCCGAATCCTCGGCCAAGCTCCTTACTTCTTCCGCCACAACAGCAAACCCTCTACCGTGCTCACCGGCCCGGGCAGCTTCAATGGCGGCGTTTAGGGCTAATAGGTTTGTTTGAGCCGCTATATTTTGAATAACATCAAGGAACTGTACAATGCGGTTTGAACTTTGGTTTAAATGATCAAATTTTATTTCTAATGTGTTCATTTCATCAAGCGCTTTTTGAATTGTTGAGCTGCCACGGAAAGTGGTATCTGCGGCGTTCCGGGCTACTTCGTCAGCCTGTCCGGCCTGTCGGGCGCAATCTTCAGACTGCTTGGACAGGTTTTCTATTGCTTCCAATAAACTGCCGACCTGTTCTGCCTGATCCTGGCTTCCCGTACTAACGTGCTCCGTGCTGGCAGTGATCTGACCTGCTGCCCGGTCGAGGGTTACACTGGTATCCTTGACCAGGGAAAACCACTTATGTACTCCTTTTAATATTTTTCGAATATTACCTATTAATAGATTAATCTCACCCCAGCCATAATTTTTGCTTTCAATATAGCCGGTAAGGTCTCCCTTGATAGCCTTTTCGGTATTTTCCAGAACGTGTATTAAATCACGCCGCAATGGTGTTAAAAAGCTATAAATAGCTACCGCTATAATTAATATGCCAGCCAGACCTCCGCCGGCTGCGCCCAAAAATGTTTTTCCGGCCAACCACCAGCCGGCGCAGGCAAACAAAAGGGATACAGTGCTAAAAACTATTGATAATAAAGTCAACTGCGCACGGAAAGTGTTCATATTTGCTCCCCCCGTTGTTTTTTTGGTAATATTCCGCAGAAAATTCAGAAATTCCTGCTTGACAATTAGATTTTTAATACATTAGCTGTACACCCTACTATTTATAGGCAAGGGCTGAGGCTATTTAAGTTATATATGTGGAACAGAGCCGGACGTGAGTTTTAAAATACCGGGTTTATATATAGGAAAAATAATTTTGATGTCGAATTGTTTGATGTCGAATTAATTGAAATGACTTGTAATTTTTTATGCCCCGGAGGTGTTTTATTTGTTGTACCAGGAAGCTATGGACTATTTACAGAACCTAACTAAATTTGGCATGAATTTTGGCCTGGGGAGAATAACCGAATTGCTGCGCAGGTTGAATAATCCTCACCGGCGCATCAGGGTGATCCATGTGGGAGGCACTAACGGCAAAGGCTCCACCACTGCCATGATCGCGCGCGTATTGCAAAGCGCCGGCTATCGGGTGGGAACATTTACATCGCCGCACCTGCATTCTTTTACCGAAAGGTACCTGATTAATAATCAAGAAATTAAACCCGAGCGGGTGGCACAGCTGATCAGTGTTCTACGCCCTCACCTGGAGTCCATGGTTGCAGAGGGGTTTGAGCACCCGACGGAATTTGAAGTCAGCACGGCCATGGCTTTTTGTTACTTCGAAGAAGAAAAAGTTGACTTCCTGGTACTTGAAGTAGGCCTGGGGGGAGCAATAGATTCCACTAATGTGGTTACCCCAATTTTGTCCGTAATTACCAATGTTGCCATGGATCATATGGATTATCTTGGCTATACTATTGCTGAAATTGCCAGCGTAAAAGCAGGGATAATAAAACCGGGAGCACCGGTGGTCACAGCCTCGGACAAACCGGAAGCGCTGGAAATAATAGAGAGTGTCTGTAAGGAGCAAGGCTGCCGCCTGGTGCGGGTTGGGCGTGATGTATCCTGGGCTCGCGGCGGCCATTCACTACAGGGACAGTTCTTTGATTACAATGGCGCGGCATGGAAGATGAAAGACTTATGGATTTCCTTCCTGGGCAGCCATCAGGTTATCAATGCTGCTACTGCTGTTGCTTCATTGGAGGTATTGCAACAGCAGGGGGTAAATATCGAAGAAGACGCTCTGCGGGAAGGCCTTGCGGCAACAATATGGCCGGCCCGTTTGGAGCTTATAGGTACTAATCCGCCGGTGTTGGTGGATGCTGCCCACAATTACGACGGTGCGAGGTGTTTAAGGCAAGCTCTGGATGAATACTTTCCTGAAAAACGGATCATCATGGTGCTTGGTATGCTGGGCGATAAGGAACGCTCCAAGGTGGTGGCGGAATTGGCCCCCAGGGCCGGTCATGTGATTATCACCAAGCCCAACAGTCCCCGGGCGGGGGACTGGATGCAGATGGCCGACGAAGCACGGCGTTACCTGAGCCGGGTCGACACAATTGAAAATATTGCGCAAGCCGTAGCTTTAGCCATAAACCTGGCAGGCGAAGGAGATTTAATTTGTGTAACCGGGTCTTTTTACATGGTGGCTGAAGCACGGGAAGCAGTACTTAAGTTTTATTATTGACGTAGTTTGTTTTTTAAGGTAGACTTTAACGGAAATATGTTCCAGACTTTACTAATATGGCAAACGAAGGATGAATTTCATTGCGGGATATTGCTGTTTTAATTATTAGCCTGGGTATCATTCTTATTAGTGCGGGATTTTTTACTAATGGGGTAGAATGGCTGGGTAAAAAGCTAAATTTGTCTGAAGGAGCGGTGGGCAGCGTGCTGGCCGCTGTGGGAACGGCTTTACCGGAAACAATAATACCTCTAATTGCCATTCTTTTTGGGGGTGGAGCAGCATCCCACGACATAGGCATCGGGGCTATACTTGGAGCGCCGTTTATGCTGGGAACATTGGCCTTGTTTCTCAGCGGGGGAGCTGTTTTAATGTTTCGCAATCGCAGGACGGGCAATTACCCTCGAATTGAGCCCGATCCGGTCGTATTGCAAAGGGATCTTTCTTTTTTCATGGTGGTTTACAGCGTTGCTATTGCCGCATCCTTTTTATACCATACTTTGAAGCTGATAGTGGCAGCAGGATTGGTAGGGGCTTACATTTATTATGTCTATAAGACCTTTACCTGCGATAAGAGTGCAACAAAAGAAGAGTGCCATATTGACCGCCTATATCTGGCCCGCAAGTATGAGGACCCGCCAAGCGGCAGGGTAGTTTTACAGGTTGTATTGGCCTTTGCTGGAATTATTATAGGAGCCAAGTTTTTTGTTGACGGGATTGAGCATCTCTCAGCAAGCCTGGGTGCATCACCATTGGTCATAGCGCTGTTAATTGCACCTATAGCCACTGAGCTTCCCGAAAAGTTAAATAGCGTCATCTGGTTGTCCGGTAATAAGGATACACTTGCTCTGGGCAATATAACCGGCGCCATGGTTTTTCAGAGTTCGGTCATACCTGCGATCGGTATAGCTCTGACCCCCTGGCAATTGACTCCGGTAGCTTTACTTAGTGCAGCCCTGGCGATTATCTCGGCGCTGGTTACCTTTTTGTTGATACGATATCGTGGTTATTTGGATAGCAGGGTTATTGTGTGCACAGGGGGAGCTTTTTACGGAGGATATGTTTTCGCCATATTGATTGGCATAGTATGATTGCCCAAAACGGAGGTGAAGTCAGGTGAAACCAAGTGAAAAACTTGAATCCCTACAGATTAAGCTGCCGCCTGCTCCACGACCGGTAGCCGCTTATGTGCCCGGTGTGCTGGTTGACGGATGGGTTTATATTTCCGGCCAGCTCCCCATGGTAGAAGGAGAGCTGCAGTACCAGGGAAAAGTGGGCTTAGATATCACGGCGGAACAGGGTTTTGCTGCCGCCCGAATATGTGCGCTGAACTGCCTGGCAGTTGCGGCGGATCTGACCGGAAGTATTGATCGCGTTGAACGAGTAGTTAAAGTGACCGGCTTTGTTAACAGCGCCCGGGGTTTTACAGGGCAACCGTCGGTAATCAACGGCGCCTCGGAATTTTTAGGGCATGTTTTTGGGCCGGCAGGTGCCCATGCCAGAGCGGCGGTTGGCGTTAATGAATTACCGCTTAATGCAGCGGTGGAAATTGAAATGGTTCTTAAAATAAGATAATGGAAATGTTATCCCGGTAGCAGAACTGGAACCTCGATTGTGGTACAATATATTGGGGTGTTAGTATGTCCAAAGTATATCGTAGCTCAAAAAGCCCGTGGATATTGTTGTTGCTTTTATTGGCCGGTGGCATGGCAGGAAGTTCCCTGTCCGGTACCCTGGCTGAATGGTTACCATTTTTAGCGGCTACCAGCAACATCGGGTTAAAACCTGCGACACTGGATTTGCATTTTTTATCCATTACATTTGGTTTTAACTTGGCCCTGGGACCGGTTACCGCTTTGGGTTTGGTTTTGGGATACCTGGTTTATCGCAAGGTTTGATCTAACGGAGGTAGTCGAATTGCCCGAAATTTACCTGGCATCATCATCACCGCGACGCAGGGAACTGCTGGGCCAAATAAAACTGCCGCATCAAATATTAACTATGGAGGTAGATGAAACACTGCCACCCGGTATTCCTCCGGCGGAGCAGGTTTTGACTCTTTCACGGCGCAAAGCTCTGGCTGCGGCTGAAAAATTGGACGCGGGTATCGTTATTGCGGCAGATACTGTGGTGGCGCTGGACGAGATAGTATTGGGCAAGCCCCGAAACGCCGCAGAGGCTCTGGATATGCTGGAAAGGCTGCAGGGAAAGGCCCATGAAGTGTTTTCAGGCATTACATTGTTGAAAATACCGGGGAACAGGGTGCTTTCGGATTACGAGCGGACAGAAGTAATCATGCGCCGTGCCGGACGGGCTGAATTGGCAAGGTATATCGCCACAGGCGAGCCGATGGATAAAGCCGGCGCTTATGGGATTCAGGGTCTGGCAGCTGTATTTGTGACTGGAATCAAAGGTTGTTATTATAACGTGGTTGGCTTGCCGGTTGCCAAACTGGTGACGATGCTGAGGGAGTTTGGCATTAATGTAACCGCGTGCTGGGGGTAGGACCGGGTTTGATTACGCAGGATTACCGGGTTACAATTAAGGAAATGCCCGTGGAATTGCGGCCCAGGGAAAGGCTCCTCAAGGAAGGACCGCAATTATTATCAGATATAGAACTTTTGGCAATTATGCTGCGCACGGGCAGTACCGGCCTCAGTGCGGTGGAACTGGCCACAGTATTACTGGGCCGCTTTGGCGGTTTAAAACAGTTGCTTGATGTTTCTACGGAAGAACTCAGCGAATTTAAGGGCATGGGGCCGGCCAAGGTGGCCCAAATCAGGGCTGCTTTGGAATTGGGTCGGCGGGTGGCGATGGCCACAGCCTGGGACAGGCCTACCATTAAATCACCGGAAAATGCTGCCGCCTTGGTGATGGAAGAAATGCGGCATCTTGATCGAGAGCACTTTTGGGCATTGCTGCTTAATACCAAAAATCAAGTTCTTTCCAGAGAAATAGTTTCCATAGGAACGCTTAACTCTTCAGCTATACATCCCAGAGAACTTTATAAAGCTGCCATAAGGCGCAGTGCCGCCGGGGTGATTCTTGTCCATAACCATCCCAGCGGGGACCCGACACCCAGCCAGCAAGATATAGATGTAACCAAACGTTTAATCGAGGCGGGTAATATAATTGGCATCAATGTCTTAGACCACTTGGTTATTGGAGATAATAAGTTCGTTAGCTTCAAAGCCAGGGGCTTAATGTGAATATTGCTTAGAGAGGAGTCCGGCAAATGGCATTGGGAGTTTTTTCAAAAGATATGGGAATTGACCTGGGAACAGCCAATTCCCTGGTTTACGTTAAAAGCAAGGGAATAGTGCTTAGAGAGCCATCTGTTGTAGCAATTCAGCGTGATAATGGCCAGGTGCTGGCGGTGGGTGAGGAAGCTAAACAGATGATTGGCCGAACCCCGGGCAATATCGTAGCCATTAGACCTATGAAGGATGGCGTTATCGCCGATTTCGACGTTACTCAGAGTATGATTAAATACTTTATCAGCAAAGCGCTGCGCAAGCGCACTTTTTTGATCAGGCCCAGGGTTGTCGTTTCGGTACCTTCCGGCGTAACTGCTGTGGAGGAACGGGCTGTCAGGGAAGCCGCCTTACAGGCCGGAGCCCGGGAGGCCTATTTAATTGAGGAACCAATGGCTGCGTCAATTGGCGCCGGTTTGCCGGTGCACGAACCTACCGGCAATATGATCGTGGATATCGGCGGGGGTACAACCGAAGTGGCGGTTATCTCCCTGGGGGGTATTGTGACCAGTCGTTCCATCCGTATAGCCGGGGATGAAATGGATGACGCTATTATCCAGCATGTGAAAAAAACCTATAATTTAATGATCGGGGAGCGTACGTCTGAGGAAATAAAAATCGAGATTGGCACCGCTTACCTGTCCAAAACCGTTGAGAAATATGAGGTGCGGGGCCGTGATCTGGTTAGCGGGCTGCCGAAGACGATAGAAATTACCTCCGAGGAAATTTATAAGGCGCTTTCCGAGCCGGTCTCCAATATTTTAGAGGCGATTAAAAATACTCTGGAACTAACCCCGCCTGAACTGGCTGCCGATATAATGGACCGGGGCATTGTTATGGCCGGAGGAGGCTCTCTGCTGCGGGGACTGGACCGTTTGGTCAGTGAGCAGACAGGGATGCCCGTGCATCTGGCTGACGACCCGCTGTTAGCCGTTGCTTACGGAACAGGCCGGGTTCTCGAAAATATTGATATTTTGCGCAAAGTACTGATTCAACCAAAAAAATTAGCTTAAGATTAAGGTGTGAATGTTGGCGTGTCCCGTATATCAGGCGGAAAAAAACTCATCTTTTTAGGTGTTTTAGTCATAATATTGCTGGCCGGCCTCCATTTTACTGCTGGAAACATGTCCAAGCTAACCCCGCTGGCGTCCGCCACCCGTGATTTCCTGGCGCCGGTCCAGAGGGTGGTTACAATTGCCGGACGCGAAGTAAGCGGTTTTATATCTTTTCCAGTGAAATTAATTAATGTAGCTAAACGAAATCAAGTGCTTGAAGCTAGGGTCAGTGAACTAGAGGGGAAACTTTCCCAGTATCAAGAGGCTCAGCAAGAAAATACACGCCTAAAACAGCTGCTGAATTTTAATGACAGTGCCGCGGCCAATCTGTCAACATTAACGGCTGCAGTAGTCGCCAGGGACAGCGGTAACTGGTTTGGCAGCATAATTGTCAATGCCGGCTCCAAGGAAGGCATAAAAAAGGATATGGCGGTAATTACACCCGCAGGACTGGTGGGCAGAGTAATTAATGTTTCGGCTGATACCGCCGAGGTTCTGCTGGTTACAGATCCCCGGAGTGGGGTGGGCTGCCTGGTTCAGGATAACAGGGCGCCGGGAGTTGTTGAAGGCGTGGCCGGTTCGCGTGGCGAATTGAATATGGTGCACATACCTGCTGATATGGCACCACGCAAAGGTGATAAAATTATAACGTCGGGATTCGGCAGTATTTACCCCAAGGGGATACCTGTTGGAACCGTATTGGAAACTCAAAAGGAAAAATCAGGCCTTTTTAAAATGGCATCGTTAAAACCAGTTGTGGATTTCAACCGCTTGGAGGAGGTATTAATTATTACATCGGCCCATCCGGACGGGGAATAAATCCCGGAGGTGTTACTACTTGCGCTCCCTTATTTTCTTGTTACTGGTGCTTGGAGCATTGATTATTCAATCAACAGCCCTAAATTTTATCTCAATTTTCGGGGTTATACCGGACCTTGTCCTTGTACTGGCTATTTTGAATGGCTTCCTCCGGGGTACCAAGGAGGGGGCTTTTTTGGGTTTTGTAGCAGGTATTTTACAAGATCTGGTAGGTGGGGGGTATTTTGGCGTTAATGCAATTACCAAAATGGCAGCAGGTTATTTAGCCGGTTTGGGCGAAGGAAGGCTATACCGGGAAAACCGGCTAATTGCCGCTGGTTTAACCTGGTTTTGCACATTTTTGTCGGAATTGGTTTACTACCTGCTCTTGTATATGGTTAACGTTCATGTCTCCGTTGTGCCCGCGATATTCCAAATTATCCTGCCCGTAAGTTTGTACAATGCGGTGGCAGTGCTTATTATTTATGGTCTCTACTATCGTTCCGACCGGAGCGGCATGCTCAGTAAAGGAGAATAGATTTTTCCCGGATAGAAGGGATAGTAGTTATAATGAAAAAAAAGATAATTGAATCTAAAATAAAATTTGTTTTGGGCGGCGTATTCCTGGTAGTGCTAATTTTAATTGGCAGGATCTCCTTTTTGCAACTGGTGCAAACCGAAGAATTTCGCACTCTGGCCCGCAATAATTATATCCGTATTGTGCCCATATTTGCTCCAAGGGGAGAAATTTTTGACCGCAACGGTGAGAAAATCGTTACTAACCGCCCTATTTATACTGTTTCTGTCAATGATCTTAATTTCGAGGGGACAACCTACCGGTTATATTTAAACCGTGTTGGCGCCGACACCGTGCAAATGGCGGACACGCTGTCCTGGATTTTAGCCGGTGATGATGAAACAGTAGCTTACTTTGAACAGGTTAGCGGTAATAAATTAGCAACTTACGCTAAAGAAAACGGTCTTGATATAGCCAAAGAAAAAGATCAGGAAAAAATCTACACCATTAAAAAGCAATTTATTGAAGAAGCAATCAAGGGGCGGGCCAAGGAACAGAAAAGCTTGCTGGAACAGGGTGAAAAACTGGAAATGGCGGTTGTCTACAACCCCTCCACAGCCGAGGAATTACAACGGCAGAATCTTACCCGGTTCGGCGTTACCCTGGAGAAAAAGACTGATACGCTGAGCAAGCTTGTTGCTATGTTGGCCCAGGCCAATGTTTTGCAAGGGCAGTCTGCTTATGAAATGGAGGCCAACGTTCGCAGCCAGATCAGAGAAAATAAAGTGGCCCGTCCTTACGAGCCGGTTATGGTAGCCGAGGATGTTCCTTTAAATATTGTCGTGGCGCTCAGGGAAGAACAGATGGAGTTGCCGGGAGTTGTGGTTGATGTACAGCCTGTGCGGGAATATCCGCACGGGGAACTGCTCACCCATGTGCTGGGTTATGTACAAAATATTAAGAAAGAGCAATATGAACAGCACAAGGATGAAGACTATTTAATGAACGATCTTTTTGGCCAGAACGGCCTTGAATACGTTTATGAAGAACAACTGCGGGGTGAGCACGGCGCCAGGCAAATGGAAGTAGACGCGCGCAGCCGTCCGGTTCGTGATCTGGGGCTAAAACCTGCTGTGCCCGGTGATGACCTTGTTCTGACAGTTGACCTGGATTTACAAAAGGCTACCGAACAAGCACTGGCGGAAGGAGTTGCGCGCGCACAGCATGCAGGATATAGTTTATCCCGTGCCGGAGCGGCAATCGTTATGGATGTGCATACCGGGGCTATTTTGGCCATGGCCAGTTACCCTTCTTATAACCCGGGAATATTCACCGGGGGGCTTTCCGCAACCCAGTGGAATGATTTACAAGAGTCCGGGGCGCTTTTAAACCGGGCTATTTCGGCAACTTACGCACCGGGGTCGACATTTAAAATGGTTACTGCGACTGCGATACTGCAAAACAATATTGTAGATCCGACATATAAAATATCCGACCCCGGTTATTACAAGCTGGGTCAGGGGATATTCAGGGATTGGCAGTTGAGTGGCCACGGTCTGGTGGATATGCGTAAGGCATTTGAAGTGTCTTGTGATACGTATTTTTATCAATTTGGCCTGGCGGCTGGAGTTAATAACATTGCACGCGCCGCCAAGGATTTTGGACTTGGTCAAAAGACCGGGATTAACCTGCCGGGTGAGATGAGCGGTGTTGTGCCAACTCCGGAATGGAAATACGAAATGGTAAAAAGTATGCTCATTAACTATAACGATGATTTTGCCCGGGTTAGAGAGCTGAACCAAATGATTGATGAAGCCAACGATGAAAGCCGTAAGCAGCAATTAACCCGGGAGAGGGATAAAGAACTGGAAGAGCAGTTGAAAAATTATGAATGGGAATTAAACTGGCAGAAGTTTGAAACAGTTAACATGTCCATTGGGCAGGGCGATAATACGTATACCCCGCTGCAGTTGGTGTCGTATGTTTCTGCCATTGCCAACGGCGGAACTCTATATACCCCCTATGTGGTAGAGAGGCTTGTCTCGCCTCAGGGTAAGGTTATACAAGAGGTTTCTCCTGAAGTAAGGCATAAAGTTGATATTGATCCCAAAAACCTGGAAGTAATTCGCGAAGGTATGCACATGGTGACGCTTCCGCCAAATGGGACTGCTTCAGGGGCATTTAACGGGTTTAAGCAATCTGCCGCCGCCAAAACGGGTACAGCTGAGGTGCTGGATGCAAAAGGTAATAAAAAAGGCAATCACGCGCTGTTTGTTGCGTATAGCCCATATGAAAAGCCCGAAATTGCCGTGGTTGTCGTTCTGGAATACGGTAATTCCGGCAGCGGCTATGCCGGACCCATTGCCAGGCAAATCATGGATGCTTATTATGCGGAAAAGGACGGGAAAAAAGACGGTGACCAACAATCGACTACTAACCAGGTGTACGGACAGGAAACATTGACTGACCCGGTTATTCCCGATTACCCCTCTATCTGGCCGGAAGTCAAGCAGGAGAAAAAAACGACCACACTGGATGACGAGAAATTGCGTTATTATAACAACCGGAACAGTTCTATACCGCAGCAGCCTAACCAGCCAACTGCCCAGGTGAACAGTGATCACCTGAATTCGCCAGCCGGGCAAGGTGAGCAGCAGGCGCCTGTTGAACAGCCACCTGCTCAACAGCCACCTGCTCAACAGCAACAGCAACAACCAACTGAACAGCAGCAACCGGCTGAACAGGAGCCACCCGCGAATCAGCAACCACCTCCGCAGGAAAATGGGCAAAATCAGCCCCAGATTCCAGAACAGCCTGGCACTACTGAACCGCAGGGCGGTGTTGGGGACGAACAACAGTAGTAGTGGAACGTGAAATAAACGGGGTAAAAAACCCCGTTTATTTTTTATCTTTTAGCAGGATTTGGTTATTAACCGTAGAAATGTATATCAAATAATACCGGTTAATTAAGGGGAGGGGTAAAAGCGGTGGATCCTTATTGGGCTGGTGGGAATTTGGTGCATTTCCCCGGTAAAGGGGGAGGAGATCCAGAAGATTTGGCCGATGAAAATACCATTTTAGTGCAGCGCACCTTGCGTTCCGGCCAGTCGATAAGTTATGACGGCAATATCGTAATTGTCGGTGATGTTAACCCCGGCGCTGAGGTTGTTGCATCCGGCAACATCGTTGTAATGGGCTATCTGCGCGGAGTAGTACATGCCGGGGCCGGGGGCGACAAAAATGCTGCGGTGTATGCTTATCGCCTGCAACCTACTCAACTGCGTATTGCCAACCACATTACCCGGGCCCCGGACGGAGAGGAATCTGAATCTAAAGATCCCGAGGTAGCCAGGATAAAAGGCGGAATTGTCGTGATCGAGGCCTTTCAATTTGGATCTGAAAGACAAAGATAAATATTGCTGCTTGCGTCTTGTAATGCATAAAAGGAGGAAGTTAGATTAATGGGTGAAGTAATAGTAGTTACTTCTGGTAAAGGGGGAGTGGGTAAAACCACTACCACTGCAAATTTAGGCGCTGGTTTGGCTTCTGCCAATAACCGGGTATGTCTGATAGATGCTGATATTGGGCTGCGTAACCTGGACGTGGTCATGGGCCTGGAAAATCGAATTGTTTACGATCTGGTTGACGTTACCAGCGGTAATTGTACTTATAAAAAGGCATTGATTAAAGACAAGCGTTTTGAAAATCTATACCTGCTTCCAGCCGCGCAAACCAAAGACAAAACGGCGGTAAGTCCCGATCAAATGAGGACTCTATGCAATGAGATGAGAAATGAGTACGATTACATTATAGTTGACTGTCCTGCCGGAATTGAGCAAGGGTTTCGCAACGCCATTGCGGGGGCAAACCAGGCTGTTGTTGTAACCACTCCGGAGGTATCAGCCGTGCGGGATGCCGATAGGATTATCGGACTCCTGGAGAAGGAAGATTTGCGTGAGCCCAAGCTTATTATCAACCGTATGCGCTACCAGATGGTCAAGCACGGGGATATGATGAGTATTGATGACATCATTGAGATACTTGCCGTAGACCTGCTTGGAGTTGTTCCGGAAGATGAATTGGTAGTTGTTAGCACCAACCGGGGCGAAATGGTTGTACTTAACAATAACTCCAAATCCGGTCAGGCTTATCGAAATATTGTGCGGAGGATTAAAGGTGAAAACGTACCTATGATGGAACTGGAAGAAGGCGGCTTTATGCAAAAATTGCGCCGGATGATGGGCTTTAAATAAAAGAGGAAAGGGGGAGGCGTGATGCTCGATTTCCTTAACAAGATTTTTGGTCGGGATAACTCTTCAAGTCGCAACGTAGCCAAAGAGAGACTGCGTCTTGTATTAGTGCATGATCGTGTGGGAGTTTCGCCGCAGCTGCTGCAATCGCTAAAAAACGATTTAATTCAAGTTATTAACAATTATATGGAAATTGACGAAGAGGCTTTGGAAGTTTCGTTGGACAGCAGCGAAAACCAGGTGGCCCTGGTTGCCAATATACCTGTCAGAAAAATGAAGAGGAAATTCCAAACGGAAACCGCTTAAAAAAGCTTATAATAGCCGGTAGTTTATTTTGCCGGCTTTTTTTGTTGCGCTTCCTGATATATAATTAGGAGTCAGGAGTCAGAAGTCGGAAATCAGTAGTCAGACGCCCGTGCCGTTGGTGCAGCGCCATCGTAAAATGAAAAAAGGCCGGATTCCGTGGGGGTGGACGACCTGAATTCTGAATCCTTTACTTTTAGACACGCCGTAGAAAGCGCGGTGAAGATAGATGAACAATAAGCGGTTGATTAAAAACCTGGACTTTACCTTGATCGGGGTAACAGCCATTATTATTATTTGGAGCCTGATAGTGATTGGCAGTGCCAGTACTGATTATGGCTGGTGGATGCGTCTTGGCTTTGACATGAACAAGCTTCAGGAAGCCAGTGTTTTCCAAAGGCTCCTCTGGATGAAAAAAGAGTTTGTTTATAAACAGTTTATTTCGGTATTAATTGGTACTTGCGCAGCTATGGCCGTGGTTTATATTCCTTATGAAGACTGGCGTAAATACACCAAACACCTCTATGTTATCAATTTATTAATGCTGGGGTCGGTTTTGGTTCTGGGACAAACTGCTATGGGAGCACAGCGCTGGATTGACATCGGGTTCTTTCGTTTTCAGCCTTCGGAGTCTGCCAAGCTCATAATTATTATTGTTCTGGCTGATTTTTTAGCTAACAAAGAGGGTAAACTGAGAAATTTTAAAGAGCTGCTGCCTTGTTTTGTATATGTGGGGTTACCTATGGGGCTAATCCTGTTGCAGCCGGACCTGGGGACCTCACTTGTTTTTACCGCAATTTTGTTTGGCATGTTGTTTATCGCCAGCAGCAAGCCGCTGCTGATAACTGGTATATTTAGCGGCGGCCTGGCGGCTGTTATTGGATTGGTTTGGTCTCATCTCAAATTTGGAACCTGGATTCCCCTGCATGATTATCAGCTGAACAGGTTAATTATTTTTTTGGACCCCTGGTCTGATATCCAGGGGGCAGGTTACCACGTAATTCAATCCCAGATTGCCATTGGTTCCAGCGGTCTGTGGGGTAAGGGGCTGCTGCGGGGTACGCAGAGTTTTTTGGAGTTTCTCCCCATTCGGCATACGGATTTTATTTTCTCTGTGTTGGCAGAAGAATTTGGCTTCCTGGGGGCTTTTCTACTGCTGTGCCTGTTTGCGGTATTTCTCTACCGGGGGGTGCGCATAGCTGCGGAGTCCAAGGACTTATACGGTACGTTGATTGCCGTTGGGATCGTCAGTATGTTTACTTTCCAGATACTGGTTAATATTGGGATGACTATTGCCATAATGCCTGTTACCGGGTTGCCGCTGCCATTGTTTAGTTATGGAGGCAGCAGTATGGTTACTAATCTTTTGGCTATCGGGGCTTTGATCAATATTTATTTGCGCAGGCAGAAAAATATTTTTTAGTTATGGGGACATGCATAAGTTGGGGACATTCCTCCGGGGAGGTGTGTCCCCTTACCTATTTAAAAAACTATTCGACCTTTTAACGTTTTTTTTGTCCATGACGTATCTTAGACAGAACTTTTACACACCATAAAAATATCTTCGCACAGCCTGTAAGACCCCGCCCTTTTAGGTCGGGGATTAACAGGCTGTAAGCTCGAAATAAGTGCGACTAAGGTTCAGATGGGGTCAAAACCCCACCTGAACCAAGTCTTCTTTATTAAATTGTGCGTAAAATGCCGGAGGTAAAAAGAATGGATAATGAGAGCGTCGTGCGCCAGGTGGCGGGCAAGGATATAAATTGGTACGGTTCAATTGGGCTTCCACCCGGAGCGGAGCGCGTAAATGTGCTGGCCAGAGTGGAAAATGTCATTCCCCTTTTGTTGGATAATTCAGTGCTAAGAATTGACGCTTTAGTCAAAATGTTTGCCGTTATTCCAGAACACAATGTCGCGACCGCGGCAGCCTCGATCAACAAGAAACTGGTTAAGGATATTGAAACCAGCAGTTTTATTCAATTACGCAATGTTACCGGCTTTGACAAGATAGTATCCATTCACCATGATATTACGGTGGACAGGATCAGTGTTAGAATGGAACGAGTTTCAGCGGTGGGTACTTTGGCAATAAAAGTTACTTATTTAGGCTATGTAATGTTGGAAGGTATGGTTGGCGAGTTTCCTAAAAATGAACCGATACGGGGTGCGTTGATTAACGTTAAGGATATCAATGACAACCGTATCTTGCAAACCGCAACTACAGGCAGTGATGGCAAATATTACGTCAAAGATCTTGAACCGGGCACTTACCGGGTTGCAGTTGAGGCCGAAGGATTTGAAGGGGGCGAAAAGGTAGCTCTGGTTATGCTGCGCGACCAGGTAAATTTTGTATTACACCGTTTGTAAAGCTTGTCATATTTGTCCATCCCCCTAAATATAAATATCTTACAGCACCAATTTGTTTGAGGGGGGAAAAAATTGAAATGGGGCAAAATACCCCGAGTTGGGGTACGAAACAAATTTGGCAAAGATGAATGGGCTGATTATTATCAATCTGTTAATGGGTACCGGCCCAAAGCGCCGGCAAAGCGCAAGCGGGGCAGCAGTGGTTGGTTCCGGATTGTATCGGTGCTGGTGGTTCTGGCTGTGCTGGTGATCGCCCGCCAGTTTCCCCACCCTGCAGGCGAACAGGTGCGGGAAAATATGCGTAGTCTATTAACTGCTGAATGGAATTTCCAGCCGGTACTGGACAAGTCTATGCAGCTTGCTGCCCAACTAGTTAACTGGGACAACCCTGTAGTCAACAGCCCGCCCGGTCTGGACGGTGTTTCTCAGCCTGTAACGGGAAATAAACTTGATGATGTGGGAATTGCTGTTCCGGTTTCAGGAAAGGTGATCAAAGGATATGGCTGGTCACAATCTTCAATTGATGACCTGGAAAGATTCCACTCCGGTATTGATATCAGCGCACCGGCGGGCTCCAGTGTAACTGCCGCCCTGGACGGGAGGGTTACCAGGGTAGGCAGGGATGCTTCGTTGGGACAATACATTGCTATAGATCATGGCAATGGAACACACACCCTTTACGGAGGGGTAACCGATGTAATGGTCGTTGAAGGAGAAGATGTTAAAGCCGGCCAGGAAATTGCCGTGGTGGGCGAGGGGGATGTAACCGGCGGAGGGCTGCATTTCGAGCTGAGAGAAAACGGGAAACTTATTGATCCCCTGACCAGACTGCAATCCAATAATAAAAATTAGCGGGGTCCTTGATTATGCGAATAGGACGCTTGTTTGGAATTGAACTCTATGTGAACCCTTTTTTTCTGGCTTTGCTGGCTCTGTTTTTCGTAGCCGGGGTGCTCGGCAGGGGGCTGGTCGCCTTCGGGGTGGTGCTCATCCATGAAATGGCCCATGCGCTGACTGCCAGGCGACTGGGCGTTGAATTGAACGAAGTGGAGCTTTTGCCTTTCGGGGGAGTTGCCCGGGCAGGGTCCGAGCTGGCGGTTGATCCGGTTCGGGAAGCTTATGTTGCTGCTGCAGGGCCTGCCAGCAATTTCGCTATGTTTGCCCTGGGTGTGGCGTTGAAAAATTACGGGCTTTGGCATACCGACCTGGGCCCGTTTTTTTTGCAGTGCAACCTGATGGTGGCTCTGGTTAACTTATTGCCGGCCCTGCCTCTGGACGGAGGGCGGATATACCGGTCATTTTTGGCGGGTAAAATAGGCATCCGGGAAGCAACTTACCGTGCCGCGGGGGCGGGACAATTCATCGGCCTGGCTATAACCGTGGCCGGGATAATTGGCATGTGGCGCGGTTATTGTGGGGTAGATATTCCCGTAACCGCTCTGTTTATTCTGTACGCTTCCACCCGTGAGCGAAGGGCTGCGCCATTTTTATTCATGCAGCTAATCAGACATAAGCAGGAGGAGCTTGCCAGGGAAGGTTTTTTGCCGGCTGCCCACCTGGTTGCAGTAGAGAGCATGCCTTTGGGCAAGTTGATGGGTCCATTTGTTCCTAGGAGCTTTTATCTGATCACGGTACTGGACAACCATTACCGCTACCGGGGTATGGTAACGGAAACAGCGATAATAAGCGCACTACTGGACAAGGGCGCCGATACCCCGGTAGGTGCCCTGGTGGAAGGTAAGTAATTAAAACAACAGGCTGTGTGTTGTACTCCAAAATCGGACAAAATAATATAAAGGGTTGATTTTTAATGAAATAAATGGTATTTAAACATCAGGGTAAAATTTTGGAGGATTTTCGACATGAATATTGATAAAAAAGTAGAAAAGGTTTTACGGCGTGTACAAAAGCCCGGCCGGTATGCCGGCGGCGAATGGAACGCTGTGCGTAAAGATTGGGTTAGCACTGACCTTAAAATGGCTTTTGCCTTTCCGGATGTATATGAAGTTGGTATGAGCCACCTGGGCCTGCAGATATTGTATGGTTCGGTAAACAGGCGGGACGATGCACTTATGGAAAGGGTGTTTGCACCCTGGCCGGACATGGAGGAACAGCTGCGCAAGGCGGGCCTGCCTTTATTTAGCCTTGAATCCCGCAGACCGTTGCGGGATTTTGATATTGTAGGTTTTACGCTGCAATATGAATTAAGTTTTACCAATATCCTTAATATGCTGGATCTGGGCGAAATACCTATGCGGTCAACTGAACGCCTGACAGGTGCATACCCGCTGGTTGTTGCAGGCGGGCCATGCGCTTTTAACCCCGAGCCAATTGCCGCCTTTATTGATGCCTTTGTCATCGGTGAGGGCGAGGAAGCAATTAACGACCTGCTGGACACTTATCACCAGTGGCGTATGCAGGGCGAAAATAGAAAACAATTGCTGTTAAGACTGGCGGAAATCGACGGAATTTACGTGCCATCCCTCTATCAGGTGCAGTATAATGAAAAGGGAGAAGTTAAATCAGTTACGACGGCAGCTGAAGGAGTACCCGCCGTGGTCAAGAAGAGGGCAGTGGACAACCTGGATGCTGTATTTTATCCCACCCGGCAGATCGTACCGGCAATTGAAGCGGTGCACGACCGGGCTATGCTTGAAGTGCAGCGCGGCTGCACCAGAGGCTGCCGCTTTTGCCAGGCCGGGGTCATTTACCGTCCGGTTCGTGAAAAGGACCCGGAAACATTGTTGAGGCAAGCTCGTGAAACGCTTGCCAGCACCGGCTGGGGTGAGATATCACTTACTTCTCTAAGCACCTCTGACTACTCTCAGGTGCGGCCTTTGATAGAGGAACTTACCAAAAGGCACAGTGCTGAAAGGATCAATGTATCTCTGCCGTCTTTGAGGGTTGACGCTTTTTCAGTGGACCTGGCCAAGGAAGTGCAAAAAGTGCGCCGGTCCAGTCTTACCTTTGCTCCCGAGGCCGGCACGCAGCGGTTAAGGGATGTCATCAACAAAGGCGTAACTGAAAACGATTTAATGGCAGCGGTAACGTCAGCCTTCCAGGGAGGCTGGCAGGCTATCAAACTATATTTTATGATTGGTCTCCCTACTGAGACAGATGAAGATTTGGAAGGTATTGCCAAATTGGCGCGCCGGGTTCTGGAGCGGGGCCGGGAAACTGTCAGAGCCAGGGGCAGGCTAAAAGTAACGGTCAGTGTTTCTTCTTTGGTGCCCAAGTCTCATACTGTGTTCCAGTGGGAACCTCAGCATAGCATGGAAGAACTCAGGCGCAAACAGGAGTTTTTACGTCGTGAATTACGTGGACGCGGGTTGGTTTTCAACTGGCATGACCCCGAGGGCAGCTTCCTGGAGGCTGTGTTATCCCGGGGCGACAGGAAACTCGGTGACGCCATAGAAGCTGCCTGGCGTAAGGGGTGCCGTTTTGACGGCTGGTCGGAATTTTTTAACCTGGACAGGTGGCTGGCGGCCTTTGACGAAGTTGGAATTGATCCTAACAATTACGCCTACCGCCGCTATGATTATGATGATACTTTGCCCTGGGATCATATAGGGGCCGGGGTTAATAAAAAATTTTTAGCGCGGGATCACCGCCGGGCGATAGCCGGGGAAAAAACCCCCGACTGCCGCGGCGGGAAGTGCCCGGGGTGCGGGTTGTGCCCCAGCCTTGAGATCAAACCGCGCCTGGCAGGGGGTGAAACCATTGCCCCGTTACAGGATGTTATACAGTAAAAATGGGCCGGCCAGGTTCAACTCACACCTTGACATGGTGCGAACCCTGGAACGGTCAATGCGCAGGGCGGGGTTACCCATGGCTTATTCCGAAGGGTTTAATCCCCATCCCCGCTTTAGTTTTGCCGCGCCTCTGCCGGTTGGCTTGGAAGGCTTGGCCGAGCCTTTTGATGTTGAAATGATTGAGCCTGTTGAAAACAACGTTATTGAAGAGAAATTAAATGCGGTACTTCCGGAAGGAATCAGGGTGCACGGGGTAACCGTTGTGCCCGACAAAGCGCCTTCGCTAATGAGCGAACTAAGCAGGGCAAACTATATAGTGCATATAGATGCGGAAGATCTGCCTGCTGAATTGCCGGACAGCGCAGTGGAGGATTTTTTGAGCCTCGAACAGGTGGAAGTGTTGCGCAAGACCAAAGACGGGCGTGAGCAAATGCGTGATATCAGACCGGGAATAATAAAAATTGAAAAAGCACACGGGGATAGCGGGCTGACTTTAAACCTGGAACTAAAAGCAGGAAGCGTAATTAATATCAGGCCGGAGGATGCGCTTGGCGCCCTTTTTAAAAACGCCGGTATGGAAATTGACAAAGCAGATTTTCAAATTACAAGGACGGAACTATTAACGTGAATATATTATTCTTGATTTAATTAACATTCCAGTTGTCCTGAATGATTGAGGGGAAAGAGCATGTTTAAGGAAATTCTGATCAATGTTGGAGAAGAAGAAACCAGGGTGGCCGTTCTGGAAAACAAGGTGCTGATGGAGATGTTTATTGAGCGATCGCCAAATCAACGCCTTGTTGGAAATATTTTTAAGGGTAGGGTGGAAAATGTGCTGCCCGGTATGCAGGCTGCCTTTGTGGATATAGGCCTGGAAAAAAATGCATTTCTTTATGTTGAAGACGCCATTCCCTCCCGTAATGTAGATTCCGGGCAGAGCCAGAGTGATTCAACTCTGGGCACCAACATTTGCGATATTTTAAAGCAAGGCCAAGAGTTAATTGTACAGATCGTGAAAGAACCCATCGGCACCAAAGGGGCCCGTGTCACCACCCACATTACCCTGCCGGGACGCTATCTGGTGCTGATGCCGACCGTGGATTACATTGGTATTTCCAGGCGTATCGAGGACGAAAAGGAGAGGGATCGTTTACGGGAACTGGCCGCACGGGTTAAGCCGGACGGCATGGGTGTGATTGTTCGCACTGTGGCCGAGGGTGTGGATGAAGATGAACTGATATTTGATGCCACCATGCTGACCGGACTATGGCGTAAAATCATCAACCGTTCCAATCACGGCCCTGTTCCCAACTTACTGCACCGGGACCTGGAACTTATCCAACGTATTCTGAGAGATATTTTTACCGAGGATGTAGACCGGTTAAGTGTAGATTCCCGCTATGAGTATGAGAAAATAATTGATCTGTTGGATATTTTGGGACCACGCCTTAAAGTAAAGGTTTTTATGGAAGAAAGAACCAACCTGTATATCGAAAATAATATTGATGCCGAGTTGGAAAAGGCACTGAAGCGGAAAGTGTGGCTAAAGTGTGGCGGCTATATCGTGATTGACCAGGCCGAAGCACTGACTGCCATTGATGTTAACACCGGTAAATACGTTGGCAGCACCAACCTGGAGGACACGGTATTAAAAACCAATCTTGAGGCTGCGATTGAAATATCACGCCAGCTGCGGCTGCGCAACCTTGGCGGAATAATTATTGTTGATTTTATCGACATGACCAAGGAAGAACACAGGCGGCAGGTACTTGATGTGCTGGAAGAGGAAATACACAAAGATAAGACCAAAACCAACATTTTAGGCATTACTCAACTGGGCTTGGTTGAAATGACCAGGAAGAAAGTGCGGCCCAGCCTGGCCGAGGTGCTGCAAAAAGCCTGCCCTTATTGCGACGGGCGGGGCAAGGTTTTATCGGAGGAAACAGTTGGCATCAGCATCAAACAGCAAATACAACAAATGGCCAAGCAAACCGCCGCGGAGACGATCCTGGTTGAAGCTAATCCGTTGGTGGCTGCAAGGTTGATTGGCAGTGGCGGCGCCAACCTGCGTGATTTAGAGGCGCGGATCGGCAAGAATTTGTATATCAGGGGGTCGGCCGAACAGCATATCGAGTCGGTTTCCATGCGCCCCCTTTATGACCAGGACGACATTCAGGCCCAAACGCTGCCTGTTAAACCGGGGCAGGTACTGGAGATTAGAGTGGAGGAACCCCACGCCAACAATTACAACGACGGAATTGCCAGGGTCAACGGTTTCATCCTGGACATTGAGGGGGCCGGTTCACTGGTCGGAGAGACAATACCCGTTGAGGTGAGCAAAGTTTTTAGAACTTATGCCAAGGCCAGACTGATCCAGGCATGATTGGAGGATGTTACTTGACAAAAACCTCCGTTATGATAAAATATTTTATTGTAGACTACAAAAGTACCGCTCGAGACGGGTCATAAAAATGGTTTATCCTACCCGAGTCCCGGCGAGTCCTAGGTAAAAGGGGGAAACTTATATTGTACGCCATAATTGAAACTGGCGGCAAGCAGTATCGTGTGTCGGAGGGTGACACCATTTTTATTGAAAAACTGCCTGCAGACGCTGGTGAAACTTACCAGGTTAACAAGGTCCTGGCTGTGGAAAAAGATGGAGCGCTTAAAATCGGCAATCCCGTTATTGACGGGGCAAGTGTAACGCTGAAGGTCGAAAAACACGGCAGAGACAAAAAGATTATTGTTTTCAAATACAAACCCAAAAAGAATTATCGGCGTAAAAAAGGCCACCGTCAATCCTTTACCAGGGTTGTGGTGGAAAAAATACAGGCCTGATTGACGGAGGTGAGATTTAGATGGCACATAAGAAAGGTGTAGGTAGTTCTCGCAACGGTCGCGATTCCAAACCTAAGATGTTGGGGGTTAAGCGTGGCGACGGTCAGTTTGTTACCGCAGGCAGCATTCTGGTACGTCAGAGGGGCACCCACATTCATCCCGGCCGCAATGTTGGCCGCGGAGGAGACGATACATTGTTTGCCATGGTAGATGGCATTGTGTCATTCCAAACCAGGGGCAAGGATAAAAAAATGGTCACTATTAAAGAAGTTGAAAAGACCGCTGCCGTATAAATAATAGTATATGAAATTACTGCAAACCCAGGGTTAAACACCCTGGGTTTTTTGATGGCTACGGCTCGGAGGTCAAAGTATTTGACACCTTTTTTCACTATAAAGGGAAGAATTAGGAGCGGCTAAATTTCGCTGGATAGCTAACATTTACCACCGGACTTGCCGGGCAAGGTATCTGTGCATATACGGGATCTATCGATTATTAACCCAAACATAAGGAATAATATCAAATAATTTAGAGAAGCTAAAGATCAATGGTTACCAAAAACAGATAGGAGCAAAACTGCGTGGAAAAAATCCTGCACAGCATTTTCGGCTCGTTGCATATCCTGGCCGTGGAAACCTGGATCGGCAGCATGATTTACAGCATGTTTGCCGTGGCTCCGGCCTTAAAACACCTGGCACCCCCCGGCGCACGCCATCAACATGATCGCCGCCGGGCGTTTTTCATCCCTCACCTGGGGTAGTTTGGCGGTGTTAATCGTTACCGGCGTCTACGCTGTTTCCGGTAACGTGGATAAGCTGTCTCCGTTATTTGGTCAACCCGCGGGTATCGTACTGTTTGTTAAATTGCTGTTGGTGGCGGCCCTGATTGTGATCCTGCTGTATCAGATATATACCTTAAATCCAAAAATGAAAAAAATAATCAACCCGGCCACGCCCAAAGGCCAGGAAAACGCGCTGGAAATGGCCCGGGCGGGCAACACGGCAAAATTCTGGTCCTGGACCCACCTGATCGTGGGAATAACAGTAATTATACTGGCGGTTATTCTTGCCGAGCTTTTAGAGCAATAAGGATGGGGACACACTGCCTCTTTTTGATCCATATTTTGGGAATCGAAGAAATGTCCTCGATTGAATGGGGTCAAGGAATGTCCCCAATTGATGGGGGTTAAAACATGGAATGGCAGGCGGTTTTTAACGGGGCGAAGGAAATACCCCTCTGGGGTTTTGCGGTGCGGGCCGCCCTGCTTTATTTTGCCCTGATCATCGGCGTCCGGTGGATGGGCCATCGTGAGGTGGGTATCCTGGCGGGTTATAACTACCTGACGGCGGCGGGGATTATGAGCGTGGCCGCCGTACGCATGGTCAGTCCCGAGGCGTCCCTCACCTCGGCCCTGGTGATCGTATTTGCTTATGCCCTGGTGAATGTATTTTTTTCCTACCTGGATATCAAGTGGCCCAAGCTGATTGACCGGGCGCCGGTAATTCTGATTGAGAACGGCTTAATACATAAAAAGAATATGTTGGACTCCCATGTTACCATCGATAACCTTTTAGGCCAGTTAAGGCTTAAAGGGGCGCACAACCTCTCCGAGGTGGCTTTCGCCATCCTGGAACCCACGGGTAAAATTAGTGTGTTTAAAAAATCCAATACTTTGCCCGTAACCAGAAAACAAATGAACCTGCCGGCCAAATTTGCAGCATTGCCGGCCCTTTTAGTGCACGACGGCCAGGTGGACGGTGAAAACTTAACTTCGCTGGGGCTGAACCTGAACTGGCTAAAGGACCGGCTGGCGGAACAAGGTTTTGGCCGGGTCGAAGACGTATTCCTGGTGGCCTTGCAGCCGGACGGGACGCTTTACGTCAGTTCATAGGATTGGGGACATGCCAGTTAAAGCTTGGATATTCTTTTGGGGATAGGAATGTTCCCGATGAAACGTTCCAAATTAAGGGTGGTAAGGACAATGGAACAGCTTGCCTCAATTTTCGGGGCCGTGGAAAAATTGAGCCCGTTCGGTTTTTTTGTGCGGGTACTGGGAGTAGCGGTGCTGCTTTACCTGGGCAGCCGTTTTTTGCCCCGGCGTTCGGGCGGCCAGTTCTCCGCCTACGATTTTGCTTTTTTTTGGATGATGGGTGGTTTGATCGCCGCTCCCCTGTTTGACTCCAAAAACAGTTTTGCCTTTGTCATTATTTCAGTAACTACCATTTATATCTTGCATTACGCTATTTCTTACCTCATGGTTAAAAGCCGCACAGTGGCCCGCATTTTTGGAGGAACGGCCATCCCCCTGATACAAGGTGGGGTAGTTTTAAAACAAAACATGAAAAAAGCTCTGTTTCCGATAGAGCTTTTATTATCAGGACTGCGCCAGGCTGATGCTCCCAACCTGGCCGAGGTTGAGACAGCAGTATTGGAAACCAGCGGGCATGTTAGCGTGCTCAAAAAAACCGATTTCCAGCCTGTGACACCCAAAGACCTGAAAATGTCCGCCCAGGAAGCAGGATTACCGGTCTTGCTGGTCAATGACGGCCGCATAGTAAAAGAAAACCTGCGGAAAATCAATAGGGATGAATCATGGCTGCGCGGCCAGCTGGAGAAATACGGCGCATTGAACCTGAAAGATGTTTACCTGGCTGGAATTGATGGCTCAGGTCGGCTGTTTTATTCTATGGCAACTACCACGTAAGGAGGGAAGACAGTGCTGACTGATCAGGAAAAAATGAACAACGCTATGAAAATGATGCTGTTTCACGAAGAAAGCATGGCCAAAAAATATGCCGACTTGGCCCAGCAGATCACCGACCCCAAACTGCAGCAAATGTTACAGGGGATGGAGATGAGCGCCCGCAACCATTACGGCACGCTGTCCCGGAAAATGACGAGCCTGGGCATAGTATAATTAAACTGGGTATCCATGTTGCTGACGGGTGCCAGCTAAAATGATGAAAAATAGTCCTATCAGATGAGACTTGAAAGGAGCATCAAATATGAACACTCTGGACAAATTACAGGACGCCCTGCAGGATGAAATGATGCTGCAGTCTCTGTATAACAAGCATATGGTGGATATTACAAACCCGGAAGTGCGCCAGTTGTTTACGCAAATGCGGGACACCAAAATGCAAAATATTACCAGGCTGCAGCAGGAAATTCAACAGATGATGCAAGCCGGCAAAATAGGTTAGCTACCTATTCTATCCTTAAAATCTACTGGTCGTATTATTTGTATCCCTTGAAATTATTTTAAACCCAACAAGTGGTCATCTCCAGAAATGATTATTTCTGCTTTAGCTTCTATTGCACATTCTAAGAACATATTATCATCAGGGTCTTCATAAATAGCGCTAAGCCGAAAATCCGGAATTATGTCCCCAACGTATGGGTCAAAACCCAACCTGAGCCAAGTCTTCTTTATAATTTTGTTATACTTTTGTGACAGGTTTGATACATTTATCCTCCATAATAAATAGTATAAGTTATGAATTGCCCCGGCTTTCCGGGGTATCTTATTTAAAAATAACGCCAAATCTGATTAGTTCGGAGTGGTCTTATATATGGCAGACATTCAAACAGTAACCACCCGGCCTGAACCGCCAGGATTAAAGAAACTAACAGTTAAAATATCCGGCATGTCCTGCGCGGCCTGTGCCGCCCGCATTGAAAACGCGCTTGCCAAAATTCCCGGCGTCGAGAGTGCCGGAGTAAACTTCGCGGCTGAAACCGCCACGGTGGATTACCTTTCTGAATCGGTAAGCTCTGAGCAAATTTTAGACAAGATCAAGGAAACCGGTTACCGGCCGGTGACGGGACGCACAGAATTGAGACTTTCCGGCATGAGCTGCGCGGCCTGCGCCGCTCGCATCGAAAAAGTCCTCAACAAACTTCCCGGTGTCACCCGGGCGGCGGTGAACTTCGCCACGGAAAAGGCGGTGGTGGAATTCAACCCGGCGGAGATCGATGTGCCGCAGATTAAAAAAGCTGTGGCCGATATCGGTTACAAGGCTGCCGAGGTGGACGACAAGACCACGGCTGACCTGGAGCGGGAAGAAAGGGAAAGGGAAATCCGACGGCAAAAGTCCCTGGTGATTTTTTCCGCTATTTTTTCCGCACCCTTGGTGGTTTATATGCTGGCAATGGTTTTGAACTTGCGCGGCGTGGTTCCGGCCTTTTTCTTCAACCCCTACTTCCAATTTGCCCTGGCTACCCCGGTTCAGTTTATAGCGGGGGCTAACTTTTATAAGGAAGCTTACGTGGCCCTGCGCGGGCGGAGTGCCAACATGTCGGTGCTGGTGGCCCTGGGAACCACCGCCGCCTACCTGTACAGCGTCGCTGCAACCTTTTTTACCGGGCGCATAGGGAATGTGGAAGTTTACTATGAAACCGGGGCTATAATCATTACCCTGGTCCTGCTGGGCAAAACCCTGGAGACCATCGCCAAGGGGAGGACCTCGGAAGCGATCAAAAAACTGATCGGCCTTCAGGCCAAAAACGCTCGTGTCATCAGGGGCGGCCGGGAGATGGAGCTACCCGTGGAGGAAGTGGAAGTGGGGGATCTGGTGGTGGTTCGGCCCGGCGAAAAAATTCCAGTGGACGGAATGCTGAAAGAAGGCTATTCCACAGTGGACGAATCCATGCTCACGGGAGAAAGCGTACCAGTGGACAAAAAGGCCGGGGACGAGGTAATCGGAGCTGCCATTAACAAGCTGGGCACGTTCAAGTTCGAGGCCACCAAGGTGGGTAAGGACACTGCCCTGGCCCAGATCATCAAAATCGTGGAGGAGGCCCAGGGTTCCAAAGCGCCGATTCAGCGCATGGCCGATGTGATCTCCGCCTATTTCGTACCGGCTGTGGTTGCTCTAGCCCTGGTTACATTTCTCGCCTGGTTCTATTATGGCGCGCCCGGCGATTTAACCAGGTCTTTGTTGAACTTCACCGCCGTCCTGGTGATTGCCTGCCCCTGCGCCCTGGGGCTGGCCACGCCCACATCAATCATGGTGGGCACCGGCAAGGGTGCTGAAAACGGTATCCTGATTAAAAGCGGCGAATATCTGGAAAAGGCCCATAAACTGACGGCCATCATTCTGGACAAAACTGGAACCATCACCAAAGGAGAGCCCGCTTTAACGGACCTGATCCCGGCGCCGCAATACAGCGGGCATGAACAAGGCTTGCTGCAGCTGGCCGGCAGGGCGGAAAAAAATTCCGAGCATCCACTGGCCCAGGCCATTGTGAACTATGTCAGAGAAAAAGGAGCCGTTTTAAATGACCCGCGGCAGTTCAAGGCGATTCCCGGCCACGGGGTGGTGGCGGAAATCGAAGACAGCACAGTTCTGCTGGGCACCAGAAAATTAATGCAGGAGCATAATATTGACATCTCCGGTCTGATCGCAGAGGTCGAAAACCTTGAAGAACAGGGCAAGACCGCCATGCTGATGGCGGTGGACGGTAGGCCGGCGGCTGTTATCGGTGTCGCGGACACCATTAAAGAAAATTCAAAGGAAGCTATCAGCCGCTTAAAGGAAATGGGTCTGGAGGTTTGGATGCTTACCGGGGATAACCGGCGTACCGCCGAAGCCATTGCCCGGCAGGTTGGCATTGAGAACGTGCTGGCGGAGGTGCTCCCGGAGGACAAAGCGCAGCAGGTTGAAAAGCTGCGCGGGCAGGGTAAGGTAGTGGGCATGGTGGGGGACGGCATCAACGACGCCCCGGCCCTGGTCACCGCCGATGTCGGATTCGCCATCGGCACCGGCACCGACGTGGCCATTGAAGCGGCGGATATTACCCTGATGAGGGGTGATTTGAGGGGCATTGTGGCCGCCATCAGGCTCAGCCGGGCCACCATTAAGAATATCAAGCAAAACCTTTTCTGGGCGCTGGCATACAACACAGTGGGCATCCCGGTGGCGGCGCTGGGCTTTCTTAACCCGGTGATCGCCGGGGCGGCAATGGCCTTCAGCTCAGTGTCTGTGGTAACCAATGCCCTCAGGCTGCGGCGCTTCAAGCCGGGGTTGTCATAGAATTGTTATAGAAATAGATATTAAATTTCTTCAATAATTCAAAGGAGATGATTCATTTGGAGGAGATTCTTAGAACCTACAGTCCCTGGCTGCTCTTCGGTGTTTTAATGCGCCGCGGCGGCTGCTGCGGCAGTCATACCGGGCATAACAACAACGGTGACCATGACCACACGGATGTCCATCAAAAGGATTCTTCCACTACTAAGAAAAGAAGCTGCCACTAAATTGGATAGGCTGATACAAACGCTATCAGCCAAACCACAATAGCAACCCGGGGTTCCCCGGGCGAACTCACTGTAAAGGAAATGCGAGCTATTATTATCTTTATCATAATATTTATTTGGTTAAGGGTTAACATCATGCCTATGCCCGGTGGGTTTTATAATGAATACTCTTGATGATTTTTTAAGACCATACCTTGGACCTGACTAAAGCCATGAAGGCGGAAGTGATGCAAATGAAATATGGGGATTACTCAGTAATGCGGGGTAACATCTTTGATAAAATAACCCCCGCTGCCCGCGAGGGTTATTTGTCAGTATACCTTACCCGCAACAACCACCTTTATGCCGCTTGGGTCTGAAGGTATTGCAGCAGGTTCCATCTTACGTTTGAATCTTATTATCACCGCTGGATCGAACCTCAATACCATCCGCATGGCACTCATGAGCATCATTATAGTGGCATTCCTCACACATGCATTTCATTACTCTGGACATGCTTGCACCTCCTATTACGAATTTGATCATAATAACCCTTAATATATTATCTCTTGTCTAGTAATAATCTATTTTTTTCACCTTTGCTGCTTATCTATGTATAGACAACAACCTTACCCGTAATATTTTCGCCAAAGATCCGCTTGCCATCGTAACTGTCAAAGGAATAGGGGCGGGCGGTTTTTGCGGTCATGATAGGCGGGGTCGTTGTACTTTTACGTGAAGACCACGGATTCATCCTATTATTGAACATGAACACCGCCACTCCTATAATGACGGTCATCATACACACCAGCATGCTGAAAGTGAATTACCACCTGTTGGTTTTTATACACATCCACATAAACATGATGCTGTGCAGCAATCGCACCCGCATATGCCGGATATTCACCATCGACACAAGCATTAGAAAAATGATATACCCATACCAGGATTAAAAAGCCCGGGTGCAGCCACCCGGGCTTTTTAACTACAGAAGCTATTTTTTATTTGGCTTGGGCTCCATCGTCATACCCTGAACCCATCATGCCGCCGTAACCGCCGTTATAGCCACCCATCATACCCATGCCATACTGGTTATGAAAGTCCCGCATGTAGTTGAAATGCTCCTGCCAGGCTTTGGCCTGGTCCGGTGTAATTTGGCCGTTCTTTTGGGCATCATCCAGCCACTTTAGATGCCAGTCAAACATTTGATTAAACCACTGCTGATTCTGTGTGTCCTGCCCCTGCGGTGTTTGTACTGTTACGGCCGCAAAAGCGGGAATTGCCAGAGCTAAAACCAAAATACCTGCAACGGCTAAAAGCCAAAACTTTTTGTTCACAAAAAATTCCTCCTTTAAAATATTGGCATTATTGCAGGCAGTTTAACGTCGTACCCGGGACTGTCTACGGCACCCGCCTTTACAGTGGGCCACTTGCCTTAGCATCCATTGTTTTCTAAGCATTTGCTTCCCTCCTTTATGAAGTTATGGCATAAAAGCCACGGGTTATTGATTATTGATTGAGTTCCTCTTTAACGCGTTGGTATTCTTCTTTAGTAATTTCACCTTTGGCGTAGCGGCGCTGCAGCAATGCCACCGGTTCAGGCCCGCCGGCCATTGCATTTCTCCGGCCGCGGTCCCAGACAGTAAGCACCAGGTAAATAATCCCTACCAGTACCACCACCGGCAGCAGCATGCTTAACAACATGGAGAGTCCCCAGCCCAGGCCGCTTAACCCGCCACCGAATCCAAATCCCATCATGGTCAAAACCTCCCAGCTAAATGTTTTATTCGTTTGTTGTTCTCTTGCTTGACTTCACTATAAACTAAACATTTTACGAAAGTATGGCATAAATATCACGATTTTGTAACAATGAAGAACGTTATGTATAACGTAAGCCACCAATTGAAAATTAAACAACATTGTGCCACATTCAACAAAAGCCAGTCAGCAATCATAACAGGAAATATTTTATTGCCAAAATATGTACCCATAGAAAAAGCCTCTTATTAGCGAAGAATTATACAAAAGGAGATGCAGGCCTACTCCCCAATAAAAACCAGGAGGTATAACATGAAACTATTAAAGAACACAAAACATATGGTCGCTGTTGCAGTACTGGCTGTATCCATCCCTGTGGCAGGCGTTGCTTACGCTTTTCCCGCCCAACAAATGCCGGTTGATGACCAAACCAAAGGCAAAACGGCAGTAGTGGACCAAATGACCCCGGGAGCCGGGCAAATGGCTAACCAGGCTCAGTTCTCTAATATGAATGCAAGTACACATAATCCGGCGAAGGTGGCCATTAACCAAACTAATAATGATGTTACAAAAAAAATGAACGTTAATTACCAAACCCATATGACCCAAAAACAGCAAAAGAATACACAGCCTGGCTCTAATAATTTCCCTCAGGTTAATCATATGCAGCATGGCATTGACCATTCGGGCAGCCACCACCAGGGACTAGGGCATGGTGAAATGAATCATAACAATTAAAACAACGTAAAAAAGGAGCCCGTGCGGCTCCTTTTTAATCAAATATGTAATACTTTTAGGTACTAAAATAAGGCATTCAAAATATGGTGGTGTTATACACAAGCCTGGCAAATGAGTGTTATTGCTAACAGGTAAGACCCAACAATAACCATCAGTGGTGTAACAGATTTGTGATATTTATTATGTATAATATCCGGGGGCCGATTTATCATCATACTCATTCGATACAATCCCAACCGCCACTCTGAAAAATGCAAATTGTATTTGGGCCATTTCAAGCTCCGCGTAGCGAGAACGGGAATTTGCAAATGGCTCCTTTTATTTCTCATCTAATTAACAGAGGGCGAGCGAAGATTTTTAAAGCGGACATAAAAGCGGAGTGATAGACATTGTATACACGGGATCTCGAACAAAAACTCGTCGCAGCCCAAAGGGGTGACTCTTTGACCCGGGAAGAATTAATCAAGTCACATAGAGATTCTATTGCCAGGGTCAGTTCTCAAGTATGCAGAAAGTTTCTTGCCTGGGATCATGATGATGAACTCAGCATCGCTCAGGTTGCTTTTAATGAAGCCATTGACAAATTCAAGCCCGGGCAGGGAGCATCTTTTTATAGTTTTGCCCGGATGATCATCCACAACCGGTTGGTAGACTTCATTCGCAAAGAATCCAGGCATAATCACGAATCTTTAACACCATTAAACCCCGGGGAAGAAGAACCTAGCCAGTATGATATAGCATACTCCACCAAGCAGTTTCACGAGGAGCAAAATCAGGCCGCCCTGGCCGGGGTGGTGGAAGAATTCATTGAGGTGCTGGGTCAATATCGGGTTACCCTGGACGATCTGGTAAAGGTTTCACCCAAGCACCGGGACAGCAGGGAAACGCTGTCCCGGGTCGCCCTTTGCCTGGCGAGTGAACCTGAACTTTTAGATTACATGAAGAAAAATAAGCTTTTACCTGTGAAAAAGCTGGCATCCCTGACCCGAGTTAAACGCAAGGTATTGGAAAGAGGGCGTAAATATTTGATTGCCCTGGCATTAATATTCTCGGATGAAAGATTTCGTCCTTTGAAGGAGTTTACCCGGCTGCCCGGCGACTGTTCATGAAAGAAGGTGCATAAGCGTTGAAAAAGGGAAAAGGCGTGGTTTTCAACATTACCGGCCTTAAAACTATTATTTATACTGAAGAGGGGACCTTTTTAAAAATACCTACCCCTGAACCAAAGCCCCTGGTTGGCCAGACCATAGAGTATACAGCAATGTCTCGGCCCTTCTTTTTTAGCCCCAAAATTATTAGATACGCAACTGTTGCCGCAGCGTTAATACTTGTACTGGCATTGGGACTTTTTACTCCGCTGTTCGGAATTGGCGGCGCCGTAGCCGCTGTTGAGCTGGATATTAACCACGGGGTAAGTCTGCAGGTTAATAAATACGGGAAAATAACATCCGCATACGCTACCGGCCGGGGGCCTGGCGGTGTACTTGATGATTTGAAACTTAAAGGGAGGGACATATATCAGGCAACCAGGATGATTATACAAAATGCTGAGGCAAAGGGCATTTTGGGAAAAGAAGAAAACGTCATCATGGTTAGCGTAGTGCCAATGGGAAGTGGTGAAGGGGACGCGGTAAACCCGGAAAAGCTCAGGGGCATTGTCAAAGAAGAGATGGTCAGACAAAACGCTTCAGGTGTAATTCTGGTTAACCGGGTAAACGATGAAACCATTCAACATGCGCAAAATCTGGGCATGACAGTAAACAATTACCTGATTTATGAACGCTGCCTGCAAAACGGCTTGGATGCCCGCGCCGATGTTTTCCGCAAGGGGGATGTGCGTGGTGTGATAACTAAAACCAATGTATCATTACCCGAGTTGTTCCCTAAAGAATGCATGGAGGTTAATGCGCAGGAACAACAAAATGCCGGGCGCACTACAAACGGTGAAATTGAGCATAACTCTGCGGTTGAACCGGAACACCGCCAGAATGGCAGCGGCCGGATGATGCCCGCTGGCGAAGCCGGTCATATGAACCAGGAGAATACACACGGTGAGATTGAATCTGGTGGAGAAATCCATAACATGAATTCACCCGGCATGACCTCCTCACCGGTGGAACCAACCGGTGTAATGAGTGATGAGCACCGGAACGGCAGCTCAAAAGTTACGCCAATGCAAGATAATAGCAGCATTGGGTCCGGTAGCTTGATGCAGTCGTATAGTAATACCGGGGAAAGGTCCGGACACCGTGAATAAAATAATTTTATCCCCACCCCAAGCGCCGTTCCCTGAAAACCATAACCTTTAAAGATGGGGAAGTTACTTAAAACGGGTTAGGAGTGAACCTGATGCAAGCCGGTGGTATTCTCTCTACTCAGTATATTGTGATGATTGTCACGGCTATTGTGGTGGGCACCCAAAACGGCCTCAGGACTTTAACAAATTTGTCACAATCTTCCTGGCGGTCCAATTACATGCCTCCCTCTAATAATAATTACGTTTTCACTCAATTTAAGTATAACCTATTATCTGGTAACTTTAAAGAAAATCGGGTGGATTATCACCGGCAATTGTGATAAAACCTTTAACCTTTTGTAACAGAAGCGTGACATTATTTTTATATCATAAAGCCAGGCGGACCGAATCAAACAAAAAGGAGGTTATATAACTATGAGGAAAAAAAGGATTTGGTTGCTAGCAGTAGCAGGTATACTGGTTTTAGCCCTGGCGGCTCCGGCTGCTTTCGGGGCGATTGACGGGAATGACCAGAATGTGCAGAATCAACAGAATCAAAAGTTTATTGATCAGATGCTTAATTGGCATCAGAGCTGGCTTGACCAGGCCCAGAAGGACGGTCAAATAACGCCGGAACAGGCTAAAGCTTGGCAGGACCACTTCAATTACATGCGTGATTTCCATGCCCAAAACGGTTTTGGCCTGATGGGCTCCATGATGGGCGGCGGGATGATGGGCGATTTCGGCGGAAATAATGGCTTTGGCGGGATGATGGGTGAGTCCCAGACTAATTAACCCGGCGGGGCGGGACACTCCGCTCCTGCCAAAACAGGAGATATAGAAAGGTGATAACTGTGGAGAAATGGTACCTGTTGCTATTTCTATTATGCCCGGTAATGCACTTGCTGATAATGCGCGGCCACGGGCACGGTAGCCATGCCGCTTGTAAAAAAACTGGGGCTGAAGAGCAAATCAGCTCAACCAGCGAAAGCTAAAGATTAATCTATATTTGATATACTCCCCACATGACCCCCTAAAAAAAAAAACAACTCACTACCCCTGCGCAACGCAGGGGTTATTTATCTGGTTTTCTTAAACCGGCCCATGCGCACCGGGCTGAGCCTGCGCGTGCTGGTATTTGCTTAGAAAAAATATAAAATAAATGGGTAACAATAGAGAGAAATGTCGTTAATTAAGACAGCTGGCTGAGGTTTAATATGTTATCGTAACCGGAGGTTAATTGATGGAAAATACTAAAAAAATATTGGTTGTGGACGATGAGCGAAAAATCCGCGAGTTAGTCCGGCTTTATTTGGAAAAAGAAGGTTTTAAGGTCGGGGAAGCCGCCGACGGGCAGAAGGCCTTGGACTTATATAAGGATGCACAGTGGGATTTAATCGTTCTGGACCTGATGATGCCGGGCATTGACGGTTGGGCGGTTTGCAAAGAAGTAAGGAAAAACTCCAGTGTGCCCATTATTATGCTCACCGCCCGGGACGATGAATTGGACCGCATACTTGGCCTGGAACTGGGTGCCGACGATTACGTGTCCAAGCCGTTCAGCCCGCGGGAACTGGTGGCCAGGGTGAAAGCGGTGCTGCGCCGCACCCAGGCAGCCATACCAACGGAACTGCCTGTCGGAGCTGACATTATTCAGTTTCCCGGGCTATCCATTAACCCGGAGCTGCGCCTGGTATTGGTTGATGACCGGGCTGTAAGCCTGACCCCCAAGGAGTATGAGCTGCTTTACCAGCTGGCCAGGTCGCCGCAGCGCACATTCACCCGCGAAGAGTTATTGGAAACCATATGGGGTTATGACTATATGGGGGATACTCGTACGGTAGACACTCATGTAAACCGTTTAAGGGATAAACTGCTTAAAGCATCGGGGAATAAAACGTCTTACATCTCGACGGTATGGGGAGTTGGCTATAAATTTGAGGTGAAATAAATGAAGATCCTGCGTAAAAGCGTGGTATTAAAACTATGGCTGTTTATGGTCGCGCTGGTTTTAATTATTATCTATTTTACCGGCGTTCTCCAAACCGCCAAGTTAAGACAATTATACTATAACCAGCAGTTGGAACTGTTGACCAGCGAGGCCAAACATATATCGACTATTAAAGACATTAATGAACAAAGCATGAACGCTAATCTTTTATCTACCCTGGCCGAAGCTTTTAAGGGCAACATTATGATTATTGACAGGCAGGGCTATATTATTCATTGTATCGGCATGGGTATGAGCATGAAAAACGTTGCCGACGAAAAAATCAGTGTGGTAGGTCATCATGATTTACCCTGGAAGCAATCCGATTTGCAGTCAATAATGCAGGGAAAGACCATCTCTTACCAGGGAGCCTATCATTTTTTGAATTCAGATGTATTAACCGTGGCGGTGCCCTTAAATAATGAAGGGCAAGTAACCGGTTCGGTTATGTTGAGTTCACCCTTGGCACCCATAGAGGAGCGTATCGGCGCCCTGCAGAGAATTACCATCTATGCCGGTATGATTGGCATTGCGCTGGCAACTGTTTTGAGCCTTTTGTTATCCCGCACCATATCCCGGCCTTTGTTGAAAATGCACCGGGCAGCCCGGTCAATGGCCAGGGGCGATTACTCCCGCCGGGTCGAAGTCAAATCACAGGATGAGATCGGTTTACTGGCCAATTCTTTAAATATCCTGGCAACTGAACTGCAAGAAAAAATCACCACTTTAGAACGGTTAGACAGAACCAGGCGTGAGTTTGTGGCCAACGTTTCGCATGAACTGCGCACGCCCCTATCCATTATCCAGGGGTACACTGAAGCGCTGATGGACGGCTTGGCCGAATCGGAAGCTGAGCGCCAAAAATACCTGGAGGATATCC
The DNA here is from genome assembly GCF_900113335.1 of Desulfotruncus arcticus DSM 17038. Lineage (GTDB taxonomy): Bacteria > Bacillota > Desulfotomaculia > Desulfotomaculales > Desulfallaceae > Desulfotruncus > Desulfotruncus arcticus. The sequence goes on from NZ_FOOX01000009.1 coordinate 98,795, forward strand.
ACGAAGAAATCCTCCGGCTGCGCAGGCTGGTGGCAGAGATTTTAGATTTGCGCAAAATTGAGGCGGGCCAGATAGAGATGAAAATGCAGGAGATCTCTCTAGCCTATCTGGCCGGCCAGGTGTTTGAGCAATTTCAAACTTTGGCTGAAGATAAGCAAATCACCGCGTCCCTGGATATCGCACCTGGCTCATATACCTTAAAGGCTGACCCGGATCGCATTAAGCAGGTTTTGATCAATCTTATTGACAATGCTCTGCGGGTGACTCCGCCGGGAGGCCAGATTAAAGTAACCTTAACAGAATTAAAGGATGCGGTGCAAGTGTCCGTTGCCGATACAGGGCCGGGTATACTTCCGGAAGAGCAGCCGTTAATTTGGGAGAGGTTTTACAAAGTGGATAAATCCCGCGCCAGAACAGGTGGCGGCACCGGCTTGGGATTGGCTATTGCCAAGAATATAATCGAAACCCACGGCGGTACAGTAGATGTCAGCAGCAAGCCGGGGCAGGGCAGCACTTTTTATTTTATCATCCCCAAGTAAAAGATCCCCGTCTTCTTATGCTAGAATGAGTACTGCCCATTTTTGTTTACCAGAGCCCAAACTCAAAATTTCGTTGCCCTTCCCGTCAAATCATCACAACTGAAATCTCTTAACCGGGCAGATACGTAGCCCCCAATTTCATCTTGGTCATAAAATAACGTTCAAAGCCCAGTTTGGCCCAGCGGACCCAGCGTTTCTTTTTCAGTATCGTCTGCTGCCTGGGCGGAAGGGCGGGTTTGGCCACCATCAAAGAGGCGCTATCGCCCATGTCCGCAAGGCACACCACACCGATTTCCGTTACCGGGTAAGCGATCTTAGAACCACCCTGGATATCGGCGGCAATGTTGTGAGCGGCCAGCTTGGCCATGTTGGTGGTCATATTCCCGGTCTTGGGCACACCGGTGGGCACCGGTGTCGGTTCCACCGGCATAATCCCCACGGATACCCCCACCCCATAAATGTTTTGGTGCTTGGGCAGGCGGTAGTATTCATCCACCATCAGCCACCCTTTGGGGTTGCCGAGGCCGGAGTTTATAATAGCATCTACCCCACGGAAGGGAGGCGCAAACATGGAATAGTTGAAAGGTAGTTCGGTGCCGTCATTAAGCTTAACGCGCCCGGGAATTATCTCATCCACCGTCGCGCTGCAAAGGGCCTTGATGTCCTTTTCCGCAAACTCATCTTCCATGAGCCGGCGCGATTTGCCCACCCCACCCAGTCCGAAGTGACCAAGATAAGGTTCAGCGGTGACGAAGCAAAGAGGTGTTTTACTCCGCCGTCCCATTTTTCTTAACAAATGGTCAATTTCAAAGATCATCTCATAAGCTGGGCCAATACAGCTGACCCCCTGGGTAGCACCAATAAGGTAATATGGTGTTGTTTCTTTAATTTTTGTTTCAGCTGTAGGGCGGTGGTAAGTCCACCGAATGAGCCTCCTACGATGACGATCCTGGCCATACGTTTGGGTATCCTCCTTTGGTGCTTTTAATTTGATCAGTCATTTGTTATGTTTGCAACAAGCTAACACAGCTTAAACTAAAATCCGATGAATATTTTTCATTGTTGCTATGCGTGGTGTAATACAAATAGGGCAGGCACCAACAAAAAAATTGTTACCTGCCTTATTGAAGTAATTCTTTTTTAACTATGATTAGGCAATGACTTTGAGCAACCCGGGCTCGCTGACTATCTCCCCTATTTCCTCCGCCAGCACTACATCCAGGTCTTTGCGCAAAGCGGCCAGCAGGCGGTCAACATTTTCCCAGGACACTACCATTAATAACCCGCCGGATGTTTGCGGGTCGCAAAGAATCAGCCTCATCTCGTCCGACAGCCCTGGGTCCCACTGCACCGTGTCACGGAGGTAGCGGTAGTTGTTGTGGGTACCCCCGGGCACCGCGCCGGCCCGGACCAACTTTTCCGTTTCCGGAAGCACGGGCACCGCGGATACATTAACCCGGGCTCCCACCCCGCTGGCGACGGCTATTTCCCGCAGGTGCCCCAGCAGTCCGAACCCCGTTACGTCGGTACAGGCATTGACCCCGACCTCCAACATAATCTCTGAAGCCCGCCGGTTCAGTGTCAGCATAATATCTGTAACTTTTGCCACTTGGTCTTCATGCACCAGCTTATGGTCTATACCGGTGGTGATTACCCCAACACCCAGCGGCTTGGTAAGAATCAACCGGTCTCCAGGTTTGGCCCCGTTTTTGCCCACCATTCGGTCCGGGTCCATAAAACCGGTAACCGCCAGGCCGTACTTTGGGGCGCTGTCGGTAATGGAATGCCCGCCGACAATGGTTACACCGGCATCAGCGGCTTTATCAGCCCCACCCCTGATGATATCCTCCATAATGGACAGGGGCAGGCTCTGGTTGGGAAACCCGATGATATTCAGGGCGGTCACCGGTCTGCCGCCCATAGCGTATATGTCGCTGAGAGCGTTGGCCGCGGCAATCATCCCGAACTGGTAGGGGTCGTCAACCACCGGGGTGATATAGTCAATGGTTTGGATCATGGCCAATTCATCACTAATCTTGTAAACCGCGGCGTTATCATCCCGACCGGCCAGGACTTTGGGATCTCTCACCGAGGGCAGGCAGCGCAGAACCTGCGCCAGGTCCGCAGGACCTATTTTGCATGCTCACCCCGAACCCGGAGAATAAGATGTAAGCTTTACGTTTAACGATTGGTTATTCATTATTCACACCCCAGATCTTTAGAGCCTGTTTATAGATTGGCCCAGTTAACCCTAATATAAATGTAATATAAAGTAGAAATTTAAATTATTTCCTCTTGCATTGGCGCATTTAGGTCTAAAAACTAAACTTGGCACGAAAATGAGTTAATAAAAAATATGGGCCACATATTAATAGTGGCCTTGATATATTATATTTATTGTCTTGTGGCATCTAGTTTGTGATTTCATTAAGGAAGTCGTACATATTTTCTTTGTCTAAAGCTATTTCTCTAGAAACTAATTGATCATTAACAAACACATTGGTAGATGATAACAGAGTGTAACTTTTTGCTTCCTCTGAATCATTTAGATAAATGTTCAGTTCAATTTTGTCACCGAATTTTTCCTTCATTTTCTTGGCTACACCTATAGCCTTTTGACAACTCATTCAACTTGGATTTCCGCTGTGAAAAACAATCAGCTTAACCATTAAACCAAACCTCCTTTGTTTATATTGGGACTTTTAAGGTTAAATGAGTAAGATTATTATGCTAATCTCACCTTTTCCATAGCTATTTTATTTTTCTTTTCCGCCTGATTAAATTTTAATGTAATAAAGACAAAAATAATTGTTGCAAGTATTATACTTACATAATTCAAAGCTAACAATATTACACTAGGATAATATTTTCCCCAAACATAATCCCCCAAAACTTGGGAGCCGACCAGAGCTCAGACCATACTCCATTGGGTTGGTGAAAAATCACTTTTGTAAAAATAATTTTTAAAGTAGTCGTTTAACAGATATAGACTAAAAATAATCCAGCCGATAGTAATAACATAAGAAAAATTAATAAAGAAGAATGACAGAACCTCTACATTAAACTTAAAATGTGTCTGTAAATAAAGTGTAATTCTGTAAAAACTGAATCCGAACAGACAGGATATGGGGACTATAAGGAAGTAACTTGGTTGAACTGGTTTTGGAGCTAAATCGTTTGCTTTTATTTGCAGGTAAATCAAATATGACAGTTTGGTAATTAACAGGAAACCCCCAATAGTTAAAGCTAAAAAAGAAGCAAAGGCTGCTGTTGATGAAATTACCTTATCGCTTGCCATAGCGGCAATTCCCGTACCCGTTAAATTAACTAAACCAAATGCGAAGACGTCGAGCAACCATACAAAATTAAGCTTAGCTACATCAAGCGGCTGGCTAAACCAGATTTTGAGAAGCTTAAGTTCGAGGGCCAATAACATAAACAAAAGAAATCCGTAAAAAAGTAGACCCGGCAACATCAGTGATTGGTTATTATATGATAATTCAGGAATAAAGAAAGTCAATGGACCGAAAATCACACAAGCGGTCATAGACAGAGAGGCAATTGGTACAAAAGCACCTATACTCTGTGTTGGAGGGCCGCTCATAAATGTTGTATACTCTTCTTTATTGAAAAGCCATTGAATAAGTTGTTTAACAAAAACAGTAATAACAAGCAGGTTTATGATAGTTAATGCTAGCATAAGTAAGATTAAAGGGTAATACAGAACGGTTTGACCCAAAGACAATTTACCCCATGCAATATTCGATATCGTAAATGCTCCTTCTTCATAAGGTAGTGCAAGTAGTAATAAATTGTAAGCCATTAATGCAACACCACCTGCAGCTAAAGGTAACTGAAACTTAAATGGTGAAAATTTCATGTGAATCCTCCCTTATGACATACTTAATTTTAGATTTTTAGGTGATTCGATCGGTTTAATTAGGTAACCTTCTATGAGTTTCACCTCCGATAAGTAAAATTTTATTAAGGTTTGTTTTATTCTTGCCTGTTTAAAATAGCATGATTGGCAAGTATAACACAAATGATTTCTTTGCATAGGTAGTATGCATCAAGGTAATATGTTCCGCTCATATAAGGTCACCGTACATTTTCTTCCACCATTTCCAGTACGCTTTATCGTCCATAAAAGACCGGTGGTCCGGGTTCCAATCTTTATTTTTACCCATATTGTAATTGTGGACGTTTTTATCCTGTGTCAATATTTCATAGGCCTCAGAGATTTGCTTAAATCTATCGGTTAAACTCTGGTCACCGCCATTGAGGTCGGGGTGATACTTTTTTGCCAGCTTCCAGTAGGCATGTTTTATTTCTTCGATACCTGCTTTGTCGGATACACACAGTATAAGTCTTGCTTTTCTTCTTAATTCCGCCCTTTTCATTGCTAGATTACCTCACGCTAATATTAAAATTTCACTCAACGCATTAGTCGCCTACCATCCTAAAATAACGGTAATAGTTGTCCGTGAAAGGGACATACGACAAACTGTTCTGCGTTTGTAATAGTAGCCCAATTTAAGCGAAGAAAGAGCAGCTTAAGTTAATTAATTAAATTATAGTACGACTACCCTTCCAGGTATTTTTCCGCAGCCACTGCGGCGATAGCCCCGTCAGCGACGGCGGTGACCACCTGGCGAAGCAGTTTTTGACGAACGTCCCCTGCGGCGAATATACCAGGGAATGAAGTTAGCATATTTTCGTCGGTAATAATATAACCCTTTTCATCAAGCTTGACCAGATTTTTAACCAGACCTGAACTGGGTCGGTAACCCACGTAAATAAATGTACCGTCCACATTTAGCTGAGTTTTAGCGCCAGTTCGTACATCTTTGATTAGCACAGCTTCTACGGTATCCGCCCCGTGGATTTCATCAACGACACTATGCCAGATAAATTCTATTTTTTCGTTCTCAAAAGCCCTTTGCTGTACAACCTTGGTGGCCCTCAATTCGCCACGGCGGTGAATGATATAAACCTTTTGCGCAAACCTAGTAAGGAAGATAGCCTCTTCAACAGCCGCGTCACCTCCCCCAACGACGGCTACTCTTTTGCCGCGGAAAAAGGCACCGTCACAGGTAGCACAATAAGAAACACCACGGCCGGTATATTCTGATTCACCACATACGCCCAATAGCCGAGGCTGGGCTCCGGTGGCTATTATCACCGCGCCAGCTGCTATTTCACCGTCATCGCTTTTAACGACAAATTCTTTTTCACCGGGCACAATCTTTTCTACATTGGTAGATGCGATTTCAAGACCAAAGCGTCGAGCCTGGCTTTCCATCTGTCCCATTAATTCAGGACCGCTGATGCTTTCGGCGAAACCAGGATAGTTTTCAATGGAATCCGTACTAACCACAAGGCCACCTGATATCCCCTGCTCTAGGAGAACGGTGTTCATGGCAGCCCTGGAAGCATAAATTCCGGCGGAAAGACCGGCGGGACCACCACCGATGATAACTAGATCTTTTTTTTCCATGCCTATATTCATTCCTTTCGCTTCGCTCAAGGCACAAAACATAATTAAATGTATTGGCCCCAAGCTGTTTTTTTATAAAGAGTCATTTTCTCATTCACCAAAATGTTTCTATTTTAAGGAAATTGCATGCCCAGCTTATTATTTTCGGGATGTGGTACGATGTGCATACAAAATCTTCTGCTGTTGGTTACAAAACCAGTTATTAAATTTACTGTTTACAGGTTAGCACAGTATATACTATAATTCAAATGCAACATATATATAAGTGGTATGCATTTAAATTATGGATAACCTGAGGCCGGGTAGACAATGGGCGAATTAAATTTATATCACCTAAAAACTTTTTACACCGTAGCCAGACATCTTAATTACTCCCGGGCCGGGGAAGAACTGGCCATCAGCCAGCCCGCCGTATCACGACAGGTGGCGGCTTTGGAAAAAAGCCTGTGCATGGACTTGTTTGTGCAGCGGGGCCGTCAGGTGGAACTTACTGATGCCGGCAGGAGCTTGTTCGATTACGCCGACCGCATATTTCATTTGGTGAACCGGGCTGAAAGAACACTGGCAGAATATAAAGACCTGGAACGAGGCCAGGTCTTTTTTGGGGCGGGTATTACCATAGGATGCTGGTTAATCCCACAAATAATGAAAAGCTTTCAGCAAATGCACCCCCACATTGAGGTATCGTTATTATTAGCCAACAGTTCCACTATAGAGCGCATGGTCACCTGCGGAGACTTGGACCTGGGATTTACAGCAGGAAGCATAATGAACCCTGCGCTGCATATGGAATCTATTTTTCGAGAAGAGTTGGTACTGGTTATTTCTTCGCAGCACCCTCTGGTCCGACCGAATATTACGGCGGCCGAGCTAAAGGGTGAGACGCTTCTCTGGAGAGAAAAGGGTTCCGCGGCCCGAGATTTGGTAGAACAATACTTGGAGGAAGAAGGGCTAACTTTTAAAAACCGGGCGGAGGTAAGCGATTCCGGGGCTATCAAGCAGCTTGTTATAGATCAGATGGGCGCTGCCTTCCTGCCGCACCATGCAGTGGAGCAGGAACTTAAATCGGGAGTCCTGTACCGGGTTGAATATGGCAATTCTATAATTGAGTTAAATTGCCATATTGTTTCGGTTAAAGATATGCATTCATATCCCGCCGTTCTAGCTTTTTTGAATTATGTGCGAAAGTGGGCAAGTGAACATAAGATTACATGCCGCAAAGGTAAATAGAGGCCCCGGAACCACTTGGGCGGCTCCATAACCTGCGAGAAATTGAGCATCCGTTTGGAAAATGTATAGGGTAATTGAGAACCCAATAATCAAGGTCATAGATTACCTGATAGGCATACAATAATCCCTTAATATCGTGATTATCAACTGCATATTTAATCAGCTTTTGAACAGCAGTAATATCGAAAGACCAGCATTATTATCCAACAGTGCTGGCCTTCTTAAATTTTATTCGCAAATTATCACCCATCACATCATCGTTCCCAGACTCCAGCCCAGGCCATAGATAGATTCCTTCTTTTCGTTTTGGAATGAATTAATTGCATAATCTGCATTTACGCTAATTAATGTTACTTTAATGTATTACTGTGTTCACTGTTAACTACATGTAAATATTTTCTTTATGGGTTTAATTGGTTTTACAAAACTGTTGAACACTATATATGGCCTGTGACCTGCTAAAACAGTCGTTTTAGTTTTGAAAGTTCAAATTGAGTAAGCTTTTTGCTTGGTATTGTGATATTAAATTAATATTTTGGAGGTGTTTTTTCGTGCGCTACACACCAAGATCGGAACTATACCAGCGGGTGCAAAGGCTACAGGTTTTACTACAGAACCAAAGCATAGACGGTGCTTTGATTGTCCAAAACGCTGATCTTTTTTATTTTGCAGGAACTGTTCAGCAAGCACATCTTTATATTCCTGCCGGCGGCGAACCGGTACTTGCGGTAAAGAAGAATTACGAACGGGCGGCGCGTGAGTCTGCCCTGGAGAACATTATCCCTTTGGATAACCCCAAAAACCTGACTAAAATTATACCGGCCCGGGAACAGGGGGGAAACAACCGCATTGGCCTTGAGCTGGATGTTCTGCCGGCAAACCTCTTTTTGCGCTATCAAAAAATGTTTCAACCAGCGGAACTTGTTGATATCAGTTTGCTAATTCGTACAGTCCGGGCGGTTAAATCGAGCTATGAATTAAACTTAATCCGGGAAGCGGCCAAGTTAAACCATAAGCTTTTTACAACTGTCTCTGAATTTCTCAAGGAAGGCATTAGCGAGGTGGAACTGGCCGGTAAACTGGAAGCGGTATACCGGCGGGAGGGTCACCAGTGCCTTGTAAGAACCCGCGCTTTTAATATGGAACTGGCCTATGGGCACCTGATGTCGGGTTGGAGTCTTGGCGTACCCAGCGCCGCCCCCGGCCCCACCGGTGGTTTTGGATTGAACCCATCCTTTTCTCAGAGCGCCGGCAGAAAGCTAATTGGTAGGGATGAACCTGTAATTGTAGATTACGTGGGGGTAATAGACGGTTATATGGTGGATCAGGCCAGGGTTTTTTGCATTGGGGACTTGCCGCCAAAGTTTAAGGAAGCTCATAACACAGCGCTGGAAATACAGCAAATAATTGTGGAACGGGCTAAGCCGGGAGCCGTCTGTGGTGAACTTTACGATCTGGCGGTGCAAAGGGCCAACGCCAGTGGTTGGGGGGAGTATTTTATGGGCTATCCCGACCCGGTGCCTTTTGTCGGGCACGGCGTGGGAATAGAACTTGACGAACTGCCTGTAATCGCCCGTGGTGTCACTGCTAAATTGGAAGCAGGCATGGTTTTCGCCCTGGAACCCAAATTTGTTTTCCCGGACGGTGCGGCAGGAATTGAAAACACTTTCGTGGTAACGGAACAGGGACTGGAGAATCTAACCGCCGGGTGTGATGACGTTATAATCTATCTTTAAAATGTATAATTAGACCACCATGCCGCTGACGCGGCACGATCAGAGGATGAAAAATAGATACTGTAGGCAAGGCGATCCGGTGGCTTCCCGGAGTAAGCGTAGTACTGGATGCGGTCAGTAGCCCGCCAAATCCTCAAAGCTTGACCCCGTAAGGGTGTAAAGTTCCGCCAAGCTGTCTGGTGTAAGCGTTAGCTATAGTAACTATCAAAGATACAAGGAAAACTGCGCAGCGCGCGGAGGGAACCACCGGATTGCCAGATACAAGTAACTTAAATAAGAAGTCAAAGAAAAACCGGGTAAGTTCGGCCCTCGAACCGTCCCGGCAGCTTTATTTTCTTTGTTATTCCCTATAGTGAAAATTCCTTGTTAATCTTATTGTGCTTGAAGCTCCTTGAACGATTGGCGTAATCCGTAACAATATGGCCGTTTCCTATAAGTTTAAATTTATAAATTACCAGTCCATCAAGGCCTACCGGCCCCCTGGAATGGATCTTGCCGGTGCTTATTCCCACCTCGGCCCCGAATCCATATCGGAAGCCGTCACTGAAGCGTGTGGAACAATTCCAGAAAACATTCCCCGAATCAACATAGTTCATGAACTTTTCCGCTTTTTCCTTATCTCTGGTGATTATGCTGTCGGTGTGGCCGGAACCGTAAGTATTGATGTGGCTGATAGCTTCGTCAAGTCCCGAAATCACTTTTATGGAAAGCTTATAGTCAAGGTATTCAGTTTTCCAGTCATCTTCTGAAGCTAAAATTGCCGGAATAACTGCACACGTTTGGGAACATCCTATTAGATCCATCTGCTGCTGATCCATTGCCTTCTTCAACTCAGGCAAAAAATCCCGGGCTATCTTTTCATGTACCAAAAGAGTCTCCGCAGCGTTACACACAGCTACGTACTGTGTTTTTGAGTCCACGGCAATTCTTACCGCCATATCAACGTCTGCATCTTCGTCCACATAACAGTGGCATATGCCGTCAGCGTGACCCATAACCGGAATCCTTGAGTTGTCCATAATATATCGGACAAAATCATTGGACCCCCTTGGGATAATTAGGTCGATATATTGGTCCATTTTGAGCATCTCATTAACGTCTGAACGTGTTTCCAGCAACGCAAGCCAATTTGAGGGAATGCCGGCCTGTTCTGTTGCTTTGACAATAACTTTGGCCAGGATTCGGTTGGTTTCACGTGCTTCGGATCCGCCCTTTAGCAGTACGCTGTTTCCGCTTTTCAGACAGAGGGTTGAAATCTGCACCAGAGCATCGGGTCTGGACTCAAAAATCACGCCAATTACTCCTATCGGACAGGTTACTTTGTACAACTCCAGACCGCTGTCCAACTCGGTGGAAAGCAATGTTTTGCCAACAGGATCCTCCAGATTAATTAGGCTGTATATTCCATCAACTACATCTTCTATCTTGGCCTCGTCAAATTTTAATCGTTTTAAAAGGGGTGCGGAAAGATTTTCTTTTTCACTTCTCAGTAAGTCCTCCCTATTGGCCCGTATGATTTCTTCCTTACTGTTTTTTAATGACTCGGCGATTAGAGTCAAAGCTTTATTTTTTAATTCCGTTCCGGCCCCGGCCAGTTTTATGGAAGCTTCCTTCACACTGCGCGCCAATTCATTCATACTCCTTGTATTGTCTCCTCTCTGATACTAATAAAGCATCTAATTTACAAGCGATTACTTACAATATAAGTTATTATGAACCGGAGATCAACCCAGTTATAAAGAAGACTTGGTTCAGGGGTGGTTTTTCAGGCTGTGCGAAGATCAAATCAGTACCACCTGTAAGTGAATGTTTTAGATCATAGATAAGGAGGGAGATAAAGCTGCTGCCTATATTCTTCATAATAAGGTTCTTTTAGTCGTGATAAGAAGCTTCTTCCAGAATAAAGTTAATTATTTTTGATCAGGGCAGGAAATTATTCCTAACTGTCGAAAGTTTGTCAAGGTTGATTTACCAGGAGGGAATTATGGATACCGATAAAATGCTGGAATTGATTTCGGTCCAGCGTCACGACTTTTTAAACCATCTGCAAGTAATATCCGGCCTGTTGCAATTAAAAAAGGAAGAACGGGCCAGGGAATATATTGTCGAGGTCGGGCAGGATATTAAACGATTAAGTAAGATTTCCCACTTGAAAGATCCCGAGGCAGCAGCGGCCTTTTTAGTAAGTCATAACCAGGCGGCTAACGCTCAGATCATAGTTAATTATGACGTACAAGCGGACCTTGCGGAATGTGGTGTGCCCGGGACAGTCACCGGTGCAGTTTTCGTTCGATTGCTGGAATATGTTTTAAATCGCCTTGCCCCGCCTGAACTAGCCGAACGGGAATTAAACATCGGTCTCAAGGCGGTAGAAGGCGGATACTTGTGTGTTATTTGTTTTGCCGGTCCTGTGGCGGTAAATGAGTTAACCTGGAATGAATTGGCTCAGGCTTTAAGCACAAAACTTACGCCCTATGGCGGCAAGCTGGAAAGAACGGCCAATGGGGCCAAACAGGATATTAAGTTATTTTTACCTGCTGCAGACGCCTGAACCGACGTATTTGTGTAAATAATAAATATAAGGAGTCAGGAGACAGAAGTCAGGAGTCAGAATAAGAGAACATCTCTTGATAGTTATTCTGAATTCTGACTACTGAATACTAAATAAAAACAGGTGAGTGGATATGTTTTACGATAGGGTAAAGATTTACGTTAAGGGGGGCGACGGCGGAAATGGCTGCGTTGCTTTCCGGCGCGAGAAATATGTGCCCGAGGGCGGTCCCTGGGGCGGGGATGGCGGCAAAGGAGCCGATGTGATTTTCAAGGGCGACAGCGGGCTGCGTACTCTGGTGGATTTTCGTTACCAGCGGCATTATAAAGGCATGCGGGGGCAGCACGGCCGGGGTAAAAACATGCACGGCCGCTCGGCCGACGACCTAGTGATGCGGGTACCGCTGGGCACGGTGGTAAAAGATGAGAAAACGGGCCTGGTATTTGGCGATATAGTCACAGAGGGACAGGAACTGGTAGTGGCCAAGGGGGGCCGTGGCGGCAGGGGAAATTCCCGTTTTGCCGGCCCCAATAACAAAGCTCCCGGCATGGCCGAAAAAGGTGAGCCCGGCGAGGAGCGTTGGTTGCTCTTGGAACTAAAATTACTGGCGGATGTAGGTCTGGTCGGTTATCCCAATGCCGGCAAGTCCACATTAATATCAAAAGTATCAGCTGCCCGGCCCAAAATTGCCGATTATCCGTTCACCACTCTGACCCCTAATCTGGGCATGGTTAGCATGGGCGAAGGCAGGTCTTTTATCATGGCGGATATTCCCGGCTTAATTGAAGGTGCTCATGGCGGAGCCGGGCTGGGCCATGAGTTTTTACGCCATGTAGAGCGTACCAGGCTGATAGTACATGTTCTGGATACAGCAGGCACCGAGGGAAGGGACCCGCTGGAGGATTTTAAGGTCATTAGCCGGGAATTAGAGCTTTATAATCAGGATCTGGCCGCCAGGCCGCTGGTTATTGCGGCCAATAAGACGGATCTGCCCGACAGCGGGGAAAACCTGGAGCGTTTAAAAGCTGCGCTGGGAGATACTCATGAAATTTTCCCCATATCTGCAGTAACAGGTGCCGGAGTACCTAATTTAATTAATCGTGTTTATCAACTGTTGGAAGAAATTCCGGTTCAGCCCCTGCATGATATACAGGAACAAGAATTCGTGCATACGACCGAGCCGCGTTTTACGATTACCAGAGAGGACGGAGAGCTGATTGTAGCCGGGCGTGAGATTGAGAAACACGTTGCCATGACCGATCTGGAGAACGAAGAAGCGTTGGACCGGCTGCAGCGGATCATTAGTTTAATGGGCTTGGAAAAGGCTTTAAAGGACTACGGGGCGAAAAACGGCGACACGGTGCGAATTGGGGATTTTTCTTTTGATTATGTGGATTTTTAACGGAGAAATAACATGGAAAACAGGGTTTTTAACCGGATACAAAGGCTTGTAGTAAAAATAGGGTCAAGCTCGCTTACCTATCCTACCGGTAAGCTGAATATTGAACAAATTGAGCAGCTTGTCCGGCAGCTGGCCGATCTTCATAACAGAGGAACGGATGTGCTGCTGGTAACCTCCGGGGCCGTGGGGGCCGGTGTGGGAAAATTGGGTCTGCCCAGGCGCCCCCGTACCATACCCGAGAAACAGGCAGCGGCTTCGGTGGGGCAGGGTATGCTTTTGCACATGTACGAAAAGATCTTTGCCGAGTATGGCGTTGTGGTGGGGCAAGTGCTGTTAACCCGTGAAGATTTTGCGGACCGGCGGCGGTTTTTAAATGCCCGCAATACCCTGCAGACTATGTTGGGCTATAACATTATACCGGTAATTAACGAGAATGATACCGTTGCCGTGGACGAAATCAAACTGGGCGATAATGACACCCTTTCGGCTATGGTTGGCGGTCTGGTGGACGCTGATCTTTTAGTGCTGCTTTCCGACATAGACGGCTTGTATGATGGCAATCCCGGAACACCGGGGGCGAAAATAATTTCTGAAGTTAGAGAAATTAATGATCAAATTGAGCGTCTGGCCGGGGGGGCAGGCACAGCAGTGGGGACCGGCGGCATGATTACCAAAATACATGCTGCCCGCGTGGCGATGCATTCCGGGCTGGTTACCATTATTGCTAGGGCTTCGGAAAAAGACATTATTCGCAGGCTTGTTGCCGGGGAGCCGGTGGGTACGATATTTTGGCCTTCAGTAAAACTGGTGAACAAAAAAAGATGGATCGCCTTTGGGGCAACAGTTTGCGGCCGTATCTATATCGACGGGGGGGCCGCCAGAGCCATTCAGAGCAATGGCAGGAGTTTATTGCCATCGGGAATTACCGGGGTTGACGGTGATTTTGACGTTGGTAACACTGTCAGCATTTTTTCAACCGACGGCAAAGAAATAGCACGGGGTATTGTTAATTATGCCGCTGCTGAGGTAGAGCGAATTAAGGGCAAAAAGACCACTGATATAGAACATATACTTGGGTACAAGGATTTCGACGAAGTCATTCACCGTGATAATATGGCTTTGGAGTAAAGAAAGAACCAAGTCTTCTTTATGAGTAACAAAAATTATGTTGATTAATAACGTAAAAACAATTAAAATGGGATACGGGGTCAGTTGATGGATAAAACTACCAACAAAAGACATGCCAAAAGGATTGGGTTGATGGGTGGGACGTTTGATCCTATTCATCACGGGCACCTCGTGGCAGCGGAAGTGGCCAGGTTTGAATTCGGACTGGAAAAAGTTATTTTTATACCCGCCGGCATACCACCGCATAAAACCAGGAAAGATATTTCCCTTCCCGGGCACAGGCTGGAAATGGCCAGCAGGGCAGTGGCATCCAATCCGTTTTTTACTGTTTCCAACCTGGAAATAAAAAGAGCAGGCGTTTCATATGCAATAGATACAGTGCAGGAAATGTGCCGTTTATTCCCGGACAACGATTTATATTTTATCACCGGCGCCGATGCGGTACTGGAAATTCTGACCTGGAGAAATGTCATCGGGCTGCTTGAACTTTGCAGCTTTATTGCCGCCACCCGCCCCGGGTTTAAACTTGAAAGCCTAAATAAAAGTTTAAGCTATTACAGCCACCACCAGCTTTCAAAAATCAAAACGCTGGAGGTTCCAGCACTGGCCATTTCCTCCACCGACATCAGAGCACGGGTGCAGGAAGGCCGGCCAATTAAATATTTATTGCCAGAAAAGGTGGAAGAATACATATATTTAAACCGTTTGTATAAATGATAGCATGTGTGGCAAAAGTTGCCCGCAGATATTTGCATTTTGCATATTTCTTTTGCAAATAATACAAACACACCAAGAAACGCATCAAGTGAAAAGAGGTGATCTGATGGCTAGAACTTTATATGTAGGAAATCTGCCGTGGGCAACTAAAGCTGAAGACTTGGCCGATGCTTTTTCAAGATACGGGGAAGTTCTTGATAGCCGTATTATTACTGACAAGCAGACGGGGCGCTCACGCGGCTTTGGTTTCGTGGAGGTTAAGGACGAAGATGCTGATGAGATGATTGAAGCGTTGAATGGCTCTGATTTTGGTGGTAGAGTAATCACCGTCAACGAAGCCAGGGCCAGAGAATCGCAAATGTAAATCCAACCTCCCTTTGAGGAGGTTTTCTTTTGTAGGGAGATTAGAAATTGGATGTCAAGTTTTATTTGGAACGCTTACAGGCTATTCTTAGTAATAAAAGGTTTGAACACTGTTTAAACACCAGCAACACAGCGGTTAAACTGGCTGAAAGGCACGGTGGAGACCTGGAAAAAGCCGGGGTTGCCGGGCTGCTGCATGATTGCGCCAGGGATTTGGGTGCTAATGAATTATTGGCAATGGCGGAAATTTATGGCCTGGCCATTGATGCTATTGAGCGGGAGATGCCGGTATTACTGCACGCCAGGCTTGGTGCAACCCTGGCGCAACAGCAATTTGGCGTGGATGATGATCAAGTCCTGAAAGCTATCGCACTGCATACGCTGGGTGAGCCGGAAATGGGTGTGCTGGACAAAATTGTGTATTTAGCAGATAAAATTGAGCCGGGACGACGGTTCCCCGGGGTTGAATTATTGCGTAAAACAGCATTCGAGAATCTGGACAGGGCTGTGCTGGAATCTTTGAATATGACGATAAAGCTTTCAATCCAATCGGGAGGGCCCATTCATCCCGGGGCTGTCGCCACACGCAACTGGTTATTGCAGGAGCTCGGTGGTGCCAGTTGAAACCAATAATGGTTGAAAATGTATAATTAATTGTTTCCCGTCAAAAAGCAGGAACTTTTTGGATCGCGGGCGAATAATAATATAACTAAAGAAAAGGGGGATTGCTTGTTGATAACTGATCCGCAAGAATTGGTACGGCTTGCCGTTGAATCGGCGGAGGAGAAAAAAGCTTTTAATATTACTGTGCTTAACATAGGTAAAGTTTCCGTAATCGCGGATTATTTTATCATTTGCAGCAGTAGGTCGCCTATACACGCCCGGGCAATTGCCGAAGAAATCGGGGATCGGTTGAAGCAGCATGGAATGATGAAACAGCGCATTGAAGGATACCAAACAGGGCGCTGGATTTTACTTGATTACGGCTCAGTTGTTGTGCATATTTTCCACGAAGAAGATCGCAGCTTTTACAATTTAGAACACCTGTGGGGCGACGCTCCTGTAATTCAAGCACCAGGTTTATAAAAGACGCGAGTTAAAACCAATTTCTATTGGTGCGTGCGTTTTTAAATATCCAAGTCCTTGCCATATATGGCAGGGTATATTTTTTTAATTCTAAATATACAATATTTTTCGTTGACTTTACAAACTGATTATTTTATAATAATCTCCAGTTGAATTGTGATAGCTACAGTGAAGGGGAGCAGTAACCCGTATGAACTTACAGAGAGCCGCCGGTTGGTGCGAGGCGGTGGGGGATTTGGGAGAACTCGCCCCGGAGTTGACCGGAAGAAAATTTTGTATTCCGGTCCGGTGTATGCCGTTATCTGCATTGAGTGGTTAAAGTCATGGGGATGTAGCTCAGTTGGGAGAGCGCTTGAATGGCATTCAAGAGGTCAGGGGTTCGATTCCCCTCATCTCCACCAGTTTGACTTTATCAATTAGGGTGGTACCACGGGTAAACCTCTCGTCCCTAGACTGGGATGAGGGTTTTTTGTTTTTATAAATCTTTTGGGGGAGGAGTTGCGGGCTTGAAACAAAACGGTCGGATCACAATAGGAGATTTGCTTGACCGCTCGGCGGGCAGGTACCCGCAAAATGAAGCGGTGGTGTATCCGGAAAAGAACATCAGGTATACTTACCGCCAGTTCCAGCATGAATGCAATAAAGTGGCTAAGGGTTTAATGGCCCTGGGCATCAAAAGGGGAGAACATATAGCAATTCTTGCCCCTAACGTTCAGGAGTGGGTAATAACCCAGTTTGCCAGCGCCAAAATGGGTGCGGTTCTGGTGACTGTTAATACTAATTATAAACTTTTTGAACTGGATTACCTGCTGCGGCACTCTGATGCCACGACTTTAATTTTTTCCAGTGGCATCAAGGATTCTAATTACTTGGATATGGTTTATGAACTTTGCCCTGAACTTAAAAACAATATGCCTGGCAGGCTTAACAGTAAAAAACTCCCTATGCTGCGAAATTTAGTTTATATTGGCGACGACCCGAGGCCCGGCGTATTCTCCTGGGATGAAATGATTACTCTTGGCGAGGGAATCTCCGACCAGGAACTGACCGCCCGGCAGGCTTCACTTGATCCTGATGATGTTGTCAATATGCAATATACCTCAGGTACTACCGGCTTTCCCAAAGGTGTTATGCTTACTCACAACAACCTGGTGGGGAATGCAGTCAGTATCGGCCAGTGCATGAGCTTTTCGCCCGATGACCGGCTGTGCATACCGGTGCCGCTGTTTCATTGCTTTGGCTGCGTGCTGGGAACCCTGACCTGCGTTACGGCAACCGCCACCATGGTGATGATGGAGGGGTTCAATCCCTTAAAGGTATTGGAGGCGGTTGAGCAGGAAAGATGTACTGCGCTGCACGGCGTGCCGACCATGTTTATAACTGAGCTTGATGTTCTGGCAAATCAACCTTTTGACACCTCATCCCTGCGTACCGGCATTATGGCCGGGGCACCGTGTCCGATTGAGATTATGAGAGCTGTAGTAGAAAAAATGAACATGCGTGAGATTGTTATTACTTATGGTCAGACTGAAGCCGCACCGGGTATTACCATGACCAGGGTTGACGACCCGCTGGAAATTAGAGTTTCAACTGTTGGCAAGGCTTTAGAGGGTGTTGAGGTTAAAGTGGTTGATCCCGTGGATGGCGGTGAATTGCTCCCGGGCAGCCAGGGAGAGGTGTGCGCAAGGGGTTACAACGTGATGAAGGGTTATTACAAGATGCCGGAAGCGACCGCGGCCGCCATTGACCGGGATGGATGGCTTCATACGGGCGATCTGGGTATTATGGATGAGAACGGCTACCTGCGTATTACCGGTCGAATTAAGGACATGATTATCAGAGGAGGGGAAAACATTTACCCCCGCGAAGTTGAGGAATTCCTGTATACTCATCCGCAGGTTAAAGATGTGCAGGTTGTGGGTGTGCCCAGCAAGAAATATGGTGAGGAAGTCATGGCCTTCATTCAACTGAGAGAGGGAGCGCAAGTAACCGCAGAAGATATTAAAAAATACTGTGTCGGGAAGATTGCCAGATATAAAATACCTTCCCATATCAACTTTGTATCAGCTTATCCTACTACGACCAACGGTAAGGTGCAAAAATATAAGCTGCGGGAAATGGCGATAAAAAACCTGATTATTGATGATGACATGTTAGGTACGGCTTAAAAAACAGGAGTCAGAAATCAGGAGTCAGGAGTCAGAATGAGAGAACCCGGTTCATGGCATTCTAACCATTGAACTCTGAATAATAACGATATTTTGCCGGCGAGCCTGTTTTTACTTATGTTAAGCGGGTTGCCGGTTTCATTATTAAGGAGGAAGTCATGAAGGATCGCTACGATTTTAAAGAAATTGAAGCAAAATGCCAAAAAGCGTGGTCTGAGCAGGATTTATATTCCGTTCCCGATTTTAGCGATCGGCCCAAATATTATTGTCTGGAGATGTTTCCCTATCCGTCCGGGAAATTGCACATGGGTCACGTGCGCAACTACTCCATAGGAGATGTGGTGGCCAGGTTTAAAACGATGCAGGGCTTTAACGTATTGCATCCCATGGGCTGGGATGCTTTCGGCCTGCCTGCTGAAAACGCTGCCATCAAACACGGTGCTTTGCACCCTGCCCGGTGGACTTATGAAAATATCGACACCATGCGCACCCAGCTTAAACAATTGGGTATCAGTTATGATTGGAACCGGGAGGTGGCAACCTGCCATCCTGGTTATTATAAATGGACTGAGTGGTTGTTCCTGCAGTTATACAAGCAGGGACTGGCTTACAAGAAAAAAGCTGCTGTAAACTGGTGTCCTTCCTGCGCCACAGTGCTGGCCAATGAGCAAGTTAAAGAGGGCGCCTGCGAACGCTGTAAAAGCGATGTTGAAAAAAGGGAACTGGAACAGTGGTTCTTTAAAATCACTGATTACGCGGACAGGTTGCTGGAAGATCTTGATAAACTTGCGGGCTGGCCCGATAAAGTTAAAATTATGCAGGAAAACTGGATCGGCCGGAGCGAAGGCGCTGAGATCACCTTCTCCGTGGATGGTTTGGATGAAAGCATGACCGTGTTTACCACCAGGCCGGACACTGTTTTCGGGGTGACCTATATGGTTTTGGCCCCGGAGCATCCCCTGGTAGAAAAGCTGATTGAGGGCCAGGAGCAGGCTGAGAAAATCAGGGATTTTGCAGAGTCCGTGCGCAACCAAAGCGAAATCACCAGGACGTCAACCGAGTCCGAAAAGATCGGCCATTTTACAGGGGCTTATTGTATTAACCCGGTGAATGATGAAAAAATACCAATTCTGGTAGCCAACTATGTTTTAATGGAATATGGCACCGGCGCCGTTATGGGAGTGCCTGCTCATGACCAGCGGGACTTTGAATTTGCCCGCAAATATAATCTTCCCATCAGGGTGGTGATTCAGCCGGAAGGAGTAGAATTAAACCCTGACACAATGACCGAAGCTTATGACGGCGAAGGTCTGATGATAAACTCCGGTAAGTTTAACGGTACTCCAAAACGCGACGGCATAGCGGCGGTCACCCGTTTCCTGGAGCAAAAGGGATTAGGACAGGGAAGAGTGAATTACAGGCTGCGGGATTGGCTGATTTCCAGACAGAGGTATTGGGGTGCTCCCATTCCTATTGTCTACTGTGAAAAATGCGGTGCGGTGCCGGTACCTGAAGAGGATTTACCTGTAATGCTGCCAATGGATGTGGCCTTTAAGCCGACCGGCCGCTCGCCGTTGGAAGACCACCCCGGATTTGTCAACACAACCTGTCCGACCTGTGGCGGTAAAGCACGGCGGGAAACCGATACCATGGATACTTTTATGTGTTCCTCCTGGTATTACTATCGTTATACCAGTCCCCGGGACGAAGACAACGCCTGGGGTCCTGACAAGGTTAGGAACTGGTTGCCGGTGGACCAGTATATTGGCGGTGTTGAGCACGCGATACTGCACCTGCTGTACAGCAGATTTTTCACCAAGGTGCTTAAAGATATTAATTTAATTGACAACGATGAACCGTTTACCAATTTATTAACCCAGGGTATGGTGCTCAAGGACGGCGCCAAAATGAGTAAATCCAAGGGTAATGTGGTAAGTCCTGAAGATATTGTTGCCACTTATGGGGCTGATACCGCCCGCCTGTTCATTTTGTTTGCCTCGCCTCCGGAACGTGATTTGGAATGGAGTGACCAGGGGGTCGAGGGCTGTTATCGCTTCCTGAACCGGGTCTGGCGCCTGGTGGAACCGCTGGGCACCACGCTTTCAGGCAGCAATATTAACCGTCCGGCTAAATTCGTCGGCGTCAACAGGGATATGCGCCGGGTTACCCATCACTCCATCAAAAAAGTTACCGAGGACATAGACAAACGCTTCAATTTCAATACAGCTGTAAGTGCGATTATGGAACTGGTTAACGCCATGTACCAATTCCGTGAAGTCCCCGAAACCGACCGCGAGCCGTGGATAATGAAGGAGGCTGTAGACTCGCTGCTGCTGCTGTTGGCGCCGTTTGCCCCCCATATAGCCGAAGAACTGTGGGCGAAAACAGGACATCAGGGCAGTATTCACTCCCAGTCCTGGCCCGGATTTGACCCCGAGGCTATCGTTGAAGATGAAATCACTATCGTGGTTCAGATCAACGGAAAGGTGCGGGACCGGATGCTGGTGCCGGCTGAAATTGACGCGGAGGCCATGAAGGAGCTCGTAATGGATCAGGATCGGGTAAAAGAGCTGATAGGAGACAAAAAAGTAGTTAAAGTGATTCCTGTACCAGGCAAGCTGGTTAATATTGTGGTTAAGTAGAAAAGGCAGCAAAAGGCACTGAAAAAATCAGTGCCTTTTATGATTTCACTTTTAGCATTACGAGGTTACATCTTTTAAAGTTTTGGACCATGTGTCCGGTTGGACCTGCCGGAGCTTTCTATTGCCAACCACCAGGTCATTGCCGGGTACATCGCTTTTTTGCAGTACGCCGGGGCCGTTGGAACGAATCATTTTATAGTAAGCCATAATATGGCTGCTTCCGATGTTGCTTTCCACCTCGGTGCAAAAAATCCAAAGTATTTGAGGTGATTTAATAATTACCGCAGGTGTAATCATGGCGCCGGCCAGCTGCCGTATCTCCTCCTGGAGGTTGACCGGCTTATTGGTGTATTTGCCTTCAAAAACATCCAACAGGGTGGTTTGTTGGCCGTTCATCGGTATTTGTCCCATGACATTACTAACATTCACCAATGCCTGCTGGTCTATTTTGATAAATGCTCCGATTGATGTGCCGAATAATTCTTCCAGACGGTCGATTAATTTTTGCCGCCCATATTTTTGATAGTAGTCTTCAACGGTTAGCGACTGTTGACCGCTGGCTAACCAGGTATACCGGGGCACTGAGATAATGCCGATGGGCCCTTGTGGGTCAGGAAGGAAAGTCAGGTTTACCGCTTTTAGTTTGGAGCCGTCAGTCCAGATGATAATAATGCTGTCGGGTGTTCTGTTGTTGGGGGCGGCTGTTGCTGTGGAAATATGCAAAAAACAGGCGGCGAGCAGTGCCAGGAGAATTAACAGGGTTGTCCTATTGCGCATAAATGGATTCCTTTCCACTGGTATGAAAAATGTTAGTTTTCGGTTCAGGACTTTTGTGTCGCTGCACTAAATGTCATTTTTTCCAAATTCCTCTGGTATAATACAAGTAGTTTTGAGATTAAAAGTAAAACTCTGTGGGAGGATTGGTACTGAAACTTTTTACGCAGTGTCCTCTGGAAGAACGGAAGAGGTCGCGGTATAACTGCTCGAAGTCTTCCTTGGACAAACAGATATATCCGTCTGTATTGGCGAGATAGTCGTTGACTATCAGGCTGAAGAACACGTGACCTTTGGTGATCTTAACTATAGAAAGCTCATATTGATTCAAAGACAGTTTCATCACGTCCTAAATATTAATGGGTGATCCGGGGGTGCACCGGGTTGCCGTATGGGGACTTATATAACATATATTAACACATTCTCTTGACAGTGGGTAATAGTCGGTATATACTTGTAAAAGGCTTTAATACGCTAAATAGATAACGAGATAAAGTAACGGGAGGAAGCCTAATATGTCAGAACAAGTGCTCAGGTTGGGACTACCGAAAGGTAGCTTACAGGAATCAACTTTTCAGCTGTTTAAGCGGGCCGGGTTCAATATTTCGGTGCGCAGCCGGTCATACTTTCCGTCCATCGACGACCCCGAGATTGAAGTTATACTCATGCGGGCCCAGGAAATACCCCGCTATGTTAATGAAGGGGTTTTGGATGCCGGGCTCAGCGGACTGGACTGGATTTTGGAGAACGAAGCCGATGTAGTGGAAGTTGCAGATTTAACCTATTCCAAACAGACAACAAATCCCATCCGGGTTATCATTGCGGTGGCTGAAAACAGCAATATTCATTCTGTGCAGGATTTGCAAGGGAAACGCATTGCCACCGAACTGGTTCGGCTTACTCGCAATTACCTGGCCAAGAATAACGTTACAGCCAATGTTGAATTTAGTTATGGGGCTACCGAGGTTAAAGTGCCTCATCTGGTGGACGCTATTGTAGATATTACAGAGACCGGAAGTTCATTAAGAGCCAATAAATTAAAGATAATTGATACAATTCTGGTATCCACCACCAGGCTGCACGCCAACAAACAGGCCTGGGAGAACCCTTTTATCAGAGAAAAACTTAAAAACCTGGCGGTTTTACTGGAAGGGGCGCTGCGCGCAGATTCCAAAGTCGGCTTGAAAATGAATTTACCGAAAGGCAAGCTGGAAGATGTGCTGGCGATATTGCCCGCCATGAAGCATCCAACGGTTGCCCAGCTGATCAACAGTGACTGGCTGGCAGTTGAAGTGGTGCTGCCGGAAAAACAGGTTCGCGATTTAATTCCGGCCTTGCGCAACGCCGGGGCTCAGGATATCATTGAATATCCTTTAAATAAAGTCATACCGTAAAATTGTGTTCTCTCGTTGAGGCATATAAAAAAGACTATCTAAAAGCGTGCGCTAAGGGAACTGATTGAGCGCGCTTTTTTTAATTTTATACTCATTTATTGCACAAAATAGATAAAAAGCAATAGTATTGTGTAAGGGCTGTTTACCAATCTAAATAATACATGAGGAGAAAAAAATGATACCACTCAGGGACAGTATCCGGTCAAGAACCTTTCCCATTGTAAACCTGAGCATTATTATCTTAAACCTGGTTATCTATGCATGGGAGGTAATGATTGGCCCCCAGCAGCTAAACCAAGTCTTTTATATATTTGGTCTAGTGCCTGCCAGAGTTCTTGATATATTTACTTCAGGTGCGTCAATTACCCCGGTTATAATTAACCTGTTTACGTCCATGTTTATCCACGGCGGATGGGTACACGTTATCGGTAATATGCTGTTTCTTTGGGTTTTTGGGGATAACATTGAAGACCGTCTGGGGCATTTAAAATATCTTTTGTTTTACCTGGCAGCAGGGGTTGCCGGCGGTGTGGCCCACTTTTTATCAAATCCGGCATCCACCATTCCGGTAGTTGGCGCCAGCGGCGCTATAGCCGGTGTGTTAGGCGCTTATGTGGTGGCGTTCCCGCGTTCCCGCGTACTTGCACTAATACCCATTTTTATTATTTTTACCCTGGTGGAGATTCCTGCCTTAATATTCATAGCCCTCTGGTTTGTTATTCAGATTTTTAATGGTGTGGCTACTCTTGGTGGTTCAGTCAACCCGGTGGCCTGGTGGGCCCATGTTGGAGGGTTCATTATTGGGGCGTTGTTAATAAAAACCATGGCCCCCAGAAGGGTTAGGGGGTATTACCGACCGTAACAAAAGCTACTCCCGGGCCAGGAGTAGCTTTTTAGATAAATAACGCCTAAAATTATGCATGACCCAAAGGTGCAGCGGGGCCTGGGTTAAATTATATATGAACCAGGGTAGGGTGGGGACATAATCATGTATGGCCACCAGTATATATTTATTTTGCAAGACCCGGCGGAATTCCAATCGACCGGGATGCGGAAGAAGATTAAGATGCGCCATTAAGCCGCCGGTTATATAATAAATAGGCCGGTCATTAAAGCTGCGGTCTTCTGAAAAGGATAAGTCCAGCAAGGATTTATTTTTCATAAAGAAAAAATAAAAATAGCAATTACCAGCCTGGTCGACTTTAACTTTTACCAGGCTCCGAAAAAACATTGGCAGCCATTGTGAGTATTGCCTGGCGACCCAATGTGCATCTTTACCTGCCGGCAAAGGCAATCTTTGAACCGAGCGAACATTCAATACTTCTTTTTCCGGTGATTTATTCCCGGTTACTTTTGGGGGTTTAATAAATTCTGTTTGACCGTCATCTTTTTTGATGGCTATTTTAACCGCCTCTTTAAAGGGCAGACCTGTTAAATTCATTTGCTCCTGCAGAACAAGATCTTTGGCTACCATAACATGCTTCAAGCTTTCTACCAGGGGGGCTACCAGGGCTTTTGGTGATTTGGTGAAAAAACTCAATAACCAGCTTGTGAGGGCCGGCAGGATGGTAGGTACTGTAACTATTCGTGGTTTATACCCCATTACTGCTGATGTTTGTTTGATCATTTCAAGATAAGTCATCACGTCCGGGCCACCTACATCAAAACAGCGGTTATAGGTTTCTTTTCTTCCCAGGCAGTAAACTAAAATTTGAACAATATCTGATAGTGCGATGGGATGAGTTAGTGAAAGCATTACCCTGGGTACAGCTATGACTTTGAATTGTTTTACCAGGCGGGTAACAATGCGAAAAGAACTGCCGTTGGAGCCAACTATCAAACCGGCTTGAATTGACGTTACCGGAACGCCGTAAGCACCAAGTGTTTCTTTAACCTCGCGCCGGCTGTATAAATGACGGGATAATCTTTTCTGGTTGGGGGGGAAAAGTCCCCCCAGGTAAATTATTTGCCTTACACCGGCCAGGGCGGCGGCGCGGGCGAAATTGTCGGCTAGAATTAAATCCATGTCCTGAAAATTACCTTGCGTTAACCGCGCAGTAGGCATCATTGAATGGACTAGATAAAAAGCATAATCAGCGCCGCAAAGAGCCTGTTCTATGTCGTTGAGCGAAAAAATATCGCACTGTCGCCAGCTGACATCCAAACCACAAGCGGATTCTTCTTCATGAACAGTATGTCTGGTAAGACATATTAGCCGGTACCGGGATTTTAACGCCGGCAATAAAGCCTGCCCCACAAAACCGGTAGCCCCCGCCACCGCTACCACCGGCCTGTAATTCGGATTAGTAGGCAATTTATACACCTCCAACAATGAGTGCATTAATTAGTGATATTCTTCGGTAACGGTTTTTCCCGCCTCCTGCAGCACCCGGATTAAATCGCGGATAATATACCGTTTGTAAATATAAATGGTCGGCACTCCGGTGCCCTGTTGGCCGGGGTTGGTCGCCTGACCGATAATAAAGTGCACGCTGTCTGCTGCCGCTAACAAGGCAGCCAGCCGGCTGGCTCCGTCCCGGCCGCTGAAATCCTTGATCCCGGGCCTGCTTTTTAATAAATCCAGAGCATCTACCAGCGTTATGGCACCTTCGGTTACCAGATCAATACCCGGTATAATACCCACAGGAGGAACCCGTTCAGTACGCGAAGACAGGTCAACGCGCACATTTCTTCCCAAAACGCGTCCTACTATGTTGCCCGTGGTGCCGCCACATACCACTTTAACGCCTTCGCTGCGCATAAACCTGTCAACTACCATAATGTCTTCTTCCTTATTTTGGGGAGGCCCTATTAATACGGTAACCCGTTTGGGCCTACGTACCTTGATTACTGCTATACTGGCGTCATCACCGGGTTTTCCGGCATAGATATTATTGCATAAGCAGGCAATCTCGCCGGCCCATTCCGCGGCTCCCTTTTGCATCGAAAACGTATCTGTTAAATAAGCTGTCATTCGTTCCCGGCCCAGCCCCATGTCCCATGTTTTACCGGCGCCGGCATACAGCACCCCGTCGCTGACAATAACCAACCAATTATCTGCATGGACATTAAAAAAGCTTTCCCGGATGACTTTTCCACCAATATTTCTTTTATTTGTCTCAAGCCCAATTATAGTATTATGCCGCCCGAAAAAGACAGCCGGATTTTCGTATTCTATTAAATAGGCACAGCCGTCCTGCTTTAATTGCAGAACGGTAAAGGTGCTGTAAGCCAGCTTGCGTACCCTGCAGATAGGCAGCGTTTGCCCCAGCGTTTCCATAACATCTTCTATGCGCCCGCCCATTTTAAGCATGGTGCTGGCTGTTTTAGCCGTAAGGCGGGAAAGAATGTTGGCTTTAACACCACTGCCAAGGCCGTCGGCAACCACTATAATGTGGTCGGTACCGGTATGGACAACCTCTATGCTGTCGCCACACAATTCTTCACCATATTTAACCAGGCGGGCAGTTCCAATATCTACGCAGATTTTCACGGGCGGGAATGCTCCTTTCGAACTTTATCTCGTTAACCGCCGCTAAGACTCCCGCCTCTACAGGAGGGAGTTAAGCGGCGATAAACTCGAAATAAGTGCGACTAAGGTTCAGGTGGGGTCAAAACCCCACCTGAACCAAGTCTTCTTTATAAAGGCTCCTGCCTCATTAATTCAATTAACTTGGTTAAAAGCACTTTTGTCTCAGCGGTGGTCTCGCCCAATAAACCGGCAATTTCCTGGGCTACCTGCATTTGTTTGGTTATTACTTCCTGGGCCCGGGCAATAGTTTGCGCTTTAACCAGTTCAAATTGCTCGCGGTGTTTTTTCTCTGCAGTAATGTCAACCAAAATGCCTACTATAATTTTTTCATTTTTTAACGGAAAGATTACTTGACGAATAACCATATCCATTTGAGAATAAACTGTCACGTTATTGATCATTTTGCCTGTTTGCAGCACCTGTAAAAAGCTGTCGGGCTCTATAAATTTATTTAGTTTTTGACCCACTATTTCTGCAGCTGTGCCGGTAAACATATGTTCACCGGCCGGGTTTACCTCCTTAATGACCAGGTCGTGATTGACTAAGATAATGGCATTGGGCATGGCATTCATTACCAGGGCAGACATGGATTCCGCCCGTCGGCGCATGTAGGGGATGCACATCTGCACTTCAGCATTGCCCTGATATACCGCCACGGCCTTATCCCGGCAGGAATCATAACCGCAAGCGCCGCAGTTGAGTTCATCTTCGGGGTGATATTTACCGGTCCGGGCTAATATCTGCCTGATAGCTTGCTCATCCGGTAAGGGCAGGATTACTTTCCGGTTGATAAAATTTCTGACCATCAGTTCCGCAGGCAAATCTGCTTCGGTGGCGCCGTTATCCTTGTTCCCCTGAACGGCTGTCGCCCTGTAATAATTAATTACCTTTTGACGGCGGACAAAGATATCTTCATTCCGACCCAGCATCAGAGGACCGTCAATGCAGCCACCGCGGCAGGCCAGCAGTTCCATTAGCCCCGGGAGGACGGTTTTGTTGCGGGACAGATAGCTTAAAAATTCAATACAGTTTTGCAGACCGGTAATGGCGGTAAATTGCGCTTCGGTTTTTATGTTCCCGGCAATGGTTCGGGCCATCCCTCCCTCAATGGGAAACAAACGAGCCAGATCGGGCTGCGGACCGTCAAATACTTCCGGTTTCAGCCCGTCCGGGTATAAACCTTCTTCCCGCACCCATTCCCAGAATTCATCGAAGCCCAGCGCAAAATCAATGGCGTCACGTATCCCGGGTGTTTGCGCCTCCTCCTTCTTGGCGGCGCAGGGGCCGATAAACACCGTAAGGTGATCCGGATATAATTGTTTCATATAGCGCCCGTGGGCAATCATTGGTGAAACCACCGGTGCCAGTAAAGGTATCAGCTCAGGGTAATGTTTCTCAATTAAATTCACCACCACCGGGCAGGCGCTGCTGATAAGCGGTTTATCCAAACCCAATCTGTGATGCTGAGCCGCTACCAGTTCCGCCCCCAGGGAAGTTTCCTGCACGTGTCTGAAGCCCATGCGGCGGAGTAAAGCCGGCATCTGCCCCGGTTCCGGCAGGGGCAGCCCCGCCACAAAGGAGGGAGCCACCCCTACAGCCATAGGAACCCCATGTTGTAAATGTAATTTAACTTGTTCCAGCTCAGAAACGACTTTTTTAGCCTTCTGCGGGCATACCAGAACACACCGGGCATCCTGTACACAAAGCTCTGTAATCACCTGGGCATGCAGTGTGTCTGCATCGTCACCGGTGCGGATGCGGATAGCCTTGACCGGACAGGCCCTGAGACAACGGTAACAATCCCGGCACCTGGCTTCATTGGTAATGATTAAATCCATATATAAAGCCCCTTAAATCGGCACATTGGCATGAACGGCTATTCTGGTTTTAAAAACCTTGGCGGCGTTTTGCGGTGTTACACCGGTAATAATCTCATCGCCCACCTTGACCGAGACTCCCTGGTCACAGTGCTCCAGGCAAAATGTGCCGTTAAGTTTGATATACTTCTCCAGGCCGCACTGCCTTACCAGATCAGTAAATTGGTTTAAAACGTCATAAGAACCCCGCAGGTAGCACCCGGTACCTATGCAAACTGCAACTTCCACCATATCTTCCCCTGATAAATCCGTTATTTGCATCGGCTTGCCGCTTATCCTGCGCCGGTGGACATAACTGGTGTGCAGATCATGGTGGGCGGTGCGAGTATCAAACCCTTTGAGCCATTCGTTAATTATTTTATTGACGTACACGTTATCCTGAGCCTTGTGCACCTGTTCAATAGCATCCAGCTGATAAATCGAATTCAACCTCTGTATTCTGGTTGAGGTGTTATTGATATCCGGCTGCCCGCCGCCGCCGATACAGCCACCCGGACAGGCCATAACTTCTACGATATGATACATTATTTCTCCCGTTTTTAGGCGCTGGATCAGTCTTTCAGCATTATTGATCCCGTTAACTACCGCTACCTTTAACTTCCGGTCATTCACGGCAACTTCCGCCTCTTTAAGTCCTTGGATACCGCGAGCCGGATAGAAATCAATTCGGCCCACTTCGTGGCCGCCGGTATAACCGGCTATATACCGGACCACTGATTCCATTACCCCGCCTGAGGCGCCAAAGATTAAAGCCCCTCCTGAGCCCATACCAAGCGGGTTGTCAAAGCCGGCCGGCTCCAGTTCGTTAAATACAATACCGAATTCTTTAATCATTTGGGCCATTTCCACCGTGGTTAAAACAATATCCACATCATAGACGCCCTCAGTGGTAAATTCAGGTCTTTTAGCCTCAAATTTTTTGGCCGTGCAGGGCATTACAGAGATACATACTACTTCAGCAGGGGTTTTGCCAATTTTTTTCGCATAGTGTTTTTTAATCAGTGAGCCAAACATCTGCTGCGGCGACCGGCAGCTGGAAAGATGATCAATCATATCGGCGTGCGTCTGCTCACAGTATTTTACCCAACCGGGACAGCAGGAAGTGAATAGCGGAAGCCTGCCTTCGTTTTCCAGGCGGCTCAGAAATTCCATTGATTCTTCAATGGTAGTCAGGTCAGCAGTAAAAAGCGTGTCAAATACTTTATCAACGCCCATTTTCTTTAATGCGGCCACAATTTTACCGGTAACTGCCGAACCGGCCGCCAAGCCAAACTCTTCACCCAAAGCCACCCGTACTGCCGGAGCAATTTGCACCACCACTGTTTTCCCGGGATCATGAATGGCCGCCCAGGCTTGCTCTACTTCTGACTTTACCGTCAGGGCGCCGGTGGGGCAAACAGCCACACACTGGCCGCAGTTGATGCAGGCCACATCGGCCAAATCTTTACCGAAAGCGGTGGTTACCAGAGTCTTACTGCCCCGGTGGGCAAAATCCCAGATACCCAGCCCCTGTACTTCCTTGCATACGCGTACACAGTCACCGCACAGGATGCACTTATTGGGATCTTTAACAATACTGCAGCTTGAATGATCAATTGGCAGTTTGATATCCCGCTTACCAAAACGTATCTCGTCAACCCCATATTGTTTAGCCAATTTTTGCAGTTTACAGGTAGTGTTTTTAGAGCAGGTTGGGCACTCCCGGTCGTGATTGGCCAGCAGCAGCTCGAGAATCATCCGGCGCAGGCGCCGGGTGCGCTCAGTATTGGTGCGTATCACCATTCCGTCCGTGGGCGGGGTGGAGCAGGAAGCCACCAGACCTACGTTCTCAACTTCTACCAGGCACAGGCGGCACGCTCCGTACACGCTCAGTTCTGAATGGTAGCAAAATGTTGGCAGTTCAATGCCTATACGTCTGACAAGCTCCAAGATATTTTTGGCGTTGCCAATTGCTACTGACTGACCATCTATTATAACCCGACTGGTTTGCATATTTTCAACACCCCTTACTTGTTTAGTAATAAAATTCACAATTTATGCCGTATAAATTGCGCTAAACTTGCATTTTTCCATACATGTGCCGCATTTTACACATTTGGAAGTGTCAATGACATGCGGCTCTTTTTTAGTCCCGGTTATAGCCTCGGCGGGACAGAGTTTGGCGCATAGCCCGCAGCCCGTGCATTTTTCCTGATCGATGAAGTAATTCTGCAGGGCCTTGCAGACCCCCGCGGGACATTTTTTATCCCGCACATGAGCCTCATACTCGTGCCTGAAATACTTCAGCGTGGTTAACACCGGGTTGGGTGCGGTTTTGCCCAGGCCGCACAGCGAGCCGTCCTGAACCGTCAGCGCCAGTTCCTCCAGCAATGCCAGATCTGTCTCATCGGCCAACCCCCGGGTAATTTTGGTTAAAAGCTCCAGCATGCGCTTGGTGCCTTCCCGGCAGGGGACGCACTTGCCGCAGGATTCATTTTGTACAAAATTCATAAAGAACTTGGCAACTTCGACCATACAGGTGTCCTGCCCCATGACCACCAGTCCACCGGAGCCAATCATAGCCCCTGCTTTTTTCAGCGCGTCGTAATCCAGAGGTAAATCAAGGTGCTCTTCGGTAAGACAGCCGCCCGACGGGCCGCCAATTTGGACAGCCTTGAATTGCTTTCCGTCCCTAAGCCCGCCGCCAATATCAAAAACCAATTCCCGCAGGCTCATGCCCATTGGTATTTCCACCAGACCTGTATGCGATACCTGGCCGGCCAGGGCAAATGTTTTAGTGCCCGGACTTGTTGCGGTGCCGTACCGGCGGAACAACTTCCCACCCTTGAGTAAAATAAACGGCAGGTTGGCCAGTGTTTCAACGTTATTGATAATTGTAGGGCAGCCCCATAAACCTTTGTTGGCCGGAAACGGCGGCCGTGGTTTGGGCATACCCCGTTCACCTTCAATAGAGGCTATCAGTGCCGTCTCCTCGCCGCATACGAAGGCGCCGGCACCCTCTTTGATATTGATTTTAAAGCAAAAATCCGTACCTAAAATGCTTTGACCTAAAAGGCCCAGCAGTTGAGCCTCTGCAACAGCGCGTTTTAAACGTTGGACTGCCAGCGGATATTCCGCCCGTACATAAACATAACCTTCGTCGGCACCGATGGCGTAACCGGCAATCATCATTCCTTCCAACACCCGGTGCGGGTCACCTTCCATTACGCTGCGGTCCATAAAAGCACCGGGGTCACCTTCATCCCCGTTGCAAATGATATATTTTTTGTCTCCTTGCGCAGCCCGGGCAAACTGCCACTTCTTCCCGGTGGGGAACCCCCCGCCGCCGCGGCCGCGTAATCCTGATTCCTGGACCTCGGTAATTACTTCTTCGGGTGTCATTTCAAATATTGCCCTGGCTAGAGCTTGATAACCGTCATGCGCCAGGCAATCATTAATATCATCGGGGTTAATGCGCCCGCAGTGCTCCAGGGCTATACGCGTTTGTTTCTGGTAAAAGGGAATTTCGTCCTGGGTTTTAACCGCCATGCCACTTGCCGGATGATGATATAACAACCTTTCAACCAGTTGATTGCCAACAATATGTTTTTCAACTATTTCAGCAACATCATTGATTTTGACATGATGGTAAAAAACTCCCTCAGGCTCAATCCGCACCAGCGGGCCCATTTCACAAAAGCCATGACAACCGCTGATGTTAAGCGCGTAAGGCTCAGGCCACAGTTCTTCTGCAAGTTCGATTTTTACCGGTAATCCCTGTTCCTTGAGTTTTTGCCGCAGTGCCTCATAAACTTGTAAGGAGCCGTTAGCCACGCATCCGGTGCCGGCACAAACCAAAATACGCATTTTTTCTTGGCGCAGCTTACCTTTTAATTCAGTCTGGCAATCTATTAAATCAACTCTTGATTTGAGCATACAAAAACCTCCTTACTGCTTAATTTTGAGAACCTTTGTCATCATCAGTTACCTGCAGCTTTTTAAGTACCTCTATGACGCCTTGCGGAGTCATTTGGCCAAACACTTCTTTGTTGTTAACGGTTACCACGGGAGCCAGGCCGCAGGCGCCCAAGCAGGATACCGTTTCTACTGTAAACTGCAGGTCATCGGTGGTTTGTTTGTTATCCGGCAATTTTAGTTCGCGGCGCAGTGAAAAATTTATCGGTTCCGAACCGCGCACATGGCAGGCGGTGCCATCACATACCCGGATAACATATTTACCTTTGGCAACCAGGGAAAACTGGGCATAAAATGTCGCCACACCATATACTGTAGCCGGCGATAAGCCCATGGCTGTAGCCACGTATGTCAGAACTTCTTCCGGCAGGTAACGGTATTCTTCCTGAACCTCCTGTAGGATGGCAATTAGATGTGATACCTTACTTTCATGCCTGTCAATAATTTCTTGAAGTTTTTGAAACTTCCGCCGCTGCATACTACCAAACCCCCTTTTTTGGATTTGTGATTTAAAGAACTTGTCAAGATGTGGTGCTTTTTTCCGCTTCTCCTATTGCAATATAAATTTGTGTTCTTTTTCACAATATATTTGATAGTAACATTTGTCAATAACTATTTGAAGATTTAACAATTATACTTTATCATCTGATAAAGGAATTTTATTAATATGACGGGATAAAAATAGACCAACCTTATTAAAGGCTGATCTGGCACCAAAGGATATTTTTTAAAGGGATTTTGGTTTGAAAACAGAAGTATTTTTATTTATAATTTTAATGTCTAATAAAGAAGACTTGGTTCAGGTGGGGGGGGGACCCCACCTGAACCTTAGTCGCACTTATTTCGAGTTTATCGCGGCTTAACTCCCGCCTGTAGAGGCGGGAGTCTTAGCGGCGGTTAACGAGATCAAGAAAGGAATTACTATATGGCCAAACAAATTAAGCGGTTACACCGCTCATCAACGAACAGCATGATCGCTGGTGTATGTGGCGGCTTAGCCGAATACCTTGGGATCGATCCCGTGATTGTGCGCTTGGGCTATGTCATACTATCCATTGCATCAGTTGCCTTTCCGGGTATTCTGGTATATCTGGTGGCCTGGTTGGTGATACCGCGCGATTTTTAAACCGGCTCCAGGTGGCGGTGATTGTGCATAACCGCACAATTTAATTTTCTTTTAAAGGTAAATTATCATTTGACCAGTCCAAATTTAAAATCTAATGAAAAAAAACTTAATAATTTAAAAATTTTAACCATTAATATATTAACTTATTTGAATAATTTTAAAAGATTTTTTTTTATCTTTTTGGTTTACTATCATTCATTAAGCACGTATAATCATATTAAGCCAAGTATATCAAGTAAAAACAAGTAAGCTTAGGTAAAATTTTTGTCATCAATTGTTTATTAAAAAGGTGGCGTTAGTGAGGTGATGATAGTGAATAAACTCACAAACATGGTCAGGCCGGGAACAGTTGCTGTGGTTGGAGCTTCATCAAAGCAGGGTAAAATAGGGCACACAGTTTTAAATAATATTATTAGCTGCGGATACAAAGGTAAAATATATCCCATCAATCCTAAGGAAACCGAAATTGAAGGGATACAAGCTTATCAATCAGTTGCTGATCTGCCTGAACCGATTGACCTGGCGGTAATAGCGGTGCCGGCGTCATTGGTACCGGGAGTGGTGGAAGATTGCGGCCGTATTGGGGTAAAATATCTGGTAATAATAACTGCCGGATTTAAGGAGATAGGGGCAGAAGGGCTTGAAATGGAGAAAAAAATCATTGAAACCTGCCGGGAACACGGTATGCGCCTTTTGGGTCCCAATGTGGTTGGTTTTATTGATACCCATACTCCAATTAATGCTTCATTTGCAGCTACCTTCCCCCAGAAAGGAGAAATAGCTTTTCTTTCGCAAAGTGGTGCCATGCTTGTAGCCATTTTGGATTGGAGTTTATCAAGTGGACTTGGCTTCAGTAAAGTGGTCAGTCTTGGCAATAAGGCTGATTTGTCGGAAATAGATTTTATTGAAGATGCTGCGGACGATCCTAACACCAAGGTAATATTATGTTACATTGAAGATATCGTGGACGGACCAAGGTTCTTGGATGTTGCATCCCGGGCAGCCTGCAAGAAACCGGTTATTGTTATTAAATCCGGCACCAGCCAGGCCGGGGCCCAGGCGGCCTCTTCCCATACAGGGGCGCTGGCGGGCAGCGATTTGGCGTATGATGTAGCTTTTAGACAATGCGGTGTGATCAGGGCCCGTTCCATGACGGAGTTATTCAACCTGGCTGTGGCCTTTGCCAGGTCACCCGTACCAGCCGGCAAAAAAGTGGCGATAATTACTAATTCTGGTGGCCCCGGGATTATTGCTACCGATAACGTTGAAAATTATGGGCTGCAAATGGCCCGGTTTACCAAGGACACTATTGACGCGTTGAGGGGCACTCTTCCGGTAGAAGCCAATGTATATAACCCGGTGGATGTGTTGGGTGACGCGAAGGCAGATCGCTACAGGTTTGCACTGCAAAAAGTATGCGCAGACCCTAATGTGGATAGTGTAGTGGTATTAATGTGTCCTACAGGTGTTACCCAGCCTGTTGAAACTAGCCAAGCTATTTTGGAAGCAAAAAAAGCATACCCGGAAAAACCAATTTTGGCTGCCTACATGGGTGGTGAAACTCTTGCCCGGGGCTCGGCAATGCTGGCAGAGGGAGGTGTGCCGTGCTTCACTTTTCCGGAACCTGCTATTTCCTGTATTAGCGGGCTGGTAAGATATAATGAGATGCTGCAAAAGCAAGAGGAAGCAGCTGCTCAAATGAGCCGTATTGATCAAAAAGGAGCCAAAGCAGTATTCTATGATGTGATAAAAGATAACCGATTGGTGCTGCTGGGCAGCGAGGCGGCGGAAGTGGCCAACTGTTACGGTATTCCGGTAGCCCCGACGGTGCTGGCAACTACACCGGAAGAGGCGGCCCTGGAAGCTGATAAGATGGGCTATCCTGTGGTGATGAAAGTGGCCTCTCCAAAAATTTTACACAAAACAGATGTGGGTGGTGTTATCGTCGGGTTGAAAAATTCCGATGAAGTACGCCGGGCATATTTGGAGATAATGGATAATGTGTATGGGTATATGCCGCAGGCCGTTGTTTATGGTGTAGAAGTGCAAAAGATGATGCCAAAGGGTACCGAGTTAATTATCGGCATGACTAAAGACATTCAATTTGGCCCGCTGGTCGGTTTTGGTCTTGGTGGAATTTATGTTAATCTATTAAAAGATGTTAGTTTCAGGCTTGCCCGGGGGCTTACTTCCGGCGAGGTAGAAAAAATGCTGCAGGAAACCAAGGCATACACATTGTTACGGGGGTATCGCGGTGAAAAGCCGCGTGATATAGCTGCCCTGACGGATGTTATATTACGGGTGGCCGCGCTGGTCAATGATTTCCCGGAAATAACCGAGATGGACATCAACCCGGTGTTTGCGTATGAAGAAGGGCTTTCTGCCCTGGATATTAAAATCACAATATCGTGAGGTGATTAGTTTGAAAAACCTCTTTATAATGGGTAACCCTGATTGCGGTAAAACGGCGGTGATTATCGGTCTGGCGCTGAAGTTAAAAGAAGCTGGTTATAAGGTGGGATATTTCAAACCTGTTGACAATGGCAGAAAAACTGCTACCGGTAAGGTTCCGGGCGGCGATGCCGTGCTGATGAAGGATGTTCTGGGCATTGAAGCTCTGCTGGGGTTGATTAATCCTACGAGAACCGGGCCTTCCTACCTGGGTGTTTATGAGCAGGATTACAGCCTGCAGCAAATTAAATCAGCCTTTAATGAAATTTCCGGTGATTATGATGTAATGCTTGTTGAGGGTGCTATCTTTCCCTATGCACTATCCTCGGTTGGGATGGATTCGGTTTCCCTGGCCAGGGAATTTGATTCCAGGGTAATGAATGTAGTAAAAGTGGAAAATGATTTTAGCCTGGACCTGGCAATTATGTATAACAATTATGTGGGATGCCGGCAGGCCCAAACCGCAGGCACTATTTTCGCCAACGTGCCAAGAGCGCTGCTGGCCAAGGTGGAGGGCTTATTCCGGCCGGCTCTTGCCGATGCCGGCTATAAGACGCTGGGTGTTATACCGAACCGCTCTGAATTATCATCACCTACGGTAATGGAATATCAGGAGACGCTTGGCGGGGAACTGCTGGTGGGGCACGAAAACATGGACCGGCTGGTTGAAGATGTGGTCGTTGGCGCCATGACTATGGATAGTGCCTTGACCTATCTGCGCAGGGCTGCCAACAAAGCGGTAATTTTGGGTGGTGACAGGGCGGATCTGGCTTTGGCTGCCCTGGAGACCCATACATCCGTACTGGTTCTTACCGGCGGACTGTACCCGGACGTAAAAGTTCTGGCAAGGGCGGGAGAAAAAGGTGTGCCGGTGATCCTGACTTATCAGGATACTTATACCGTTATTGAAATGTTGAGTCAGGTGCACAGGCATATAAAACCAAACGACAAGAGCGGGATAGCCATTGCCCGGGAAAACTTTGAACAATATTGTGATTTTAACACAATTCTTGAAATCTTAGGCTTGTAAAGCTTTTAGCCCCGTAAAGGGGCTTTTTATTTTACTTTAGGAAATTATACTGGCCATATTTATGGCCAGAACTAAGGATTAAAGTACTGAAAAGCGCGCGCTTTTCTTGTGAATCAGCGCGTTTTTCCGGCACTTGTGGTAAAATGTTTTTAGCAGCTTAAAAGATTTGATTGATATAATCGTTCACGCTTTGGGCTATCTTATTTTTCACCTGCTCCCTGGTTCCCTGGGGAATGTTTTCATTAATCGGGAGGTCATTGTGTTCGGCCAGGCGGTGATACTGAACTATTCCGTCACCGATCAATCTGCCTTCATCTGTTACTCGGTAATGCACAATATAACTCGGGTCAATTGAATTATCCTTGTCAACCCTGACGGCTATGTGATATGCACTCATGCTTGTCCTCCGTTTTTGGTACTATTATTACCTTTAGGGGGGCGGCCTAAACTAACTATAATAACGGTTGCAGCATGGGGTCGGACCCCGGTTGCCACCTTGGCGGAAAGGGGACGGCGCCCCTTTCGGGGAATGTCCCCAGCTTATGCGGGCGGACAGGGTCGTCCGCCCCTCGGCCTTATGCTAAATAGTTAGGTGATTATGTGATAAAGAGGGTGTTAATTTGCCTTTGCTCCAGGCTGGTAAAAGAGAATTTGACTGTGGTGCCGTCTTACTTGATAAAGACGGCACATTGCTTGATTTTAAGGTAATGTGGCTGGAATGGTCCAGGTATGTTATTAATGAGCTGTTGGCTGGGATAGGACAGGTAAATATCATCTCAAATACGTTGGAAATGGCTATGGGGGTAGATTTAACCGGTTGGCAGGTAGATGCGGAAGGCCCTCTGGCGGGAGGGACCCTGACCGGTTTGCGGGCCGCTCTGGAGGAAACACTGGTGGGTGCGGGTATGAAGTCCGAAGCGGCAGCGGCCCTTGTTGCCGAAGCTATGCGGCGTTCTGAAACTGAAATGGACTGGGGAAATTTGGCCAGGCCGGTTCCGGGGTTGGAGGAAAAATTGTTCAGCTTGAAGCAAAAGAACTTCAAGCTGGCGGTTGTTACCGCTGATTTGGCCGAGAGATCTAAAATTACGCTGCAAACACTGAAGCTTGACCATTATTTTGATGCCGTTATCGGAGCCGACCTGGTGAAAAACACCAAGCCTTCTCCCGATATGGCTCTTTTGGCTTGCGGCAGGCTGGGGGTGGCACCGGGAAATGCTGTGGTTATCGGTGATTCCCCCAGAGATATATTAATGGCCCAAAATGCCGGCTCCGGCAGTATCGGAGTGCTTTCCGGCGTTTCTACCAGGGGCCAGCTGGCCGGTGCCGACGCAGTAATACCATCTGTGGCCGATTTACAAACTTGATGTGCCGGTCCTTATGATAATGTTTGTTCACCTGTGAGATGATCTATAAACTGGCGTGCCGACCTTGGTGAGCGCCCGTTATGCCAATTGGCCCAATGAAGTGCACGACGGCGGAGGTCCTGAGGGTCCAGCCCCAGGTTTCTTTGCCGTGCCAGCCCCTGGACGATTTCCAAAAAGAGTTCCTGGTCCGGGCTGGGGAAAATAATAGTAATGCCAAAACGGTCGGCCAGCGACAGTTTTTCCTGTACGGAATCCATGGCGTGAATTTCCTGGCTGGACGAGTTTGCCTCCCGGTCTGCAAAGGTCTCGCGGATCAGATGCCGCCGGTTTGAGGTGGCGTAAATCAGTACATTTTCCGGTTTTTTCTCCAGCCCTCCTTCCAACAGCGCCTTGAGGTCCTTGTAGCCGGTTTCGTTTTCCTCAAAGGACAGGTCGTCCACAAACAAAATGAACCGGTGCTTGCGGCCGGTTAATTCCCTGATGATGGCCGAAAAATCCGCCAGTTGTTTTTTGCCCACCTCAATAAGCCGCAGGCTACGCTGCCAATACTCGTTAAGCAGGGCCTTGATGGTAGATGATTTACCGGTTCCACGGTCACCGTACAACAGCATATTGTTAGCCGGGGCGCCGTTCAAGAATTTTAAAGTGTTGTCGATTATTTCAGCGCGGGTGTCGGCGTAACCAATCAAATCAGCAAAAGTTATCGGGTCCGGGCGGTCGACACCCCGTAATGAGTGGTTTTCCCATTTAAAGGCTATTTGTCTGCCGAAAACGCCGCAGCCGAAATTGGCATAGTGCTCCGCCAAACTTTCTGCGTATTTGTCCCAGCCTGGGGCGGACGCCAGAGCATGCTTAACCGCCAGCCGTTCTTTTAGGACAGGTGTGGTGTTATGCGCAGTGGGCGTTAATGCTGCCCACTTGGGTAAAACCGCTAGGCTGCGGGGAAATTCCGGCAAGTTCTGTAAATAGTTCTCGGTTGCTTTAAGGACGGTGGCTAATCCGGTTTCAAAGGCCAGATGTAATAGCTCAAGATCCCGTCGCACCGCTTCCAGGTAAACTTTGTAATCCAGTTCCCGGTTATAAGCTGCTTCACTGAAGGGGTTGACATCATCCAACAGCAGGTCAAGCAGATGGTTTTGCCAGGGATCGGCCGCCTCCATAGGGTTTACTGTCTGCGCCAGCAGATAGTAAAGCTTGCTGTAAGTAACAGCCGGGTTAAGCGATTCGGATGGTTCTACCAGTGCTTTCAGGTGATCCAGGTAGCTATCCAGGATGGGGTCTGAGAGTACGGAACGGTAGATAGCCAGACTGTCAATGGCGTTAATTATTGTTTTAAAGTTATCCATCAATTAAGACCTCTTTTATGACGTTTTTTACTCCGCACCGCGGATTAAATAAGTAGTTCAGAGTGTTCCTCTTTTATCCCTCCAGTATTTGATATATTTTTCGTAAAGAATTCCCCCCGGGCTCCATTCCATTTTGGTTTGTTTTTCGGTTTTATACACTTCTGTCCAGAGACCAAGTTTTTCTTGTATTGCCAGCCGGGGTTGCTCTTCCTGGGGAATAAGGGTATAAACGCATAACACAGAATTTTTGATATAAGGGCATGGATCGCACTTGTTATATTTGTTGGCAAATTTAGCCATATTTAAAATTCCCTGATTGGCCAACTCATCAAGCTGCGGTGCAATCTCCCTGAAGAAATCTGCGCTCCCTTCATAAATCCATTTGCCTGTTACTTTGTTATTAATTTCCGGTGCAAAAATATAAGTCCAAACATTACCAACCTGAATCATTGTTATCCCCCTAATAAAGAAGACTTGGTTCAGGTGGGGTTTTTGACCCCATCTGAACCTTAGTCGCACTTATTTCGAGCTTACAGCCTGTTAATCCCCGACCTAAGAGGGCGGGGTTTTACAGGCTGTGCGAAGATAACCTCGCCCAGCATATTAAGTATTCAGAATTCAGGAGTCAGAATATTTTTGGGTACAATTCAAGGGTTTAAAAACCCATAAAGGAATGCAAAAAATTCCTACTGAATTCTGACTACTGACTTCTAATTATATTATACTAGACAAGAGGAGTTGAGTGAATAAGCAGTGGGTAACCTGGATTTAATTATACACGTGGATGAAAAGGACAGCGGTTGTACGATAGGAAATTTGCTGCGCAGAAAAAAAGGGTTTTCCCGCGCCCTGGTGCGTAAGTTAAAGCGGTCAGGGGGAATCCGGTGTAATGGTACGCCGGTTTTTATGGGAGAAAAAGTTACAGCAGGGGATGTACTTGTAGTGACAATGCCCGGTGAAGAACCAACTTTGCTGGAACCGGAAGAGATACCTTTGGATATTGTTTTTGAGGATCAGGATATACTGGCGGTTAACAAACCCGCCGGTATGCTGGTGCATCCGGTTAAGTGGGAGCAGAGCGGAACGCTTGCCAACGCTGTTTTATATTACTGGCGGGAAGCAGGGATAACAGGCCGTTTTCGTCCGGTCTACCGTTTGGACAGAGATACATCGGGAATTGTTTTAGTGGCTTTGAGCCAGT
Organism: Desulfotruncus arcticus DSM 17038; assembly: GCF_900113335.1. Lineage (GTDB taxonomy): Bacteria > Bacillota > Desulfotomaculia > Desulfotomaculales > Desulfallaceae > Desulfotruncus > Desulfotruncus arcticus. The sequence continues at coordinate 139,903 of NZ_FOOX01000009.1, forward strand.
ATGCTGCCCAGCAATTGGCGGCTCAGCTTGAAAAAAAATTACTTCGCCGCCGCTATCTTGCGGTAGTGGTGGGAACACCGCCCAATGCCGGCAGGATTGATTTGCCTTTAGGCCTAAAACCCGGTCACAGTGCTGAATGGATGGTAACCCCCGGGGGGAGGCCGGCAATAACTCACTACCGGTTGCTTGGAAAGCTGGGGAACGGGCGGACAGGGTCGTCCGTCCCTGCGTTTTCATTGCTCTGCCTTGAGCTGGAAACGGGACGGACGCACCAAATCAGGGTGCATATGAGTCATATCGGCCACCCGTTGTTGGGGGACGCCCGGTACGGGGGGGATGAAAAACTGTTTCACCGGCAGGCCTTGCACGCCGCCGCCATAGATTTCTATCACCCTCGCACCGGTGTCCCGGTAAAACTGCGTACTCCTGTTCCGGCCGACATGCGTGAACTTGTCCGTTTATTAAGAAGTCGGGAGTCAGAATTCAGAAATCAGTAGTTCTGGTTCACTAATCAGTACCAGGTGAAAAGCACAATCAAGGTGGTGACTATCCCCAGAACGGTAACCAGGGATAGTGCCGAACAAATTCGAAAGAACTTTTTAACGATTACCAGTTCTGCTTCCAGTTTGGCAAACTTTTCATTGGCTTCAGTCATGACTTTTTCTACATCGGAATTCATAGCATTTTGAAGCAGGGCGATATTCGATTCCAAAGTTTTAAACTTTGTTTCCACCGGTATCAGCAGACCGTTTCTCAGCGAATGGGCCAGTGATTTGGTTAGTTCAGGCTGATTCGGTTCTTGTGCCAGTTCATAAAGTTTGGCCAACTTCTACACCTCCCCGGAGGCCTGATTTACGGCATCTCTGATAGCTGACAGCACCAAAAGGGGGATTTCCTCTACTTTTTTTTCCAATTGATTAACCCTTTCCTTTAGCTCTTCAATGCCGGCGCGGTCCTGTACTTTAATGTCTTCAAGCAGCGCCAGCAAACGAGAGTTTTCATTAAGCACCGGCTGGATGAACTTTAGTTTTAGATTTACTAAAATATCTGATAAAATATCCTGCAGTTCATCATTATTTTTGGCAGAAACCATATTAATACCTCCCGTGTTTATATTTTTTTTAAGGCCCTGTTCAGGGTCATAAGAAACTGTTTTAATTCATTGGAGTTATTTTCTTCCACTTTTTGCACCACGTTTTCCACAAGGTGCTGCTTCATTTCCCTGCCCGTGCTGTCACTAACTTCCCTGATTATTTTGCGCAGCCGATCATCCAGCGCTCTGGCGTTTTCCATTACTGTTCCCTCCCGGGGTTAGAATTTTATTCTCAAATATTTTCAATTCATTAAGGTATTGGTTAATGGTTGCAATTAACCTGGGGTCGGTTTCCCCGAAGCCTGCCGGTTGTCCTGTCGGGCCTGGATTTTGATGCTGCTTGTTTTTAAGCTGGTTAGTAGCCTGGTTTATTGCGTCACAAATTCGGACTTCATGCTCATTTATTAAATTGATAATGGATTGACGAGTCTTCTCTATACCGGTTTTCTTATTTGCGGTTAAAAGGTCCAGGCTTTTTTTAATGCCTTGCACGTCCAGCTCAGGCAGCGGTGCTAAACCAGCATCAAAAGATTGCAAAGCCGAGTTGATGCTGCTCGCCAGGTCAAGGTAAGAAGGGACGGCTTTAACCTTGCGCGAAAGACCCAGAAAGCCTTTTTTGACAGTTTTTTGGCCGTCTCTAAAACCAATCAAGTCTTCCATAGTTGCAAAACTGTTTATTTTTTCCCGCCACAGTGAAAATTTATCCCGAGTCGTATTTAAAAGTGCAATGTTATCCGGTTTTTCCGCCGGAGTAAAATTTCCGACCCCGTCCGGGTCAGGTTCGTTTATCCGTATCAAAGAACTTAATGTTGTTTCGATTTCTTTAGGCGATGGATAAAGTTTTCCTGGCAGCGTGATTGCCATAACTGCTGCTTCAGTTGGTTTACCAGGTGCCCAAAACTTGCTTTGTCCCGCCCTTTTAGTGCTTCAAGCGCTGAAATAAAGTGAATCCTGTCAGACAGCGCCGGGTCCAGGTTGGTTTTTAAGTAATTGAGCACCTTCTCCTTTTCGCGTGCGTTTAGCGTATCGGCAAAATTAACGATTATAAAAACTTTGCGGCTTAGCTCAGTTTTATCAAACAGTCTGGTAACGCGCTCTATCACCCCCATGTCAGGCTTGGTCAAAACACCTTTACCATTTAGGAAAATTAAAAAACAGTCTGATGAGGGGAGATAATGACCGGTAATCTCCCTGTGCCGGTGATAAACTGAATCGAGTCCCGGTGAATCGATAAAGTCGGCGGTTTTTAAAACAATGGCAGGATGCGTAATCTCAATCAAGCTAACCCGCAACGCCAGGTGTGAGCCCGCGAGTTTAGCCAGAACCATGCGGTCGGACTCTTGGTTAAGATCGAGTTCTATGTTGTCCTCGCGGTTAAAGTAGACTTCAAAATAATCCGTTGAGTTGGTGCCGTTAAATTTCCGCAGCGGTATTTTTTTAAAAAGAGTTTTCCAGGGGCGTCTGGCTCCCTTAAACTCTCTTCTCACCCGGGCAAAAGTCTGTTTGAGCTGTTCAATTTCCTGCAGCAATTCCGGCGCTGATATTTCGGTTGCCATCCCTTGCCGGCTTTTTTTGAGCAGTTTAATGTTTGTAAGTAAATCGGGTTCCGTTAGCCATCGTTCAAGAATGGCAAGCTCATGCCTGCAGATTAAAGCTTGATTATCTTCTTTAAAATGAGTGGGTATAACCACTTGCCGGGCATATTTCACTACCGCCTTCTTTTGGCTGCCATGCGCAATTCTGGTTATTGCAAAGGTGGTTGGCCGGTTTTCCGCCGGCAGCACTGCTTCGCCCATCAAAGCGTTGAAAAAGGTTGTCTTGCCGCTGGAAAATCCTCCGGTGGCAGTGACCAGGTATGTCTCCCGTTCTAGTTTACCTGCTATCAAGTCCAGTTCTTTTACGACCCGGGTGTAGGGCTGCAATACAGGTTCCGAGCTAATGCGGTTAATTAAGTTAATGATGCTATTCCTTATTTCAGCCGGGTCCGGCGCCTCGTTGGTTCCGTATATCACCGGGGTATGATTAAAAATGCCGGGATCTGTCACTGGCTTGACCACCAGATTTTGTACTTGCTGCGAAACAGGTGGAATGGATTTAATGATATTTTGACCCTGGATAACCTGCCTGGAATATTCCCTGGCTTCCCATAATTTAGATAAAAATAACGAGTCGCAGCTTTCATGCAGGGCTGCTTCAGTTATATCCGGAATTTGCTTGTCCAGCTCTTTGAATACTTCCGTCAATTTTGCTATCAACCAGGTGCCTGTTTTTTCTTCCAGATAAAGGCGAAATTTTTCCACGTCCTCCGGTGTGGCTGTATCAATAAGGTTTACCTGTATTTCGCCGCTGCATATTTCTCGCAGCACCTGCCGTGCTTCTTCCAATGAACTGCCGTCGCACTGGCCGAGATTGCAATTGATCCAAAAGGATAATTCCCCGGGTCTCTTTTTTCCCAGCAAAGCCTGGATCGCTTTGCGGTCTGTTTCGCCCGGTCCCCGTTGGTGAAACAAGTAAACGATATGGTCAATTTGCTCCAGATCTTCGGGAAAATCCACGGGGCCTGTAATAGCGTCTATTCCTGGCGTGTCCATAAGCTGCATCTTCTTTAATACTTCATTATTGAGCTGGACTTCTACCCGTGCTATTTTCCCTTCTCTAAAATCCTTATTTAAAAGGAGCCTTGAGAGTTCCCGTTCTGTTAAAACAGTAACCTCCCGGCCGCCAAGGTACACCCGGGCCAGAAACCGCTGGCCATAACTGAATAAAATCCGGGTGGACGTAGCGGGGATTACATCCACCGGAGATATTTCCTGTCCCAGTAAGTTGTTGATCAGCGTAGATTTACCGGTATTGTAAGGTCCCATAAAAGCAATTACCGGCGCTTCCCAGGGCGAGGCGTAATCTCGCCGCAGCTTTTCTATCCTGGTCAGGTATTTTTCGATGTTTTGCATAATCAAAAACCCCCGTAATGGAATAAAAGATGTCCAAGTTCCCCTGTTGAAGTATATTAACAGCCTTGTGTTGATATGACCGGTTCTAAATTTTAAGCGCCGTAATTTTGGGCATAAAAAAAGCCGCTATGGGATTGGTAGGTAGTTGCAACCAATTTAAGCAGCTTGGCATTTAACAACGGAATTGAGTACGCCGGGATTGATTAAGAATTAATATATTGTCCTTAATGTTTTGGGGTTCACTGATAGAGATTATTTTAATATTAATTGGAAAATTTTATGGACAAAAAGGAAAAAAGCAATTTCTGTGGAAATTATTACATAATTCGTGAATACGTCTGGTTTAATTTCACTTTGGTTTGGAAAGTTCTTAGTAATACGGCTAATGTCATAATACGAATAAACCAATAGCGTGTTTAACGTATTGGGGGTGAGGAATAAATGTCTAATGCCGAAAAATACCTTAAAAGGCTGGAGTCATCTAATATTTTGCGGGAATCCGTTATAAGAACTATAGTAGGCACACTGCAGCTTCCTCCTGAGAGCAAGGGGCTGGATGCAGGATGCGGAACTGGTTTTTATACTTTGATGCTAGCAGAAGCGGCAGGGGTTCGTGGTTATGTTACCGGGCTTGATATTGAAGAAAAATTTTTAGCAAAAGGACCCTCTTTGGCATCAAAGTCAGGTCTGACGGAAAGAGTTTCTTTCATAAAGGGTGATATAAGCAATCTTCCATTTGAGGAAAATTTATTTGACTGGGCTTTTAGTATGGATCTCGTTGGCTATCTGAAAATAGATCCTGTTTTACTACTGAAAGAGCTTGCCAGAACTGTAAAGCCAGGGGGTATCATATACATCCTTAACTGGTCCTCGCAAATGCTACTTCCCGGATACCCGGTTTTAGAGGCCCGGTTGAATGCAACTTCTTTAGGGATAGCTCCCTTTGATGCGAAAATGAAACCGGAGTTACATAGTATGCGTGCACTGGAATGGTTTAAACAGGCAGGTTTGAGTGAAACAAGGGCACAGACTTTTGTCAATAATATTAACCCTCCTTTAAGTCAGGAAATGCGAAAAGCCCTGGTAGATCTTTTTGAAATGCGTTGGGGGGAAGATAATCCGGAATTGTTGGAGGAAGATCAATTAGAATATCAGCGTCTTTGCAGGGATGATTCGCCGGACTTCATACTGAATATGCCCGGGTACTATGGATTCTTTACATATTCGCTGTTTGGGGGCAGAGTGTTGTAAAAAATGTTCATAATTAGAAGTGCGAAGATCATAATCATTCGTTCCTGTTAGAACTCTAGGTTAAAGAATAGCAGGGCAATTTAAAGTAAGTATTTTGTCAATGGTTCGGAACCTTAGATTTTGGTGGTTGCCACCCGCAGCAAAATGGTTGGGGAAGTACAATAGATTCAGCTATCTCAGAATCGTATATCCTGCACGCCTATGACAAAACAGATACCGATTTGTTCAAAACAAGAACATCCAGGTAGGGGGATAGCAAGCAATGGAAAAGATTGAGCATTACATTTTAACACGATAAATTATACCAAAAATTGGTTATTTAAGCTTGAAATTACTTTAATTTAATACTACAATGTAATTACAATGTTATACCTGGAGGAGTAATTATGATTAAAACATTGACTACACACGGTAACAGTGCAGCCTTGGTAATTGATAAGGCTATACTTGAGTTGCTGGGAATCTCAATGTCCACACCATTAAAAATCACAACTGACGGGAAAAGCCTTATTGTTTCACCACTTCCCAATGACCAGCGCGAAAAAAAGTTTAAAACAGCCTTAGGCAAGGTGAATGCGCTTCACGGTGATACCTTTAGGAAGCTGAGTAAATAATGGGAAAGGAAGAATTAAATTTTTTAACCCTGGCTGAGGTGATTGAAATACATAAAGACCAAATTGAACGCTATGGTGGCCATCCAGGATTAAGGGATTATGATCTCCTTTGTTCTGCTATAGCGATGCCGGAGGCCTCGTTTGGAGGGAAATACCTACATTTGGACATTTTTGAGATGGCAGCCGCATACGTTTTTTATATTTGCCAGGATCATCCTTTCATTGATGGTAACAAAAGGACTGGCCTTGCCTGCGGCCTTGTGTTTCTTGAGATAAACGGAATCACAATAATAGATGATGTAGGTATACTTTATGAAACTGTAATGTCAGTTGCTTCCGGAAAGCTGAAAAAGGTAGATTTAGCAAAGACCTTTCGCAAACTATATCAAATAACGGGGTTTGTGTAGAGCAAACATGAATATTAAACGTCCACAAATATCAAAAGAACTAATTCAGATTGATGATTTTACTTCCTATGCTCAGGACTTCTTATCGGAAGAATTGCCAATTTCTGAAATTAAAAGTTGTGAAGAACGAATTGAAGGCGCGGGATTTTTTAAAATTGAAATTCGAAAGAGCATTTTCGAGAATTGCACTTTTCATAATTGCGACTTTGAAAAAGCAAGTTTTGTTGATGTTGTATTTCAATCTTGCGACTTGTCAAATAGTAAATTTTCAGGAGTGTATTTCGAACGATGCCGGTTTGTATCCTGTAAATGTATTGGCATAGATATGAGCGATACGGTTGTAAAGCAAACAACTTTTGAACAATCAAATTTTCAGTATTCATATTTCAATAAAACGAAAATGACTGATGTCTTATTTGATTACATTGATTTTAGTGAATCGTCTATGGTTGAATCAAAACTGAAAAGATTTGTCGCAATGGATTCAAAATTTGTGAAGAATAACTTTTTCAAAACGATGTTGGCAACAGTAGACTTTACCAATAATGAGTTTGTTGCACCAATGGTATCCACTCCTCCCATTGAGTTAAAAGGAGCTATTATTAATATGTTTCAAGCAGCAAATTTGATTGGCCTTTGGGGTGTTATTGTTAAGCAGGAATGAATTTTGGATATTCAGATTGTTGAGTGGCAAGTGCATTGCCGAAACAAGAACCATACATGCATTTGGTTCCAAAAGGCAGAACGAGAAGGAGTTTAAATCAACCATGTCTATTGAAAAAATCGTGTGCTGTGGCGCATATTGTCTAAAAGGGACAAGATTTATATAATCGGCAGGATAATAAAGATGCTATTAACGAAGATGGAGAAGCTTTTTTCCTAAAAACCCGCAATTAGCGGGTTTTTACTTGTAAATGATTGGTTTAAAGAGCAGAATCAACTACTGAGTAAATACCAGGCTGACTGGATGAAGAAATTCCAGAACATGGTTTGAAATCAGGACTTTTTTTGTTCGCCATGCTCTGTTACAATAATACGGATGTTTTTTTTTACCACTAAATAAGTTTAAGCGGTATCAGGTATTTTAATATTTAAAGATTAGTAATTACTATTTTGTTTTGGGTTTACTTCATAACCAAAATACGCGAGGTGAATCATATTTGTATGAGCAGAAAAGAGCACCGATTGTTGAAGCCTTAAAAAACTATGTACAGGACGGGGTAATCAGATTTCATATGCCCGGTCATAAAGGTGGACTCCATCTACAGGAAAACTTATTATTTGATTGGTTGGGAGGCGGTATCTTTTCAGCCGATGTAACCAATGTTCCGGGTATGGATGACCTGCACCAAACCGATGGTGTAATCAAGGAGGCTCAGGATTTAGCTGCCCGGGCTTTTGGAGCTGACAGCACCTATTTTTTAATTAACGGCAGCTCCTGCGGTTTACAAGCATTAATAGTTACTATCTGCCAAAACGGAGATAAAATACTGGTGCCCAGAAATATGCACCGTTCTATGCTTAGTGGCCTGATCCAAAGCGGCGCTATCCCTGTTTTTTATTCACCGGAGTATGACGGCAACTTTGGTATCCCGTTGGGTACAGCGCCGGAAACAATTGAAGAATGTCTGAACAACCATCCCGATATTAAAGCCGTGCTATTAGTCAATCCAACTTATCATGGTGTAACTTCTGATATTCCGAGCATCGCCAATATTGTGCATGCCCGCAACATTCCCCTGTTGGTGGATGAGGCGCACGGCCCGCATCTGTTTTTTCACGAAGATCTCCCTCCGACCTCTCTGGAAGGCGGGGCTGATGCGGTGGTGCAAGGCACGCATAAAATATTAACCGCTTTTACCCAGGCATCAATGCTGCACGTTAAAGGGAACATGATTGACCGGCAAAGGCTGGAAGCAACCTTGCGGCTTTTGCAAAGCACCAGCACCTCCTACCTGCTGCTGGCATCCCTTGATGCTGCCAGGGCACAAATGGCTATGCACGGCAAGGAATTATTAAATGATGCGCTGAAACTGGCTGGTTATCTAAGGGAGGAAATTAAAAGCATTTCCGGATTTACTGTTCTGGAAAAGGATACGTTTGGGAATAGAGGTTTGTTCGATCTGGATCCCACCAAGGTGACTGTCTCCATAAAAGGTTTGGGTATTACCGGTTTTGGGGCGGAAAACTGGCTAAGGGAAAATCACCAGATACAAGTGGAAATGTCAGACATATATAACTTGCTTTTTATTGTTTCTTTTGGAAACCGGCGCACTGAACTTGACTGCTTAATTAAAGCATTAAGAGAAATGGCAGTTTATGCAGAGACCAACCAGTTAAAAGATGATATGTTTGCAATACAAAATGAAAATGATAGTTTTGTGCCCGGCATACCTCAAATGGTTATGTCCCCGCGGAAAGCGTTTAACGCTACGCCAGTCACCCTTCCTTTACGAGCGGCTGTTGGCCGGGTAAGCAGTGAGGTAATTGCTTGTTACCCGCCGGGTATACCGGTAATTTTCCCGGGTGAAATTGTAACTGCGAAAATTGTAGACTATCTGGAATATATGATCAGTATTGGTGCACACTTTCAAGGCTGCAGCGACTTAACCTTAAAAACAATGCGTGTTGTTAAATGAACAAACAGCAAGCCCGCGTTTACGCGGACATCTTTTGCAATAGCCTGAACATAAATATAACAAGGTTTTCTCACTATTGATAGTGAGAAAACCTTGTTTCTTTGAGGGTGGATCACGATTTTAGCTTAGCAGTGAACCGTTTAGTCCAGGTATTTCGTTGGAAACAGGGCCTTCCGTTTGGAGAGGCCCTGTTTCATCTAGATTAAAGCATTGCGTTTTTTAATGTACGGGTAGGTCCATTATTTTATTTAGCGGCATATATTCCAGATTTAATGCTTGCGCCACTGCTTGGTAGGTAATTTTGCCGTCAATGGTATTAACTCCCCGGGCCAGAGCGATATCTTCTTTAATCGCTTTTTCGTAACCTTTGTTGGCCAGGGCTGCGGCATAGGGCAGTGTTGCATTGGTTAAGGCAAAGGTGGAAGTTCTGGCTACAGCACCCGGCATATTGGCCACGCTGTAGTGTACCACACCGTACTTGACAAAGGTAGGCTCAGTGTGGGTGGTCACCCGGTCCACAGTGGCCACGCAGCCCCCTTGGTCAATGGCCACGTCCACAATTACCGAGCCGGGCTGCATTGCCTGCACCATTTCCTCGGTCACGATTTTAGGCGCCCGGGCACCGGGAATCAGCACGGCGCCGATCACCGCATCGGCTTCCGCCACCGCTGCCTGGATATTATAGCTATTGGACATTAATGTTTTCAACCGGGCGCCGAAGATATCGTTCAGATAACGCAGCCGGTTGGGGTTTTTATCTAAGATGGTCACATCCGCTCCCATGCCCACGGCAATCTTGGCAGCATTGGTACCCACCACGCCACCTCCTACAATGGTCACCTTGGCGGGAGAAACGCCGGGCACGCCGCCCATTAAAATCCCCTTGCCGCCGTGGGGCTTTTCTAAAATTTGCGCGGCAATTTGTACAGACATCCGACCGGCCACTTCGCTCATCGGGGTTAACAGCGGCAGCGACCCGTCTTCCGGTTGAATGGTTTCATAAGCAATACCTACTACTTTTTTCTTGAGCAGCGCCCGGGTTAGTTCCGGTTCCGGAGCCAGGTGCAGGTAAGTAAACAGTACTTGACCTTCTTTGAACAAATCATATTCCGCAGGCAGGGGTTCTTTTACTTTTATAATCATATCCGCAGTCTGATATACCTCTGCAGGCTCGCTCAGCATCCGGGCGCCGGCTGCAATGTATTGTTCATCGCCAATACCGCTGCCTGCACCGGCGTTATTTTCAATAACCACCTGGTGACCAGCGCCAACCAGTGTTTCTACGCCTGCGGGTGTAATGGCCACCCGGTTTTCATTATTTTTTATTTCTTTGGGAATGCCGATCATCATATTTGCTCACCCCTTAGCGAATTTTTATTAATCAAATTATATGCCTGCCATTATTAATGCGTCAGCAACTTTTTTGCACACGATGTTATTATTTTGACCATTTGGGCCAGAACATTGTAAAATTTTTATGACATTAATTTGTTCTGGAGGCCGGTATTAACAGTGTTATTGTGCAGATACTTTATATTTTGCGTCATTAAATAGTTTATAATTTATATAGTAGTCAGGAGACGGAAGGCAGGAGTCAGAATAAAAGAACAGTTTATCGTCTCGAAGTATTTTAGAATTGTGACTATCTGAATAGTAATAATTAATTTAAGGAGATGGAGCAATTGCATACTGCAACCGACGGGCTGCTGTCCCTGATTGAAAAGGATAAATTATTACAGATTATAGAGATATTTACCCGGGCTACGGACATCACTATTGATGTTAACGATGCCGAGGGTTTCCCCGTTGTTTACCACCCGTTTTTTTACGGGTTTTGTCAAATGATTAGATCTACCGATACAGGTTTGGCCAGGTGTATCAAATCCAACGCCGATGTGGGCTTCAAAACTGCTGCCACCGGCAAAGTTTGTTTCTCCACCTGCCATGCCGGTATTGTGTTAATGGCTGTTCCCATAGTGGTTGACGGCGGTTTCTGCGGTTCCATCACCTGCGGTCAAATGCACTTGTCTCCGCCTATAGGCGATGCTATTGATCAAATGCAAAGCGCAACCCGCGACCTTGGCCTGGATAAGCACAAGTTAACGCAAACATTTAAGGAAATCCAGGTTATTTCCCGGGAAAAGTGTCTGGCCGCCTCGGAAATGATTCAGTTTATCATTAACTATATGATTGAATTAATCTACCGGGGCAAGGTAAAGGAGGCTGCTGCGCTGGAGCAATTACGCAGCCTGCACCAGGCTAAAACCAGGGCGGATCTGGAGAATTCATTGCGCATGGCGGAGCTGAAAAATTTACAGGCCCAAATAAAGCCCCACTTCCTGTTTAACACTTTGAATACCATCAGGGGGCTGATCACCCTGGGCAATAATGACCAGGCCCTGCAAACTATTTACGCGCTCTCAGGCCTTTTGCGCTATACCGTTGACCAGCATGACGAGTTGGTTTCCTTGCGTGAAGAATTGCAATACATTAAAAGTTACTTGATGATTCAAAAATTGCGTTTTGGGGAAAGACTGTCCTTTAATATTGATGTGCACGAAAGCCTGTTGAATATACAAATACCTATGCTCAGCCTGCAGCCGGTGGTGGAAAATGCCTGTATTCACGGCCTGGAGCCCAAGGAAAACGGCGGTTGTTTAAATATCCGGGGGGAAAGTGACGGTCAAAATGTTGCCATAATCGTAGAGGATAACGGCGCCGGTATAGCTGCAGGGGTATTGGATCAATTGAGGGCTAAATTGGGTACGGTGGCGGCTGATGAAAGGGAGGCCCTGCCGGCCAGTACGGGGTTGAGAAACGTACACCGTCGCATTCAGCTTTATTTCGGCCGGCATTACGGTATTCAATTAGACTCGGTTTCGGGCGGCACTAAGGTTGCATTAAAACTGCCGGTACTGTCGGCATAGTAATGGGGTGTGAATATGTATAAGGTTTTGATATGTGAAGATGAGGCCCTGGAGCGCCAGGTTTTACGTTACCTGCTGGCCAACAGCGAGCTGCCGCTGGAAGTGGCGGGCGAGGCCGCCAACGGCCAGGATGCGGTAAAACTGAGCTTTTCACTGCTGCCCGATATAGTTTTAATGGATATAAAGATGCCCAGTATGGACGGTTTGTCTGCCGCCAAAGCCATCAAGGACCGGAATCCTGTTGTGGAAATTGTGATCATCACTGCTTACGGCAAATTTTCCTATTCTCAGCAGGCAATCAAATACCAGGTTGCCGATTACCTTTTAAAGCCTGTCCAACCTGAGGAATTATTTAATACTCTGAAAAAAATTATTACCCGGTTGGAGCAAAGGCAGGCCGGTCCTGCGGGTGCTCTGGAAAGCACCAGTATTAAACCCGGACTGCTGAAGGAAATGATTAACCACCTGCTTTTATACAACCCCGAACAGGGCAAATTGGCGTGCAGAAAAATTATTTCCGAGTTTCTGTCGCAAAACCGGCAGTTTTCTCGCAACCTGCTTGCTTCACTGGCTGTAAAACTGCTGGTTTTGACCACCCAGATACTGGTCAACGGGGGGATTGCAGAGGAGGAACTGGCCGGCGTCAATAACGAACTGGCCGCAGCCATCAATTCTATCGGCAGGCCGCAGGAATTAATGCTCTGGGGGGACCAGCTGGTGGACAAGTTTATTATGATTATTAAACAAATTCCCCACAACGACCGGGAAATAATTGAGCTGGTCAAAGATTTAATCCACCATAATTATAGCAGGGAGTACACCCTGGCCCAGGCGGCATCCGAAGTTCACCTGAGTCCGGCTTACCTGAGCCGCATTTTTAAACAAAAAGTCAGGCAGAGTTTTACGGGCTACCTCACCCAACACCGCCTTCAGCAAGCCCGGCAGCTGTTACTCCATACGGAAAGGACTATCGATGAAATCGCCTATTCGGTAGGTTACAGCAATAACAGCTATTTCACTGCCGTTTTTAAGAAAAATACCGGACTTACCCCTTCGGAGTACAGGCTCAAGGGAAAAAATGCTCAGTAATGCAGTAATGCGGCAGTCTACCAGGAATGGGTTCCAGACGTTAAAGGTTAATTTTACTTTAACAACCGGGGCAGGCTTTCTTCGGCATACTGCTTGATTTCTTCCGGAAACCGGAAGGACATGGCTTTTGAGGCTATCAGCTTGGTTTTCGTAACGTTTAGGCGGGAAATAACCTGCCTGGCCCGCTCAATTTGCCCCGGGAGCATGGTTAATTCATTGACGTCCATGGAGATCAAAATCGGTATTGCCGCAGGTTCGCCGGCCAGTGGCGCTTCAACACTGACTGATTTTTTTCTTTTGCGCACTTCTCCCGCCAGATTGGCAATTTGAAACAGAAAAGAAGGTGCGTATTCATGCAGCAGGTTACTCCCGTAACCATTACCGGTTATAGCCAACGTGTGGTTTTTTAGATTTTTACAGATATTAAAAAAAGATACCTCAAAGGACATAACCTGGGCCAAAACCGCAGCGGCGGGTGTTTCCACCTCAATTCCGATTTCCATATATGAATCATAGTTAATATTTTTTTCATTTAAATCGCTGTGAACACGGTCAATTAATGCTTTAACTTTAAGTATTTCTGATACATCGGAAACCATAGGGAGGAGCAAACGAAAATTTCTTGTCACGCTGGCCCTGGCCAGGGCTCTGATTTGGGTTGTTAGAATTTCAGGCAGTTCCAGTCCAAGCCGTACCCCGCGGCACTGTTCCGACAGCCCGTGATTGTGTAAGATCGGTATTTGAGATGGTTTTAAATTCAGGGACCTGACTGTTACCGGCCGGTTATCCATAATCCGGCTTACCTTCTTGAAAATTTCGTATTGTTCATCTTCAGAAGGCAAATCAGTTTGATTAAGATACATAAAATCAGTGCTGAACAGGCCTAACCCATCCGCGCCTGAATTCGCGGCTGCTTCAACTTCTTCCAGTGAATAGGCAGCCGTGTTTACTTTAATGATATGTCCGTCGGCGGTATGGGTTGGGGATTGATTTTCTGGTACACTCAATTTATTTCACCCTTTGTGTTAACGTCGGTATTTTTAAAAAGACAGTTCAGTTTAATCTAAACTCTTTATTTCATTATATACTTGTTTTCTGACCACCCGAAAGAAATCATCGATATCGTTATCTATGTAACCTGCAGCAAGCTCAATTAAACGCGCTACCTTGGGAATATCAATATTAATTTTATGCCGGATAAACATTTGAAAGTTGTATTTTTGAGCCAGGGACATTGGTGTGGCCTTGGAGGTATCGATATAACCGGTAAAGCCTGATAGCCTTGATTTTATGTGGTGATCGCTGCTTCCGGTTAAGCCGGGCAGAATTTCGCCCAGCCGGGTGATTAAAGCAACGTTGCTGAAGGCCCGATGTATCGTATTGCCGTAGTTGCCCAGGGCACTGATCCGTAATTCGATGCCCATTTCAACAATATTATGAGCTTTCCACCATCCCATTTGCGGGGGGATGTTGCATGCTGCAACGGTTTCCTCAACCAGCAGCCTGCCTTTTTCAAAGCAATAACCGCGCTCAAAACCGGAATATTGTTCGTCGCCAAAGTAATCCAGCCCCTTTGGTGTGATGCCATGTGAAATTGCCCCCAGGGCTAAGTCATTCATTTCACTGTCTTTGCCAATTACCTGCCATAGCTCATGGCCAATGCTGTGTGCCTGGATATGGTTAAAATTTTTGCTGATGATCATATCCGGCAGCAGGCTGCCCAGGGTAATGGCGTCGGATGCGCGATTTAGTAGCATTTCTGCAAAATAAACATGGGTCTGTGGAAATATGACGATCTCCCCCCTTGCAAACCATTTGGATAAACATTATTCTTAGAATATGTCAGCCAAGACTTTTTTTAAAGCATCATCTGTTTTGTTAATATTGTTTGTGGCCAGCCGGGTTCTGGGCTTTGTTCGGGAACAGGTTATAGCCGCGCTTTTAGGGACGTCGGCTCAGTCCGACGCTTTTGTTGTAGCTGCCACCATACCTTTTACATTTTCCACTATCATCGGCGTTTCTGCCGGTAATGCCTTTCTCCCTGCCTACACAGCGCGTATTCAAGGACGGAACGGCACTTATCTGGCGTCTACGGTGTTTTATTTGATCGGCGCCTTTGTAGCGGTGTTAACTGTTCTCGGCTATATTTTTACTCCGCAGGTTGTGGACTTGTTGGCCCCGGGTTTTGTCGGTGAGGCCAGACACCTGGCGCTGTTATGCACCAGAATCATGCTGCCGTCGACTTTCTTCCTAACCATGGGTTTTTTGGCCAAGTCGGCCCTTAATGCCCACAGGGAATTTTCCGTTCCGGCCGCGGCTCCGGTCGGGCAAAACCTTATCTTCCTGGCCTTAATTCTCCCATTCGGAACTATGCAGGGTCCCGGCCTGGCCTGGTGTACGTTGGCCGGTGCGGTCTTGTTTTACCTGTATAACCTGCCGGCGTTAAGAAGGTTCGGTATTCCCCTGCTGCCGAAATTGGATTTAAAGGACCCGGATGTTATCGCGGTAATGCGTCTTACCGTACCCGTTATAATTTCCACCCTGGCTGCCCGGGGCTTTGTGTTTGTAGATCGCTGGTTTGGCTCCCATTTACCCGAGGGAAGCATAGCGGCGCTAAATTTTGCCAACCGGGTGCGCGAGCTGCCTTACGGTCTTTTTGTTGCTGTGGTTTCCTCTGTGCTTTTTCCTGCGCTTGCTGCCGCCGCAAGCCGCCGTGATATGAAGCAGCTTCGCGATAGGACCGCTATGGGTTTGCGGTTGGTTGCGCTGGTTGCTTACCCCAGCGCAGCCATAATGTTAATACTGCCGGAACCATTAACCAGACTGCTTTTTGAACGGGGGGCTTTTGACGCTTCCGCCACTGCGGCGACCGCTACAGCTCTTGGCTTTTACTCTCTTTCTGTTGTTGCCATGTGCGCTGTATCCGTGCTTACATGTACATTTTTAAGCCTTGGCGACGCTGTTTTGCCTCTGCTGTTTGGTTTGGCCGGGCTGGGTATAAATATTGCGGCAGATTACCTGCTGGTTGGCGCAATGAGGCATGCCGGCCTTGCATTGGGCAATACGGTTGGTTTCTTTGTTACAGCCATCCTTTTCCTGGTGTTTCTCTCACTGCGCTTACCTGGTTTTGACTGGAAAAAACAATCTAAGGATCAGCTGAAAATTTTGGCTGCAACCGTGGTTTCCACACTTGGTATGCGCCTGATTGGAGGATATGCAGGTTTATACACCGGTGCAGTGACCCTTCCAGGATTAATACTGGGCATATCACTGGCGGTTGGCGCAGCCGGCATAATATTTATATTCATGCTGGTATTATTCAACATAGAAGAAACAGCATTTATTAGGCGCAGAATAATAAAATGATATTGAATAAAACATAATATTATAATATATTATTAAAAAAAGATAACAACAGGTGCTGGGGAGTGTTGAACAACATGAAAGAAACAATGAATTATGATGAGCCCGCCAGATTATTAAAGGCTCTGGCCCATCCAACCCGCCTTTGTATTGTGGCAGGCTTGCTTAACGATACTTGTAACGTCAATAAAATGAAGGACTGTTTGGCCTTGCCGCAGTCAACGGTATCACAGCAGCTGGCCATATTACGGGCCCAGGGTATAGTTGACGGCGTGCGTTGTGGCACTGAGGTTCATTATAAAGTCACCAATGAAAAGGTTAAGGAATTGATAAAAGTGTTGCTGGGTGATAAACAGGATATTTTTAAGTAGAGAACTTAACCCATAATCCAACCACAAGATAGTGGTAGTCCAAACTTTTATTAATCAGAGGGCTGACTCCACCTGTTTAGAGCTTTTCCGTTAAGGTAATTAAATCTTTTGCCCTGCCAGGTGTCTTCCTCAACCAGTTTTCTTTCCAGCTCAGTTTTAATTTTCCACCAGCTGGCATCCCAGTTACAAAATAATACCTCGTTTTGGGGGCCCTTTCCCACCAGGCGTTGAATGACAATGCCGGGGTCCAGGTATTCCAAGAAGGTTATAACCCTGCGGACATAGTCCTCCAAAGTAATCAGATTTATCTCTCCGCGTTGGTACATATTCCCGAGTTCTGTATCACGAACAATATAAAGAGAGTGTAGTTTAACGTATTTTACACCTAGTGCTGAGACAATTTTGGCGTTTTCAATCACATCGTCAATGTTGTCCCAGGGCAGGTTTAATATTAAATGAACACATATTTCAAACTGCCTGCGATGGATGCGGCTTACGGCATCAAGAAATTCCGCCAGGGTGTGGCCCCTGTTTATTTTTTTCAGGGTATGATAATTTACTGATTGAAGACCCAGTTCCACGTTGATGTCCAGGTTTTTTTCCTCTTTGGCTGCTGCGAGAATATCCAGGTAAGTTTCATTAATACAGTCCGGTCTTGTTGATACTGAAATGCCCACTACATCTTCTTCTGCTGCGGCTGTTCGGATATTTTGAGCAAAACGGCCCGGAGGTAAATAGGTATTTGTAAATGCCTGGAAGTAAACAATAAATTTTTGGGCGCCAAATTTCTTTTTAAAATATTTCTTGTTTTCTCTGATTTGTTCCTGCACCGACAGCGAGTTGGGCAGGGCATCAAAGCCGGCCCCCTGCTCATCACAAAATATACAGCCGCCTGTACTCAGGGTGCCATCCCGGTTGGGGCAGGTTCCCGGCAAATTAACCGGTAGTTTATATACCTTTTGGCCAAATTTTTTAATCAGGTGTTCTGAGTAAATATTATATCTGTTTTTGTTTTCCATGTTAGCTCCTGCGTGTTTTATGCAAATTCTATCATATTTGACAGCCAACCTCCAATGACCTTACCTGTAACGGTAATTTTTTATTTATTTAATAGCCCCGGTAGTGAAACTTTTTGTCGAATAATAGCGTCATAGAGATAACAACAAAAACAGCCGGGGGAATGATCGTTGGCAGCAAAAAGAAGAAGAAAAAAAAATCAATCGTTTATTAAGAAAGCAGCACTGATGACAGTGCCAGTTTGCTTTGCATTAATGATTATAGGCCATTATGCAAGTGATAAAGCTTTAAAGGCTGAGGCGACCGAAATCTTGCCCGGCGTTTCAGTAAACGGGGTGAGCCTGTCGAATCTGGAAAGGCAGGATGGGATTAAGCGATTGGCCCAGCTTGCGGATGAAATTTCCTCGCAAGCAGTAGAGATTGTCTACAACGGCGTAGGGCATAGTGTTACTCTGGGTCAGCTTGGTTTAACCATGGATAACGAAGAAACAATAGATCAGGCGCTGGAATTGGGTAAGCAATTGGGTCTAATAAGACGCTGGCAGGCCCAATTACACCCGGTGGAAAGAAATCTTCAACCGGTAATCTATTTAGACAGCGAAAAAGTCCACCAGGTGCTGCAGGGGATCTGCGGAACTATGGAACAGAAAGCTGTCAACGCCCGGCTGGCAATAACCGCCGGTGATCAGGTAGTTGTCGAGCCGTCGCAAGATGGTTATTTTATTGATGAAAATTTGTTTTCCAGCCAACTAATTGAGCGGATTCAAAACAATCAAAGCTTAAAACTCGATCTGCCGGTAAAAGTTGAACAGCCCGAGATTACTGCGGGCGACATCCGCTCTTGGGGTGTCATAGGTCTGGTCGGGACATTTACAACAAGTTTCAATGCTCAGCAAACTAACCGCACCCATAATATCGCTACTGCAGCAGAGGCTTTGGATGGGCTGTTAGTTAAGCCGGGGGAAACTGTATCGTTTAATACCGTTGTTGGCCCGCGGGGTGCGGAGGAAGGCTATAAGCCCGCGAACGTGATTGTGGGGAACAAGCTTGAAGAAGATTGGGGCGGCGGGGTGTGTCAGGTTTCCACAACATTATATAACGCCATTTTGCTGGCCGACCTTGATGTCAAGGAGCGGAGCAGCCATTCCCTGCCGGTAAGTTATGTCCCTGTTGGACGGGACGCCGCAGTGGCCTATGGCGTACTTGATTTTAAATTCCTAAATAATTCCGGCAGCTACTTGCTAATTAAAACAGCTGTTCAGGGGAACGGGGTAACTGTTAAAGTGTTTGGAAATGACAGCGTAAAAAGATCAGTGCAAATTAACAGCTGGATAACGGAAACCGTAGAGCCTAAAAAAATATATAAAATTGACCCGGCAGTGGCGCCGGGGCAACCGAAGCTGGTTCAGCAAGGCGCCGAAGGGTATAAGGTGGCAGCTGAAAGGGTTGTGCTGGAAGGGGACAAAGAGATTGCGCGGGAACCGTTGCCTGCCAGCTATTACCAACCTGTTGAAGAAATAGTGGCTGTAAACAATGAAACAGAGATTCCCAGGCCGGAAGCAGCTAAACCTCATCAGCCTTCGGACCAAAGCTCAACCCGGGCGGGTGAATCTACCGGCGAGGAGACGCCGGCCCGTGGCTCAAATCAACAGGGTGAATCCACCGGACAGCAGCCGCCGGCCGTTAATACTGATCTGAATTAAGCTGATAAAAAACGAAGCTGTTGGCTAAAAATTGCCAACAGCTTCGTTATATTATAGTGTCAGCTTTTTATCGGCGGGACGTAAGCCGCAGTAACGCTGCGGTACATATCAGTCCTGGTGATTCCCGTCCAGGTGATTTTGGGAACATTGCCGGATTCGCGCTTGGCCATGTACAGCAACAAATCTAACACCCGGCATGAATAGCCCCACTCGTTATCGTACCAGGCCAGCACTTTAACCAGCTTGCCGTCCATTACCATGGTGGAGGGAGCGTCGACTATGGATGAATGTGAATCGCCATAGTAATCTTTGGAAACCAGTGGGGCATCACTGTAAGCCATGATCCCCTTTAGTTCTCCCTCGGCACTGCTGCGCAAAGCCTCATTAACTTCCTCTGCGGAAGTGGCCCGTTCTACCACAGCCACAAAATCAACCACTGACACATTGGGGGTGGGTACGCGCATGGACAGGCCGTTTAGCTTGCCCTGGAGTTCAGGAATCACCAGTCCCACGGCTTTAGCGGCGCCCGTTGTGGTGGGAATTATCGATACCCCCGCTGCCCGTGCCCTGCGCAGATCCTTATGGGGGAGGTCAAGGATTTGCTGGTCGTTGGTGTATGAATGCACCGTTGTCATCATGCCGTTGTTTATTTTAAAACGCTGGTGCAGTACTTTGACCACCGGTGCCAGGCAGTTGGTGGTGCAGGAGGCATTGGATACCACATTATCCTTTTCGGGATTATAATCATTGTGGTTTACCCCCATAACAATTGTTGCGTCAACATTCTTGCCCGGCGCGCTAATGATTACCTTGCGGGCGCCGGCCCGCAGGTGTGCGGCAGCCTCTTCCCCCTTGGTGAAACGGCCGGTGGATTCAACCACCATGCTAACCCCGAGGTTGCCCCATGGCAGTTCAGCCGGGTCTCTTTCAGCCAGAACGCGGACTTTTTTCTCATTAACCATAAAACTTCCTTCTTCAGCTCTAACCTCAGCGTTTAAAACGCCGTGCACCGAATCATACTTTAATAAATGGGCCAGCGTTCTGGCATCGGTCAGGTCGTTTACCGCTATTACTTCCACTTCGGGATTATTCAAGGCCGCACGAAATACATTACGTCCGATACGGCCGAAGCCGTTGATTCCGATTTTTATCGTCATTAATAGACAGCCCCTTTCCAGTCTGAACCATTCTTTTTGCATATAGTAGTTGTTAGCTATAGTTTGACCGGCGGCTGGAAAGGTATGAATGCCAAATGTACGGTTATTTAAGCACGCAGTTCCATTATATCCTGATCCTGCAAAATGTTTTGCCCGGTAAATTTTTATTTTTTAGTCCAGGTCCAACTTGACTTCCACACAGGCGATGGCAACGATGATGGAATCATCTCCATCCCCTAATTCAGGCAGTAAAAGGCCCGGCGCTTGCATGCCGCCGGCTATTGTTCTGCAGGACTTGCTGCCAAAGGGTATTGTTTCCAAAACCTGTTGGCTGTCAAGTTTTTCCGGACAAGGCACGGCCACCGTTACATCAACTACCATTTGATTCAGGTCTGTAATGCCGAGAATTTCCGGTATGCCGCACAGGCAAGCATGCGATATGGCGTCTTTAACAGCTTTGCAAGCCGCGCCCGTTACATCCTGGCCATGAAAATCAATACCGGTGCCGAATTCTATGATATATCGCTTGATCATACGGAATAAAACCTCCACTATCGTTTTGGCTATGAGTTGTTGGAAAAGCTGTAATTAAAAGATGGCATCGCCGCTGTTTCCATTCAGCCCCGGGTGTACGTCAAAGCGTACCGCTCCTACAGCCACATCCCTGCCCGCAGCCCGGGCGGCTCTGGCTACACCTTCGTGACCGAAGCCTCCGCACAGCTCAATGGCTTTGACCCCTTCGGCAACCAACTGTTGGATGACTTCTTCGGCCGCTTGATAGTTCCGTACCCCTATCACTTTTAATTCCACTTCCGGAGTGCGCACCTCGGAATTGTGCTGGGCGGGCTCGGCGCCGGGCGCTAAAAAAATAAACGCTGCTTTAAGCATTATAAAAAAACCTCCTTTTAACATTTAACGGGATTATGATGCAAAACATATGCCAAAACCTGCAGGTCGAAATTTTAGCAGGAACTGCTCGGGTCTGTCCGGTTTTCGTACACTGTTTTGTCGGGAAGCAAATAATTCTAGCTGATGTGAATTGTGCTAAAATATTCTTGAAATTAGTGCCGGAGCTATATAAACTATTATTAATAAAAAAATTGTGGTTATTTTATCAACTGAAACAATATTTTAGTTATCAACACGGACATGCATAACCAGACACTCATAACGCTTGGTGAGCACTTTGGTGCCGATTTTTAGGGGAATAGTGTACAAGTATTATTGATTAGGGGGTCTGGGAAAACATGATGGCAGGTCATGCAGGATTAAATAAAAGGAGAAATCTGGAAAAAAATTGGGAGGATTTTATATACTCCGATAAACTTGATTTGAATAAACTAAACAGTGACATCGTCTCATCCTGGCAAAGATGCAAAAAGGCGGAGGTAAATCCCCTGGGCGGTAAGTGTGATCACATATACGGGCGGGACCGGCTGGAACAAATATGCGAGTCCAATAAAATGCTTTTGGAAGTGGCTACGCCTGTAATAGAGTCGGTGTATCATACCGTTCAGGGGTCTGGCTTCATGGTGGTACTGGTAAACAACGAAGGTATTATACTTAAAACGATGGGTGATTATCAAACTCTGAACAGCGCGGAGCGGCTGAACTTCGGCCAGGGGGCTGTTTGGACGGAAGAGTCGGTGGGCACCAATGCCATAGGCACTTCACTGACATCCGGCATTCCCATCCAGATTACCGGCGCTGAGCATTTTTGCTCCCACCATCATGTCTGGACTTGCTCGGCGGCACCCATATGCGGTCCGGAGGGGCATGTGCTGGGCTGTTTGGATATGTCGGGACCCTATGATAAAATGCACCCGCATACGCTGGGCATGATTGTAGCGGCGGCTCAAGCCATTGAAAGCCAGCTGCGCAGGGAATTGTCCAAAAGTGAATTGGAATTGGCGCTTAAAAAGTTGACAACAGCGGTGGATACGGTTACCGATGGAATAATGTATATTAATGGAGATGGAATAATTACCGATGCCAATATTCCCGCCTGCAACTTGCTGGGCCTGTCATATGGCAGATTAAAGGGGATGCGCTTCAATCATGTGCTGGGCGGCGATATCGTTTCCGGCTGCTTTACGGCTGGAGCTTCAGCAAATGGGGAGGATTTTATTATCTCTGCTCCCCTGGGCAGGTTGGTTTGCTCTGTCAAAACCATTACCCATAGTAACGGCACAATAGGCGGCGCTGTGGCGGTTATCCGTATCCAAAAGAATGGCGTTAGAGGGCCGGGAGGCCATTGCACCGGCGGGGAAATGAAAGCCGCTGGCCCAAGCACTGATACTGGTTCCGGTAACGGCCCGGTCCGGCCTTCCGGTGGGGTATCCAGCGGTACCGCCAGCCGGCAGGCCGCTCCTTTCAATGGTATTATAGGCTGCAGCCAGCCTGTTCGCGCTGCGATTAATCTGGCCCGGCGGGCGGCGGCCTGTTCCTCCACCGTGCTGCTGCTGGGGGAAAGCGGCAGCGGCAAAGAAGTATTTGCCATGTCTATTCATATGGCGAGTGACCGCCGCCAGGGCCCCTTTATTCCAGTTAACTGTGCCTCGCTGCCCAGCGGGTTGATCCAGAGCGAGCTATTCGGCTATAGCGGAGGGTCGTTTACAGGTGCAAAGCGGGACGGCCAGCGGGGCAAATTTGAGCTGGCCCACGGTGGTACACTGTTTTTAGATGAAATCGGCGATATGCCGTTGGAGATGCAGGCCAATTTACTGCGTGTGCTTCAGGAAAAAGCGGTGATGCGGGTTGGTGGCAGCAAAATTATTCCTGTGGATGTGCGTGTGATAGCCGCCACCAATAAGGACTTGCTGCGGGAGATGCAACAGGGCCGCTTTCGGGAAGATCTTTTTTACCGGATTAATGTGCTGTGTATTGAAATACCTCCCGTGCGGGACAGGGGCGCAGGCGACCTGCAGCTGCTCACTCAGCATTTGCTGGTTTCCATTGCCGCCAGGCTGGGAAGGCCGGTATGCAAAATTGACTCCGCAGCAATGAAGATGCTGGCGGAGTACCACTGGCCGGGTAATGTGCGGGAACTGGCCAATGTGCTGGAGCAGGTGCTGATTATTACCGATGACGATGTTATCCGGGTGGAACATTTACCGCGTTACCTGCAAAAGCCGGCCCGGGATTCGCAAGGATTGGCCGGGCAGGTTCCCTGTGAACCGGAGGAATCAGGAAGGGGTAATCCTGTAAGCACACTGGAACAAATAGAAAAACAAGCTATTCGCGAGGCGCTGCAGCGTTTTGACGGCAATATCAGCCGGACGGCGCGGGCGCTGGGTATAGGCCGGAACACACTGTATGATAAACTGAAAAAATATGATCTTAAAGATTGAGTAAAGATAAGGTTGGGCAAAAAAAATACTGGCTGCCAGTAATGAAAGGCAGCCGGTATTTTTTTGCCCAGTAACAAGAGCTGAGAAAGTTACACATTGTTCGAGTTATGACCATTGTACGGTTTCCGAACAGTAATGTTCTTTATAGTAATCTTTGTTGTTGCTTGGGACATTTTGTTTGGCCAAGCCGAACTGCAATTGTTGCAACGAAGTTCCGGTGATGGGTATTGTAAAGTTGACGCCGGTTTGGCTTGGCCAAGGGATTTAAGTTAATTATTAAGATATGAAAAAATGGTATAGTAGGCATATTTATTGCAAAGTGCCATTTTACGTAAATAAAATCATTAAGGAGGTTGTTGCTGTGAAAGCTGCATTATGGTATGGAAAGAAGGACATTAGGATCATGAATGTACCGGAACCGCCGAGTCCGGGGATGGGACAGGTAAAAGTGAAGGTAATGTGGTGCGGAATTTGTGGTTCCGATCTGCACGAATACTTGGCCGGTCCTATTTTTATTCCAACGGAAAAGGAGCATCCTTTAACCGGAAAAAAAGCCCCCGTTATTCTTGGTCACGAATTTTCCGGTGAAGTAGTGGAAGTCGGCCCGGGAGTAACCAATATTAAGGTCGGAGATCGGGTGGCCCCGGATGCCTGTCAGGTTTGCTGGGAGTGTGATCGTTGTAAAGAAAACCGGTATAGTCTTTGTGACAAGCTTGCTTTTACCGGTTTAATGATCGATGGTGCCTTTGCAGAATATGTAAATGTGCCGGCTTATACGATATATAAAATACCGGACAATATGTCTTATGAAACCGCGGCTTTGATCGAACCCCTGGCGGTAGGTATGCATGCTGTACGCCGCGCGCCGCTTATTCAGGGTGATACTGCAGTTGTGCTTGGCGCGGGTACAATCGGGTTGGTTACTCTCATGTGCGCGCGTGCCGCCGGTGCCAGAGAGGTATATACTATTGAAATGGCTAAGGCCAGAAAGGAGTACGCACTGAAGGCAGGTGCGACTGTAGTCTTAGACCCCTCGGAAGTAGATGTTGTTGCGAAAATTCATGAGCTTACCGGTGGCGGAGCTGATGTGGTATTTGAATGCATCGGAAATGATAAAACAGGTCCACTGGCAGTAGAATTGGCCAGAACAGCTGGTAAAGTAGTTATTGTTGGGATCTTCGAAAAAGCGAGCAGTTTTCATTTTAACAGTTTATCTTTCACAGAGAAGACGGTAACGGGTTCTCTGGCTTATTATGGTGAGTTTGGTCCTGCTATCGATTTGGTTGCCGGCGGCCGCATTGATGTTGAACAACTGATTACCGGTAAAATAACAATTGATGATATTGTAGAAAAAGGTTTTGAAGAACTGATAAACCGTACAGAAGAAAATATTAAAATCCTTGTTCGGCCATGATAGTTAGTTGATGCACTTTACTTTTAATAAATCAGAAAGCTGCTGCGATCCGCATTCTGAATGCACTGTCCACTTCAAGTGGTGATGTTTTGTCGTAATGATATTGTTTGATAAATATGCTAAATAGTCTGAATAAACTATAAACAATCAATCAAAAAGTTAGTGTTAAAGGAGGAAATTATAATGGGTAAAGTTGCGATTGTAACCGGAGCAGGACGGGGGATTGGTAAGGGAATCGCTCTTAGATTGGCTAAGGACGGCTTAGATGTTGTGGTTAATGACATTAATGCTGAAAATGTCAATCAGGTGGCAAAAGAAATAGAAGCCCTGGGTAGTAATACTATGGCCATAGCTGCTGATGTATCCAACGAAAAAGAAGTTTACGCCATGGTCGATGAGGTAGTCGGCAAATTCGGGCAATTAGATGTGATGGTTGCTAATGCGGGGGTGGCTAATGTTAAGTTGGCTATAGAGATGACCGCGAGTGAATGGGATCAAATTTTCGCAGTGAACTGCAGGGGAATGTTTCTTTGTGACCAGGCGGCAGCCAAACAGATGATTAAACAAAATAGCGGTAAAATTATCAATTGCGCCAGTATAGCGGCACATGCCGGCTTTTATTTGTTGGCTGCTTACAGCGCAACTAAATTTGCTGTAAGGGGTTTTACTCAGGCACTGGCCAAAGAATTGGGGTCGTACGGAATCACAGTTAATGCCTATTGCCCCGGCATTGTGGGAACAGATATGTGGGAGCTCATCGATGAAAAAATGGGACCTTACCTGGGGCTGCCCAAAGGAGAGGTTTTAAAAGAGTATTCCAAGCTGATAACGATGGGCCGGGTGCAAACTCCGGATGACGTGGCCTGCTTTGTATCTTATCTGGCTTCAGCGGATTCAAACTATATGACAGGCCAGTCCGTAATGATCGACGGTGGGATAGTCATGAGTTAATTTAAACTGATAAACTTTGCTCATTCATGTTAGCCAATTACTGTACATTAATCGAACAGTTTTACGTACCGGCTTTCTTCAAAGGTAAGCTTATTCATTTACTGTTTGGGGCGTTTTGTTTTATGGCATTGTCCTTGCTAAGGCAAAGGGATGTTTAAAATCTTCCAACAAGATTTAATTAAGTTAGGAGGGATAGTTATGTCGTTAACTAAAGAAGAAATGATGGAAATGTACCAAAGAATGCTGTTGATCCGAGAGTTTGAAGACACAGTGGCCAATATGTTTTCCCAGGGGCAGATCCCGGGTTTCGTGCACCTGTACGTGGGAGAAGAAGCAGTGGCGGTAGGTGTCTGCAGCAATCTCAGCGACCAGGACTACATTGCCAGTACCCACCGTGGCCACGGGCACGGTATTGCCCGGGGCGCTTCAGTGGACAAAATGATGGCGGAAATCTTCGGTAAAATTGACGGTTACTGCAAAGGTAAAGGTGGCTCCATGCACATTGCCGATGTGGAACTGGGCTTTTTGGGTGCCAACGGTATTGTTGGGGCCGGTCTGCCATTGGCGGCGGGAGCAGCCTTTGCCAACAAATACTTAAACAACAATGGGGTGGCGGTCTGTTTCTTTGGTGACGGCGCTTCCAACAGGGCTACCTTTCATGAAGCGCTGAACCTGTCCAGCATTTGGAAGCTGCCGGTGATTTTTGTCTGCGAAAATAATATGTACGGCATTTCTATGAGCCAGGAGCGGCACCAGAATATCACCGATGTGGCGGACCGGGCCACAGCTTATGGTATTCCCGGGCTTACTGTGGATGGTAACGACTTGATGGCAGTTTACGAGGCTTCGTCCGAAGCCGTCAAACGGGCGCGGGCAGGAGAGGGCCCCACCCTCATTGAGTGCAAAACTTACCGGCACCGGGGCCACTTTGAAGGCGATGCCTGTGTGTACAGGAGCGAAGATGAACTTAACCAATGGAAAAAGAAATGCCCCATTGAGCGGTTCTCTGCCAGGCTTTTGGAAATGGGTTTGGCCGGCCGGGATGAACTGGACAGGATCAAAACTCAGGTAAAAGAACAGATCAAAAGTGCCCTGGAATTCGCCCGGCAAAGCCCTTTGCCCGATATAACAGAGCTGACCAGGGATGTTTATTGTGATTAAAAAAACATATTAACCAATTGATCTACAATTTATCTCGAAGGGGTGATTGATATGTTGGAAATGACTTATGCGCAGGCCATTAATGCTGCCCTGAGGGAAGAAATGAGGCGGGACGGCACGGTGTATATTTTTGGAGAAGACGTAGGTGTCTTTGGCGGCTGTTTTGGTGTTACCACCGGTTTAATTGATGAGTTCGGTGCCCGGCGGGTAATGGATACGCCCATATCGGAAACCGCTATTGTAGGCAGTGCCGTAGGCGCGGCCGCAGCCGGACTGAGGCCCGTGCCGGAAATTATGTTTGTGGATTTTATGGCGGTGTGTTTGGACGAATTTTTTAACCAGGCAGCCAAGATGAGGTATATGTTCGGCGGCAAAGCCAGGGTACCTGTAACCCTGCGCACTGTATGCGGGGCGGGGGTGGGGGCTGCGGCCCAGCACTCCCAGAGCCTGGAGGCCTGGTTTACCCACATGCCCGGGGTGAAAGTGGTGATGCCTTCCACACCGGCTGATGCCAAAGGACTGCTGGTGGCTTCGATTCGGGATGATAATCCGGTAATTTTTATTGAGCACAAAGTGCTGTACGGCCTATCCGGACCGGTACCGGAAGGTGAATATACCATTCCTCTGGGCAAAGCCGACATCAAGCGGCCGGGTGGGGACGTTACCGTGGTGGCCACCTCCCTGATGGTGCATAAAGCGCTGGCTGCGGCCCAAACTCTGGCCGGTGAGGGGATCGAAGCGGAGGTTATCGACCCCCGCACACTGTCACCATTGGACAAGGATACCATACTGGAGTCTGTAGCCAAAACCGGCCGTCTGGTAATTGTGCATGAAGCAGTAAAAACCGGCGGCTTCGGCGGAGAAATAGCCGCCATGGTGGCGGAGGAAGGATTTGACTATCTGGATGCACCCATTAAGCGGGTGGGAGCCCCCTTTACTCCCGTGCCTTTCAGCCCGCCCCTGGAAACGGCCTTCATCCCGAATGAAAATAAGATCATGGCGGCTATCAAAGAGCTGTTGTAAACAGAGGGATAAGAGAGGAAGAGATATGTGTCATCTGTGGGAATAATAGCCAACCCGGCCTCCGGCAAGGATATCCGGAGGCTGGTGGCCTACGCCACGGTATTTGATAACAACGAAAAAGTAAATCTGATTAAAAGAGTACTGCTGGGTTTGGATGCGGTAGGGGTACAGAGGGTTTATTTTATGCCCGAATACTTCGGCTTTTATCACCGGGCCATGGATGGCCTTACTGGGCAGCACCGGCCCGCGCTGGAAGTTCGTTTGCTGGATATGCCTGTAGAAGCCAACCAGTTGGATTCCCGGCGGGCGGCTGCCTTGATGGCCGACGCCGGGGCGCGGTGTATCATTACGTTGGGCGGGGATGGAACCAACCGGGTGGTGGCCCAGGGCTCCGGTGAAGTACCGCTGCTGCCCATTTCCACCGGCACCAACAACGTATTTCCCGTCATGGTGGAGGGAACTGTCGCCGGCCTGGCCGCGGGGCTTCTGGTCACCGGGGCGGTCCGGCCGGAACAGGCGCTGGTGCGGACCAAAAAATTGATGATCTACATTAATGGCCGGCCGGCGGACAGCGCACTGATTGATGCCGTGGTGCTGACGGACCGGTTTATCGGCTCCCGGGCGGTTTGGGAAGCGGATAAAATCAAGCAGGTAGTGGTTACCAGGGGAGCTACCACCAATATTGGCATTGCTTCCGTGGCCGGCGGTATTCGGCATATCGGCGTGGAGGAACCGCTGGGCATGCACATAGTGGTGGGTGATGACAACACGCCGCTGCAGGTTAAGGCCGCCATCGGGCCCGGCCTGATCGGGAGAGTGCCGGTAGCCCGGCATGAATTGCTGAGTCCCGGACAGCGGGTTGCGGTACTGGAAAATCCCTGCCTCATAGCGTTGGATGGGGAGCGGGAAATTCAGGTTAACCGGGGCGACCGGGCTGAAGTGGAGCTTTCCCCGGCCGGCCCCCTGGTGGTGGATATAAACCGTACCATGGCCACGGCTGCCGCCGGGGGAGCGTTTAAGATAAATACTATCGACGGAGTGAGTGATTAACAATGGCAAAAATCGTTTTAATGCCTAAATTGGGATTAACCATGCAAAAGGGCAGAATAACTAGCTGGCTGAAAAATGAAGGAGAGCAAGTGGCGCAAGGCGAGCCTTTGCTGGAAGTAATGACCGAAAAGGTTAACATTAAAGTGGAAGCTCCTTTTAGTGGAGTGCTGTATAAAATTATCGGTGAAAAAGGCAAAACACTGCCTATATCTGTGCCAATTGCAGTGCTGGCCGAAGAAGGCGATGCGGCGGATATTTTAGAAGCTACCGTAGACCAAGCCCGGGAAGAGCTGCGACAGGCTCTGTCCGCACAGGATCAGGCAACAGATACTAAAAAAGCTGAATCCAAGCCCGTCAAGCCCTTCGTGGTGCTCAGCGGCAGCCGCAAAATATCACCCCGGGCGGCCAGGCTGGCCCGTGAAGCCGGTGTGGACGTCAGCTTGATCAACGGTACGGGCACAGGCGGGCGAGTGGTGGAAGAGGATGTCCGTGCCTACCTGGAGCAGGTGCAGGGAGATGGCAAAGCACAGCTGATGCCTATTGACGGTATGCGGGGGGTTATTGCCGAAAGAATGTCCGCCAGCAGAAAACAAGCGGCTCATGTTACAATCATGGAAGAAATAGACGTTACGCCCCTGGGGGATGTGCGCAGCCAGCTTAATGGGCTGGATGAAACAGGTAAATTAAAGTTTTCTTACACTGACCTGCTGGTTAAATTTGTGGCTCAGGCGCTGACGGAATATCCCATGGTTAATACCCGCAGTTCGGACAGCGAAATCGAGCTGTCAGAACATGTTAATATCGGGGTGGCCGTAGCCCTGGAAAACGGTCTGGTGGTACCCAACATTAAAGATGCCCAGCGGCTGTCTCTGGAACAAATTTCCGCCAAAATTAAAGACCTGGCAGCCCGCGCCCGCAACAATGAGCTGGAGCCCCGGGAGGTGGAGGGCGGCACCTTTACCGTAAGCAACCTGGGAATGTTCGGTGCGGAAGGATTTACCCCCATTATCAACCGGCCGGAAACAGCTATTCTGGGAGTGGGGGCCATGCGCGCCAAACCGGTGCTTAAAGGCGGCCGGTTGGAAAAGCGCAGCTTAATGACTTTAAGTCTTTCCTTTGACCATAGAATTATCGACGGTTCTCTGGCAGCCGAGTTTTTAAGCAGGTTGAAAGAAATGCTGGAAAGCCCGCATCCCTGGTTCGAGTTGGAGCCCCGCAGCAGCGGGGAAAACGTGCTGGCCGGCGGCAGCAGCACCCCGGTGCAGTATCGCAAAGCCTACCAGGATGGCATTAGTAAATTGATGGAAACAGCACCCGATGCGGTGCTGGGTTTTTCCGCCCTTACAGAAGGTGTTATGTTTGATGACGGTGAGATCTCCCGGTTGAATAAAGAACTGATACTGGTGGCCCTGGCAGTGTATATTAAATGCGAATATTGCATCGCTGCGCATGTCTACAACGCGCTGGAACAAGGGGCTAGTCCCGAGCAGGTTCTGGAGGCGGCCAATGTATCCGTATTTTTCGGGGGTGGTGCGGCGCTGGCTCATAGTGCCGTTATGGTGCAGGATTGCCTGGAAGCTTTTTCCAATCGTTAATCGGGGGATGTGTTAAGCAATTGAAAGGGACGGAAGAGAAGCTTGCAATCCGACAGGCCGTGGTGCTGGACCTGGCCACGGAGGATTACGCCCGGACTCTGAAACTGCAGCGGGAACTGCAAAAGCTGCGTATAGACGGGGCCATACCGGACTGCCTGCTGGTGCTGGAGCACCCACCCACTTTTACCCTGGGTCGGGCCGGGGGGGCTGACAATATACTGGTAAGTGGGGACCGACTGTACCGGGAGGGTATCGGTGTATACAACGTGGAGCGGGGCGGCGATGTTACTTACCACGGGCCCGGTCAACTGGTGGGTTATCCCATCCTGGACCTGAAAAATTATGAACAGGATGTGCACCGGCTGGTGGAACGCCTTGAGGAAGTGCTGATCCGCACCCTGGTTGCCTATGGCATTACAGCAGGCCGCCGGTCCGGGCTGCCTGGGGTATGGGTGGAGGAGGCTAAAATAGCCAGCATCGGACTGGCCGTAACCAGGTGGGTGACCATGCACGGCTTTGCCCTGAATGTACACCCGGATTTACGCCATTTTGGGCTGATTAATCCTTGCGGCTTACAGGGGGTTTCGATGGCCTCTATGTCCGGTTTGCTGGGGCATCAGGTCAGCTTGGAGGAGGTAAAAAGCCGGGTGGTGGAGGAAATGGCCGGAATGTTTGGCTGGGAAGTGCTCCAGGGTGACCACCGGGTGGAGGCGCTGCTGCGCCGGCTGGGCCTGGCGGCCCGAAATTTCCGGCCGGGCTGGCTCACGGTGACGCCCCCGGGGCCGGGGGTGCTGGAGAGCATGGCCGGTCTTTTGGAACGGTGCGGGCTGCACACTGTATGCGAGGGGGCCTGCTGTCCCAATGCAGCGGAGTGCTTTGCCCTGGGTACCGCCACTTTCATGATCCTGGGGGACACCTGCACCCGCAATTGCCGGTTTTGCTCGGTGAGCAAGGGAATACCCGGGACGCCGGACCCCGGGGAACCCCTTGCGGTGGCTGAAGCGGTGCGGGAATTGGGTTTGCGTCACGCAGTCATCACCTCCGTCACCAGAGACGACTTGCCCGATGGTGGAGCGGGCCATTTTGCGGCCATGATTCGCGCAGTGCACCGGCTGAATCCCCATACCACGGTGGAAGTGCTGGTTCCTGATTTTCAAGGCTCGGAAGAAGCTCTGGCCGAAGTGCTGGCAGCCCGGCCCGAGGTGCTGGGCCACAATCTGGAGACGGTGCCCCGGCTTTATAAGCGGGTACGTCCCGGGGCGAACTACCGGCGCTCGCTTGAACTTTTGGCCCGGGCCCGGGAACTGGCCCCCGGGGTGGTTACCAAAAGCGGGCTGATGGTCGGATTGGGCGAGGGGTTCGGCGAAGTGCTGACTGTTTTGGATGACCTGCGGGCGGCCGGGTGCGCTTACATTACCATCGGCCAGTACCTGCAGCCGTCAACGGACCAACTGCCGGTACATGGATTTATACCACCGGAATTATTTGCCCGTTACCGTAAAGAGTGCCTGCGCCGCGGGTTTAAACGAGCCGACTGCGGTCCCCTGGTGCGCAGTTCTTATCATGCCGCCTCCCCTGATGCTCCGGGAGTAGGCTTCCATGCCGCCAACGCGGCATCACCAGTAGAACATGAAAAAGAGGTTTCCAGGGAATCAATGTAGGGGCGGACGACCAATGTTTACCCATCCCGGTATTAAATGTTAATTGTTTGGGTATTCTGTTAAAGTTTTTTCTAGTTAGACACACCAACAAACTGCTAAGAGCATAAGCACAAATGACAACTAAAAAGGCCCTTGAGCCAAGCTGTTTAATTTCCTTAGAAGAGGGGTAGTGGCATGGGACAATTGTTTGATGCTCTGGCTGCCGATTACGATGGTTGGTATTTGGCTCCGGCGGGCCGGTTTGCCGACCGGGTGGAAAAGGGCGCTGTATTGGGCTATCTGGAAGTTAAAGACGGAATGAGCGTATTGGACATTGGCTGCGGTACCGGTAACTATATCCTGATGCTGGCTCGCCTTGGCCTGCGGGTGACAGGTCTGGACATTTCTCCGGGTATGTTGGCCAGGGCACGGACAAAGGCTGAGGAAGCGCATTTGAATGTGGAGCTGATACAGGGGGATGCTATAGCCCTGCCTTTTGAGAATAACTCATTTGATGCTGTGCTTTCCGTATCCGCCCTGGAATTTATGCCACACCTTGGAATGGCCCTGCAGGAAGCTTACAGGGTGCTCAAGCCCGACGGCCGGCTGGTGGTTGGCGTGCTGGGGCGGGACAGTGCCTGGGGGCGTTACTACGCGGGCAAGGCCCGGCGGAACCCCGGCAGTGTTTTTAACAAAGCTAAGCTATATACCATAGAGGAACTGCGCAGCGCTATGCCCGGCACAGGGGTACAAACCCGGGCCGTGCTATTTACACCGCCAGACTTTGACTATACCAACGAACAGGCGGCGGCCGAGCTGGAAAACACTGCCCGGCAGGCCGGCTGTACCAATGGCGGTTTTATCTGCGCGATGGTGGTGAAGGGATGACCATGGAATAGTAGGTGCTGTTACCCAGACAGTTAAGCATTTTGCTTGAAGCCACATTTGGTCAGTTCAGCAATACACTATTGAACGAAAAAAAGAACCCGGCATTGATAAAAAGTCCGGGTTCTCTGTCTTTTAATTTAGCGTCAATGGCGGTGAGAAATTACTCTTTCTCCACCGCCATTGGCGCCGTCATCACGGCGCCGGTGACCGAACCCATCAACAAACCGCCGGCGACGCCAAATTTTGACCAACTGACAATAAAGCCACGGTTATAGGGAGTGCCGTACTCGGAAAGGAAAGACATGCAACTGCTCCATTCGCCGCCGGTCGAGATTCCCTGAACCAGGCGTAAAACAGCCAATATGACAGGGGCGGCGATGCCGATTTGCGCATAAGTCGGCACGCAACCGATCAGCGCGGTGCCGATGCCCATCAGCAGTACGGTTATGACCAGCACTTTCCGGCGACCTAGTTTATCGGCGTAGTGCCCGAAGACGAAACCGCCCAGCGGACGCATGATAAAGCCTACGCCAAACACGATAAAGGTCAACATCAGCGAAACCAGCGGATCCCCGGACGGGAAGAACAACGGGGAAATAACGGCGGCGAAATAACCATACAGGCCGTAATCGTATCATTCCAGAGCATTCCCGATAGAGCCGGCGAACACAGCTTTAAACAATGACTGTTTTGGCTTGTCCGCCTTGACGGTTGAAGTTCCTACACATGATTTACATAAAAACCCCCTTAGTATTAATAATTTTGGTTCGGGAGAGGGAGCATATCGCCTACCCTAATCAGGCGTATTAGAGGTCACGGCCATGGTGTTGATATCTTTGGGAAAGCGGCTGATTATTTCGTTGCCGCCGTCCTTTACGAATACGGTATCGCTGTAGCGGAATCCGCCGACACCAGGAATATATAAGGCCGGTTGGATGACAAGCGCCATGTTGCCATTGATGAGGTCTTTGCTGTCAAAGCTCAGATGCGGTATTTCCGTTGTGCCGATCCCGAACCCAGAACCTGACCTATGGAGGAAATACTTGGCAACTCCCGCTTTTTCATACACAGCGCGAATCACTTGGTCGATTTGGCTGGCGATGATTCCCTGCCGGATAATTTCCACCGCGGCGGCATGCGCGGCTTGCACTAAGGAAAAATACTTCAACTGCTCTGGGGTCGGCTTGCCCAAAAATACGGTCCGGTCGCACTGCGCCCAATAACCGTTTATCGCGACCTGGCGGCAAAGAACAACCGCATCCCCGGGGCGTATTTTGCGTCCGCCTGAACTGGCATGAAGCATAACCGACCTGGCTGCGCCCGATAGCGACATTGAAAAACACGCTACGCTGGCGCCAGGCAAATCAGCGGCTGTCTGTTTATTTAGCGCGCAGACGCCCGCCCGATCAATTTCGACTTCGCTAATTCCCTGACGTATTTCCGCCACTGATTTTTCGACGCAGTAGTCGACGTAGCGAGCGGCGGTCCGAATGGCGTCAAGTTCCTCCGGTTCCTTGATCGCCCGCAGTTGTTGCAGATGCCTGCTGATATCCTGCGGCTGTAGGCCAAGTTCGTTGAGGATTTTGAGATTATCGAGAGAGAATTTTCCGGCTTCGACACCGATATTTCCGCCTTGTGTCCCGGTGGCCAGCGTTTTGGCCAGGCTGGCGTAAAAACCTATTTCAGCCTGTTCGCCCACCGGGTGTTCATAATAAACCGCAATATCCATATCCCCGGCTTCTTTGCGCGCACTGTCCGCCGCAACTATGGGAACGATCAGACAGGCTTTTTCCCTGCTAATCACCAGCCCCATGGGACGGGAAGTCACTAATGCGTTAAAGCCGCTAAAATAATAAATATTATCCAGATTTTGAATCAGCACTTGGCCAATTTCCGCTTGGTCCAGCGAGGCCCGTAGTTTTTCTCTACGCAATTGGTAATTCATCCGGATGCTCCTTATGTTATTACGAAAGTATATTAAGTTAGAAGGGTTTATCTTTAGTTTCCGGGTAAAGAATTATTACCGTTAACAGAGTGACAACCATACTCAGGCACATGTATACCGGTACCACCATTACATCTCCGGTTACCTTCAGCAGCCAGGTAACTGCAGCCATGACCGTCCCGGCAAATACGGCGCTCGATAGCTGATAGGGCACCGAGAAACCGCTAACCCGGACGGCGGTCGGGAAAAGCTCGGACATGGCGACAGTGTTGCTTCCCTGGAACAAGGCGAAGACAAATGCCAGCACACATACAATCGAAGCCATTTCAAAATAGCTGTTCGCCTGCGCCAAAACTTTAAACAGCGGGTAACCGAGAACCGCTATCCCGGCGGAACCGGTGAGCATTAACGGTTTTCGGCCGTATTTATCCGCCAGGCGCCCGCCGACCGGCAACCCGATCATATACACGATGATCGTAAGGGCGGTCAACGAGAACCCGGTGGTTAAAGAAAGTTTCAAAAAACGTGAGATATAAGTTGCCATAAAGGTCATAATTAGCCAGTAGGTTATATTTCCGCCGCACATCAGCAAGAAGACGGTAATCATCGGTTTCTTATAGTTGCGGAAAATTTCAAACAGGGGCGTTTCCTTGGGGGCATCTGATTTTTGTTGCTCCTGGAATACCGGTGTCTCATCAATTTTCTTGGTTATATAGTAGCCGAACCAGGCGACGAGAATCCCGACGACAAAAGCGATTCGCCAGCCCCAGGCATTCAAAACCGCTGCAGACATTACGGAACTTAAAAACATGCCGAAGACCACTCCCATCAGCAACCCGAAGGCTGCGCCAACCTGGCCGAAACTTACGATATAGGCGCGATTGTCGGGTTTGGCATATTCGCCTAGGAAAGAAACGCAGCTTCCCCACTCGCCGCCGGCCGCAAGACCCTGCAGCAGTCGTACGGCAGTAAGAATGATCGGCGCCGCAATTCCGATTTGCGCATATGTTGGCAGAATGCCCATGATAAAGGTGCTACCGCCCATCAACATTACCGTTAGACCCAGAATATGTTTTCTGCCGATCTTATCGGCATAATGTCCGAAGATAAAGCCGCCGAGCGGGCGGGCGACAAAGCCTGCGCCGAAAACCACGAAGGCTAGTATCAGACTTACCAGAGGATCATCCGCCGGAAAAAAGTTTATGGAAATTGCCGAGGCAAAATAGGCGTACAAGGAATAATCGAACCATTCCATAATGTTGCCGGCGCTTCCGGCAATAACCGCACCCAAAAAAGTTTTTTTCTTTTCACCGGTACTCATGTCGGACCTCCTTTTAAGGCTTTGATGGAGCATTATTTGTGAATGCCCAAAGATGGTACATATGGGCATAATTTGTATGCGCGAATTTAGCGCGTAATAACGGCGCCATCTTTGATTATCGTAACAATCTTGCCGCCAATATCCAGGTCTTCCAGTGGGTTGGTCGACAATAACAAAAGATCCGCCCGCTTGCCGGGTTCGATGCAGCCCAAATCGTCGCGGTCAAGCGCGTCGGCGGCATTGACGGTAGCCGCCTGCAATACCGCCAGTTTAGTCATTCCCAGCTCGTGCATGTATTTTAGTTCGTCGAAATAACACTCATGCGGCGTGCGGGGCGAGTAGGCATCGGTACCGACGACAATTTTTACTCCCATTTCCACCGCTTTTCGGAAATTATTAACCTGTCCCTTATGCATGGCCTGAGCTTTGCGCACCGCAAACTCCGGAGTGCCTTCACCGACCGCTGCGGCGATATATTTGAATACTACCAGGGTGGGGCTCAGATATGTCCCTTGTTTGACGCACATTTCCCACGCTTTTTCATCGCCCAGGTTCCCGTGCTCAAGGGTATCGACACCCGCTTTCAGCGCATTCCTAATGCCGGTTACGCCTTCAGCGTGTGCGGCTACTTTCACGTTACGTTTATGGGCCTCCTCTACCGCTGCTGTCAGTTCATCCAGGTTGAGTTGCGGCGAGGCCGGCTCCTCTCCTTCGGTGTAAATTCCGCCGGAAGCCATTAGCTTTATAACGTCTACACCTTGTTTTAATAGCTGCCGGGTTGCCTTGCGAACCGCGTCCACGCCGTCGGCTTCCACGCCGAGCGTATGAACATGGCCACCGGTCATACAAATCGGCGGGCCGGCGATCAAAAAGTTTGGCCCGGCGATCAGACCCCGGCGAATAGCCTCCCGGACGGCAAAGCCCACGTTGCGCGGCGCTCCAAGGTCCCTAATGGTGGTGATGCCAAGTTTGAGAGTCGCCTCGGCGTGTTTTGCCGTGGCGACAGCCAGCAGTTCGTCGTCCATTCCCAGGATTACCGAATTCGGGTCGTCGCTGCCGTCCCAGACCATGTGCACATGGCAATCAATTAACCCGGGGATGGCAAATAAACCACTGCCGTCAGTCACTTCAGTGCCAGCCGGGACCTGGAAACTCGATTCCTGATTAATAACGGCCACTTTGCCCTTTTCAATAAGAATATTGGCAGCCGAAATTAATTCGCCGCTTTTGACGTTTACCAAAGTACAGTTTTTAATTAACACATAGATTACCCCCTAATTTTCCCGTTGCCGGAATTGTTTTTTGGAAAAAATCCAAATTAGTTAATGATTCAGAAAATAACTCTTATAAAAATTAATTACACTTCCTTTGCAATTTATTTTCTTATTTTTCACTATATAAAGCAGGATAAAATATGTCCAATATATAATTACTAGACGATTTATACTTGGGGAATATTAATGAAAGGAAGTAGTTTATGGAACTGCGGCATTTAAGATACTTTGTTGCGGTTGCAGAAGAACTGCATTTTAGTCTGGCGGCGCAAAAATTAAATATAGCCCAGCCACCGCTGAGCCAACAAATTCAGCAACTTGAAAATGAATTGGGAGTGCGGCTGTTTTTACGCACCAAACGTCAAGTTAAACTTACATACGCCGGAAAAGTGTTCTTGGATAACGCCCGTAAAATACTCAATGATCTTGAAAGAGCCTGTGAAGCCACCCAAAGAGCGCATCGCGGCGAATTGGGCAAAATAATAGTGGCCTTTACCGGCACGGCAACCTATGATATTTTGCCGAATCTGATACAACTGTACCAGGCGCGTTATCCCTTGGTCGATTTGACTGTGTTCCAATTGGTGACTACAGCGCAGGTGGAAGCATTATTAACGGGGGAGATTGACGTAGGCATTCTCTGTGCGCCTCTTGAAATTGCGGAATTGAATGTTGGGGTTATCCGCTATGAGCCGTTTGTCGTGGCCCTGCCGGCGGATCATCCGCTGGCGGAAAAAACGGGCGGGATCGAGGCGGGAGAACTGGCGGCGGAATTATTTATCATGACGCCGCGAAAATTAGGGCCGGCTTATTATGACGTAATAATCAACATTTGCCATAACGCTGGCTTTAGTCCCAATGTTGTCCAAGAATCGGGGGAGTTAGGCACGATACTTGCCCTTGTTG
Source organism: Desulfotruncus arcticus DSM 17038 (assembly GCF_900113335.1). Lineage (GTDB taxonomy): Bacteria > Bacillota > Desulfotomaculia > Desulfotomaculales > Desulfallaceae > Desulfotruncus > Desulfotruncus arcticus. Next base: position 179,003 of record NZ_FOOX01000009.1, read on the forward strand.
CTGCAAAAATGGGGATTTCTTTAGTGCCACACTCGCTGCAAAATATTCATATGGAAGGCGTTGTTTACCGCCAGTTGAAAAACCCGTTTCCGAAGCTGCAAACAGCATTAGCCTGGCGAAAAAGTGAAAATTCGCCGGTTGTGCACACTTTCCTGGAACTGGCGACAAGGTGTTTTCCGGTGCTTAAGGATTAATTTTATAAAATCTGTCAGTTTTCGGGTTAAATGCCCAGGGTTTTGCAACAGGAAAAGACAGTGGTTATATGTAATATATACATTAGTCATATCTAGAAAATATAAACGGAGGAAGTTGATTATGGAATTGCTGCATCTAAGATACTTTGTCGCCGTTGCGGAAAATTTGAATTTCAGCAAGGCGCAAAGCGCTTAAAAATAGCTCAGCCGCCTCTGAGTCAGCAGATTCAGCAACTAGAGGATGAATTAGGGATACAACTGTTTTTACGCAATAAACATCAGATCAAACTTACCTATGCGGGACAGGTATTTTGGGAAAAAACCAATAAAATACTCAGCGATTGGGTGCAAAGGTAGTTATCGTAGTATCAGGCATGGAAGGAGCGCTTGCCAGCGTTATAGGAGGACTTATGGATAAACCCATTAAGGATTAATTCGGTGGGTAATCTTGCACTGACATGGGAGACGACAAAAGAACGTAAAGGCAATGAAGCAGGCATAAGAGGCAACGAAAAAAAGAACCTGGACTTTGGATAGAAAGTCCGGGTTCTCTGTCTGTCAATCTATCGCCAGTTGATCCTGGGAGTGGTGCGTAGCGGTATGCGATGGTACTTTAATTTAGGATAACCCAGCATCATGGCGCCAAAGCTTTTGTGCCCCGCGGGCAGCTCCAGAGCCTCTTGCATGGGCGGGTAGGAACTGGCGGCGGCATAGAAATAACCGGCCCAGCAGGCCCCCAGCCCGAATCCGTAGGCAGCTAGTTCCAGGTAGGTCATGGCTATGGTGCAGGCTGCCGGCGCCATCATATTGTCACCCCGGGCATGGACCAGGACAATGTGCGGGGCCTGGCGGGTTACTTTATCCTCACCCTTTTCCCAGCCCGCCACCACTCTATTCAGATGCATTATCTTCGCCCGCTCGGGCATCTCCTGTATCATGTAGCGCATCCAGTCCACCACCAGGGCGGCAAACCGCCTGACTTTTTCTTTTTCCTGCAATACCAGCCAGTGCACCGGCTGGCTGTTATGACCCGAGGGGGCATAACTGGCAACGTTAATTATTTCTTGCAGGGTTTCCCGGTCTACCGGTTTATCCCGGTAAACTCTGATGGAGCGCCGGGAGGTTAAGAATTGCCGTACTTGCTCCGGGGTGAGTAATAACTCCTTTTGCAGCGGGTGGCAATCTCCGGAGGGCATTCCGGTTAATGACAAAGCTCCGTGAGGACACACCGCCACGCAATGGCCGCAGGCAATGCAGAATTCCCGGGTGCCGGGTAGATATGAGGGAAATCCTTCAGCTTCCTCCATAGCGATAATTCCAATGGGGCATTCCGCGACGCAGATACCGTCTTTTTGGCACTTTTCCCTGTCAATAAGCAATTGACTCATAAGCTCATCCTTTCATATATTTAATCACTCTCAAACTTACTGGAAATTAGTAGCCACCACAATTATTATAAGCATCTTTCTGACGAGATGCTTATAAAATAAGGTTTGAATTAACTGCTAACCAGTGCCAATGTATTTTTTTCAGTATTAAGTGGTGAGAATGTTGAGGAGCTTTATCTATGAAGATATAGTTAAGATTTTCTCCAGATAAAAATGTAAAAAAAGCTATTGCACTACGAACTTTTAGATCGTTGTGCAACAGCCCCTAATGTTATAATGGTTCACCAATGTCGTCGTTGATGATGGCGCGGGCCTCTTCCAAAGTACTGGCGGCAAACAGATCCTCAAGGATATGGTCCAATTGCTCCAGATCGGTCACCTGCCCCACTTTTTGTTGCAGGTTGGCCGATCTTTCCCCAAACTTGCGGGTTAAATATTTGCAGATGATTTCCCTGGTTCTCTCCACCCGGCCTTCGGCACGACCTTCTGCTCGACCTTCTTCTCGACCTTCCGCTAGTCCTTCGGCACGTCCTTTCTCATGCCAACTGGTGGTGATCTGCATAATTACATCGACCTCCTTACGATCCAGTTTTCCCAATTCCCGGTTATATTGTTCTTCTTCCTCGCGGTTCAGTTTCAGATATGTCTCGAAAAAACCGGCCAGCAACTCCATCCGGGCCGGGTCCAGTTTCAGGCGTACCAGCATGCGCATGAATTCCAGCTTTACCGTTACCTTTTCTTCCGGCTTAAAGCCCATTTTGCTTAAAAGGGCGGCGGCCACCGCCAGCCAGCAGTTCCATTCGGGCCGGGTTTAATTTCGGTGTTTTCCTGTATAGCTCTTGATTGTTATTTTTACCGCTATAGCCCTCGGTCCTACACTATCTATATACTTTTCTCCTTTAGAAATAAACTCAGAGCAATATTTTTTAAGAAATTCCCTGAAAACCATTATCTTTTCTTTTTCATCGCTGACCAAATTAGCCTCTCCAAATACAATTACACTCTCGTATAGGGTGCCAAACCTATCAGGTAAAACTTTTGTCTTGCCTACAACAGAAAAACATACTTTGTTGTTGTTTTTTATATTATCAAGCTTGCTACCTTCGGTAAAACAATGAAAGTAGATATTGTTTTCAATAACGACATAGCTCAAAGGCGTCCCATAAGGCTGATTTTCGTCATCAACTGTTGCAAGAATCCCATACTCTCCTTCTACCAAAATCTTCAATGCTTCTTCTTCATGCATTAGTCTATCAACTCTTCGCGTATCTCTCATATCAGCCAGCCTCCTTATTATATTTTAATGCTCATAAACTTTTATAAGAGCGTAATATATCCGCTATCCAATTCAGGTTAGTTTTTTGTAAATATATTAAAACAAAACCTAAGAACAACTGGTATTTGAAATTACTTTCATTCTATACTTTAATTAGCATCTGTTTAAACCTTCTGCATGTGTCTTTGCGAGGGGATGACAGATGGTCTTTACCTGCACTGTTTCTCCGCCGGTTGGCTAATCCGCCTTGCCGGCACCGTTAAAACCACAGAGCGGCCACGAGTCTGACTGCCCCAACCTGCTATCGTTAATCGCTCACCCACGTGTTGAAAATTCCTTTCTGCCCTGCTCGCAAAGAGTTTTCACCAAATCGCGGCCTGAATTTATCGACAGTTGTACTCCGCCTCCAGGTTGAACCCATTGGCCGGCCATATAAAAGTTGGCTAATCCCGGCAGAGTTTTAGGGATCACGGTTCTTACCGCTTCAGGTGTTGGCAGCCAACCTTCAAAGGAACCCCGGTGATTACGGGTATAGCGCCAAAAAGTATAAGGTGCGGCCACATCGGTCATTTCCACAAGGGAGGATATGCCGGGGTAGAGCGCTTCCAGACGACGGAGCACATCGTTGGCCACCCTTGCTTTTTCAGTTTCATAAAGGAATCTGTCTTCCTGCAAATTATACCAATGGTTAAAATCTGTTTCCAGCAAAGCTTGAACTACTGTTTTGCCTTCAGGCGCCAATGAATTGTCATGGTTGAAAATTCGCAAATACGCGTGAAAAGCTTCTTTGTCGCCGGTATTTACAGATTCTTTTAATAAAATTATTGTTTCAGACGGTTCGTTGGGAAATTGGCGGGCAATTCCAAAACTAACGAGATGAATCGGCCAAAAAATCGGCCACCGGTTATACCGTTCACGGGTACTTTGGTCAACGTATTTTCCAAGCCGGGACCGTTTTACCGAGCCGGTTATCAGTGAAGGCATATAAAGTTCTGTTGCCAAAAGACAATTAATCATGATTAAGCCTCAAAAATATATTAAAGCTGTTAATTGGTTATTTTCTGTATAAAAATCCGATATCCTCCATGGCGGGCGGCAAGCAGGGACATGGTGCGCAGCTCAAGACCTTGCAGCCGTCCCGGCCAATATGAAAGGCTCTGGAAACATCCAGGACAACAATGTTATAATTAATAAAAACGGTGATAATATTGGTATAAGAATTTGACTTGGTTATCAAAGCACCGGCTGAACGCCCGGAACACTTTATATAGTTAGTGTGCGGCATCCACGTTGGAAAAGTAAAGCAAGTATAAAAGAAAATCATGACTGTCAAGCAAGATAATCAAGGTGAGTAAAAGAGATAAATACCAGCTGCCGGTTAAACCGGCTTTTTTGCTAGCAGAGAGAACAACGGCGTTCGTAGTTGTTCCCCCTGCTTTTTATGTTTTACAGAAAATTGGAGGGCGAAATCAGTGTACCGGGTAGTAATTGTAGATTCTGAAGAGATAACGGCAAAAGCAATAGAAAAAATGAATATTTGGCGGATACGGCATGATTTCAAACTTGTCGCGGTAGAACATAATGAGGAACATGCCATGGACTGTTTGCGGGAAAGTAAAGCAGATATTGTGTGTGTTGTGACAAATGGCCGTTTTATTAAGGACATTACCTTGATTCGATGCATTCGGCACAGACTTTCCGACATTCATCTGATTCTAATCAGCACGGACAATAGCTATGAGCAGGTGCGTACCGGATTTTTAGCAGGTGCGTTTGATTATTTGGTGAGACCTGTATCTGAAGAGCAGTTTGACTGCGCTATTAGCCGGATTTATGAACGGTTTGGCGAGCAGTATGTGTGGGAGAAACTCTCCTTTAAGGTCGATGCGCTGATTGAAAATATTTTTTTAGGTGGGGGAAACACAGATATTATCTGCGAAAGTATTTTAGAACAGATTTATTCTGATTGGGGAAATGACGCCATAAACGGACAAGTGGTTGGAGACCGGGCTAAAAATAAAATATATGAGGAGCTTATTCAAAGAAAACCGTGGCTCGAAAAATTTATTTACGATAAACACTATACTTATCAAATGGGATTTCGAGTCAAAGATAAAGAGACCATCAAGAGGGAATGGAAACGTGATTTTGCTCAAGCTGCAAAGGTAGTTAAAAAATATCAAATGCTCGATAACAAACTTATTTATCACATCGGAAAATATGTTGTGGTGCATGTTGATGAGCGACTGACCCTGGAAGACGTATCCAACGGCGTATTTCTAAACAAAAGCTATATCAGCCATGTTTTCAAAAAGGTATCGGGCATAAATTTTATAGATTTTATGACCGACGTAAAAATTGACCGGGCGAAGATTTTACTCATGGATGAGGAGAGAAAAATCAGTGAAATAGCGGCAACCATCGGCTATAGCGATGCCGAATATTTCAGCAGGGTTTTTAAAAATAAGACAGGATTTTCTCCATCTCAGTATAAAGAATACCTCAAAACCTAAAAAATTTCGGGGCGAACGTCAAAATGTTACATGGAAAAAAGCAGGACAGACTTTTATAATAGGGCAATAGAGAAACATAAAGTTTATGCAAAGAAGCATACGGCAAAGGGGCATGTGATAAATATCCATCATATGCCCCTTTTTTGGTACTTGACGTATAGTTGTGTCCAAGGGCACAAGTACTTGCTTGGACAATAAAAAATACGTCGTTTATGCAAAGGAGCATTGTGGCAAAGGGGCATGTGGTGAACATTCATCATAGGCCTCTTTTTTGGTACCAGCTTAAGTTGTGTCCAAAAGAAAAAGCGCTTTTTCCGGACAGAAAGGAAATCAGACCATGAAAATTTTTGACGAGGCAAAGAAAGATCAGGTTTTTAAGGATTCTTTAACCTATTGGAACAGTGGCAAGACACAAGAATGGTTGGATCTTGGTATTGATCTGGTCATGGGAAAGAGGGAAGGCTATTACTTTTATGATTTAGAGGGCCAACAGCTGATGGATGTGCATATCAACGGCGGCACCTACAGCCTGGGTCATAGAAACAAGGAGGTTATTGATGCGCTGATTGAGGGTACCGCCCAGTGTGATATGGGTAACCATCATTTCCCGTCTGTCGTCAAGGCGGCGCTGGCCAAAACTGTTATTGAGGCATCTCCCCAGGGTATGACTCATGTAATATACGGCTCAAGCGGGGGCGAAGCGGTTGACCTGTCTCTCAAGTGTGCGAGAAACGCAACGGGCAGAAAGAAAATTATTTCCGTGCAAAACTGTTACCATGGCCATACAGGTCTGGCCGTGGCAGCAGGCTCGGACCGTTTTGCCAAGATTTTTTTGGCGGATACCACGGCAGAGTTCAACGTTAAGGTCCCGTTTAATGATATCGAGGCCATGGAACAAGCCCTTTCCAAAAACGATGCAGCCTGTGTCATTATGGAGACGATCCCTGCGACTTACGGTTTTCCCCTGCCGAAGGAAGGCTATCTGCCTGCTGTCAAGGCGCTTTGTGAAAAGTACGGTGCATTATATATCGCCGATGAGGTGCAAACAGGTCTAATGAGAAGCGGTGAGATGTGGGCGATTACCGGTTACGGGGTAATACCCGATATGATTGTCACCTCCAAAGGTTTCAGTGGGGGTATCTATCCAATTTCCGCGGTAATTATGAACGATAGAGCAGCTCAATGGATGCGGCAGGATGGTTCAGCCCATATGTCCACCTTTGGCGGAAGTGAACTTGGCTGTATTTGTGCGTTAAAGGTGTTTGAAATTCTCAACAGACCGTCTACCAGGGAAAATGTCAAATTTGTTTCCCAATATCTGAGAAACGGATTGGAACAAATTAAGGCGGACAATCCCCATTTCTTTACCGGTATCCGGCAGAACAGCCTGATCATGGGCCTTGAATTTGCCGGTGCAGGCAGTGCCGTTCTGGTGATGCAGCATTTGTATAAAAACGGTGTATGGGCCATTTACTCCATGCTCGATAATCGTGTATTGCAGTTTAAGCCCGGTTTGCTGTGCACAAAGGAATATTGCGACGAACTGCTTGGCAAGATGGCCAAAGGAATTAAAGAAGCGGCGGCTGCTTGTGGCAAATGAATTAGGTAAGTGAGGTGGAAGCAATGGCGTTGGACTGTATTGAGGTATTTGACAGCCTGGCGTTGGACGCGCTCAAAAAATATGGCATGGAGAAAACCTGTCAAACAAGGCTGCTGCAGATTTCTGAAAATATCACTTATCTCGTGGAAAATAAAGACACCCTGGCCAGGGAAGCGGTTCTGCGCATCAGCCGCCCGGGCTATCACACCATAGAGGAATTGCGTGATGAAATTATATGGCTGAAGGAAATAAAAAACTATACACCGATCATCGTAGCAGATCCGGTTAAGGGCCGGGATGGTTCGTATGTGCAGATTATTTCCAGTTGGTTGACTAACTCGACCTACGCCTGTGTCATGTATGAATTTTTGGCAGGCAGTGCGCCGGATGAAAACGATGAACAAGAAGTGGTCAAACAGTTTACGGATCTGGGTGCCACCACTGCTTATTTACACAGGCAAGCCAAAATGTGGAATAATGCCGGGAACCTGAACCGCTTTACTTGGAACTATGAAACGATGATCGGCGATAATGCCAAGTGGGGCAGTTGGAAGGAAGCGGCGGATTTAACTCTCGACGCTAAACGATTGTTGGAAAGAACCAGTGAGGTTATTAAGAAGAGACTTGATGCTTACGGCATAACCAGGGAGCGGTTTGGTTTGATTCACGCGGATTTGCGTCTGGCCAATTTGTTAATTGAAGATGATCAGATCAAGGTCATTGACTTTGATGATTGTGGTTTTGGCTGGTTTTTGCACGATTTGGCATCAGCTGTCAGTTTTGTTGAAACAAAGCCCATCACACCTGACCTGATTGCATCGTGGCTTGAGGGATATAGCAAGGTCGAGCGTTTAACACAAGAGGATTTGGCAGAGATTGACACCTTTGTGATGCAACGCAGGCTGCAGTTGCTGGCCTGGATTACCAGCCACTTTGACAGCGATCCGGTTAAAGAATTAAGTTTGGGATTTACTGAGGGCACAGCCATGCTGGCGGAAAGATACTTAACAAAATTTGCTTAAGTGAATGTTCGAAAAGGAGCACGTTTCAATTATTCAATCTTGGGAGGGAATGATTATGAGCACTTCAACAAGTGCAACAACAAGTGCAGCAAGAAGTACAACAAAAAGCACAACAGCGATTAAAGTGCCACGGCTCAACAAAGGAAATGCCTTGCAGAGGTCAATGAATCTTCTGTATGTTTATGCCATGGCCACAGGTGCAATTTATACATTCATGTTTTACTGGGACGGCATTTTTATGTCCTATACCGGCCCGGCAACCTTCTTGGCCTATGCCATCATGACAGCGGCAGTGCTGCCCATCGCTTTTGTTTATGCGGAGCTTTCCACCATGCTTCCAAGTACCGGCTCATCGCTGGTATTTAACACAATCGGCATCAACAGGCATGCGGGGTTCTGGTCCAGTTGGCTGATCATGATGGCTTGGGCTGCAGTACCCGCCGCGGGTACCCTGGGTATTATCGACTGGCTCAATTACCAGTTCGGTCTGAATCTAACAGGCACGAATGAGGTAATAGTGGGCACCGTTGCCTTGGCTGTATGGTGTGGTTTAAGTCTGGTTAAAAATGTTGTGGCCGGCAAGGTACAGACAGCCATGTTGTTCCTTAGTATCGCCGGAGTGGTATTAACCGCAACTTTATATCTTGTATCCAGTAATTGGAGTATGGAAAATTTTGACCATTTCTTCGCCACCTCTTTAAACGGCGGCGGCGCATCCGGCAATGGCGGCTGGATAGGTTGGATCATCGGTGCGGCATTTATGATTACCCCGTTCTTTGGGTTTGAAACAGTTCCTGCTATGGTTGAGGAAGGTACCTTCCCTATTAAGGAACAGAAAAAGGCCATTCTCGGCTCAGTGATAACTTGCGGCGCCATCTATGTAATCTTCTACTTTGCGCTTGCCGGTATGGCACCCTGGGCAACTTTGACCGAGGGTGGCAGCAGTGCCCCGTTTATCTCCATCAAGGCGTTTTTTGAGGCTTACGGTTGGGCAAAGTACGCATTTTTACTTGGTGTTATTGGCGTACTGTTCCCAATTGGCACGAGTGTCCTTGGCTTCTGGTATTCTTCCGTACGTATGATTTACGCCATGGGCAGACAGAACTTTTTGCCTGCGGCATTTGCCAAGACAAATAAATATGGTCAGCCAATTCTGCCCAATATTTTGATCTTTGTACTTAGCGTGATGTTCCTGCTTATGCCAAGCATCACCGCCTTCTTTAATCTTATGGCGTTTGCCTGTGCGACTTGCTACATTATCTCTGTTATTTCCTCCATTAAGATGCAAAAGGAACACCCGGAATGGAAGCGCCCCTATAAGTTGCCGGGCGGTAACAAAATGAGATACCTGGCACTTGTAATCGCCATAGTCATAAGCGGTTTCACTGCCTACGGTCAGGCAACGGAGTCTTGGGTTGGCTTTACCGGTTATATGGGTGTGGGGCTTGTATTGTGGATTTGGATGATGGTTAAAAAGTGGCCTGTACAAAAGGTTTGGATGATGACACCAGATGGTGAAAAGGAGTTTTAGGACACAATATAACTGTTTCGGGAGGAGCATTGACTTATGGGAAAGCTATCGGGAAAGGTCGCGTTTATTACAGGAGCATCCAAGGGAATTGGAGAGGGCATTGCCAGGATATATGCAAAGCACGGTGCAAAATTGGTTCTGGCGGCACGCTCAAATGCCACAGAGGAGCTTGCACAGGAACTGTGTGAGCAGGGTTGTAAAACAATTGCAGTTAGTGTGGATGTTACTAATATTGGGAGTATTCAGGCAGGTGTTGATAAGGCAATTGAAACCTTTGGTAAGATCGATGTGCTGGTTAATAACGCCGGAGTGTGTAAACTTGGTGGATTTTTGGAGTCGAGCGACGAGGATAGAGATTTCCATATTGATGTCAATATTAAAGGGGTGTGGAATACAACAAAGCTTATTGTGCCGTATATGATCAAACAGAGCTATGGCAAAATTATAATTATGTCCTCGGTAACAGGTGATATGGTGGCGGATCCGGGTGAAGTCGCTTATGCGACAACAAAGGCTGCGTTGGTTGGCTTTACCAAGGCGATGGCTCGGGAAGTGGCGGATTACAACATCACTGTTAATGCCATCTGTCCAGGTTATGTGCTGACACCATTGGTTAAGGGCATGGCGCTGCAGAGCAACCCTGGGAATCCACAAAGCGTTATTGATGGTATTGCGAGTGCAATTCCAATGAAACGACTGGCAGACCCTATAGAAGTTGGTGAGCTTGCGGCATTCTTGGGTTGTGACGAGTCAAGTTATCTGACAGGTACTCAAATTGTTATTGATGGAGGAAGCACTTTGCCGGAAACTTCTACCATGGGTGTATAGTACTTCAAATAAGATTTCCATATTTTTTTCTTACTTTTGGTGAAGCGGGCATGGGGCGCCTGGTTAAAGCAGGTTTCCCCATGCCCTTTCCCGTGCCAGGAAATCATTGCTACTGCATAAGAGTGGACTGGTCAGAGGAACGAGTAAGAAGAACTGGAAAAACTTCTGTTAGGTTGTGTACCCATAGTCAATCTCCTTGGCGCCAGCATCTTTATCTAGTTGAAAAGCGGCTGTTTGCTTTGACCGGTGAAGACCTAGCCGTTAAAAACAACGGTCTTTCAGGATATAATATTTGCCTTTCTTGATAAGGTAATTCCTGGAGGTTAGTTCTTTCAATGACTGGGCTACCATTACCCGGGAAACTCCCACAAAATCAGCGATATCCTGCTGGGTCAGGTGAAGTTTGATCAGGGTTCCCTCGGGACATGGTTCACCGCGCTCTCCGGCCAGCCGGATAAGTAAGTTTAATACCCTCTCCCGGGTGGACCCGGTACGCAGCTCGGTTACCTGTTCCCAGGCGTTATAAAGCCGGTTGCCCAGGCTATAGATAACCTGCAAAGCCAGATCCGGCGACTCCCGGATAATTTTTTCCAAACGCTGGCGGCTGAGGGCACAAACCCGGGCATTTTCCAATGCCACAGCGGCTGCCGGATGGCTGTTCTCACGAAACAAAGCAGCTTCCCCCAGCACTTCCCCTTTACCGGCCAACTGAAGGATTATCTCTTTTCCGTCTTCGTTAACCCGAACCAGCTTAAAGCTCCCCTCTTTAATTAAATACAACGTATCGGAAGGTTCTCCCTGATTAAACAAGATATCTCCCCGGCGGCAATGTTTTTTTACGGCAGCCCCACGGCACACCGTACTAAAAACCTCATCCTCAACGTTTTCAAAAAGGGGCAGGTCCTTTAAGCATAAATGGCGGTTGACTTCCATCTCAGCACCTTCTTTAGAATATAATCAATTGAAATGTTCTTTTGCCCGCTTCCGAAGTGATAATTTCGAAACATCCTTTTATTTATTTTCCAAGCCTTAATGCCTTTACTATTAGAAACGGAGGCCTTCTTCGTTCTTCTTTTAATGTTTTATTTTGTTTTTCTGCTTCTGCAGTAGCTGTTGGTTCTATTACTTTGCATATTTGAAATCCTGTTTCGGTTAACGTATTTATAATGGTGGACAGTGTCCGGTGATATTTTATTACACCTTCGACAAACCATTTTTGTTTCCTGATCCCTTCCTCGCCATAATCGTCCAGCATCCAATGTAGTTTTTGCCCATTTTGGTCCTTAACCCATCCACCAGATAATTTCTTTGCAGTGGTAACCGGGTGCTCCTGTGAAAATATCAAGAAGCCACCGGGTCTTAGACAAGTACATATTCTATCGACTACGGTTTTGAAGTCGGCAATATAATGAAATGCCAACGAGCTTAGAACTAAATCAAAGTTATCGGGCCCAAAATCTAAATTTTCTATTGGCATGTTTACATATTCTATCCTTTTATCATTAAATGCCTGCTTCGCCCTGTTGATCATTTTGCCGGAAATGTCTAATCCAACGACTCTCCTAGCTCCCTGTGAAACGTACCATTTACATGATTCGCCGAATCCGCAGCCTAAATCCAAAACATCTTTATTATTTAGATCAGGTAACAGCGATCTGAAAGCCGGGATTTCAAGAACGTCGTTGAGTCCGTTCCCTTTCTCACGAAGATTAATGTATGATTTATAAAAAGCAGGATCATCGTAAATATTTTGTTTCATAAAACACCACTCATTCTTTGTTTGTTCGTTCTTAATGGCTCATTTCTTTTGTGGTTGGTAGTTTAATATGAAATTTATTTCCATGCAAGATCAAGCACAACTTAGGGCTCCCGGTTTGCCAAAATTAATTTTCATCCTGATGAAGGGGAAAAGCTTGAAGAGATGAGAGAAGTTCTTTACTTGTACAGCTTCTCCTCCGATCGGCTAATCCGCCTTGCCGGCACCGTTAAAACCACGAGAGAGGCCAGGAGCAGTACTGCCCCAACCCAGCCCGCCATCGTCAACCGTTCCCCCACAAAGCCCACGGCCAGCAGGGTCGCCACCAGGGGCTCGACGAGTACGGCGATGGATGATGAAGTGGCCGTAGCTTTCTTTAGCCCTGTACCGAGAAGGGCGTAGGAAATTGCCGTCGGAAACAGCCCCAGATAAAGGAGGATAAGCCAACCTGCTAACGGCAGGTGCTGTGGAATGCCGGCGAAGGGAAGGAGTAAAAGTGCCCCGGTACCAAAAGACATGGCCATAACCTGGATGGGCGGGAGACTCCCCGTAAGCCCTTTCCCGGTTACTATGGTGGTAGCGTATGAAAGAGCTGCGGCAAGGGCGAGAAGATTGCCGAAAAGGTAAGACGGAGTGAGTATTGCCTCGGCCCCGTGCAGCCCCAGGATCAATACCGTCCCCGGGAGGGCCAATGCCAGTGCTGCCAGAATGCGGGATGTTAAACGTTCTTTCAGAAACACACGGGCCAAAAAAGCCACCAGCAGAGGGGCGACACAAATAGTTAGCAGGGTGGCTGTTGCGATTTGCGTACGGATTACCGCTTGGAAGAAGGATAGCTGGTAACCGGCAACAGCAATACCGAAGATAAGAAATCCGATCGAGTGACTTCGATATATCCGCAGGCCTGTTTCCCTTGTTGTCAACAAGGATGCCACAAATAAAAACGGTGCCCCGAAAAAGACACGCCAAACACCAACGGTAAGTGGGTCAACACCATACAGGCTGTGGAGATAGGTAGCCGCCGTTCCTGTTGTGCCGAAAAAAACTGCCGCTATTACAATAAGCAGTAATCCAAACGCCATTTCGCGGTTCACTTTCATCTTCCTTTCAGTAGCAAGTTAACAGTATTATAATGAATAGTAAACCGCTTTGTCTTTTCCTATTTTGGGGTTTCTTTATCCGTTTTAATTTCTCTATAAACTTTGGGGGATGTCCCTAGATGTCTTTGGAACAGCCTTGTGAGCGAACTCTGATGGTCGTATCCCACAAGCTGAGCGATTTGCAGAATTGATAAATTCGTATCTCGCAGATATTCCTTGGCTTTGTTCAGGCGAATTTTCCGAATATAGGCATTGGGGGTCATTTCCGTTTTCTTGTAGAACCACTTGCAGTAGTAAGAAGCTTCGAAATGTTCCAGGGAAGCAAGCTGGTTAATGGTGATTTTCTCATGATAATGCTCGTGGATATATTGGATGGAAACAGGGGTAGCTTCTTCCAATAGAAAACTGGCCGCATAGCGGATGAGGCTTTCTAAAGCACTATTGCGACAGGGTTTTTTAGCTCCTTCGTTTAGAAGCAAGAACCTGATGGCTTTCCAGCGGTCATCAAAAACCTGGTACATTGCTATATCTGTGCTGCCGATATCAGGCAGCACGAAAAGAGGTATGTCCAATACCAGGAACTCATTTCTGTCAGTGGCACAAAAAGTATGGCTGAAATTTGGCGGCAGAAAAAACAAATGTCGGCTATCTAGTGACAAATCGTGAATTTGGGTTCTGAAATGTAAGGTGCCTTCTATGGGCAGGATAAGTTGAGCATAAGGATGGCTGTGAGTATAATATTCTTTATCATAAGTTCTTCGTTCACATAAAACTTCTGTTAGGTTGCCACCCATAATCAATCCCCCCCATTTTACTCATCCTCTTTCTATTATCCATGAGTTGCAAAGCTTTACAATATGATGATCTTCCATAAAGCTGGCCAGCAGTTCCATCCGGGGCTGGTCCTTTTTTCTCCTGATTACAGTTTATCTTATGGGCGGTGCGGTTTCAAGAGATTAACCACACCCCTGCCGAGTTCTAATGAAAAGGTGATATATATTTAGCGGATATAGAAAGTATCTGGTATAAACATATTTTTTTCTCTTGTTAACAGTAAAACATTGTATTACAATACTAATATAATAATATTACCTATTCGGGTAATATTACCCGAATAGGTAATATGTTGACGGAACTAGAGGTGCAAAATGAAGCTAAAATATACTTCGACTGGAAACAGATATGAGAGAAAAAAAGAAGAGACAAGACAAAAAATAATTGATGTGGCGATGAAACTTTTCTACAAGCAAGGCTTTGCTTCAACTACTTTGGAGCAAATTGCGGAGGAAGCAGACATTGCCCGCAAAACCCTCTATAACCATTTCCCTGTTAAGGAAGATATTATCATTGAATACTTGCATCGGTTTATCACTGAACGGGCGCCGGAAATAGAGCAGTTAATCAAGGAGTATTCCGATATCCGTTCACGGTTGGTGATCGTGCTGAGTAGAATTCTGGAGTGGACCAGTCAGTTGATGACAAAGGATATTTTCAGGATCTACGTTTCTTATCATGTGCAAAAAATATTGACGGCTACTTTTGATGAAATTCTAAGAAGCGGCGCACATAGTTTTGTGGTTAAAATTATCAAACTGGGTCAGGAGTCGGGAGAGATTAGGCGGGATCTTCCATTGGAAATTATGATTTCCCAAGCCGACAATATACGTGTATCAGCGGGAATGAATTTTTTAATGGACCCTGATAAGTTTGACGCCCAGGATTATATTACCAAAAGCGTAGACCTTTTTCTTGGCGGGGCAAGAGATGTGCCGGACAGGAACCGTTAAAAGTGTTGGGGGAGGATGATTATGGAAAAGAGTTGCACAGCGTTCTTTTTCAGTTGGCCCGAAGCTTTTCAAGCCGGGGTGGAGGCAGCCGGGGGGAAAGGGTGGAACCTGGGCAGGCTGGAACGGTATGGATTCAAGATTCCAGTTGGGGGAGTCCTGGCAGCTGGAGCCTACCGGAGTTTTATTGAAGAAAACAACCTGCTGGAAGCCACAGGGGAGATCGCGCAAAGTGTATCTATCGGTAATATTGGCGAGAGGGAGATTGAAGATAAACTTTTCCTGATTAGAGAAAAAATAAAGTCTGGCACCATTTCAACCACTATCCGGGAAGAACTGGTTTCAAAGCTTAAAAGCATCGGCATACTTGACAAACCATTGGCTGTGAGGTCTTCAGCCACGGCGGAAGACGCTGCCGGGACTTCTTTTGCCGGTATTCACGATTCGTTTTTAAATGTCCGGGGCCTGGATAACATCCTGTCTGCCATTAAAAGTTGTTACGCTTCTTTATGGACACCCAGGGCCGTCGCTTACCGGCGGAAAATGAGCGTCAAAGATGATGATGTGATACCGGCTGTGGTGGTTATGGAAATGGTGGAGGCCAAGGCTGCCGGTGTTGGTTTTACCTGCGATCCCCGGACTGGTCGGGAAGATGTCATGGTTATAAGCGCCAACTTTGGTTTGGGCGAAAGTGTGGTCAGCGGTGCGGTGGAGCCGGACGAATACCGCCTGCGCCTGGGCTATTGGCCTGAAATAAAGGAAAAAATAATTGGTCGCAAAGAAAGAATGACCGTTCCCCGGGAAAATGTGGGTACGGTATCTGTGCAGCCTGCTGAATCAATGGCGGGTCAAGCGTTATCCGATGAGAACATAATAAAACTGGGTTTTTTAATTCTGCGGGTTTTTGAGGCCTTGGGCAGCGGGGAACAGCACCAGGATATCGAGTGGGTGTTTAGCGGCAGTGAGTTCATCCTGGTCCAGGCCAGGCCGGTGACGGCGTTGCCAAAGTGCACCTGCGCTGAAATTAAAGATCAGCCGGACATATGGTCCAACGTCAATTTTAGGGATGCCATTCCCTTTGTCCAGTCAACTCTTAACTGGAGTATAAATAAAATAGGCCTCCCCGGTGCGCTGCAGTCACCATTTCAATCAGTAGGTTACCATATGCCCCAGGGGCTGCGATATATCAGGCTTTATCAGGGCAGGGCGTATCTCAATCTGTCGCTTCAACAGTGGCTCTGGTATGATGCCCTGGGGCTGGCGCCCCGGAAAACGAACGACAGTCTGGGAGGGCACCAGCCGGAAATTAAAATTAACGAAAAGAAACCTTATGCCGGGGTCAGGGGATTAAAGAGAATCGGCCGCATGTTAAAGCTTCTAATGGCAATTCCAAAGGCCAAGCGAAGGGCAAGGGAATCTTTTGCTAATTATAATGATTATACGGCAAATTTATTAAAAAAAGATTTCAAAAGCTTTACGAATGAACAGTTTATTCATACTTTTATTACTAATGCCAAAGTATCAACGGAATTCGCCGCCGTGTTTTTCTTTTTAGGTATTTCCTCGGCGCCTCCTCATACGATGCTGGTTAATACATTGGAAAAATATTTTCCGCGTAAAGGAAACGCCATGGCCAACGCCATTATGGCCGGGGGCGCGGACATCACCAGCGCACAGCACGGCTACCGCCTGATGGAAATGGCTGAAATAGCCCGCAGTGATGTGGATGCACGAAGGTTCTTTTCCGCTGAATTGTTTGACCCTCTTCTCTGGGATCGAGGTCTGCCGGACAATTCCCCGTTTAAACAGTCCCTGCGCAACTTCCTGGCGGAATACGGGCATCGTGGTATTTATGAGTGTGATATCATCAACCCCCGTTGGCGTGAAGACCCTTCTTACCTTTTGCATATCATCAGAAGCACCGTGGAAATTGCTGATACCGGCGCAATAAAGGCCCGGCAAAAAGAAAAAGCGGACCGGGCCTGGCGGGAAATCAATCAAAAGCTGCCTTGGCACCGCCGCGTACAGGTAAAATCTTGGTGGAAACAAGCCCTGAAAGGTGCGGAATTAAGGGAGATGGCCAAGTCCGTACTGGTTAAGTTATATGAACCAGGACGCATGATTTACCAGGAGATAGGGCAGCGGTTGGCGGAAAGGGGGATTATTGAGGAACCAAACGACATCTATCACTGTGCCTTGACTGAGATTTTCTCCATTGTCTGGGGATACTGGGACGGCATGGGGTTGGCCGTTCTGGTGGCCGAGCGCAGGGCCGGGATGAAAGAAATGGAGGACCTTTCCCCCCCAGACCTGATTATTGATGAGGCACCTCATTTTGCGGAACCCACCAACCTTAGCCCGGACAATGCGCTTGCAGGTATGGGTGTGGCCGCGGGAAGGGCTTCCGGCGCGGCAAGATTAATCCATCATCCCGATGAGGGAGGAAAACTCTTGGCCGGGGATGTGCTGGTGGCTCCGTCCACCGACCCCGCCTGGACACCCCTGTTTTTGAGAGCTTCCGCCATTGTTATGGAGTCAGGAGGGTTTTTGTCCCATGGTTCCATTGTGGCCCGGGAGTATGGCATTCCGGCGGTGGTTAACATTCCGGGCGTGATGAAGCTGATAGATGATCACCAGTTAATCGCCGTGGATGGTGACGCGGGAAAGGTATACTTGTAATTTGAAATACGGGGGAGGAAGAATATTTATAAAAGTAATGCTAATGTACGCATTATTAGCTGGCAGCTGAGCTTTAACCATACCTTACTTCTGATTAATTAATAAAGACACTTGAAGCATGGGTGAGGAAGCTAATAAACCAAATTGATGATATAATAAGATAAAATAATAAAAGGAAAAGGATGTCTTTTTTTGAGAAATAGCGGAGTGCCTGGCATCTGGGAGGGAGAACCGGCATGAAAGAAGTGAACACTCGGTACGGAATTCTCAAGGGGGTTGCCTACATAGAGCATTACCCCGATGGTACGCTAAAAAGTTGTGTGGTGACTGAACACAATGAGTTGAAAACTCCCTATGGTAAACTTGTCCCTCTTTTTGAGGATAACGAAGTGCGCAGGAAACCCGGTAAACCGGTTACTTTTTACCCCGGTGGTTATTTAAAGAATCTGCCCCTTCAAAATCAGACAGGTATCCCGACGCCTTTGGGCGTCCTGCCCGCCGAATATCTGGCATTTTACGAAGACGGTTCTCTGCACAGGGTATTCCCCCTGGACGGGAAGCTGTCAGCCTACTGGACCGAGGAAGACGAGCGGAACCATGCCTATGAAATGGAGTTTCATCTTTCCAGCGGGCGGTTTAAAAGCCGAGTAATTGGAATTCAATTTTACCCGGACGGCTCCGTAAAAAGCATTAGTTTGTGGCCGGGGGAACTGGTTGCGGTAGATTCTCCCCTTGGTCCCATAAAGGTGCGTACCGGGCTTTCTTTTTACCCCGGTGGACAGCTCAAGACCCTGGAGCCGGCCCGGCCCACTCCGGTGCAAACTCCGTTGGGTACGTTATATGCTTATAATTGTCAGGCTCTGGGTTTAAATGGAGATGTCAATTCCCTTTGTTTTTCCGCAGCAGGAGCATTGATATCTCTGATGACTTCCACCGATGAAATTGAATTGGCCGGGAAGAGCGGGGAAAGACACTTGTTCAGGCCGGGCCTTACCCCGAACCTGTTCAACCCGGAGATTCTAGACCCGGTACCCCTGAAGATAGAATTTGCCGACAATAAGATGCTGTTATACCAGGAAGGAATGAAGGAATTTGACCTCCGGGACTATACCTTTGTTATCAAGCCCCTGGTTTTACAGACCGGTTGTTCCGGTTGCTCCAGTTGCATGGGCTGCAGTTGAGCAAGAAGGGAGCGGAAAAGGAGTCAGCGATGACTCCTTTTTTCTATGTTGTCAGTTAGATGTTGCATCCGTATTTTTTTCCTGTTCCCATATAAGGGGTGGAGAAGGGCTTATTCTGTAAATTTTAGTTGCTAAGTTATTATTTTTTTATTATTATATTTATATATATGATTTTGGCGTTAACGCTGTTTGTATATATGTAATTATCTTCTGTAATACTATATGATTCACAATATTATTAGAAAGGATGAGTTTATGTCCAAGAAAGTTGTCATTGTCGGGGGCGTGGCCGGGGGGGCGGGAACCGCCGCTAGATTGAGAAGGTTGGACGAACAAGCTGAAATAGTCCTGCTCGAGCGTGGTGATTACATATCTTTTGCCAACTGCGGTCTCCCGTACTATATTGGCGGTGTTATTACTGAAAGAGATAAGCTCCTGGTGCAAACGGAAGAGGCCATGGAAGAAAGATTTAGTATTGATATCAGGGTCAATAGCGAAGTAACTAAAATATTCCGGGAAAGCAAAGAAGTAGAGGTCGTTGCGGGAGATAATGTTTATCGGGAAAACTATGATTATTTAGTTTTATCTCCCGGTGCTGCTCCGTTGGTACCGCCCATACCAGGTGTGGATAACCGGAATATTTTAAAGCTGAGGAATATGGCTGATGTGGATAGAATTAAAAGCTTGATACTTGCGCAAAAGCCTCGTAAAGCCGCTGTAATCGGAGGTGGTTATGTTGGCATTGAAGTAGCGGAAAACTTAAAACATATAGGTGCCGATGTTGTAGTTATCGAGGCTGCGGAACAAGTTGTGGGCCCTCTTGATATTGAAATGGCCAGGGTGGTTGAAAAGGTTTTAATGGATCAAGGTATTGAACTAATCCTTAAAGATGCGGTGACCAAGTTTGAGGGGCAGGATAATATTCAAATCAATTTAAAGAGCGGCAAAACAATAGAAGCTGATATGGTAGTGTTGGCAGTGGGGGTCAAGCCGGAGATCAAACTTGCCAAAGAAGCCGGACTGGAAATCGGTGCAAGGGGCGGCATCAGGGTAGATGAGTACTTAAAAACCTCTGATCCCTTTATTTATGCCCTGGGAGATGCTGTAGAAGTTAAGGATATTGTTAATGAACAATGGGCCCTGATTCCCCTGGCCGGCCCTGCCAACAAACAAGCCAGAATTGTGGCTGATAATATCGCCGGCAGAAAGGTGTCTTTCAGAGGTTCGCAAGGTACTTCAATTATCAAGGTTTTCAACCTTACGGCTGCCGCTACCGGCAACAATGAAAAATTGTTAAATCTATGGCGAATTCCCTATCTCAAGTCCTATACCCACTCGCCTTCACATGCCGCCTATTATCCGGGAGCCATACCTATGATTGTTAAAATTTTGTTTTCACCCGGCAACGGTAAACTGTTGGGAGCGCAAGTGGTTGGCAAGGATGGTGTGGATAAGCGGATAGACGTACTGGCAACGGCCATTAGAATGGGGTTAACCGTTTATGATTTGGAAGAGCTTGAGTTTGCTTATGCGCCGCCCTATTCTTCAGCCAAAGACCCGGTAAATATGGCAGGTTTTACAGCCGCCAATATGCTAAAAGGCGATGTGCGAGTAATTCACTGGGATGAGCTAGACGATTTAGATAAAAACAATTACATCCTGCTGGACGTCAGGACGGATGAAGAATATCAAAAAGGGCATGTGGAAGGATCGGTGCATATACCGGTTGACAGTTTGAGAAAGAGAATAAAAGAAATACCAGGCGATCAAAAGATTATTATCTATTGTAAAATAGGTTTAAGAGGTTATATTGCTTATCGTATTCTGGTTCAGCATGGGTTTGACGCGTATAATCTAAGCGGTGGTTATGATATATACCAGGCGCTGCGCTATAAATACGGCGAAGCTGTAAATATGAATGAGCAGATGACGAAAAAAGAAGAAGGTGAATAACCCGCCCGGGTTATTCACCTTCTTCATGGAAAATACTGATAGTATTCTTATTTTAGGAATTATACATGCAGCAAGAGATATGAATAAAGTGTTATTGTTGAGCTAAGCGTTTTGCTTTAAACCGTCTGGCCAGCAGTAGCAACATTACCTCTAAAGCTGACAGTGAGGCTAACAGGTGGAAAGCGGAAAAAAAGCCTTTCCCATCCACATAAATCCCCAGAATGATCGGACCCCAAAACATGCCTATCCCCCAGAAAAGATAATACATCCCGGAGATTGTCCCCCGCAAAGAGATAGGTACGTTTTCGTTGAGGAAAGCCATGGAAGCAATGTAAAATATCCCCAGACCAAGACTCGACACACCTAAAATCACAGCCAGTCCAAGATGTTCAAAAGTTGAAGATAATCTGAGCCCAGCCGCCGCCACCGTTAATCCCACTACCATAAATAACTGGCGGCCAAGCCTGTCGGATAACCAGCCGGTGATCAGCTGAGACAGGCTGATAGCAATATAGAACAGTGAAAAAAATATACCGATATACGACTGATCATAATGTTTAAACATGATTAAAAAAGCCGGAACAATGGTTATAAATATTCCGAACCCGGCTCCATACAGCGCAATTCCTAAGAGCACCACCAAAACCTGCGGATCCTTAAAAAACACTGATATGCTTTTTAGAGTATGGGTATCTTTCGCCGAAGCTTCACCGTCAGCTTTGTTTTCCAGGCTGCAGCTATTGATAACAGCCCCCAATAAGCACATCACGGCGTAAAACAAGAAAATCTGCGTATCGGACCATGTTTTGAACAACAGCACTCCCACCAGCGGCCCTGCGGTCAAGCCTAAATAGATTGACGCGTTATATGTGCCAATTGCTTTTCCCTTAGTTGCGAAATATTGGAGAGATAACAAGGCCGGAGCCAAACTTAATATTGGCGCCTCGCCAATTCCCTGCAAAATTTTGCCCACAAATATCAGATTCACGGTATCGGTGAAGTAGAAAAGCAATCCTGCCGAAAAACTTAGAAGATAACCCATGATGATAAATAGTTTGAAGCCGATTCTATCCGCCCGAATTCCGATCGGGAGTTGTGACAATACTTGGGCCAAAGCATAAGTTGAAGCCAAATATCCGACCAATGAACTTGACCCGGTTAAGGAAATGACCTTTTGCGGCAATAGGGCCTGTACCATACCATTCCCCAACATAAGTAAAAAGGCGGATAAACTAAGTCCTATGATCTGTTTATGTCTAACCACTTTTCTCTCCCCCCTTTGAGTCTGCCTGCTTCAATAACTGCCTTAAAAAATAAAAAACAATAAGGTTAATGAAACCCTATTGTTTAACTTGTTCCTCATTATAAGCACTTGCCGGGAGTCACCTTTAGCAGGATTCAAGATTGTTTTCACTTATTTATAGAATTGCCGGCGATAATTACAGGGGGTGGTCCCTTCGAAACGTTTGAATAACCGGGTTAAAGAGGCTTGATATTCGTATCCGACTTGTTGGGCAATATCCAGAATTGAAAAATTCGTTTCCCTCAATAAACGCTTGGCTTCGTTAAGACGTACCTGCTGGATATAAGTTTGCGGGGTAACTCCCATTTTCTTCTGGAACCACTGGCTATAATAGGAGACGTTATAGTGTTCAAGCCCGGCTAAGGCTTCGAGCGAAATGTTGACGTAATAGTATTCATGAATATAACGAATGGATGGAGACTCTTGGTTTTGCCGGATTACCCGGAAAGAATAGTGGAGCAAATGATTAATCGCCGCAGTATCCGCTTTTTTACCCTGGCATTCGCTTAGCATCAGATAACGCAGTGCGTGCCAGCGCGAATCCAGTTCCAAATGACGCGCTTCACCGGCGTTATAGTTATTGGAAAACATAAAGCCGGGAATAAAAAGTACCAGAAATTCGTTTCGCTCCTTGGCATAATAGGTATGTACACAATCAGGAGGCAGCAATAGAAGATGCTGATCGTTTACAGTCATAACTTGCTGGTTGGTTCGCAGGAATAATGTACCTTGTAAAGGCAGAATTAAATGCCCAAAATTATGAGCATGGGTATGTTCAATAGCGGTGAAACTTATTTTCTCTGCTAGCGTAAAATTGATCTGCCTCACATATTCCACCTCGCAATTGCAAAT
Organism: Desulfotruncus arcticus DSM 17038; assembly: GCF_900113335.1. GTDB lineage: Bacteria > Bacillota > Desulfotomaculia > Desulfotomaculales > Desulfallaceae > Desulfotruncus > Desulfotruncus arcticus. The sequence goes on from NZ_FOOX01000009.1 coordinate 201,963, forward strand.
CCCCAAAATAATATCTTGATATACGACATCCTGGACGAGCTTATCTTGCCGGTGGGCGTTACCGCCAATAAGATTTAATATCTCGGGAGCTTAATTTGCTCATAATAGTATTCGACTACGCCAATTTCTTTCATGCGGTTGTTTATTTTCATCCACCGCTCCCTTAGACCTCCGCTAAACTGCCTATCGCAGGGGTACTCATTACATTGAAAACAAAAATCTATACCCTTGTCCTTATAACAGTTTTTTGCGGTACATTCAATCGGGCATAGTATATTATCACCTCTGCATCCGCTGCATGAGGCCCGGGAAAAAGAAATTAATATTTCTTCAAAACAGGAGTAGTTCTGATAAGCTGGTTTTTTATCAGATTTCATTTTGGCAACTCGGCCGTAATTATTGCTGAGGGCTTGTAAAAGTTTTGTGCTCAATTGTTTAATTTCCCCATGTTCATAATCGGCACACCTGACACAGTCAAGTCCGCATGGCGCTAAGTGTTTTAAAACCTCATCATATTGCATTGTAAGCACCTCTCTTTAAGGGAATTATTGCTAACACTTTTCAATATTGACGAAGGTATTCCTGCTGGCTATATGAAAATACTTGCTCATTAACGCTTTCTTTGCCGTCTCCTGGTCTTGCAACCCAGGTTCTGTCTATCCAAAATATGAAGCTGTTTTGGCTGACGGTCATTGGCGGCGGAGCCTGATAGGAATAGCCATTTCATAAGTGGGGAGAAACAGACGGACAACTTTTTTCTTTAAGATGTTAGTTTTATTTAAAGGCTTGATTTAATCCTGTACTGATGCGATAAATATTATAGGAATAGAAAATAACTAGGAGGAGTCGTGTGTGACTGAAGATGGGATTAAATTAGATGAAGAATTGAAGGAAAGAATTAAAGATGACCCTTACCCAAATCATCTGGGAGTTAAAATAATTGAACTTACTCCGGGATATTCCAAGGTTTCTTTAAAAATAAAGGAGCACATGACTAACATACATAGAATCACTCACGGTGGAGTGATTTTCACTCTGGCCGATGTTGCTCTTGGAACTGCCAGTAATTCGCGAGGGCAAATGGCAGTGGCTGTAAATGTTAATATTAACTTCATTAAAGCCAGCAAGGTGGGTGATACGTTGATAGCCACCGCCAGGGAAGAACACCTGGGACGTCGTACAGCAAATTACAGGGTGACGGTGGAGGATGAACAGGGAAAGCTGATAGCATCAATACAAGGATTAGTTTTCAGAGAAACCAAATAGATAGTTGCCTACTGGCAAAAAATACTTGTTGCAGGACAAGCAACAAAGTGATATATTAATACATGTCGCCGCGCGAGTGGCGGCGGAAAAAGGTATCACAGGCCGGAAATGGCAGCGAGTCAACCAACAACTACCAGTTGACTGAGGCCAGTCGGATGTGATACTATAAAGATCCGGCCGAAAACGCCGGATAAAAACCAGACGAAACAAAGCAAACCAAATCAGGTCCTTGAAAACTAAACAGAGTTGAGATGAGATTGCGCGTGAGCGCAATCAAAGCAAAAGAACCTCGTCAAAGTGAAGAACTTTGAAAGAGAAATACTAACAAACGAGAGCAAAGATTAAACTCTTTATAAATATTTAATGGAGAGTTTGATCCTGGCTCAGGACGAACGCTGGCGGCGTGCTTAACACATGCAAGTCGAACGGAGATTAGCGAGGAGTTTACTTTTTGCTAATTTTAGTGGCGGACGGGTGAGTAACGCGTGGATAACCTGCCTGATAGCCTGGGATAACGCCGGGAAACTGGTGCTAATACCGGAT
>NZ_FOOX01000050.1 GCF_900113335.1 Desulfotruncus arcticus DSM 17038
CTGACACTACTGCTGCCGGCCTATATTAAGAAGAAAGATATTCCTTATACTGCTATTGTTGTTGCTGAAATACTGGTATTATCCCTGGCTGCCTCAGGCATCCTTAAAGTAGGCGGGCACTAAGATAAGTATTAGAAAGATAACCCGGAAAAGAGGGCAATAATGTGAGAGAGTGTATTTTAATGTGTTGGAGGGGTCTTAATGATAGATCGTTTTATTGAGCAATTTTCGCAGCACAAAAAGGAATTTTTGGAAGAACTGAAAAAGGGTAACATAAAGGTTAATTTAAATTCTGACCTGGCTTCCGACAGCAGAAAGATGGCGCTTGAGTTGTTTGAAAGCTGGCTGTTGGAAAAGACGACACAGGAAAGAGATGCACTTGTAGATGAAACTCCTCCTTTTGATGAATTTTTAGACCAGGTACTGGCCAGAGCACAGAAATATCTACGGGAACGAGGCATTCAAATGTCATATACGTCACTTAGCAAGCAAATGGGTATTTCTGAAACCTGGAAATGTATTAGGGTATTTGGTCATAGTAATATATACTATCGTATCGGTAAGACCAGACCACGTAAAGGCCCCAATAAAGGCGGGGAATACCTGGTTATGGACCTGGTCATGGATGGCTATAAAAAGAAAGTGTTTAGTCCTTTGCTGCTGAAAAAGGAAAAAATTGAACACCGGCTTGGCGTACCTCTGGAAAGGGAACTCCCCAAGGTAGAGGCCACGGGTAAGTATCGGCTCAAATTAATGCTTTCTGATGATGTCATAAAAGAGAGAAATATTAGGCTTGCAGCCAGGAAATTGGCTGATTTTGTGGAAACGACAAAGCCGTACCTTTCTGAACTGGGTGTTGTTTGATATTGATGGGAGCCGGGGAATTATTAGCCTATTTATTCCCCGGTTTTAAAGTATATGAAAATAACCCTGTTGGATAAGTTAAAGTTTTTTATTGGTTGTTTATTGCAAATGGCTGTTTGAATTCAGACATTTTAGAAATATTGAATTTATTAAGCGCCAGTCCGGTAAGGTGTTAGTGTTGCTTGTTAATGTACGAAGAACAATAATACCAGGCCGCTTTTAATAAATAATACGCAGCTGTTGGGCTGGTATAAAAAATGCACGCAAGTAAAGCAGAGATTAATGTATGATCTGGGGGTTAGGAAAGATGTCTGATCAACCTGAAAAACGGGTCACCGATATTATGATACCGCTCCGCAGTTATAAGATTATATCAAAGAGCTGTAAGATTGAAGACGCTGTTAAGGTTTTATACCGGGCGTATTCACAGCGCACTAAAGGAGGTGCCGGGCACAGGTCTGTGATCGTGTGCGATGACTACGGCAACCCCGTTGGACTAATAACATTTAGATCTGTATTGCAGGCGCTGGAGCCATTTTTTGCCAAAGCTCAAAACCTTTCAGTTCCGGTTTTTTGGGAAGGATTGTTTTCCGAAAGATGTCGGTCGGAAGCTGTTAAAAGCGTTGAGGAAATTATGCACCCCATTAGTCTGATAACCCTTGATGCAAATGATACATTGATTAAAGCGGCGCATGCAATGATTAAACATAAGCTTGGTACCTTGCCTGTTATAAAGAATAACCGGATTGTTGGGATGGTTAGGGTGAATGAGGTATTTGAAGAAGTGCATAACTGTATGATTAATGTTGAAGATATGGAAAATGCCGTAATCAGCTGACAAAAAAATGCTAAAATAAATAACTGCCATTTGACCCCCAGGGGTCATTCTTATTTTTTTATTAACAATATATTTCACAAATTATTTATTAAATATTTCACAAACAGGATTGATTTTTCTTAATGGTCATTTTATAATGTTAAAAAGGTTACAAAATCCAGGGGGTGGAGGGGATGTCTCTGGTGTTAAGTATTGGTGATTGGGTATCCGGGCCTGCTGAAAGGTCCAAAAATTTAATGGAGCGCATTTTTGAACAGCCTTTATTAGATGCTGAAATGGCCAGGGTGGAGTTGACCCGGGCGGATCATCCCGGCGAGGCCAACGAAAATATTCTTAATTTTTTATTTACTTGGGCAATTATACATATAGGGCTAAGCGCATATTGGTTTGTGAAATATGTTATTTAATTAGTGAAATACAGCACAATAAGCGCTTTTTGAAGGGTCGGGAAATTCTATTTTCGATGGTCCTTTTAAAATACACTCTCTCAATTATCCGGCTAATATTGCCGGTTTTTTTTGCCACCGGGCCTGGTTGCCGGGACCTCCCAACTGCTCGAAAGAGGCGATTGGAGCCATTCAACTAGCGTTCAACAGTAGGCGTTCGTAAATCAGCAATAAAAAACGCCTCAGTTGATGAGGCGTTTTAAAGATTCCTAATTTTTGCCTTATCTTAGTGCCCGCCTACCTTAAGGATGCCAGAGGCAGCCAGGGATAATACCAGTATTTCAGCAACAACAATAGCAGTATAAGGAATATCTTTCTTCTTAATATAGGCCGGCAGCAGTAGTGTCAG
>NZ_FOOX01000010.1 GCF_900113335.1 Desulfotruncus arcticus DSM 17038
TTAACATTTAATCTAACCATCGTGGAATGTAAATTTTTTTCCATATCCGTTTCTACCAGTCTATAATGTACTAACAATGATGGTGAAAATTGTCCAGGGTCTGACGGACAATGATGCCAAAGTAGAATCGTCAGTCAGTCAGTCAGACGATTCTACTGCGCCTCCAAGTGTTTTATTTAGCGTTATATTCGATGAGCGTTTATGTCCATCTTGTTTTTGGGGGTCTGTGGCCCCTTTGCGGCAAGTCGCCGTCAATGTCCAAAAGTGAGCCAAAATGGCCAAATCAGTCCGTCAACCCACTTTTTGCCCTAAAAATCCGAAAATGCGAATATTTTTAGCTCGTCACAACATTTATTCAAAATCGCATGAATATAGGCTTTGGACAATTATTTCGTCAAATTAAAGACACTTTAAGCCGTCAATTCTTGGACAAAATAGCTTAGCTGTAACACATATCCCATTACGGCACCCCCTAAACACATTTAATCTAACCATTGTGGAATGTAAATAAGTTTCTCATGGACGCGCTGGTTAGGGCCGAGATCCATTTAATCTAACCATCGTAGAATGTAAATGGATTAACTTACATTGATGAAATGTTATCACTTGGCATTTAATCTAACCATCGTGGAATGCGGCAGACCCAGCTGCACTTAGGGGTCTTTCCGCTACAAGGCACAACTATTGATATTAGACCCCATATTCCTTGTAAAGGGCAGCCAGCGTTACGAGCCCTGCGTTTGCTTGGGCCTTTCGCCGCAGTAGGCTAACATAGGCCTCCCTCCACGTAAAGGGCGACCAGATACTTGTAGTGTTTCAATGTATAATCAAAACATAGGAATTAGCCATTTACACAAACTTTATTGCACTCCCGGCATTAGGCATTGAGAACGTAAAAAGTTTTGTGTAAATGGAAATAACTAACAATAAAGAAGTTGATCCATCGTGGAATGTAAATATGCAATGCTGAAGTATCTTAAACCTTGCGACGTCGTACATTTAATCTAACCATCGTGGAATGTAAATCAGGTTCTTGCTGGCCTGATCCCACAGGTTAACCACCATTTAATCTAACCAGCGTGGAATGAGTTACGTTATCGCAAGGGGATGTTTAGTTTTTTAATCTTACGACTTACAGTTGATTCATCCACATTCAGCGCCAAAGCAACTTGTTTTAAAGTTTTAAATTCATTTAAAGCTATTGTAATTAACTGACGCTCAACTTCTTCCACTGCTGTTTTAAGTGAAGTTAAACCGTGGACGGATATAGTTTTAGTCAGCTGCTTTTCTCTGTGGATATTTAAATAATCTCGTATTAATATTTCCTGGGTAACTAATTCACCGGGTGCTGAAATCACATATATTCTTTCAATAACATTTTCAAGTTCCCGGACATTGCCTGGCCAATCGTATGACATGAAAACTCGAATAACCTCGGACGAGCAATTCATTTTATGCTTATATTTCTGTTCAAACTTTTTTTTAAAAAAGTAAATCAGGGGCATGATATCCCCTCTTCGTTCCCGCAAGGGAGGTATTTTAAGGGGAATAACGTTAAGTCTGTAAAAAAGATCTTCTCGAAATTTACCTTCCTGCACCATCTTGTATAAATTTTTATTGGTGGCGGCAATAACCCTGGTATCTATCGGCTTGGCTTTGCTGCTCCCTATTCGTATAACTTCTTTTTCCTGGAGAATACGCAGTAGTTTAACCTGAAGATGTAACGGCAAATCGCCGATTTCATCCAGTAAAATGATGCCCTTATGGGCTTGCTCAAACTTTCCGGCGCTACCTTCCCTTTTGGCGCCTGTAAAAGCCCCGTATTCATAGCCGAAAAGCTCTGATTCCAGCAGGGTTTCGGGAATTGCCCCGCAATTAACTTTGACCAGGGGGCCGGAACGTTCGCTGTATTTATGTATTAATTTGGCCAGCACTTCCTTACCGGTACCGGATTCACCCAACAATAAAACAGTGCAATCTACCTTTGCCACCTGCATTGCCGTCCTTAACAGTTCCTTCATTTCAACTGATTGAGCAATAATAGGCGTCTTATTGATCATATTATTATCATCAAGCCGTTGTTTGGTAACGACAAAACTGGTCAAGGTTATCCCTCCCAAGCTTTTTTATTATTCCTTGATCTATAGGGGATATAGGCAGAAATTTCAGACATTTAATGCAACAATGCAATTTGTGTTCCTTATTAACTGAAGCGTAACTGTTTCAAAAATAATTATATGCCAAAATTATATACCTAAATGGTGGTTTGGGAAAAGGGTCAATATAACCTATTGGCTTAGACAATAGTCAATTGCAACATTGCAAGAATAATTGCGTTCTTGCCTTATTTTTCAAGTATTCTATGCCAAGAAACGCTTATTAATCCATAATTTCACGTCTGGCAGGCAAATTGCATTTTGATGTATCAATTATTGATTGGGGGTATAGATAATGAGGCTTAAAGATAAAGTAGCCATTGTTACCGGTGCTGGCAGGGGAATCGGCTGTGCCATTGCCAAGGCTTTTTCCAGGGAGGGCGCCAAGGTTGTAGTTGCTGATTTGGATTTTAGTTCCGCTGCCTATGTGGCCGGAGAAATTGAGTCAACCGGTGGTGATGCGCTGGCGGTGAAAGTAAATATAACTGAAAGGGATTCGATAGGTGCATTGGTTGGTACTGTGCTGGAGAAATACAGCACAGTAGATATATTGGTTAATAACGCCGGTTGGGATAAAATAGAGCCCTTTATGGATAGTACGGAAGACACTTGGAATAAGGTGCTCGCCATAAATCTCAAAGGAACGATTTGCTCTTGCCGGGCAGTACTACCCATAATGATTTCCCGAAAGTGCGGTAAGATTGTCAACATAGCCTCTGATGCCGGCCGAGTTGGTTCTACGGGTGAAGCGGTATACTCCGCCGCTAAAGGAGGGGTTATAGCTTTTACCAAAACTTTGGCCAGAGAAATGGCCCGGTATAAAATCAATATTAATTGTGTGGCTCCCGGCCCCACTGATACACCACTTTTTGCCGAAATTGCCGCAGGGAATCCCCAAATTGCGGAGGCTCTGGTTAAAACAATTCCTTTCCGCCGTTTAGGTCGACCGGGTGATCTTGCTAATGCCGTGCTGTTTATGGCTTCTGACGAGGCTGCTTACATTACCGGTCAGACTTTAAGTGTTAATGGCGGATTAAATATGCTGTAGAGGTGGGATGTATCTTGGATTTTAGGTTTAACGACGTGCAGGAATCTATGGCTAAAGTGGTAAGAAACTTTGCCAATAAAGTATTGCTGCCCCAATATGGCTATTGGGACCAGAAAGAAGAATTTCCCTATGAACAGTGGGCTAAGATGGCTGAATTGGACCTATTGGGGCTGCGGGTTTCTGAAAGATACGGCGGGCAAGAAGCCGACTGCGTTACAGCAGGCTTGATCGCGGAAGAAATTGCCCGGGGTGATTTTAACTGCGCGTATGGCGTACTTATGACCTGTCTGGTTGGGGATATCATAGAAAGATTTGCTACGGAAAAAATAAAAAACAACTGGTTAAGCAAAATGGCCAAAGGTGAAAAGATAATTTGCATAGCTTTAACTGAACCGCAGGCAGGTTGCGACGCAGCAGCCCTGAATGCACGGGCTGTTAAAAAAGAAGATAGCTATGTCTTAAACGGAGAAAAATCCGCCATCAGCCTGCTCAGGGCTTCCGACGCGGCCGTAGTCTTTGCTAAAACTGATCCGGCGGCGGGAGCCAGAGGGATTAGCGCTTTCTTGGTGCCTCTGGATCTGCCCGGAATTACCCTGCAGTCATACCCGGACATGGGCAGCAAGGCTATTGTGCGCGGTTCTCTCTTTTTAGATGACATAGTAATACCGGAGGAAAATTTAATCGGACAGGAAGGGGGCGGTTTTATTCAGGTAATGCAGGCCTTTGATTACAGCCGTGTAATCATTGCCCTCATGTGTCTGGGTGCGGCACAGATCACTATTGAAGAAACTGTTGAATATGTAAAGCAACGCAGTGTCTTTGGCAAGCCCCTGGCGAAATTCGAAGGTATCTCCTTTCCCCTGGTGGAATGGCTTACCCGGTTGGAGGCAGCCCGCTGGTTGTGCTACCGCGCCCTTTGGTTAAGGGATCAGGAGTTGCCTCATACCAAAGAAGCCGCGATGTGCAAGTGGCTGTGCCCGGAACTAGCGGTGGCTGCTATTCACGAATGCCTGCTTATCCACGGGCATTATGGTTATACCAGGGAATTTCCTATAGAGCAGCGCATGAGGGATGTCATAGGGCTGCAAATCGGCGACGGTACGGCGCAAGTGCAAAAAATCATTATTTCCAGAGAGGTCTTTGGCCGGGAATTTTTACCCTACTAAGATAGGTGCGCCATGAACTTTTTCGTTCGCTACGTTTAACAAAATTGATTCAGGAGGGATTAATTGTGAAATTTCAAGATATTCTTTACACCAAATACGACGGCAAAGCCAGGGTTACTATTAATAGGCCCAATAAGCTAAATGCCTTTACCAACCAGACTTTACAAGAAATGATCAGTGCCCTGTTAGATGCCTGGACTGACAAAAATATAGGTGTGATTATTATTACCGGCGCCGGCGACAGGGCCTTTTCTGTCGGAGGAGATCAATCAATCCGTTCTAAAGATGGTTATGCTACTTCTAATTCGGAAAAGAGCGGTTTGGAAGGACTGGAAAACCTGCCTCTGGCCAACAACCACGCTATGCTATTGCAGATAATCAGGACAATTCCCAAGCCGGTAGTGGCTATGGTCAACGGCTACGCCATCGGCGGCGGCCACGTTATTCATGTGGTATGTGATTTGTCCGTGGCGTCCGAAAAAGCCAAGTTCGGCCAGGTTGGTCCCCGGGTCGGCAGTTTCGACGCCGGTTATGGTTCCGCTTACCTGGCCAGAATAGTCGGGGAAAAGAAAGCCAGGGAAATCTGGTACCTCTGCCAGCAATACACGGCTGAAGATGCCCTGAAGATGGGATTGGTGAACAAGGTAGTCCCGCCTGAGAACCTGGAGGAAGAAGTGGAAAAGATGTGTGATACCTTGCTGTCCCACAGCCCTACCGCTTTGGCCGCACTAAAGGCGTCTTTTAATGCGGATACCGAAGCGATTTGGGGGATTCATTCCATAGCCGGGATCGCTTTAAATCTTTATTATGGTACAGATGAAGCTATGGAGGGTAGAAACGCTTTTATGGAAAAAAGAAAGCCGGACTTCAGTAAATTCCGTAAGTAAAAGGTTGAAATAAAAGGAGGTGAAAATATGGCAGAGACGCAGTTTACATATGATGTAGGGATGTTCAGAGAGACATTTGAACACGATTTTACTTATATTAATGGATTTTTACGTAATACCCGCCGTTTCGCCAACAGAAAAGCTTTAACTTGTACTGTTAGGGAAAAAAGCTGGACTTATGCAAAATTGAATTTAGAGTGTAATAAACTGGCAAATGCGCTGGCAAAAGACGGCGTTGATAAGAATAATGTAGTCATGTATCAGCTGCTTAACTGCACGGAATTTGTTTTTTTCTATCTTGCGCCACAAAAAATCGGTGCCATCAATTGCCCCATAAATTTCCGGCTTTCCCCCGGAGAAACTGCTTTTATTATTGATGACTGCAAACCTGCAGTGTTTGTCTATGATTCGGAAATCAGTGAAACAGCCGAAAAAGCCCTGGAGATGGCCAGGCATAAGCCAAAGAGGATTGTGTTAGTTGATTATTCCGGAAAAGGCAGCACATTTCCCGGTACGGTCACCTTCGAAGATTATCTGCGCGGGATGCCTGATACCGAGCCGCCGGTTGAATGTCGTTCCCATATTTATGATGAAGTCACCCGCCTGTATACTTCAGGAACCACCGGTATGCCCAAAGGAGTTCCTATAAATCAAATAAACGAAATATTAAGTGCCCACGATGTGATAATGCACTTTCCTCTGTCTCCTTTGGATAAAACGATGAATATGACTCCGTGGTTCCATCGTGGCGGGTTGTATTCAGGGGGCCCGATACCGACCCTTTATGTGGGAGGCGAGGTAATTCTGCTGCGAAATTTCGAGGCCAGGTCCGTCCTGGACTATGTTCAGAAGTATAATATTACTTACCTAATTGGTGTTCCTCCCGTGCTTAAAATGTTGTGCGATCAACAAATTAACAATCCGAAAAACATTAGCACATTAAAGGGCATTGTCACTATGGGAGCTCCCCTGGAGAAAGAGGCTTGCATCAGATATCAAAAGGTGCTTACCCCAAACATTTTTAACGGGTATGGTACTACCGAATCGTTCTGGAATACTTTTTTAAGGCCTTTTGATCTGCCGCAAAATGCCGGCAGCGCCGGGAGAACCTGTACTGACGATGATATGGCCGTGGTAAAGGTTTGCGATGACCGGCTGGCCGAGCCTTATGAACACGTTGCCAAGGACAACCGGGAAGTCGGGGAGATAATTGTTTGGTGCCCCGGAAAGTGCGCTTACAGTTATTTTAATAATCCCGAGCAAAGTAAAAAGCGATTTTATAAGGGTTGGGTATATACCGGTGATCTGGGCACCTGGGATAAAAGCGAATATGTAACCATTGTCAGCAGAAAAGACGATATGCTTATATCCGGCGGTGAAAACGTTTATCCGGTACAGGTTGAGGAAGCACTTAATGAAAACCCGAAAATTGGTGATTCTGTAGTGGTAGGGTTGAATGACCCAAAGTGGGGGCAAATAATAGTTGCTTATGTGGTAAAAAGCGATCCTTCGCTTACGGTTGATGAACTCAATAAATATTGCATGGAGCATCCGATGCTGGCCAATTATAAGAGGCCCAGATATTACTATTTTGTAAAACAACTGCCCATGACCGCAACCGGTAAAAAAATACACTATAAATTAGCGCAGCAGGTTGAAGAAGACTTGCGATTAGGATTGCTGGAAAAAGTTTAAAAGTAAATTCATCATTGATGCCACGCAAAAAGAATTACCAAGGGCAAAACAAAGAAAAACTATTCAAAGAGCATCGGGCATATTGGATCAAAAGGATTACCCTGAATTAAAAACATCTAAAGCTATTTCGAACCGGGTGAGAAATCTCAGGGAGGAATCTGAAGCCAGGAAGAGAGACCTTTTTGAGTAACGGTTTTCTTTTGGATACCACCATCTCATAGACTTATTTCGAGGTCGTCATTAAGCTATAGTTTTTCTTGATCAATTAGCTCAAAAAGGCTCTCTTTTTATTTGCTCTATTGTAGTGTCAGGGATCTTTTCAGGTGGCCGCTTATTATAACTTTATAAAATCCCCTATTATCGCCATCATTTTCGGGTTAATCTTATCCGGCATCGCATCCCGATCAAAAAATCGTAGTTCCACCCCTTCCACCCCGTCAGGCTGAAGCCGGCCGGAAAAATCATTCGTAACATACGCGGCTGTTACTGCGTAATACTGGTCCCAGTTGGGCAGCGTTACAAAGTACTCCGGCCCGGAATAAACTCCCAGCAGTTTCAACTCACCTATTTCTATGTTGGCCTCTTCCTTTAGTTCCCTTCTGGCGGTATCCTCCAGTGATTCGCCCAGTTCCATCAACCCGCCCGGCAAATCCCAGCAGCCGTCTTTTCTTTTTTGCAGCAGCAAACGACCCTGCCCGTCTATAACGAGCACCTTGGCCCCGTTCAGGATAACCGGGTCGTGACCAACGGCAGCACGCAGTTTTTTAACATAATCCGCAGCATAACACATTTTTATACCGCACCACTCCTTACATAATAGTTTTAAGCAGGGGTAAGACTATTCCTTAATATACACTAAACGGATAGTTAGAAGGAGCTTAAATGGCAACAACTTTATTTTACCCGGTATATTTAGTGCTGGCATTTATATTATCACTACTTTACATCCCCAAAGAAGATTATAAAAAGTATTTCATCTACGGCTTACTTATTGGGGGACTCGGCGATGTTATCGCCGTAAGCCTTTTTTCAAATCTTTTCCACATCATTTGGTTTAAAAATGCAGGAATTTTTGCTGTCCTGGGGCATAATATCCTTTCTCCCCCCAGCTGGACTTTTACCGTTATGATATTTCTCCGTTTTTTACCGCATCGACGCCCGTTTTTATATTTTTATGTAGTAACTTTTGCCTTTTCCAGTCTTGGTTATGGTTATTTTGTGCAAAACATTGGTTTATTTGACTTTAAAACATGGTTTTATCCTGTATTCAGTTTTCTTACCTTCCTGGGTTGGTGGAGTTTCGCTGCCTGGTTATATATAAAAACAAGCCTTTCGAGAAATACCCTGGTATAAGTTAAGAGGAGGCGTTCTACATGAGCGAGCCGGTCTACGACGAAATTTTTAAAAAACTGGTTAAATCCTCTTACCGGGGCAACATGGCTGAGGAAATTGAAAAAATACGCCAAAACGGCGATGAGCATACGGATGAGTACATCAAATACGCCTCCGGCGAAGGCGACCCCAACAGAGTTGTTTTTAAGGTCAAGGACTGCCATAAAGACTGCAACCTCAACCGGGAGGACAATTGCGAGGCCTCGTGCCTGTTTAACGCCATTGTCCGCGATATGGAAGGCAACGTGGTTATTAAGCAGAACAACTGCTCCGGCTGCGGCAAATGCGTTGAAGTATGCCGACATTATTCCCTGGTGGATAAAAAGGAGTTCGTCCCCCTGATTGAACTGCTAAAAAACCGCAAGGTGCCGGTGTTTGCCATTGTGGCCCCCGCTTTTATCGGGCAATTCGGGCCTGAAGTAAGCCCGGGCAAAATGCGCGCAGCACTGAAAAGGCTTGGCTTTTACGGCATGGTGGAAGTGGCGTTGTTTGCGGATATCCTTACTTTAAAAGAAGCGCTGGAATTTGACAGGCACGTCACCAAAGCAAAGGATTTCCTGCTGACCAGCTGCTGCTGCCCAATTTGGGTTTCTATGGTCAAGCGGGTTTATCAGGATTTAATCCCCCACATATCGCCCTCGGTCTCGCCCATGGTGGCCTGCGGCAGAGGGGTCAAGCATTTGCACCCAGGCGCCAAAGTCGTGTTTATCGGGCCTTGCATCGCCAAAAAGGCGGAAGCCAAGGAACCGGACGTCAGCGACGCGGTGGACGCCGTGCTAACCTTTCAGGAAGTCAAACAGATATTTGAGGCGGTTGCCATAAACCCGGAGACAATGGAAGAGGACGAAAGTGAGCATTCCTCCACGGCCGGCAGGATCTACGCCCACACCGGGGGAGTGAGCCGGGCGGTTGCAGAGACATTAAACAGGCTTCGGCCGCAAAAGGAAATTAAAATCCGCGCCATCCAGGCCGACGGCGTCAAGGACTGCCGGGAAATGCTTAAAAATATATTAGACGATAAAATAGAAGCTAATTTCCTGGAAGGAATGGGCTGCTCCGGCGGGTGTGTAGGAGGACCCAAAGCCCTGATCGATGCCGGGGCGGGAAGAGATTTTGTGGAGAAATACGGACAAGAAGCGCCCTCCCGTACCCCGGTGGACAATAAATACGTAATGAAACTTTTAGAGCAGCTGGGCATTAAAAATGTTGAAGATTTTCTGGACGGGGAAAAAGCAAAAATGTTTACCCGGAACTTTCAATAAGAATTGTTCACCCGTTATCATATCCTGACTCCTGAATTCTGACTCCTGACTCCTGACTTCTAACTCCTAACTTAGTGCTCGGCCAGGAACAGGTATCTTGCCACCACCAGCACCGCCAGCGCCCACATCAGCCAGTGCACTTCCCTGGCCCTGCCGCTGGTTAACTTCAACAGGGCGTAAAAAATGATACCGGCGGCGATGCCGTTGGCGATGCTGCCGGTAAAAGGCATCAGCACCATGGTCAAAAACGACGGCAGCCCTTCGGTAAAATCTTCAAAGTTAATATCTTTAACCGACTGGGCCATCAGCAGCCCCACGATAATCAGCGCCGGCGCGGTGGCGGCCCCGGGAATAAGGCCGGCCAGCGGCGCCAGAACCAGTGCCAGTAGGAACAACACGCCGGTGGTCACCGCGGTTAGGCCGGTTTTCCCCCCTTCGGCTATGCCCGCAGTGCTTTCAATGTAGGCGGTCACGGTACTGGTGCCCATCAGCGCCCCGAAAGATACGCCGCAGGCATCCACCAGCATCGCCCGCCCCAGTTTGGGGGATCTCCCCTGCTTATCCAATAACCCGGCTTTGCCTGCAGTTCCCACCAGGGTGCCGAAAGTATCAAATAACTCGACAAAGGTAAAAGTGAAAATTGCCGTCCACAGCCCCAAATCCAAAGCCCCGCGCAGATCCAGCCGGCCGACCGCCAGCTGAGACAAATCGGGCAGGGCAAAGGGTTGAAAATTAGCGGGCAGCTGGGTAACCCCAAGGGGGAGACCGATCAAGGTGGTGATGATAATGCCGAAAAGAAGCGCACCCTTGATTCTTCTGGACATTAAAAGGGCTGATATAATCAGGCCGATCAAAGCCAGCAGCGTCATCGGGTTGGCAAAGGAGCCGAAAAAAACATTCCACTCAAAAAACTGCAGGGTGGCGACGCCACCTTGCCGCTGCAGCGATTCCAATGTCGGCGGAATCACCGGGCCTGCTTTAATCACCATCATTTCGGCCATTTTAAAACCCAGCATGCTGATAAACAGCCCGATACCGACAATGATGGATTTTTTTATCGAGCTCGGGATGGCATCCACCAACAGCTGGCGTATATGGGTCAAGGTTAGAAGAATAAAGATGATGCCGGAAATAAAGACCGCACCCAGTGCGGCCTGCCACGGTATCCCCACGTGCTGGGCGGCCACGGTGGCAAAATAGGCGTTTAACCCCATGCCCGGCGCCAGGGCAATGGGGTAATTGACAAAAAGCCCCATGGCGATGGTAACCACCCCGGCCGCCACCGCGGTGGCAAAAAACACGGCGTTTTTGTCCATTCCCGTAGCCGCCAGAATATTGGGGTTTAAAAACAATATGTACGCCATGGTCATGAAAGTAGTCAGCCCGGCGATAATTTCCGTTCGGGCGTTGGTATTATGTTCTTTTAATTTAAAAAAATTGTCCATTTTTAATACTCCCCTGTCATTTATGGCTTGCTTTGCTTAGGGAGTATTCTCTCAAAAAAATTGTTTTTTATAATCCAACAGCGCATAGTTAATCCAATTGGAAGGAAATATATACTGAAAATACTACATGAGGAGTGCCACGCATGAAAAAACTATTCACGCTGCTGACTGTCTTGCTGGCCCTTGCTGTTTTTGGGTGCAGCGCTCAGCAGAAACCCGCCCCGCCCGCTCAGCAGGCCAAATTAATACCCAGTGAATCCAATATTGGTTTTACCGAGGTTGATGAGGATCAAGTCCCCTCATCCGTCAAGAAAATTATTGCGGCTATGTCCGGCACGGAGGAAGCGGCCTGGGCGGCAGTTGACAATAACAACTATATTATTTTAAACCCGGAAGATCAGAATGAAACAGTTAAAATCAGCGAGGTTATCCAGCGGGTACCCAGCCAGAATTTTATCTGGCTTGATGTAAAACTTGTCGAGAGTGATCTGGCAGAAGATCAAAAATCTGATCAGAAAACTGATCAGAAATCGCAGGTAAAAGTTTATAAGCTGGCTAAAACCGATAAGGCTGTAAACGGTGTGGGCTTTGAGTATAAAGAAACAGAAGAGGAAAAACCGGAGGCGCCGGCACAAAACCAGCCGGCTCCGACACCGGCACCCAAGCCAACGCCTTCAGTGACGCCAGCCCCGGCCCAGGAGCCTGTTCAACCGGTAAAACCTGCGCCGGAAAAGGAACAGCCCACCCCCTCGGAACAGGCGGCCCCCGACCGGCAGCAGCCTGAAAACCAGGCCCCCGGGGAAACCAATAATCAGGGAACGAACCAGTAGCATAGCATAAATAAAAAAAGCATGCCCGGTACGTTTGCAACCGGGCATGCTTTTTTTGTTAAAGAACCTTGGGTCCGACAATTACTCAGCTTTTGTCATTGATTAAGCCAACATATCTTTCAGATCCTGTTCCGGTGTAGTGATCAGCTTCAGGCCGTAATTCTGCTGGATCACGCCCAGCACATTGGGTGTCAGGAACGCCGGGGCCGAGGGGCCGATGCGGATGTTCTTCACCCCAAGGTGCAGCAGTGTAAACAGAATGGAAACCGCCTTTTGTTCGAACCAGGAGAGCACCAGGCTGAGCGGCAGGTCGTTCACACCGCAGTTGAAGGCACCGGCCAGGGCTACCGCCACCTGGATGGCCGAGTAAGCGTTATTGCACTGGCCCATGTCCAGAAGGCGCGGGATGCCGTCAATGTCACCCAGATCCATATAGTTAAACCGGTATTTGCCGCAGCCCAGCGTAATTACCAGGCAGTCATCCGGGATTTGTTTAACCAGCTCGGTGTAATAGCTGCGGGAGGACTTGGCGCCCTCACAGCCGCCCACTAAAAAGATGTGTCTGATTTTGCCTGCTTTAACGGCTGCAATTACTTTGTCGGCAATGGAAAGAACAAAGTTGTGATGGAAGCCGGTTGTCAGGGTACCGCCTTGTTTTTCCGGCAGCGGCTGCACTTCTTGGGCTTTGGCGATTACAGCGCTGAAATCGCGGTTTTCAACATGGGTCACGCCGGGCAGCCTGGCGATGCCGCAGGTAAACATGCGATCTTTATAGCTTTCTTTGGGAAGCAGCACACAGTTGGTGGTGCCGAGAATCGCGCCCGGAAATTCTTCAAATTCTTTTTTCTGATTCTGCCAGGCGGTGCCGTAATGCCCCACCAGGTTTTTAAATTTCCTAAGTTCAGGATAGGCGTGGGCCGGCAGCATTTCACCGTGGGTGTAAACATTTACCCCCTGGGCTTCGGCCTGCTGCAGCAATTCGTACAGGTCAAGCAAATCGTGGCCGGTGATCAGTACAGCCGGGCCGGGCTTAAAGCCGGTGGATACGGTGGCGGGCTCGGGGGAGCCGAACCGCTCGACGTTGGCTTTGTCCAAAAGCTCCATGGCGCGCAGGTTCATTTCGCCGCACTGGAGCACTTTGGCCACGTGATTTTCCAGGTCAAAGTTAACGTTGGTAAGGGTGGTAAACAGCGCGTCGTGCATAAAAGCGTCCACTTTCTCATCCCTGTAGCCTAATTCTCCGGCATGGAAGGCATAAGCCGCTACACCTTTCAACCCGATGATCAAGGCATCCTGCAGGCTGGCTACATCTTCGTTTTTCCCGCATACTCCCACTTTGGTGCAGCAGGTTCCGCCGGCGGTCTGTTCGCACTGGTAACAAAACATGCTATCTTCCTCCTTAGTTTAATATTTTTTAGCTGGCTGATTGGTTGCCGTCTTGTTAGGTATACTTTACCGGAGAAAGACAGATGGCTCTATGATCTAGCTCACACTTTGCTCATAAAGTTAATCACAATAAAGTCACATTTGTAAGGTTAATATGATAGAATCGGTTTATGATTATGTTATACCTTGAGGTGATTGGTAATGTGCGGGCGCTTTATTCTCAGCATCGACATCAAAACCATACTGGCTTTGTTCAGGGCCGGATTGCAGCCGGGTTTAGTCTATAAGCCCAGATACAACATCGCCCCCGGCCAGGATATCCTGGTGATAACAGGAACGCAGGATAACAGAGTAGCCCGTTCCATGCACTGGGGGCTGATACCGCCCTGGGCCAAGGATAAGAGTATTGGCTATAAAATGATCAACGCCCGCGCGGAAAATATAGACAGCAAACCGTCCTTTAAGCATTCCTTTAGGCACAGACGCTGCCTGATACCTGCCAACGGCTTTTACGAATGGCGCAGGGAAGGCCAAATAAAACAACC
This sequence comes from Desulfotruncus arcticus DSM 17038, assembly GCF_900113335.1. GTDB lineage: Bacteria > Bacillota > Desulfotomaculia > Desulfotomaculales > Desulfallaceae > Desulfotruncus > Desulfotruncus arcticus. The sequence continues at coordinate 13,813 of NZ_FOOX01000010.1, forward strand.
GCTGAGCATAACTTTGCCGGATAAACCTCTGTTTGCGTTTGCGGGTGTCTGGGACAGCTGGACCTCCCCGGAGGGAGAAATCATTTTAAGCTGCACCATCATCACAGCCCCCGCCAGTGATCAGATACAGGAGGTGCATCACAGGATGCCCGTCATTCTTTCTGATGCCTGCGAGTATAATGCCTGGCTTGATCAGGGGCACCCGGCAGCTCTGAAGGAATTGCTGCGCCCTTATTCCAATGAACTTATACTGCAGCGTGTTTCATCCCGGGTGAATTCGCCGCAGAACGAAGGCCCGCAATTAATTGAGCCTGTTACTAAATATTAAGAATTTATTACAATTCAGGTGCTATTCTTGTATTGTTTATGGTTACATTGTAAAATTTATATATATCGTACTTGCTCCTTTGAGATTATGAGATTGCTTCGCCGCACTCGCAATGACATTCCCGTGGCTTGCAGCGGCATGCTCTTGGGCTTGCAATAACAAGCCCGCAAATTTAAATAAAATCGGAGGATGTTTTTATGAAATATTTCTACCTCTTAATTATTATTCTTGCGCTGATCACCATTAATTTGCCTACAGTCCAGAACGCTCTGGGTTAGATAGGTTTTATTCCCTTTTCCCTGGCGCAAACTTGCCGCAGCTCCGGGCGTCCGGGTCACCGCGCTTTAGACACTCATCCAAACCCTCCAGCCCGACCCGCTTAACAATGTCCATAACCGGGACCACAGGCGGGACGGGCTTCTCCAAGTTGCCATACGCCTTTATTTTAACAACGCAGCCTTTGCGGGTTTCCGTTTTGCCCTGGATGCCCACAAAAAATTTGTTTAGATAGCCTATTGACTGAGCATTCATTCAATAATAAATTATAAGAAAAGAATAAAAACCACAACTAAACAAAATAGAAAGGAAAATGAACATGGCTGCAAATTTTTTAATGCCGACCAGAGACCACCAATTTATTCTTAAGGAATGGCTGCCCCTGGAGCAGATCCTCTCCTACGAGGCCTTCAGCGAAGCCTACAGTATGGATGATGTGGACATGATCCTGGAGCAGGCCCACAAAATGTGCCGGGAAATCATCGCGCCGACCAACGAGGATGGCGATAAAAACCCGGCCCACCTGGCAGACGGCAAGGTAATCCTGCCGGAATCCTTTAAGGAAGCTTATGATTTCGTCCAGGAAAACGGCTGGGGCACCAGTAATCTGGATACTGACGAAGGCGCGCTGCCGGAATTGCTGATGACCGCGGTAAACGAGTTTGTCATAGGCGCAAACCCGGCCTTTGCGCCCTATGTAGGCGCAACCACAGGCTCGGCCAAACTGATCCAAACTTTTGGGGACAACCGGCAAAAAGAAATCTTTTTGCCCAAAATGCTGGAAGGCGCCTGGTCCGGCACTATGTGCCTCACCGAGCCCAACGCCGGTTCCGACGTAGGGGACATAACCACCAAGGCTTTTCCCACCGAAACTCCGGGCGCCTATAAAATCAAAGGCACCAAGTGCTTTATCACCGCCGGGGACCATAATCTAACCGAAAATATCATTCACCTGCTGCTTGCCCGCATAGAAAGCGCGGCCCCGGGCACCAAAGGCATTTCTCTGTTCATCGTTCCCAAATTCCGGGTCGACAATGAAGGCAATATTGCCGGTTCCAATGATGTTACCTGCGTGGGTGTCGAGCATAAAATGGGTTTAAAAGCTTCCGCCACGGCCATGCTCAGCTTTGGCGACAACAATGACTGCATTGGCTACCTGCTGGGTGATCCCCCCGACGAAAACGGCAAAGCCAAGGGAATGGCGCAAATGTTCCAAATGATGAACGGCGCCCGCTATGAAACCGGCCTCATGGCTCTGGCTGTTTCGGCTGTGGCCTACCACAATGCCGCCCAGTACGCCAGGGAAAGAATTCAGGGCCGACCGCTAACCAATCCCAAGAGCGACCGTTTACCGATTGTCAAGCACACTGATGTCCGCCGTATGTTAATGAATATGAAGGCCCACAATGAGGCAGTCCGGGCCATGATTTATAAAACCGGCTTCATGCTGGATATGCAGCACCATGACCCCGATGAAGGCAAACGTAAGATGGCTGCGGCTTACGTTGATGTCTCCACCCCGCTGGTCAAAGCCTATGCCTCCGATGTCGTGTGGCCTCTGACGGGTGAAGCGATTCAGGTTTACGGCGGTTACGGTTTTTCTGAAGAATATCCGGTAGCCCAGTCTGCCCGGGATTGCAAAATTTACTCCATCTGGGAAGGCACCAACTACATTCAGGCCCTGGATTTGATCGGTCGCAAGTGGACGATGAAAAACGGAGAAGTTTTTAAAGCCTGGATGAAAGATTTAAAACAAACTATCGAGTCTTTTAGCGACAACCCTGAATTTGCCAAGGAATACGCCATTTTATCCGAAGCCTATAAGGCTTACCGCGGCATCCAGCAAAAGACAATGGAATTTTACATGCAGCAGCAATTCAACCTGCTGCCGCTGTTTGCAACCCGTATCCTGCACTGCACAGCCAAGCTTTACTGTGGGGCCCTGATCACAGACCAGGCCGTGCTGGCTGCCGGCAAGGCGGCGGAACTGGGTGAAGATCACTTTGACTACGCCTTTTACCGGGGCAAGGTGGAAGCAGCCCGCTACTATGTGCGCAACATCGTGCCGGAAGTTATGTGCACCGCCCGAATTATTGCCGAAGCGGATACCTCCGTACTGGATGTCCCGGAAGAAGCCTTTAACTTCTAACACTTCCGTCCTAGCAAGCATACACTCAACACCAAAAGAGCGAGGCGCCCCCGGGGTTCCTCGCTATATTTTTCAATCCCATTCATATGGCCAAACCAATCAGCGCATTTCCGGCAAATCCCCCCGTAATCCGCTATACCTATTCAGATACAATTTTATCCTTTTGATAAAGAAGACTTGATTCAGGTGGGGTTTTGACCATACCTGAACCTTAGTCGCACTTATTTCGAGTTTATCGCCGCTTAACTCCCGCCTGTAGAGGCGGGAGTCTTAGCGGCGGTTAACGAGATAAACTTCGGTAATTTAATATTGCGTAAAAATCTAAAAAATGCTACTATGTTTTCAACAACATTAGGTGCACGATGCACATAGGTTTAAATTAGCCTGAAATGCCGGTAAAATTCTTTACCGCGGGGGGGGGATGGCAATGGAAAGCATGATCATCCAACTTAATAACAAATTTTCTGCTGCCAGTTTGCTCAACATCAGTGATATCCTTCGCTGTCAGCCGGAACTGCGGCTGAGCAGTTTTGATCCAACCACCGGGCAGATGATGGTTGTATTTAATCCTGCCTGTATTGATGCGGATACGATCATTGAAGCCATATTGCAAAAAGGCTATAACATTGACTATTTCTGCAACGTCGCTTGAACGGGAGAGATAAAAATGACCGCGGAAAAAACTGAAAATGGCGCCGGTGTTGCTCTGGACAGAATGATCCAACCCATGCTTCTTTTGCTTATTTTGAAAAAACCGACCCACGGTTATGAACTTATCCAAAGCTTTAATGCTTTGCATGAAGATGAAATTGTGGAGCCGGGCACTATTTACCGGAACCTGAGGCGCATGGAAAAAGAAGGTTTCGTTTTATCCAGCTGGGAGGCTTCCGAATCCGGGCCGGCCCGGAGAAAATATGACATCACCGAAGAGGGGATTAAAGCTTTACAGGAAGCTGTGCTGAAACTGGAACGGCAAAAGCAGCAAATTGAAGATTTTTTAACTGAATATAACGATTTAACGGCAAGGAGGAGCATTGATGAAAACTGACCCGAACGCGCTGAAAATACTGCATGCCGGCGCGTTAAGAAAGCCCATCAAAGAATGCATCCATACTCTTTGGGAAAAGTACCCGAATTTAAAGGTGGAGCTTGATTACGCCGGTTCCCGGGCCTGCGCCAAAGCTGTGGCGGAAGGCAAAATTGTGGACGTGATTGCCCTGGCCGACTACCAGGTGTTTAACGATATTTTAATACCCCGGTTTGTGGAAACCTCCTTTGTTTTTGCCACCGACCAAATGGTGCTGGCCTTTGATGAATTTTCTGCGGACAGCAACAAAATTAACGACCATAACTGGATGGATGTGCTGCTGGGCAATCCCACTATTAAATACGCGCGTTCCGATCACCGTCTTGACCCTTGCGGCTACCGGGCTTTAATGCTGTGGCAGCTGGCGGAGCAATACTACGCCAGGCCGGGTTTATACCAGGCGCTGGAAAACGGCTGGAGCAACTTATACCCCAAATCGCTCGACCTGGCCGTGGCCCTGATGGAAGGCAAAATCGACTATGGCTTTGAGTACCTGTCTGTGGCCAGGCAAATGAATTTGCCATATATCCAGTTTCCAGCGCAAATTAATCTCAGCGACCCCCGTTATGCTGATTATTACGCCCGGGCCAAGGTTATTATAGAGGGCAATTATCCCGGCCTGGAGACGGAAATTTGGGGCGCGCCCATAGAATTTGCCGTGTCTATACCTAAAAATTCCAATCAAAAGGAACTGGCCCAGGAGTTTATTGAGATTCTTACTGGGCCCCGGGGAGAGGAAATATTGGAAGAGAACGGACTGATTCCCTGTTAGCAGCTCTAAAAACGAGGGGTGGATATAATGTATTTTCCTGTTTCCGGTGTGGAGATTAACCCGGTCATCCCGCCGCTGGTGGCTTTTATTGTTTCGTCAATTACCGCCTCCGCCGGTGTGTCCGGTGCATTTTTACTGCTGCCTTTTCAGGTGAGTGTGCTGCACTATACCAGTCCTTCGGTTAGCCCGACCAATTTGATTTATAATATCGTGGCCATTCCCGGCGGTCTGTATAGATTTATTAAAGAGGGGCGCATGGCCTGGCCGTTAACCTGGGTGATGTCTATCGGCACGCTGCCGGGGGTATTTTTAGGTTCATGGATCAGGATAGCGTATTTACCCGACCCCCGTTCGTTTAAATTATTTATGGGCGGCGTACTGTTATATCTGGGTGTCAAAATTGTCACTGAGTTTACCGGCGGCTCTAAAAAACAAAAGGCGCAAAATAAAGCGCTGGAGCAAAAGTTTAAAGAGCGGGTGGCTCAGATCAAGGCGGAGAGCAACCAAAAAATAGCCGCCGGGCTGCCTGCCGACGCTGTCGTTAAAACCAAGCACTTTTCGCTGGCCAAAATTGAATATGAATTCTGGGGCGAAACGTATTCTTTCAGCACCACGACCATTTTTACGCTGGCGCTGGCGGTGGGCTTGATCGGCGGCATTTACGGCATCGGCGGCGGCGCTATCATCGCCCCCTTTTGCGTTTCAATTCTGGGCTTACCCGTTTACACCGTAGCCGGGGCGGCCCTGGCCGGGACATTTCTTACCTCCATAGCCGGAGTGATATTTTATTCCATACTGGCAATGACCGCCGTGGGCGCGTCCACCAACGTTGCGCCCGATTGGGCACTGGGTGCGCTGTTCGGTGTCGGCGGCCTGCTCGGAACATACTGTGGCGCGTATATTCAAAAGTATCTCCAAGAGAATATTGTGAAAGTCATCATGGCTGCATTGATCCTGTTCCTGGCGCTGCAGTACATTATTCAGTTTTTTGTTTGATTTCTTTTCTAAATATCCGGATCAATTTATTTTCTACTTTGCAGGACAAAGGATTGCAAAGCGCCGTCGTCGTTAAACAGTTTCTTATACGATAACCCCACCAAGATCAAACAGCCGATGGCCACGGCAGCGGCAATCATTAACATTACCACTATTTGATATCGTACCGCTTCCCTGGGGTCGGCACCGCCCAGGATTTGACCGGTCATCATCCCCGGTAAGCTTACCAATCCCACCACCATTAAAGAGTTGATGGTAGGGGTCATCCCGGCTCTAATGGCTTCGCGAACACTGGAACGAACGGCCTCCCAGGGGGTGGCCCCGAAGGTGAGCATAGCCTCTATCTCAGCGGCCCGGGAGCGGGCCTCCCCGTAAAGACGGTCCAGAGAGATGGCGATGCCGTTCATGGAATTGCCAAGAATCATGCCCAACATGGGTATGACAATCCGGGCCGAATACCATGGGTCCGGAGCAATGATCAAGACTGTTACTATGGTACCCACCAGGTAGGTGCTGGCCAGAAGGGATAAAAAGGCCAGAACGGCAGGGTAATCCGGCACGTTTGGCGTCCTCTTTACTGCTGCACGGGAGGCGATATAACACATCAGTGTAATAATGGCCATGATCAGCCACAGGTTGTTGATTTGGAAAATATAGGTCAGGGCATAGCCTACCAGTGTCAGTTGGATGAAGGTACGGCTGGTGCCCCAGATTAGGGATTTTAACAAACCCAGCTTAAGCAAGGAGGAGATGCCCCCGGTAATTAAAATTAAAAGGACAGAAAAGGCCAGTTGAAAATTGGAAATCGGAATAATTGAATTATCCATACTGATCTTCCTTTCCCAAAGGTTTTATGTCCAGAAAAGAAATATGATCCAATTGCTCATAGTCGTCGATATGGGATATCAACAGAGCGGCACGTTCAGGGGTTTTCAACCACCCGGACAGCACCCGGTAGAGGGCTTGCCGGGCCGGCTCATCAAGGGCCGCAGTGGGCTCATCCAAAAGCAAAACCACCGGGTCTATGAGGAGGGCACGGATAAAGGCAAGCCTGGAGGCTTCACCGCCGGACACTGTTCGGGCATCCTGCTCCCACAACTCCGGTGATAAAAGCAACTGCCCCATCAGCTCTTTGGCCCTGTTTATGTCCAATTTTTTTTGGCTCCCCACCCTTGTTTCAAATGGTTTGGCCAGGTTATCCGCCACAGTGCCGTCAAAAAGAGCGGGTTTTTGGGTCAGGTAATGGACGTTGGCTCGCCAGGTTGTACCTGGTATTTGCAGCCAGCTTTGCCCCTGCAAAAAAGCCTCACCTCCGGTTCCGGTCCGGAGCCGGGACAAAATTCTGAGCAAGGTTGATTTTCCGGCTCCCGAAGGGCCCCTGACAATTAAAACATCTCCGCTATCAACTGCTCCGGACACAGTAATACTGCGTTCCCGTTTATTTCCAAGGGTATAGGTAATGTCTTTGAACTCAAACAGCAATTATACTCCCCCTTAAGCACTTCCCGGGCCAGTTCATGAATCTTTTTTCGGGACTCAATTAAAACGTTTCCGCCTTCTTCAGTAATCTTATAGTATTTTCTTACCTTGCCTTCTAGGTCTCCTGTACAATAAACGGCATCTACATGCTCTCCTTTAATTGCCTGCAACACCTGCTGCATGGCTGGTAAATTGCCGTGAATATCCCCTAAAATCGCCAGTCGCATGGTTTACTCCTTCCTCAGGTTATTGAGTATCTATCCCCATTATGATTTTTTCCCTGGTTAAGCTAAATTGGTCCCTTAAACCCTCTGGCCTGCATTTCCACTTCCTTTAGCATCAGGTGTTCCTCGGGAGAGAGTACTTCCCCGTCCTCTTCCATCAGGTGAGTAAAAAATGTACACTCACGTTCAGTTCCCGGCGTATCCGGTGACATTAAGTGGTGATATTTTAAGCAGTGTAGTTTGTTGTTTTCCCTTTTGGCTATACCACAACTGGCACAATTTATTTTCATGGTCGAAGCCCCCAATATAATTTAATTATTATTTAATAATAGTTTAATTATATTTTTTTGCCAATAGATTATGAAAAATAATTCATTATCAATTGACAATAATAAATGTTATAGATATTATTGAATAAAGTTATCATTATATAAATAAACCTTAATGGAGGTAAATTACTGAGCATGAATAATTACGTTAAGATATTTAAAGCCCTTGGCGAGCCCACCCGGCTAAAAATACTGAAGCTGCTGTCCATCAGGCCTATGTATGTCTGTGAGCTGGAGTCTGTGCTGCAAATGACCCAACCAAGGATTTCCCAGCATTTGCGGACCATGAAAGAAGCGGGTCTGGTTACTGAAAAAAAGGAAGCGCAGCGTACCTTTTACAGCTTGCAAATAGACTACCTCGATGAGAGTTTCAATAATTTAATTGCTTTTTTCCATGTGGATCTGGCCGACCTGCCCCAGTTTAAAGAGGAATACGCGCGGTTGAAGCAACTGGACAGCGATACGAATGTATCGCTTTGTAAAGAAGGTAAGACGCAGTCCATGTCTTTGAAGCAGGAAGCTTAATATGCTTTAGGAAAGTTCCGGTGTCCGGAAATGGACAGGAGTTGCCAAAAGCGAGCGGGCTGATGACTCCGGGACTGGTGATAAACGGCAAGGTAAAGGTGTTTGGTCGTGTGCCCAAGCACCAAGACATAGTCCGTTATATTAAAGAAGAAATGTAAAGGAGGAATAAATAATGGCCGAAAGATGTACTTGCAGCTGCAGTTGTGACGCTTCCGAGATTCTTATTTTTCCTTGCTCTGGAGCTTCCAATGTAGGACAGATTGCCAACCAGGCGGGCGTGGAATTGACCAAAGCCGGATGCGGCAAAATGTTTTGCCTGGCCGGTATCGGCGGGCACGTGGATAGTTTTATTGAATCGACCAAAGGGGCCAAAAAAGTAGTGGCTATTGACGGTTGTCCAGTGCAATGCGCTAAAAAGACCCTGGAACATGCCGGTCTAATGATCACCGATTATGTCCTGGTAACAGATGAAGGCATCCAGAAAACCCACGATTTTAACTTGCAGGTGGCTGATATTGAAAAGATATGCGATAAGATAAAAGCCAACCTTGGCGTTGGTTAGTCAACCAGGTAGTTATTTTTATATTTGCGTTAACATTCGGTGTGAAAGGGGTAGCTTAAGCTAGCATGGCGGTTCTAAAACACTTCAGCCCCCGGGCAACTCGATGAAAGAGCGGTCCGGGGGCTTTGGATTGTTGTAACAAGCATAAGCAAGGTGTGTGTAATAGTAGTTGATATTATTTACCTGTTTGCGGCAGCACATTAACCCAGTATTTGTGTAAAACAGGCGTTAATCTGAAAAATCCCGCCATAAAAAGCACCTGGATCAGCGGTTTTATGGCAATTATCATCACTGTCAACGGCGGGAAAAACACTACCGCCAGCGCCAGGGCAATAGAGATGTTTTTGCCGCTGACTCCATAGGCCAGGGCCACCATATCCGGGTAATTGGTGCGGGTCAGCCGCGCATATAGCACGGAAATACTAAACAGCAGCGTGTAAAAGACCACCAGCGGCACGGCAATTATACCCAGGTACTGCGGGTTATGAACCAGTGTTACGGACTCGGCCATCATTGATATGAAGAAAACCATATACATGCCCAAAGCGGAAACTGCCGGAAACACTGGCTTTAATTCCATAAACTTTTTGGGCCCCCATTTTTTCACCAGCCACACCCTCGTGAGGTTGCCCAGGAGCAGTGGAATCACGATGGTATACAAAATTGTCTGTAGCATCTTGAAGGTGTCCACCGGCACATATTTGCCGGCCAGAGCGCTCATCCATAACGGAATCAGCACAATGCCGGCCAGGAAACTGGTCACCGTAATCACCAGGGTCATAGGAGCGTTTCCCTTGGCCAGTGCCGTCCAGGCTACGATCATTCCCGCGCAGGGCACCACCCCGGTAAGGATGAGACCCACCGCAAAGTCCGGGTAGCCGGCTAAGAATACTTGAGCCAATAGTGCCGCCAGTAAGGGGGAAATGAAATAATTGAAAACCAATACTGCCGTCATAAACCCCAAGCGCCTGGCCGCACCAGTAACCTCATTGATTTTAATGCCCACCATCATAGGGTACAGCATAACGAAAAGGGCCCCGGGGTATAATGCCTGCAGCTTTTTGCCAGTCCCCGGCAGCATATAACCTACAAGCAGCCCCAGAACAATTAACCCCATTAACAGCTTAATCATATGCTGGTTAATAAATTGAGCTACGCGCACTTGAATTACCTCCCAGCCTTAAATATCTTATGTATAAATATTTGGAGAACGCAAGCTCACATTGCTTCGCTTCCGTTCTCCAGAGCATTAATTAACACTTTTCCAATACCTTCGCTTCACTACGGCTGAATTAAGAAACCGGGTTTATCCCCGCCTTCGGCATTATACACTTCGTTGACGGCCTGGACAATATGTTCAGAAATTTTATCCAGATCCTGCCCTGCGTTTAAATCGAAATCCAGTTTTCTTTTATTTGCTCCTTGGACTGTTGTTCCTTTGGCTGTGTATTTACCGGTTTGATTTCCTGCACTGTGGAACAACCGCAGCCGCAACCTGTTTTGTTTTCCATGCTGACCATCTCCTTAATAATTATGTCCTTATATAAGGTTATTATAATTAAATTATATCCTTATATTATTTTGCAATTTGCTGATTGTCAACACTATTATTTGAAAACCGCAAACGACTATGCTTAAATTGGTTAGCCATGTGTTAGTAATTTTAAAATAAGTCGGCATAATTATTAGTTGACAGATCAAAAACGTAGTATTACTATCTAATCATATTATAAAATGCTTATATTAGAATATAAGGAGGTTGACATTATGTACAAAAAATTGCTCTTGATTCTGGGACTTGCCGGGTTTACGGTGATGGCCGACAACTGGGTGGTATCGCCTATATTACCGTCCATTGCCCAAAATATTAATATACCGGTGACCAGGGCGGGGCTGCTGATTACCGCCTATATGATTCCATTCGGTTTGTTTCAGCTGGTCTTCGGCCCTCTGGCCGACCGTTATGGCAAACGGCAGGTGATTAATACAACCATGCTCCTGTTTACCTTTGCCACGGCACTATGCGCCATTGGCGTCAGTTTGACCGACCTGGCCATATACAGGGCGCTTACCGGCATTTTTGCCGCTTCAATCATGCCGGTATCCCTGGCTTTGATTGGCGATGTGGTGCCAATGCCCCAGCGCCAGTCAGCCATTGGCACTTTTATGGGCATTTCCTTTTTAGGCCAGGGTCTGAGCATGGCCATCGGTGGCACCATTGCCTACTTTGTCAGCTGGCGGGGCGTGTTTATCATTTACGCCGGGCTGGCCGTTGTTTCCACCGTGCTGCTGTTTACGGCGGGCCGGAAAATTCCTTCGGCTAAAAACCCGAACAGTCGGCTCCTGGCTCCTTACTGGCGGCTGCTGACCAATAAAGACAGCGCGCTGACTTATCTGGTGGTTTTAATTGAAGGTATTTTGATTATCGGCTCATTTTCTTATCTGGGTGCCTTTATTGAACATCTATATCATTACAACAACCTGTATATCGGCCTGATGATGACTGCGTTCGGCGTGCTGGCGGTAATCGGCGGGCGGCTGAGCGGCAAGCTGGCCGCTAAAATGGGACGTAAGCGAGTGCTGAGCCTGGGTCTGCTGTCCGCAACTCTGGCCGATGTAATCTTTTACCTATACGGCAGCCAGCTGATTGTGCTGGCTATCGGAATCGGGCTTTTGGGCCTGGGGTTTATGCTGGCCCACTCCACGCTGCTGACTATCGCCACGGAATTTGCCCCGCAGGCCCGGGGCACGGTAATGTCGCTGGTGGCCTTTTGCTTCATGGGCGGCGGCGGACTGGGCACTGCGCTGGGCGGCCGTCTGATAGCCGCACATAGTTATACATGGTTCTTCTCCGCCTATGCCCTGTGCCTGGCGCTGCTGATTTTATTGGCTTGGCTGGTGGTGCCCGGGATGGTGGCCCGGCAGCAGCCACAACCGCAGCCGGGGTCAGCAAAGTAAGACTCTTACAAAACAGAAAAGGAGGAATTCAAATGAGCAACCAGTTACCCACAGCTCAACAGGTATTAAAACAAATGGAGGGAAAAATGGGCGGTGTGCCCCGTCCCCTGGCAATTATCGCTGAAATTAATCCCGGTGCCGTGGTGGAACATGCGATGAACCAGCAGTCTCTGGCTCAACAGGAGCAGCTGCCGCCCAAGTATAAAGCGCTGATTAACGTAGCGGTGGCGGCAGCCCTGGGATCGGAAACCTGCACTAAAAATCAGGTGGCAATGGCCTTAAAAAGCGGTGCCACCAGGGAAGAAATCGTTGAAGCGCTGCTTTGCGCCAAACAGACTAAAAGTTCAACTATTTTCTCAGCATCCTTGGCCGGTTTGGAATTACTAACTGAATAGTAGAAGACACATAAAGGTTGCTTAATAGTATGTGGTTTTTTGAATAATGAAGATAAGGGGACACTCCATTTTTTCGAGGAATGTCCCCAATTTTGGCTTCTCTCCGTGGCTAAACTGCTAACCCGGCTTCGGAGAACATACGGATCAATTCTTCCTTTTGTTTAATATTCTCATTTTGCTGCAGCGGCGCGCATTCCTCCAGGGTGGATTCCTGCTTAATTAAGCGCCCGGCAAAAGCCATGCAGCTTTTTTCCCCGCAATCGCCGCAGTTGGTCCAGGGCAGTAGTTTAAAAACGTCGAGCATTTTCAATTCCGTGCCCCGGCGGTAACTAGGTTCTATTTCACCACGCCTGGCCCAGGTGTCGGTCAGCAGGTGCCTGATGAATTCAACCAGGTTGCGCGCTTCCTGCTCACCGGTCATCCCACTGATGGTAAAATAATTAGGGTGCAGGGTAAAGGCTTTTCTTCCCTGGATGAAGCGCAAAAAAGGCGTGTCAGGGTGGTAAAAACAACTGCCCAGGTCCCCGTTAAGGTAGGGAAATATTTCTTTTATGTCAGTGTCAAGCTCCACAACGGCGTTAACCGTTGTGCGTGTGTGACACATCGGCCGCACCAACTTCATTTCATAACGGTCAAACATTTGCAAGCCCTCCTCATTAATATTTTTTAACGAAAATGACAATAGTCGCAAATGAATAAAAATGGAGTGTTTTTAAATTAATAAGTGCATTATTATTTAATTATAACTTCATTTAGGCAATAACCCAATAGGATAACTGCAATAGTTGACTCAATTATTAAATAAAATTATCATTATATAAATAAATTCTAATTTGAGGTTCAAAATGAATATCAGCGGTTATGCAATATATCTATTTCTAAATGCATTACAATGTCTACCCTAACCCAACGGAAGTACAGCTGTAATAATTAATTACCCGGACTCCAAGGCAAGATAAATATAATTCCAAGTCAGGAGTGGCAAATAAAATGACAATTTCAGTATGTGGTTTTAATGCGCTGGATAATACTAATGCACAGTGTCCTATCTGCAATACACCAGGAAAAAAAATAAGGCCGGAAACTCTATTGAGCTTGGTTAAAAGCGACCGGCTGCCGGCTGAACCGAACGGCTACAGCCTGTGTTTATCCCCTAAGTGTGACGTTATTTATTTCGGTGAACGGGTCTTTTTTAAAGATGATGTAAAGGTTAAGGTTTGGTTTAAAGAATCAGAACCGGATATACCGGTGTGTTATTGCCGAAGCGTGACGGCTAAAGACATATTTGAGCACATAGCCGTCAGGGGCTGCTGCAAAAATCTCGAAGACATTCAGGCACACACGGGGGCCAATACGGGCAAGGATTGCCTGACCCAAAACCCTGCGGGAACTTGATGTAAACCGGCAGTGCAATCGGTGATTGCCGTCGTGTTAAAAAAATAATGCGAAAAACGCGAGCCCACCGCTAATAATTTTCATTTCCCTCCTGCACCGATTGCAAGTTCCTGGACGGCTGCTCCTATGTGGATAACAACGACGGGGACTGCTGGGGCAACAGCCCGTCCTGCGCCTCCTGCGCCGGATGTCTCTGGTCCAGGCAGCTTATTGCCTGCCCGTAAAATTTATATAAAGCTATTGACATTAAAGGTGTTAGAGAATTATTATATAAGCAAACCTTTATATGCATTTAGCTACCGAAATGCATAAATCCATTTTTATATACAAAGAGTATGTGCACAAACTGAATGATAAAAAAGGGTAACAATAAAACCGCTGAAATGAATCATAACTTTATTTCTGGCCTAAAATATAAAAAAACTTTTATGTAATAACACAGGAGGTAAAATGATATGCCAGATTCAGTTACCGGTAAACTCAATTTTTTAGACCGTTATTTAACGCTATGGATTTTCCTGGCGATGGCAGTGGGGGTGGCGGGAGGTTACATCTACCCGCAAATTGCTGATTTCTGGGGGCGGTTCCAGGTGGGCACCACCAATATCCCCATTGCCGTCGGACTGATTATTATGATGTACCCGCCTCTGGCCAGGGTGAAGTATGAGGAAATCGGCAAAGTGTTTACCAACGGCAGGGTTGTGGGACTCAGCCTGGTGCAAAACTGGATTGTCGGCCCGCTGTTGATGTTCTTTTTGGCCATCATTTTCCTGCGGGCCTACCCGGAATATATGGCAGGCCTGATTCTTATCGGACTGGCCCGCTGCATCGCGATGGTTATTGTTTGGAACGGGCTGGCCAAAGGCGATTCAGAATATGCTGCCGCCCTGGTGGCATTAAACTCCATCTTCCAGGTGCTGTTTTTTTCAGTGTACGCTTACTTGTTCATCACCCTGATGCCGCGGTGGTTCGGCCTTACGTCTTTGGAGGTACACATTTCGATGGCGGAAGTGGCCAAGAGCGTGTTTATCTACCTCGGCATACCTTTTCTGGCGGGCATTATTACCAGGTTTACCTTAATACCGATGAAGGGCAAGGAATGGTATGACCAACAGTTGATGCCCAAAATCGGTCCTTTAACCTTAATAGCACTGCTGTTTACCATCCTGGTGATGTTCTCCCTGAAGGGCAATTATATTGTTACCCTGCCGCTGGATGTGCTCAGGATTGCCATACCGCTGGTCCTATATTTTTTAATCATGTTCCTTGTATCGTTCTTTATGAGCAATAAGATGGGGGTCAACTACGAGCAGGCCACAACCCTTTCCTTTACCGCCGCCAGCAATAACTTTGAGTTGGCCATCGCTGTGGCGGTGGCGGTGTTCGGGATCAATTCCGGCCAGGCTTTTGCCGCGGTAATCGGTCCGCTGATCGAAGTGCCGGTGATGATCTGGCTGGTCAATGTGGCACTTTCTTTTAAACGGAAATATTTTGCTCACAGGGTGCTGCCGACCAGATAAAATAAATAAGTAATAGCCGGGATGCTGCCGCTGTCTCCCGGCAGTACCTTGGGGAGGAAGAATAATGAAGGATGTATTGGGATTTTTAAAAACTTTAGCCGATGAAACCCGGTTAAAAATTATTATGATGTTATCCCGGCGGGATATGTGTGTCTGCGAAATCATGGATGAGCTGGGCATGTCTCAGCCTGCTGTTTCCCACCATCTGAGGCTGCTTAAGAAAAGCGGAATAGTACGTGATGACAAAGACGGGCGCTGGGTGTTTTATTCTTTAAATCAAAAAGCTTTTGCACAAGGGTTGGTATGCATCCATAATGATTTATTTGATCAAATACGCAACAACCTGGAAAACCGCCAGGCTAACCGGGATTACGGTGCCTGCCTGCGCATGGAAAAAGAAATGAACACCTGCCTCAAAGCGAAAAACTAGAAAGTTAATTTTATCCGGCCATGCGGGCCGGCGGTAGGGGGAATAAGTTATGCGAATTGCAGTATTTTCCGATATCCATGGCAACAAACATGCCCTGGAAGCAGTTTTGGCCGACATACAAAGTCGCGAGCCGGATCTGCTGGTCTGCCTGGGCGACCTGGTCGGGTACGGGGCTGATCCCGATGCGGTGGTGCAGGCTATTCGTGCCAGCGGCATTCCTACAGTTATGGGCAATTACGATGACGCTATCGCCAACCGGCGCCTGGTCTGCGGGTGTGACTACAAAGATGAAAAAGCACTGGAAGCGGGGGTGAAATCAATTTCCTGGACAATGGAACATACCAGGGAGGCAAGCAGGGAATTCTTGCTTACCCTGCCGGACAGGATCGTTAAAACAATCAACGGGCGCAGGGTGTTGTTCGTACATGGCAGCCCCCGCAAATTAAATGAATACCTTTACGAGGACGTGCCCGCCGCCGATATCATACCCATGCTGCGGGAAGCAAATGTCGACGTATTGGTGTGCGGCCATACCCACTTGCCTTACCACCGGGTTGCTGAAGACCGGCACATAATTAACGCCGGCAGCGCCGGTAAGCCTAAGCACGGCGATCCACAGGCGGTGTATGCGCTGATTGAATTAAGTAATGATATACGGGTGGAATTTATTAAAGTCCCCTATGATTATGAATCTGCCGCTCTGGCCGTAGAAAAGGCCGGGCTGCCTGCTGAATTCGCTGCTATTTTAAGGACGGGGATTGGTTAAAACATGAAATATATCGCCAATAAAGATTATTTTTATATCAAGTACCTGGGTTTGTTTTTTGTAAGTGCAGGAGCAGTAACCTTGCTGCTGACTATTCTAAAGGTATCTACTGCAACCTATCAACTGGTCACCGACCAGATTGCCCTGCTTGGCATTCTGCTGGTGGCCTGTGCCGGCAGGAAAAAGTACTTTTTAATTGATATCAAAAAAATTAATTGGCCGGTCCTGGCTTTTAGCCTGTTGCTTGGCCTGGCCATTTCCCTGATAACCCGCTGGCTGCAGATAAAACTGCTGGAATTAGGCTATATGGTTATGCCCGGCGCTAGCCAGATAACAATTGCCGATATGGTGGCAGTAAACACTGATTATTATGCTGTTTTAGTTTCTGTGATTTTATTAGGGCCATTAATGGAAGAGCTGCTTTTCCGGTTTATTGGTTTGGGCCTGGTTAATCAAACTGTCATAGACAATATAGAAAACCGCAGGTTCAGGATTTTGTTGTTTGTGTCCTGGTCGGTAGTTTTATCCAGCTTGTTTGCATTACTGCACCGTCCGGATTTATCCGCCTTCCCCTTTTATTTCGGCTCAAGTATAATCTATTGCCTGGTATTCAACAAATATGGTTTTTTTGCCTCTTTACTGGCTCATTCCGCCACCAACACCGGTTCCGCCCTGATGTTTTTATGGTCCTGGTAAAACGGGCAAATTCGCTGTGCCCGCATGACAAGAAGCACTGTGCCTACAATACAAAAGCGCTTTGGTCGTAATGACAAAAGCGCTGCACTTATATGGCTGTTGCTTGTTACTTGGCGGGCTTTATCAGAGCCCTTTCACAAAACGGGCAAAACCTTGGATCATCCCCTGCGTCAGCCCAAAAAGCAAGTCCGCAATCTTCACAAACGTATTTGGTCAGGTTGGCTTTGTCATCCACGCTAAAAACCTCCTTACACGTCTTAACTACATTTCTTAATTAATTTGACAGCATTAACCGGCATTAGTTCAACAGCAACGGTATTACTTCTATAATCGAATCACATTTGGTACATTTTACTTTCCGGCCGGGCGGCAGTTTTTCAAATGTGATTTCTGTTTCGCAAATAGGGCACTTAACCGCCGACTGGCCCAAACAATTCTTATATTCCTGAGCCCTGTCATCACTACCTCCACAGGCGGAGCAGCTTCCGCAACCAGACATGTGTCAATCTCCCCCTTATCTATTATAACTACTCACGTATTCATAAGTCAGTAGTCAGAATTCAGAATACCTCGAACCGTTTTTTTCTAACTACTGACTTCAGGTAGCCGCACTTTCACCGGCCACAAAACCGGAAGACCAGGCCCATTGCAGATTATACCCTCCGCAATCGCCGTCGATGTCCAGAATCTCACCGGCAAAATAAAGGCCCTGAACCAGCCTTGATTCCATGGTTTTATTATCTATTTCCTTGACGTCCACTCCGCCAGCCGTAACCTGTGCCTGCATCCAGGAATTGGTGCCGGTTACTTCAAATCGCCAGTCCTGCAAAATGTTTAGTATGGCGTTTCTTTCTCCGGCCGTTACCTGTCCCGCTTTCTTATTGATATCGCGCAGTCCGGCCTCTTTAAGCAGCACCGGCACCAGCCGCTTATTAATAAAGCCGACAAAGCTAAAGGGCAAGTCTTTATGCGCCTGCTGTTCCAGGCGTCTGATTAAAAAATCTGCCAATTCGTCTCTGGTCATGTAATCTATAATAATTAGTTTAAGCTGAACCTGTTCGCCTTTTTGCAGGTTTTCCCCAACCGTTCTGCTTAAGGTCAAAATAGGCGGCCCGGAGATGCCGTAATCGGTAAATAATATCTCTCCCCCGGCACGAGCAATAGATCTTTCCCCAACCAACACCTCGGCCTGGAAATCAAATTTAATCCCGGAGATCTGTTTGAGAAAATCCGACGCCAGGCGAAGCTGCACCAGGGCGGGAAACGGCTCCAGCACTTGGTGCCCCATTTTCCGGGCCAATAGATAGCCGCTGCCGTTGGAGCCCAGGTTTGGCGCCGCTTTCCCCCCGGTGGTCAATATCACCCTGTTGGCCTTGAAACGACTTCCATTACCCAGGTTTAGTATAAATTCGCCGTCGTTTTTGGAAATACCTTTTACCTCGGCCTCACAGATTACTTCCACGCCAAGCCGCTCTATTTCGTACCTCATTACATCCAGCACGCTGGACGCCTGATTGGAAACGGGAAAAACCTTGCCGCCGTCTTCAGCTTTCCAGGCTATGCCCAGTTGTTCAAAAAACTCCATCGTCCGGCTAAAATCAAAGCGCCCCAGGGGTGCATAAGCAAACTTGGCATTTTGGCCGTGGTAATGGTTAATGCCCAGGTCCAAATTACTCATATTACAGCGGCCGTTGCCCGTTGCCAAAATCTTTTTGCCCACCCTGTTCATCCGTTCCAGCATCGTGACCGCGGCGCCCCGGCGCCTGGCCGCTATGGCGGCCGTCAGGCCGGCGGCGCCGCCGCCCACCACGGCCACCCTGATAGGTCTGGTTTTGTTAGGCTTCATCGATCAACCACCAGGTTTATATTTTAGTGCTATGTACTCAGCCACCCGCATGCCGTCCACAGCCGATGAAATTATCCCTCCGGCATAACCCGGGCCCTCACCGGCCGGGTACAGCCCGGCAATATTAGACTGGCATTGTTCATCCCTTAATATTCTAACCGGGGACGAGCTTCTTGTTTCAACCCCGGTCAACACCGCATCCGGCAGGGCAAATCCCTTTAGCTTGCGATCAAAATACAGTATTGCTTCCTTTAAAGTATCTGTTACATAACCGGGCAGGCACCTGGTTAGGTCTGAGGGCACCACCCGGCGGGTATAAGTTGGCACCACCGCCCCGATGTCGGACGAAGGCCTGCCGGATAGGAAATCCCCTAGCAATTGGACCGGTGCGCCGTAATCTTGGCCACCCCCAATAAAAGCCTGGCTTTCCCATTTCCGCTGGAATTCAACCCCGGCCAGCGGGTGATCACTGCCGAAATCACCCGGGTTAACCCCAACCAGCAGTGCGCTGTTGGCATTTTTGCCGTCCCTGGCGTATTCGCTCATGCCGTTGGTGACCACATGGCCCTTTTCGGAAGCTGCCGCCACCACGGTTCCCCCGGGACACATGCAAAAAGTGTAGGCCGATCTGCCGGACGGAGCATGGTAGGCCAGCTTATATTCCGCCGGACCCAGTTTGGGATGCCCGGCAAAGCCTTTGTATTGCGCAGTGTCGATCAGTTCCTGGAGATGTTCAACCCTGACCCCGATGGAAAAAGACTTGGGGGTGATCGCCAGCCCCCTGTCATAAAGCATGGAAAAAGTGTCTCTGGCGCTGTGGCCGATGGCTAGAACCACAACTTGGGCTTTAATCTCTTCGCTGCCGTTAACGATCAAGCCCTTGATTCGATTATTACGGACTATCAAATCCGTTACTTTGCTGTTGAACCGTACTTCGCCGCCCAGGTCCTGAATTTTACGGCGGATGTTTTTGACTACCGTCCTTAGTATATCGGTGCCGATATGTGGTTTATAAGAATAAATAATATCCTCCGGGGCGCCGGCAGAAACCATTTCCCGGGTTACAAAGCCGCACCTTTTGTCCTTAATCAGTGTGGTCAGCTTACCGTCGGAAAAGGTCCCGGCCCCGCCTTCCCCAAACTGGACGTTGCAATCGGTATCCAGTTGGCCGGTCTGCCAGAAAGCCTGAACAGCACCGGCACGCGTGTCCACATCTGCGCCTCTTTCCAACAGCAGCGGCCTGTATCCCATCCGGGCCATGAGCAGCCCGGCAAAAAGCCCGGCGGGACCTGTTCCCACCACCACCGGGCGGCAGGCCAGATTCTCCTCACCCGCGCGGACATAGACATACTCTCGCTCAGGCGCCTCTATAACATCTTGGCCCGGTATTTTGAGGCTGACGGATTTCTCATTTTTCAGCTCCACATCAACGGTATATACAAAATAAATCATTTCGCTTTTCCTGGCGTCAATTGACTGCCGGAAAATTTCATACCGAATGATATCGTTTTCTTTAACTCTTAATTTTTTTGCTAATTTGGCCTTAATTAATGGCTGATCTTCATCCAGGGACAATTTAATCCCCGACACCCTGAGCATATCATCCCGTCCCTTTACAGTGTTGCTTATTATTTGTTACTTGTTCTTTTTGGCAAGTTCAGCCTGGTATGCTTTCCAGCCGGGGCACCATTTGGTGTGCCACCTCCACAACTTGCCAATAAGGGATCCCGGCTTTCTCTCCGCACGCTCCCTGAATTTACAGGACTCACAGCGAGCCATAATAGAACCCTCCGTCATACTATAATGACTCTAGTATTTCGTCTACATTTTTTATATCCGCACCGTAAACATCGACGAGATATTTCATCCCCATCTGATAATCCTCTTCCGTAAAGGCGTCGGTGGCATCACTGGGAACGATTATTTTATAGCCCCACTGAAAGGCGTCCGCCGTGGTATGCCGCACACACATGTGGCAGTGCAGGCCGGTGATAATCAGCGTATCCACACCCAGTTCGGTCAATATAAGCTGCAGGTCGGTCTGGAAAAAGCCGCTGTACCTCCTCTTGGGCACAATATAGTCACCGGGCTCCGGCTTTAGCTCTTCGATCACTTCCGCGCCTGCGGTACCGGCAATAGCGTGATCGCCCCAATGCTCAAGTTCTTTATCCATTCCTTTATAGTGGGCGTCATTGGAATAAATTACAGGAACACCTCTCGCCCGTGCGGTCTCAATTAGTTTTTTAAGCGGCGCTATAATTCTGGAAGACCTTTCGCATTTTAAACAGCCGGTAACAAAGTCGTTCAGCATGTCTACCACAATAACCGCTTTTTTAGACATAAGTTCCCCTCCCGTTTAGTATTCAAGGGTCATAGTCGAATTCCATGGTAAGAACATTATTCCGACTCAATTTTTTTATTCTGACTCCTGAATTCTGACTCCTAACTCCTGCATTTAGATAGCATTCTTTTCTTTTAACGCGCCGTTAATATACTCCATGAATTCTTCCGCTTTGGCCGCGGGCGGCTTTGTAAACCAGCTGACGACAATAAACAGCACTGTGGAAATAATCCCGCTCCAAACACCGGGTCCCCAGCCCAGCGGCTTGATGTTGGCAAATTGAAACAGCAAAGCGGCGGTGCCACCCGCCAGGATACTAACAACCACAGCAGCGGCAGTTCCCCTTTTCCAGAAAAACGCGCCGAATATAGCCGGCACGGTTACCAGCAGGCCGGCGGAGGAAGCCACTGACAGCACTGCGATCAAGCCAAGACGCATGGTGGCAAAAACAAACGCCCCCAGCGTAAAGAGAAACACAAAAATTTTGCCGGTTAAAAGCAGATTATTCTCTTCAACAGCAGGCATGATCTGCTTAATCACGTCCTGGGAGATCATCGAGGAAAGGGTCAGCACAATTGAGTTAATTGTTGATATGGCCGCGGCGGTAATCCCCACCATCACCAGCAGGGCTATTACCGGAGGTATAATGTTCATGGACAATAACGCCGGTGTGGCCAGATCGCCATTGGACAGGTCGGGCACCAACAAGCGCGCGGAAAAGCCCCAGAGCACTGAAATTAAGGTATATACAAAACCAAAGCATAAAAAACCCATCACCATAGTCCTCATGTGGGTTAGCGACCGGGGTATAAACAAGCGCTGACTGACCTGCGGGTTGGATAGGGAAAAGAAGAACCAGGGCAAACTAAGACCGAGAAAGGTATTAAAATTAAAAAAGCCGGGACCCGGGACGGAAAGCCAGCCAGGGTAATTTTTCTCCAACATGCTGAACATTGTCCCCGCGTCACCGAAAGCCCGGTGGATAATAAACACTACCGAAAGGGTGGAAACTGTTATCATAATCAAGGCCTGCAGGGAATCCGTCCAGGCCACAGCCCTCATCCCGCCCATAAAGGCCCAAACGACGGCAACCACAGTGGCAATGATTAAACCCGCCATAAACGGGATCGTACCTTTGGACATACCCTCCATCAAAGTTCCTATCCCGATAAGCTGCACCGCACTATAGGGGATCAAAAAAATTATTGAAGTTATGGCTGTGATCGCCTGAACCGCCCTACTCTGGTAACGGTCGCCCAGCAGTTCGGCAGGCGTGATATAGTTATATTTTTTACCCGCCAGCCAGAACCTTGGTCCAAAGAAAGCCACCAGCACCAGGCCCGATAAATAAATAAGCTCAAAGCCCCAGGCCCCCACGCCGCCAATGTAGGTAAACCCGGCCAGTCCCACCAGCATAAAGGCACTGTAGGTAGTAGCGCTGTAGGTAAGCGCGGCAACAATACCGTTAACTGTTCTGTTGGCCAGAAAAAAGTCGGCCATGCCCCGTCCCATTCCCCTGCGGGCATAAACGGCCACAATTGTTCCAAGAGCAAAATACAACCCAATAGCCAGGTAAATATAATATGAACTCAAAACTTATTCCCTCCATCTGGCGGTAATAATGCCGACGCTAATCATGGCGGCCAGCGCAAAAATTCCCCAGTACATGAAAGCACCGTATACATTCGAAATTCCGGACAAAAATTGGTATGGCACGATAAATGCCGATAACACTAAAACCAAGAACCACACTGCCCAGCCCGTTATTTTATTTCCCATTTTTCCACCTCCGGAATTCAAATTACGCAATAGCTTTATCTCGTTAACCGCCGCTAAGACTCCCGCCTTTACAGGCGGGGGTTAAGCGGCGATAAACTCGAAATAAGTGCGACTAAGGTTCGGGTGGGGGTCAAAACCCCACCTGAACCAAGTCTTCTTTATTATAACCAACGGCATAGCCTACTATTGCCAAACATGAAAATGGCTGTTCCAGAGCACAGCCTGTCTACAGCCATGGGGCCAGGATATTCCATAAATAAATAATATCACATCAAAGACATAAATCGATAAAAATCTGCTTTTAAAATTAAAAATCCGGGCTGAACAGTTTAAAACCCCTTCCAGATAGAAGGGGTTTTAATAGAGGGGGTTTTGCATAGCTTTTGGCTATTAACAGATACTGGCACCGGATTTTTTTAAGACCAAATGCTCTATGTCCTTAAACAGTTCCGCCCCGTAGTTCTCTACCTTACCGGCGTCGCAGAGCTCGGCCAGTTCAGGATCGACCGGCAATTTTTCCAGTAAGCGCAGGCCCATGGAGGTCGCCAGAGAAGCTGACTTGCTTTCTCCGAAAATTTTTATTTCCTTGCCGCAATCCGGGCAGCGCAGGTAACTCATATTTTCCACAAAGCCCAGCAGGGGGATATTCATGTGATTGGCCATGTTGACGGCTTTTCTGACCACCATGTTGGCCAGATCCTGAGGTGATGTTACTACCACGATCCCGTCCAGGGGCAGTGATTGCATAACGGTAAGGGGCACATCACCCGTACCGGGAGGAAGATCCACAACCATAAAATCAATTTTGCCCCAGGCTACGTCGGTCCAAAACTGTTTTACGGCACCGGCGATAATCGGCCCCCGCCAGATTACAGGCTGGTCTTCGTTTTCCAGCAGCAGGTTCAGCGACATGATTTTAATTCCTGAACTGGTCATCGCAGCGTAAAGCACATTTTCATCATGCAGCGGACGCGAGCTGATGCCGAACATTTTGGGAATGCTGGGTCCGGTGATATCAGCATCCAGAATCCCCACCCGGTACCCCCTGCGGGCCAGGCTTAATGCCAGCAGCGCCGAAACTGACGATTTTCCCACCCCGCCCTTGCCGCTCATTACGGCAATAACATGCTTGATTTCGGTATAATCGTTTTGGGGTAAAATATCAATGCCGCATTTGTCAGGTGTGCATCCCTCAGTTTTTTGATTACAGGAATCACATTTTTCGTTTTCCGCCATTTTTTTCTCTCCCTTTTTAGCTATTCAATACTCCCTCAACATTATGCCAGAGGGAAACAATATCCTCTACCGCGGAACTCATCATCTGAATAACCGGCTTTCTTTTCATCACTGCAGCCATAAAAGTAATATCATAGCCGATTTTGCCGATAACGGGAACATTCATATTCCGGCAGGCTTCTTCTATTATACTACTGTTCCGAAGATTAAGGTCCCACTTATTGATGCATACGGCAGTTTTTACATTAAAATGTTCTGTTAGCTTCAGCACTCTGTCCAGGTCATGAATGGATGAAATCGTAGGTTCAACTACTACGACGGCAAGATCCGTGCCCCCCAGCGAGGAAATCACCGGGCAACCAATACCCGGCGGGCCGTCGGTGATGATTAATTCCCGTCCTTCCCGCTGGGCCAGGTCACGCGCCTGACGGCGCACTTCGGCCACCAGCTTGCCGGAATTTTCCTGGGCTATTCCCAACCGGGCGTGTACAAACGGACCAAAGCGGGTCTCGGAGATATAATACTCTCCGGCGTGAGTCTCAACCAGACGTATAGCTTTTTCGGGGCAGGCATGGTAGCAAACCTGGCAGCCCTCGCACTCCATTTTATTAACAGAGCCATCCTTGATCGCCCCGTAGCGGCATAAATCTTCACAAATACCGCAACCGCTGCATTTTTCAGCATCAATTTCAACTTTGGGCATGCCCCAGAAATTATGCTTTGCTTTGATCTCCGGCAACAGTAATATATGAAGATTTGCGGCGTCAACATCACAGTCCGCCATGACGTGGTTGTGGGCCAAAACTGCAAAGGAAGCGGTAATGCTTGTCTTGCCGGTTCCGCCTTTACCGCTAATGACAGTTATCTCTTTCACTCTCAACCATCCCCCTGATATCCCGGAAAAGACGCCTAAAAGCATCCTCCCATTCCTTATCCAGGAATGTTAGAGGTATCCCTCTGGAATAAGCTCCGGCGATTTCACGGCTTAATGGTATCTTCATTAAAATACTAATACCATTATGTTGGCAATATTTATCAATGATGTCCCACCCTTCCCTGGCGCGGTTAACCAGTACTCCACACGGCACACCAAGTGCCCTGGCCATCTCGACGGCCAGCGCCAGGTCATTTAACCCAAAGGGGGTAGGCTCAGTAACCAAAAGACAAAAATCCGTACCCCGCACTGTGTGAACAGCAGGACATGAGGTCCCCGGAGGGGCGTCAATGATAGTGACGCCCCCATCCTGTTTCTTTTTTACTGCATCAACCAGAGGCGGGCTTAAGGGGACACCAATTTCCAACATGCCATGAGCAAAATTGAGTCCCTCTGCCGCCGACCCCACTTCAATGGTGCCGATTTTTTTAGGGATAAGGTTTACCGCCCCTTGAGGGCAAAAATAATTGCAGCCGCCACACCCGTGGCATAATTCGTGGAAAACCACTACGCTTTCACTGGCCACCAGCAGGGCATTAAATGCACACAGCTCAGCACATTTTCCACAATAGTCGCATTTTTCCCGGTTAATTTCCGGCACCTGGATATAAACATCTTCATTTTTTTGCATATCGGGCTTAATAAAAATATGCCCGTTTGGTTCCTCCACATCACAGTCCAAAAAAGTAACCTGATTATCGATGGATTGCAGCGCCAGGGCCATACCAACTGCTACCGTGGTTTTACCCGTTCCGCCTTTACCACTGGCCACTGAAATTATCATCTTCTCACCCGCGCCTGCGAACCCATACCGGAATGACTGGCGGAATTAGGTGAGGCTAGGGGCTGCATTTCACCTTTTAGATAGCTTTTCAAGCTTTGGGCAACTGTTCCAAAAACACCGGTATAAACAGCCAAACCGCCTGCCTGGATGGCGCTCATAGCCTTTGGTCCTACTCTGCCGGTAAGCACCACATCCACCTTGTGATTGATCAAAGTCTGAACGCTCTTAATTCCGGCCCCTTCGGCAGCGCTTAATGCGGCATCGTTTTTTAATACCTCCAACAGGTTCTCCGCTTCGTCGAATACTAAAAAATAATTGCAGCGGCCCAAGCGTTCTTCTGCCGGTTCCGCAGCCTCGTAACCGGTGGAGCTAACGGCAATTCTCATTTAAATCGACCTCCCACAATTCTGGCGCCCTCGGCCCTGGTTCATACCCCGGACCTTATTCATACCCCGGCCACCATTCATTCCACGGCCCATATTACCCATGCCGCTTCCAAAAATAAATGTATTATTTTGTTTTCCACCGGCAATGCCTTGATTGCCCGTGGCATTTAGAGCGCCGACGGAATGATCCCGGACCATCCTGCCGCCGCAATCAGGACAACTCATATCCCTGCAGCTCAAGCCTGTGCAACTGTCAACTGTGATACTTTTACCACAAGAAACGCACATAATTCTTCGCACAGTACTCCCTCCCAAGATTATGATCATCTGTTCATACTGATATAATATGCTTATTTTGAACCTATGTCAATAACCAGCCCTGTAAAATTTATTAGCTCGGATAGATCAACATGCCGCTGACGCGGCACAATAAAGAAAACTTGGTTCAGGTGGGGTTTTGACCCCACCTGAACCTTAGCCGCACTTATTTCGAGTTTATCGCCGCTAAGACTCCCGCCTGTAGAGGCGGGAGTCTTAGCGGCGGTTAACGAGATCAGAAAAAGATAAAGAGGTGTAGGGGCGGGCTGAGCTCGTAATAGCCAGTTCTTTTATAGAAACCATGGACTAAAAGTGTTAATATAATCTAAGTGTTAACCAATCTATGTTATTTAATATTAGGAAGGAAAAGAAAATATGAGCAGCGTTAAATTAACCGGCAGACGAAGAGACTTTTTTTTATTTTGCCTGGCAGGAGCATTTTTAGGCGTCTACACCGGCCTCTATGACCCGACTTTTAACAATTATATCGCTGATACATTTAACGTCAGCGAGACAACCCGGGGCGGGCTGGAGTTTTTCAGGGAATTGCCGGGCTTTCTTACTGTAATTCTAGCCGGTGCATTGCTTGCTCTGGCCGATATTAGAATTGGCATGGTTTCGTTAATCATTATGTCCCTGGGATTGTTCGGCCAGGGGTTCTTCGCCCCTACTCTGCACTGGTCAGTAGTCTGGATGCTAATGTGGAGCGCCGGAGCTCATCTCTTTACCCCCATTGCCAACAGTATCACGGTCAGCCTGTCAGATCCGGGAGAAGTCGGGCGCAAGCTGGGCAAGTGGAGCGCCGTCAACACAGCCGCATCTCTGATTGGCTACATCATTGTTTGGGGAGGCTTCCGCTACTTCCACCTTAACTACCGTTTTACCTTTGCCCTTGCTGCCCTTATGGCAATACTGGCGGTAATTTGCCTGTGGGGTATGAAGATAGAGAAAATCAAGCGGCCGGCTACGAAAATTATGTTCAAGAAAAAATATACTCTTTATTACGTGCTGAGCGTTCTTTTCGGTGCGCGCAAGCAGATATTCCTTACTTTTGGACCATGGGTTTTGATAAAAATATTTCACCAGCCGGTTACTACATTCGCTATACTGGGCATGATTGGAACCGCGCTGGGAATATTTTTTAAACCGGCACTGGGCATAGCAATCGACAAGCTTGGCGAGAAAACCATCATTATGCTGGAATCCGCCGCTCTGGTGGTGGTGTGCCTTGGTTACGGCTTTGCGAAAAATATTTTTCCGGCCGGTGTCGCCTTATTCATCGCTTATGCCTGTTTTATCGGCGACAACCTGCTGTTTGCCTGCCTGATGGCCAGGACCACTTACCTCAATAAAATCATTGAATCAAAAAGTGATTTGACCCCAACCTTATCCATGGGAGTAACCGTGGATCATGTAGTTTCCATGACCATCC
The DNA here is from genome assembly GCF_900113335.1 of Desulfotruncus arcticus DSM 17038. Taxonomy (GTDB): domain Bacteria; phylum Bacillota; class Desulfotomaculia; order Desulfotomaculales; family Desulfallaceae; genus Desulfotruncus; species Desulfotruncus arcticus. The sequence continues at coordinate 41,756 of NZ_FOOX01000010.1, forward strand.
CGTTTTTCGCCGGGCTGCTCTGGCAGTTTATGGGTTTCAGGTACGTTTTTTTGGTGGCGGCGCTGCTGGCACTGGTAAACCTGTGGGTGGCAACTTTGATCAAAACAGGATCGGAACAGCTTCAGCAACAAATGGCACGGGCATAAATGCCGGCGGGTGCGGGATCAGACCTCTGTTACTGGGGCGGTACTTTAGATATGCTCCTCTTTCTCATCCTTTTCCGCATTCAACGCCGCCAGGGGATTAGTATCCTCATCCTCTAAATTTTTTATTTTTTTCAACCCCGGACCCGGCCTGGTATCGGGCTGTGGCATTAAATCATTGGCATCATATGTTTTTTTGTTTTTCAAATGATTCACCCCACTGTTTAACATACCAATTCACCAGGAAAGTATACTCATTTGAGTACTCGCAAAATAGTTTAATTGCTTACTTTTAAAGGAAATACACGTTAAACGTCGTAATAAAACTCAAGGTTTAAAGTAGCGCAACGGGCAACAGAGTCGTCCATCCCCACAGCTAAATTGAAAGGGAGAAAATCCGGTGTTGGATATACAATTTAAAAGGAAATAATAAGGTGTGCAGGCACGCAGTTCGACCCTGCCCTGGTAAAACACTTTATAGAATATATCGAATAAAAAATGCTTTGTCGGAGGTTGGATTTAATGCCGCATACAGTATTGGTTGTTGATGATGAAAAGTCTATCGTCAGGCTGGTGACATTTAACCTGGGTAAAGAGGGTTTCCGAACTCTTGAAGCATATGACGGCAACGAAGCGCTGAATCAGATTGCTTTAGAACAGCCGGATTTGGTGATACTTGACTTAATGCTGCCCGGAATTGACGGTCTTGAAGTATGCCGGCGCGTGCGCCGGGAAGGGCTGCCGGTGGCAGTGATCATGTTAACCGCCAAGGACCAGGAGATAGATCGCGTGCTGGGACTGGAACTGGGAGCGGACGACTATATCACCAAGCCGTTCAGCCCCCGGGAGCTGGTGGCCCGGGTTAAGGCGGTTTTAAGGAGAACTTCGGCCCGTGAGGACCAAAGCCAGCCGGAAGAAGGAATCAAATTTGGAACGCTGACCATAGATTCGGAGCGATACGAGGTCAAGGTCAGCGGGCAGCAGGTTGAGCTTACCCCCAAAGAATTTGAACTGCTGGACTTTTTGGCCAGGAATGCAGGCAAGGTAATGACCAGGGACATTCTGCTCAACCATATTTGGGACTACACTTATGACGGAGATACCAGGATTGTAGATGTTCACATCAGCCACCTGCGCGAAAAAATTGAAGCCAACCCCAAAAATCCTGTTTACATTAAAACAGTGCGAGGTGTGGGCTATAAGTTCAAAGGGGAGTAGGTAACTGGTACTCATGATCTTTAAACGATTGCGCTGGAAATTAACAGTCTCATACATTGCCGTGGTTATTCTCTCCATGCTTATTCTGGGAACATATCTTTTAAATTCCCTGGAAAATTATTTTTATCAAAACCTCGAAAAGAGGCTGACGTCACAGGCTTTGCTTGCTTCTAAGCTTGTAGCTGAGGAAATCGGCATTTTAGATGCAAACGGCCTGGAACAACTGGCCGGGCAAATCAGTGAAGATGTCCAGGCCAGGGCAACCATCATCAATAGCAGGGGGCTCGTGCTGGGTGATTCAGAAAGAGATCCCACCAGCATGGAGAATCACCTAAACCGTCCTGAAATTCAGGCTGCCGGGCAAAAAGGCTCAGGGACCGCCATTCGCCATAGTAAAACCCTTAACACCGATATGATGTATGTCGCAGTACCGATAAAAGCACATGGCACCGAAGATGGTTATATGCGTTTAGCACTGCCCCTTACAGAAATAAAGCATGCTTTTTTTGGTTTATGGTCAGACGTGCTGAAGGCTATATTGATTGCAATGTTAATTGCTATTCCGGTGGGGCTCACGCTGGGTAAAAAAATAACCGGTCCGGTTGAACAGCTGATCGATTTTGCCAGGCAGATTGCCAGAGGCAATTATGACGGCAGGGTCAGGATCAGAAGCAGTGATGAAATTGGGAAACTGGCCATGACACTGGATGAAATGGCGGATACGATTAAAGAAAAAGTCCGGCTGATTTCGGAAGGTAAAAACAAGCTTGAAGCAGTTCTGGCCAACATGTCCAGCGGAGTTATTTTTATTGATAAATTGGGCCGGGTGGATCTGGTTAATCCGGCGGCGGAAAAGTTCCTGGCGTTCCTGATTAAAAGAGGTGCGGACATACCCCACGGCTCTTCGATAAGATACCCGGAATTATCATCCGCGATAAATGACGCACTGCAAAAAGGACAGGTTATTGAGCAGGAAGTAAAAATATTTATCCCGGAAGAGGCGATTCTGGAAGTGATTGTCTCACCGTTTCGCGACCAGTCGGGCGCTTTAAACGGCGTGGTTGCAGTATTGCACGACATCAGCCAGATCAGAAAACTGGAAAAAATTCGCACGGAATTTGTTGATAACGTGTCACATGAATTAAAAACACCGGTAACAGCTATCAAAGGTTTTACCGAAACATTGCTGGACGGGGCCATGTACCAGGAGGACACCTGCCGGGAATTCATCGAGATCATCGACAACGAGGCCGCGCGTTTAAGCCGCCTGGTGCACGACCTTTTAGATTTATCAAAAATAGAATCAAAACATGCGCAAATTAAAACCAATCCGGTGGATATCAACGAAATAGTCCGGGATACAGCCGCGAAGCTGCATGGACAAATCGACAGTTCCGGGCTTGAACTAAAGCTTGCGCTGCCCGGCCAACCGGTGGTGGCCGAAGTTAACAGCGACATGATCGACCAGGTGCTGATTAATCTAATCGATAATGCGATTAAATATACCTACGCCGGTGGCAGGATAGAAGTTGAAGTTTCAGAGGACGATCGAAACATTGTCGTCCGGGTTCGGGACAACGGTATCGGTATTCCCGCGGCAGATCTGGACAGAATTTTTGAAAGGTTTTACCGGGTGGATAAAACCAGGAGCAGGGCTATGGGTGGAACCGGCCTGGGACTGAGCATAGTAAAACACATAGTAGACCTGCACGGCGGAACAGTGGGGGTACATAGCACCCCCGGGGTGGGGTCGGAATTTTACTTTACATTACTAAAAAACGCGCGCTAAATCAGTTCCATTAGCGCGCGCGTTTTTATACTTTATTCCTTAGCCCTTGCCATATATATGGCAAGGTATACTTTCCTAAAGTGCTAATAAATCGTAGAGGCACCCCTGGCGGGTGCCCCACGATTTATTAGGATTCATTTAATTCTAACCTTTCCCCGGTGATCATGTAAATAATCCACTCGCTTAAATTAGTGGCGTGGTCGCCTATACGTTCCAGGTACCTGGCAATAAATAAAAAGTAGGTTGCTTGCTTGATGTTTTTGGAATCCTTGGTCATAAACTCCAGCAGCTCATTAAAAACCTTGGTATAGTAGTTATTAATTTCATGGTCATGCATGGCGGCCTTCAGAGCCATATCACGATCCTGATTGACATAAGCCGTCAGGTTTTCCCGGACCATTACCTGGGTTAGATCGGCCATAAGCGGGATATCTACCAGCGGCTTGATAAACGGTTCTTTACCTATTAATAGCACTATTTTAGCAATGTTGCAGGCGTAATCGCCCATCCTTTCCAGGTCGGTGTTGATTTTTAAAGCTGTGCCGATGAATCTGAGATCACGCGCCATGGGCTGCTGCAAAGCCAGCAGTGACAAACACCCGCGTTCTATATCCAGTTCCAGCCGGTCAATCTTTTCATCATCCATGACCACTTGTTCAGCCAGATCCAGATCCTGACGTTTTAAAGCGGCAATTGACAATTCAATTGCGTTGCCCACCATTTTGCCCATAAGCAAAATATCGTCTCTCAATTTATTAAGTTGTTCATGAAAAGACTCTCTTGCCATTTTTTTAGCTCCTTTTTAACCGAACCTGCCGGTGATATAATCTTCTGTACGCTTATCCCGGGGCGTGGTGAATATTGCATTAGTCTTATCGTATTCAATCATTTCACCGTTTAAAAAGAAACCAGTATAATCTGAGATCCGGGCAGCTTGCTGCATATTATGAGTAACTATTACAATAGTATAGTTGTTTTTTAGTTGGTGAATCAAGTCCTCAATTTTCGATGTGGAAATAGGATCCAGAGCTGATGCAGGTTCATCCATCAGTATCACTTCAGGGTCCACGGCCAGCACCCTGGCAATTACCAACCGCTGCTGCTGGCCTCCGGAGAGCCCCAGCGCGGACTTGTGCAGCCTGTCTTTAACTTCCTCCCACAGAGCTGCCGACCGGAGACTGTTTTCAACAATACTCCCCAGCTTTTCCTTGTTCTTGATGCCATGAATACGTGGCCCATAAGCTATATTATCAAATATATTCAGCGGAAACGGATTTGGTTTTTGGAAAACCATTCCTACCACCCGTCGCAGTTGCACCGGGTCTACATCCGGTCCATAGATATTCGTTCCGCCAAGCAGCACTTCTCCTTCTATTTTGGTGCCGTCAATAACATCATTCATGCGATTGAGAGTTCTAAGGTAGGTCGATTTTCCACAACCGGAGGGGCCGATTAAAGCGGTTACCTTATTTTTTTTAATTGGTATACTAACATCATAAAGAGCCTGAAAGTTTTTATAAAAAAGGTTAAGGTTTTTGGTTTCTATTTTGTTAGTCGATGCAAGCACAGCATTCACCACTTTCCTGTATCAAACACATTCGGTATTGGGTTTACCAGCATAGCTCAAGCCGCTGTAAGCCGCTTTTGAATCAACCGGCCCAACCAGCGGGCGCCAAAATTAAAAGATAATACCACTAATACCAGCATCGCCGCTGAACCGTCCGCAACTCGCCTTAAGTCAGGAATGAGGCCCTCCGAATTGACTTTCCAGATATGCACGGCCAGTGTTTCCGCCGGCCTAAACGGATTTAAAGGTGAAGTTTGGCTAAATATATTCCAATTGGTAAAATCCAGCGGAGGGCTGCTCATGCCGGCTGTATAAAGCAGGGCCGCCGCCTCACCGAATACCCGCCCCGAGGTAATGATAATACCGGTGATCAGGCTGGGAAAAGCGCAGGGCACAATGATGCGCCAGATAGTCTCCCAGTGGGTGGCGCCCAGTGCCAAACTGCCCTCCACCAATTCCCGGGAAACACCCCGAATGGATTCTTCACAAACCCGCACTAAAAACGGCAGGTTAAAAACCGTTAGAGCCAGCGCTCCGGACATGATGGAATAGCCCCACCCGGTGGCGTTTACGAAGACAAGCAAACCAAAAAGACCTACGACAATGGAAGGTAGAGAGGTAAGAGTTTCAATGGCGATCCGCACTCCCTCGGCCAGTTGGCTGCGCCCGGCGTATTCCGCCAGGTAGATGCCCGCCAGCAGGCCAATGGGAATAGATATGACCATAGTTAAAAATAAAATATAAAAGGAATTGAAAATTTGCGGCCCGATGCCCCCGCCGGCACGAATCGATTGAGGTGGTGAAGTAATAAACTGCCAGTCAATAGACTTTAAGCCGTGGTAAAAAATATATCCCAGCAGGGTCCCCAAAATTAACAGCACCAAACCGGCGCCGACCCAGAATGTAATTGTGGCCAGATTATCCTTTAACTTTGCATTCATTAGACCGCCCCCCTCCTCACCACAAACCGGATAATTAAAATAAAGAATAACGACATCAACAGCAGCAGCAATCCCATTGACCAAAGAGCATTGTTCCAGGTGGTGCCCTGAATAGTGGCCCCCATATCCATGGTTATGGCGCTGGTAAGAGTCATTATCGGGCTTAAAATAGAAGTAGGTATTGCCCGCGTATTGCCAATAACCATTTGCACCGCCAGGGCTTCACCGAAGGCCCTGGCCATGCCCAGCACCACCGCAGTTATCAGACCGGAACGGGCGGCAGGTATCATAGCCATGCGGATAGTCTGCCAGCGGGTGGCCCCCAGGGCATAAGAAGCGTGTTTCCATTCCACGGGCAGCGCCCGCAGGGTGTCCGTGGAAACACTGATAATGGTTGGCAGAATCATAACCGATAATACCAGGAAACCGGCCATCAAGCTAAAGCCCCCGCCTCCAAATACAGACCTGATCAAAGGCACCAGCAGGCTAAGGCCAATATAGCCGTAAACTACCGAGGGTATGCCGGCCAGCAGTTCAACCGCAGGCTGTAGTATCCGCTGGCCCCAGCCGGGAGCAATTTCCACAATAAACACCGCCACTATCACCCCCAGGGGCGCGCTTATACCTACCGACAATAAGGATACCGCTATTGAACCGATTATAAAAGCCAGTGAACCAACCTGGGGTCCCCCTTCTCCCGGCGGGCGATCCGGGCGCCATTGGTCGCTGAATAAAAACTCCCGCAGGCTTACTCCATGATTAATAAAGGTGGATAATCCTTTAGATCCGATATAATAAATGATGGACATGGTAAGAAGAATTACAAAAGCCGCACATAACATCGTCAGCCCGCGGCCGGCTCTGTCGTAAAATGATTTTTTATTCATTTAACTAACTCCTTTGATCTGTCTTTAATACGTAAAACAGGCGAGGTGATGTTGGGGTTTAGCCCTCACAACACCTCGCCGGAAATCACCGTTATCATCTTCTTACCAGTAACATGGCCATTTATTTATTAGTAATATTACCACTGGCATCACGATCAATTTTCATATCAGTGGAAGGAATATAGCCGAGATCAACCACCAGTGATTTTTGAACTTCATCGGATAACATATAATCGAGGAAGTCTTTGGCCAAACCGGTTGCCTCACCCTTGGTATACATATGTTCGTATGCCCATACCGGGTACTCACCTGTGGCTATGTTTTCTTCACTGGGTTCAACACCGTCCAATTTCAGAGTGGTAACACTGCCGTCCAGGTAAGACAGGGCCAAGTAGCCAATAGCACCGGGGGTTTCGCTGATGATTTTACGCACTGTGCCGGAAGAATCCTGCTCGATACCCTGGGCTTCTTCGGCGCCATTCAACGCATAGGCTTTAAAAGTAGCCCTGGTGCCGGAACTGCTGGGCCGGTTGACCAGCTGAACTTTTACGTCTGCTCCGCCCACGTCTTTCCAGTTAGTTATTTTGCCGGTGAAAATATCAATCAGCTGCTGCTGGGTTAAATTGTCCACTTTTACATCAGGATTAACCACCGCTGCCATGCCTACCACGCAAACCTTGTGGTCAACCAGCTGGGAAGCTTCCTCAGGGGTAAGCTTTTCTTCCGCAAACACGTCGGAGTTACCAATATCGCTGGCCCCGGACGCCACCTGGCTGAGACCTGTGCCGCTGCCGCCGCCCTGCACAACAACTTGCGCTTCGGGATTGCTGGCCATGAACTGTTTGGCTGCTTCTTCCACCAGGGGCTGCAGTGCTGATGAGCCCACCGCGGTAATGGAACCTGTAGAACCGCCGCCTTGCTGTTCCTGTTGTTCCTGTCCCTGGGACTGCTCGCCCTGCTGATCGGCTGTATTGCCTCCACAGCCCGCTGCGACAGCCATCAACAAAACGACACCAATCAATAAGCCTAAAACCTTGAATCTCCTCACCATTCTTACCTTGTCCTCCTTTTTTAATTGGATGCAATTAAATTTCACTAAAGCAAATATAGCAGACGCTTTTTAAGAGGGCTTGAAGGTTGTGTAAATAATGTAAAGATATCTTTAAAACTTTCTTTAGCCAAACCTGCCGGTGATATAATCTTCGGTTTGCTTTTTCCTGGGGGCCGTAAAGATGTTATTCGTAAGGTCATATTCAAGCATTTGGCCGTTTAAAAAGAATCCGGTGTAGTCGGATATCCTGGCCGCCTGCTGCATATTATGAGTAACTATAATAATGGTATATTGCGTTTTAAGCTGATGGATTAAATCCTCCAATTTGGAAGTCGATATCGGATCCAAAGCAGAGGCGGGCTCATCCATTAAAATAACTTCCGGATCTACTGCGAGCACCCTGGCTATGACCAATCTTTGTTGTTGGCCGCCTGAAAGGCCCAGGGCCGATTTATGCAACCGGTCCTTCACTTCATCCCAGAGAGCGGCAGACCGTAAGCCCTTTTCCACAATGTCGTCCAGCGCACTTCTGTTTTTTATGCCGTGGATACGGGGACCGTAAGCAATGTTATCATAAATCGACATGGGAAAGGGATTAGGTCTTTGAAATACCATCCCCACCTTTTTGCGTAAAGCCACCGGGTCGAGTCCCGATTCGTAGATATTAATGCCGTCAAGAAAAACTTCTCCCTCTATTTTTGTCCCGTCAATAACATCGTTCATGCGGTTTAAGGTTTTTAGGAAGGTGGATTTACCGCACCCCGAAGGCCCGATTAAAGCAGTAACTTTATTTTCAATAACCGGTAGCGTAACATCTTTAAGCGCCTGAAAGTTTTTATAAAACAATTTTAAATTTTTTGTTGCCATTTTATTGGCCATGTGATCACCTTTTCTCGTCTAATAACTGATTAATGAATAAATTTATCCTCCATTAAATACTCTAACAAAACAGTTTTAAAGAAAAGTAAACCGTTTGTTACTTTTGTAAAGGCAATATTTATATTCTGTTAAGTTAAATTAAAAACCGTTTTGCCAACCCTTTAAAGCTTGCAAAATAGAAGAAACCCTTTTCCCGTAAGAAAAGGGTTTCTATGTTATAAGCCCGTAATGACCTACGCTACAACCATTACGAATATCTGCGCAACCCATGACAACCTTTCGGCTGCCATGAACCGTTACGACACCCGCAATGATCTTTGCTCGACCATTATGGATATCTATAGAGCTTGCAACGATCTCTCGACCGCTGCAAACCCAATGTTAAATTATCAATACCCATAATGATCTTAGCTCGACCGGTAAACATCCCTTGTGACCGCGTTACAATCGTTCGGACTGTAAAACAGCCTGCCGGAACACTTACCGATCTTCCCGCCGGCTAATACCGAACCATTTTGATCCGGCATTAACCTTTGGCCGGCTATTACAGAGCCAGTGGAGACCCTGTAATAATCTTGGCTCGGCCATTACGAACCTTACGCTAAATAGTATGACCATAAAAACGTGAATTATAGCAGTAAATATCTACTGCGATGGAAACATACTCCGTAACGGCAAGCCGGTGGTTCATAAAATTGAGTGGACCACGCTCAATCTTTTAATATGCAACTAGGAATTATCCCAATTTCGGCGAATTTTAACGTTAGTTTGTAAAGAGGAGATATTTATTTTGAACAGGGTTTATCTTATTATCCTGCTGATTTTCGGAACACTGGTTGCGGGTTCGCATATTTCTATGCCAACCTTCACTGACCAGGCAACTTTAATCATATTTAAAATTCTTTTTGTTTTGATAGCTGCTATGCTTGTGGTTATAGCAATCCTATTGTCTAACATTGCAATGAGAAAAAAAGTTGAAAAGCAACTAACTTTTAATGAAGCCCTATTGCGACTGGCAACGGGTTCGTCCCCTTATGCCATGATTGTTTTAAACGAGCATACAGGTAATATTTTATACTTTAACCGGCAGTTTTGCAGAACCTGGAGCCTTGAACACGTAATAAACCAAGACGGTCCAATTCCCGAACAACTCACCGGCAACATAATCTCGCACTGCAATGCCCAAATAGCCAAGGACACGCCGGTATTTATAGAAACCGTAAGCAATCATAGTATAATCGAAGATGAAGTGATGCTACTGGACGGCAGATTACTACGAAGATTTTCAACGCCAATTTATAATGAACTAAAAAACTATTACGGCAGGTTTTACATTTTTGAAGACATCACTGAACAAAAACGCGAGCTGGAAGAGATTAGACACTTTAGTTTTCATGACAAAGTGACCAAACTTTATAACCGGGCCTATTTTGAAGAGCAGTTAAAGCGCCTGGATACAATCAGGCAGCTTCCGTTAAGCATAATTTTAGGTGACGCCAATGGCTTAAAATTGGTTAATGATACTTTTGGTCATAAAGTAGGGGACCAGTTGCTGGCAACGCTTGCCCAAATCCTCGTTAATTCCTGCCGGCAAGAAGATATTATCGCCCGCTGGGGCGGAGACGAATTCGCCATCCTGCTGCCTAAAACTACAGCCCGGGAAACCGAAAAAATATGCCGGCGCATAACAAAGGCTTGCAACGAGATACAGGACAGTCCCATACCGATCAGCATTGCCCTGGGACAGAGCACCAAGGAGCACCCGGAAACTGATATGCAAAGTGTAATTAAAGCCGCGGAGGACCGGATGTATCAATGTAAACTATCTGTAAGCAGAGCCGTTGGCAGCACATTTTTATCAACCCTGATAAAAACAATGAATGATAAAACATACGATACAGAAGACCACATTCAACGGCTCAAAGAGCTTGCTCTGCAAGTGGGCCAAAGCTTTAACCTGCCGCAAAATGAATTAAACAACCTCGTCCTCCTGGCCGAATTGCATGATATCGGCAACGTTGCATTGGATAATGAAGCATTAAATAAAACTTCCTCTTTATCTCCGGTGGAATGGCAATCAATCCAACGGCACCCGGAAATTGGCTGCCGGATTGTAAATATATTACCGGACATACCGCATATAGCAGAGGCAATTCTAGCTCATCACGAACAATGGGACGGCAAGGGATACCCCCGCGGCCTGAAGGGGGAAGAGATCCCTTATATTTCGCGCATACTGGCAATCATCCATGCTTACGACGTTATGACGCACGGCCGTCCTTATCAACAGAAAATGACCGGAGTAGAGGCCCTGGCTGAACTAAAGAAATGCGCAGGCACCCAATTTGACCCCGGTCTGGTTAATGCTTTTTTAAAAATCATAAATTAATAATTTTTTAGGCTAAAAGTTGAACGCCCAAAGCCGCCAGCCGGCTGCGTTCGGTTTTGCACAACGAAACATGAGCATATAATTCATTACCCTTAAACCTGTCTATCAGTGTCACAAAACCATTGTTTTGAGCAGATAACCTGCAGTTGTCAATCTGCTGGATATCACCGATGATAATAAGTTTTGTCCCCTCACCTGCTCTGGTGATAATCGTTTTTATATTTTCCTTGGTCAGGTTTTGAGCCTCGTCAATTATTATCCACTGCTGTGGAATTGAACGCCCCCTGATGTAAGTCAGCGCCTCCAGATCAATGTATCCTTCCTGCATGAATGATTTCAGTTTTTCAGCAGGTGTGGAAGATGCTCCATACTTGGATGAAGTGAAATTTCGAATCAAATATTGCAAATTGTCAAAAATAGCTCCCATCCAGGGACTTATTTTTTCATCCTTGGACCCCGGCAAAAAACCAATATCATGTCCATGAGGTATTAAAGCCCGCGATACCACCAGGTTGCTGTATCGCTGCAAGTTAACCACCTGATGAAGTCCGGCGGCTAAAGCAAGCAAAGTCTTGCCGGTACCGGCCGGCCCCATGAGGGTGACCAAATGGATATCGGGATTTAACAGAGCATCTATTGCAAAATGCTGTTCAATGTTGTCTTTAATCGGATTGATACCAAATATATTCATTTCTCTGCATAGAGGAAATATTTTTCTTGCCCGTTTATTATACCTGCCCAGGTTTTTTCCTCCTGTTTCATCCTTCATGACCAGATACTGGTTATCTAATAATTTATCTGACTCATACTCGATCATATTGTGCTGGTAGAATTGCTGTATTTCATCACTGTTGATGCTAATAGCCACCCAACCCTGATAAAGTATTTCGGGATCTACTTTTTCCACAACATAATTTTCAACGCAGATCCCCAGCGCATCAGCAAGAATACGCACGCACATATCCTGGGTAACCAGGGATACTTCCCTGGCTTGTTCCCCTAATCCTTTGGCTACCCCGATTATACGCGTGTCGACCTTGTCTTTGGGCAAAAAAACGGGCAGATCGACATTTAAATGATTTAATTCAACAGTGATGACATGGCCTGATTCAATAACAACACCCCGATGCAAGTTCGGACGCAAAGCGTCCAGAAACCTGATCGCCTGTCTGGCGCAATAGCCACGTGAATCATCAAGGTGCTTAAAACCATCCAATTCGTTTATTACCGCCAGTGGTATAACTATATTACATGGTTCCATCGTGTTTAGAATATCGCCGATAGGTCTATCAAGAAGCACGTTTGTATCAAGCACCTTTATAATCATACCAAACCCCCTAGATGATATTGGACGCAGGCAAACAGGTATTTCTCTTGGGTCGAATCAGCAAATCCTCAAATAATTCAATTTACCCAATATAATTTTAAAGCCCAAAAGTTAAGAGAGTTTACAGTTAAGGTTAAAGATATCTAAATAAATCTAAATCATGATCACCTTTAATTAGTCAAAAATTTACCCAATAGCAACAATAACGCAAAAAAGGGTTAACTTTTACCTGCTATTATTTAAAAAGAAAGAAAAATTACTAGTTCTACCTCTCCCGAATACAAAACCCAACCAGGCGGTTGGGTAATTTTTTAGTTAGGAAGGTGTTTAACGTTGAAATGCAAAGAATGTCCATATTACCTTAATTCCAAAAAACGTACCGAACCAGGACTGTGCAAGGTAGATTTAAATCCCAGGTGGCCGGGTGAAAATTGTGATTTAGCAATAAATATTTTACCCAAGCATCCAAACAGCTTAAATAGAAAATCTATGGATGCCAAAGTTATAGATTATACCGGCAGTCCATCAGGCCGATGCTATTTATATTGATGCCATTTATATTAAAAAAAAGCGGGCAATTGATATAATTCAACATGCCCGCAGGAAACATTTATTTACATGAAAGGAGGTTTGAAAAAGTGTTATATCAATTATAGACAACCTTTGTTAACTCCATATTGCTTTCCTGTAAATACTTATCCTATATCATTAAATTTCTAAAAAACTTTGGATATCTTCTTCAGGCTCTATTCCCAGTTCTTCTTGGAGAATTTTTTTGTACCCCATAAAATGACTGATAGCCTTATTTCTTTTGTTTATGTGCTTATACAGCTTTAAAAGAAGCTTTGTCGTATCTTCCAGATAAGGATTTTTCTTGAATATTTTTAATAAAATCTCCTCGGCTTGGTCAAATTTTTTATTTTGTATATAAATTTGGGACAATTTCAGCACAACCTCAATATAATTCATTAATAGCCGCTCCCGTTCGAGGTCGGCCCACATCCAGTCAACCCCTTCCAGATAATCGCCGCTATAAAGAGCTTCCACCCTTGCCAGCGCTTCCAGGCTACTCTCACCCTTACTGATTAATTGGATATATTTTTTGAAAAGCAGGACATCGGTCTCAGCCTCTCCCAGTTTCAGCAAATAACTTCCCTCCACGGCAATCCGTGTTCCGTCAACATCATATTTATCAAGTGTCTTTCTGATATAATAGATGCCGTTATGAAGTTGGTGTATCGCCCGTACCACCTCGGTATCGGGCCAGATGGCTTCCAATATCTTCTCCTTGGTTACTTCCCTGCCTTCATGATGAAGTAAAAAGGCAAAAAGTTCTTTTGTTTTTTCCGAACGCCACTTTATCGGCGCCTGCCCCTCCCAGCCGGCTTGGAAATTACCCAGGCAGCTAATTTTGAACTTTTCTCCGGTTATTGGGGATATGGTGTAGTTGTTCTTTTTTATAATCCTGCTCAGGGTTTTATCAAAGCGCTCTTTTTTAACAGGCTTCAGTATATAGTCCAGGGCGTGAAGTTCAAATGCTTCAATGGCATATTGATCATAAGCCGTAACAAAAATCACATCCACCCAGGGGCATTTATCCAGGATTTGTGAAGCAGCGTCAATTCCTTTTAACTGCGGCATATGGATGTCAAGGAATACAACTTGCGGCTGCAAAGTATTGATCTGATCAATACCTTCCAGAGGATTTATAAACATGCCGACCACTGCAAAGTTGCCGTCCTCTTTGAGCAAGTATTCAAGCTCTCTTAAGCTGGGTCTTTCATCATCAATTAAAACAGCTTTGATCATATTCCGACATCCCCTTTGCTCTTTCCTTGCTCTTTTTTAATTATTCTTGCAACAAACCTTTTCCTGCCAACAAACCCAACTCTCTTCTCCCGAATATCAAAAATATTTAAAAAACCCCCATAGTGTTTAACCACGGGGGTTTTGGAGTGATTAACCTATGTCCTAAATCAAATCTGCCTGCTGCAGCATTCTCATTATCATGGCCGCAGTCTCAGCCCTGGTGATGTTGTTATCCGGTGCCAGCACGCTGTTGCTGCCAACTACTATATTATATTTGATGCATGAAGCAACAGACTTTTTCGCCCAACCGTTAACGCTGTCCTTATCCTTGAACTCGGCCAGTTTTGCGTCTACGCCGGAACCGGCAATATTGGTGTCCATTCCGGCTAGCTCCATGGCGCGGGCGATCATCGCCATAGCCTCTTCCCTGGAGATAGCCTGGTCAGGCTTGAAGGTTCCATCCTCATAGCCGCTGACGATGCCGTATTCGCAGGCCGCGCCAACTGCACCGCAGAACCAGTCATTTCCTTTAACATCGCTGAATTTGTCGGCTGTGCCGCCGGCCTTAAGTCCAAGGGCTCTGCCGACTATGGCGGCAAACTCAGCGCGGGTGATGTCCCGGTCGGGCGCAAAATTATTTTCGTCTACACCGCCGATAACCAACCTTGAACCCATTTCATTCACGCTGTCCCTGGCCCAGTGATTCTCCACGTCCTTAAAGGTTTTAGAGTGCCATATTACAAAGTACGTGCTGTTTGTAAGGCAGTTGATTTGGGCGTAATATTTGCCGTCAATGACAATTATTTTGGTGGGTACATGGCTTACGGTACCATCGCTGTTAAGTACGACACCCGTGGTAATCTTCTGTGGATCAACACCGTCGGGAATGGCAATGGTCCTTTCAACATAGCCGTTGAACCGGCTGACTTCCACCGTCTTATCGCCGTAAGTGCAGGTAACCTTGAAATCAACCGGAGGCGCCACAATTGTGTATTCGCCCTTCCTGGCACTGTTTTCAATGATCCGGACAGTCTCCGCGGAACTCCTGGCTATCTCAATGTTTACCTTAATATCCTGAAGTGCAACCTGTTGGCCGATTTGCCCGGAAACAGCATCTATATTGATCTGTTGGGCCGGCAGAGTGTAGGTGGCGGCTTCAGTTTTTATTTCCAGCACTGCCTGCTTCTGCTCCATGTTCTTGACCAACTGACCGTTCAGTTCACAAATCACCACATCGGAGTTGGTATTGGCAAGTATAGTAACCACGGAGTTATGGCCTTCTATTTCAAGCTTCGGGTCAACCGTGACCGTGGTAACCGTCCGGCCACCTTCTTTTGTGGTTATAACTGTGGCGACCTGCTCCCGCTTTTGTCCATCAACTGCAACCTCAACTCCCGGCATAGACTCACGGACATTGTTTCTCCCGCCCTCATCGTATGATGCGGTGATCACCAGTTTACCGGCCACGGGTGCGGTCAACTCCGCATCCGGCGGGATGTCGAAATGCACCGAAACCCATATGGAATCACCGGCTGCAATGCGTCGTGACTTGTTAGGGTTGGGCCACGGGAAGGTAGCATGATCCTTTGGCGTAAAATCCTTTACCAAAGTCCGGCTCGACTGGGTGCCAATCAGAATATAATTCCGGTATGCCCCCATATCCTGCACATTTATGGAAACGTTTATCGACCGGTCTCTTTGATTGATCAACTTGAAAAGCCGGTCAAACTCATAATAGCTGCCCGGTTGAAAACCAAATGCATTGCCGTCCATGCCTTTGGCAAAGTCAAAATGCAGGTTGCCGTCCTCATCCACCCAGGCGTTTTCATCGGCGTACCCGGCCATGTTCTTGGTCCCCCCGTCCCATTCAACAGGCCCGTTGCGGGAGGGCTCTAGAGCAAGCCAGCCGGGCACCGTTGCCACCGTTATATCATTGCCAGCCGGCGCTGCACCGGTACCGGCCTGAACTCCTATTAAACCGGCCGCGGCCAGGAAAAAAATCAACCCCAGTAAAATAAATTTCTTCAAACACTCACCTCCTACTGGCCAGAATATAGACTGCCGTATAAGGAGCGGCATACAGCAGCTTCACAGTTACTTGAAAAATATAAGGTATAAAAAGCCCCTTTTAATGAAGAGGCTTTTTATATACTTATTGTTAAGCTGTATTATGTTGGATTACGCCGGTGGAGGAGTTACTGCTTCAGCAGTAACATCTATATCGAAGAATGACAACGCATTTGTTGCTGAATCTAAGACATTAATCCTTACCCCAATTTCAGCTGTCTCTCCAGGCGCCAGTTTAGCACTTTCATCATTAAAGGTAACAGAATAATAACCCGCTGAGACTCCTGTATCCTTCCAACCACTATCGTAATCAGTCACACCACGTTCAATGCCCATTATGAAATCAAAGTCAATATTGGTGTCGTTCGTCGTTTCCTTTTCTGTAACGGTAAGTTGTACAGTGTCCTTAGAGTTGTTTGTAACTTGGAATAAACCATACGCATTGGTATCATCCCACCAGGTGTATACGCTATCCTTTTGAAGACCATACTGGTCATTATCTCCATCATTCGCATCAAGTCTGCCTTTATTGAAGTTAAAGCTTAAAACATTACTACTTGTATCCACAGTAGCGTCTTCAAAACCTACATCAGCGCCTACGTGTGTCGCAGTCAGTGCCACCAGCGCAGTATCGGTGGTAGCTACCGCTAATGACGCGGCATTCGACACCGTGGCCGAGGTGTACGCCCCGGCCGCCATCAGGCAGGATACCGCCAGCAAAGCTATAACCATAAACAACCCTTTCTTCACAATACCGACCTCCTAATATTTTTATATTTTTTACAATTGACCTAAGCCTCACTGTAATTATAAAGAATCCGCGGTGACCCCACATCACGCCAAGGCATAGTCCGCCCGGGATAAATGGTACCGTATTCACTAATCCCGGAGTAGATTAATCCCGTTATACTAAGGTAGAAACATAGTAGCCTGCTTTACCGTAATGACCTTATACTTTAGTACCACTTACAACAATAAAGAACATCCCCGCCCGGGGATGTTCTTTATATTCTCTAAGGAAGCACTTTTTGCGTTACCCGCAATACGCGCCTGCGGACGGCCCGCCTCATTTGCCGGCGCAGGCGCCTGTCTATTACCGGCCAAAGCACCAGCGGCAAAGCCGGTACCAAGGATACCGCCCCCAAGGTCAGCCAGTAGTTGACCCGGGCCAGGTTGTGCACCAGCGCCGGCGGCAGCGTGGGCAGAAACACTCCCACATAAACCATGCTTTTATACTTACCCGCCTGTTTCGCCTCCACTGTGGCCACCACTTTTTCTTTGCTGCCGGGGTTGGTTAAAAACAGGCTTTTGTTGAAGGTGAACTGCGTGTCGGCAGTGGTCACCGAGACAATCATAGGCAAAAACCCGCTGCCCCCCACCGTAGCTACATCCCGTTCAATGACATCCCCCTGCTGCATAATGCCCACCGGGCTGCCCATCAGGACGCCCCGGGATGACGGGGACACTTCATACTGAAAGGTGAGAAAAGAGCTGGCCGCTATCTGGGTGGCAGCAAGTAAAATACAAATGGTCATCCCGGCGGCAGGATAAACGACATAAGCCGGGGTGGTTCCGGATTTGCGCCTCCGTTTCCCGCCGTCCTTCAGCTCGGTGATAATCAACAGCAAGCCCACCGCGCCCAGGCATAACGGTAAGGCGTAGGGGCTGTCGTTGTATTGTTCCACCCACAGAGAGGGGTAGCCCAGCAGCCTGATCCGCAGCTGGTGCTCGCCTAGGGTCACCGCCGCCGCCGCTATATCACCGGGCTGCACCGGTAAAGTACCGGTGGACTGGTCGGTATGTTCGTTGGCGTCACCCCGGGTAATAAAACCGTCCGCCGGGTTTCCGCCCGTAACCCGGTGCAAGACCCAATTTTGTCCCGCCAGTCCCCCCTCCCGGGGATGAAAAACGATGATCTCCCCCGCTTTGACCCGGCTGCCGTCCACAGGCTTGATGATTACCACATCACCCCGCTCAAAGAGCGGGCACATACTGTTGGAACGAATGGGGGCCATTAAAAACGGGCGCTTTAAAACAGCTGTGCCGACGGCGCCGGTGACTATTATACTCAACACCAAGAGCAATACAGCGCCGATAACTTTCCATGACGTCTTTTCCATCGTTTAATAGACTCCTTTGGCCAGAGTATCAATCCGGGACACCGCTCCCGTGGGCATCGTTATTCGCAATGCCATGGGCTGCGGCATATAATGCGGCCTGGACCCGATCCTTCAACTGTAGCTTGCCGAGTATACCGCTGATATGTTTTTTTACCGTATGTTCGGTAATGTACAGCAGGGCGGCAATCTCTTTATTACTCAACCCCCGGGCCAGAGCCCGCAAAACATCAAGCTCACGCCCGGTCAATTCCGACAGCTGCGCGTTATCCCCCCGGGGCTGCCGCACCACTGACTGCATTACTGCGGGATCGAAATACGGTCGCCCCCGCCCCACCAGTCGCAAAGCCAAAAGCATTTCCTCCGGTAGCGCCTCTTTCAGAATATACCCGTCCACACCTGCCTCCAGAGCCTGGCTGATATCCTCCGCTCCAGAGTAAGTAGTTAAAACAATAAACCGGCAGCCCGGGAGATGCGGCCGTAAATTTTTAATAATTTCCACACCGTATTCCCCCGGCAGGCGCAGGTCCACCATAACCACATCGGGATGCAGCGGCGGTATGAGCTGTTGGGCGTCCCTGCCGCTACCCGCCCAGCCGACCAGTTCAAAGTCATCTTCCATCTCCAAAACAGACCGGATGCCTTCCCTCACTAGCGGGTGATCATCAACCACAGCAACCTTCAATATTACCACCTCCCGTATGTGCATGATCCGCGGTAACCCCGGCGGGCACTTTGCAGATCACACTGGTCCCTTTGCCAGACCCGGACTGTACATCAAAATCACCGTTAAAATCGGACATTAAACTGCGCATGTTCGCCAATCCCAGCCCCTTGCAGGCCGGTGCAATAACATTAAACCCCTGCCCGTCATCACTTATTTCCAGACACATGTCCCCTGGGACCATCCGCAATGACACTTTGATGCTGTCGCACTTCCCGTGACGTACGGCATTGGATGTCGCCTCACACACGATACGGTAAAACGCCTTACGCAAGGCGGGACTTAAATCTTCTTCATCTCCCTCGTGCTTGAAATCCACTTCCACTCCGCTGAGCCGGGCCAACCTTTGCAGGTATGAAGACATCCCGGCAATAAAAACTTGCTCACCCCGCCGGCGCGGGCTGATTCTGTATATAGAGGCCCGCAGTTCCCTGGCAGCCCGGTTGGCAGTTTCCTGAACCAGGCTTAACTGCCGCTGTACTTGCTCATCCTGCAAACTCCCCTTCCGCCGGCCGAGGGCATGCAGGGCATAGACAATGCTGAACAGATATTGCGATGCACCATCGTGAATCTCGCCGGCAATGCGGTTTTGCTCTTCCGATACCAGCAAGCGTGCCGCCAATTCGTCGGTTTTACAGCGTTCCAGTACGACGGCCCCCAGTTCCGCCAGGAAATGAACCGCCCGGGCATCGTTTTCAGTTTCATCATCGGACACGCCAAACCCCAGCCATCCATAATGCGCCCCCGGCGATTGCACCGGCAAGCAAACTAGCTTATATTTACCCGTATCAGCACCAACAACCGGCAGGTAATGCTTGCTTTTAACGCCTTCCTTCAAGTAATGCCCGACGGCACTGGTTGCCTCTTTTTCAACCCCGCGGGGTAAAAGGCCTTCGGGATCAACCGTCTCCCAATATTCACTGCCGTCATCAAGTTCCAAATAACACAACCCCACCCGGGAACCGCTCAACTTCATGGAGTAATCGGCCAGCAGCCCGGCCAGGCGCCGTGGGTTTTCTCCGCTGGAAAACGCCTCCAAGGCCTGGTATAGGGACGAGATATGCGCCAAAGAATGCTCTGTAACCCGGTGTGCCAGAGCAAGACTGTCATAGGCCCGGGACAACTGCCGGGCCAGCCGTGCAAAGAGCTGCGCCGCCGTAGTCAGCAGTAAAAATACCAGCACCAGCCATGAATCTTCCCCCCATACGGTTAATATGGACGCGGCCTCATGTAAAAGAACAGTTCCCGTTGACGCCGCGGCTAGAAATACACAGAGCACCAGCCAGCAATACACCCCGGGCAGCAGTACCGCCGCCATAAAAATAGGGTTCAAGGCATACCACATAAAAGGGCTATCCAGACCGCCGGTGGGAATCAATAACAAGGCAATACCGACGGTCTCTACGCTAACCAGACCCAGCAAAGCAGTGGAAGCTTCGCTGTTATGCTCATACAGGTACACCGAAACCCTTCCAGCCACCAGCAGGGCCGCAATTACCCCCAGTTTGAAATAAACCGGCGAATCCGGCGGTCCCAAAAGGTAAAACAAAGATGTCAACAACCAGGAAATATAGCGGTATAGTTCCAAAACCCGGGGTCCGCCGGGCAGACCGGAGGAAAAAACCGGCAGCAAACGCAGGTTTCCAATACCACCTGAATTATTTTCTTTGCCGGCAGTAAGCGTACTCATACCGTTGACCCCGTTTCAGAAATTACCCGTTCATTCATCGAGGACCGCGGAGGCGCATCACTCCGTTCCGGAGCTTCATTGGAAGCCAGGTAACAATACAAAGTTTTACCGTCCGGCACACAGTAGCGGCAGGTGTTATTGCCGTCTTCGCATATACTGATAATGCTCTTATCTCGCTCATCCGCCAGTTTGAGCAATTCTTTAAAGCTTTGTAAATGTATTACCGACAGCTCGCTATTAAGCAAGCTGTTTTGAGCGGTGATAATCCGGCTCCGGTAACGGCGGTTAATGGTAAGGGCCTCGGACTCAAACGGCTTATTGCGGCGATATAAACCAAACAACCAAACAGCTGCTCCCAGGCCTAACAAAGTTAATCCACCAAAGATATACCTGGCATAAACAACCGGAACCCGGCAAACCAGAATATTTATGTAACCGGGTATAACTTTGGTATCGGCTAAAGAAACAATATTTTCTTGTTGTAGTTTACTCTGGGAGATAATCCGGTTTTGTGAAAGAGAGAACGAAAGAGAAGGATTAAAGTCATTGGTAATTTCTTTGTTTGTAGCCTTGGTTTTGATAACCGGGGTTATGTCCAATAGATATCCGTTTCGGGGGCGTATTCCGGTTTCTTCTTCTACCTGTTTAATAAATTCCTGGATCGCCGGTAAAGGAACGATAAAGGCGTCATCAATAACCGGAAATGTTCCTGTTCCTTCAAATTTAGCTTCAGGGCTTAATATATAATCCCGGCTCCACAAATCAACGTCATCTTCCCGGGCCCGCAGCTTTAAATCTACCGTTGACGTTCCCTCAACCGGAACTTTGGGATTAGACACTATATCCGCCTTTATTCCTACTTTAAACTCATCTATGATTTTGATGAAGTATTTTCCCGCTTGGTTGGTAAGCGGTTCCGGTTCGGGATAAAGTATGGACCTTTGGGGAATAACTGAATGGCTAAAGGTTACTCTTTGCTCCAGGGTTTGATTAATAACCTCTTTTTTAACCTCGGCCGGCGTAATCAAGGAATAGGCTGTAAGAATTAAAAACAAAACTGCAATAAGCATAACCGCCCATCGAATATGATGGGATAATAATTTTTTTTGTAAACCATAAGGTAATGAGGGTAATGTAGGTAATGCAGTAATTGTTATCTCCCCCTGTCAATTATTTATTCAGTACTCAGGAGTCAGAATTCAGTAGTCAGAATGCCTGCCCGGTTCTCCTCACACCGGCCTTGGCTTTTAGCTTTTGGCTTTGGTTTTATGGTCCTTCCCCCTCAATTGCTTCCACATATACCTCAACATCAAAATTTATCTCGGCCTGTCCTCCATCCCATTCAGCCGTTACCGTTCCTCTATAGTTATGTAGACCCGGTTCCTCAGCACCTGGAATTGCTATTTTAAGATCTGTAGAATCCCCGGGTGACAAATATAAATCGTCTACATCAAACTCACCGGTACCGACAACCGTTATTTCTACTATTTCAGACTTATTGTTGGTAATAGTACCACAGCTGTCGGAAAAACCTTGTGTAATAGACAACGAAGGCGGTATATCCACCGCAATAAGG
Organism: Desulfotruncus arcticus DSM 17038; assembly: GCF_900113335.1. GTDB lineage: Bacteria > Bacillota > Desulfotomaculia > Desulfotomaculales > Desulfallaceae > Desulfotruncus > Desulfotruncus arcticus. The sequence continues at coordinate 63,930 of NZ_FOOX01000010.1, forward strand.
GCTTCTTTTGAGTCAACTATCGTTAACCCGGCTTCATTTTTAACTTGAGCAGATGTATACCCCCAAACACCGAACAACATCCCTGCTGCCAAGACCACTAAAACGCCGACCCCCAGGGCAAGCCTCAAGTACCCTTTGTCATTACCCTGCAACATAACAACACTCCTTTATTAAATTTAATTTATTATTTGTGACGCACAAGTTTGTCAAACTTGTCCTTGGTAACGGGACAAAGCAGATAACCGTAAGCGCCTATTTCATAAGCATTAAGCGCATAATCACGCTCATCCGAAACAAAAACAACCCTGATGTTTTGATCTAAAGCCATAACGATACCGCCGGTTTTAAGCCCGGGTATTTCATCATTTCCAAGCCGGATAAAAACAAGATCGGGGTTCTCTCTTGCGATTCTTTTCAACAAATCGTCAGGCTTTGCAAAAACTGCGACAACCTTAACCAGAGCATTCTCAGACAGCCAGAGCAGCATTTTATCCAGAGTCTCGCCTTCCGCCTCCAATAGGTATACCTTCATCAACGCACATCCCGACTTTTAATTACTTTATATCAAAAGATTCTCCCCAAATTCTCCCCAAACCGCCCCCGGGAGGCCAAGCAAAAAAGCTGCAAAACCAATATTATCAAAGGTTTCACAGCTTTTTTAAACTATGCTGATCAAAATTATAATAATTATTTTTTTATAGGAATAATAAAAATAACTTCCGTGCCTTCGCCCGGTTTACTTTTTATTTCAAGTCCTTTTCCGGAAATTTTTTTAAGCCTTTTTTCAATATTGCCAAGGCCGATACCTTTTTTCCGCTCGTCCCCCAGGACCTCTTTCAACTTGGCCTCATCCATGCCGATACCATTATCTTTAATCATGACCTGTACAGCTTTTTCAACTCTTTTGACCACCACGTCAACACGGCCGCCCTCAGGCTTTGGCAGAATCCCGTGAATAATGGCATTTTCAATCAAAGGCTGAATCATCAAGACGGGAAACCTGACCTCCATATCTCCCAAAAGCTGAAAATCCACCGCAAGACGCTCCTCAAAGCGGGCTTTTTCTATTTCAACATAGGCTTTGGCCAGATCAAGCTCATTCTTTAACGGCACAAATTGGCTTAAATCCTTGAAGTCAAAGCTCCTTCGCAAATAATCACTAAAGTCGATCATTAAGTTCCGCGCATTTTTTATATCGTCTCGCGAAATGGAGATAATCGTATTTAATGCGTTGTACAAAAAATGAGGCTTGATTTGCGCCTGCAAAAATGCCATTTCCGCCGCTATGGCTTTGTCCACGGATGCTTTGAGCTGTATCAGCGTATTAACTCTGGCCAAAAGCTCTTCCACATCGAAAGGCTTGGCCAGATAATCATTCGCCCCGGATTCTATACCTGTGACAATATCACTTATTGTTGTTCTGGCTGTCAACATCAATACGGGCAGTTCGGAAACTGAAAAGCTTTTGCGAATTTCACGGCATATATCATACCCTGACAGTTCCGGCAGCATCACGTCCAAAATGACCAGGGACACATCCTCCGCCGCTTTGAATTCCGCAAAGAATTCCCTGCTTGAAGTAACTGCCGTGACTGAATAATTATTCATTTTAAGAATACCTGCCAGAGACATCAGATTGGATCTATGATCATCCACCAGCATGATATGGGGGCCGTCCGTTTTATGTCTGTACGGGAACTTTTCAATATGCTTTTCACTGTATTCAGCAGCTGCTATTTCAGCTCTCGCCGTTTTATATGGCCATGATTTTTTTTCAGCAGCTTCCTTGGCAGCCGGAATGGAGCAATAGAATCTTGAACCAATCCCGAGCTTTGATTCAACACGTATTTTACCGCCATGCGCCTCAACCAGATATCTGGTAATGGGAAGCCCCAACCCTGTACCTCCGTTGCTTCGGCTCAGGGAAGCTTCAAGCTGGTGGAAGGATTCAAATACGATGTCAAGCTTGTCTTCCGGAATGCCGATTCCCGTATCCTCAACACAAATTTCAACAACATCTCCCGCTTCCGTTGCCGACACTTTGACATATCCGGTTTCCGTGAATTTTAACGCGTTTCCGACAAGATTATACAGTATCTGAAGCATCCTGTTTTCATCTGCAAGAATATTGGGCAGGTCATTTGGCAGGTCAATGAGCATTTGTAGATCTTCTGCTTTATATAACCTGCCAAGCTCATTCATAACGCTTTCAACAATACGTTTCATAGTGACAGGCTCAGGGTTCATTTTTAAATCAAAGTGCTTAAGTTTAGAATAATCCAGAATATTGTTGATCAGGTTGGCAAGACGTTTTCCGCTGGTTGTAATCATGGAAAGGCAAGCTTTCTGATCTTCGTTTACCGGACCCTCGGTACCTCTGGATAAACCATCAGCAAGGTTGATTATGGCGTTAAGCGGCGTCCTTAATTCATGGGAGGTGCTGGCAAGAAACTCATCCTTCAGACTGTCAAGCTTCATTAGCTTTTCCGACATGGTTTTGGCGTCATTGAAGGCTTTGGCAAACCGTCTGGCCAGAATAAAGGACTGCAGAAAAAGAAAAATAAAGAAGCCAAAGGAGGAAAGCTCCCCGATACTGGATAATATGATGTCGTTATGATAAAGCACCGCATGGACACCTCCCAATGCGACGGCCAAAGTTCCAACCATGATGATTGCAGAGTCCACTTTGGTCATGGGAAAGGCTCTTGCAGCGCAGATGACCGCGTAGAAGGCAATTGCAAGCGCCACAGCTTCAATGGGGTAGGTCAGGCTTGTATATATGTATATGGGCGCCAGCATTGTAAACAAAGTCATTCCGGAGGCATAGACGACAAATACCCGCAGCAGCTTTCTGGAGGTATGTTCGGGAAAAAGCTCGCCGATCAGAAATGCAAGCGCGACAGAAGACCAATAAAGGGTGAAATAATCTATCATTACGATGATGTGATAGCCAACCCATGGAAATATTTTACTGATAGAATAGTCTCCGTAAATCGCAGTCCTTCCGATCGCAATCAGGCACAGAAAAACAAAATACAGGCTGCTTTTATCCTCACGGCGCATAAAGAATATACTGAGGTAATAAAGCGCCATGATCAGGAAGGCTCCAAGTAAAAACATATCTTTATAGGCAATGTTCCGGTCATACGCTGCTATTCCTTCAGCGGAACCCATGTATACCGGATACCACACTCCTCCGCGGGCGTATGAGAAATTTGCCACCTGGAGGATAATGTCGAAGTCCCGGGAGGGCGGCATAAATTCCACTTTGACAGGCAGGTACTGGGGGCTGTAATGCTGTCCGTCCATTCCGACTCTGCCGTTGGCAGCAAACAGCTCGTTGTTTACATATAACCTGAAGGCGGTTGAAGCGGTAGGCATTCTTATAGCAATTTTCTTGCTAATATCCATATTTTTAATTTTAAGCCTGTAGGTTGCAAATCCGAATCCCGGCAGATTTTTACCGTTAATCTTATAGCTATTCCACACTGCCGGTACTTTAGCCATAATATCAGGTTTCCGACTGCCGTCACTCAAATCATGGTAAGCATAAAACTTCTGCCAAAAAAATTCCCATTCACCACTTAAATTTATCATGCCATGGCTGTCTGAATGCCAATTTGCCACATCGAGACTGCCATTAATAATCTTAGGCACACCGGATGAGTCTTTGTCCACGGCAAAAAACATTACCCCCAAAAGAACTAAAACTATTAACAGTAGTAGACCTAAAAATATCTTGAATTTTATATCTTTTAAAATGTCTAACAGCACAGCGTCGCCTCGTTTTTCCCAGCCGGTTGCTATTTAATTATCCTTGCAATAAACCTTTTCCTGTTAACGACTGCAAAAATACTACACAAAACTCCCTTTATTTAAAATTAAGCTCCATTGTATTTCCCTCCATCCTTTAAACCTAAGCGCAGGCGAGGGTAAAAAATAATCCCCACTTTGTTGGCAAAGTGGGGATTATTTTACGCTTATAATGCGCAGATGTATAGTTCATTTATTTAAATGCAGATCTACTCTGATTTTCCTTATACCTCCTGTCTCTGGTAAAAACGCTTTTACCAAAAGTTTTGGCATATTTCTTCAACTCGGCCGATAATTGAACTATATCCTGCAAAGAAGAGGCTTGACCCTTATCGCCGCAATCAATAATAGCCATTGATATGGCGATTATCGGGAAGCATTTATCGTTGCCGTCCCTGTCTTTGCCTTGAATACATCCATGCTGCCTGTCTAAAGGATCATAACGTTGAGGAATAATCCTATCAAACAAGCGGATTATTCTTCGGCAAATCTTTTCTACTGCAACACATCCAACGATAACAATAAAATCATCACCACCAATATGACCAACAAAGCTGTTTTTTGAGTCATATTTATTGACGCAGTGTTGTATTATCCTGGAAGTTAATAAAATGATCCTATCGCCTTCTTCAAAACCATATTTATCATTATACGATTTGAAATTATTAAGATCACAATAGATTAATGAAAAATTTTCCCCTGCAGAGAGCCTGGTATTAATTTCATCCTCAATCATTTTATTACCGGGCAAACCGGTAAGCGGGTTGGCCCTGCGGGCATATTCCAATTGTATTCTGGTCATGGCGTCCAATAAAGTTTGAACCGATAAAATACCGGCATACTCACCATGACTGGTAATGACTATAATATCGTAAAGCTTTGAACTTTCCCTTGACATCGACATCTGAGACACAACCTGAATCGGATCACTACTATCCACCATCAGCGGCCGTTTATCCATGATAGTTTCAATTGGTTTATTAAGATAAAGGGACATGCCATAAAGCGTTGACAGCTCTTGATAAAGGTCTTGCTTCATAACTATGCCCAGTGGTTTATTGTTTTCCAGAACAACTACACCGGCTTCATTCGGATTGCTGCTAAAGAATTCCTTAACCTCCTTAACAAGAACTCTCCGGCCCACTGTATGACACTTTTCCATAATATCACTGACTGGAATGGTATAGCGCCAGAACTTCCGTTTGCCACCCAAATCCGTGTTAAGTATATTTATTACTACTTTCTTTTCGGGATTAGGTTTTGGATACTCCGGCCTGGCAAATATATAGCCCTGACCGTAATGAACCCCAAGGTCCATAACGGTATTAAGATCGGTTTCGCTTTCAATTCCCTCGGCAATTATTTTACAGCCTATTTTTTCGGCGAAAATTACAATAGTTTCCATTAATGCTTTTTTCACCGGATCATAACTTATCCCCTGTACCAAAGACATATCCATTTTTAAAAAATCCGGTCTGATTAAGGCTATGGTACTGAGACTGGAAAACCCGGAACCAACATCATCAACAGCCACCATATAACCTTGATCCCGGTAGTGATTGAGCGTTTTTCTGAAATTAGGGAAGTTTGCCGCATCAGTATGCTCTGTGATCTCAAAAACTATATTATTAGACTTAACACCAATTACATCTATATATTTTAAGGTTTCACCGCTGACAAAATTAGGGTCGCTGATAGTGCCTGGGTTAATATTTAAAAATAATTTCTGATCAGAATTAAGATCACCAATGGCTGAAATTGCCTTCTTTCTGCATAATCTTTCCAAGGGATATAACATATCCACCTCCTCAGCAAAACTAAAAAGCACCGCGGGAGAATGAAAGTGCCCATCTATCGGGCCTCTGGTAAGAGCCTCCCACCCCAGCGTACTACCGTTTTCCAATGAAACTATCGGTTGAAAAACCGCATTAACGTTTTCTGTGTGCAGGATTTTTTTAAATTCCTCCAATAACCCGACCTTTTTATGGTCAAGCAGGCCATGGGCTACCTTCTGGGCCTCCCTGAACGCCACATAAAGCTGGTGCTCCAGATCTTTCATGCTATTGATTACAATTAAAGAGAACCCCACCCTAATATCAAAAGTCCACCCTGTTTGCGTAAAACAATGTTTATTAATATTTTCTTTAAGGGCGATACTCAGAGTTATGGCAATGTTTTGCAGCTCACTATCCTGATATTTACTATTGGGGCACAGCACTATAAAATCATCGCCCATTACCCGGTCAATAATTAGTTCATTATTGTTAAGCGACATCATTTGTGGAAATGCCGAATGGATCTGGTTGTTTACATATTTAAGAACTGTCTTTGCCGTGTCTAATCCAAGCAATTGTTCAAATTTACTAAAGTTAACTATATCAAGATAAAACAGAATGAAATTCCCGTTTATATTCTTGCTGTTTGACATGATTAATTTGCTGATTGGCCTGGTAACAATGGAACCATTATTATTTTTATGTGCTAATAATTTCTTCCAAAAATTAAGCTGCAACTTAAACACCTCATTACTCTGACTCCTGAGTAGAATTGAACTCATTTAGGTGGTCTTGAATTTTTAAGGCCATATCAGCCAGGTGTTGAGCCAGATTGGAAATTTCCAGAGCAGAGAAACACTCACTTTGATCAAAATCATCGTGCTGCTCAATATCACCGGCAATATGCTGTATTGTAACTGCCATCTGGTCAACGCCGCCGGCAACCTCTCTAATTTGCTGTGAAATATCCATAATGTAACGGTCAGTCGCCGTAATGCGATCAAAAACCCTGGCCAGTGCTTCCTGCGCTTTTTCAGAAGCAGCGGAGCCTTCTTTTACCATTTCATCGGCTATCTTTACCTGCTCTTGCACCACCATACTTTGTCCTTCAATAGCAGAGGCAATTATCGTCATATTTTTAGTTGATGTAGCCGTATCATCAGCCAGACGGCGGACTTCACCGGCCACCACGGCAAAGCCCTGTCCCAATTCCCCCGCCCTGGCGGCCTCGATGGAAGCGTTTAAAGATAGCAGCCTGGTTTGCTCCGACACTTCTTTGATGACATTTAACATATTATTAATTTCTTGTATGTTTTTATCCAGCTGCTGCATGGTAGCTGTTCCCCGGGCAGTGTTTTTCATGTTCTCTTCTATTCTGGACACCACTGTCTTTAATGCCGCCATCCCTTCTTCGGATGCAAGCATCATTTCACGGCTGGCTTTCTCAGCCAGGTCTACCAATCCGGCTACTGATTTCATAACACCATTGATGGCTATCGCACTGGATTCTGTTGCCGCAACGTTATCCAGCTGGTTTTTCGATACCAGTTGCATCTTTTGACTTGTAGTTAAAAGGCCTGAACCTGTCTCTTTAAATTGATCAATCATTTCACCAAGTTTAGCCAGCATATTGTTAAAACTTTGGCCCAGCAAGGAAAATTCACGTCCCACACCTCTCTCTTTCGCCCTGACAGTTAAGTTGCCCATACTTGCCCCGGCCATAACAGCGCATAAATCATTGAGGGGGCCGGAAAATTTTCCGGCCAACCAAATACAACATACAACTGCAACCAGCATCGCTACCAGGCCCAATCCGGTCACCATGTTGCGAAGGTAGATAACAGGCTTTAAATAATCTGCTTCAGCCAGCTTAATCAAGCAGGTCCAATTGCGTCCCGGTATTTGCTGGTAAGCAAGCCTGAACATATCTCCACTAATCTGAATCCCTTGTAACCCATTGCGGGAATTTAATATTTTTTGCAGCGTTTCCTTGGACAATTGGGTACTGTTATCTTTGGAAGTTGAAAGTACTATCGCCCCCTGGTGATCCAAGATATAAATCTGTACCGGAATTTTTTGTGCATTAAAGGTTGCCAGTTCATTAGTCATTAAATATTCTGTTTTTCTCGTGATTTCCCGGCTATCAACAACACTGGAATAAAGATCTATTTTTTCAGCCATATTTTTAACCGAGCTTTTTAACATTTCATCATTGTAACGCTGCAGCAAATTCTTACTGGTATAATAGGTTGTCATACCTTGTAAAGACAGGATAAAAACAACCAAAACAACTATAATTGCCATAATCCGGTACTGAAAACCGATTCTATCCCCCCAAGGCAGATTGGGCTGCAAGAACAGCGATTTTATCAAATTACTTTCCGCAAATTTTTTTATCATCGGCTACTTCCTTTCTGAAATTACCTCGAGGAAATTATTACCCAAACCGACATAAATGGTATTGCCATACTGCAAAACGCTCAATTTTGATGCTTGGCCTCGCGAGCACATACTAAAAACTCCGGATGTTGTTATATTTTGGTTTTAAGTAACTAGATGTACTATAAACAACTTTTGTTAATCAACTGTGAATTAAATTTTATGTTAGTGATTTTGGTGTTAAATTTCAGTTAATAAAGAAGACTTGGTTCAGGTGGGGTTTTGACCCCATCTGAACCTTAGTCGCACTTATTTCGAGTTTATCGCCGCTAAGACTCCCGCCTGTAGAGGCGGGAGTCTTAGCGGCGGTTAACGAGATAAACCAACTCATTCGGTTCAAAATGGAACATGTTCCTTTTTTTACATTATTTTTTTCTGGCCTTAACATAAACTTCAATTGCATTTAAACCCGGCAATTTATAATAGACATGCACCAAATCATGCACCAAATCTAAAACTGGAAAGGAGGTCCTGAGAAATACTATAATAGTTTGCAGCTATAAGAGGCGATTATTCTTGGGTGTGTTTATATTCAAGAAAGGGGTTAAACAATATGCTTAAAACAATAAAGAGAAAGCTGGCCGTTAGTCTTTCAGTGTTAATGCTCGCAAACTTTACCTTCGGAGGTATTTCAACAGCTGAAACCACGGTAGAGGGGACAAATGACTACCACATCACCAACCCTTACGCAACTGTTAACTGGTCTACCTATGGCCAGTACAAAGCTGATTTCCACTCTCACTCTATTGAGAGTGACGGTGCCAATACTCCTGCTGATATGTTTGAAGATCATTACGCCAAAGGCTATGACATCATGGCACTCACCGATCATAATTTCACCAATACCACTTGGGACAGAACAGATCGACCGGCGGATAAAGTCTACCTGACACAGGAACGCCTGGCTGAAATAAATTCAGGCACAGACAGGGACGGCAGAGGAATGATCGGCATTCCCTATTCAAATGAGCAGTCCATATCTGATCACCTGAACACTTTCTGGGCCGATTTCAATAACATTGAAGGCGCAACACTGGAAAGCAAAATCGCTCAGTGTGAAGCTTTAGGCGGTATTTCCCACATCAACCATGCCGGCAGATACACCGGCGCCAGAAATATGTCCTTTGAAGATGGCGCGGCAGTTTCCAGAGACCCGTCCGTCGTGGCAAAATATGTAGACCTTTTCATGAAGTATCCCTCCTGCGTAGGCATGGAGATAATTAATAAAAAGGATGGTGACTCTATAAGTGACAGGATACTGTGGGACAACATCCTGATGCAGACAATGCCCAACCGCCCGGTATGGGGTTTCTCCAACGACGACACCCACAATGTTAATAATACAGGCTTTAGCTACAATATGATGCTGATGCCGGAAAACACCCTTGAGCATGTGCGCTACTCCATGGAGACCGGCACCTTCTACGCCGTGGCATTGATAGCAAAAAGAGAACTTGGTGTGGACTTCACGGCTTCCGGCCCCGCGCCTAAAATTACAAATATTGCTGTTGATCAGGACGAAAATAGCATCACCATCGACGGCGAAAACTACAACACCATCGAATGGATTGCAGATGATCAGATCATCGCCACGGGCAACTCCATTGACCTCAATTTCTATGAGGACAAGGTAAACAACTATATTCGCGCCCAGCTAAAAGGCGCTGGCGGCATCAGTTTTACACAACCCTTCGGAATAAATAACTTTACGGAAGAAATTAATCATCTTCAAGGCTCTATTGAAAATCTGGATCTAAACAGTGGTCTTAAAAAAAGCCTGACTGTAAAACTGGATAACGCGCTTAATTTAAATGAGAAGGACAAAAGCAATGCGGTCAATTTATTGAATGCCTTTATTAACGAAGTAAAAGCTTTAAACACCAGTAACAAATTGACTGAGGAACAAGCAACGGAACTGATTAATGCGGCAAAAGAAATTATCTCAAACTTCACCACATCCAGGTAGCACCTGCTCAAGGCAACATCTGTCAATAATTAACCAGCTGATAATGATTACGAAAATTAATTTCCCTGTGACATTGACCCATAGTCACAGGGATTTTTCTTACGAACATCTGAAACCGGATGAAATCCGCCGGGGAGTTTTGCTGCTGCATGAATATATGAAAAGTACATCCGGTTAATAGCGTTTGCTCAGGACGAAAAAACTGCCCACATAAACAGTTCATTTAATGCTTCTTCTTTAAACCATATAATCAAATTTCAGATTTACAGGAGGCAGTTTTCTTGCGGGTTTCTTTTCCCTACCTACCCATGAATGAACCCTTTTGGTTTCTCTTTTTTCTAGAAACCACTTACCGGCTCTATTAACCAGCTCCCATTCTTCAGGTCCTACGGCAACCAGCTTATAATGCCTTGATAGTTCTATCGGAGTCGCCGGAATCTCTTCCTCATTAATTAAAATGGATTCCCCTAAAAAACGTCCTTTATACTGGTTTTGCCCATTAAGGTTCTCATAGGTTCGCCCCCTGCGCAGTACAATTTCACCGTTTGAGGACGAAAGCTGTCTGGGTACATAGGGAATCATATTAACCGGAAGATAATCTTTCAACCGGTATAAACGTATCTCATCCTGTTTTGAAACCTCTGATTTATCTACAACCGCTTCCTCATCATCCCGGTCAATCACTTCATATTTGGTGGGGTTGTAATATTTATGCTCTATCGCCCAAACCAGGTTTGACATTTCATCCCTGGCTATTGTCACCTGCTCTATGGCTTCCCCTTTTAAATAATGGGCGGCTGTGTTGGGAAGAAAGAAAAGCCTGGCGTCCGCGGGGGCAGCCCCGTTGCAGCCGGACAGTGTGTAAATGCTCCACTTGCTGTGGTCCTGACTGGTATCGGCTATAGGCTGTATTTCTTTAACGGCACCGAAGCTGTCTGTGACAGTTAGTTTTTCAACCAACCTCAGGGTGCCCGGTTCCTGGTTCAGGGTTATAAAGTACCAGTTGTCGGAGTATATCAGTGAGAACTCCACCAGGAGCATGGCAAGAAAATTCAAGTCGGGGCGGGAAATATCCCCCAGGTCTACACCGGCATCTTCAAATTTCCACCAGCGGGCATCCGGCATGCCCTTGAATGATATTTTTGCTGGCATAACCGATACGGTTTTAATTTTACCCTGCAGGGATGCGTCGCTGGAGATATCAAAATCATACCAGTCCAGGTTTCCACTATGGTGCTGGTTTACTTCAAGGGTTATGCTGCTGGATTTGGCTGCAAATTGGTATTCCAGCTGCCGGGGGTTCCAGGCTCCGGTATTCTCATAATTCTCCTGCTCAACAGCAGCTTCAACAGGCAGCAGCGCGTCATCTATGGGGTTAAATTGATCATCGTTACCAAGCCTTATTGCGTCAACCTTCTCGGTTTGAAATGCAACACCAGCTGATACGGGCCGGCCGCCATTTTCCGCCTTGAACTCACCAAGCTGCCACTGGCGGGTGAGAAACCACAGCGGGTCTTTTGTTTTGGCCTGGATACCTTCTGCTATGGAATGGGAAATGCTTCTGGGTATCAGCCTGAAATGACCGTCCCCGGATATGTCAAATCGTATAAACGAGTCCACACAAAACTCCACCTTCCATAAGTAATTAAAATATCATTGCACTAATTTTTGGGCAGGTAGTGGAAGTTGCCGTCTATAACACCGTTAAACTGCTCATAGGACTGGTTGGGTATTTTAAAGCTTGAATGATATAAAAGGGCCGGTAGAAAATAGCCCAGACTGCTTCCCGCCATCTTCTCATTGGAAACGGAACGTATACGCATTAGATCAATGGTTTCGCCTATAATTCCGGCTATGTCTTCATTTTTCCATTGTTCAAGCCCCTGGGGGTCCACCCGGGGGGTGACGGCTATAAGGATAGCTTGGGGGGCCTGGGCTTTAGGGGTTTCATATTTAAACGAAACCGCGGTCGCCTCGGAGCCGGCCGGGATAAAATCCGTCCATTCGTCAATTAAGAAGCCGGTTATTATACAACCGTCATCTACATAAAAGCCCTCGGAGGGGAGAATATAGTGTAGATCTGTAAACCGCTGGGTCGGTATGGACAGCTGTCTTATCTCCGTAAGGCTAATCTGTTTTTCGATTAGCCCTGGGAAAATACGTTCCAGCAAATGATGATTGAACCACATAAGATTGTTCAAGGATAATTGTGCTATGCCGTTTTTAATGAGCATCATGGCATCGGAGTCCAGCTTGATATTCTTAAAGTATTTGGCCGCATAAAAATCCCTGGTGCCAAGGATAACGTTCAGGGCATCTATGATACTTTGTTGCGTAACATTGCTTATTCTTATAAACCCTGTATATGATAAAACCATTTTCCGGCACCCTTCATCCAACAAGCTCCATACCCGGGCCGCTTCGGGTGAGGCACCGGTCTGTGAGGCTTGCTTTAACTTTTCCATAAATAAATCCCATCTTTTGATACTGCTGTTTTGCAGGGGCAGCGCCCTTGCAAGTGCCTGGTACCTAGCCTCTTCAAGGCTCAAATGGATGCCCTCGTTGCTGTAGAGCTTTATCTCGTCGCTATCCAATAACTTCCGGGGAAATGCTTTTGCAGCCACCCACAGGTTTTTACGCACACCCCTGTATTTAACCAGCATGTCCCTGACCGGAACCGCCTTGTAATCCGGCCTGTCTGGTGCTATTTTTACGCCACCTTTTACCACAAAGGGCGGGTATACGGGCATGGATTCGCCACCGACGGCCTTTTGAATAGCCTGTGTGATATTTTTCATATACAGCGTTACCGCCGCAAGCTTGATTGCCCCTTCCTCATGCTGCAGGGGAAGCCACTTAATCCCCTGGGGGGTAATCACCTTTTTCATTAAACTTTTTGTGTCCAGGTTAATTTGCACTGCAATGGGTTCTTTACCTGGATGCTCAATTAATACTTCATTTGCTTTCAGGACTGCAATTTCTTTTTCTCTGCCGGCAAGTTTTTCGGCCAGGTAATGCAGCCCGGAGATGATTTCATCATTTGCTTCCCTTGAACTGCCCGGGGGTAGGGGTAGCAATGCTTCCTTGAAACCCAGACCGCTTATGTACATCAGCATATCCTTTAATACTACCATTACCCCGGGGTCGTTATCATCATTGCTGCTTAATAATTCCGCTGTGTATTCCAGGTTACCCCGGCACTGGTCATAAACCTCAAGCAGTCCGGTTAATCTTTGTTCCAGCAAAATACAAGTATCCAGTCTATGGCTGATAATATCGTTGCTATCTCGGTGTACTGCCGTACCGATGTATTCAGGTGCCAGTGGTTGGGCGCTCCTTAGGAATAACCTTACATAGGGCAATCTTTCCATTAAAACCAAGGCATGTACATCATATGCATAATCAAATGTTATAAATGCCCGCTGCTCAAACTCTTTATAACTGGGGGATTTGCAGAAATCATCACCTAAAAAAGACCACCGGCTGTCGCCCGCCGCAATTTGATTCCAGATATAAAACCTCGCCCGTGCCTCCAGTTCAGGAATCCCTCCCACCACCAGATCAATGGCTTCCATCTGGAGATCATCTTTGGGTTTAATGGCCAAAGTAACAGACTTTGAGTCATCATCCCGGGCTTCCCTCAGCTTAATCCCGGCATACACCGTGCAGTAGTTGAAGTCCTGGCGCAGTTCGCGACTGCAGAATTCAGCCACCAACGGCTCGGCCATAAAACGTGGTTTGGCAATCTTCTTTTCATCAATGTCCTCAAGTTTTATAGTCAAAGGATACATTAGCTTCTGGGCTTGGGGGTGACCCGACCTGATGGTGTCCATAACTTCCACCCGGGGAGGTGTATTATTGCCTTCTATTACATCCAGCCAGGCCGCAGCCCGGGCGGAGTTTCCTTTAACCGATTGATAGACTGTTTCCGCTATAAAAAGGTCTGACACCGCATCCCGGATTTGGCTTACTTCAGACTGAATAGCTTTGAGTTTGTCCCCTTCAGCCCGGGTAACATTTGGTTTACCCTCTTTATTGAACTCTATATTAAGGTCTGAAACCGGATCAGCGGCTGCTATAAATTTTTCTCCGTTGATCAAGTTTGCATTGCCCGGCGTATCACCCGGGTTTTGACCGGTAAAACGGTATATCTTCCTCAGGGGCAGAAGGTACCGGTCAAGATTTTTGTCATGCAGTTTTCTTTCCACCTGGTACCCCAAAAGCTCACCGGGGCGGTAGCCTTTTTGCAAACCTTCGGTAAACCAGACGGCCTTTTTTACACGGCTGGACGAAAGGTTGATCTGGAAAGTCGAATTATTGTTCGGATCATTGGACAATGCCGCGTTGCGCAGAATAGCACCGGAAATGGCCTGGTTTAAGCAAGGTGCCTGAAAGTAGCCGTCGGTTTGGTGAGCAGAGACCATATGCGAAGGTTTTTCCAGCCAACCATAAACCCCGACGATGTTTTTACTGCCGGACTGCCCGCAAGCCAGCATAGGATTCCTGGTTATTGTTTCATCATCCAGGCTGAGCTCGGTTAGCCTGATATTGGCCAGGGAGTTTATCCAGGCATCCAGCCTGCAACTGAGGCAATCCATTACTTCTTTTAGCAGCGTTGCTAGGGATGCGACAGGCAGGTCGCTTAAAAGTTTAAGCTCATCCAAAGCCTTTAAAGACATTGCTTTATACCCCTCAAAAGCCACCATCTTCTCCTCTTTGGCCAGCTTAGGGTCATTAATCACCTCAATAATATTGTTTTCCAAAATAATGGCCGAGTACTGGAGCATTCTTAAAAGCAGTGAAACAGAATCCGGCTGGGAGGAGATTTCCTTGCGAAGCTTGGTAATCACCTCACTGCTGGTACCGGGTCCATCTGCATAATCAGTTTTGGCAATACTATCAAAATAGCTCAAAGCTTTTGTACAGTCATTTTCAGCGGCCACAGGGCAGGTTACGGTGCTTAGATGATCGTGGAACCTGGGCGAGTAATGGTGCCTGGAGACATGCTGCAGATCAATTCTGTGCGGCACCGCATTGAGTTGGAGAGTTTTAACCAGCCTGTCATACTCCGAGGGTGGATCATCCTTTTCCAGGGCCAGGCCCATGAACCGTTCCTTAAAAATTGCACACACCCTGGCCATACCCTCTTCAAGGATTATTTTCTCCTTATCCTTTTCCTCACTGCTTTTCCATTCATTAAGACATGTTACCGGCAGTATCCCGTAAGGGTTTTGTCCAATCCGGACAGCGGGCACCAGGCCCCTGCCCAGTACCGACTTTTTAAAATGCTCGGATAAATACCTCCATTTGACGGGATGGCTGCGAAAGCTGACCACATCATGAACACCCTGATAATGCATATACATATCCCTGTAACCACGGGTAAACGGGTCCCAAAGAACCGATGCCATAGCCATCGCCGACCTTTGCTCTGTTAAGGCTGCGTTGCTGATGCCGGTAAAGATAGCTTCGGTTATTCCAAGGGCGCCGGCCAGTATTTGGCCTCCGGTTATTGCCCTGTTTTGGGGCAAATTATGATCCATTACCTCATCTGTCCCGGATAATTCATTTTCAATGCCGGTAAAGCCGGTTTTCCCGTTTTCAGTATTGTTTGTCGGGGTATCCTGCTGCAGAATGTCAAACCTGCCCGTTGCCTTATACCTGATGAGGAGTTCTTCCAGCACGGCATCATTATCGGCCGAGTCCTTCAGGCCAACGGCAATAAGCCAGTCTGCATCGCCCACCTGCCGGCACTTGGCGGTGCCCGCTATTTTTAAGCCCATACCTTTGGCGACGGCTTCTTCGAAGTCCACCATCCAGCGGGCATAAGGATGGTCGGGATCGGAAATGACCAGGTCTTCAGGTATTGGGTTTCCTTCGGCCAGAAACCTGAATTTCTCATCAAATGAAGCACCTTTTTCATGAAAGGTAAAAAGCTTGACGGTCCGGGGCAGGAGCTTGAGTTTTGATCCTACACTGATAAATTGCTTAAGGGCTTCATCTTTATCCCCAAGCTTGTTATGATCGATATCCGCTATGTATCTTGCCCTGGCGGCGCCCACCTTGCGGACAAATGAGGCCCAGGTCTGCTTAATAATTTCTTGGTCGGTTACGTTAGATATGGACTTTAAATATATCTCATAAGCAATCTCCTCATCACGGGTTATACCGCTTACCCCGGGAAATATCTGGCAGTCATCGGGATACCACCTTATCCATATCTCCTGCCTGTAAAAAGGTATCTTGATATCTTTACCTGCCAATGGGCCCTGGGGAGTGTTGATGACGGTGCCCGGTCTGTTGATGATAATATCGGGCCTGTCCAGGGGCGGCTTATGGGGCCGTATGATGTACCCTTTTTCCATATGGTCGTAGATTTCCAACCTCAATGGAAAAAGAACGGCAGGTTTGTTCTTGTTATATGACATGTTTATCCTCCTCCAGTTTAAGGAATCGGGTTTTGTGGATCGCGCACAAAGGCCTCGGCGTCAATAATAATCCGCACCGGCTTCTGGCAGGTAGTCCAGGCAGCGGCAGCCGAATCATTTCCCCAATGTGGTCCCGGCGGTTGGGTCACACTGGAATTAAGGCTGGTAAAATCCACCCACCCCGAGCTGTCCTTGACCACATGGTCCCACGAGAAACAGTCCCAGTCCTCCAGGGGCACGGGCGATGGGCTGCTTTCATCAAGCCCGAACCTGGGCAGGGAAGACGGTTCCATCAGCACAAAGTAATAGTCAAACCGGGGGTTGTTGATTATACTGTCAGGCGAAAAGGGGAAGAAAACGAAAATTGTATCATCACCCAAGTCAGCTTTCAAAACAGGTTGTATGACTTCAAAGTCGTCCGACATGGCATGCCCGCTGTTTATTTGACTGAAGATGGTATCCCACTGTGTATAGCCTTTGGTAACCTTCAAAGAAAACAGTATTGTTTGTGGGAAACGCCGGAATAAATCTGCCTTGATAACCAGAACCGCATTGTCTTTGGCAAAATCTCTTCTTCCGTGGGTCCCCAGCCCGCCGTCCCAGTCCCTGATGTTTTGTATATCATAGGGAGGATTTATAAATTCGGTGGGGTCCCAGAAATAGTTAAATATAGTACCTTTCCGGTCCACCGGGAATTCCCGCCAGACCAGCTCTTTAATCATTTCATGGTTCAGGCCCGCCATATACGCCTCAATGTAGGCGCTGTTTTGCTGCATGAGCACCACTGTACTTTTTTTCAGCTGTCCCAAATTGGGAACAAGGGCATCAATTGAGCGCTTCAACAGGTATTTGTACATAGGCCAATCTATTTTGGGGGTCTTTATAATCGGATTCAGGTTTACTATGGTTTCTCCGGGTATGCTGATTATTGAATTCAGCCGCTCCAGGTGACTGCCCTCTATATCAAAACGCCCGCGCAGGGAGTCACCTCCGGGCTGCTCGCCGGTAATACCGATATCAATTGGCTCAGTCCTGATGGTTTCGGGCTGCAAAGGAAAAATGCCGGGTCCTACCCATTCCTCCAGTTCATTGTAATAAGCCTGGATATCCTCCGCATTTAATTCTTTACCGGTCAGTAAAAAAGAATCTGCTATAGACCTGGCGATGGTCTTATCATTATCGGGGGTCCTTGGTTTTACCGGGCCGTTGGGGTCTTTGGACCAGGGCCGGAAAAAGTCTTCATCCTTCACATTTTTAATCCCCACCCGGCGGTTGATTATGGGCCTAAAGGCGTAGGATACACAACCGGGCGGCAGGCCTGATTCCGTGAACCTGGCCCGGAAGCTTTTTTCCCCCCGGTGGTTTTTGTGTATGTAGTGACTGTGAAACGGCTGGGAAATAAGGGTGAAACGGGCATTGCCCAACGGATCGGCATGTCTGGTCTTGAGGCTTTCAGCTATATGGGTGGCCGCTGAACAAAAGCGTAATACCTCATTGGCTTCACCAATCTCCCCGGTTGTTTCCCAGCACTCCCGGACAAACTCCTCCTGGTTTTCCTTGACCACGGATGTTCCCGTTGAGGCTGCCACCCTGTAGCTGCGGTCCAGATTAAGCTCGCTAAGCCAGTCTCTGCAGCTGTTCCAGGTACCATCGTCGCCGGGCTTGACCAGTTGCCTGACACCCTGGTAATATCTTCCGTAAACAGGTAAAGAGACCAGGGGATCTTTGGCCGCGTCGGCATCTATAACGGTATAATCATGTAAAGTTTCATTCATAACAGCTATAACTTTATCGGCAAATTCAACATTGGGGTAAGTAAGCCTGTGGGCGTCATAGTCGGGTGGAACAAGGGCCCCTTCGGTATAAAACAGGCCGTTAACAAAAGTAACTTTGTTTCCGTGTTCATCCATAAGAAACCCGGGGTCTCTGCCATCAGCCGGGTTTGTGCCTGTCCCCGGGGGAACCGCGCCTATTTCCAGTGCGTCGATAAGGGCTTCAAAGTCACCTTTTTCGGCGGTTTGGAAATCCCAGCGATAATAATACGGAAGCTCCACCACTTCATCCGCACCTGCCGTTGTTTTATTCCATGCCGGGGCATCGATATTGGAAATGCTGTTCCCCAGGGCCGCTTCACACCCCATTTTAAATACCGGTACGATAAATGCCGAGTATAAAGTGCACTCATCCAGCCGCCTCGGGCACATAACCCTGGAACAGGTAAGCTCGGGGTACTGGTCAATAAATTCACCCACCTTATTTTCATAAGCCATAAAGTCATTTTCACCGGCCTCTATATCACCGGAGAGCTGGACATGCGCCCAGGCCCATGCTTGTTCCAGATCGGGCAGCGCACTCAGTTTGGCTTTTATAACAGGCAAAGTTATCTCCCCGTCTTTGGGTTCTTCAAACTCACCGGCGCCCCTTTTCAGCACTATCAGGGCAATCCAGGGACGAATCTTTACCCTTGAGTTTCTGCCGGTGCCTGTGCTGTTGTCAGCTATACTGTCATCAAGGGAATAACGCCACGGAAAATCCGGGTCAGTGAACTCCACAAAGGGGAAATAGTTGGGCAGGAACTGGTTTTCACCTGCAAAAGGCTCTGTTCGCGCAATCATTTGCGGATTAAAACCCAGTACCTCTCCGGGGCCCTTTAATACCACCCTTTGCACATGGGTATCTCGGACGGACCCGTTACACAGGGTGTCTACCTGCAGACTGGTACAGCGCCGCTTTTCATTGGGCAATTTGTCTGCAGGTTTCGTCAAAGTGCCTATACCGCTTCTTAACCAGGGTAAAAAAGTAAGAGAGCTGTTGGACATGTTCTTTCTCTCCCATACTAAATATATTTAAACTGTTTTGGTACTGCTCAAAATCACCGCGTCAGTTTGCATACGGGACCTGACCTGGCCGGCCCGGGCATAGGTGAGATCAGTGGCTTTACCCTCCGGGGTTTGTGTACAAATGAATTTACCGTTTTCAGCCTCGGGCAGGACCACGGCAAATTTCTGTTCCCGGACCTTTATTTTGGACAGCCTGGCGGTAGAAGATTTAATCTTGGCCTGGTTATGGACGTTTCTTCCAGCCAGGCGCTGCCAGTTGGCCAGGGCTGCCGGTAATACGGCATCTTCTTTATTGCCGGCACTGAAAACCGGCCGGTAATCATTGTGGATTGCCGATCTTTCCTGCCGCTTTGTTTCATAGGTCACGGCCTTGCCGTAATGTATTACCCTGGCATTGGCAACGGGGATTTCAATCTTGCCACAGGAAAACTGAAGACCTGATTTCATCTTTTCAAAGGCGGGACGGGAAATTTTTTCCCGGTCGGATAAACACTCAAACTGGCCCGGAGCAAAAAAGTCTTCCACACCGCTTGATGCAATATTTCCGCCGGATTCCTGCAGGTCCAAATAGTTTTCATCTTCCGGCACCGCAGCCTCACCCATTTTCTCCAGTTCAAACAGCAGGGGAACGGACATCTGCCTGAAAACCAGCCCTCCCAGGGGGTCGACATATTGGTTGGCATCATTATCTTTCCGGAAGTTGAAGCGGTTTTGGGCCCAAAGTGGTGTGACGGTACTCCAATTTCCCGGTTTATCCAGTTCCCCGGCCAGGATTTGCAGCGGGAACAGGGTCTGTTGGGGCAGCTCGGGCATTTTTTCGCCAAAGGTTTTATCAAAATCCACCTCAACATCAAAGGACAATACCTCAAACTTGGCCCGGCCCCTGGCGCGGTAGTTGTTCGGGCCTGATAGGCGCAGGTCGAGAAATACCTCAAAAAGGGAATCCCCGTCACATTTCAAGGACACCCAGGATCTCATTTGGGTTTCAAAAGCAAAGGGATTGAATTCAAACAGGGCGTCAAAGGACAAATTACCGTCCAATTCGATCAGGCCAATAAGGGCAATGTCCTTTTGATAGTGGAACAACAGCTGCGAGCCGAATTGAACGGAGTTTTCCGTAGCCGCCAGGTAAAGGAAAAGGCCGATCCTGGGGTTATCTTCCCCGATGGTCACTGAAATGCGCCTGAGTGCGGGAAATCCTTGCGGGGCGCGATAGCCCGGGTAAAAACCCCCGGCGGAAAGGGCGAAACGAGGATTGTCCCCCCAGCCAGCACGAAGGGCGATATCACCCGACAGCGGCCAGGAAAGGAGTTTTGAAGCTTCAAGGGATGCATCTATGGAAACCATACTGTTTTCCAGGTCCAGGACGCCTAAAACCTGAAGCCTCAAGCATATCACGGTATTGTCGGGATTTGGCAGCTCACAGTGGGCAATACCCGCCAGCGCAACCCTTAAAAGGCTCAATGGTTTGCCGCATAGTTCCAGGAAGATGCCCACTTCAGCCGCCACCAGGGGTACGGCTCCACCCCAGCCCAGTTTTACCATCGCGCCGAAAACATAATGGTCGTCGGCGGGAGGGAAAAAGCTTTTGAGGTCGGAGATTATTTTTTGCGCGTTCTTAATCGGGTCGGGGGGGAAAAGCAGAGAATTCAGGGAATTTGTATACACTGCTCTTCTCAGCTCTTCGGCATTCATGGTACATCCGATGCCGATTGCCAGGCCGATGCCGGTGAGGATGAAACCCATACTGAGCTGAATGGGAGGAAACTCGGCCATGCCCAGCACTTTCAGGGAAAAGGTTTCACTGCCGTCGGGAAGTTTTGTAGTTAGTATGCCAATGGCGGTTACGGCTATTTTATCCTTAACGTCAACATACAGTATTCCGGCGTAATTGCCGTCCTTGATTTCAAGGTATCCTCCTCCGGCTATGGCTGCCGCATCAATGGACAGACCAATGCCACCGGGAAATTTAAAACCAAAGGACAAACCAAAGGGCCCCAACTTGTTTGCATCACCGGGAAGCAAGCCGTTTTCATCGGGGAAGGAAAGGGCGGTGGTAAAGCCAATGTCCACCACAACCAATTGTACGGGTCCAAGGGCGGCTTTAATATTCGACGAAAACTTGACCGGGAATGCTGTTTCCTCCGGTTCAAGTGCTATTGTCACGGTATTAATTTCAAATGGCCCCAAAGACTTGCGCAGGGGCAGTTCAATGGCTAAAGCGCCGCCTTTGATGGAGAACCCTTTTCGGGCGGAATAAACAAAACCCAAATCCAATTCTATGTTGAACTCCGGGCAGGGAATAACTTTTTTTATAAAACTATCGCCTTTGGTTAAATTAATTGCGATGCCGGATTTTTTTAATTCACTTGCGATGCTAAAATCCGATGTATCCCCTTTTTTCTCAACCAACAGCTTGGCGGAAAACCCGGTAATATAAAAATTGCTTTCACCTTCGGAGCCCAGGATATAAATTGTTTCAGCGGTTTTTTTATTTAAAGCGACGGAGAAACTAAAATCTGCCGCATCTGTGATACTGTCCAAACCCTGCAGGTAAATAAGCCTTAAGGGATTGTTGGGCTTAAGCTCCAAACCAGCTATGCCGTTACCAATTTCTAAATTACCTTCTACCTGCAATTCCCATGCTTCACCCAATTCAAATGCCAGATCGAACTTATTATAAGCAGAGGGATATATTAATAACCCGGCCTTTTTTACCGCTTCGCCTTCTATGGGTATGGGGCTGAAATTGATATTAACTTCTTGGTAGTTATCAGGGTAAATGCCCCTTTGCAGCAAAGGCATTTTTAGTTCGGGACGGCCTTCCACCTCATATATTCCACCGGCCAGGCCGTATGCATACAGCACCTGAAGTAGTCGATTAATAAATTCATTTCCATCAAACCCGGTTTCCCAGCTATAAGCCTGGTTGAACAATGATTTTTGATTGGTCACAATCAAGTGCAGCCTGCCCCAATGCACCATATGTATGGGATTTGATTCAATGATACCTAACACATGCAAAACTGCATACATCTTATACCGGTGTCTGAGCAGGTATTCACAAACCATAAAATCCATTGTTTTCTTAAGAATCATTTCCAAACTGGCGGTATTAGCGGAAAGTGCATTAACGGCGCTGACTATTTTGGGGATTTCCCTGTTTAATACCTGGATGAGATTATTACATTCGGGTAATATCCGTAATAAAAGCTTATCCATAGTTTGGTTTTCATTTTGTCCCTGCAGTGCATCTATTATCTCTTTGATGATATCTTGCAAAGAAGAAACAGCGTTTCCCAGACCATTGTAATCAATTGAATTAATGTAAGGAATATCGTAACCGATCTTATTGATGAAATAAGTGAAATCATCCGGCCGCTGCAATTTTTTCAGGGGTTCGAACAGATTGCCCAATTCTAATAAAATGGCGCTTGCACCTGATTTTTTCATGTTTTATTTCTCCTCAATATTAAAGCTTGTTCTGGGGTATGGGGATAAATTGTTTAACTCGTTTAAAGTATCGCTGTTATCTGCCGGCTCCCCAGTTAGATCGGCAAGATTAATATCAACATTATTTCTAACCCTGAAGTTTTGTATAGCATATTGCACATTGAGGCCCCACAAATTGGGATCTTCACTGTGTGGGGGTTGGGGTATGGGAGACTTATAGTTGTTGTTATTAAAGAGCATTAAAAGCTTTTGTTTTACCGTTAATTGATTGGGATTACCATTAAAAAGCCGGCATAAGTCATCCAACCTGTTCATGGTGGCGTCTCCGGCCACCGGCTCCGCCGTCATGTTGCCCACTTGAATATTGTTGATGACCCTGAATCGCTCTATGGCTTGTTGGGCTGCTTGATCCCAGTTGACCCCCGTGCCCGGATGCAGGTATTGTTCATTGTCTTGGATATGTAAAAAAATAAACAACAGCTGGGCTTTTATCCTGGCCACTCGATTATGATCCGCCCCGTAATCGCTTCTAATATACGGACAATGCAAATTCCTAAATGCCCAGCAATCCCTGTAAACAATATTGCTGATGGACGGGCGATTTGCTATTAACCTGATGCTGCAGCTCTTCCCTTCGTCTTGGTTATCCCCGCCCCTTCCTTCACAATCACAGGGAAACAACCGATGGCTGTTATTATTTAAAAAAAGATTGCTGTTTACATCATCGTTAATAAAAATGGAAAGGGGATTGGCAAAGCGGACAGTATATGAACCCCGGCATATTTCCAAATGCAGGTGCACCGGATAATTATGTCTGCCGGCATTACTGCCTCCGGTAAAAGTCCTCCCCACATAGCCGACAAATAATCCTGCCGGGACAATTGCATTAACAACAATATCGGCATTACGATGATTGTTAAATAAATGTGCCAACCGAAGCCTTTGATCATGTCGGTTTCTAATTATCAAAGTAATACCGTATCCATTGCTGGTAGTACTATATACCGCAACTACCCCTCCATTGGGAACAAAGACAGGGGATTGCCCTTCGATACCGTAATAATCAATACCATGATGCGGCCTGTTTCCCCTGGGGGGGATCCTCGGCGGATATGATTGTAGAGTTACTTGACTTGAATCATGCGCATTTATGGGATTGGGAAATACATCATTTGTGCCCCGGGGAATCAGCATCCCATAATCTCTTCCCCCGCCACTTCCTCCGCCGCTCCTCCAATTAGTCACCATGACCGGCAAATTGACGGCATCGCCGGGAATGGGCTCAAAAGTCCCTTCGGTTGTTCCTGTACCTGGATCAACTTTTCCCCTTATTCTATGGGTCGCAGTTGGTGGTAGCGGTGCCCAAACCGGCTGGCTCCATACCATGCCGAAAATCGTGAAATGGTAAGGATAATAGATGTCGTCTTGGAAATGAGATAATTGGGGGCCATTAATCCCGGTGAATGGACCGGTATCAGTTTTCAATTCAATTTCCAGGCAGACCTTTAAAAATGTTTCCGTGGTGGAGCCGCAGCATGCCACATGCCATCCAAAATGTCTACCATTAATATTTTCCTGCCAATCCACACTTTGGGCATTATTCCCACCCTGTTCCCCCACCCAATTAATTTGAAAATTGGTGGGCTTGATATCGATATCGGGTCTGGTAATTAAATGCTCATCTTCTAAAATAATCGGGAACTCAAAAAAGCCGATTTGCATTTTTAATTTCCTGTTTTCCATATATGCAATGGGTATCAGAATATTGAGGACTCCGTTTTCGTCCGACTCCAAGTGATTTGCAAACTCATCATAGACATATCTTAATAGGTTCTCCGGTGGATTATTGCCGGGTGTTACATCCGGGATTTCCCTTAAAAACCTATCGTTCTTATACCGGTTAAAAGCAGCTATTTCAATATTGTTAAAGTTGGCCTCATTGTTGCCGCAAGCATATCCGAAACTGCTCAGGGCGTTTTTGGCCCTGCGCAGCAAACCATAGTTATTATCAAGGTTATAACTATAGTAATTTTCAAAATTATAGGAAAGCGGTAAATACGAGGCGCAATCATCTTCAGGCAACAGGATAATCTGCTTGACCCTGGCCTTTTCTATGGGTCTACCGGATCTGATATCCACTAATTTTATTCTTACTACTTCATACCTGAACGGCATATCGCTTTGAAGAGACTCCATAATGTCAATCATGTATGGTGTCCAGGCAATATTAAAAATCTTCTTGGATTCCCTGCTGATATCTTTTGCAGGCAAATCCCTATGGACTCCCACATCGAGTTCGGTAACAATGGTTTCGGCCCAGACGGGGTTTTCGTTTACCTCTTCTAACGTTAAATCTCCCCACAATGCATCGTTGTCCTGTTTATGTTGTTCAGCTAGCTTGTGCAGAAGGGCATAACACAAATTAATACAGCTTTTTGGGAAACGCAGCATATTGTAAAGGCATGCCTTTTTTTCTACTGGCAGGGCATTGAAGCCATCGATGAGTACCGATTCATTTGTATTTTCGTCAATGTAACAAAACTCCAATAACGGGTCGTTTGTTGCAGAGGGATTATCGGAAAAGAAAGAGGCTGTTAAATGGGGCTTTAACCGGCAGATGCCCGTCCTTAAATAATCAGTATTACCGGGGTTCTGTTCCAGGTTAATTATGTCTTCCCATCTATAATTTCTGAAATAATTCATGTCGGGACCGATACTGGAGAGTGTATGCAATAAATAATGATAGATAATGGCTAATGTAATATTTAACGGGACCAGATTTGTGGCATCAGCACCCGGAATG
This sequence comes from Desulfotruncus arcticus DSM 17038, assembly GCF_900113335.1. GTDB lineage: Bacteria > Bacillota > Desulfotomaculia > Desulfotomaculales > Desulfallaceae > Desulfotruncus > Desulfotruncus arcticus. The sequence continues at coordinate 89,447 of NZ_FOOX01000010.1, forward strand.
AAATTAGATAAGTTCCTTTTTATAAATTGAGTTACTACAGGAGTGCCCATTTTGGCAATATTTCTATCGCCTGAAACAATTCTTGGCGGTGGAAAATTGGAGTCAAAGATTTTTATATTATGGTCCGAACTTATTGGGCTCAATGCTTCAACACCATTGTTTTTAGCCTGCACGGTTACTTCCATGCGGATGATATCCCGTACTGCCGTAATTTCTTTTAGTTTGGACAAGGATAAATCAAGGTAACCATTTTCAGTATCAGTAATTTGAAAGCCCCCGACGGTCTGCTCCGCGGTATAAAATACCACAGACCAATCGTAAGTAAAATCCGCTGCAATTAGATGATCAATAAACAAAGTATAACTATTTACAATGGCAGGGCCTGATAAGTCAATATGAAGACACTGATCCAATACACTAACTAGAGCAAAACGGTTGTCCTCACCAATACGGGCATAACCCAAGCCGGCGGCATTGGCAATGCCGCCGGGTATATATTTTTCCGTATTCCTGACTACCATAACATCTCTTCCCTTTAGTTCTTGTATATTCGTTACCTGTTCTTTTAGGCAACTATTAAGTCTATTTTTTTAACGTTATTTTTTTATTATGTCTAGATTAATTGATAGGTAAACGATGTTTTTGAGCCTGGATTCAAATCTTGCTGATTAACTGCAAACCAAGGAGTATAATGATTTACCTACTTATTATAAATAAATCGCCGCTTTGCTTCTTGCGAAATATTGCTATATTTTTTTTAAGTATTGGTTACCCACACCGTAATAGCCTTGCCATAATCTAGTACTAAAGGGTTACATTGTATATGGGCGTATAGTATAATTATCTTTGAATATCCCCGGGATGGTTTTTAGAAGGAGGGGGATTGATGGGTATTGACCAGCTGCATATGATGGGTAAAGGACCCTACCCCTTGCCGATGAATCGTTTCATGAAAAAAGTGGATATTTGCATGGATACCAATGTTTTTATAACCATACCCAAATCAGGGATAGATTTTCTTGAAAAAGCCCAGCATACCCATGACAGTTACGAATTTGTCATCCCTTATACCGTAATGCCTTATTTAAGCCTGGAGAAAAAACGCCATGTTGGAGAAAAAAATAAAATAACTCCCATCAATTCAGGCCAGGCTCACGGCCCCCATGACCGGATGTTAAATACACACCTCATTGCGCTGAATATTGACAACGACTTTTTAAATGAAATAGCCCATTCAATTTATGGTAAATCCAATGTGTGTTTCAAACAAGGAAACTATAGTTTCGGGAATGCCCTGAAGACGCTGATTCAAATGTTCGTCGAGGAACACAGAAATGTTCAACCCGGCCGCAGACTGGTTTTGAAAAGTCTCAGCACACAGATAGCGGCACACCTTTTAAGACAAATAGAAAATAATATGCCCGTGTCTTTTCACCCGGGCTACAACACGACAAAGAAAAATCTAGATAAGGCAATAGAATACTTAAGGGATGAATATGATGAGAAGTATTCCCTGGAAGAGGCGGCCAAAGCAGCTCATTTAAGCCCCTATTACTTCATCAAGGCTTTCAAGTCCCACACCGGCAAAACTCCCTACGAGTACATAACTTACCTTAGAATTCAGAATGCCAAGGAACTGCTGGTCTCAAATAATATAAGCATTACCGAAGTTTGTTTCAAGTGCGGGTTCAACAGTCTAAGCAATTTCACCACACTTTTTAAACGGAGAGTCGGGGTAACCCCTTCCCAGTACCGTAGGATTATACACAACAAGTAGGTTAAACAACTAAAAAAGGGCTTCCGCTGTTGGAAGCCCTTTTCTCAGCACTATAGCATAAACACCGTTTACAAACATAAATATCGTTGACAACAAATAATCATGTTTGCTATCATTCAAACATACAAACTATTTAGTGAATTAGAAAGAAAGGAGCTTCTACATGAGTTTCCCAGACCGTAATAACCCTTATAATTTTGATGCATTTCTGGCCCAAAGGGATAATTTTGATTATTACCGGGACGACCCTTTTCTACAAAGGATCGTGAAAAAATATGCCGGCGATGAATGGGATCAACTGAACAATAAACTGTTGGCCTTTTCTCCCAAGGTTTCTTTCAGGTGGAGGGACCTGGCCGATGGTATAGCACGGCCCGAAGTTCATCCCCGCCTGCTGCATTATGACGCTCACAATCACAGGATTGACCGCATTGTTCGCCCTATGGAAACGTCGGTGTTGGAAAGAGAAATTTTCTCCGCGGGGTTGTTCTCCGGCAAGACAACTCCCTGGGAGCATTTTGTCAAGCGACTGCTAATTCATCAAAATGGCGAATTCGGTGTCACGTGTCCTCTGGCCTGCACCGAAGGGCTGGTTGCCCTGATCGAACATTACCCGGACCACGGTGTTCCTGAACTGGACGGGATCCTCCGGCATTGCAAAGAAGGAATTGACGGTGATTTTGGTATAGGGGCACAGTTCATGTCTGAGATCCAGGGCGGCTCCGACATCCCCTCCAACCTACTGGAAGCCGTGCCTGACGGGAAAAACTACAGGCTTTACGGAAATAAATTTTTCTGCTCCGCCATGCACGCGGATTATGCGGTAGTAACCGCCAAGGTAACCGGCAGTGAAAAAGTCGGGACATTTGTAGTGCCGGCCTGGCTGCCCGGCGACAAGGAAAAAGAGCGGCGGAACGGCTGTACGATTAACCGGATCAAATGGAAAATGGGCACCTGTGAATTACCCACGGCGGAGGTTGATTATAACGGAGCCGTCGCTTATGCCGTCGGCCCAACCGATAAGGGGGTGGCCAACGCCGTTGGTATAGTGCTAACCCTGTCACGCATAGCCGTGGGCATTTCCAGCGGAGCCGCGATGCTGCGCGCCGCCAGGGAAGCCCGGATGTACAGTGAATTCCGTGACGTTTTCGGCAGCAAGATCAGTCAATTCCCGCTGGCGGCGCGCCAGATTAAAGCAGTAATGGACACTTCCCAAAGAACAATCGCAGGTGCATTTAAACTTTATGACACCTACATCAAACTGGGCCGCAAACTTGTCCCCGGGCTTAAATCAGCTGTACCGTTGGAGGTTTTAAAGCAGCGCTTCATTCTCAGAGAACTTATTTTAATGCAAAAAATAACCACCGCTTATGAGGCAGTTGACGTAATACGCACAGCATTAAGTGTTTTTGGCGGACACGGAGTGATGGAGGAATTTTCTTCACTGCCCCGGCTGTTCAGGGATGCTATAGTTAATGAATTATGGGAAGGCCCGCGAAATGTACTGCTCACTCAAATCTATCGCGATATGCAGCGGGCCGCCCAATGGTTTGACCCGGCTGAGTTCGTGAGAAATACACTGGACGGAGTACCGCAGGAGAAGGTTAATCAGTTTTCTGCAACACTAATAAGGCTGATGACCAGGCCGGTGCTGGCCGGTGTTAATGCGGATTCCCTGGCAGCTGCGGGCGAATGGGAGGAATTTTGCGATGATTTCTTTAGGACCTACCAGGCCCAAGCCCTGGCGGAAGTAGACGAAGATAGGGATCTTCCCGCCTAACATCCGGTACATGCGGGCGGACAGAGCCGTCCGCCCCTACACCTTTTTTAAGCTGTTACCCAAAAAAAGAGGAATAGTAGCTCGTATAATTCACGAGCGCTATTCCTCTAAAGTAATGGGTTTAATTAACTTATTGACTGTATTTTTCTATAACAACGCTGCAACCTTTTTCACGGTAAAAATTACTTCATCGCCTTCGGCGCGGGCTTGGCCGCTGAAACGGTAGCCTTGTTTCCCCGACACCGCAACCACCTGCATGACTCCTGTTTCCGTCAGGTTTTGACGGGTTTTTTCCATTTTATAAACGCCCAGAACCAGTGTATTTTCACCACGGATTTCTTTTACCTTGCCCACCACGATTAGATGGGGCTGCCCGTCCCCGGACAGGGTGGTTACAGGTATGAAAGCAGATTGGGTGATTACCTCTTTAATTTCCGGCGTCAATACCGCATTACAACCACAACAACTACTTCCCATAAAGTAAAAACCTCCTTTTATTGAATTAATCAAATGGTATCATCCATAAGGAGAAGGTGCTGTAAAATATTTTACAGCATCATTAAAAACAACGATCTTTTAGGATAAAAAATATTTGTGTAAAGTATTTTACTGCAAATTCAGTTTATTATTTTTATGCTATTACAAAGATAGAGGAGGTGAGCCGGTGTTGTCCGGAAAAAAACTATTATGCTGCGGTATCCTGCGCCATGAGTTGGAACACCTGTTGGGAGATCAGAATTTTAATATTACTTATTTGGATGCGGCTTTACACGTGGACTTTGATAAGCTGGCCCAATCCGTAACCGCCGATCTGCGCGACATGGGCGACGGCTATAACCCTGTGGTCATCGGGAACCAATGCCACCCGGAAATGGAGCAAATGGTTGCAAAATATGGTGGGCGGGTCATCCGGGCTAAAAGTTGCATCGAAATGCTTATGGGGGAAAAAATGGCAGAGCTGGACGCCGAGGCCAAGACTTTTTACCTTACCAGCGGGTGGCTGGAGAACTGGCGCCAGATTTTTAGAGAAGGGCTAGGTTGGGACGCAATTGATGCCCGGCAAAATTTCGGTTATTATGATCGTATATTGCTTTTGGATACTGGAATTATACCTATTGACGATATAGATTTACTTGAATTCTACGACTACGCCCAAGTGCCCGTGGAAATTGTATCAGTAGACCTGAACAACTTGCGTCAACTATTGGATCAACTTTTGGGTGGGTGAGACAATTAATGTCAAAAATTAAATGCATGAAAGAGCTGGCCCTATTTACCACCCTTGAATTTGCGGAACGGGAAAAAATAGGAGCACTGGCCAACAAGAAAGTTTACCACAAAAACGAAATGATTTTCCGGGACGGAGATCCCGCGCACACTATTTACCTGATCAAGTATGGCCGGGTCCGGCTGTTTAAAGTTTCGGAAAGCGGCAAGGAGATTACCCTGGATATCCTCAAAGAGGACGATATTTTAGGTGAAAACACTTTTTTTGAGGAAAACGCTCGCCATACCATGCATGCCCAGGCGATGGAAGATACATTTATCTGCTCCTGTAATAAAGAACACTTCGGTATTTTACTGCAAAACCCGCAAACCGCCCTGAAAATAATCCAACTGCTGGGGGGCAAATTAAATAATTACACCGATAAGGTAGCCGGCATTGCCTTCCAGGATGTAAAAGGCAGAATCTCGGCCATGTTGCTCAGGCTGGCCGGTGAATACGGAAAACCTTCCCCCGAGGGAACCATTATTGATATCAACCTCACGCACCAGGATATAGCTTCCCTGGTCAACGCCTCGCGGGTCATGGTGACCAATGTTTTGGGCGATTTGAAGCAAGAGGGGGCCATCACCACCAGGGGGCACCAATTTGTCCTTTTAAGCCGGGAAAAACTTACCGGTGCCATCGAAGCCGTATAACGAGGCTTATAGTATGATGCAAAAAAAAATACCTTACCCCAAACATAGCCGGGATAAAGAAGCAGTTGACGCGCAAATTAAAACAATGATCAGCCGAGTTAACCTAATGCGGGACTTACTATTTGAAATCAAAGCCGACACCCCCCTCGGTAAAACCGTTAAAATGCTTTTAAACCTGCTGCTCAGTGATGGTGAAGACGGCATTTTGGATCTAACCGGCCTTTCTTACCAAAAACTTGCCAGCTTGATCGGTGTCAGCCACGCGGAGCTGCGGGAATCTCTGGAATACTTACAACAACGAGGCATAATTTCATATAGAACGATATCTCAATAAAGAAACTATAAGTTGCTGCTTATCGTGGCAACTTTTTATTTTTCCTGTAAAACAGTTCTTATTTTAATTGTTCCTGCAAGAAAAATAAGGCTAAAGCTTGAAAGCTTAAAACATTGGCTTTTCTCCGTTGACGATTACATCTACTACAATAGTGTTCTTTACTGACATAGCTTTGGCCAGGGCGTCATGCAAATGCTCCGGCCGTTCAACCCTGATCCCTTCCGCCCCGCAGGATGTGGCGAAACTAACAAAATCGGGGTTTGCCACATCTGTACCAAACGGGGCCATGTTGTTATTTTGCTGCATACGGTGTTTTTCAAGCAGGTAGCAGCTATTATTAAAAATGATAATTACCACCGGTAAAGAATACCTAATTGCAGTGATTATTTCCTGCATCGTCATTATAAAACCACCGTCACCGGTAAGAACAATAACTTTCCGCTCAGGAAAGGCGGTTTTAGCGCCTATGCCCATAGGCAAACCGTTACCCATGCACCGCCAATACTCAGAAATGATCACATCTTGCTTTTGTGGTATAAATCCTCTGTCAAACCAGTGCATAAACTCGCCGGAATCAATCGTTATAATGGCATCCTCTGTAATTGTTTCATTTAATGCCGCTATAACAGCCCGTGGGGAAACGGGTATATCTTGAATATTCATCTCTGCTCTGATCATTTCAATGTAATTAATGTGGCAATGTCTAATTTGCTCCCGCCAATCAGGAGTTATCTTTTCCTTAATTCTCCCATGCAAAGTTTCAACAATTGAATTAATATCTCCCGTCAATGACAGGGGCCTGAGGGAATGGGCTATATTTTGCGGTTTTGTGTCTATTTGCAATATGTCAACGTTTAAGCCTCCGGGTATGAACTTATGCTCATAAGGGCTGGCTCCAATAATTAAAATACAATCCGCGTTTTGCAATACCGGGACAATGTGCGCCTCGCCCAATCCACCCAACAGATTATCTATCAAACCGGGATATATGCCTCTGGCGCCTTGTCCGGGTATGATTCCGGCTCCGATTTTTTTAGCGAAAGCCAATATTCTTTCTTTATACCGGATCGCTGTTTTACCAGTGATGAAAACAGGTTTTTGAGAATGATCAAGTACTTTGCAAAAGTCGTCCATGTTACCCGAGACGCCAGGCGGGCATTTAGGACTTAATACAGGAAAGGTAAGATTGGCAGGTACAGGTGCCTGGAAAATATCTTTAGGAATGGATATATGACAGGGCACGCTATCACCAATAGCCTTTTCCATGGCCACCTGAAGAGTTTGCACCACAGATTCGGGTCTGGTAAGCAGTGTTGTGGAACCGGTAATGGGGGCGAACAATTGCTGCTGGTCAAAATATTGTTTAGCGTTGGTGTTAATTTTAGCAGTTTCAACCTGGCCGGTTATTACCAGCATGGGTATCCCGTCCCGGTAAGCATCCGCAACGCCGTTAATCAGGTTTAACGCGCCGGGTCCTTCCGTGGCCAGGCAAACACCGGGTTTTCCCGTTGCCCGCGCCTCTCCGCCGGCCATAAATGCAGCACCTTGCTCGGCAGCAGTGCTGTAAAATTGAATCATGTTTTGTTTACCAAGCGCGTCCATCAAGGGTAAAACGGCATTGCCGGAAACACCGAAAATGTTCTTTATGTCCCAGGAGTATAACGCCTTGATAATGACCTGTGCCACGGTTTCACCCAAAGTTTCTCCCCCTCCGTTTACCTTTGAAATATATTTAAATATATAATTGCCTTTTATTTGGGGATTAATAATAAGAATTAGCCGCCGACCCGCTGTCCAATGCCGTTAACATGTAAAACCGACCGGCGGGATACTGGCTTACGAACTGAGCAAGGCGGGCTTTTGGCCAGTCCCAACGGCCTTGACCCGTGGGCATTATATATGCAGTGCAGCTGTTTTTGTTACATCCAGCGGGTGTAATCCTACGGAAACGGTGATGGCCATTGCGGCCAGAACTGCGGATCATATCATAGAGGAATCAAAAAAAGGTGAATATAATTAACGTTTACACGCTGACGGTGTTGGTATGATATAGGATGAAAAGCAATCGCTGCGATATAAAATCCTGGTGTATTCCAATACCGTGCAGCTTCTTTTATCAACACAGCCGGATTCCAGGACCAATAACGGTATCAGATATGAACAATCCAACAGTTTCCGCTGAGATTTCGTAGGGAAGGAAACGCTTAAGCTACTGGGTTTGGAACAGAATTCGTTATATCCCCGGCTATGGTAATATTCAAACATGGAAGCAATAGCCGGACCCGCAGTATCGATATCGTAAAATACCGATTTGGCAACATAGGAAATATGAATGGCGATAGGCTGGCCGTCAACAAACCTCAATCTCCCTATTTTAAAAACCCGGTCACCTTGACCGGTTTCCAAAAAATCAAAGATCTTTTGATTATATTTGATCTCCTTGCAAAATACAGTTTTGGACTGAAAATCATACCCTTTTTCCATCATTTTCCGGCTAAAACTTACATCGCCGGAAAGAACGAGCTCAACTTGTTTATGCCTGTCTTTTACGTAGCTTCCTTTGCCCTGTTTTTTATAAATGTAACCCATTTCCTCAAGTCTTTCATAGGCTTTCCTGGCTACGATTCTTGGCACTTTATATTGATCTGCAATTACATTCTCAGATGGCAGTTTATGATGGGCGGCGTATTTGCCCGAAGCAATTTGCTGAACCAATCTATCCACTATCTGCAATTCTTCCGGCATGGCCATACCCCCGCATATCTTTCACAGCCGTTTAAAACCGGTAAAAGTCATCTCTGACGCATTTCGGAAAATATGCCAAAGCTTCCTGCCATAATAATGGTGAGCGGAAAGCAACTACAAAAAGTTTGCCATCACGTGATTTATTGTTTTCTTTGCTCCGGGAGTGTAAAAAACAGCCCCGCTGTTCCAAAAAAATCCTGGCCGCTGCAATATCCCATTCATAAATATTGGACGACACAAATAAATCATATTCACCGTTGGCAATCTTGCACAGCTCAAGTGACGCACAGCCCAAATACCTGTGGGCCTGCACCCTCGACAGCATCCCCCAAACATCCATTCCCCAACCGGCCAATTCCATCATGGTTCTTAAACTCATAGCCACAACCGCCGTTTTCACCCTGTCCTTTCGTTCAGGCAGGATATCCAAAGGACATCCATTCATTGTGGCGCCTTCACCAGGCCCGGCACCAAACATAACACCGTTGGCCACATCATAGATCAAACCCAAAACAGGATTTCCATTCCGGTACAAGGCCAGTGAAATCGCATAATTCCTGCCAAAGCGATAGTAATTGACCGTGCCGTCAATGGGATCGAGCACCCATGTATAACCGTCACTATCAGCACTTGCCCGGGCCCGGCTTTCCTCGGCCAGTATGCCATGCCCCGGGTATTTACGCATAATCGACTCCGCTATAAATTGCTCAATTAAGAGATCATGGTCGGTAACAAGATCCGTATGGGATGTCTTTTCCCTTACTTTAATGACAGAGTGCTCGCGTTCCTGTTGCAGTTTTAACCCCGCGGACCGGGTTAAATTGTAAGCAAAATCGTACATTTCTTTTTCATCATTGCTTATAACAGGCAAATTAATCATTTTTATTGACCTCAATCATGAAACTTATCCCATGCCGGGCAAAACCCAACTGTTCATAGAATCTGTGCGCGGAGATTCTTTTTTTATTACTGGAAAGCATCAGCTTGTAACAGTTTTCTGTTTTAGCCCGCTCCATCATGAATTGCATCATTTGGCTGCCAACGCCGCGTCCTCTGAATTCCGAACTCACGATCATACTTTCCGCCACGGCGAGTTTCGCGCCCTGATGACCCAGGTTGTCAATAATAATCAGGCTGCAGGTACCGATAATGCTTTGGGTGTCTTCAGCCACAAATATTTTATAGTACGGGTACTCCTGCATTTTACGCCAGATGGATAGTGACTCCGCCGGATCAAGGCCGTCTTCCCCATCCATCTCTTTTAAGACCTCCAGTATGCCCGGCAGATCATTCTCCGCCGCCTCTCTGATCAGCATATATGATCAACTCTTTCTGTGTTCAATAACTGAAAATCCGATTGAAAAACCGTGGTGCCGCCCACCAGTGTTTGCCGGACGACGGGATAATCCTGATGCAATTCAACAATGATTAAGTCTGCTTGTTTCCCGACTTCGACAGTTCCGACTTCTTGATTGATGCCCAAAGCCCCGGCCGGATTTGCCGTAACCAGCTTGACAGCTTCAGGCAATTTGATACCTTCCCTGATGAGGTGAAAAAGCGCCGGCAGCATTGCTCCCGGCAGATAGTCGGAGCAGACGATATCCGCCGCATTGCCGGTAATGGCATCAATAGCCCTCATATTGTTGCTGTGGGACCTGCCCCGAACTATATTGGGAGCTCCCACGCAAACATGAAGCCCTTGCGACTTGGCATATAGTGCAGTGTCAAGGTTAATGGGGAATTCGCTTACTCTTCCTTTACATGCCAGCAGCGTATCAATTTTTTCCCTGGTGTCATCATCATGGGTTGCCAAGCCAATGCCTTTGGTTTTGGCCAGTTTAGCCAGGGCAATAAGTTTGGACCAATTAATCATGGCCCGGTAATCTTGGGATTTTTCCAAAAAAGCTTCGATTTCCCGCTCTTCCCGGCCATAGGACTGGATGGTAAAGTGTTTTAGAGACTGCGCGTCTTTAAACTGTCCCTGACCCGGAGTATGGTCCATATAGGACATAAAGTCAATGCTCTTTTCATTGATCAGGCCTTCAAGGATACTCACCCCGTCCAGGTAAGTCAGCTCATATCTAAGATGTATCTTATGATTGATCATTGCCCGGAACTGCTTTAGCTCATTGATGCTGTTAATAATAGCTATAACCATGTCTTTATCCCGTACTCCCCATTCATCACTTAAGCATAAAGAATGGTACATGGTGGTTATACCGCTGGCGGCAAGTTTTTTCTCCAGCTCATAGAAAGCCATGTTAATGGGAAATTGGGTGTTGGGCCTTGGTTGGATCTCTTTTTCGATAGCATCACAATGCATATCGATCATCCCCGGCATAACATAACAGCCCCCGGCGTTAACCGGCGTCACGTCCGGATCACTGTTAAACCTGGCCAGGCCAATTTCCCCTATCTCAGAAATTTTGCTGCCGTCAATTAAAATATAGCCTGTGATAACTTGTTCTGGTAAAATTATATTGGCGTTATAAATGCACGTTTTTTTAATTCTCATTTATTTTTTCTCCCTGCGTTTAGCAAGTTAAATTCTTTTTTCGAACTGGCCTTTCATATTTACAGAAATAATCTCCAGGATAATGGCAAACGCTAAAATCAAGTAGGTAACCAGCCCTACTTCCCGCAGATCAAAATAAAATCCGCTGGCCATAAACAGATCAAAGCCGATCCCGGCCGCACCCGCGGCAGCACCCATGGCCACAGCATTGCCGAAGTTGATTTCAAATCGCAAGAAAGTCCAGGACAGCAAATAGGTAACCGAAGATGGGATAACCGCCTGAAAAATAATCTGCCACCAATTGGCGCCGCTGGCCATCAAAGCTTCAATCACACTTCTGTCCAGATCTTCAAAGGATTCGGAATAAGCCTTGGTTAAATAACTGACGGAGTGAAAGGTCATGCCGATAACCGCCGCTTCACTGCCCAGCCCGGCAGCCACAGCAAAAATCAAAACCCATAAGATTGTAGGAACTGCCCGGATGAAGGCGACAAAACCTTTTATCATACCGGCCACTTGTTTCGGGGCCAAATTTTGAGCGGACAGCAGCCCCAAGAATAAGGCAATGAAGCCACCGAATAATGTGGTCAAAAACGCCAGTCCCATGGTTATTAAAACTCCATAGAAAGCATCCCACCAGCTCAAACGGTGGGAAGAGGGCTGCAAAAACATCAGCTTAAAATTACTGAAAGTATCCGCGACCGCTCTGGGAATGTCAATACTTTGATAATCGATTGTAGACAAAGCATATATGGTCAACACCGCTAAAGCCAGCAAGACTGTCCGCATGGCCAGAGACGCCCTGTTCAAGGGTTTAATGGCCAAGTTGATGCTGTCCCCTGTTTCGTCGTTGCTTAGCTGCCCCCAACCTTTAATTGACTCTTCAATTTGCATCACAAAATCACCCTTCTTATATTATTGGATATGGATTCGATGGTGATAACTGTGATCACAATCAGAATCACAACCAGGCTTGCAGTGTGATAGTCCAATCTTTTGTAATATAAGTCAAATGAGAAGCCGATCCCGGTACCGGTGAGAATCCCCACCAGGGTGGCATCGCGAATATTGGTTTCAATCATGTATAGTAGCCAGCTGATCATCTGGGGCATGCTGGAAGGCAGCACGGCCTGAAAGATGATATGAAAATAACCGGCGCCCGTGGCTTGCAAAGCTTCCACCGAATCATTGCTTGCTTCATCAATCGTTTCCATAAATGCCCTGGTCAGAAACCCCAGCGAACCGATAAACAGGGCCAGGTAGCCGGTAAGCGGGCTTTGGCTGAATGCCAGCATTAAAACCATGGCCCAGGCCACCAGGGGAATGTTGCGAAAAAGTGAGGCAATACCCCGGGTGACAATACTAGATAAACTGTTAATTCTGGTCGTCCGGGAACCGGCCAGGGCCAAAACCATGGCCAGAACTGCAGCCACGGTGGTGGCAGCAATGGACATCAGCACAGTTTCTCGCAGTTTGAGCAAAATGCCGGTCAATTTCGTCATCGACATGGCATCGGGATAAAAATTAGAGATGCCCCAAATTATGGCTTTGGCGGTACTGATAAATCCTTTTTGCAGATCATATTGGGTAATTATTAGCGAGCCCACGGTCAAAACAGTTAATACTGCAAAAAAGATCAAACCATCGTTCCTTCGTCTCTTAAAAATATCAGCTTGCATTTCTTTCTCCCAGATCAATGATCAAATCCTTGGACTCGGAACCATAAATATCAGCGATATGCTCGACGGCAAGGTGGTCCGGCAGACCGTCAAACACTACTTTCCCTTGATTAACGCCGATGATCCGGTCCGAATACTTCAAAGCCACATTGACCTGGTGCAAATTAACCAGAACCGTTATGCCCATGTGGGTGGTAACGTTGCGCAGGTGATCCATGATAATCTTGGAAGCGTTGGGGTCCAAAGAAGCAATGGGCTCATCGCATAAAATCATTTTAGGGTTTTGAATCAGCGCCCTGGCGATGCCGACCCGCTGTTTTTGCCCGCCGCTTAACTGGTCGCAGCGCTGATAAATCTGGTCGGTGAGACCCAGGATCTTGATAATCTTATAAGCCTGTCTTTTTTCCTCCCGGCTGTACCGGCCCAAAACGCCGGCCAGCGTGGACTTGTAGCCAAGCCTGCCGTGAAGTACGTTCTCAATCACCGTCAACCGGTCCACCAGATTATAATGCTGAAAAATCATGCCTATCCTGGTCCTTAATTTTCTTAACTCTCTTTTTTTAAGCTTGGAAGCCAGGACGCCGTCGAAGGAGATTTCTCCGCCGGTTAATTCGATCATCCGGTTGATACAGCGGAGAATGGTGGATTTACCGGCTCCGGAAGGACCGATTATGGAAACAAATTCGCCCGCCCGGACCGCGAAACTGACCTTGTCAAGCGCCGGTGTTTCTTTGTTATAGTACTTGGTGACGTTTTTCAATTCTAATAACGCCATACTAACCTTCCTTTATTTTTATTAAGAGAGGCGCGGGAAAGACCTCCGCTACGCCCCTCTTGCTCCGATACCGTACCTATACCCGCCGTTTGCCAACCGGCAGGGCGCTCCTTATTTGCTCAGTTCCCTGATGGGGTTGAACCAGTCATCCTCCACCGGAAGAAAACGCTGCGGCTGGTTGAAAAACCCTTTATTTTCAGCATTTTCCGGAATAAAAATCTTAGGATTATTGGTAACTTCATCGGAGGTCAGCGCCTGCTTGATCGCGTCTATGGTTTGCTGGCTCAACGCACCGGTATTGACAGTAATGGGGGCGTTCAGAACCGGAGTGGCTTTGATGATCACGTATTGCGCACCGGCCAGTTTGTCAAAGGGGGCGTCGGCGTCCTCCCTGACGGTGTAGACAGCTCCCGGCCTGTTGGCCGTTCCCGAGGTGAGCTCCACATAGCTGGCTACATCAATATCATCAACGGCGGCAACATCGGCTTTATCCGTAAGCACGTTCACCAGTGACAACTGGTGGGAGCCCCCAAATATAACCTGGCTGAAAAATTTGCCGCTGCCGCCTTCAAGCAAATCTTCCGCTTTTAAATCCTTCCATTGGTCTTGTTGGGAAAAGTATTCCACAATGCCTGATGAAGGCACTTTAAAACCGGATGTCGAGCTGGTGGAAACGAAAGACATTTTTTTACCCGCTATGTTATCAATGGAGTACCCGGTGCCGGATTGGTATTGATCCTCATTGCCTTTCTTAACCAGCAGCCGGCTGTAATACAAGGCATCGTCCAGAGTGCCTGAATCACCGCTGTTAACCACCAGAGGCAGAACCTTGTCATTTTTAGCGTGAGCCTCAATGTATTGCTGTGCTCCCACCCAGGCTAATTGTGCATTGCCACTGGCCATGGCTTCAATGGTAATGGCGTAATCAGTGGTTAATTTGTCAACAACTTTTATTCCCGAGGCTTTTTCAATAACCCGGTCGATTTCGGCCCGGGCTTCCTTAAAATCATCTCCCGCGCAGTTTGGCAACCAGGCAATGGTTATGGAATCGGGGTCTTGGGCTGAGGTTGCAGATGTGGTTCCGCAGCCTGCCAGAAGGGATAATACAAGAACGATAACCAGCGAAAGTACAGGGATCTTTTTCACGTAACTGCTCCTTTCATTGGAAAAATATCTATTACCTCCATTGAATTTTCCATTAAATTTCAATGGTGATAACCGCTTTGTCCTATTTTACCGGACAACCGTTAGGTGGATATTAATGTTTTACAGAATTGGGTTAAATCGGATTTAAGCCGGTGTTAATTTTCAGGTGTAATATCAACCAACCTGCCGTCTCGCAGCATGTATTCCCGGCTGCAGAGATTTTTCATAAACTCTAAATCATGGAAAATTCCCAGCATCGTTGTTCCTTCATTGATCAGTTGCTCGATAAGTTCCCTAACTCGCAATTTAGAGGAATAATCCAAGCTGGCGGTTGGTTCATCCAGCAGCAATAACCTGGGGCGCTTGACCATGGCCCTGGCAATATTCACCCGCAGCTTTTCTCCGCCGGAAAAGGTGGCCGGATAGCTGTCCCACAGCTCTCTGTCCAATTCAAAATGCCCCAGCATTTTCTCGGCTTCCCGTTCCGCATAGGCTTCCCCATGTCCCATCTCCAAAACCGCCTGTTTGACCAGTTCCCGGGTGGTTGTCCGGGGTATCACGTTTAAAAACTGTGATACATAACCAATCTCATATTTCCTTAAATAAATCACCTGTCTTTCCGCCGCTGCCGCCAGGTTAACCGGCCCGAATTTTTGGGAATTGTACCGGATAACGCCTTGCTGGGGGGCGTAAGTACGATAAATACACTTGAAGACAGTTGATTTCCCGCTGCCGCTTTTCCCTGTGATGCCGACAAATTCACCTTCATTTACTGCCAGATTAATATCGTGCAGTGCTTCAATTTGTTTTTCCAAGCAATGCATGGTAAAAGATTTCGATAAGTGCTCGATTACGATGATCTCATCCATTTAATCACCTGCTTGATCATACTTAGCTACAAATTCATTGACCGAAAGATAAAAATCATCCATCCTTTCCTTAATTATGTTATAAGGCCAATCCCACCAACTGATTCTTTCCAGCTTTCGGGCGATATCCGCCGGAAATCTCTGTCTGACAGGTTTAGCCGGGACGCCGGCAACGATGGTATAGGGCATAACGTCTTTGGTTACAACCGCGCCGGCCCCCACTACCGCACCGCTGCCAATCGTCACCCCGGGCATGATGATGGCTCCGTGGCCGACCCAGGTATCATGGCCGAGGTAGGTTTTTTGTTCCGCCCGCCACTGGAAAAATTCTTCATCGTCCGCCGCGGCAAAGCCGTACTGCACCCGACGGTAAGTAAAGTGGTGCAGGCTGGGCCTGGTCATGGGATGGTCGGTGGGGCCGATGCGCACCATGGCTGCAATATTGACAAATTTGCCGATAACCGCGTTTTGCAGCATGCAAAACTCACTGGTATAGGAATAAGCGCCAAGGCGGACATTTTCCAGGTAGTTGTAAACCCCAATCTCGGTATACTCCCCCAACTCGGTATTGATCAGCCGGCAATTTTTGTGGATCAACGGCTCTTGACTCAGCATTTTGCTCCCCCCATGCCTCTATATCAGCAATGATTGGACCAACTGCTGCGTATAGCTGTGCTGCGGGTCCTCAAGAATCTGGTCGGTTAACCCCTGCTCAATAATCCGGCCGTCCAACATCACCACTGTTCGATCCGCCAGCATGCGGATAACGCCCAAATCGTGCGAAACAATAACCATGCTGATTTGCAGCTGCCGCTGAATTTTTTTAATCAAGTCCAGGACACTGGCCTGCACCGATAAATCCAGACCCGTGGTTACTTCGTCAAGCAGCAGCAGCGGCGGATTGTTCGATAGGGCTTTGGCAATCTGCACCCGCTGCTGCATGCCCCCCGAGAAATTCCCCGGCGCTTCTTTGACCCGGTAAACCGGTATATTGACATGCTCCAGCAGTTCTTTACCGCGGGCTTCCATCTCGCGCACATTTCGATTGCCGGCCGCAATTAATTTATCAGCAATATTACCGATAGCTGAAAAATTCATTTTTAAACTCATAACCGGATTCTGATAAACTTTGCCCATCATAAGGTTGCGGATATATCTTTGCTGCTGGGTCGAGGCCATAAAAATATTCTCCCGGCCGCTTTTGTAGGAATTGATATAAGCTTCGCCGCTGCTGACACTCTGATCAAAGTACAGGCATTGCATCAAGGTCGATTTGCCGCTGCCGCTTTCCCCCACCACACCTAATATTTCTCCCGCCTGGACCTCAAAAGAGATATCCCGGCAGGCATACACCGTACTGCAAACAGGACAATAGTTTTTGATCAGGCGGCCTCCCCGGGAAGCCCGGCAATTGACGCACCCGCTGCCGTATTGTTTATTTAAGTGACGAACCGACAAGACAGGCTGTTCATAACTTTCCATTTTAACCGACCTCATTAATGTTTTCCGTTTAATCGCCGCATACAATAGCTGGTATCGTTGCATTGATAAAAGGTTTTCCCCGTCACATCGTCCGGTATTTCATCCAGATAAACTCCCCGGGCGCCGCACAGCCGGCAAGACCTGTTTTGAAAAGATTCCGCCTCAAAAGGGAAATCTTCAAAAGCCAGCGAAACAACCCTGGTATAAGGAGGCACGGCATACACTTTCTTTTCGCGGCCCGCGCCAAATAAAATCAGGGTCCGGGAATGATTCAGCTTGGGGTTGTCGAATCTCGGGATGGGGCTGGGAGCCATAACATACCTGCCGTTGACCATAACCGGGTGATCAGCGCCTGTGGACATATGGCCGTAGTTCATGATTTGCTCGAACAAAATGAGCCAGACACCGCTGTATTCTTTTTCCCCGTGCAGCTTTTTGGTTTCATATTCGCTCGGTTCATAATACCTCAACGGTTCCGGCAGCGGCACCTGAAGAACCAGGATCTGATCTTCCTGCAGGGGGATCTCCGGAATCCTGTGCCGCGATTGGATGATGGTTGCCTCAGCCGCCGCATCGGTTACGGTGACGCCGGTGGTTGCTTCGATCAGCCTTTTAATGCTGACCGCGTTAACTGATTCATCCGAACCCTGGTCGATTACTTTCAAAATATCTTCCCTGCCTATCAGGGAAAGTGTCAACTGCAGCCCCCCCGTTCCCCAGCCTCTGGCGATCGGCATCTCACGGGAGGCAAAAGGCACCTGGTAGCCCGGCAGGGCAATCGCTTTCAAGGTGGCTCTTCTAATCTCCCTTTTGGAGCCTTCATCCAAAAAGGCAAAATTATAATCGGTATTCATGATTTTACCCTCCTTCGTTTCCCCTGCCCGCACTTGTACCGGTATTATTTTTCCCGGCCTTTCTTGTTAGATTTTCGGACACTATCCAGCTCCGACTGAAAGGTCACATAGTGCGGCAATTTAAGGTGGGAAATAAATCCTGTGGCTTCAACCGCATCGATATGCAAAAGGACAAACTCCTCATTATGAGTCGGCTGTTCCTTGTTGCCTGTTTCCAAACAGTGATCAAGGATACTCATGGCAATGGCTTTGGTTTCATTTTGACCATAACAAAGCCCGTAGCCGATACCGAATACAATCTCTTGGAGCCCGTTTTCTTTTCGCACCGGTACGGGAAACAAGGTCTCTACCTCGGTGACTTTAATATCACCGATATAATAAGCGTCCTCGTCCTCCTTCGCCGCATTAAAAGGGCTATCAATATACACGGGTGAATACCCAACACGCAATTCGCCAACCGTCGGGTGCAGATCGCCATAACTGCGCAGGGCCGCATATCCCAGCGCGGTAACGGCGCCGGTCTGCCCCCTGGTTAAAATCTGCAGCCTGGCGCTGCGGCTGACGGGAAACTGCAGATTCTTTCTGGTAATATCGTCGGGCTCGGTATCGTTGCTTTCGCAAGGCGCAATCAGCCCTTCCTCCCGCAGATAATTAAGGACCCCGGGCAAGCTGGCCAAATCGGTGCTGTCATGGTCAATTGCGTTGTCCTGAACAAAATCGCGCAACCAATTAAGGGCGGCTTCTTTGGTTTCGCCAGGCAGGTCAAAATCAATTAAACGATGGGAATAATCATAGGCGGCGCCCAATATCTGTCCGCCGGGAATGTCTTTAAAACTGGCCGAAATTCTTCGTTCAACCAACATATTCTTTAAGGAAAGCGTACGCGAATAATGTTTTCTGGGTAAAGTTGAACGGTAAGCCCGCATTAAAAAAACCGCTTCCTCCGGGCTTCCTTCCGCCTGCTTGACAGACATCGCCGCCAGGGTTTCACTATAGAGGCTGCTCTCCGACATGACCTGATCAATCAGGCAGCGCATGCCTCCTTCAAGATCATGCAGATCCAACACAGTGCCCTTTTTCAGCCGTTCATACTTTAACCGTTTAATCGATTCTTCAATGGCCGCAGCTCCGCCTTTTACCGCCACATATCCCATCTACCCGACCACCCGTTTCGTTATTTGAGTTGTTCTGGGAATACATAAAACGTTATCATTGGCATCTGTAAAGATGAGGTCGATTCCCAATGGGTATTCAGAGTTCTTTTCCGCCCGTATATCCACCCAGCTGCCTGCTGTTTGCACCTTGATCCATCTTTCCCCGTCAATACCCGGGCCGGTCAGCAGCAAATCCCCATCATAGCCCAGGTTATCTGCTTCAACGATAATTGTTGCTGATTGATGGGGGTCCACCAAATCCCCCGGACAGGCTGTTTTAAGTGTCTCCTCTAAACTCAGCGGTTTGGCGTCATGCAAAACAAGAATGAAACCCGCGCTTTGGGTTTCCGCTCCTTTGGCATACGTCAAATGATTGATAAATTTAGCAATTTCAGCTTCACGTTCAGAAACTACTTTAAAGGTTGTTTCGGTATCCAACAACATCATGGCCAGCAGCACTGTGGATTTAAAACACCCAACCTCCAGATCGACTTTCTCCGCCTGATCTTTAATATTAACGATCAATCCCGGCCTGGACATAGCATCTACCGTCTTGCGATAAACTCTTTGTATGTCGTGGACCAAATCCAATTTCATAGTTTCCTGCCCCTTTTACTTTAAACATCCATAGTTTGAAAGTTTACTTTTGTTTTTAACACCTTGTTTTTAAAAGCCTCATAGTTTTGTTTAATACTCTCTTCCTCAAGCAGCAGTGTTGTCAGCCAATTTTTTGTCTCCGGCAAACCCGCATTATAAGCTGCGTCTATAACCGCCAAAGCATAGGCTAAATCCGGTTCCCCCCCCTTGACGATGCCAATTCCCGGGCACCCGTTGATAAGTACTTTGGATTCCGCAATTAACACTTCACCTAAATAAAACAGGCTTCCCTTGGAGGTTTCCCTTGCTTTTACCATTACCAAACCGTTATTGGGCTCCTCGATTGTCTTGACATCATACTTACGCGCTATTTCTTCCGACAGTTTTTGAGCAACTTTTACTGAGCCTTTGATCAAAATTTCAGTTCTTTTTTTTCTGTTCATCGCTAGCCTTCCTTGTCATAACCTTCCATCAACAACCTTCCCTGACCACGCTTTACATAAATTATCTTAACTTGTTGCCAAGTTGGCAGATGTAAACATCGGGTTAATAATTGTTATCTTTGTGTTAGAAATAAAAAAAGCGCGCTCTATCAGTTTCCATAGCGCGCGCTTTTTTATACTTTAATCCTTAGCCCCGGCCATAAATATGGCCGGGTATACTTTACAACCCGGCAGCACCCTTTTCAAATACTCCCGCCGTGATTGAGGCCAGCCGGAGCATGTGCTTTCTTATTTCCTTTTTGTCTCGGCCGGGATAGTTCCTAAAAGTAATGAGTATTCCGTTTAAAGACGCAAAAAAAGCATGTGAAACCAAACGTACATTTTCTTTAACACCTATCTTGGCAAAGCTTTCATCAAAGATATTGAGCAGGTAGCGTTCTATTTCGTTGAACCTCGCCAAAGATGTCTCATTAATTCCCCCGTCTATCATAAAATGCGACATCATTTGAAAAAAGGTATCGTGGTCTAACAGATATTCCACGAAATCGCAGGCCAGTTTTTCCATGGAGGCGTTTTTATTTTCCTCAAGCAGCTTTTCCAGGTTCTTACCTATAACTTTCGCTTCGCGGTACAGTGCTTCGACGAATAATTCATCGCGATCAGCAAAATAGCGGTATATGGACGCCGGTGATATTCCCGCTTCGGCGGCGATATCACGCATGCCTACCTGATTGAACGGCTTGCGGGCAAAAAGGCTGACGGATGCATCAATAATTAAATTTCTCCTTACTTCCCGCTCGTTTTCCTTTAACTTAATCAAAGTGGATTTATGGTCCGGTTTATGGTGCATTGCAGCTTTCCCCCGTAAAACCAAAGTATAACGTAAACATTTCCATTATTCTATGCCGTAATCCGGATACCTGCAAATTAACCGGGAGTGTTTAAGCCCTCGTGCAACACCGGGCCGACACTTTTGGCGCAAACAAAAACCCCGCCTGGCTAGGCAGGATGCCTTGATAAACAATTTACAATATGTTTACCTCTTTTTAAAGTAATATTACAATAAGGTTTACAATTATGCAGTATATTTAATTTAGCATTTGCATTGGATATGAGGTGGGAAAATGCCTCACAAAATTCTTGTAGTGGATGACGAAAAAAGTATTCAAAAGCTAATTAGTTATAATTTACTCCGTGAAGGTTACGAGGTTTTAGTTGCCGGTGATGGCGTTAAAGCTATCGAAATCGCCAGGGATAATAAACCGGATTTAATCGTCCTTGACATTATGCTGCCGGGGAAGGACGGTTTTGAGGTTTGCAAGCAATTAAAATATGATACG
Source organism: Desulfotruncus arcticus DSM 17038 (assembly GCF_900113335.1). Lineage (GTDB taxonomy): Bacteria > Bacillota > Desulfotomaculia > Desulfotomaculales > Desulfallaceae > Desulfotruncus > Desulfotruncus arcticus. The sequence continues at coordinate 110,860 of NZ_FOOX01000010.1, forward strand.
GAAACAAAACACATCTCTATTATTATGCTAAGCGCCAAAGACGGAGAGATAGACAAGGTTGTGGGGCTGGAAATCGGCGCTGATGATTATATGACCAAACCATTCAGCCCACGGGAACTACTGGCAAGGATAAAAGTAAATCTCCGCAACAAAAAAGCCAATAATACTGCCAAGTCAGCCATAAAAGAACTGGTTTTTGACCATATTAGAATTTTAGCGGATTCCTACGAAATATACGTTGACAACACAAGAATTGAGCTGCCGCCAAAGGAATTTGAATTGCTTTTCCTATTGGCAAGTTACCCGGGACGTGTTTTTACCCGGTCTGTTCTGTTGGAAAAAATCTGGGGTGAAAGCAATCTAAGCGAAACCAGAACATTGGATGTCCATATTAGGTACATCAGGCAAAAAATTGAAAAGGAACCCGCCAACCCCGAATATATTTTGACTGTTAGAGGTGTGGGTTATAAATTTAATGATATGAAACTACAATGAACAGTGTAATTACTCTTCAGCTACAAAACGAAAATCGCAATACGGGGCGCCTTCCATCATGGTTTGGGTACGCCTGAGGGTAATTCCTTTGTTAAAACCCTTGATTAGCGCAAAATCCCTGTTGCATGACAGCATGTAACCAAGTTCCGGCGAGAACCCCAATTCTCTGTAAAGCTCGGCATACCGGCAGCGGGTAACGTTAAAAGTCAATTTGTTATCAGTCTGATCTAAAATCTCAATTTCTAGGGCTCCACCCTTTTTCCATGCTTTCAGCACTTCCATAAAATGATTAAGTGTATTACCGCCAACTTTTTCGGCAAATTGCGCTCCCTGCTCCTCTGCGATCCTTAAAATACTGTTTTTAATCACTTTATATACGGGATCACGGCCAAATTCCAATACCAGCGCATCAATAAGCGGCCCCATAAATCTTGCTTCAAGTTCTCTCCTTAAGAGCTGGTCAATAGAATCCATCCCCATATTTTTCACCCCAAACCGATTGATGATAACCGTGTAAAACCCTTCCCTGCTGTTTTTCATTAATACTTCTTTTCGATTAATACTTCCTTTATAATTTCCTCTTCTTTAAAAGTTTTTTACCTAAAACGGTTGCTTAGTTTTTAAGTAATTTTTAAAATGTGTTCCCAGCCCAATGGAGATATGTGCTTTATAAGGTCATCATTAAAACCCTTTTGTGATTTCAGGTATTCCGTGGCTTTTTGCAGGTATGTAGTATTCCAGACACTGGTAGTACCAGCGTCGTTGGGTACTACCCCGAATCGTGAAGAGGGGCGTAATTACAAAAATCTTTTCATGAGTAATATCTTAATCAATGAACTTCCTCAAAACCCACTCTTCTCTTAAATTTTTATTTATCTTTTAATTTTTCTAGATTTGCTGCGTCTTCTGATATTTCACGCTCAATGCAACGCTTTTCATATTCTGTTAGCGTATATATTGCATCATTATCGCTAAATGCACCAAACTCATTTATTGTGCCGCTCGGCCAACTATTATTATCCCACATGCTGATACCATATATGATCATGGCTTGATCGTTGGGATCATCAAAATATGATTCCCACCATCCAACATACCTAGGACCGCCATATATTTGGTATGCACCTGCCGCAATAAGTAATAATTCTTCCCCGAAAGTAGCTCCTCTGCCGACAAACCCATAATGAAAATTGCCCATATCTTCACCGGTTACCACGCGACCATCATAAATATATTCATTCGAATATCCATATTCAAGTTTATAGTCCCAATCGCCTCCAGTCCTAACTTTGGATGCGAACTCTTCACCTGTCAAGAGTGGGTAAGTGCCCATATCAATATCAAGACTGGCATAGTACGCCATATAGGCAGCATTTTGTCTCATTATTGATGTAAATTCATCAGTTACATCGAGTCTTACTCGTGCGGTGTTTGTCATGGTGTTGTTATTGTAATTTGACTCTGTTATGGTACTATTTTTATTTACGTGTATAAGCATACTATAGTTACCGGGTTGGTTGAATATAAGGCCGAACGTAATTGTAGCCGTGTAACCAGCATTTAGGTTTGTTAATGGAATGACCCCTATTTCTTGGCCATTTATAAATAGGTGATTATTTATAGTGCTTACAGCGCTCCCTGTACCTTCATTTGAAACTTAAATTCCAATTCTACCTCCTGGCCCACAGAAGATGTTGGTGAAGAAATGGTTTCAAATGTTTTGGCAACAAGGTCTGGCACTCCTTGCCAATAGTAATTTCTAATTATATTATTGTTACTTGGGTTGGTATCTATTACACTATCATCTGCAAGTGCTGCTATGAGTTCTATTTCATGACATTGCAACCCAGGGCCTCACTTACAAACCCCGAAAAAAAGAATATTACGCTTCATATTGTAATCCCTCCATGTTTTAGTAGTTTACTTATGGATTTTTTAGCGTCTTATCGTGCTCGCCGCAATTTCTCAGAATAACTATTTCGCTTTCCCATAAAAACGTTATACGTAAACTCATTGTGGCACTAGCTTCCCAAATATCTTTTGTCCCTTGAACGCGCTTGACACGCAAGGATGGATGGTTAATATTGTCAGATATTAGTTTCAACGCTTTTTTAATGGCATCTTTTTGGTTTACATCCAGCTTTTTATACGCCCTTTTGAACCGTTCTGTTCTTTGAAAGATCATTTGTCCAAGTCCTCTAGGAGTTTATCAACATTATCAAAGGACTTAACTCTTCCGGAAGCCATGTCTTCCTCGGCTTCTTTTTCGCCATCTTGCCATTCCTTAGACCAGAACCATGCCTGTTCAGCCGGTATAAGCTTCATTGGCTTTAGGATAACTTTCCCGTTTTCAAGTTCCACTTGAAAAATATCGCCATCGTTTAATGGCATATGTTCTTTCAATAACCCCAGACTAACAACACCACGTTTCTGAACCATAATATTGCCGATTATTTGTCCCAAAACAAACATCCCCTTTATAATTACACTATATAATAGTTTATATATTTCAGTTTTGCTGTTTTACTGTAATTATATCACTGGGTGGAAATATTTAAAACATTTTTCCAGGTTACATTGCAACCCATGAGCCTCGCTTGACACCTGATTAACTAATTAGTTTTAACAATATGTTACAGAAATACAATATAATTTTTACTTTTAAGCAATGTATTCTTAAAGTTCAACTGTTACTATACAGATGAACTTACTTAAATCTTGGAGGTGATTTCCCATGAAGCTGGAAGCAGACCTGCATATACATACCTTGGCTTGTGGGCACGGGTACAGTACAGTAAAAGAAATCGCTGAATCAGCTGCACAAGTAGGCTTAAAAATGATCGCTATCACGGAACATGGCCTGGCCATGCCCGGAGCGCCGCACCAATACTACTTTGAGAATCTAAGCCGTATTCCAGTGGATTTATTTGGTGTTGAAATACTGAAAGGGGTCGAAGCAAACATAATAAATATGCATGGGTGTCTTGATATGCCGGAAGGTTTGTTAAAAAGAATGGATATCGTGCTGGCGGGTTTCCACGCAGGTACAGGCATGGATGGCTTAAGTGCTGATGAATATACGGCTGCTATGATTGCCGCAATTAGAAACCCATACGTTCATGTCATAGTACACCCGGGCAACCCTGAATTTCCAGTGGACTTTGACAGAGTTATTATGGCCGGCAAAGAAAGACAAAAAGCCTTTGAGCTAAATAATAGTTCTCTTTCAGCCAGTAGACTGGGCAGTGCTACCCGCTGCAGTCAATTCAGCAGGATAATAAAAAAATATAACGCCCGCGTGGTAATTAACAGTGACGCACATATTTTCACAGAAGTTGGCAAATGCCGCAACGCCATCAATATGGCAGCCATAAACGGCCTGGATGAAAGTCATGTCATTAATACAAACATTGACAGGGTTAAAGAATACCTCTACTTACACCGGCAACACCTCCTGGATAGTGCTGTCTTACCGGCATAGCAAAATTAAACACCAACCACTCCGAGATGATAACACATGGCGGGCAGCCCATGCTCGGTCCATATGTACCTCTTCCAAAACCCCTAAAATAATCAATGCCTGCATATTCCCTTTTTTCTTTCATACCGGATTCCCCCACAGTGTAACCACAAAGCCATCCACGTTGTTCCCGGATATCTGATAGAGAGTTTTTTCCGGTATTTCGACATGCACAAGCTTGTCCGATAAAACCGGAACATAACAAATTTCAAAACTCCGTTTGGCCAATTGAAATTGAAGGTGAATGCCGTTATAAGGGAATCTCTTTAAATAATCAGTATATTCTTCCAGCGTCAGCTGTGTTTCTCTCATCAATTCAGAATGGGGATACCCGACATAACGAAAGTGCCAGGGTTCCTGCGCGATATGTGTCAATTGCTCGCAACTTACCGGATAGCGTTCTATAAAACCATACCTTTGTAATGTCAGTGTTCTCATGAGTTTGTCGCCAGACTTATCGCTGCATCCACAATCTGCCCGAATGTCATTCCAATGCCTTTCAGCATATTGGGATAGCGACTATAAGAGGTAAAACCGGGAATTGTATTTACTTCGTTGAAGATGATTTCTTTTTCCGGCGTCAGAAAGAAATCGACCCTTGCGAATCCGGAGCAATCCAGCGCCCGGTAAATGACGGAAGCCGTCTTGTTTAATGCGCCCGGCCGTATCAGGATCAATGCGGGCAGGCATATGAATTTTAGAGGTTTTCAGGGTGTATTTCTCCGTGTAATCAAAGAACCCATGAGACAGCTCTATTTCGTCAACCTCACCGATGGTAAGTGAATCATTGCCAAGGACGGCGCAGCCAACCTCAAAACCATCGACGGCTTCCTCTATGATGACTTTATTGTCATGTTGAAAAGCAACGGTAACTGCATCGGATAACTCGTCCTTTTGGAAAACCTTTGTAATGCCAAAAGAGGAACCAGCGTTGGCCGGTTTAACAAAGAGAGGAAATGTTAGACGGCTGATCTGCTTCATCATTTCGTCTTCGATAAATCCGGACCGCAGCACGACGGATGGAGGTGTTTTGATACCGGCCAGGTTTGTTATTTTGTGAGCGATGTCCTTGTCCATGCACATTGCAGAACAAAGCGTACCACACCCTGCAAAAGGAATACCGGCTATCGTTAATAATCCCTGTAATGTTCCGTCCTCGCCGTTTTTTCCATGCAGAACAGGAAACGCCACATCAATTCTGGTTGCAATCACTTTATTACCACGAAATTCGAACAGTCCGTGAATATTCCGATCAGGTGAAATGATTGCTGGGACACAATCGTTGCTATCCATCCATGTGTCATTCTGAATTTTTTCAAGTGAGCCATAATATCTCAACCAAGCTCCCTGCCGAGTGATTCCAATCAATATGGTTTCATACTTATTTGGATTTAGGTTCGTTATTACAGAGTAGGCGGATTGGAGCGACACCTCATACTCTGTAGAGCATCCGCCGAATAAAACGGCAACTTTTTTTCTTGTCATAACAATCACTCCTCAGGAATGTTAAAAGCCTGTCCGATTCGACAATTTCATCTTATCGAAATCAGGCAGGCGATGTTGGAATTTCAACTTATCAAAATCTTAATAAATTCTTATGAAGAACTTATTCTTTTCCTAAGCTGTTTTACACTGCCAATGCATCAGTAACATTGTATTAAAAAGCAAATTCCTATCTAAAGAATAAATATGGCAATATCCAGGCTGGCTGACTTCCCCAATCTAGGCTCGGTACTCCCGGATGAAGAATATACCCTTGTTAATCGTGGATATCGATTTATAGTTGTTCAGACATACCTTGTTTTTTATAGAATAATTGACCATACCATTATTATACACCGAACTTACCCGGCCGCAGGGATTACCTGCGCGAGCTGTTTGAGCTAGAGAATTAGTTCCATAAATTGCTTTATTGCATTATAATTAAGAGCACCGAACCATTCGGTGCTCTTTCTATCACGTTGGTTTTTCAAGGTCTCTTCAAAACTTTTGCTATTATTCGTTTAAGTATGTGCTCACCCTGTCCTGAATCAATTGGGCTGTCGCCTCCGCTGTCTTCTGTCCTGTAAAGAAGGCCGCGGTTTCCTCCTGAACAATGGAAATAATCTTCTGGTCCGTTCCGATGTAGACGTTCGCTTTACTCATCAGGTTTTCCATATAATCCACATCCTCCTGCGTGGGGGGTTGCAGTGTTATAGATTGACCTGGAATGCCGTCGTCCTTTATAATCATTCTCCCACCCCTCTTTTGTATAGCCTGGGTGAAATTCTGGGCAATCTGGGGAAGCACACTCTTATTAATCGGCATTCCTCCCTGAGTCATCATATCATCAGAGACCAAAAATTTTAAAAATTCCCAGGCCAGTTCTTGATTGACTGATTTACTGCTGATCCCATACATGGAGTCCGTGGAAAAGAATACGTTTCCGGGGGGCTTTAAAAGCTGAACACCCTCGCTGAAAATCGCCTTGGCCACTTGCAGGTCCCAAAACCCTCTAAGAGAAGTGAAATTAAAAACAAGTTTACCCCGGGAGGCCATGTCCGTAATGTTGGTCTGGGCTGTATCCGTATTAACCAGTTTGTGGTCAATCAGATATTTACTCAGGTTCAGTAAATCAAGAAATTCTTGGCCGGTAAAATTGGCTGTTTTCTTCTCCGGATCGACCAGGCTGGCATAGTTTTCTTTAACCAGAGTCGCAATCAGTCTTTTTTCATCCATCCCGGCCAAGGCATACATCTCCTGGGTTCCCCCGTTTTGCTTGTCGTTAATGACCTTTTCCGCCGTCTTGACAAAATCGTTCCAATCCCAGCTGCTATCGTCGATTTGCACCTGGGAATCAGCCAGTAAGGTTCTATCGACGGCAATCATATCGATACCGATATTAACCGGCATCCCATATAGTTTATCTTTATATTCTAAAGCCTTGAAAATATTTTGGTAGTATTTGCCGCTGTCGAAGCTTTGATCCGACTGCATCAGCCCGCCCAAGTCAACTAAAAGATTCTTATCCGCATAGGTCTGATAGGGCAGGTTGTTTAATAAAATGATATCGCTGCCCTGCCCGGACATGAGCTGGGTATTCATAGCCGTGACATATTTTTCAATATCGCCGGGATCTGCCGCCCTGACACCTTCACCTTTTTCCGAAGTACTGGAGGTGTATTCTTTCACTTCCACACTAACGCCGGGATGAAGTTCCTCAAACTTTTTTACTGCCGTATCCAGGTACGTATCTTTGGTCACAACCGCAATGGTCAGGGAATTAGGATTACTATCTTCCCTGGCAGCCTGAGTATTGCCGCAGCCGGCGGTAAATACCCCCAGGCAGAGTACCAGAACCAGGATTAGGACAACTCCGCATTTGTTTTTTATCATCAAAACACCCCTTTTCTTTAAGTATTCAGAATTCAGGAGCCAGACTGACTACTGACGCTCACCTCACTTTCTTGATCGAAAAAATGGACCTTGGACATATTAAAACCCACCCTAACTTCCTGTCCGGTTTCGGTGCGCTGTTCCGGACTCACCCTGACAACCACCTCCCTGCCGGCTATCTTTACATAATGGTAAGTCTCAGCCCCTCTCAATTCGGTAAACTCCAGCCTCCCGCGCAAAGCACACTCGGGATGGCGGTCCAAAAGATCTCCGCTTCCGCAGAGATGCTCCGCTCTTATCCCCAGGACCACTTCTTTGCCCAGATACCCCTGCTCTTTTAACTTTTGCCCCCCGGCAGCGGGAACAGGCAGTTGGGCGTCGGCCAGTTTGGCAAAAATACAGCCGTTTTGCTCTATAATTAAAACTTCCAGAAAGTTCATCCCGGGGCTGCCGAGAAAACCGGCCACAAACATATTGACCGGGTGGTCATAGATGGATTGCGGGCTGTCAATTTGCTGGATCAGGCCATCCTTCATCACCACGATTCTGGTGCCCATGGTCATGGCTTCGGTTTGATCATGGGTTACATAAACAAAAGTTGTCTGCAGATTTTTATGGAGCTTGGCAATTTCTATTCTCATCTGGGCTCTCAACTGCGCATCCAGGTTGGACAGAGGCTCATCCATCAGGAAAACCTTGGGTTTCCTAACAATGGCCCGTCCCAGGGCCACCCTTTGCCTTTGCCCGCCGGAAAGTTCCCTGGGTTTGCGTTTCAGAAGATCTTCAAGTGCAAGAATCCTGGCCGCTTCCTGCACATTTTTCCTGATTTCAGCCTTGGGTATTTTTCTCAACTTAAGTCCAAAAGCCATATTGTCATGGACCGATAGATGGGGATAAAGAGCATAATTTTGAAAAACCATGGCGATATCCCGGTCCTTGGCAGCCACGTCATTAACCAGCCGGTCATCAATATATAATTCACCGGATGAAATTTCCTCCAGCCCGGCAATCATCCTTAAAACGGTTGTTTTGCCACAGCCGGAGGGACCTACCAGGATTAAGAATTCTTGATCCTTTATTTCCAGAGAGAAATCCCTGACTGCCGTAACCCTGCCGGGGTAGGTCTTAGATAGATTTTTCAGATATAAACTCGCCATCCGCTGTCCTCCTCTCAATAAAAGTAACCACGGTTAAAAATATAGAGCTGAATACCAGCAACACCTCCCCGGTCTCTATGACGGGAGGCATTTTTATTATCAACAGCAAGGTGGTGCCCAGACTTAAGGCGGCCAGCATGAAAACGCTGCAAAACACTTCAACTTTGAGTAGTTTTTCCTTCAACAGCTTGATCTGATAAAGCCCCAGCAAGAACAGCGGCCAACCAAGAAAGATGTTTAAAAACAAGTTCCAGTTCTGGATGGTATTAAGGATATTCAACTGAACTTCTCCTGGCGGCGCTACATATCCGGCGCTTTGCAGCCAGGCTTGAATCTCGTTTTTAAAGCGGTCGGCCCAAAATGAAACATCAATAAGTTCATCGGGTATGTTTTCCGGCGGAATATATAAGGTAAATCTGATTAATTTCCATAGCAAAAGCATCACTGCAACAAGCGCTAATATTTCCGCCATACCAAGCATAAGCCTGACGGCATCCCCCTTAATCATCTCTGACCAATATTTATCCCGGAGTCTCAGGCGGCAGAAATGATAAATACCCCTTATTTTTCGCCTGAGCAAGCCGAAAAGTATCACAATTGCCACCGTCCCCGCCACGAAATTGCGCAGCAGGTTCTCTTGTTCCATCAGGAGACCCGCCACGTTATAATCGATGATTTTGTAGTTGGCGGGGTCCTGCCCGATTGACGCCAGGGCCGTTTCCAAAACAGCGGCGTTGAGGCCTGTGGTGCCGGCATCCTTTGTTTCCACTTCCAATGAGGTTATTCGGGAATCCGCTTCCAGTTCCAACAGTATTTTCGCCGGTATGTACACTGTGCAGTATCCCCTGTCCGTCAAAGTTCCGATCAGGGAACGGTCAGCCCCGGCCACCCCGGTTATTTTAAATTCCCGGCCATACAGTTCTATTTTCCGGCCCACCACATTGCAGTTCTGAAAAAGAGCCTGAGCCAGATCTTCATCGATTACGGCGACCTGCTGGTTTTCCTGTTCGAAAGTTAAAAAATAGCCTGATCGTAGGTTTATTTGATGGAATTGATCGTACCTGTCATTCACCCCCAGCACCTGAGCTTGACTCTGGTTCTTTTGATAGGCGGCAGAAGTTGAAGCCTCCATGGCGTAAGCCAGATCATAGTCCCGGAGGTTGTATTGGGTAAGCTGCCTCATATCTTTCAGGGAAAAAGAGCCTTCTTCCGGCTGATTGGAGTTGCTCAGCCAGGTGGCGGTAATTTTGTTGGCTTTGTGCAGGCCGCCAAGACCCGCCAATTTAGCGGGCAGGGATGACCCCAGGACGGTGCTCCAGGTTAAAACCAATATGCCCAGGGCCAGAATAAGATAGGCCGGATAGGCTGATTGGGCCGGTTTCAATTTGCCGCCTCCTTCAGAACTCTATCCCCGTCCTCCACCGGTTTATTGCTTTGCATCACCACTTCGCCCATCACCATATCTGTGAGAGCAGACTTTTCATTATCGCTGTCTTCCACATTTACTTCCACCTTTTGCAAATAGTTCTCCGTACCTAAAGGTCCTTTTCTTGATTCCAGAACGAAGATATAGGAGCCGCTGCTGTCGTCATAAACCGCGCTGTTGGGTACAAGGGTGGCGTAAGGCTTTGTTTTTTTGCTTAAATAAATTTCTCCCTTTTCACCGCCTGTCAGCCCTTCCAGAGACACGTCGATCCACAAATCCTTCTCATCCCCGTTATGCTGGCTGTTTTCCACGATCTTGTCAATTTTTCCCTCGGTTTTTTTATCCCCCAGGGAGAGAATATTAACACTCACCGTATCTCCGGATTTGACGTAATCAACCAAATCATTGTCAATTGGCACTATCAGCCGGAACCCCTGCCGTAGATCAGCCAATTTAAACAGGGGCAGGGAGTTATTGGTCATAGACCCTTCGGCGAAATTCAGTTCTGTGATCATGCCGTCCACGGGCGCTGTATACACGCCGTTGTTTGCCAACTGTTGGGCCAGGGTATCCACCTTTCTGGCCTGTATTTCCAGATTAAGCTGCATGTCCTCACAGTTTCTTTTCGCGTCCGCCAGGTTCTTTTCGGCATTTTGCAGGTTTACCGCCGTTTCGGCTTCATTATCAAACAGGTACTTCAGGTTATCGTAATCCCTTTGTTTTTGCGCCTGCTCTTCCCTGGCCCCAGCCAGGGATAGCTGCAGCTGCCGGTAGCGGGCCTGTTCATCCTGATAATTCGACTTCAGTTCGTTCACGTCCAGGATGATGATGGGCTGGCCTTTGCCAACCCTGTCCCCCTGCTCCACCATGACCTCCTTTACCCGCAAATTGGTATCAGCGTATTCCTCCCGGGTTGATTTGACCTCGACCGTCCCTTCACCGAATATTTCTTTGATTAAAGCCCCGTTCGTCGGCCGGGCCGTTTGGACCCTGGGCAAAGTAAAGTTATTGATGGTATTGGAGAAGAAAGTTAACCCGATCATCGCCATTAGGAACAGCAGGCTCAACTTTCCGGTCAACTTTTTTCTTTGCGCATCACCTGCAATTGCTTCATTCCCCAATTTTCTGTCTCCCTTCCTGACCTAGTGCAGCGACACAATAGCCCTTGTAGAGTAAGTGTGCAAGAATTTATATAACAAGTCACCAGTTGCTCAGCCTTTAATTCCAGAAAGCCGGATCCCTTCCAGCAAGTATTTTTTTTTCGGCGTAAAGGAAGTTCAGCAGCACCGGCGTCATATATAAAGTGGACGCGGCAAAGGCCAATCCTTTTTCACCGTCGATGATTCTGGAAAGATAGAGTGAAAGAGGCTGTTTGGCCGCATCCTGTAAAAAAATCAACGGCTGTTCGACCATGTTCCAGTTATCGATAAAAACAAGTATGGCCATGGCTGCTATGCCGGCCCTGGACATGGGGACGATGATTTTGAGGAAAATCTGGAGCTGGTTGGCTCCGTCCACCCGGGCTGCTTCAATATAGGAGTCCGGTATTTGCTCCATATACTGTTTTAAAAGAAATACGCCAAAGGTGCTGAAGATGCCGGGAAAGATAATGGACCAGTGGCTATTAAGCAGGCCCAGCTGGCCGGCCATTAAATAATTGGGCACAAGAGTTACCTGGAATGGCATCAGCATCACAATGATATACAAAAAAAACAAGAAATTCCTGCCTCTAAACTTCAGCTTGGCAAAGGCATAGGCAGCCAGGGTTGCAACAATCGTTTGCCCGATGACGATAGGGAAGGTAATCAGCACGGAATTCCAGAACATGAAAAGAAACTGGGTCTTTTTGATGAGTACGTTATAATACTGCTTCAGCACCACCACGTCGGGTATAAGCTGGAACCGGGCGAAGTGACTCGCGGTGTCATCGTTATAGCTGCTTAAATTTTTGTCCGTCACCGGGTCATAATTATCGGCAATTTCCTGTTCACTCATAAATGAATTGGTGACGGTTACAGCCAGGGGAAACATAAATATGACAGCCAGTACCAGTAAAACTGTTATATGGAGTATTTTTGTTATTTGACGGTTTTGATTCAACACGTTCATTCCTCTCGCCGGTTCTCGGGTTGCTACTATGTAGCATTCAGGAGTCAGGAGTCAGGAGTCAGAATTCAGTAGGATGTCTTGCATAATTTAAGATCTTTACACGCTGAAAATTATTCTGACTCCTGACTCCTCGGATTCTCAGTTAATCATGTTGGTGATCTTTCTCTCCACGATAAAAAGCAGTAAAACGACGGCCACGATAAAGGCAGCCATAATGAAGGCCGCGGAAGTCAGTTTTTGGTAATCCAGAGCCGTGAACATATTGTTCATGTAGTGCTGCAGCATATAGATGCTGTTATGGGGATATTCTCCGGAGATAAGATACGTCTCCCGGAAAACTTTAAATGAATTGATAATCGAGATAACAAAAACAAAAAAAGTCGTGGGGGTCAAATAAACCAGGGTTATTCGGAAAAACTCCTGCCGGCGGCCAGCCCCGTCGATCCTGGCCGCTTCGTAGTATTCAGCCGGTATATTTTGTAATCCGGCCAGAAACAGGATTACGCTGTAACCAATGTTTTTCCATAGATAAATCACCAGCACTACAATTCTGGACCAATTGGTTTTCATCCAGTCCACGGGCGGGTAACCCAGGGCATGGATCAGGAAATTTAAAACGCCGTTCAAATCAAAGAAAGCCTGCCAGACCAAAACTACCGAAGCTACGGGTACCACCAAAGGAGTTATCATGATGGTGCGAAACAGGTTCCGGCCCTGTATTTTTTGGTTCAATAACAAGGCCACTCCCAGGGAGAGAATCATATTGAGAGGTACACAAATAAAAGTAAACTTGGCCGTATTAGCCAGAGCTGATAAAAAGCTCGGGTTTTTTAGCAAAGCGCTGTAATTATGTAATCCGACAAAAGTACCGTTAATGGGACTGTCCACCAGGGAATAGTAAAAGCCGGTGACAAACGGGAGCAAATAAAAAAGAGAAAAACCCAGCAGGCTGGGCCCGAGGAAAAGCCAGGCCAGGCAGCCGTTATTTGTTTTTAATTTTCCATTATTCATCTTTACCACCCTAATCATAATGGGCCAAGCAACATGTCCGCGCCTTGTTTCGGCAATATAAAAGCCTGTCCGATTCGGCAATTTCATCTTACCGAAATCAGGCAGGCAATGTTGGAATTTTAACTTATCAAAATCTTAATAAATTCTTATGAAGAACTTATTATTTTCTTATGCTGTTGTATACAGCTAATGCATCGGTAATATTATACTGTTCCGAATGGTGATCTCCTTTTGCACCAGCTGAAATCAGAATATATTCTTGTTTACCCACTTTGGCGAGACTCGCGAGACATAGACCGGCCTCATCGGTATATCCAGTTTTTCCCCCTAAAATTTCCCCATCAATAATGTTTTTAGTGTTGAGGTCTTCAAACATGGTACTGTAAAAGGTTATCCCGCCAGGGTGCTTATTAGTAGGTGGTGTGGAATAACGGGATGAAGTAAAAATATCCCGGAAAGTATCATTTTGCAGAGCATAGCTTAGAAGAATAGCCAGATCTTTGACTGTTGTGTAGTGGTTTACATTGTGAAGTCCGGTCGCATTTTCAAAATGGGTATTTTCCATGCCAAAATCTGCCGCCTTTTGATTCATTAATTTTACAAAATTCTGCTCTGATCCCGCAATCTGATCAGCAAGTCCAATACAGCACTCAGCGCCGCTCGGCAGCATTACTCCGTATAACAGATCGATTGCCCTGACCTGCTCACCCGGTTGGAATCCGGCCATTGATGCATCTGCTTCGTACAGTCCCTGAAACGTAGAATTGGTAAGTTTGATTTCTTCCTTCAGGTCAGGTAATTCTTCTATCGCCACAATGGCTGTCATCATTTTAGTCAAAGAAGCAGGATAGACTTTTTCTTCGCTGTTTTTTTGCATCAGGATGTTATGATCTTTTAAACGGATCAGAATCGCATTAGGACTGTTCAGATTGTCGAAAGATATAGAAACAGAGTGATCGGGTTCTATCTTTGACGGAGGAACCGGTGTTGTTCTATCGTCAGAAGAATCGGGTGTTATCTTTAAAGAAGAATATGACGTGGTTTTATCGTCATATTCTTCTTTAAAGATGTGCTGGTATCCTGGAATAATGATGGATTTATAAACAAAAGCAGCAATTCCAACCATCAACAGAAGTGCTACAAATATGCGTATTCCTAACTTTTTCTTTTTTACTTTTCGTACCATAATAAAACAACTCCTTATTCTGTGATGATATTATTTAATCGCAGAACAAGAAGCTATGTTGGAATTCCATCTTATGAACTTCTTAAGATTTTCTTATAACGGAAGCTTTACTGTAAATGTAGTATTTTCCGGGTTGCTTTCCACAGAGATTGTGCCATCGTGAGCCTTGACAATTTCTTGTGCGATTGCCAAACCCAGTCCTGCTCCACCCGTGCTTGTGGAACGTGCAGTATCTAATCGGTAAAATTTTTCAAAAATACTATCAAGCTTTGCCTGCGGGATTGGATTTCCCTGATTAGTAAAAGTTATAATAATATTTTTGTCCTGCTGTTTAGCAGAAATGTCAATGACGCTGTTTTCATAGCTATAGGCTATCGCATTTTTCAGAATGTTATTGAACACACGGGCCAGTTTATCGGCATCTCCCCACAGTGTTAAGCCGTCAGGCACATTGACGGACACCTGCTTTTCCTGTGGAGTCAGCATTGGATAGAATTCATCTGCCATCTGCTGGAGCATGAACAGTAAATTGATTTTTTCTTTATTCAAAACAATAGTTTGAAGATTAAATCTTGTGATCTCAAAAAACTCATTTATAAGCTGCTCTAACCGATAAGCTTTTTCCAAGGTAATACCGACATATTTTGCCTTCTGTTCAGGAGGCATATCAGGAGCTTCATCCAGAAGACTTAAGTATCCTATAACAGAGGTCAGAGGTGTCTTTATATCATGAGCCAAGTAAACTACCAAATCATTTTTGCGCTGCTCGGCATCAAGTGCGGCTTTCTTTTGTTTTTCCAAGTTGTTTTTTATCTGATTAAGCTTATTTTCCATAAAATCCAATTCCGGTGATAATGTAATTTCATTATCGGATTCCTCAGCAAGTTTATCCATTCCAGCACTGACTTCATCGAAATATTTAGTAAACCAGGAAATCGAAAATTTAAGCAAAATAACTAAGAATATGAGAATCACCATAAGTGTAACAACGTCAATATTATTAAAAAATGCAAGCCGATACATTATCAAAGCATCTCTGTCACGCATATGAAACGTATTTTTTAAAAATTGTACAATACTATCTCCAACACTGAAGTTTTTTTGAATGAAAAAACGCAGGAAGTAAACAATTGCAGCCGTGGCAAAAACAATAAGGAGCATTCGAAAAAATACTTTACTTTTTAATTTTATATAATCATTACTTCTTTTATCCCTCTTATTTTTCAATTTTATAGCCAACTCCCCATACCGTTTTGATATATTTAGGGTGCTCTGCGCTGTCGTTCATTTTTTCTCTTAGATGTCGGATATGAACCATTACCGTATTATTGCTATTAGTGAAATACTTATCTCCCCATACCTCATGGAACAATTCTTCCGAACTGACCACTCGTCCGCGATTGGAACAAAGGACCCAAAGAATAGAAAATTCTGTAGGAGTGAGAGATAGCCTTTTTTCATTCAGCGTACATTCATGGGTCTTCATGTCCAATACCAAGCCGGAAAAGGCAATCAAGTGTTCCTCCTGGTTTGGCTCCGCAGAATTATATTTGGTAAATCTCCGGAGCTGCGCCTTGACACGGGCAACAAGCTCCAAAGGCCGAAACGGTTTTGTTATGTAATCATCCGCACCTAGTGTCAATCCGGTAATTTTATCAATTTCTTCTTCTTTAGCAGTCAGCATGATAACAGGGAAATTATGATTTTCCCTAATTTTCTGGCAGAGAGTAAAGCCATCAATATCCGGCAGCATGACATCAAGTATCGCAAGCTCTAACTGTTCCGACTCAACACACCGGAACGCATCTTGACCGTTATAAAATTTGTATATTGTAAAACCTTCATTTTTTAAATAAACTTCAATTAGATCCGCTATGGACTGCTCATCGTCTACAACCAAAATATTGATACTCATAAGTTCTATCCCTTCTTCCTGATTAAACACTCATTATTATAGTACTGCAAAACAAAAATTTATATCATAATAATTTTCTTATGAAAACCTTAAGGTTTTATTAATATAGGCTTTAATCTATTTCCCATAGTAATATAAAGGACTGCCATATGAAATGCAATTCTTTCATAGACAGCCCAAGTATATTTTTACAATTTATAACTTGAAAAAGATGTGGGAATCAGCCGGCTTCGAAATTGTGCAGCCGTTTTTTATGCACCTACGCCTTTATCCGACTGCCGTGCAGGGCAGGAAGTTAAGATTCTAAAATTCAATCCCTGAGGCCCGTCAGTTTGCGTTGAAACCTTCGTGGGAGGGTATCCTGGAAGACTTGCTGCAATAACCGGGAAATCACGGAGATACATGTTGTCTGCCGTAAGGCATCCCCCATTGGTGCTTGAAAGCAAACTGCCTCAAACCGGCGTTGGTTTGAGGCAGTTTTGTTTGGCAATATAAAAATCATATAATAAGGGCCAGACCTAAAAGGCGAGAACTAGCAACTGCGATAACTCCAACAAGGAAAATTTTTAGTAAAAAGTTCATTTATTTATTAAACTCCTTTCTTTTCAGACTCTACTTACCGAGCCTGAAGTCAGGGCTAAAATTACCCAATCTTTTATATTCAATGGAACTGTTGTGAACAGCGGCTGCAGCACCGGAACATATATCGCCGCAAACAGCAGGCCGGAGGAAAGCGCCGCTGCCGGCAATAGATAACGATTTGAATTAAGCTTCCCAGGGACTTGCTTTATTGAGGTGCGGCTGTCAAACACGTTAAATACCTGGCTCAGCACCAGATTGGCAAAGGCCAGGGTCCTGGCTTTTGATAGACCGGCTCCGGTCAGTAAGCTTGCACCAAATACCCCAAAAGTGCTTATCCCCGTAAACAGCCCCCGGCGCAAAATCTGCCGTGATAACTCCTGCGAAAGCAGCTTTTCTTCCGGCTTTCCGGGCGGCCGGTCCATGCAGCCCGGCTCCGGGGGGTCAGCCACCAAAGCCATGGCCGGGAACCCTTCACTGGCCAGGTTAACCCAGAGGATTTGCGCAGGCACCAGAGGGGTGGGGAATCCGCTTACCGCCGCCAGAAAAATTGCCAGTACTTCACCAATATTACCGGATAAAATATAGCGTAATGATTTACGAATATTATCACCAACCGTGCGTCCCTCCCGGACAGCCGCTTCAATGGTGGTGAAGTTATCATCAGCGAGGGTAATCCCTGCTGCCTCTCTGGTAACATCGGTACCCGATTTACCCATGGCTAAACCAATATCCGCTTCTTTAACTGCCGGAGCGTCATTTACCCCGTCGCCGGTCATGGCTACGATGTTTCCCCGGGACTTAAAAGCCCTGACAATGCGCAGTTTCTGCGCCGGTGTTGTTTCGGAGCAAACCTGAATTTGGTCCGTCAGCACAGCCAAATCGGCATCGGACATACCATCAATATCATTACCGGAAACCAAAATTCCCTCAGGCTCAAGAATGTTCAGTTCCCCGGCAATAGCCCGGGCGGTGTTTTGCTGGTCCCCGGTAATCATTACTACTTTAATACCCGCCCGGCGGCATTTATCAACGGCTTCTTTTACTCCCGGACGAGGTGGGTCCAGCATACCTGTCAACCCGGCAAAAATCATATCTTTTTCCAGGTCAGCTAAATTTTCATTTCCAATTACACTGTCCCGCTGGGGACTTTGATTATTAATATTTTGGTCATGTGCCAAAGGTTTATAAGCCAGGGCCAGCACCCGCAGGGCCTTTCCGGACATTTCATTATTTACAGACAGGATTTGGTTCCTGATGCGTATAGCCAGGGGAACTACCCGACCGTTGATAATAACCCGGGTACAACAGGCCAGCACATTATCCGGTGCCCCTTTGGTAAAAATATGCGTTTCTTGCTCAGGGGCCTGGCATATTACCGTCATCAACTTTCTAGCGGAGTCAAAGGCAATCTCCCGGGATCTGCAGTAGCGGTTTTGCAGGTCCCGCCGCCAAAGACCGGCTTTGGCAGCAGCGCTCAACAGGGCCACCTCAGTGGGGTCACCGCTGACTGTCCATTGACCGGAGTTTTGCGTGGTAAGCTGCGCGTTATTGCACAATGCGCCGATGGTAAGCAGGCGGTGCAGCGCTTCCTTGTCCCGGGAACCGGGCGATCTCCCCCGGGGTATAAAATCGCCTTCCGGTACATAACCTTCACCGGTAACTTCCCAGCTTATTCCGTTAGTGTAGATCGCTTTTACCGTCATTTCATTTTTAGTTAAAGTGCCGGTTTTATCGGTACATACCACTGTGGCACTGCCAAGCGTTTCCACCGCCGGCAGCTTTCTGACCACCGCCTTTTTCTTGACCATCCTTTGTACACCAAACGCCAGAGCCAGAGTTACAACTGCCGGCAAACCTTCCGGTATGGCCCCTACCGCCAAACTTACACCGGTGCGCAGCATCTCCCAAAGCGGCCTGCCCCGGATTATTCCAACGGCGGCAATGAAACTTACCACTGCCAGGGCTCCTTTGGTTACTTTCTTTCCAAGGTCCTCCAGTTGCTTTTGCAGCAGCGTTGGTTCCGGTTCCACCTGTTGGAGCATAGAAGCGATCCGCCCCATTTCAGTTTCCATACCGGTTGCCACTACCACGGCTTTGGCCCGCCCGCCGGTCACAGAAGTGCCCATGAATACCATATTGTTCTTGTCCGCTGCCGACGGCCGGAGATGACGGTACGGAGAAGCAGTCTTGGATACGGGTACTGATTCACCGGTAAGGGAAGATTCCTCCACCATCAGGTTAACCGATTCCAGGACCCTGGCGTCCGCAGGTACTTTGTTTCCGGTTTCCAGCAGGATAATATCTCCGGGCACCAAATCCCGGGTAAGTACCCTGGTTTTAAATCCTTCCCGGACTGCCCAGGCATGGGGTGCATTTAATTCTTTCAGGGCGGCCAGGGACTTTTCCGCCCGATAGCCCTGTATGGCTCCCAGTATGGCTTGTACACCAACGATAGTTGTTATGGCAGCCGCATCGGCAAATTCACCCAACAGAAGGGAAACACCTGCAGCTCCCAGCAAAAGCCTGGTCATAAAATCTTTAAAGGGTTCCAGGAGTAAGCTGAACAGGGATGGGGGCGATTGCGCAATAAATTCATTGGCTCCGTAAAGCCGTCTATTATGCTGTACAGCCTGCCCCGATAATCCGTGATCGGCGTTGCTGTTCAGAAAGGCCACGGCTTCCCTGGCGTTCATAACATGCCAGGGCAAATCTTTCTCAGTTTTATTACCAGCAGGGTAAGTTTGTGCCGCCGGGGCGGATAAAGTGGCCGCCGCCTGCGCGTAGCCATCGTTTGCAAAGCTTGGCTGCGAGAGCTTGTCTCGTAACAGCCTGTTTACCGCCGGCAAGTTTTTGTCTAGATATTGACTGGCGGAAATTATTTCCCGGACCAGGGTCCGCCAATGCAGTGCTATGGGGTCAAAGTAAACCAGTGCCCGCCCGGTAGATGGGTTGGCCCGGGCACTTTTTACCCCTGGTAAAGCAGCCAGGCAGTCGTTTAAATGCCGGGCCAGCAGATTGTTTCGCTTCAAGTTGGGGACCACTAAGCGTAACCGGCCCGGAATCAGGTGAAACTCTTTGCCTGCTCTAATTTGGGGATTGGAACTGTTTAACAGCAAGTCCTTAACCCCCTTTCATTTTAAAAAATATGCAGGTATTATATGCACCGTTTTTGACTGTTTATACAAAATCCATTAACCAAGTTTATAAACCATTTTTTACTTGTATCAATTTCTAAGATCCTTTAGAAAATAAGTCTGGATAGACGTATGGATAGAAATAAGTTTGGAGGTGCATTGCTTTGCAACGGGAAAAAACTGATCTGGGAAAAGCCGCTCGTACTTTGGGGGGAGCGGCAATTGCTTTGCTGGCCAATAATGTCGGTGTTAAAGCTTTCGGGGCCGCCTTGGCTGCGTCGGAATTATGGGGCGATGCCAAGAAAACCAGACGGACAAAATATAAATCTCAAAGGAAATATCGTCATTAGCATAAAAAGCATAAAAAAGTGCCCCATTTAAAGGGCACTTTTTTATGCCAATCAGCTTTTTTGCTCCACCGGAGTGTTTTTTAGCGCCACCTTTAACTGGTTAAGTTCTTGCCTCGTTTCATCCATAAAATTGGTAAACTCTTTTTTGATAGCGTTAATACTTTCTAAAATTTGGTGTTCGGTATCCCGGGCCAAAGGAATTACCTCTGCGTTCCCTTGCTGCATAGGTTCAAGGCTGGCCTTAGCTTCAGCCACCATGTCCTGCCAGTCTTCATTGATTTTTTCCCCGGTTTCTTTTAGCTGATTGCTAATGGATAAAATACCTTTAGTTGCACCTACCGCCAAGCCACGCAGCCCGCTTTTTATTGCGGGGGAACCGGCTCCCAAAACAACACCTGCGGCCAGTAAGCCCACCGGGGAGATCTCCATTAGTGGTTCCCAACTTAGCCAACGCAAACTTGTTCACCTCCTTATTTTAAGACTAAAAAATATTTATTTATTATGGCCGGAGGGCGATGTAACATACTACAAAATTTTTTCCTTAGCATTCTTTGTAATATTTAACCTTAATAAAGACCAAAATAATTTTTATATTCATCTTCGGAGGATTGTCATGCAAGCTCAAATGGTACATTATTTGCCCGGTCGTATGAGAATCAGAATACCGGATATCAAAAAAAATCAAAAGCTGTTAAACGCATTAACATCAAGCCTGCAGCACATGCCCGGGATAAACCTGATTAAAGGGAGTACCACAACCGGCAGGGTATTAATTTTTTTTGACGCACTCGCCTACCCCCGGCCCCAATACATATTGAGCCACATAAATAAGTTCAACACCAAAGATGATCATGTTCCAGAGTACTCTACCGTACCTTGCCCGGACAATCCCCGGCTGCACAAGCTTGTAATCGGGCACGAAGAACTGCCCCCGGCCAAGCAGTTGCTCCATGTCATACTTAGCGGGAGCGTTCTGATGGGGCTTGTTGCCAAAAAGGCCGTTACCGGCCCTTCAGCAGTATCCCAATCGCCCGGTTTGTTTTACCTGGCCGCAGGCACGGCGGCCGTATCCGGATACCCGATACTCAAAAGCGGTTTGCAAAACCTGGTATTCCGGGGCAGGGTTAATTATGACCTGATATTATCTACCGTAAGTATTATCACCATGTTGCTCAGGGAAAGCATACCCGGTTTGGCCGTAGTCTGGTTGGCCAACCTGATCGCCTTTTTACAGCGGCTTACAGTTGATATTGCCGAAAACGCCGCCCAAGAGTACTTGCAGCGATACGGTAACATTAAGCAGCCGCCTAAAACCGAACGATTACAGCAGGAGGAGCCCACCGGTCCGTTAGAACAGCAGGCTCAAGATTATGTGAAAAAAATGGCTCCGGTATCCCTGGGGCTGTCCGCCGCCGGGGCTTTAATGGCCCGTGATTATAGCAGAGGCCTGGCCATGCTGCTGGCCGGTTCCCCCGCCCCCGCAAAAATTTGTGTGCCATCGGCATTTGCGCGCGGTATGACTATTGCAGCACGCAAAGGGATAATGGTACGCAACTGGCAGTGCCTGGAAAACCTTTCTTTTGTGGACACTGTAGTATTCAACAGCCCTAAATTATTTATTGATCATTATGCGCTTACTTCGGCGCTGCCTTTAAGGGGACAAGCTGAGGAGCAAATATTAAATGTTGCCCGGGCGCTGTTAATGAAACATGGCCATAGCGGTTTTGATACCCTGATTACAACTGACATTAAATCAGGCTATTCGGGCAAAGTGAACGGAACGCCGGCCCTGCTCGGTACCCGTGATTATTTCGCCAATAAAGGTGTAAGTACATATTACGGACGCTACAAAGCCCAAAGGCTGGAGCATTTACACCAGCTGCCCCTTTTTATTGCTTTGAAAGGTAAGCTTATCGGTGTAGTGGGTGTAAAACCGATCATTGCGCCTGAAACGCGCAGAGCAGTGCTGCGCCTGCGGGCAAACGGAGTAAAAAACCTGCTCCTTGGTACAAGCGACAACGAAGCTGAAAATATTGCGATTAACCGCGAGCTTGGCCTAACCCTTCTGCCTGCCGTGGCAGAAATTCATCAGGATCTGCGGCATCCGGAGCAAAAAATTGCCCTGGTGGGGAATGGTTTAATTGCTCATCCCTACGTGGACAAAGCCGATGTAAGCATTGCCATTTGCCAAAATTGCTGTCCTGAATACCTGGGGCGGGCCGATATCATCATCAGCAGCAGCAACAGCCTGGATAAGATAGCAGAGGTTCTAAAAATTTCCCATATGGCGGCTGAAAAGGCCAAACGCAGCCTGGCCTTGACCAGCGGGCTTAATGGCCTCGGGCTGCTGCTGGGGCTGTCTGGTTTGCTGTCTCCTTTCGGCTCAACGGCATTTAACAATTTTATAAGTATTGCAGTGGCCTTGCACTCGATGCGGTCCATTAAAAGGATACGCTCAAAAAGCCCTTACACCTTGTCTGCGGCAAATAATGCTTTAATTAATCAGGCGGGGGAACTTGCAGCAACAGCGGAAGCAGAACTGCATAGACCACCTGCGGCTGCAGCCTGGTGGTCAAGATTAAACGACGGTGAATTTATAACCTTATTAAACACCCATAAGCTCTACGGTTTAGACCCGGCTGATGCTGCGTTAAGATTGGCCCGCACCGGTCCGAATAAAATAGCGGCGGCACCGCCTCCAAGCCTGCTAAGCCGGGTACTTGGCCAATTTAAAGATTTTCTGGTAGAGGTATTGCTTGGCTCCAGCCTGGTGTGCATCGTGCTGGGCGAAAAAAGTGATGCATTGGCTATTATAGCCATTGTCATCATTAACGCCTTGCTGGGTGCTCTGCAGGAACATAAAGCTGAAGGGGCATTAGCGGCTCTGAAGGGAATGCAAGCGCCCCGGGCCAGGGTGCTCAGGGGCGGGGTGGTGCAAGAGCTGCCTGCGGTGGATCTTGTACCCGGAGATATACTCCTGTTGGAACAGGGGGATGGAATTCCTGCCGATATCCGATTTATAGAAACAGCGGCACTGGAAGTGGAAGAATCTGCATTAACGGGCGAATCTTATCCTGTGCCAAAAACAACTTTACAAGCTAAAAACTGTATAACCCTGCTTGATTGTCATAACATGGGTTTCATGGGTACTATCGTTTCCGCAGGCAAAGGCAAAGCTGTGGTGGTGGCCACAGGTATGAACACTGAATTGGGTAAGATTGCCCAATTGTTAAAGGAAAGCGATGAAAAGCAAACACCCCTGCACGATAAGATGGCCGGCTTAGGCAAGATAGTGCTTAAAGCCTCACTCGCCCTAAGCGGCTTAATGGTTGCCTTTGGTTTACTGCGTGGAGGCTCGCCGGTACAAATGATCATGACAGGCATCAGCCTGGCCGTGGCGGCAATCCCTGAAGGTCTGCCCGCCATTGTCACCATCGCCCTGGCATCAGGGGTTAGGCGCATGGCCTCAGCCAATGCGGTGGTTAAAAAATTACCTGCCGTTGAAACACTGGGCAGAACTACTGTTATTTGCACTGATAAAACAGGAACTCTGACCCGGAACAGGCAGGTGGTAAAAGCTGTTTTCATGTCCGATGACCTGTGGTGGAAATTTACCGGCCACGGCTGCGACCCTGGAGACGGCAATGTGATACCGCCGGAGCACAGCAGCTCTGATGAAAAAGAAAACTTGCTGTTCACTCTGAGCGCTGCCGCACTCTGCAGCAATGCCGTGTTGCAGCAAAAAGACAACCAGTGGCTTGTGCAGGGCGACCCTACGGAAGGAGCCATCCTAACTGCGGCCGGCAAGGCAGGCATTGACTTAAAAGAACTGAGGGAAAATTTTTGCCGGGAAAAGGAAATACCCTTTGACTCCAACAATTTTAAAATGACGGTAATATGCCGTGACAGCTCCGGCAAAAAATTTGTCTTTGTCAAAGGCGCTCCCGATGTAATACTAAATCTTTGCACTAAAACCAGGTCAGGTTTAGCCGACAGGGAGCTAAATCTCTTTGACCGCAGGGCCATCATAAACGCCAACGACAGGCTTACCCGCAAGGCCATGCGTGTGCTGGCCGTAGCTTACAAAATATTGCCCGATGAACATACCGACCCTTGGCAGCCTAAAGACTATCAGGGTTTAACGTTTCTGGGGCTGCTTGGCATGTTTGACCCGCCGCGCCGGGAAGTGGCCGGGGCTATACAAAAATGCCGTCAAGCAGGTATACACGTTGCTATGATTACCGGTGACCACAAAAATACAGCCCTGGCTATTGGTAAAGAATTAGATATCGTCGAAAATGAACATCAAATTCTTACCGGCCATGAACTGGAAGACATGGATGATACCGAGCTGGCAAAGATAATTGATAAGGTATGTATTTTTGCCCGGGTACTCCCCCAACACAAACGCCGCATTATCAGGGCCTACAAGAGCAGGGGAGAAATAGTGGCCATGATCGGAGACGGTGTCAATGATGCGCCTGCTGTGAAAGAAGCCGACGTCGGCGTGGCAATGGGTAGGTCAGGAGCTGATGTGACAAAAGAATCTGCCGAGTTGGTCATCACCGACGATAATTTTTCCACCGTAGTAACGGCTGTGGAACAGGGTCGGGGGATCTACCGAAATATCCGCAACTCGGTGCGCTACCTGCTAGCAACGAATGTCGGTGAAGTTATATTGATGTGCGCATCAGTGGCCGCAGGTATGCCGTTGCCTCTGCTCCCCATACAATTATTATGGCTTAATCTGTTGGGTGACGGACTGCCGGCGGTCGCCCTGGGGGTGGACACTTTTTCCGCGGGTTTAATGCAAAAACCGCCTATAAAAGATTCCCGGCCTTTCTTGGACCGTGCATTCCGCAACAAGATCATTAGCCGGGGGTTGTCCATGGGATTTACCGGGTTGGGAGTGTTCTGGTGGGGATTCAGACACTATGACCTTGGTACGGCCCGGACTTTAACTTTGTCGGCTGTTACCCTTGGCCAGATGT
The DNA here is from genome assembly GCF_900113335.1 of Desulfotruncus arcticus DSM 17038. GTDB lineage: Bacteria > Bacillota > Desulfotomaculia > Desulfotomaculales > Desulfallaceae > Desulfotruncus > Desulfotruncus arcticus. The sequence goes on from NZ_FOOX01000010.1 coordinate 136,111, forward strand.
TACACGCTCTGGACTGCCGCAAGTCAGCTGGTATCAATAATCGGCCCAACCGTTTTTTAAAGGGCGCCGTATTATCATCCACCGGGCTGCTCCTGTCTGCTATCTACCTACCTTTAGGTCAAAGAATATTCAAAACCTGCCCGCTGGGCCTTAACCTGTGGACCCCGGTGCTGTTGGGAGCCGGTTTGAGCCAGGGCCTGGGCAAAGCTATTAGTGGTTTTGCAAAAAACGCGCGCTAAATCAGTTCCCTTAGCGCGCGCGTTTTAATACTTTATTCCTTAGCTTTGGCCATAAATATGGCCAAATATAATTTCCTAAAGTGCAAAAAACGAAAAATAAAGCCCTCGATCTACCCGAGGGCTTTTGGGTGGCCATTTTATTCACTACGGCCTGATTTTGCTCCAGGAGATTCCGGCTATTAGATTATGGCCGGTTTCGTTGCTTTTTTTCTTCACATAAGAAAAAAACTGTTTTAAAAAGTTTTCCCACTCGGCAGTGACCATGCTGCTGCTGCCGGGATTATTCGCTGCCTTAATGTTGGCACTAATATCCACAGCTTGCCTGACGGTTACCAGGGATTGATTTAATTTCTGCTGCAAATCTTCCATCTGATCCAACAAACATCCCCCTTGCCTTTAGCTTTTTGTAGGATTATCCAGCATAGAATCCTGCATTTTTTGAAATTGCGCCTCAGCCACAATATCTTCGATTCCTTCTTTGGCCTCGGCTACCATAGTTTGTAATTTGTCGGAAATATCCATACTCCCTTTGGCCAAGTTACTCATGATACCTTTTAAGTTATTCTTGGCAGTAGGGAACAGGGCAAGTCCTAGAATAGAAGCTCCAATTATCCAGTACAGGCTTTTATCCGAACCCATGCCCAATATATCACCCAGGCCGCGGCGCCGTGGAAATGATTGCAAAATGTCATTGACAGTGAGACCCTGGTCATTGGCCTCTTCCAGTATTTCATATACCATCCTGCGCACCTGCGGGTTTCTCACCCTGCCAAGCCGGTCTTCAATCCTTTTTACAGACTGCATTTCCCGCCTTACATCCTGACGTAGTTGCCTCATGGCCCGATGTTTATCCCTGACAGCCCGGGCCGGCCTTCCGGCAGCAAACCAGCCATTTGCATCCTCCATATTATCCCTGTAATAATGCATATCGGCCAGTATGTCTTTTTTGACCGCATTAACCAGGTTGGGATCGGCATTATTCTGCTGTGTTCGTCTTCTAGTCATAACCATTCCCCCTTGATTTGTCCAGTACGTTATCTATTTTTTCTTAGCATGTAAAATTTATACAGCTACCCGGTAAATAAATTTAACATTTATTATTGTGTTTTTAATATGGACTTAACAATCAGCGTATATAATGGCAGAGGTGAGATTGCGTAGGGGGGAATATGGTTGTCTTTGGAAAAGGCTTTTTGCAGCGCCGTAGAAAAATGCAACAGGGATATTCACAAAATAGTAGCTACATTTATTAATACCAGAACCAACGATATCCAGTCATACATCGAAATAACGCTAAATTCCCGTGCAGCGTTTAATTTAGCAGATATAGTTTCTAATGAAGATCTGGCTGATATGCAGAACAGGATATCAGCAGTGGTACATAGTAACCTGAAATTTTTAAGCTTATACGATATTCCTGTAAAAAGCTTTGATCTAGACGATATTGAATTGGGCATGGCCGACATAAACGAACTATTACAACAGTTAATCTTAACCGGGGGAATAATTAATTGGGCTAATCAAATAGGCTCCAAGTGCTATGAAACCTTGTTGGATAGTTTGCTAAATATAGAATTACTTGATGCTAAAAAAATTGGTAAAGATATTTGGCGCCATATTTGTATTAATAATGATAGTACTAATAAAATTGAACAGATGCTCGGAGGTATTATGGAAAATATAGCAGTTAAACTGCTTAACCATTATACCTATCAGATAGCAGACTATCTATATGCTAAATATGACGAGATTATCTCCACTGAAGATTACGGTACACCTCTTACCGCATGATCAAGAAGCTATCAGGTAAAAGATAGGCCAAACGGTTGATTAAAACTGTAAAAAAAGAAGGCCCATTAAAATGAGTCTTCTTTTTTATTACCTAAAACGAATAAAATCGTATCAATCAATATAAGTAATATAAAATGAAGGAATTTGTCATTAAATAAAGAATTTTTCCTATGGTTTTCTTGCGAATCCACTACATATAGTTATAGGGGAGAAATCTTCACCTGAACAAATTGATTACAGCAGCCTTTTAGGGCCCCAGGCAGATTGAATTCAGGGAGGAGCTGCCAATAGGAGCAAACGGTAAGATTTTAAAAAGAGTGTTAAAAATGGAGCTGGGACTATAAAATGTTGGCTATCTTTTTTTGGAACTTCCACAAACCGGACAACAACTGGTTTCCAGCACCGGATACCAGTTATGCTGAGGCTGTGAGCCGAAACCGCAAACAGCACATATAGAGACCTCACTTGGGCATCCGGGCTCAATTTTGGTAAAAATATCAACAATACCTGCTCTTTTAAATTTTTTATTGGAAGTAATGGGAATGACTCTGGAATTTGTTGCACTGGGCAGAGCTTGCGCCATAACAGAAACCTCCTTATTGAACCTTAAAATTAACCCTTTAAAAAATAAAACGCCCCAGCACTCTGAACATAATTGCAGAATGTCTGGAACGTCATTGCTCCCTGTAATAACATATTATATAACACTATGATTTAAAAACAAAGATAACCAGAAAAAGTATATTGTATACTTTTTCTGGTTATCCCTGCTTATATAATTGTTTCCATAAGTTAGGCGGGCTAATCTCCTTTATCTTTACTTCCCGGTAATTCCTTTTGGCGGAAAAACCATTTGGCTTCCAGTCCTTCAGATTAATTTTCGGTCTAAAACCTTCATGAAATCCGGGCGGATACCCCAGCTCAACTGCTTGCCACAACCACTGGCGCACTAATTCATCTTCTCCGTAATTCACTATTATTTCCCGCAATCTTGCTGCTTTAGTTGAGGACGGGCAGCATATAAATGTCTGGCAAACCAGTGGCCTAGCGGAATAAATAGTACATAACCCGTTTTTCCGCCCTAGAAATATGCAGCGTTCATCCTCGCCCCTGCGTAAAGTAATATCCACAGCCGGACCGTTTACCATAATATAACCGATCCGGTCCAGGGTTTTTTGGAGTGATTCGTCACAAACTTTCAGGTAATCGTTGATATTGTACAAATCTATAGCAGTCAGCGGAGCTCTCTCCGCACAACAGAGATCGCAACCCCGGCATGACAAAATTTTATTTCTGCCACGGGTAAACGAATATTCCTCAATGGCTTGGTTTAAGGCATCTAAATAATCCTGAACGGTCGCCGACTCATCTGCTACAACCAGGTCATACCCATAATCATTATTGTAATTTTGTAAAAACACTTGCACCGCGTTAGCTCGTCTCATATTATTTCCTCCAGCATAATTATAACCCGGTAAAGCAGCCATTTCCAACAGGGTATAATAACTTTAATTTAGACGCATAACATTTCTAAAAAACATCATTGTACTGATTATATGCAATATGATAAACTGTTTTTATCAAAAAATTACGGAGGGAACTGCAACTATAAAACCGGAGGTATGGTATTTATGGAACAAAATAAAGAACAAAATACAGCATTTAAAAATTATACATTACTTGTAACCTGCGCCGCATCTTTTTTAACACCGTTTATGGGCAGTGCGATAAATTTGGCCATCCCTTCCATTGGTGATCAATTTAAAACCGGCGCCTTTTTACTAAGCTGGGTGGCCACCAGTTATATCCTGGCCTCCGCGGCCTTTCTGGTTCCTTTTGGCAGGCTTGCCGATATCGTAGGCAGGAAAAAGATCTTTATTTTGGGCTTAGCTTTCTTTCTATTGTCTTCCCTGCTCTGCGGCCTGTCCTGGTCAGTTGAGGTTCTAATAGCCTTTAGAACATTGCAGGGCATTGGCAGCGCTATGATTTTCGGTACGGGCATGGCCATATTGACCTCGGTTTTCCCCCCCAGGGATCGCGGCAAAGTTCTAGGTATTAATGTTTCCACCGTATATGTTGGCCTGTCATTGGGACCGGTACTTGGCGGCTCATTAAACCATAATTTTGGCTGGCCATCAATCTTCTATCTTACATGCATTATTGCTTTATTAGCACTATTGCTGGCCATATTTAAACTTAAAGGCGAATGGGCCGGAGCCAAAGGAGAAACATTTGATACCGCCGGGGCTGTTTTATACGCAGTAGGACTGGTAACTTTTATGTATGGTATTTCGTCTGTCGCCGAATCATTATGGGCCAAATATTTACTTGTTGCCGGAATTATTTTTATGGTGCTGTTTGTAAGACACGAAACCAGGGTGAAGCAGCCAGTATTAAACTTAAACCTGTTCAGTAAAAATGTTACCTTTGCTTTTTCCAATTTGGCCGCCTTAATTAACTATAGCGCCACCTTTGCCGTTGGCTTTTTACTTTCAATGCACCTTCAGGTGGTTATGGGCTACGATTCTCAAATGGCGGGGCTGATATTGCTGGCCCAGCCGGTAATCATGGCTGCCTTGTCCCCTTTTGCCGGAAGGCTGTCCGACCGTGTCGAGCCACGGGTAGTGGCTTCCTGGGGCATGTCGATAACAACCCTGGGGCTGTTTATTTTATGTTTTATCAGCAAGAACATGCCTATATGGCTGTTAATCACGAATCTTGCACTGCTTGGAACAGGCTTCGCTCTTTTTTCTTCTCCCAACAGCAACGCGGTTATGGGCTCTGTTGAAAAAAGATTCTATGGCGTGGCTTCTTCAACACTGGGAACTATGCGTCTTACAGGACAAGCAACAAGTATGGCCGTCGTTACCCTACTGCTGGCCATTTATATAGGCAACGTGGAATTGAGCATGGCATCCCCCGACATGCTGATCAAAGGCTCACGAATTGCTTTTATTGTTTTTACAGTTATTTGCTTTGGAGGGGTATTCGCATCGTTGGCCAGGGGCAATGTTAATTTAAAGCAGAGCTGACGCATAAAGTGCAGGCAAGCAAAGGCTGTTAAAATAAAGAGATCCCCCGGCCTATAAGGGGATCTCTTTATTCTTAGCCTTCCTGGCATTTTAATTTATTCAACTAAAACTAAAGCCCTTGATTTTTTTGGATCATTATTGCCGACAAAACCGGAATTAGCGGCCTTCCATATAGACCCGGCGCTATTATATCTCAAAAATGCTTCATAAAAATCCATAAACATTTTATTATAAACTGGAAGCTCTTTTTCCCACCAGGCTTCGGAATTTTCCCACCATGAATCTGCCTGGTTTACAATCAAAGCTACGATATCATCAGCTATGTGTGTATACTTTAATGGTGTATCCTTGTACATCGTAATAAAGGAACAACAATCTTTTAATTTTAACTCTTGCTTTCGTGGGTTGTATTTAAACCAATGACAAGAGTCATCATTCTGTACACCCAAGTAAAATCTTACGGGACAATGCAAAGCAGTAACTGCTGAGGGACCAACGAACTCTCCGGTTTTATACCGGATACCCTCAGGTGGACATTTTCCGATATTAACACAGAAAGATTGGTCACAACAGGAAAATTGAAACGAGATTAATTCCAAGCAACATGAACGCATACGCCTATAATTGGGGAAAAATCCGCTAAACCCTCGATCCTTTAAAAATGGTACTACCCAATCAATAATTGCTTCAGTCATTTTCCTTTTGGGATGAAGCATTATATCGCCACCTTATTAAAAATAAAACCGAACAGACATAAAGAAACACAGTCCGCCCGGTTGGTAAACCTTAAAACTTGTGCTCCTTTTCAAATAAGGAAGGCATAATCGTTTCCAACTATACCCTAACGACCGTTAACCTTATCATTGGGACTTAGGCCAGACGGTTCGGAGCATTTTTATTTAATTTTATTAGCACCTAGTCAATTTAATTCATTAAAATTCATAAATATTTACTTAATTCAATAATAAACAACAACAATCTCCTGCAAATTACCGTAAAAAAGCCCGCCCCCCCTTGCTAAAATGCTTTCCGGATCAAGGGTGGCGGGCTTTTCCCCGTTGCTTCCTTCGTTTGCTGCTAACTTTCCATTAACTCAGCAACAGGAACCTCCAGGGTTGCTTCTTTTCCGTGCAGGCTTCTAACCTTGGCGGTATTGCTTCCCGGGGTTACGCCCTCAATCCAAACGGGTAAGCCATTATGCAGCACTTCAATGGTTTCACGGGAATTGATAATTTGTTGAGCTCTTTGTACATCCATGAGACCGGACTCCTTCCCAATCAGTTTATGTCAATATCATTCCCATATTTGTTTAAGATAAACTGTCACTTGAATTTTCAGATTCAGGTGAACCCACGCCAGAAATTCTTATAAATATTTCAACAAGATTGGGGTCGAATTGAGATCCTGAGCATCTTATCATTTCCATAACGGCCACTTCATGAGACAACGCCTTACGGTAAGGGCGATCACTGGTCATAGCGTCGTAAGCATCAACAATTGATAAAATACGGCATTCCAAGGGGATTTCTTCCCCTTTTAATCCCAGCGGGTACCCCTGGCCGTTCCACCATTCATGGTGTTTTAGTATCCAGTCTGCTATATGGGCCAGGTCAGGTGCGGATTGGGCAATGCGGTAACCAATTTCGCTATGCCGCTGCATTTCAATTTTTTCATCCTGATTAAGCCTGCCAGGCTTATTAAGAACACGATCGGGAATACCAACCTTGCCGATGTCATGAAACTGGGCCAGCAGCCGAATATTGGTAATTTCGCTTGCGGGAATACCGGCAGCAACAGCTAAATTGGCAGCCAGATCCTGAAGTCTTTCCGCATGTCCCTCGGTCACAAAATCTCTGGCTTCCATGGCCTTCGTCAAAGTTTGGACAATTGCACTGCGGTTACTCTGACTGTGGTAAAGTTTTTCCCGGTACATGTTATTATCGGCTTCAACAAACAGTTCAGTTGCCGATTTCATATTGTCACCGCTGCTGACGGCATAGCCGCAGGATAAGCTCATCAGGAAGCCCGGGTTTTCCTCGTTGGACACTTGAATAGCTTTACTAATTCTTTTAATAATTTTTTTAATTACATTCTCATCTGCATTAGGCAGTAATATCGCAAATTCATCGCCACCAATTCTGGCGGCAATGTCCTCCTGTCTAAAAATGCTTTTGATCACACTTGCCGCCGCTATCAGCAGCTTATCGCCCATGTGATGGCCCATTGTATCATTCACAAGTTTAAGACCGTCCACATCACAAACGATTATTCCAAGCGTGGTGTTGTTTTTTTTAGTATACCGCTGGATCTCACTTTCAAAATGATTACGGTTATAAAGACCCGTTAAAGGGTCACGCATATTAAGAAACTTAAGGTGTTTCTCCGTCCTGTCACGTTCTTTAAGCAAACTTTCGATAGTAGCCACCATATTGTTAAATTTTTGGCCAAGCTGAACATACTCTGCAGAATCTGACTTTTTTATGATAAGGCGGGTATTTAAATTTCCGCTTTCCACTTCCCCCATGGTTATGATAAACCTATTCAATAAGTCAGCGAAACTGCGGTATAGTAAAACACTGATCAATAATGCCATCAGCGAACTGATAAAAGTTATCAGCAGGGTCTTTTTCTTTATCGGCACAACTGCGTTTTCCAAAGTTTCCCTTGGAATTATACCAACAATTTGCCACCCGGTTTTTGGTATTGTTACATAACTGATAAAAACATCCTTGCCATCATATTTGTAATAAATGGAATCCTGGTACAGTCCGCTGTGCAAATGGTTAAACCATTTGTTTTCGCCAACGTTTTTACCAACCTGGGTTTTATCCGGGTGGGCGATGATCCGGCCTTGCTTGTCCACAAGTATGGCATAGCCGCCCGGACCAAGGTCAACATTGTTAATAATTTTGTTCAATTGGTTCAGTTTGGTGTCGATGGCCAGTATACCAATTACGCCATTAGCATCTTCCACGGTTTTGGCCGTGGTAAGAACCAGTTCACTGGTGCCAAACTGAAGGTAAGGATCAGTCCACACAACCAGCCCTTTGTGTTTCAGCGTTTCGGTATACCATAACCTTTTTCGCGGATCATAGCCTTCTATGGGACCAAACACTGGTGAAGATAAAATGTCACCTTTGGTGTCGGCAAAATAAACAAACCAAATGTCGGGGTTCAACCGGCGAAAATCATCCCATCTATTCTTGAGCCTGACCGAGGCTTCAGGTTGCTTAAAATTAAGCAAATCCGGACTTCCGGAAAGAACATAGACGGCATTTTCAATTTCATCAATATAATAATCCATAAAATATTCCCGGACATTCTGCATCGATTGCAGGCTTTCAGCTTTATAATTATTAATCAGCATCCGCTCGGAATTGCGATAAGAAAGAAAGCCCAGTGTAGCAACAGGGATAAAGCTTATTAGAACCATTACTATTATCAGTCTGCTTTTTATGCTGGATACCATGTTGTCACCCCTGTACTAAATCTTGCATAATTCGACAAAATAGACTATTGTTCCTTTGTCCTTACCGTAAAAATACTGTAGAACAGCTGAATAGTAATAATTATTTAATAATTGATTAATTGTGGCGTAATTTTTAACAGTTATCATGCTAATATGTAAGCTACAAAAAATTGATTTTTCGTTATGAAAGGGGAGCTTATTTTGAATTTAAAAGGTAGTAAAACCGCAACAAACATTCTTACGGCTTTTGCGGGAGAGTCTCAGGCCAGAAACCGGTACACTTATTTTGCCAGCGCCGCAAAAAAAGAAGGTTACGAGCAGATAGCAGCTATCTTCCTTGAAACGGCAGACCAGGAAAAAGAACATGCCAAGCGTCTGTTTAAATTTTTGGAGGGAGGAGAACTGGAGGTTACAGCTTCTTTCCCCGCCGGCCAAATCGGTAAAACAGTGGACAACCTGAAAGCAGCGGCCGAAGGTGAAAATCATGAACACACCTCCATGTACCCGGAGTTTGCTAAAATCGCTGAAGAAGAAGGTTTTCCCCAAATAGCCGCAGTTTTAAGGGCTATTGCAGTGGCCGAAGAAGGACATGAAAAACGCTTTAAAGCACTGATGCAGAACATCGAACAGGACCAGGTTTTTCAACGCAAGGAAAAAACAACATGGGTTTGTCGCAATTGCGGGTTCCTGCATGAAGGCACCGACGCTCCTGAATCATGCCCCGCCTGTGCTCACCCCCAAAGCTATTACCAGCTGTGGTGTCCCAATTATTAAAGCCCCGCCTCCCGCCCAGCAAACCCCGCGGCATCAAACCGCAGGGTTTGTTTGTTTTATTGTTACTATTCAAGTATTCAGAATTCAGAATGCATTGAGCCGGTTTTTTCATTCTGACTCCTGAGTAGTTAAAATTCAGCATTCTTTGGCGTTCTGGGGAACGATATCACATCACGGATATTAGTCATTCCTGTTAGATACATGATCAGCCTTTCGAACCCCAAACCAAAGCCTGCATGCCTGGCGCTGCCATATCTCCTGATATCGAGATACCATTGATATTCATCTTGGTTCAGGCCCAGCTCATCCATTCTTTTCACCAGGCAATCAAGTCTTTCCTCCCGCTGACTTCCCCCTATGATTTCTCCTACTTCCGGAGCCAGAAGATCCATAGCCGCTACAGTTCGGCCATCTTCATTCATTCGCATATAAAACGCCTTTATTTCTTTGGGATAATCCGTTACAAACACAGGTTTGGCAAAAATTTTCTCAGATAAAAACCTTTCATGTTCGGTTTGCAGGTCCTGTCCCCATTCCACCGGATAATCAAACTTTTCACCGGACTTTTGCAGCTCATTAATTGCGTCGGTATAGGTAATATGTCCAAATTGCGATTGCAAAACGTTCTCAAGCCGGCTAAAAAGCGACTTGTCCATAAAGCTGTTAAAAAAGTTCATTTCCTCGGGTGCGGTATCCATAACATAGCCGATAATGAATTTCATCATTTCTTCCGCCAGTTTCATATTATCTCCCAAATCTGCAAAAGCAATTTCAGGTTCGATCATCCAAAACTCAGCGGCATGCCTGGCCGTGTTGGAATTTTCCGCCCTGAAAGTCGGGCCAAAAGTATATACCTTGTTAAACGCCATGCAATAGGATTCTACATTCAACTGCCCGCTCACCGTAAGGTTTGTTTCTTTCCCAAAAAAATCTTTGGAAAAATCCACTTTACCTTGCCCGTCTCTGGGGGGTTGATCAAAACCAAGAGTGGTAACCCGGAACATTTCTCCGGCCCCTTCAGCATCGCTTCCCGTTATGATCGGCGTGTGTACATAAACAAAGCCCCGCTCTTGAAAGAACTTGTGAATAGCGTAAGCAACAACCGACCTCACTCTGAAAACAGCGGAAAATGTATTCGTCCTGGGACGCAGGTGTGCTATTGTCCGCAAGAACTCAAAAGAATGCCGTTTCTTTTGAAGCGGGTAATCTTGAGCGGATAATCCTTCTATTCTAATGTTTTGTGCCTTTAACTCGAAGGGCTGCTTGGCCCCTGGCGATTCCACCAAAACCCCTTCGACAATAATAGCCGAACCCGTAATTAACTTGGCAATATCTTTAAAATTACTCAAACTCTCTTCAAAGACCACCTGGAGGCTGGGAAAAAAAGTCCCGTCATTTAGCTCGATAAAGCCAAAAGCCTTGGAGGCCCTGACGGTTCTGACCCAACCGTCAACCTTGATCGTTTGATTTATGTATTTATCCGGTTGCCTAAATATGTCTCTGATTAAAACAACATTCATTACATTCTTCCCCCTAGCTAAATTAGTGCAAAGCTATTTTAGTTATGGATATGTTCTCCACTAACGTTTTAACCAATCCAAGCTATTAGTATATTTTAATCCCTTATCCCATCATACCCGGAAAAATTCTATCCCGAATAATTTTTCACGTTACTTGTTTCTGGCGCTGCGGCGGTTCCCTCCGTGCGTTGCGCAATTTCCCTTGTAATTATTGGGGACATACCTCCGACCCCACAGCCTTGACCCTAAAAAGGAGGTGTGCCCCCTGACCTCTGTTGTTGTTTGTAGCATAACGCTTACAACAGACAAGCCTGCTGCGTTAGCGATATGAGGGTCTATCATAAGCATAAATGATTATTTCCGGCAAAACAACTTTTAAATAAAAAGAAAAACCTCCTTTCGGAGGTGTCAATCCTTTAAATTATACCCCTGCTGTCGTTTTATTCTCATCTTTGGCTCCAGACCTTTTGCTTATTCTGCCAAGCACCAGGCTCAGAACGATACCAAAAGCCAGGGTAATCAACATAGCTATAGTGGTATGCAGCACGTACCACATGAACAGATACAGCATGGAAATAGCAACGGAAAGCAGCATTAACGGAAACGCAATCTTAAAGAAACCCATAAAGCTGATTGGTGATCCTCTTTTTTCGGCCATACCTATGACCACAACGTTAGCCGAAGCGCCAATAATAGTTCCGTTGCCGCCCAGACAGGCCCCGAGTGAAAGAGACCACCATAAGAAGTTCAGGTCTTGAATGCCGCCCAGCCTGCCCATGTCCTGAATCAGGGGAATCATAGTAGCGACAAAGGGTATATTATCTACAAAAGCTGAGGCGATGGCTGAAAGCCATAATATCAACATTCCGGCGGGCAGTAAAGCGCCTCCCGTCACCTGCAGCGCGTAATGGGCAATCGCTTCTATAACCCCGACCTCTTCCAGGGCGCCAACGATAACAAACAGTCCGATAAAGAAAAAAATTACCGGCCATTCTACCGCATGAAAGGCATGTTCAGGGTCCATCCGGGTCAGCAGCAGCAGTAACGCCGCCCCGGATAAGGCAATTACTGAACTTTCCAGATGAACAAATTGGTGCAGGGCAAAACCGGTTACCGTTAGAACAAGCACTGTGATGCATTTTTTTAATAAAGCTTGGTCTTTAATTTCTGCATTTTCGTCCATGGACATTATTTTTTGCATCGATTCCCGGCTGGCTATGATTTGTTTACGGTAAATCAGCTTTAATATAAAAATTGTTGTAACATAGATAACAACAACCACCGGTGTAAGGTTTAACACGAAGTCCATAAACCCCAGCTTTGTCGCGCTGCCGATCATAATATTGGGCGGGTCACCGATCAGTGTTGCGGTGCCGCCAATGTTGGAAGCGAGTATTTCAACAATAAGAAATGGAATTACATTAACCTTAAGCTGGCGAGCTATGGCAAAGGTTACCGGCACGATTAACAAAACGGTTGTTACATTGTCCAGCAAAGCCGATAAAACTGCAGTTATGAGTCCCAATGCCGCCATAATCCGCACCGGTTCGCCTCCGGACTGTTTGGCAGCTTTAATGGCAAGGTACTCAAAAACGCCGGTCTGACGTGATATTCCCACTATGATCATCATACCGATTAAAAGGCCGATGGTGTTAAAATCCACATATTCTACAGCTTTTTCCGCATCAACAATCCCGGCAATTATTACTACCGCCGCACCGCAAAAAGCGGCAACCGCACGGTGTATTTTTTCAGAAACAATAATGCCATAGGTGATAAGGAAAACAGCCGTTGCAAAAATTACCTGGTACTCGTGACTCATAATCATCTCCCTCCGCAAATTTTATTTGAAGAATACCAACTATTAACTTTATGTTTCCGCAATGCCTTTAGTAAATAGCTAATTACACCTCCCTGCATGACAAAAATAAAAGAGGGGTAGCCAAATATATTTGACTACCCCCCCTAGCAGTCGAAACCGTTATAGCCTGGCAATCATAGCAATAATATTGCGTTAGACCCATAGCTTTAGCGTCCCCGGCTTTCACCAGGTTTGCCTAACCCGTGGAGAGTTTTGTATTAATTTTAACTTATTAATTATTGTACAATATTTTAACCTTTCAGGCAACTCCTTAGCGAAAATATAAAAGTCCTCGTCATGCAGAGGACTTGAGTCGGCTATTTCATTATCATAACCGAGCTGGCTTTAATTAATGTAGTAACATCATCTCCAACATTCAATCCAAGTTTATTTACCGAACCGGTAGTAATAGTGGAGCACATTTCCTGACCACCTATATCAAGGATAACTTCTGCTATGGTATCTCCTTTATTAATAGATTTGATGCGAGCTTTTAATTGGTTTCTGGCGCTTAATTCCACGTTTTCCCCTCCTTTCACAGCTATTCTATCGCTTTAAGGGAAACTTTATGCGCCGGCAGCTGCAATTAAAAAACTTAAAACAACCTGATTTGGTTAAATTTTTTAAACGGGCTTAGAAGGTGCTGCACGGTATCATTTTGCACCCCTTCCGCCAATAGTTTTTTTAATAATCCCTCAAAAACCAATTTACCACGGTCTATTACCACCACGTCATTAGTCAGGTACGGTATTTCATTAAAATCATGGGTGACAAACATAGCCGTAACTCCTGAATTACCAAGCAAATGACCCAGATCTTCCAATAAATTTATCCTGGTTGGAAAATCAAGAGCTGAAAAGGGCTCGTCCAGAAATACCACTTCCGGTTCAAGAGCAAACGCGCGGGCCAGACTAACCCGCTGGGCCTCACCGCCCGACAGATAGACAGGCTTCCGGTCCCGCAGGTCGCTGATATTTAAACGCTCCAGCCAGTGATCAACCCGTTGGGTCAACTTATCACCGCGTATCCCGCGCAGTTTCAGCCCCAAAGCAACGTTATTAAACACCGTGGTATTGAGAAGCAGCGGTTCCTGAAATACAACGGCCATTCGGCGCCTAAAAGCAATCATATTTTTCTTAGTTACCTCCCGGCCGGCAAAAAAAACTTTCCCTCTGGTTGGCTGCTCAAGCAAAGCCATCACTTTAAGGAAAGTGCTCTTCCCGGCCCCGTTGGGACCTATAATAGCCTGGGTTTTTCCTTGTTTCAACTCAAATTTTTCAATTTGAAGAATTGTACGTTTCTCTTTGACCAGTTCCAGGTTTTCCACTGAAATCATCTAAATATCCCTATCTCCTTATTGGCAAAAAAATATTTAAAAGGGCCAACCCGGGAATGAGCAGGTTGGCCTTTATTCCGTTAACCTTCCAGCCTGTCCGGGAAGAACAGCGGCTGTCCGTATTTATCCACGCCAAAGTCTTTAATGAACTGCTGTGTATCCTTATTAATTAAAAATTCATCAAAAGCTTTTGCACCCTCAACGTTAACTTTGGGGAATTTTTCAGGGTTAACCACCATCACGTGGTAGATGTTTTTAAGTAACTCCGCTCCCTCCGACACGATTACCAGGTCAATATTCTTAGCATGGGCCAGGTATGTGCCGCGGTCGCTCAAAATGTAGGCTTGCTTTTCATTGGCAACCGTAATTGAAGCTCCCATACCCTGACCGGTCTCCTGGTACCAGGGCTGTCCCTTGGGATCTATGCCTGTATCCTTCCACACATCCAATTCCTTCTTATTGGTGCCGGAATCATCGCCACGTGAAATAAACAAAGCGCCTTTTTCCGCTATCTGCTTAAATACTGCGTTAATATCGGAATTTCCCTTAACCCCGGCCGGGTCGCCGGGAGGGCCTAATAACACAAAATCATTATGCATTACAAGCTCATAGTTTATCGCCACCCCGCTGTCAACCAGCGGTTTTTCAGCAGCAGGCGCGTGTACCAGCAGCACGTCAGCGTTGCCTTCTTCCCCCATTGTTAAAGCCTGACCGGTTCCAACAGCCACTGGTTTCACAACATAGCCGGTTTGCTCCTGGAACATGGGAATCAATTCGTCAAGAAGCCCTGTATCCTGAGTGCTGGTAGTGGTGGCTAATATGATGTCCTTGTTCTGTGGTTCGGCAGCCTGTTTATTCTGGTCATCGGTTTGTTTTTTACTTGCGCACCCGGCCAGGAACACGGCGGCAATTACCGCCAGGATAACTGCAACCAGAGATATCCTTTTTGTCATCTATTCTTTTCCTCCCGAAAATTTTTTCACGTTACTTGTATCTGGCGCTCCGGTGGTTCCCTCCGTGCGCTGCGCAATTTTCCTTGTAGTGCGTGTCGCTATTTGTACATAACGCTTGCAACAGACGGTCAGGACCGGATCACCTTTCTAATTTTCATTCTCTGCTGGTACCGCACCAGCGGCATGGTGGTCTATACTGATATATTTCCCTCCTTTCCGCACTGGGAGGCATAGTCGGTTTCCCAATATGCCCTATCGGCCTCTTATCATAACAAAAATACCACTGATTGTGAAATTTGAGCAATCAGTGGTATTTTTACCAATAAACCACTCTTCTTTCCACAATGGGAGGCATGCCGGTTTCCCGTAACATACCCTGTCGGTCCAATCTCCATGTATTTACTACCGCAGGTTAATTGGACTCGAAGAGATTATTTAAAAATATATATTCTACGTCAGCCGTGCGTGTCCCTTTATACTTGTCTTATTATATCGCAGTAAACCAAAATAATTTAACCCTTACCCCGTAAAATATTGAATACCAGAACAATCCCCAACACGCTGGAAAACAGGTAACCGGCCACACCAATTGCCGAATGTCCCAAAACAAGCGGAGGTGTGCTTGATGTAATAACCAGGGAAGATCCCACAATTAATGCTCCGGTTATAATCGCCAGGGTTAGCTTGTTTGATGCTTCCAGCAGGGTATTTTTCAAGTGGGATAAACCTTTGTGCTCAAGTTTGAATTCTCCGCCGGCCAGCATATCCAAAAGTTTTCCCACCTTTTCGGGCGCATCATGGCCCAATAGAATTAAATCCTGTACTTCTTCCAGCCAAAAACTGTTGGAAGCCGGGTTAATTAATTTATAGTATTGTTTTTTAACGTATGGTCCAATTACAGCCACAACGTCAATCCCGGGGTGGAGCATCCGGCTTAAGCCTTCGGCAATAAGCAAGGCCCTGGAAACCAGAACGTACTGAGGCGGAATAACTATTTGGTATTGACGGAAAAGAGTAACCAAGTTGATCAATAATTGGCCAATACTTTTGTTGGCGCTTGTTCTGCCATTAAATTCTTCTATCAGCTCCAGGACATCCCTTGCCAATAGTTCCCTGTTGTTTACACCGGTTACCCCAAAAGCTTTGATCGCTAATTTCACTACCCGCTCTTCATTACTCTCCAGAACTGCAACTAAAACCATGAGCAGCATTAACCGCATATTACGGGTTAACCGCCCTGTCATACCCCAATCCAACAGGTACAGCTTTCCATTCACCACTAAAACATTGCCGGCATGGGGGTCGGCATGAAAAAAACCTCGTTCAAAAACCATTTCAGTATAAGCATTTAACATTACGCCCGCCAGCTTCCGTCTTAATTGAGCATCTGCCTTTAACCGGTTTGGTTTTCTTCCTTCCACCAATTCCATAGTTAAAACTCTTTTGGTGGTATAACGCATAAAAACCCGGGGCGAGGTTATAGTATCGTTTCCCAGCATAAACCGGCGAAACTCAGCCATGTTCCGGGCTTCCCTTTCGAAATCCAATTCCCGCATAATCGTTCGCCGGAGTTCCTCCACAAATTCCGGCAGGTTATAGTTCTTTAACTCATCAAAATTCTTTTGGGCGGCTTCGGCAAACCATTCCAAAATAGCCAGGTCTGTGTTGATCCGCTCACCAATTCTCGGCCTTCTTACTTTAACCGCTACAAGCTCCCCGGTCTCGCCTAAAACCGCTCTGTGCACCTGGGAAAGAGACCCTGCCGCTATCGGGCGATGGTCAAAATCAGCAAATAATTCAGCAGTACTCATTCCCAGCTCATTTTCTATGATTTTGACAATGGTTTCAATCTCTTCAATCGGTACTTCATCCTGCAGTTTTTCAAGCTCCCTGATGTACTCATCCGGAATTAAATCCGGGCGCATGCTGACCAGCTGGCCAAATTTAATAAATGTGGGGCCCAGTTCCTCCAGGACCTTCCTTACCTTAACGGGGGTACTTAGACCCCGTTCAATTTTAATGATATTTTTGGACAGCAAACCGGTATCAATTGACAGCTTATCAAGCAAATCCTGAAAACCATATCTTATTAATATGGTTAAAATTTCTTTGCCTCTGACTATGTTGGTTATCTTTCCGCTTTTAAACATTTTATATCCTTCATATGGTTTTAAAGTAAATTAACACCTACCGCGAGTATTGTCAAATTGCAACGGAGATTATGTTGGTATCCTGTAAATAGTGGACTGCCATAAGATTATAGTTACAAGTAACATTTAAACTTTTTTCAGGACAGTAACGATATACTATAATAACTGAAAGAATCTACATTCTTAAGGGCAGGGGGGCTGAGGGAATTATGGACGGGACAATTGTAATGATACATGGCATGATGGGCGGGTCCTGGTGCTGGGATAATTACAGGGGTTATTTTGAAGGTCTGGGCTACAAGTGCACAACCCCGGTTTTACGCTTCCATCATCATGGTCCGGGGGAAAAACCAGATCCCCGGTTGGCCACTACCGGTTTACTGGAATACGCCTCTGATCTGGAAATGGAAATTAGAAAACTAAATTCGCCGCCTATTATCATGGGACATTCAATGGGCGGCTTGTTGGCTCAAATCCTCGGAAGCCGTATTCAGGCCAAAGCGCTTGTTTTGCTTACCCCCGCAGCACCCAGCGGTATAATCGGAATTAATTATTCGGTTCTGAAAAGCTTTTCCGGCCTGATCAGCAGTTTTAAATTTTGGAAAAAAACATTCCGTATTTCCTATCAAGGTGCATTATATGCCATGCTGCATTTGACGCCCGGGGAAGACAGCAAAAAAATATATGAGCGGCTGGTTTACGAATCCGGGCTGGTTGCGTACCAAATCGGGTTTTGGTTCCTGGACTCCGCTAGAGCCTCTGCCGTGGACCATACAAAAGTGCATTGCCCTGTGCTGGTCATCGCAGGCCAGGAAGACAGGATTACACCTGCCTCAATTGTCAATAAAATTGCCTGCAAATATGCACCTAATTCAACTTACAAAGTGTTTGAAAACCACGCCCACTGGGTGCTTGGAGAACCAGGCTGGCAGGAAATAGCAGGATATATTGACGCTTGGTTAAAATCAGCCTTATTTAACGGAAATCACTTCGCCTCCGGTAATTCTTAATAAATCATCAGGGGTTAGTTTAAAAACGGCATGGGGCGTCCCGGCCGCCGACCAAATTTCCTGATACTTTAACAGATCTTCATCTATTAATGGTTTGATGCTGCTTTTATGCCCGACAGGCGGTACTCCGCCAATGGCATAACCTGTATGTTCCAGAACAAATGCAGCATCAGCCTTCTCAATTTTTTCTCCGATGATTTCTTTAATCTTTTTTTCATTTACCCTATTTGCGCCGCTGGCTATGATACAAACAGGCTTTTTGCTGGTTTTTCCCTTGAAAATCAGTGATTTGGCAATTTGCCCGAGTTCGCAGCCTATTGCATCGGCAGCCTCCTGTGAAGTCCGGGTTGACTCCGAAAATTCCACGACCTTTAATTCAATTCCATACCGGTTTAACTCAGCCTGCACCTTTTGCGCGCTTTTGCTTAGATTTTCAGCCACTACTTTTCGCCCCCAAAATAATACTTAATATTACCAATATTAACATGTTTTTATCTAAGCTTAAAGGCCCTCCGGCTGAGCTGAACGGAGGTAATAAAGCGGTATGCGGGTGTCATGTTTAAACCGTTCATATGAATCACCTTTGTGCTTGCATTGTATAATTCTGAAATAAAAAATGTTTTTATTGGAAACTCGTGTTAGCAAAAAGCATATGTATGGATTACCACATCGTTTCACTCTTGGCTATAACAGGCTATTATATTAATTTAAATATCCACAAAGGATGGAGTTGGTATAATGCCCAACGCTGACCTGAAAGCCCAAATCACGGAAGAAAAAATAGAGCATGATTGCATTGACATCACTTACCCGCAAGTTGCCTTAAATAATAAATCAGTTCAAAGAGAGATTAACAACCTGATCAAAAGACAAATTAATTTTCTTATTCCCCGGGAAGGGTGCTCTGTTTATGGTCAAATTTTTGGCAAATACCGGGCAGGGGTTAATAAAAATGGAGTTTTAAGCTTGGTTATTGAATTTTATACTATTAGAAAGCAAGCAGCCAACGGGTTGAATGTACAGAAATCCGTCACAGTTAACCTGGAAACCGGGGAAGTATATGAATTGCATGATTTGTTTAAAAGAACAAGCAATTATCGAATCGTTTTAAACAAAATAATTAAAGAACAAATTAAGGAGAAGAACCTGCATTTAATTAAAGAGTTTCAAAGCATAACGGACGATCAGGATTATTATTTGACAGACAATGCTCTGGTGATTTACTTTCAGGAGCTGGAATATACCATTCACGCGGAAGGAATTCCCGAATTTGTTATTCCTTATACCCAAATCAGTAATTTAATCTCGTTAACCGCCGCTAAGACTCCCGCCTCTACAGGCGGGAGTTAAGCGGCGATAAACTCGAAATAAGTGCGACTAAGGTTCAGGTGGGGTCAAAACCCCACCTGAACCTTAGTCTTCTTTATCGGCAATGATAGTCCCATTGCCAAATTGATGTAAAAAGCCCTGGCCCGGTATCAAACCGGCCAAGGCTTTTTACATGGTTATTTTTTACTCGGAAATCAGAAAACCATGCTTATGCAATGCTTGCCTGGCCCCTTCAAGGTCTTCCCGTCTTCGGTATTCAACCGTATGCAGGTGCACCCCGTTGGTCAAAGAAGACAGCAGCGGCACCCCTTCCACTTTGAGCCTTTCCACAAAGCGTTTTACGTCCTGCCTGGACTCCAGCATTAAATAACCCTTTAATTCGCCGTAAATTGGGTGCTCCACCTGCACATCCAGCACCTTCAGGCCGAAATCCACCATGGTATTTAATTCAGCCCCGGTTTCCAACGGGGTGTGCCTGACGGCCAGTACAGCCTGTTCACAGACGTTTGCTTCTTGCGGCAACAGGTAGCCCTGGGGAGTGGCCATGATTTCGTATCCCTTGGCCCGCAGTATGGCTACGTCCTGAACAATAACCTGGCGGCTGACCTTAAATTGTTTAGCCAGAGCAGAACCGCTTACAGGACCTGCATTATCAGTTAAAGCTTTGATTATTTTTTCCCTGCGCTTTTCACTCATGCCCATCACCTTATGGAAAGCATTCTTTGGAGGGCTACTCTGGCCCAACCCGCTGTTTTGGAGTCCACGGCAACTATATTTTCTGTTCTGTCGCCAAGTAAACCTTCAAGACACCGCAAAAGGTTGCGCGGACTTATTTTTAGCATATCCGGGCACGGTTTAACCGTCTCATCCAGAGAAATAATTTTCTTGTCACCATGTTCAAGGGACAGCCTTTGCACCAGGTTGATCTCCGTCCCCACTGCCCAGACGGAACCGGCTGGAGAAGTCCTGACACAGTCAATAATATATTCAGTTGAACCTGCTTCATCAGCAGCCTGCACGGTTTCACACGAACATTCCGGGTGGACCACCACCCGCACACCGGGATGTTTTTTCCTGACAGCACTGATGCTATCAGGGCTAAACTCTTGGTGGACCGGGCAGTAACCGTTCCACAGGATTACGCGCGGGTTTTCCGGCCCGACCAGCCTATTCCGTTGCCGGTCCCATACAGCCATTTCCTCAGGGTCAATGCCCGCTTTAAACGCAGTGTTGCGGCCAAGATGTTCATCCGGAACAAACAGCACTTTCATGTCCTGCTCCAGGGCCCAGTGGAAGGCCCCGTCCGCACTGGACGATGTACAGGTCAAGCCGCCGTTTTCACCGCAAAATGCTTTGATTTCGGCTGATGAATTTACATAGGTGATTGGTATAACTTCTCCAGGAAAACTCCTTTGAAGCACTTCCCAGCACCGGCGCACCTGGCATGCCTCAGCCATATCAGCCATGATACAACCGGCGTTGATATCCGGAATAAAGACTTTTTGCCACAGTGAAGTCAATATATCCGCCGTCTCGGCCATAAAATTTACGCCCAAAAAAACTATATACTGAGCGTCTTTGCATTCGGCAGCCTGCCGGGAAAGCAGAAACGAGTCTCCCGTCAAATCGGCAAACTGGATTACCTGGTCTTGCTGGTAATGATGGCCCAGTATCAGCAACCGGGAACCCAACTGCGCCTTAAGCTCATAGATCCTTTGAACCACATCTTGCTCAGACAGTTCCAAACAAAACCGGTTTATTTCCTTTTCAGTACCTAACATAATATATACCCCCTGTTTTTAGCAGGTATTCAGAATGCTCAACACTAACTCTCTCATTCTAAAAATCCGTTCCTTTCTGAGGCACAAACGGTATGAAGGGAACTTCTTAAAGTTTTTTTCTTTCAACCTAACCACTAACCAACTAACTACCAACTAACTAAGTTCCAGGCTGATATCCAAAGGCAGGGCGGAATGAGTAATCCAGCCCAGGGAAATGATATCAACACCGGTTGCGGCAATATCCGCCACCATAGCAGGAGTAATGCCACCCGACGCTTCAGTTAAGGCCCGGCCCGCCACCAGCTTTACTGATGCTCTTAATTCATCCAAACTCATATTATCCAGCAGAATCACGTCCGCTCCACATTCAACAGCTTCCCTAACTTCTGCCAATGTTTCTGTCTCAATTTCAATTTTTAGCAAATGACCGGCTTTTCTTCTGGCCATATCAATTGCGTTCTTAATCCCGCCGGCGGCTTTGATATGATTATCCTTGATTAATATCCCGTCATCCAACCCGAGACGATGGTTTTTACCACCGCCAACAGTCACAGCGTATTTTTCCGCCATGCGCAAGCCCGGAGTTGTTTTGCGGGTATCGGTTATTACAGCATGATAGGGTCTTGCGGCCTCTACAGCAGCGGCCGTAGTAGTGGCAATGCCCGACAGGTGCTGCAGAAAATTCAGGGCCACCCGTTCACTGGCTAAAATACTTCTGGCGTTGCCGACAACTTTAGCTATAACATCTCCATCAGCTACAACAGCGCCTTCCTTCAACAACACTTCCAACCGCACCAAAGGGTCAATCAGCCGGAAGGCTGTTTGCACGTAAGGAAGTCCGGCCACAACCCCCGGTGATTTGCAAATGAAATAGCCCTCAACTGTTAATTCCGGAGGGATGGTGGCGCTGCTGGTTACATCACCCCGCCCAAGGTCTTCTGCCAGCGCTGTTTTTACAATGCTGTCCATTGATATAAGAAGCATTATATCTACCCTTTCTTTAATTAATCAGGAAAGAGGACACACCACTTCAGGGGCCAAAGGAATGTCCCCAGTTAATGCTTTTATTGCAAAAGGCTGTTTACAAACTGCACACGTTCCGCAAATGATTATAGCCGTTTAGTGCAGGAGGAAAATCGGTTCTAAAATGGCTGCCTCTGCTTTCCTTACGGACAAGAGCCCCCCTGGTAATTAAACCGGCTACCGTTATTAGGTTTTTAAGCATTAAATCATTTTGCCCCAATGATTTTTCTATGCCGGCAAGGGATGTCAACGCTTCTGCAAGACCTTTGCCCGTCCGCACAAGGCCAACCTGTTCCCACATTATTTTACGCAATTTCTCTAACAGCAGCTTTTTGTCGGCTGTCACTTCCATCCCGGCATAATAATTAGCAGCTTTTTCAATCACCGTTAATGATGATGCAGATTCCCGGCCCGTCAGCACCTTTTCAGAGACCACCGCACGCCCGGCCCTGCAACCAAAGACCAGCCCCTCCAAAAGGGAATTACTTGCCAGGCGATTGGCCCCGTGCACCCCCGTGCTCGCCACTTCCCCGCATGCATAAAGGCCTTTTACAGTAGTCCGGCCGTCAAGATCCGTTTTAACACCACCCATAATAAAATGCGCCGCGGGAACAACCGGAATTAATTCGTCAGGCGGGTGCAACCCCCGATCCCGGCACGCTTTAGATATAGAAGGAAACCGGTGCGTAAATTCAGCTCCTATTGGTGACGCATCCAGATAAACCCTGTTCCCTGCATTAATTTCAGCAAAAATTCCCCTTGCCACTATATCCCTTGGTGCCAACTCCGCCAGTGGGTGCAAGGAAACCATAAAACGCTCACCTTTATTGTTAACTAAAACAGCTCCCTCACCTCTAACAGCTTCGGAAACAAGAAACATTGGATTTTCACTGACGTTCAGTGCCGTTGGGTGGAATTGCACGAATTCCATGTTTTCAAGTTTGGCCCCGGCCCGGTAGGCCAGCGCAAACCCATCTCCGGTGCAATGGATATTGTTAGTCGTGTGAGCGAATAACTGACCGCAGCCACCGGTAGCTAAAACAACAGCCCTGGCGGCGTAAACAATTGGTTTGTTGAACTTATCATCAAAGGCAATTAATCCCATACACCTGTCATTCTGCACTATCAGGTCAATCGCCAAAGTATATTCTTTAATAAAAATGTTTTTTTGTTTATGAACCTGGGTAGCCAGGGTTTCCGCCAGAGCCCTGCCGCTTTCATCCCCCCAGGCGGAAATCACACGGGGCATTGAATGGGCACCCTCCCGGCTTAAAAGCGGTTTTCCGTCTAAATCCCTGTCGTAAGGAAAACCCATGTCCAAAAGATCAAGCACGCGTGCCTGTCCTTCCTTTACCAGCATTTCAACTGAGGCCCGATTGCAGGCGCCGGCTCCTGCAATCAATGTATCCTCAACATGAAAATCCAATTGATCCTTTTCGCTTAGCACTACAGCAATGCCCCCCTGGGCTAAAGGGGTATTTCCCGAACGCAGCTCGTCTTTTGTCAGTAATGCCACTGTTCCTGTTTTAGATGCTTCAAGCGCACAGGAAAGACCAGCCACCCCCGCTCCAACTACAATGTAATCCACTTCAATGATCTGCAACAGGGACACCTCTCTTAGAGTTTGATAAACTAATTATCTGACTTAACAGGTGTCTTGTCAACTGTAAAGCCATCACCTTTTTTTCACCATCACCCCAATGATAGTTATAAACCGATACCGGTGCACAACATTTCTTTGTTCATTTGTTACCTGCATTATCAAAGAAGAAATCTGGAACCTCTGGGCCAAACGAGGGACTTTAGTCCCAATTTTATTGGGTCATTAAGAAGGAATTAAGCCCCCGTTATTGAATACTATAGTATTCCAATAACGGGGGCTCTCTTGAAGGGCTTAAAGATAATGCATATCGGCTTCAGGGGTCTTTTTTATGTTCCAGGTGCTGCATGAACTCTACCAGCGATATGTTCAGTTCAACGCAGATTTTTTCAATGGTACGAAGGGACGGGCTCTTGAGGCCTCGTTCAAGCTGACTGATATAAGTGCGGTGCAATCCAATACTTAAGGCAAAATCCTCTTGGCTCACGCCCTTTTTCATTCTTAATTTTTTGAGTGTCCGGCCAAATTTTGTGTCAATCATAATATCTCTCAGAATGCGTTTTTATTGAACATAACACCTTTTAGAATACGCTATGCAATCATAATGTCTACATACTATAGTATTCAGACGGCGTATTTCCCATATATTTACAAACAATACCATAAAAGACCCCGGGAGGACGGTTAGATGCCCAAACAAAATTTAAGCGATTTCGAGCAAGGCTATTATTACGCCCAAAGACGGCATACAGCACTTTTGTTAAAAAAAAGCCCTGAAAGTATCCTGGAACTTGCGATGGTGTTTTTTCTTTTCACGGGAGATACTGCTGAACTGGCCAGGGGTATGGGAACTTATTACCAGGAGCTAGGGATGGAAAGAATGGAGACATTTAAAGCATGCTACCAGTCCAAGCAGCATTATTAAATAAGAAAAGCCCGCCTTCTTCTCAATGAAGTTAGGTGGGCTTTCTTTACTTTGCCAACCAAACTTATTTTACTTTAAGCCCCGGGATAAGCAGATGCTATTTAACTCCCGATAACTTTACGAGTGACTATGTCTATTTTAGTCTAAATGATTGTATATTTCAAAAAAAATATGCCCCAAAGAAGTGGTAACCACGAAAATTAAATATTTGACCGGGCAAGTAAATTTTATATACAATTAAGGAAATTACAGGGGGGATATTAAGTGAAGTACGTTGACTTAATTGAAATAATGGCAACCGGGGACCCTGCCAAAATAATGGTTGCGAAATCGATACTGGATGAAGCAGGGATAAAGTACCTGGCCAAAGGAGAAGGCTTGCAGGATTTATTTGCAATGGGAAGAATTGGTACAGGATTTAACCCTTTAGTAGGACCCGTTAAATTTTTGGTTAGAGATGAAGATCAAGAAATCGCCAAAGAATTATTAAAAGAGCTGCAGGAGAATTAAGGCAGTTAATTAAAGGAGGGTTGGCTATAATTGTTAAAAGACTGATGATTATTGGCATATTTTTAGCCATTTATGTTTTTCTCAGCCTTTGGATTGGGCTAAAAATATGGCAATACATAGGCAGGTTCGTACCCTACCTTAATCATAAATTATACTGGATAATATATTTGTTAATATCACAATCTTTTTTATTGGGCAAATTACTTACCGGTCATTTGCCCGTTCAGCTATCAAGATCTTTAATATTAATGGGTTCTTATTGGTTGGCAATAATGTCCATATTAGTATTGGTATTGTTGTTTACAGATATATCTAACGCTATATTTAGCAATTTTAATATTTTTCAAAACAGTTTACTGTCATCACCACTGTCAATTGGTATATTTATTTCCTTTACAACTCTATTGTTATTCTGCTATGGTTGGTGGAATGCACAAAATGTAAAATTAAGTGAATATGATCTAAAAATCGATAAAAAGGCCGGGCATTTAAAAAACATTACAGCCATTGCCGTATCAGATTTGCATTTAGGGTCGATAGTTAATAAAAACAGGCTGGAAAAATTGGCGGCCATAGTAAAAGAGACCAATCCCGATATTATTTTTTTTGTTGGAGACATAGTGGATGAAGACCCTGAACCATTTATAGAGCAAAATATGAAACAAGTTTTTATGGAATTAAAGCCTCCCCTGGGTATGTACGCCGTCCCGGGAAATCACGAGTATATAGGTAAAAAATGGAATGAGATATTCGACAACTTACACCTTGCGGGGATAACTGTTTTACGCGATGAAGAGGTTTTAGTGGATAATAGTTTTTATGTTATCGGCCGTGACGATTATTACATGGAGCATTTTTACAGGCAAAAAAGAAAAAGCCTGGGGGAAATAACTCACAATTCTAAAGAAAAATCACCCATGATTTTACTTGATCATCAACCCGTGGCACTAAATGAAGCCGCAGAAAACGGTATTGACCTGCAGCTTTCCGGCCATACCCACCACGGGCAGTTTTTCCCCAACAATTTGATAACAAAAAAAATATTTGAATGTGATTGGGGCTATTTGCAAAAAAACAACCTTCAAGTCATTGTGTCCTGCGGATTTGGAACATGGGGCCCGCCCATAAGAATCGGCAGTAATTCTGAGGTTTTAAAAATCAATATTGCTTTTCAATAACAAATAGAAGGCGGTATGAGATTCATACCGCCTTCTATTTAGGGCCTTATAGATAGAACCTTAATCAGCTAACTTCTATATTAATCGGTAAACTCCTGCACAAACATCTTGCCATATGGTCCGCCGTTTACAACACCAATGCCAACTTTCTTAAAATTGGTATTTAAAATATTGGCCCGGTGACCGGATGAATTCATCAGGTTTTGGTGGGCTGATTCCACGCTGGATGCGCCGGCCAGGTTTTCACCGGCATATCCGTATTTGATTCCCTCAGCTTTCATCATATCAAAGGGTGAGCCATAAGTTGGTGATGTATGGCTGAAATACCCATTATCTATCATATCTTGGGCTTTAAGGCGTGCCACACGCACCAGGTCGGGGTCGGCTACCAAAGCAGCCAGCCCCCTGCTGGTTCTTTCCTGGTTAACCAGGTCCAGCATTTCCTGCTCATCAGCAGTTAACCCGGCTTGTCCCGGGCTCGGAGCTGGTGTTGGCGTCGGTGTAGGAGCAGGTGCCGGTTTGGGATCAACTGGGTTGGGAGTAGGTGCCGGGGCAGGTTTTGCCTGTGAAGGTGTACTTGGACAATAATTGCCCGTGGTACCACCTGCATTTTTAATGATTACATCATCCGGGTTAACGCCATATTTTGCCGCAATCTGATTAACAATTTTATTTAGATAATCCGGTGTGACATTACCGGAAACACTTAACGTAACCTTGGTTGAAGCCGCAGCCGGTTCCACGGGAGCCGCTGCGAAAGCCAACATGGCCACCGCAAACATAACCAATAAAGATAGCACCAAATGTTTACCTGTCTTAATCATTTTTACCTCCTTGCAATCTGTGTTGTTTAATAAAGTTGCCTGGCTTACCGACCACCTCCTCCATAGTTAGATATTCGCAAAAAAGTTCCATTTTGCTAGGGTAGTTCTTGTGGTAATTTATGTCATATAAATAGGCCCATAAGCCACTAAAAAAGCCTCTGGCAGCTTGCGCTGGCAAAGGCTTTTTTAAGCTAAGTAACTATTAAACACTACTTAACTAATCCTCAAATTTTTAGATCAAATCTTAGGTATAACTTGTCGTGTTTATCTTTGTGGCCGGTCTAAAATTAATTTTGTTAAATCGCTTTGAACATGCACAAACTACCAAAGAATAAAAGCGGTTGGTTGGTCAATTCCCGGAGGTAGTTATTATGCCTGATGTAAGACAAATATTAAATGATTTTAACAGCGGTGTAGTCAAAGTCGCAAGACAAATGCCTGAATTTACCCAAAGCTTCATGAATTTTTTAGGTGCAGTTTATAAAGACGGTGCACTTTCTGTAAAACAAAAAGAATTGATCTCCGTTGCCATAGGTGCATACAACCGTTGTGAGTATTGTATTGTTCACCATGTATACAAGGCCCTGGAAGCAGGTGCCACACCCGAAGAAATTATGGAGGCCGCCGGTGTGGCAATTGGTTTTGGGGGTGGACCCTCCATTGCCTATACAGCAACCCTGGTTCGCCAATCCATTGAAGAATTTTCCAAGGATTTTAAAAAATAAAAATCGGCCCAACTAACCGCTTTAATCATTTATATGTTTATTTCTTCCCCTGCCTGGGCTCCATTCCGGCAATTGCCCTGACAATATCCTTCTTGGATTCAATGTCGTACTGGCTGGTGATGGCAATCTGCTCCATAATCGGGGAACCGCCACCGTGGTACGCGCCGTACAGCGTTGAGCCGGCGGAACCGGAAAGACCGAAATCAATAAAGCTCAGCCAGAATTTGATTTGCTCGTCAATGGGAATTTTGGGGTTTCTGTTGAGATACTTCTCCAGCAAAGCTTTGGTTTCCGGGTTGGCCAGGTCTTTTTCATAAGGGAAGGTTGCGGGCATACCACCGGCAATGTTGCACAGGATTTCCTGCTCGTGGTACACTGCCTCGCCGGTCAGGCACCTTCCGACGTTAGCGTAAATAGAGTGAGGGATATAGCTTCCGGGGCCATACGGCACATTACCCATGCCCGGCATGTAAACTTCTGGCTTGCCAAGATCGGATGCGGTGTAGCCGGCTGCGTAACCAAGCTCACCGGTCATGATCAATTCGGACAACATTTCGCGCACATGCGGGGTTTTTTCAATGCCGTTAATTTCGGCAGCCAGGCTGGCTAAACCGATTACATAGTCAAGCATAGCAGGCTTGCAGCCGGAATAGGAATGACGATGGAACAGGGCAAACAGCAGGGCCGCGATGCCGCCATGTATGGTTTCCCCGCACAGGAACACGCGCTCCCAGGGCACAAAGCAGTCATCAAAAATGACATAGGAATCGGTATAGCCGATGTCAATACCCCTTTGATAATGGTCGCGCTTGCGGAAGTTGTGAAAATGAACAACCTGCTTGATGCCTTCATAATCAGAAGGAACCGCAAAACACAGTGCATAGGCTTCTTCGCCTTTTTTCAGAGCCCGGTTCGGCACGACCAGAATCTCATCTGAGATTGACGCTTCAGAGATATGAACCTTGGAGCCGCGGACGATGATGCCGTCGCTCCGTTCTTCCACCACGTGCACATACATATCAGGGTCAGTCTGCTCAGCCGGCCGTTTCAGACGCTCGCCCTTAACGTCGGTCTGCGCACAGCTGGCAACCAGATCTTCGGTCTGGAAACGCTCCAACCATTTCAACCAGTTGTCATAGTAGGTAGTTTTAGCCTTGGGGGACTTCTGCGCTTCGAATGATACGGCGTTGATGGCGTTGGCTGCGTCAATACCCATGCAACGCTGGATGCATTGCCCAACTTTGTTGCACAAGAGCCGTGTCATGTCCTGCTTTTTGTGCAAATCTTCCTTGTTCTGGTGAATATGATTGAACCGGTTAATAGTTTTTCCAGTGAGGTGGGAGGTGGCAGTGCAAAGATCTTTACTTGCCGGATCCCATACCGCATCAAAGGTCAAACTCATGACGTTAATGGCGCCTTGTTGACGCTCATCCAACCTGTCAATTTTCTCGCCATTGCTGTAGAGGTTACGGTCCATTTTACCCAACCTCTCAATGTACTGCTCCCTTGTTCTCATGCTCAAACTCCTTTCTTTGCCAAACACTTTATCCTGCGCGTTTTCACCGCACAGCTGGGACAATCTATTTATGAAAAGTTAGGGGGCGGGAAGAAAATTGGCCATCTTCCCGTATGCCTGGTACCCGTATACCTAGTAGATTATAGCAAAATCCGCGCCAACTAGTATATCTGATCAGCAACAAAATCCGCGAGACAGCTGTAAAAGCGCTGTTTAACCTAAAACTTAACGCTAAGGCCAAAAAACCAATTAAAAACGGTTATTCAGAAATTAACACGGCAGTCTTAAAAATGAACATCCCCAACCAAATGCAGCATCAACCCGGTAAGAAACAATAACAGATTGTCATTGGTCTTAATAATACCGGCTGCTAAAGAAGACTTGGTTCAGGTGGGGTTTTGACCCCACCTGAACCTTAGTCGCACTTATTTCGAGTTTATCGCCGCTTAACTCCCGCCTGTAGAGGCGGGAGTCTTAGCGGCGGTTAACGAGATCAAAGCTAACAATGACTCAACCTGCCCTAATGAAGCATGTTTAGAATATAAACATGCTATAAAAAAACGAAACATCCCGGTTGGGGTAAATCTTAATGGAACGAATTTGCAATACAGCGTGTCGGGCTATGTTAAACGGGAAATAACTAATACTAATACGGCCATTAGTGCCACAGCGTAATTTAAAGGTGGATTCTAAACATTTTAGGGGTGATACATTTGATTGACGCGGTGCATTATCTGCATAGATTAAATATTAGTCCGGCCGGCGCCAAGAGGGCTGCAGGCAACCTGCTAATGATCAGCATTGGTGCTTTTATAGTTGCTCTAAACATTAACACTCTGGTTATTCCTTACCACCTGATTACCGGTGGAATATCCGGTTTGGCGATTATACTTAAATATGTTATCAATACACCTGTTTATTTAATGATATTAGTGCTTAATATCCCTATTTTTTGGTGGGGCTACAGGGAAATCAACCAGCGGTTTTTATTTTACAGTCTGGCCGGTACTGTTGCCCTAAGCGCTTTGCTTCCCCTTACCCGCAACCTGATAACTGTTCCGCAATTGGATCTGGTGCTGGCCGCTATATTCAGCGGTGTGTTAAACGGAGTAGGTTTTGGCCTCATTTTCAAATTTCAAGGCAGTACCGGGGGAACCGACATTATAGCAGTATTAATGAAAAAGAAAAAAAACCTCGGGCTTGGCGAGGTTACTTTTTATTCCAACTTAATCATAATAGTAATATCCTTATTGTTTTTTCCCGTTGAGATCGGTTTGTATACAATAATATCCATTTTTATAACCGGGAAGGTTGTGGATTCGGTTATTACAGGATTAAACACCAACAAATCCGTTATCATTATATCCGAGCACGCCACGCACATAGCCGACCAGATCATTAATGAACTGCACCGCGGTGTAACTTTTTTTTCAGGACACGGCGCTTATTTAAAAATGCATAAATCCGTCTTAAACTGCGTAATTAACCGCTTTGAGCTGGCCCGCCTGAAAGAAATCGTGTTGCACATCGACCCCAATGCGTTCATGTATATTTCTGATGCCAGCGAAGTTTTAGGCAAAGGATTTACAGGTCCAAACAGGCAAAATTAAATAAATCTTCAGGTGTTGTGCCCGCTTCCTGCAGGACAGCCCTAATATGGCCGTGTTTAATCTGCTCTGCTGTGATGCTGTATCCACCGGCCCGGCCGGCTTCAAGGACAAAATACTGTGTAGCGGTTAAACCCATACTGGACGCTTCAGTAATAAATTGCTTATCGTTTTTATTAACCATAATTACGCCCTGATTCTTTGCATTACTTAAACCAGCCTCAACAGACTGTTTTATTTGGGTTTCTTCTATCCGATAATCCTGACCATCATCTTTTTCCAACAGGTTCGCATAGTTTAACAGTAACAGGTAGTAATCCCGATCATCATCTATTAACAAGCCTGATTCGCTGGCTTTATTAGTAATGGCAGTAACGGCTTGATATACATTTAAGCCTTTAACATTAACTTTTTTCAGATCTGATTTATTACCGGTAAATTTTACTTTAATCACCTTATTATCCGGCCCGACCCATAATTCAGCTCCGCTTGAATTTAAACCCAAACTAAGGTAAGCTTCAGCCGGAGGCTGATTAATTGGGAAAAACACTCCCGCACCAAGGATAATAACTGCTGCCATGACGGCAGCAGCAGCAATGCGCCAGCTAACATTAAGATACTTATGTTTTCGTTTTGCAAGGTGTAGTACCTGCCCAACTTGATAACTGTCTTGGACCGGTATTTTAATAAACCTGCGGTCTTGCGTATACGCAACAGCATATCGCCCTTTGATCAACATAATAACAGCTTTATCGTTGCTCATATTGATATCCTCTCCTCATGGGTGGGATAAGTGGTAAAGCTTTGCAGCGGTGCAAGCCGCGGGTCTATTAATATTAAAACTAAGGCAATAATGTATTTTCTTCCTTTTTCCAGCACTTTCCGGCTTAAGTTACATGCCGGACTTAAACTTTTAATGGGCAGGTGTCCGTAGCGCAACAAATACTGCATCATCGTTTTGTCTTGCTTTATTGTTAGAGCCGCTTTAAATAAAGAATCTCTGGTATCCTTGTGTTTGGGAGAAATTTTGTGCAGTTGGTTGATATCAATGTCAAACTCATATAGCTTGGCAGCATAATACTCCATTAATTCAGCCAGATTTTCATGATACCGGTCTTCCCTGTAAATATCCTGTGACCTGGCGTTACTGGCCGCTTCCAATTCATCTATATCATCACGAAAGGTATTTAACTGCTCGTTTGTGTATTTGGCCTGGCTTCTAAGGTAATCTATTAATCTTCGTTTGACAACCGTCCTGGCAAATGTTGTAAATTGAACTTTGGCTTTCACGTCAAAGGCATCTATAGCTTCATTTAAAGCCACTAAGCCGATACTGAGTTCCTCATCATTTTCCCAGGCCAGATGCTTATAACAAACATTTGAGCAGACTTTAGCCACAAAATTGCGATGCTTTTCCAACAATTGCTCACGTGCATTTCCATTACCTTTTTGGGCCTGCATTACCAGATGTCTAGCTTTATGTGTCAGCAAACCACATCAACTCCATAACTGTAACAACAAAA
This sequence comes from Desulfotruncus arcticus DSM 17038, assembly GCF_900113335.1. Classification (GTDB taxonomy): domain Bacteria; phylum Bacillota; class Desulfotomaculia; order Desulfotomaculales; family Desulfallaceae; genus Desulfotruncus; species Desulfotruncus arcticus. The sequence continues at coordinate 168,787 of NZ_FOOX01000010.1, forward strand.
CTTCTGATGCAGTTTTTAATATATCATACTTCTTTTGTAAAATGTCCGACCATTATGTGTCAGATATCTGGACTTGCAGCCACTACCATGCCCCGACTGCTTCCGTGATTTTTAACAGCACCTCCCCGATTATAAAGAAGACTTGTTTCAGGTGGGGTTTTGACCCCACCTGAACCTTAGTCGCACTTATTTCGAGTTTATCGCCGCTAAGACTCCCGCCTGTAGAGGCGGGAGTCTTAGCGGCGGTTAACGAGATTAAAAGATACGACATCCTTAGTTTATGTAATACTCTTCGGAAGCAGCTCTGTTTTTTAAGTAGGTATATATCCAAGGGGTTATAATTTTAATATTCTTTGCAAATTCCCGCCTTTAATTAATTCCCTTTCATAGCCGCTTACATTAAGCTCATTAACCTTTTGCAGGTTCTTGCTAAGATTATCTTTACCAAATGGCGTGTCAGAGCCCAAAATTATTTTATCCGCTCCAAACTTATCAATTGCCAGACATATTCTTTTTGAACTAATCAATGGTGCGGGGGATATATCAAAATACAGGTTATCAAGTATTGCTTGATGCTTAATGAATAATTCCAGGCCAATTAAATGTGCGATGATAAAATTGACTGCCGGGTATTTTACGGCAATATTTATAAATTTAGCAACATCACCGGGTGAACGTAAATGTATTAAAACCGGTATTTTTTTGTCCCGTGCAAAATTCGCTACAATATTAAAGCCATTAGAATCGCATTCAAAGCTATGGGTACACTGGTGCAGCTTAACGCCCTTAAAACCCCAGGAATGATGTTTCTCATGCAAATCGGCTTCCAGGTTATTGGCATTGGGATCGGCCCAAAAAAATTGAATTATTCTATCGGAATACTTTAAGTACAGGAAATAAACATACTCGTTTCTTACCATCAGGTCCTCATACTGCTGAACCTTGGCCAGAAACTTAATCAGTTTATTGGCACTAAACAGCATATCCTTATTGCTGAAGATTTTAGCCAACCCCGGTATGTAATTATATTGGCCCGGTTCATTTTTTACTCCGGGAAAGAGAACTACTTTGTCAACTTTCAGTTCATCCAATTTGGCAATAATCTCCTGCCCCTCAAAGAATTCCCCACAGGAATGAGCATGACCATCAATAATCATTTCCTTACCCCTATTCTTGTTATCGAAATAAAAAGAGTGATAAGCTATACCTATCACCCTTGCTTGAACAATATAACATTTATTTGCCTGTCACTTTACATGAGCTTCTCAGCAACATCTTTTAGCTGATCTGATAAATCAGCCAGTTTTCGGCCACTGGCGGCAATCTGTTCCGTCTGGGCCGCCTGCTCCTCACTGATGGCAGCAAAATCTTCTACAGAGGAAATGATATTATCAATATCTTCTCTGATCATTGTTAAGGTATTGGTAATTTCAGCCGCGGAAGCCTTACTGTTTTGTGCCAGTTTTCTTATCTCCTCAGCCACCACCATAAACCCCCGCCCGTGTTCTCCGGCTCTTGCCGCCTCTATGGCCGCATTGAGACCCAGCAGGTTTGACGTCTCGGCAACGCTTTTGATGTACTGAAGAATTTCATCGGTTTTTCGGATGCGGTCTTGAGCACTTTTAACCACCAGACTGACTTCCTGGCTATTGCTGGCCAGCGCCTGAGATGAGCCGGCCAATTCCCCGGTGGAATCGGCCAGTTCCTCAGCAAAGGTCTGCAGTGAATCAGACATTTGCTTAAGATTTTGTTCCTTTTCCTGGGATACGCCCAAAAGTATTGTACCCAACACGTTTCCGGTGTGCTCGTTGATTACCGGCAAGGCATAAGAGATGATGGGGAAACCATAGACATCCTTTGGTATCCTGTTAACTTGTTTTTCCCTGGTTTTCATCGCAGTGTCCGGAGGGCTGCCCTCTGATAGTAGCTGATCTTCTTTAATGGCTAGCCTAAAAGTTCTTGCCGGAACAATGGCAACTAATTTTTCTTTGTCAGTCAGGCCCATTGCTACGTCAGCTGAAAAAAGTGAAGGTAACATCGGAAAGACATTTTTAATGGATTCAAAATACACTTCGTCGCTGATAGGCATTAAATCTCTCCTTTCTGCTAAAAATTTTCCGAACTACGATCTTATAACTTACTCTAAGTTAACATTAATTTAGTTAATTTAACAGTTTTCGACATTTTAGAATAATTTCCTTTAGCTTATTAGGTTTTTCTCACAATTTTTCATAATGAGTGTTTTCCCCAAAAAAGAGACGCCTTGGGGCGTCTCTTCAACACAATTATTATCATCCACAGCTAAAACCAAACTTTTTCAGTGCCTGCACCAGCACCTGTTAACGCATATTTCCGTATCCCATGCCTCCACCGGCACCTATGCCGGCTCCTTGGCCCCTGTTTATGCCTCTACCCAATCCACATCCCTGTCCAAAGCCTGCGCCATATTTTTGGCCGATACCGGCAGCGCCGGTTCCAGCACAGGCGGCCTGGTTTGTTTGGATGTTGTTATAGATTTGGTCCGCTTGCTCCTGCGTGAGGCTGCCGTCCGCTACACGCTGGTCTAAGACCGCTTTTTTTTGCTCCAGCATTTGTGCTTTGAATTCATCCAATTTGCCTGCTTCATCGGCAATGGTGCCAAAGGTTTTTCCGTCGGAACGCTCCGCATACAGATCTTCAACGGTTTTTCCCGTTAGATCGGATACTATTTCCGCAGGGGTTTTGACTGTTGCCGCAAACGCGGCCCCTGCCACCCCCATCACTCCTACCGCTGCAATTACTGCAATAAACTTTTTCAGATTTTTCATAATGTCACTCCTTTTATTTGGTTTTACTTACATTTTTATTTTAAGGAGTAATTGTGATAGAAGTTTGATAGAAACCTGAAAGAAGCATAAAAACTGAAAAATTATTTTTTGAGTTCAAACCAGAAGGTTGTGCCAACATTTTTTTGGCTTTCCACACCATAAGCAGCCTGGTGGGCCTCCAGCACGCTTTTGACAATAGCCAGCCCCAGCCCTGTCCCCATAGCCCTTTTTCTCCCTGTTTGATCCGCTTTGTAGAACCTATCCCAAATTTGGGGCAGGTCCTCTTCCGGTATGCCACTGCCGGTGTCCGCCACCTCAATCCGGACAGAATGCGGAGCATCTGTCATTTTGACGGTGATTGCACCACCCGGAGGTGTATGATTAAATCCATTATTAATTAAATTAAAAAGCACCTGCCCGATTCTTGCCTCATCGGCCTCAACCGGCGCAGCACCGGTACCCTGCCGCACAATTCGCACTCCTGTACTTTCGCTCAGTAAATTAAAGCGTTTTACAACGTCATCGATAGTTTCCCCGACCGGGAAACGGCTTATATTTAATTCAAAATAGCCCGCCTGCAGCTGAGAAAGGTTCAAAATATCGTCTACAATGCTACTGAGGCGTTCTGTTTCTTCAATAATTATGCCAATGTGTTTTTCCCGTTTGCCAGGCGTATTACCGGTAACATCCCGTATGGTTTCCGCATACCCCCTGATCAGGCTTAACGGAGTGCGAAGCTCGTGAGACACATTGGCTATCAGGTCTTTTCTAAATTGCTCAATTTTGGAGAGCTGTTGCCCTAAATAATTAATTGTTGCCGCCAGTTTACCGATTTCGTCCTGTTTCTGTGTTTTTACCCTGGCTGAAAAGTCTCCTGAAGCCATTGTTTCCGCAACCTTTTTGATTTCCAGAATGGGCCGGGTTAAACTTCGGGTGATAAGATAGGAAATCAGCAGGGCAGCGGCCAAAAGAATAATCGTGATATAAAAAAGCTGCCATTTTAATATTGAGGCCGTATCCTCAACCGGCGCCAAAGGCATGCTTATAATCAGCACGCCTGATGTTTCCCCGGATAACATCACCGGAAGGCCAATCATCATAAATTGGTTACCGAAACGGGGATGCGTTAAAGGAATGGCAACCTGCCGGCCGGCCAGTGCCTGATAAAAAGCCTCGGACCTGGTCCTGTTATTCATCATCGGCATATGCCCGCTTGACCCTACGGAACCTGCCGTATAGATATTCTTCCCGCCTGAATCCAGCAACTCCACACTCAGGTTGTTATTAAAGGCCAAGGCATCCAACCTGTCTGCAAATGCAGATTTATTGCCATTATTAAGCAGTTCAATAATGGCAATGCTTTCTTTCTTGATCTCGGATATGCGCATACGGGTATAAAAGTTCTCAAGAAATACAATCTGGAAAAACCAAAGCAGCAGCAATACCATCACAACAAGCACCATCATGCCGGCCCAGAATTTTAGCGCTATACTTTTCATTTCTTGCCTCTGGCTTCAAATTTATAGCCGATACCCCAAACAGTCACAATAAATTTTCTATAATCGGCCAGGCTTTCCCGGAGCATTTTCACATGGGTATCCACGGTTCTGTTATCACCGGTGAAATCATAACCCCATACAGAATTCAGGAGCTGTTCCCTGGAAAACACCCTATTGGGGTTTTGAGTAAAGAAGCTTAGCAGTTCATACTCTTTTGGCGTCAGGTTCACTATATTGCCGTCAACATATACATTTCGGGAATTATATTCAACAACCAGACCTGCAAAGCTGATACGGTCCTTATTTTGATTGTCTTCACCTGCCGCCGAGCTTCTGCGGATTATCGCTTTCATGCGGGCGAGCAGTTCCTTGGGGCTAAAGGGCTTGACAATATAATCATCCACCCCCAGCTCAAAACCAAATAGTTTGTCATACTCTTCGCCCCTGGCCGTCAGCATAATTACAGGAACCTGGGAAATTTTCCTTATTTCCCGGCAAACGCTCCAGCCATCCATGCCGGGCATCATTACATCAAGAATAACCAGTGCATATTGATGCCGGTTAAATAGCTCTAAAGCTTCAGCCCCGTCTGAAGCTTCGTCGATGATGTATCCCTCCAAACTGCTGTATTCCCTAATTATTTCCCTGATCCGTTCCTCATCATCTACGATAAGTATTTTTATTCCTTCACTGTAGTCCTCGCTACGGCAAAGTCCCCGGTCGGCGGTTGTTTTATTTTTTAAATTCAATAGTAAACCACCCTCGCTTTAAGTAAAACCAATACTGTTTTCGCCGGTTAAGACAGCTGGGCAAAAGCCTGTTCCAAATCATTAATCAGATCCTCAACATCTTCAATCCCTACGGAGATTCTAACCAAGCCGTCGGGAATTCCCATGGCCTTGCGCTCTTCCGCCGTACATTCCACATGGCTTGTTGTTCTGGCCGGACCGTATGTTGTCTCTACGGCACCAAGGTTGGCCGCCCGGTGGGCATATTTTAATTTAGGCAGTAAAATTCCCACAGCATCCATTCCGCCTTTTAACGCAAAGCTGAGCATCCCGCCAAATCCGCGCATTTGCTTCTTAGCCACATCGTGATTGACGTGATTTTCCAGGCCGGGATAATAAACTGCCTCAACAGCATCTTTAGTTTGAAGGTATTTTGCTATTTCCAGGGCGCTTTGCTGTTGGCGTTCAACTCTAAGTTTTAATGTTTTCATGCCCCTTAACAACAAATACGCCGCCCAGGGGTCCAGGGATGCCCCATTGATTTCCCTGTAGTGATAAACCTGTTCAACCAATTCCCTGCTTCCGCATACCACGCCCCCTAATGCATCAGCATGTCCGCCTAAAAATTTGGTTGCGCTGTGCAGCACTAAATCCGCGCCTAATTGCAAAGGATTTTGATTTATGGGCGTGGCAAATGTGTTATCTACTACCACTAAAGCGCCAACAGCCTTTCCCGCCCCGGCCATACGTTCAATATCCGTTATTTTTATGGTCGGGTTGGTTGGCGTTTCAAGATATAAAACTTTACAACCTTTTTTAATTTCGGCCTCAATCGCTTCGTGGTCTCCTGTGGGACAAAGTGTAACCTCGATGTTCATCGCCGGCAAAAATTCTAAAAAGATTTTATTGGTTCCGCCATAGGTATCTTTAATGGATACAATTCTATCTCCCGGCCTCAAAAATGTATATAATGTGTTGCTGATAGCAGCCATTCCGGTTGCAAAGCTGGTTGCCGCTTCCGCTCCTTCTAAAGCACGGACTTTATCTTCAAATGCCTGAACTGTCGGATTGGTATTACGGCCGTAAATGTGGCCGGTTTTTTTGCCTATGGCTACATCATACCATTCATCCATATCGTCATAGGTATAAGCGACACTGACCACCACAGGTACCTGTGTAGCCCGATGAACCCGTTGTTCTTCTTCACCCGCCCAAACAACTGTTGTTCCCATCCCTGCCGCCAAAGACTTGTGATCTGACATTGTTTCTCCTTCTCTCATGTTTTTCTCAAGGGCTGTCTTCCAGTACCATGATAATCTTCTCGACTGCATCCAGCAACCCCTGCTCAAGTTCCGCCTGCCCGGCAGCGGCAGCTTGCTGCAGAGAAATTTTTTCAAGGACCCGATCCGGTTCCCGCCTTGTTAATAATTAATGATGGTTGTTCTCCTATTTTTCATACATTATATACATTTTTGGCATTATTAAAGAATATTCCCCGGGCTATTCGGCAGCCATAGTCTACATCAAATATTTTTTCTTTTACCAAATTGGTAAAAAGCAGCGCCAGTTCATACTTGGCAACCCTGGCGGCCAACCAGTGTATTTCAGGTATAACATAGCCGTCGGATCCATACATTATTTTGGTTAAAGGACACATATCAAATATATCCCTTAACCCTTTGCGGAGACCCAGCGGAACAAAAGGTATCATTTCAGAAATATCCAGAAAAACATTGGGGTACATAGCCGCCAAATACCCTGCTTCAAAGCTGTAGGGGTAACCGCCGTGGACTAAAACAATTTTAGCCCGGTTATACTTCGGGTTTTCCAGCAAACGTTTAAGTAAAAGTGGATTGTTATGCAGCAAATTCAGGTTCGATTCACCAAAGGAGGCATGAATTTGCATCGGCAGATTGTATTCAATACATTTTTCCATAGCTCTAAGTAAAAAGAAATCTCTAACTACCTTTTCATCTTGCAGCCAGTTCATTTTGGTCTCGGACCTTGACCTGTCCACGATATCAAGTCCGGTTCTGTAGCCAATAATACTTTTGACGGCAATAATGCTCAGATCATTGACAGCTTCGTCCAACGACCGGTAAAAAAGCTCTTCCGCCGTATTAAAATCCAGTTTATTGTTCCAAATTTCATCCAAAACAGTCTCAATGCGGTAAATATATTTCACTTCCGCGGGAACCAGAGTTTCAAACTCACTTAAATTAACATGGGCCGGTTGGTACCCCAGGTCAATCAGCAGAGTATCAACACCGGCATCGTTAAATAATCCGGCCACATAATCCCGGTAATCAGCCTTCATAGCTTTTGTTCTTGCCTGCAGAATATCTTGCTGGTCCCCGCCGGCATTTAGTAAAACTCCCAATTCCATGAGCATTTTACGATATAACAAAGTGTTTTCCAATTGATCCTCAGGCATATTATTTAAGGAAAGGCTTAATATTTTAGCCAGGTTATGGTTTTTATCAGCCACATCAAATAAATGACAGTGGTTGTCAATCACCGGCACCTGAGAAAAATCAAAAAGTTTCTGCATATTTTTCAAGCTCCCACGGAGTAATTTGTTTGTTATATTCATTCCAGGCAAATCTTTTTAATTTAATGTACTCATCATACATAACGTCCCCCAGCACCTGCTGGAAAAACCGATCCCGCTGCAGTTCCAGCACAGCTTCACCCAGGTTGGCGGGAAAACGGAATATACCTAATTCGTTACGTTCTTTTTCACTTATGTCCGCCGGATCAGAATTCACGGCCTTACCCGGATCTATTTTATGCTCAATACCATCCATGCCTGCAGCAATTATAGCTGTTAAAGCCAGGTAGGGATTGCAGGTTCCGTCCACGGGTTTAAATTCAATATTGAAGGATTTTTCTTCCTTACCCATTGCCCCGGGAATAACGCGCACGGCTGCTTCTCTGTTGGCATAACCGTAGCAGCCATAGGCAGAGGCCCAATTATGGGGCACAAGTCTTTTATATGATGTAACGGTTGGCGCGGTAAAAGCAAACAAGGCCTGCAAATGCTTTAAAATGCCCCCGATAAAATATCTGGCCGTGGAACTGAGTTGGGACTCACCCGATGCATCATAAAAAACGTTTCTACCCTCTTTCCAGAAACTAAGGTGGATATGGGCGCCGCTGCCCGCCTGATCAGGGAATATTTTGGGCATAAAAGAGCCCGCCAGGTCATGATTCCAGGCCACTCCTTTAACGGTCTCCCTAAAAAACACCTGGTTATCACAAGCATTTAGAGCATCGCTGTATTTAACAGCAATTTCATGCTGACCGGGTCCGTATTCGGCTAAATATTTTTCCACGGTCAATTGCTGTTCCTGCAGGGCTTTAATAATATCAGAAATGACCCGGTAGCCTTGATTCATACCCGCTGTTGCAAAACACTTGCTATTATCGAAGGGAATAAACTGCCCTTGCTCTCCACGTTTGAGTAAATAAAACTCATTTTCAAAAGAAACATTCACTTCATAATCTATTTTATCAAGTAATTTCTTTAAAGCCATCCGGGGACACAAGCCTGAATCCCGGTGCGTATCTTTTGTTAAAAAATCACAGATAACACCGGCGGTATTGGGTACATAAGGCAAAACCCGGAAAGTATCCAGGTCCGGAACCGCGCTTATCTCCCCGGCACAGCCAAATCTTGTCTCCGGGCCGATAGTGTCCATCGCTCCAAAAAACGGCATGGCCAGGGCATAGGAATGCCCGGTTTTGAGGGCTCCGGCCAACTGGTCACCTACCGCAGCCTGACCGCGTATCACTCCATCATTATCAATATATAAAAGTCTGGTATAGGTTATATTTTTTTCTTCCACTTCCCGCATAATATCTTCAATTGTTATCACCATAGCAGGCACATCCTTTAGTCTTTTTAACTACTCAGGAGTCAGGAGTTAGAATGAGAAAACCGGGCTCGGGACATTCTGACTCCTAAATACTGAATAATGACCTAAACAGGGGCATTTAAATAATCCAATATAATACCGCTGAGTATATAAGTACCGTCTATCAGTATTTTTTCGTCAAAATTGAAATACGGCGTATGTAGATTATGAATATAGTTATTTTTTTCGTCGTAAGAGCCGATTCTTAGATAGGTGGTTGGGACGGCTGCTGAAAAATAAGCAAGATCCTCCGCTCCCATTGACGGGTTATTGATTATCTGCACCCGATCCTGATCCAGCCAATTAACCAAGCTTTTTTCAACAAATTTAGTTAGTTTTTCATTACAGATTAACGGGAAATCCTTAGTTACAATTTGCAGGGAACAATCAATGCCAAAACCAGACTTAATACCCTCAATTATTTGCTTTAATCTTTTCAGGGCAATTTGCCTTGAATGGTCACTGATACTGCGGATGGTTCCCCTTAGAGTTACCGTTTCCGGTATGATATTATATCCACTGCCGCCATTGATCTCCGTGATGCTGATTACCAGCGGATGCACGGAGTCGTTGTTCCGGGAAACGATTGTTTGGACGGCTGTAATTAAATGCCCTGCGGCAGCCACAGGATCGGAACATTTAAATGGGTAAGCGGCATGACCGCCAACGCCATGCAGTGAAATTGTAAACTCGTCGTTTCCTGCCGTCATAGCACCATACCGGATGCCAATATTACCCGTTGGAATACTTGGAAAGATATGGCAGCCAAACAAAGCATTAACCCGTGGGTTCTCTAAAACCCCTTCTTTAACCATTTGTTTGGCCCCGCCGGGAGACTCTTCACCGGGCTGAAAGATAAATTTTACTGTTCCATTAAGTTTATGCTTCAATTTGGATAATACAGTGGCCACTCCCATCCCCATGGCGGTGTGCCCGTCGTGACCACAGGCATGCATAACACCTTCTATTTCGGATGCAAAAGGCAGTCCGGTTTGCTCTGCCAACGGCAAGGCGTCCATGTCTACACGCAAAGCCACCACCGGCCCCGGGTTATCGCCGGTTAAAGTGCCCAATACGCCGGTTTGGGCAATCCCCACTTTAACATTTATTCCCAATTTAAGTAAATGCTCACAAGCTACTTCCGCAGTCTTATGGCATTCAAGTCCCAGTTCAGGATGACGGTGAAACTTACGTCTCCAGCCAATAATCTGATCACTAACACTCAGCACTTTATCTTTTAGTTCATCGGCCATGTTTTACTTCCTTTCTACAAGCTCTCCGACAAAACAGGATATTCACCCGTGCACAGCCGGCACCCGCCCGGCAACAAAGGGGGACCGGTTACCGGCTGCATTGGCACACTTAAAAGGACAACCATAGAAGGGATCAACACCCTTCTATGGTTCTAAAAATAATTTTTAAGCTGCTGTAATTTAAAAATTCTTTTTCAGCTTCCACTCATTTTGTTCCATTTCCTGAATAAAGTTTACCAGAACCTCAACCACGGCTTTTTCCATTAGCTTCCCTTTTTCTATTGTGGCTACGCTGGGGTCTCCGGTGGCTCCGGTATTAGTTAATTCATTGAAGTGCCATTTAACCTCAACATGTTCCGGTAAAGCGGGAATTACTCCTTTAGCCTGTTCCATTTCAATCAATTCCGGAAACAAAGCCAGGCCCATGGAAGTTTCCCCTTCGCCGGCATGGCCAAGACCATCCCAAACATCAAAGGTACCGGGCGGCACTAATTTGCCGGCAGCCACCCACCAATCATTTAAGCTGGCGATTACAACTTCAGGGTGCATTACCTTGACGGTCCTGGCTGCTAATTCAATGGGAGCAATGTTGCCATCATGGCCATTAAGGATGATAATTTTAGTGATGCCATTGCGGATTACTTCCAGCAGGATTTCTTTGATTACAGTCGTAATGGTTTCAACACTATGACTAATTACAAAGGGCAAACCATTATAATGTGCACTAAATCCATAATTGATCGGTGGAAGAACCATTAAGCCTTCAACCTGTTCGGCAACCTTTTCCGCCAGCTTATTGGAAATTAGGGCATCTGTCCCGAAAGGCATATGATAACCGTGATTTTCAAAAGAACCAATTCCTATGATTACTTTATCAATGTTATTGTTCAGGTATTGATTGCCGGTCATGTTGGTACCAATGTAACCCATGTTTACCCTCCTGCTCTAACCGGTTAATTAGGAAGAACTTCTTTAACAAATTCAAAATTGCCGTTATCAACTTTCATTATTGTAACGCTCTTAAGCGGAATCCGGCTGCCGTCTTGATAAGAGATAGTCCCTGTGACTCCCTTAAACCCGTCTGTCTGCAGCAAAGCATCCCGAATAGCTGTTGGGTCGTCACTGCCGGCGCGTCCAATAGCATCAGCAATTAAATACATGGTGTCATAGGCCAGTGCTGCAAAAGCGTTTTCCGGCTCTTTATTATATTTACTCTTATATGCATCAACAAATTTAGTTACACTGCCATCAGTATTACCCAATGAAACGTGAGTGGTAAAGTAAGTATTGTTGGTCTGAGGAACCCCGCCTAATTTAACCAGATCGGGAGTATCATAACCGTCACCACCGATTACCGGAGTATCAACTCCCATGTCACGCAGTTGTTTAACAACAAGGCCGCATTTATCGGGCTGCGCGGAAACAAAGAGCACTTTGGGCTGCTCGGGCAGATTTTTTAACCTGGTTATTTGAGCCGAAAAATCAACATCGGAAGCACCGTTATATTTATCTTCCAATGATATCTTTCCGCCTTTGTCCAGATAGCGTTCCTTAAAATATTTAGCCAGACCCAGGGTATAATCAGATCCTGTATCGGTAAGTACCCAGGCGGTATCGGCGTTCAGGTCGTTAAGGGCGAAATCGGCTGCGGCGTAAGCCTGAATATTGTCCCCGAAAGGAGCCAGAAACATATAGTCACCCACCTGGTCGGGAATTTCGGGAGCGGTGGCGCCAGAGGTTATAAAGGGAATCCCCGCCTGTTGGGCGATTGGACCGGCAGCCAGTACGTATGTACTGTCACTAAGGCCTGCTACAACCTTAACCTTTTTAACATCTACCAGTTCCTGAACCGCGCTGGTTGTTGTAGCCGGATCGCTTTTTCCGTCAACTGAAATAACTTCAATTTGTTGACCATTTACTCCGCCTGAGGCATTGATTTCATCGGCTGCCAGCTGAAAAGCGTTAAGTGACGGCTGATCCAAAGATGCCTGTCCACCGGTGATGTTAAATATACCGCCAATTTTAATGGTGCTGTCACCTGCACCTTCCGATTCCGTCTCTCCTGAATTACTTTGGCCGGAGCACCCGGTGATCAACAAGCCCAAAACCAGTATGATTGAGAAGATCCAAACCAACTTTTTCATAAATACCCTCCTAAAATGTAAATTTTTTGGTCAATTAACATCAGTTTTTATAAACTCCTATTCCCCCTTTCATTCCGTCCCCCCAATGTTATTTGCCAAGAAGCCCTTTGGGCTTAAAAATCACGATGAGGATTATAGCTACGGACATTAATACCTGGCTAACACCAAACATCTGAGGTAAGTGAATTCCCAAGAGGTCAATTCCCCGCTCTAATTTATTTAAAAACAGTTCGGGCAATAAAGTAACAATTACTGCGCCAAAAACTGCACCGGGGATTGAGCCGATTCCGCCGACAACAAGCATGACTACTAAACCAAACATCATACTATATGAAAAATCATTAGGGCTGACCATCGTTAATAAATGTCCGTATAGCGCCCCGCCGATTGCCGCAAAAAAAGCGCCTATGGCAAATGACATCAGTTTTATGCTTACCAGATTTACCCCTACGGCTTCCGCGGCCAAATCGTCCTCCCGTATGGCCGTCATGGCTCTACCGTAGGTGGAGTTCAAAACTCGCCAGATAACATACAGCGTAATAACGGCGACAGCATAGGTCCACCAAATATTGGTATACGGCTGCAACCCTGTAAGACCGCTGTTGCCTCTGGTAATGTCCCTGAAATTCATGATCAAAACATTAATAATAACCATAAACCCCAAGGTTGCCACCGCCAGGTAATGCCCCCTCAGTTTTAAAACAGGGTAACCGATTAAGTACGCGCAAATAACAGCTAGCAACCCCGCGATAATCAAAGATGGAAGAAAGGGTAGATAAACATGTGCTAAAAAAGAAGGCAGGTCAGGCAGGTAGACAGCCTTGCGTTCCACCGGCATAGTCAGCAGGGCCACCGTATAGCCGCCGATAGCCATAAAAGCTGCATGCCCCAGGGAGAAAATGCCTGTAAAACCGTTGGTGAGATTTAAACTTACCACCAGGATGATGTTAATGCCAACAAGGTTAACTATCCTTAAATAATAACCGTTAAGCACAAAATTCATGACCATTAACACCGCGAACAAAAGGATCAGCCCGGCTGCCGCCTTGAAGGGTAATTGCTTTTGCCTATTAGTTGCCTCAACTAATCCCGCATCCATTTCAAACCCTCCTATCTTCCTCAATGCCAAGGATACCTGTAGGCCTAACCAGCAGCACAAGAATCAGCACTATGAATACAAAGGCATCCCTGAACTCTGAAAATTGGGAAGGTAATAAGCCAACAAATAAAACCTCTCCAATGCCGAGAAGATAACCACCCAGGGCAGCCCCCGGGATGTTCCCAATACCTCCGATAACTGCCGCCACAAAGGCTTTGAGACCCGGTACAAAACCCATTAGGGGAGATACCTGACCATACTGGCCACCTAGCATCAAGCCTGCTACAGCAGCCAAAGAGGAACCAATAATAAAGGCGACTCTGACAACTGCATTGACATCAATGCCCATCATGGTGGAAGCGTCTATGTTTTCCGCCGATGCACGCATAGCGATACCCATTTTGGTTCGTTTGATGAAAATCGTTAAAGCAACCATCAGGACAACGGACAGCAGGATAATTAATACTTTCATATTGGTAAACGAAACATTCCCCATCGTGTGCACGGTCTGCAGGAAACCAGGAATTTCAAATTTTTTCGGTTGCGGCGAAAAAATCATCATGGCTAAATTTTGCATTAATATTGAAACTGCAAAAGAGGTAATTAAAGTGGTTTCTTCAGTGGCCCTGCGCAAAGGCCGATAAGCGGCCCGTTCTATGGTTACGCCTATGAGCGCTGCCAACATCATTGATAAGATAATGGCCGCTGGAAACGGCATAGCCAATTGAACAAAGATAATCCCCGCAAAATAAGCGCCAAGCATTAAGATATCCCCGTGAGCAAAGTTGATCAGGCGTAAAATGCCATAAACAATGGTGTAACCTATGGCAGTTAAGGCATAAATACTTCCCAGGCTTAGTGCATTGGTTAACTGCTGAATAAAATAATCGCTAGACATGGGCTAACCCCCTAAATATGCTTTTTTAACTTCCGAGTTATTTAACAAATCTCCGGCAGTCCCATGCAATTTAATCGCACCCGACTCCAACACATAGGCCCTGTCTGCTATCTCCAGTGCTTTGTAGACATTTTGTTCCACCAGCAGTATGGTGATGTTATTTCTTTTTAGCGTTTGAATTACTTCAAATATTTTTTCCACCAACAGTGGAGCCAACCCAAGGGAAGGCTCGTCCAACAGTAAAAGCTTGGGAGAACTCATCAAGGCTCTTCCTATCGCCAGCATTTGCTGCTCCCCTCCGGAGAGAGCCCCGGCGGCAAGTTTTTCTCTCTCTTTTAAAGCCGGAAAGAGGTCGTAAATATATTTGATTTCAGCGCCGATGTCAGCTTTTTTATCCTTGATGAAAGCGCCGATTTGTAAATTTTCCAGCACCGTCAACCGGCCAAAAATCTGTCTTCCTTCAGGGCTTTGGGATATACCAAGCCTGACCAGTTTATGAGCTTCGGTAGTGGAGATGTCTTGCCCGTTATAGGTTATCTTGCCTGATCTTAGCTTTTGGAGGCCCGAGATAGTTCGTATGATTGTAGTTTTTCCCGCCCCGTTAGCCCCTAACAGGGCTACCAGCTCGCCTTCCTGAATTTCAAACGAAACGTCCTTAATGGCCTGGATTTGGTCATAAAATACATTTAAATTATCAGCCTTAAGCACTTTCCACAGCCCTCCCCAGATAAGCTGATATAACGTCGGGGTTATTCTGGATTTCCGCTGCGCTGCCCTCTGCAATCAATGTCCCATAATTAAGAACCTGAATTTTTTCACATAAATTCATAACAAATTTCATGTCATGTTCAATTAAGAAAATGGTTAGCTTGAATTTATCCCTTAGGTATCTTATCAGCCCCATTAATTCTGTTGATTCACTCGGGTTCATGCCTGCCGCCGGTTCATCAAGCAGCAAAAGCTTCGGTCCGACCGCCAGTGCCCGGGCTATTTCCAGTTTCCGCTGCTGACCATATGGGAGGTTACGCGCTTTTATGTCTTTGGCGTTAATTAACCCCATTGTTTCAAGAAGTTCAAGGGACCGGTCCACAAGATGCTTTTCTTCTCTCAGAAACGAAGGCGAGCTAAGCAAAACGGACATAAAGTTATATTTTTTTTTAATCTGCGCCGCGATTAAAACATTTTCCAGAACAGTTAAGTTCTTAAACAACCTGATATTTTGAAATGTCCTGCATATCCCTAAACGAGCTATTTGATCCGCCCTTACCCCCGTGATCTTTTTACCTTCAAAATAAATATTTCCTGATGTGCTTTTAACCATTGAAGTTAAAAGATTAAAGGTTGTGGTTTTACCGGCTCCGTTCGGCCCGATCAGCCCTCTTATTTCACCCCGGCTAATTTTAACCGAATAGCCGGCAACAGCTTTCAAACCTTTATACTGTTTTGTTAGCTCAATTGCTTCCAATAAAACGTCCACTTTTTAACCTCCAATAAAGAAGACTTGGTTCAGGTGGGGTTTTGACCCCACTGAACCTTAGTCGCACTTATTTCGAGTTTATCGCCGCTTAACTCCCGCCTGTAGAGGCGGTAGTATTAGCGGCGGTTAACGAGATTAAATCGCCTTGATGATGCGATTTCTACTGGCTTCAATTTGGGTTATAACTGCTTTTCTGGCGTTATTACCATCTCTGTTTTGAATACATTGAACTAATTCTTGATGCTCTCTATACATATCGGACGGGTCACCTGTAATTAAATCGGAATAAAGAACCCTTTGCAGTTGATTAAGCACAATAGATAAAAATTTATACAAATATTGATTTTCCGCCCCCCTGGCTATAGTCATGTGAAAATCATAATTGATACGCATAAACGCATATGTATTTTCTTGATTGTCCTGACATTCCCGGGAAAGTCTGATTAAGCTGTTTAACCATTCAGCTGAAATATTTTTAGCAGCCATTTCAGCTGCCGCCCCCTCCAGTATTATCCTCATTTGAAACAGGTCTGACAGGTCTTTTACATCCACCCTGCTTACCAGAAAGCCTTTTTGGGGCAACAATTCAACAAGTCCTTCATGTTTTAACGCATTTAAACTGTCCCTGACAGGAGTCTTGCTGACATTAAATCGTTCTGCCATTTCACCAGCGGTAATAATGTCACCCGGTAACAACTTGTTGTAAATGATCAGATCTTTTAACTGTTGATATACGTCCTGAGTTAAAGATTTTTTCTTATTTTTCATTATTTCGATCTCCATAAATGCAATATTTTAATAGCTATCTTTTCACCCCCATCGCTATAATTAAAACTATGAATGATTCAATTGCTCAATTAGTTGTATGCTTAGTGTTTTGCATGGTTCAATAAAAATACAGATGATATTCCCGTGATATATCAGTTGAGTCATAAAAATATAAAAGCCTTTTTCGGAAGTACTATCATCCGAAAAAGGCTCCTTCGCCACACAAGCCGCAACACTGCATGGCTTATGGTTTATTAATCTCTAATAAATTAATTTTTATTTTCCTAAATATACTAATGATATTCCTGTGATATATCAGTTGAGGCATAAAATATAAAAGCCTTTTTCGGAAGTACTATCATCCGAAAAAGGCTCCTTCGCCACATAAGCTGCAACACTGCATAGCTTATGGTTTATTAATTTCTACTTAATATTTCTTTACAAATTAGCATGAACATGAGCTATTGTCAATAATTATTTATTATATGTCATGGTCTTTTGTCATCTTGGCCCGAGAAACCGCGTGGATAATTGTCAATCTTTGCTAAAGCTTGAACTTTTTGATCATATCTTCCAGTTCCATCGAAATTTCGTTTAATTCAATTGATGAAGCTGATACTTCCTCCATAGCAGCTGTCTGTTCCTCGGTAGTGGCTGCCACGTTCTGCACCGCCCCGGCAACCTCTTCGGCAAAGGTGGCAATCTCACTGGACTTCCTGTCCAAATCCCGCACCAATTCTATTATTTTTATGAGCGATTGGCTCACCCCCTGCACTACCCGGTCACCCTCGCCCACTTTTTCCCTGGTGTTATTGATATCTTTGATGGCATTTTCCGACTGAATCTGCACTTCGC
This sequence comes from Desulfotruncus arcticus DSM 17038, assembly GCF_900113335.1. Taxonomy (GTDB): domain Bacteria; phylum Bacillota; class Desulfotomaculia; order Desulfotomaculales; family Desulfallaceae; genus Desulfotruncus; species Desulfotruncus arcticus. The sequence continues at coordinate 186,232 of NZ_FOOX01000010.1, forward strand.
CGATAACCATGCTTATTTCTTTAGCCGATTGGGCCGAGCCCTCTGCCAGCTTTCTGACCTCTTCCGCCACCACCGCGAAACCTCTCCCGGCATCCCCGGCCCGGGCCGCCTCAATGGCGGCGTTTAACGCCAGCAGGTTGGTTTGGTCGGCAATTGAATTGATGGTGTCCACAAAATTTCCTATTTTATCAATGGCAGTCCTCAACGAGTCCATTGAAGCGGCCAACTGTCCGTCTGATGTTTTTATTTCCCGCATGGTACTTAAAACAACGTCAATGTCCTTTTGCCCGTTGTCAGCCAGCCTGCTGGCCCCTTCCACCTCACTGGACATTTCTTTAATATTTCCCACCACATTGTCCACGGTAGCCGCCACCTCACCTATAGTAGCAGCATTTTCTGTGGCCGCAGTGGAGGTTTGCTCAGCCTGGGCCGCCAGCGTTTGGGCTGTACCGGTCACCTTGAAGCCTATCCCGGCTATGCCGCCGATCAGCTCTTGCAAATCCCGGCGCATACTTTCGAAATTCCGGGCCAGCCCGCCGATTTCATCACGGAAATTTGATTTAATTTCCGTCGCCAGATCGCCTTTGGCTAGGCGGTCAGCCGCCCCCACCAGGTAATTAACCGGCCCGGTGATGCTCCTGGCAAAGAAATAACCCAGGATTATAGCTACCACCAGAAAAACCGCCATAAACAAGCCGAGCTCGATTTCAGCAGAGCGCACATTGGCCAGGACTTCAGCCCTGACCTTCAATACCTCATTGTCTACATCGTCAATATAGAAACCGGTCCCGATTATCCAGTTCCAGGGCTTAAACAACTTAACGTAAGCCATTTTGGGATAACCGACAGTGGGGTCCTCACCGGGCTTGGACCAGTAATAGCTGATATCACCCTCGCCTTTTTCAGAGCAAATTTGATTCATTTCGCTGTATATTTTAGTCAAACGCACGTTGCTTTGAATAGTCTCAGATTCCTTGGCCAACACCTGCCCGTCGTAATACAGCGATTTAACAGTGGAAAGGTCATCATCTGCCGAAAGATCCTGCCCGTTCATTTCAGGCTTGGTGGGGTGCATCACCATAATCGAACGGTCACCCCCGGTATGGATCCAGTAATACCCCTTATCCTGATCATACCTCATAGCCGCTATCCGCTTTAAAGCCCGCTGCTGCGCCTCCTCCCGGCTGAATTCCCCATCCTGCACCCTCTTTTCGTACTCATCTAAGATAGTACAGGCTATTTCAACAGAACTTTTCAATTTATCCCGATGATCAGCCAACATCACCTCGCGGGTTCTAGCGGCGTTGGCTGCGCCAAGCTTAGAAAGATCCCGCATGCTTATATAACCGCCCACTATCGTTGGCAGTGCAACCAGTATAACCAGCATGGTGATAATTTTCCCCTGCAGGCTGCTAAAATTAACGCGAAGTTTCATTTATGTATATACCTCCTAAATTTATTTCTTGTACATTAGATATTGTCTATGGCCTATGAATTCCCGATCAGCGCAAATAGCCACCTTAAATTTCCCAACGATCCCCCTTGATTTTGCAAATTTTGCTATTATTCTCGTATTTTTTACATAATTATAGAGTCATCGGGTATATTTAGCTATTATCCACGCAAGTTGATTTTTGCCATAAAAAAAGGCAGGTATTTATCTGCCCAAGATAAATACCTGCCCAATAAATCCAAGTATTTCAAATTAATTACTGATATAATTGACTTATGCGATGTTATTATTGTCGCTAATGGTCTAATTATCCTCCAGGCTATTTAGTTTATGCAGTTTGATTGCTGTTGCCAGCGTCAGCCTTGTTTCGAACTGGTCGATGGAAACTCCTAAGATTTCTTCAATGCGTTTCTTACGGTAGGCTAAAGTTTTATAGTGCAAAAAGATTCTTTGAGCTGCGTCTTTCAAATTATTACTTTCCAATATTACTTCAAGAGTTTGTAAAAAACCGGCTCCTTTTTCACGATCGTACTTTATTAGCGGACCGATATTTCTTTGCACATACTCCCCGGTATGCTCTATTTCACAGGTGGCAATAAGCTGATAAAAGCCTATATCCCGGTAATGTATAATTGTACCGTTTTTTTCTCCCTGGCATTTGGCCGCTATGATTGCGCTCCTTGCTTCCTCATAGCTTTTTCCCAGGCTCCGGAGACCGCTGTGCATACGGCTTACACCTATTGTTATAATCAGACCCGGGATGTAGCTGCTTATCTTTTCCCTGATTCGCTTTGCTGCCTGCATACTGACGAGCCATTCATCGGCGGTGTCCACAGAGTAACAGAATATACCGATATGGTCCCGGTTGTCCCATAATACATATTCCTCATCGTCACTCAACAGGGCAATAATATTATTCTTGGGGCATTGGAAGTCAGTAAGATTGTCTTGGTCATTTTTGTGCAAGCCGGTTGCCTTATCAATTTGGACCAAGCAGCAGAACAACGGGCGCGTTAGGTCTATGCCCCAGTTTTCAGCAGTTGCCATTATTTTTTTGTCCATTGTGCCTTGACCGCTGATTATATCATTAAAGAAATCGCTTTTGCGCTGCAAATTATAAGTAAATTGCAGCATTTTTTCAGCTTTACGCCGTTCTGTAATGTTGGTCAAAGAAACGGCAACGGTTTTTTTGCCGTCATTCAGATAACTCATGGGCGCCAACCGGCCTTCAACGGCTATTTTTTCCTTCTGTCCCAAGTCCATTTGAAATACCAGGCTGCGTTGCCTACCGGTCACTATTGTCTGCCGGATTTCATTTAGCAGGGTATCCGCCAGCTCTTGATCCAACAGTTGGTGGATTGTATGACCTTTAAATTTTTCCCTGGATATGGGCGGAAAATTTACATTATTACCGAATATTTCCACATAGCGGCCATCTTCATCAATAATAAAACTGGTATCGGGCATGGCCCGGGCAAATTCTTTTAATCTTTTTTCACTTTCCAGGCGCAACGCTTCCACTTCTTTTTGAATGGTGATGTCTATGTTCGAGCCCACCCAGCGTAAAGGCCGTTTTGCCCGGTCAAATATCATTTTACCTCTGGCAAGGATCCAGCGATATGATCCGTTTTTATGCCTCAGGCGGTGCTCTATTTGAAATTTATCGGTCTTTCCCGTCATTAAATCCCGCCTGGCCCGGCAAACCTTGTCGACGTCATCCGGATGTATGCGGCTTAGCCACTCCTCGGGGCTGTCGGAGAATTCATCTTCCTGATAACCAAGAATGGTTTTCCATTGTTGATCATAATACATGCGGTTATTGATCACGTCATAGTCCCAAATACCGGCCCTGGCACTTTCGATAACCAGAGACAGGCGCTCCCGGCTTTCCAGCAATTCTTCCTCGGCCCTTAATTTTTCTGTAACATCAAAAATGATGGCACTGTTTAATTTTTTTCCTGAAACGTTAATACGCCCGGAATAAACCTCCACATCACGGACTTCACCATTGCTCAGCCTGTGCTTAAAATGGAAATGGTCTCCATCAGGCTCCCGGACACTTTGTATACTTCTGGCAATTTCCGCCGGATCTCCGGGATTGATATCGTATACGGTCATGCTTTGCAATTCACTGGCCGGGTACCCGTAAAACCTGATGGCAGCCCTGTTTGCATCCACGATATTACCGTTTTCCGGGTCTACAATTAGCTTAGCCGCGGGGCTGTTAAAAAACAGCTGCTGGTATTTTTGTTCGCTTTCCTTCAACGATCGTTCAATTTCCTTGGGCCGGGTAATATCCCCAAAAACGTAGAGCCTGCCCCAATAGTTGTCATCAACATCCCACAATTGGACGGCAAGCCTGTTAATGACCCTGTTATCTTTTAACTGAATTTCATCATGGATAGTTGAACGGTTGTTTAGATCCTGCAACGACACACAGGATTCAATATATGCCGGAGCATTCGCCGCCAATGCCGCACAATGCCGCACAATGTCACCGTTTTTCAAGATCCCGTTGCGCATGCCTGCTTCAAGCTGCCTGATACCCCAGATATCACAGAACAAGGAGTTAAAATAAATAATATCATCTGTCCGGTCATCGACAACATAACACGCAACAGGTAACGCCTCAAGCATTGTCCGCAGGAAAAGCTCCCGCTGATTGATTTCGGCATCATTCTGTTTAAGGAAAGCCATTTGCTTTAAATCAAGCAATTTTTTATTCAATCCCGTCAGCCCTTTATTGTAACTATTTAAAATAACTACTTGTACCATTTATTGCACCAAGAAATTACTTTTCCTTTTGGTAAAATTTGAATCATAAACTACAGCCAATCTTTATCTAACAGCCAAGATAACCTGCCCCCGGGGTCATTTCACTTGGCCTGCTTTTTAAGCAATTATTGGATACTTTTTGATTACCAAGCAGGAATTGGTATGAAAATATGTAATATAGCACCTACAACGAGGAAATGGTCACCATACTCAAGCCAATCCATTAAAGGAGGTTGAACCATGTCACAATTTTATCCGCTCTTTATCGGTGGTAAAAAAGTTCCCGCGCGCTCCGATGAAACGTTTGAAGTCATTAATCCTTCCAATGGTAAAGTATGCGCAACCGTTGCCAAGGCAGGCGTGGAAGATGCCAACGAAGCAATTCGCGTCGCCAGGGAGACGTTTGAGTCCGGGATTTGGAGCCGGGTGCCGCCGGGCGAACGGGCCAAGATGCTGTTTAAGATCGCCAACAGGATTGCCAAGCGGGCGCAGGAGCTCGCTAGTCTGGAAACAACACAGTCCGGCGGCACACTGCGCAGAACTATGGGCAGTGACGTTCTGCAGCTGGCCCAGCAGTTTACCGTCACCGGTCAAATTCTTAATAGCTTTCCTATGCGGGAAGAATTGCCGAGCATTGGCTGGCCCGGGCCGTCGGTAAATGTAATTGAGCGCGAGCCGGTGGGTGTCTGCGGCTTAATCACCCCCTGGAACTTCCCAATGATCCTTGCCGGGTGGAAGCTGGCGCCCGCCATCGCCATGGGTAATGCGGTCGTGATCAAACCAGCTTCGTATACGCCCCTTACCACGCTCCTGCTGGCAGAAATTTTTCAGGAATGCGGTTTACCCGATGGAGTCGTCAATGTAGTAGCGGGGCCTGGCGCCCTGGTTGGAGAAGCCATCGTCACCCATGCCGAAGTGGATAAGATTTCATTTACCGGCTCCACAGCGGTAGGCCGTCGCATTATGCAGCTGGCATCTCACACAGTCAAGCGCGTAACGCTTGAACTGGGCGGAAAAAGCCCGGCCATCGTGCTGCGCGACGCCGACCCGGACCTGGTATCCGAGGGTGCGCTGTTTGCAACTTTCCTGCACAGCGGCCAAATTTGCGAGTCCGGAACCCGCTTAATTGTACCGCGTGAAATGCAGGATAACCTTGTGGAGCGCCTGGTTGCCAAAGCTTCAACGATTACCATCGGCAATGCCATGGAACTTACTACGGGTATGGGGCCGGTTATATCCAAAGCACAGCAGAATACCGTTCTCAATTATATTCAAAGTGGCCTTAAGGAAGGTGCCATCCTGGCGTACGGCGGTAACATACCCGTTTTGCCGGCAGCACTGGCGGGTGGATCTTATATTCAGCCCACAATTTTCAAGAATGTTGACAATTCCATGAAAATTGCGCAAGAGGAGATCTTTGGACCGGTTCTTTGTATCATTCCCTACGATACGGAAGAAGACGCCATCCGTATAGCCAACGACACCATCTATGGCCTGGCGGCGGGTGTCTGGAGCAAAGATGTGGTAAAAGCGCAGAATATCGGACGCCGGCTCCGGGCCGGTACGGTTTGGATTAATGATTGGCATATGCTTCGGCCGGATGCTCCGTTCGGCGGCTATAAACAATCGGGATTGGGGAGGGAATCCGGCTATCAAGTGTTGTTTGAATACTCCCAAACGAAACACCTGCATACCTCCATGGTCCCCGACGTTAACCAAAGAACCTGGTACCAGCTGCTGTTCGACAGCTGGGCCGCCAAATAGCCGCGATGCAAGTGTTAGCGCACGGTTCGGTTGCAGCGATATATGACAGGAGGGAGGAATATTTAATGCCAACGCAAACATATTTCCGGTTTGATTTTAGAACCTCTGTATCAGCAGGACCCGGCGCCCGGGCGTTCCTGCCGGCACATATGAAAGAGCTTGCCGCCCGGCGCTGGATGATTATAACTGATCAGGGCATTGTTAGTGCCGGTATTATTGACAAACTAATGGAATTATTCGACGGACCTCATGATTTGAACATTGTCACTGTGTTTGATGAGGTGCTGCAGGATGCCAGAATGTCTCTGGTGAATAAAGCCGCGGCAATCGGCCGCCAACTTGCCGTGGAAGGGATCCTGGCCGTCGGCGGGGGCAGTGTTTTGGACACTGCCAAAGGGGTTAAAATACTGCTCGCTGCCGGGCTGACAGATATAGCAGACACTGTGCCGGCCAATACCGGATTATATGTCGGGGAATTGGCCAAACGGCTGGAGATACCGCACATTGCCATCCCCACTACGGCTGGAACGGGTTCCGAGGTCTCAACGATAGCCGTATTTTTAAATGAAAAAGACCGCGTAAAAGCCAATTTGCTGCATCCATACATCAATGCGGATATCGCCATACTCGATCCCGAATTAACTGTGGGACTGCCGCCTAAAATTACCGCCTTTACGGGATTCGACGCCCTGACCCATGCTATCGAAGGCGTGGCCTGGCAATATCAAGGGCAGATGTATGACGCACTGGGTCTGCAGGCAATCCGCCTGGTTGAACAGAACCTGGCGGTTGCTGTTTCCAACGGCGCAGATATTGACGCCCGGATGAACCTTTTGACCGCCAGCAGTATGGCAATTATGTCGTTCCCGGGGCTTGGGGCCATCCCTGTACACAACTGTGCCCACGCGCTGGGCGCCATGTACAACATTCCGCACGGCCTGGCCAACGCCGTACTGCTGCCCCTCGTAATGGAGGCGCTGCCGGAAATCTACCTGCCCAAGATCAGTGTACTGGCGGATGCGCTCGGAATAAAGGAAAAGGCCGCAACGGAAGAACTGCACCAAATGACTGTCGCCAGAATCAGGACGCTGTTGCAAGAAACAGGCCTGCCTGCGAACTTCCTTGAATTCGGACCAAAACCCGGGGAAATGCAGCAAGCCATAATGAACGTGTTAACCGACCCGGCCGGTTTAGTCTTCAAGATACCGCTGGAACGTCTCATCAAAATCCTGAGTAAAGCCTTGTTGGGCATGTAGGGATTTGGTGGGGACATTTATACGTTGGGGACATTCCCGCAGGGGTGTGTCCCCTTTTCTTTTTTCACAACATCGTTGAAGCCAAATTGCCAATTCTATCGGGCTTTCCCGGATATCGGCAAGGCTGCCGGATGAGCCAGCTAAAGGAAGATCACGGGACCGCCGCGGAATCCGGTTCCTCTATCTGTACGCCCTCTTCCGCTTGCTCTGCCGTTTGCCCGGCTGCCATCTCCGGCTCCTCCTCCACAGGGGGTGGCGGCTCCGGTTTGGGCGGGGGTGCGGGGTAAGCCGGCTGGCCTACAAATAAGTCAGATTCCCGTGCGGGCAGTTCTTCTAATGCACCGGATACAAACTCCCTGAATAGGCGTGCCGGATAATCACCCCCGGAAAAACCAAGAGCATAACCGGCATCGGGATGATCATAACCCATCCAGACCGCCGCGGCCACTTCCGGCGTATAACCGGCAAACCAAGCGTCCCGGTTGCCGGAGCCCTTTACCTGTTCAGTGGTGCCGGTCTTGCCGGCCACGGGGACGTATAAACCGGCTCCTTTCCCGGTTCCGTACATAACCACCGCCCGTAAAAGCTTGGTCATATCCTGACAGGTGCTTTTTTTGAACACCGGCCGGTGGAATTGCTCCCCGACCAACGGCCGGTTCTGCCGGTCATAAATCTGGATAATCGTCCGGGGCTCTACCCGGCAACCGCCGTTGGCCAGCGCGGCGTACCCACCGGCCAACTCCAGGGGGGAAATTCCCGTGGTCATTCCCCCCAGGGCCAGGGACAAATTACGGTCATTTCCATGCAGGGGCAAACCCAGTTTTTTAAGTGTTTCAATGCCCCGGGTTACGCCTATTTCGTTCAACAGCCAAACCGCCGGCACATTGATTGACCAGGCGACGGCCTGATTCATTGTTACCTCCCCCCGAAAACTGCGATCATAATTCCGGGGCGTGTAATCGTTAATGATCAATGGCCGGTCGGGAAGCAGGGCTTCGGTGCTCCAACCCGCTTCCAGCGCCGGCGCATAAACCACCAGAGGCTTTAATGCCGAACCCGGAGCGCGCTTCATCATGGTGGCCCGGTTAAACCCCCGCCGGGAACCATACTCCCGGCCGCCAACCAGGGCCAGCACATAGCCTGTTTGCGGGTCTACGGCCGCCAGTGCCGCTTCTACCAGCCGGTCGCCGGAACCGGCGGGAAACAGGGATGCATCCGTAAAAACCCGCTCGGCCAGCGCCTGGATCTCAGGATGCAGGGTGGTGTAAATACGCAAACCACCGTTATAAATTTCTTCCGCCCGGATGCCGTGCACCCGGCTGGCTTCATCAATCACCTGGTCCAAAAAGAAGGGATGCGGGTAATTATCTGCAGGTCTACCATCGGCAGACGTCGCCAGTGGCCGCTGCCGCAGCTCGGAATACCTGCCGGCATCCAGCCAGCCGTACCGCACCATTCTTTGCAGCACTATATTGCGCCTGTGCCATGCCTGCTGCGGGTTACGAAAAGGACTGTAGATACCGGGATTGCATATCAGACCGGCCAGGGTAGCGGATTCATTCACCCCCAACTCAGTGCTGCCCTTATTAAAATAGTTCCGGGCCGCTGCTTCGATTCCATAAGCCCCGTCGCCAAAGTAAATGGAGTTCAGGTAATATTCCAGAATAGCGTCCTTTTCCAGCTGCCTTTCCAAATGAAAAGCCAGGTAAATTTCCTTAAACTTTCGTTCCCAGGTCTGATCTGCAGTGAGAAATATATTACGTGCCAACTGCTGGGTAACTGTAGACGCACCCTCTTCTATTTCCCCGGCCCGCAGGTTTGCTACTGCCGCCCGCACCATGGCACGAATGTCAAATCCGGGATGCTTGTAAAAGCGTGCGTCTTCAGCAGCCAGTACAGCATGCACCAAATAAGGGGGTAGTTCCTCCAATTTAACCGGTATCCGGTGCTGGGGGCCGTGCAGTTCGGCTGCCACCCGCCCACGGTAATCATAGACAATGGTTGTGGCCGGCAGGATAAACATTGTGCTATTGAATGCAGGTCTGGGAAAAAACAATTCCGTGTAAAAAAAGATGCATCCCAGCGTTATTACTGCAGCAATCATACCGGCAAAAAGGCAAGCAAGAATGATCAGGATGCGTCTTTTCTTTTTGACCCTGGTTGAGGGATTAGGAGCATGAGCAGCATCAGTCTTTTTATCCATGGGCCACTCCCCTAAAACTAATACAACATTAACATTAATTTATATGCCAGCGCACTGCGGTTTTGCACAGCATTTTGGCGGTTAAAAAAACAATCTCTTCAATACCGGACGCTTCAGGTTTAACATAAAAAAAAGACGGGGCTTTTTACAGCGCCGTCAAATTTACATTTGGGACCAGCCCTTCCTGCGAGGCCCGGCTGAGCAGAGCTTCTACCGCCTTATACCCTATCTCACCCAGATTTTCACTGAATTCGTTCACGTAAAGTTTGATGTGTGCGTTTACTACTTCAAGAGACATTTCCTGGGCATGGCTTAGGACGTACTCCTGAGACGCCCCGGGGTGGGCCCGGGCGTATTTGACCGACGATCGGATCCAGCCAGCGATGGCGGGCAGATCCAGTGAACGGCGAGCAATTATTGCTCCCAGCGGAATCGGCAAATTGGTATCGGACTCCCACCAGCTGCCTAAGTCCGCTAAAAGATTCAGTCCATATGCAGGATAGGTAAAGCGCGCCTCGTGGATTACCAGCCCCGCATCGATTTTCCCATCGCGCACCGCCGGCATGATTTCGTGGAACGGCATAATCACAACCTCGCCCACGCCCCCCGGCACATTTTGAGCCGCCCACAGCCGGAACAGCAAGTAGGCGGTGGACCGCTCACTGGGTACCGCCACCCGCCGGCCGGCCAGTGCCGCCGGATCATTGCCGCCCGCCTTATTGGACGTAAGCACCAGCGGCCCGCAGCCCCTGCCCAACGCACCACCGCACGGCAGCAGCGCATATTCGGACAACACCCACGGCAGAGCCGCATACGAAATCTTGACCACTTCCGGCCCATTGGAGCCGGCCGCCAAACCGTTGGTGATGTCGATATCTGCATAGGTGACGTCAAGCTCCGGTGCGCCGGGTATTAGCCCGTGCACCCAGGCGTGGAAAATAAACGTGTCATTGGGGCAGGGAGAAAAGGCAATTTTCATCATAACACCTCCAATAATACTGAGCCGGCTGCTTCCAAAACGTCGAGAGCCTCTTTAACCCGCCAGGCGGCCCGGTCACGCGGACCCACCAAATTTGAGATAGCGCGGAGTTCCAGAACCGGTACTCCGCGGTCACGCGCCGCCAGGGCCACGCCATACCCCTCCATCGCCTCGGCGGTGGCTCCCGGCACCCGCGCGGCCAATTTTGCGGCACTATCAGCGGTACCCGTCACCGTTGATACTGTTAGCACGGGACCGGTTTTAACCGGCAGCCCGGCTGCCGGCAGTGCTTCCGTTAGCAGGTTAACCAAACCGGCATCGGCCTGAATGCGGGTAGGGCCGAAGCCCAACTCATCCATACTGTTAAAGCCTTCCGGGGTTTCCACTCCCAGGTCGGCGGCGACGATCTCGCTTGCCACCACCAGGGAACCCAGCTCAGCCTGACCGGGAAAACCTCCGCCGATACCGGCGCTAACAACCAAACCATACCCGGTTGTTGCCAGCGCCTTGGCCGTGTTGACAGCTGCCGCTACCGGACCGACCCCCGCAACCAATATGTCAAACCTTTGATCGCCGCGCAACCCGCGAAACACCGCTTCCCTCTCCACCGGAACAGCTGTCATCACCAGCACACGCGCTCCCGGTTGCCATTTTTGAGTTATCATATCCGGCGTTTTGCTGTTAACCAGATTCATTTTTGCTCCTTTCACCTTCTGATTTCATTACCTGCGCCGGTGCATTAATATATTTTTCAGTTCATTTGAATAAGGCCATTATAAGTCTTTATTGTTCAGAATTCAGTAGTCAGAATACCTTAGCCCGGTTCTATTATTCTGACTACTGACTCCTGACTTCTGACTCCTATGTTGTTATAGATGCTGAATAGTTCCTATAAATCTTTATTATTATATATTTTAAGAGAAACGGCTAAAGACAATAATATCATAACAGCTATTGAACCAATTATTAATACTATAACCTGCATATCTGAAAGGGCGGTAAAAAAATTGGCAATGTTTTGCACCCAAACTGTATCCTTGTACTTCACGATATACTGTAGAAGCCAGGTCATACCGAAAAAGAAAGAAAAGAATAACAGTAGATTGATAAATCTGGACTTCGTGTAACCCAGCTTGAAGAAAAAAGGAAAGTAGATGCAATTAATTAAGCTAATGGATAACAATGCCCCCACAAATCCCTCCGCTGTTACGCGGTAAGCGCTAACAGGCAGCCCCGTTAAGCCAACAACAGCTGAAACTATAAAATATAATATTAATCCTACAGCAATGAAGAAGAAAACCGAAATATATTTGGCCATAACAATGTTTGATCTCTTCAGCGGCAGGCTGTTTAACATAACATCAGTTTTATTCTTGTCGTCATAGGCACAGGCTGTCACAACCGCCATGTAAGTGAAAGCCGTTAATGACGCCGGAAAAATAACAATCCCCACGCCCTGCATGGCAAAAGCGAAAAAAACAAAATAAACTATACCGAACAATAAGGTTTTTTTCTGGATTAATATGTCCTTCAGCACCAGGCTATACATTTTGAGCCCCCCTCGTGTAAAACAGCATAATATCTTCCAAAGTAGGTTTTTCGACGACCACATGATGATTCAAAAACTGTTTAATTTGCTGCTTATCCTTGATTAAACCAACAAAGCCAAATTGGTTTTCTTTAATACCGATAAATTTGCTTCTTAAATTCTGATTCAATAATTCCGTGCCGCCTTTTACGAGCCCGTAATTATCCAAAAGATCGTCTTTGGCGGTGCTCAAAACGATATTGCCGTCATTAATAAAGGTAACAAAGTCGGCTATTTTATCTAAATCCGAAGTTATATGAGTTGAGAAGAAAATTCCCTTATTTTCATCCTGGATCAAGAAACTTAATATTTCCAAAAACTCGTTTCTGGCCACAGGGTCCAACCCCGAGGTCGGTTCATCCATGAGCAGCAGGTCGGCATGATGGGACAGGGCCACAGCCAGGGAGAACTTCATTTTCATTCCCTTGGATAGGTCTTTGATTTTCTTTTTAGTTGGTAAATTAAATTCCCCGGTATAGCGGGCAAAATCATTATCGTCCCAGTTTTTATACAAAGGAGCGATAACTCTCTTCATCTCCGCGATCGTTAGTTCTTCATAATAGTGGTTTTCATCAAATACAAAACCAATTCTGTTTTTAACTTCTATTTCGTTTTTAATGTTATCCAGGCCGAAAACTTTTATCTCTCCACCATCTTTTTTAAGCAGATTCAGGATAAGCTTGATAGTGGTGCTCTTTCCGGCGCCGTTTGGTCCGATAAAGCCCATGATGTAGCCTTTTTCCAAGGAAAAACTAATATCATTCAGGGTAAAATCTTTAAATTGCTTTTTTAGTTGGTTAACCTCTAAAATAGGCTCCATATTATTCCTCCTCATACAACAGGGTCAGCATTTCTCGTAATTTTTCCAGGGATAAATGAATTGATTTACCTGCCAGCACCGCTTCGGACAATTTTTCTTCCACTATTTTGATCCGTTTCTCCAACAGCAGCTCTTTATTCCCTGCTGCAATGTAAGAACCTTTCCCGGGGACGGTAACAATAAACCCTTCCTTTTCCAGCTCATCATAAGCCCGCTTGGTAGTAATCACACTGATTTGCAGTTCTTTGGCCAGGTTTCTGATAGAGGGCAAAGGTTCGGCTTCCTTCAATTTGCTTTGCATGATTAAATCTTTAATTTGCGTAACAATTTGATCATAAATTGGCTGGTTGGAAAAGTTAGAAATAATGATCCTCATCAATGACATCCTCTCCAAGGCTGGCCTTACTGTATATAAACACTATATACAGTAATAACGGTTGAGTCAATAGTTTTTCACAAATTTTAAAGTCATCGGTGTTTTCGTGATCAAGGGAAAGATTGGGGAGCAAGGTGTTTGTCCGGGCTGGCGGGTTAAAAGGCTTTTAAAAGAAATAGGCCGGAGGTTCCTTTGTGTACCTCCGGCCTTTGAGTTATCCAGCCATAGTTCCAGCATCAGAAATTTGATCCGGAACTTGTTTTATAAACGGCTTATTAACAATCATCAACCAAAACACCCCGCAAACCAGCCCGGTGATAAGGTTTAATAAGCCCAAAGTCAGAATGATATTGCTCCAGTCAAACGAGATCAAAAACATACCGACACTGCCCATAAATATACCGAAGCAGCCCATCAGGGATGAGGCCGAACCGGTATCCGTCTGCTGCTGTTCCAGCATCAAAACAGCGCTGGGAGGCCGAATAATACTTCCTGCTATAGTAGCCGGTAATAATGTAACCGCAAATACCCACGGTTTAATTGTTCCCAGACCGCAAATCAATAACCCGCCAACAGTCATCATGGTAAAACAAAAGATAATAATTGAATTACGTTTAAACCGCCTGGACAATTTCATGTATATAATCGGCCCAAACAATAAAAACAACGCATTTACTGCAAAATAATAGCTGAAAGACTGTTCGCTCAGCCCAAATTCATTTACATAGATGTAAGATGAGCTGGCTATGTAAGCCATAAAAGGTATGCTTATCACCGAAAACAAAATAAGCAGCGATGTAAAACCGGGGTTTTTCAGCACCACTCCCAGACGGCCCATTGTTTGCAGTATTGTTCCCTTATACCGGTTTTCGATTGTCTCCTCCATCGCAATACAACCTGCTAAAGCCAAGATACCGGCACCTGCCAGCAACCAAAACGCGCCTCTCCACGGGGTATAATTAAGAAGAAACGCGCCAATAACCGGAGCAACCGCCGGACCCAACATTACCATAGACTGAACCACTGATAGTACTACTTCCCTTTTTCTGCCGCTGTAGACATCTTTAACAATGGCCATCGATACAGCTCCGGCTGAGCTGCAGCCGATCGCCTGAAAAACACGGAACGTAATCAGTTGATAGATATTCTCGGAATACACACATAAAAAGCTTGATATTGTGTACAGAATCAACCCTAACAGCAATATCGGTTTGCGACCATACTTATCGCTTAACGGCCCCCATAATATCGTTCCAATGCTGAAAAAAACAAAGAATAAAACTAAAGTAAGGTTAACCAGGTTTACAGGAGCATTGAAATATTTAACCATACCGGGTAATGCGGGAAGATAAAGGTCTGTTGACAGCGGGATAAAAGCACTAAGAAATGCTATAAATACAATCAAGCCCTTTTCCCCAAGATATTTCTGCCTTTTTTTATCACCCGGAATCATGTTGTCTTTCGTTGGCATCTTCTACCTCCACATGTTAGCTTCTAAAGTTATCTGCGACAAAAACCGGCGCATGGCTTTAAGATACACATGTATATACTAGTTGCTGCAAAAAAATTACCAATTGTCAAAAAATAGCTACTAGTGTTTTCATTTTCCCATTCTCATCCATTTCAACTAACAAGGAACCCTCATTTGAATTTTGGACATAAACTTCTCCATTATTAAATTATATACTTTACTGACAAGATTACAATATCTCCATAACCAGTTAACAGTTAGACAGGTTAAATACCAAAAAATGTCTGGCTTTTATCCACAATATGTTATACATTTTTTATGGATAAAAATTAAACCGTTAGATATTATAAATAATTGGATTAACCTTTAAGGTAATATCACAATTGTTAATACTAATTTAAGGAGGCTACAGCAATGCAAAACATAATTGAAACAATAAAAGAATATCTTAATGGTATAGAACTACAAAGACTGACTGATGAACAAAAGGTTAAATTTAAAAATAATTATAACTGCAAATTATATTACTTCGAATATGACATTAATGAGAATGGTGATTTAGCTATTCAAACTACAAGGGATAACTATACTAATTTACAATATTACATGGGGTTTGATCATAAGGAAAATGAATATATTAAGTTAAAAATAGAATTAGGCGATATTGTGATTATTATTTATAACATTGAGCATGAAAGGGTTGCCGGGTTAGCCAAAAAACTTGGGCTTAATTAATAACTCAACTTTCCCACTTGCAAAATAACCTTAATCCCAACATTTAAGCGGCCTTGCTGGAAAATAAAATAGCCCTTGACAATCATTGAGAAAAAATAGAAAAGACACCAATCCTTTTGGTAAAATGGAATTGCCAAAAACCAAAATTACCAGACCAAGGAAGGTGTCCATGATCATGATAATAAAAAACGCAGGGGTTAAGCAACTGCCAAAAAGTCTCCAATCTACGTTTTTAGAATTAAAAATATCAAATTACTTACGTAAAGCTGGCATAGTTAAAGGATTGGGATTCTCTTGTCTAACAGTTTTTTGTTTGGTTTTCTCGATGGTTT
>NZ_FOOX01000023.1 GCF_900113335.1 Desulfotruncus arcticus DSM 17038
ACCTTTTGGTGATTTGTCAAAAGATCAAGATATTCTATGAAAAATGAAGTAATACTTATGTTTTGTGTGTCTATTTAACGGGGGACGCCGCATCCCTATCCCTCCTGTGACGTCAAAGGCTTATTTATCATATTGACAGAAACCGCCACAGGCTCGTTCAATTCCGCAACGGTTTCCAGTTCCAACATCACAGCCAGCTTATCGATATTATCGTATACCGCTTCAAGTAATCCGTCCCGTTCGGAAAGATGCCCTCGCAATTTATCGATAATGGCACGTCCGATCAAACTGAGAATCTTTTTGCGTTCATGCCTTGTGATGCGACACGCCTCGTAAAAGCTCTTGGGATCGCGCTTCATATCGGGATCGGCAGTCAATTCGGCAATTTGAACAAACGCCTCTTCGTCGAGAGGACCTATAATCCGATAATCGTCACTCAGCCACGTTCGAATGGTCACTTCGTGACGTTTGCATCCGAGAGCGGATAATCTTCGGGAAATTTCTCGGTACGAACAGCCATGTTTGTCCATATATTCCCGTAAAGCCAGCTTCCAGTATGCCGATTTAAACGCCGCTTCTTTTACCGATTCGTTCAAAAGACCGGAAGACAGTAAATTATCGAAAACATTATCAACCATATTTCTGGTGAAATCGTCGCGACGTGTAAAGACGAGCATATCGCCCGACTCAAGTTCTTCAACATCCGTTTCCGTAACGGTTCCTTTGGATTTATCAAACACAAACGCTTTGTAATACTTGGAAAACAGTATCCGTTCCCCGTTGGTAAAAGTTCCCACCGCCACAACGTCCGCTGTGGCAGCCGTGCCCGTTGTCGGAACCTGTCCGACAAGATTTCCGATATCGAATGCAACGATTTTTTCTATGTAACAATCCAAATCCGATGTCATGGTTTTGAATTTCAAGATTTCGGCGTCATTGTCGGACTCGACGTTGCTTTTTCCGGGACACACGTCCAAAGGTTGAACATCTTCAGAGATGAGCCCTGTTTTTTTGTTCAAATCTTGCTCAAAACGATCCGCCTCTTTTTCTCTGTGTCTGAACAAACGCAATTCAAAATCGTAGAGCAACACGGTAATAACGGATGCGGCGCGGCATCTGAATGTGTCAAACCGTTTGCCTGATATTTCGCCTACGACTATGATTTCATCATAGTCAATCGAGTTGTCAAATCTGTTCGCCGTGACGACGGTTACCTTTTCGCTCCGCAGGATTCCGTCTGCAGCCAAAACATCTTCATAGTAAGCTTTGGGTACTATTACTGCAATCTGCCCATCGACTCCGGCAGACAATCGTTTTTTCAATTCGGAATATTTGCGGCATTCGCTCTCGTTTTTTGTATAGAGTCTCTCCAAAAGCCCTATTATATCGATTGCGCGGTTGGTAAAAGATGTCGGCAATTTATCCGCGAGTTTCCAGAGCTCGTCAATCCGTTGTCGCGGAGAAGCGACGCGCCCGTCCAACATACCTCCGTTTGTCATCTCTTCTATCATCTTAATCGGAAAAACCGCCGTCGTGAACAGGTTCAGCAACGAGTAGGCGTTTATTATAAACAAATCTTTTTCTTCGCCGCTCCAATCGTATTTTTTCAGCAAATGCAACGATTCTTTTACGGCTCTGTATTCCTCCCAGGAACAATCACCCGGTATGACGACGGATTCGATTTTCTTGTTCACGATATTCGTTACCTGCTTATTCAGTGCGACGGTATGCCGATTCATTTTTTTTGGCGGAAGGGCATTCGATAGCAGAAATTCTTTGGTACAGGCGAAGATCGATGCATCCTCACATTCACTCAGGATTTCCTCGGCATTTTCCGAATCGATATTCGCGGAAAGATAAATATATTGCAATGATTTGCGATTCAACAAATCAGGCAACTCGCTTCTGCCTTTTGCAATGCTCTCCGAACCCAGAACAAGCAGACCTACGGCTTTATTCCCGCTTTTGTCCAAAATCAACTCACGGGCAGTTGATATTTTTCCGGTGATTTTCAAAACGGGGTCGTTTTTTCCCGGATTTCCGGCATAGGGATATTCTTCACCGTCGGTAAAATATGAAGTTGTCACAATACCAAAAGGTTTACCGACTTCCCCTTGCCGTAAGATATCGTAAGTCCTTTTACAATACGGTCGACCGTAACCCGTTCCGCAACAACGACGGATGATACACCGGCAATACTCGAAATCTCCGACTTAGGCACATCGAACAAATAGGCTATAAAATCAGTCCGATTCGTCTTGCCACGGCGCAATCCTCTGCCGTCTGTTATTATAGAATTACCGTAATAGGGGATAATCATATTTTTGCTTGCAAGCGGCAACATGGTTTTACTGATGTTTTCGCCTAAGTTTTTGTCGGACCTTCGTTGGATTAACAAAAAATGGGACGCTTTCTCAACACTCTCTGCGGGAATAAACTCTCCGTCCTTTCCGAATCTACCGAGTCCGCCCCAAAGATACCGATTGTTCTTATACTGAACCATAGCGCCTTCATTAAGCGAAGAAACGATATCATCCGCGGCAGAACCATCCAGCAGCAAACTGCCTAATGCGGCGGCGAGAATCGAAACAATATCAAAACATATTGAACCGGTATGCAGTACCACACCGACAGTACGGTTAAATCCGCTAAACGAGGAGGCGATAAAATCGGTGTATGTTTTGAGGAGAAGTTCTTTCGAAATAAGAGAATGCTCAAAATATATGTCGCACTTATTCGAAAAATTATTCATCAACTGTCTGCTCAACACCGTTTTCGCCTCCCTCGCAGAAATCAATCAACAGGCGGAAAGTTTCCGAGCCGCTCAAAGCAATCCAATATAAAAAGTGCCATCTGCTCGACGACAGGTATTGTTACCGAATTGCCGAATTGTTTGTATCTTTGAATATTCGGGATTCCGTCCGGAAAAGAAAATCCGTCAATACCGTTTTCGTCAAGAAATGCGTAATTTACGAATCCTTGCAACTTACCCCATTCCGTCGGAGTCATAACGCGAATGCCTTTGTCGTTCAAAGGTGTTTTCTTTCCCCTGATTTCCATGCCGGCAATTCCGTCGCGTGGATCGTAAATTAAATTACGTTCTCTGCCGGAACCGCCGGTGGCGAGCAATGTATTGGCAACCGGGTTTTCAATTTCGGGAGCATTTACGATTCTGTAGCCGAATCCGTATCCTTTTTTTGCTTGTCTTTCACGATGTCGAATCAATGTTTCAAAATAGCCAGAAGACATATAATACTTTAGCTCAACGTTCGGTTCCAGTACTGTATTAAGGTTACCGTATAACGGTTCAGCTCTTCTTTCCGGTAAATCATTAGGCAGTCGAGAAACGGCATCTTGGTCAAAAAACCCTCTGTCAAATCCGATTATATATGTTCTGGGGCGGTTTTGCGGCACGCCGAAATCCCGTGAATTCCGAATAAAATTCCTACGATGATATGACAAACTGCCATCGGTGTTTTTTATGGTTCCGATAATCTTATAGTTTAAATCTATCTCCAGTTTTTCTATGATTGCTTTGAATGTTTTTCCTTTATCACGTGTCACCAAATGATCAACATTTTCTAAGAAAATCGCCTGCGGTCTTGTTCTCCTTATAATCTCGGCAATATGAAAAAATATTTTTCCTTTTTCTTCGTTTTCGAAGCCTTCGCCCAATCCGACCCGGCTGAAAGTTTGGCAAGGGAACCCGGCAAGCAATACCTCAAACTGCACCTTCTCAGCCTGCCGTTTAAATTCCTCTGTGGTCAAATCGTTGCGTGGGTTCTCTCCGAATAAGTGTTCGTATGTCGTACAGGCATAACGGTCGATCTCAGAAGAAAGAACATTAACAAATTGGCCCGTAAGCTCAAAGCTTTTTCTGATACCTCCGATTCCGGCACATAGATCAATCATCCTGTATGGCATCGTTCACTCTCCTTCAGCGCTTTTTCTATAATGTCAGCGCAAACCGAAACATTCCGCTTTATTTCCTTGCCCCAAAAACGAAGCACTGTCCATCCGTCGGACTGTAATTTGGCTGTGACCTCTGCATCCCGCTCCATGTTCCGTTCGATCTTATGAATCCAAAAGTCTTTATTGCTTTTAAAATCGTTTTTACGGTTATTCCAATCGTATCCGTGCCAAAACTCACTGTCGCAGAATATGGCAACCTTTTTGCCCTTAAAGACGATATCGGGCTTTCCTAAAACATTCTTATCGTTTTTTCTGTATCGCAATCCTCTGTGCCAGAGTTCTTTGCGTAAAGCAATCTCGATTGCCGAGTCTTTGCATCTGACTTGGCGCATATTGTAGCTGATTTGTTCGAGTGTCTTTGAAGCCACGCTATTCACCTCGGATTCCTCTTTACATTTGTGTGGGCAATCTCTGATTTTATTTCATAGCGCTTTTACCGCTTTTAATCCACTCATCGATTTCGGACAATTCCATAATTTCCCGACCTTATGACGGGAATCGCCTTTTTCTTGCCAATAACATACATTTATTATAAGTGTGAACAACCCCTTTTTCCAATATAATTCGATGAATTTATATGTTTTTAAGTGGTATTGAATCATTGCAAAGATAACGTCAGGCTACGTAGGCGGCTTGCATCCTCATGAAGTTTGGCTCTCTTCGGATTCTCCTATATCTACAAGTTTATTGTAGCGTGAGAGGCGTAATCATGTTTCGAATCGCAACAGATGCTCCATTTAACTAAACCCCCTCCATTTCTTTCGATTTGGCGGGGGTTTTCCGACAGTCTGAAGCGCCTGCAAGAGGCGCTTCAGACTGTCATATTCTATAAAGAATCTAAAACCTTTAATAAAATCGCAAGGCAGTTAAGTGCTGTATTTTTTATAAATTGTACATCATCTAACAGTACATCATTTCCATGCACTGCCCGATTACATATTGCAAAAATTTCACGTAATGCATTATAAATTGGGGTGTTAATAAGCTCCTTTCGATGTAATCTTCGTAAAAGTGTAGGAGTATTTACATACATATTCCCCTTTTCTCGAAAATCAAGTTCGCTCTTAAACTTCCTCCCCCCAAAGAAAAAGGCACCGGTCTGGGTCTGGCGGTGTGCTATATAGCATTGCAGCACGATATAATTCTAGGATTACTTTTGAAACCGGATCAGAAGGAACCACGTTTTATATCAGATTCCCAATACCGCTGGAGCAGATTTTGCTGTTTCAATTAGAATTGGGATAACATAGTTAGTTTCATATATTTACATGGCACCAATGACATGTCCTGCATATTTATATATGAAAAGAAAACATAAGCGAAAAGCCTATGTCCTCTTGTTCATTCATTTTTATTCACTGCTAAACCCGTACTTTCAGCTCTTGCCGGTATTGGGCGTAATGTTCGCTTAAAACATACTCGATAACCCATATTTTAGGTATCCTATAGGCACTGCGGATAAAAAAGTATTTTATATGTTTCCCATGCAAAATTTTTCGTGCCGTGGTCTCCCCAATGCCGCCCAACATAGCTCTGAATTCATCCAGTGTAACGACATCGGGATACGGCTCAAAAAGCTGTTCGTAGTATTCTTGATTTTTCACAGTCATCAACTCCTGAAAATATTTGTCAATGGTAGGATGACTGTTACAATATTGATTTTTGATTGCTACACGTTCGATGTTCTGACGGCAAACGGTCCGGATATCCCTCCTGAATATCCCTCCAATATCCCTCCAACGTCCAAAATTGACGTCAAAACCGCTCTTTTGAGAGAGCCTTGGAGTGACGTGGGTTTCCGGGTTTTAAGTGCCTCAAACCCGCATTATACAAGGTTTTTGGAGGTCTGAGGATTCCGGTAGAGTACGTTGCATTCCCGATGCTTCCGGTAATGTGGAGGGACTCAAAATCGTGCGGGTTATCCCATGCGGGTTCGACTCCCGCCTTCGGCACCAGAAGTCAATGCTCTTAAAACCGTGATACAAGCGGATTTGAGGGCTTTTTTCTTTTCTTGCGGCACATTTTATTTGCCGCAAGACATACCGTCATATGACACGTTTTAGCGCATATTGGCAATGCTCTCAGCTCCCTTTTCACCTGGCATTCCGCCCGCTTTGGAGGGATGTCACAGAATTTTTTTCTCGTTTCCCCCGGATGTTTTTGCCGAAAATTATCACTTCTCCCGAAGTCGGCTGCGTCAGTCCCAGCAGCATCTTCATCGTCGTGGTTTTTCCTGCTTGGTTCATACAGAGCTTCCTTTATGCTTGAAAGAATATCCCACTCTTTTGAATCGGTCGGCAAAGCTGATTCAAAAGAGTGAAAAGACTGCTTTCCAGAAGAAGAACAGCCGGTATCAGCAGGTAGGTATCCATTGATTTATTTTCCTCCTTTGCATGACAATAAAGGATTCATAAGCTTTTTCACGAAAGCCTGTTTTCTACGGATTGGCCTTTGACAATATAATCTGCGGAACATGTTTTCCCGTTTTCTTTTGCACATACATTTCTAAACCTGATTGGCAGCCCCGCGGAAGCGAAAAAGCTTCTCTCGTCATTTAGTTGAAAATGAACGTGGGGTTCGCTGGTGTTCCCGGAATTGCCGCATCTGGCAATTACCTGCCCGCGGACAACCTTCTGGCCCAAGGCAACGGTGATGCTGCCCGGCATGAGGTGGGCGAGGGTGCTGAACTCTTTCTCCTGATGCTTGATCGTAATAAAGTTTCCGCGCATATCCTTCGCCCTGCATTCCACGCTGCCGTCCCCATAGACCTTGCTTTCCGGATGCCCGTCGGCTAAGCTTACAACTTCGCCGTCGGCGGGTGCGAGAACGTCTTTTCCGTAGCAGAAATAATCCTGCAGCTCCTTGCCGCTGCCGGAGTGGGTTTTTCCGTTTTCATCAACCATAACAAAATCATAGGCGTGGCGCTGCGGCCACACCCCCCAGGAATGGGAAGCCTTCTTGTCTGTACCGCCGTTGACGACGTACCACTGCCCATCAAAGGGCAATGCGTAGTCCGTCATGCCGGTGTAATTCTCCTTTGACGGCAGGCGGAAACGATGGCGGAATAAGATTAAAGGATAGGAAAGAAGCTGTTGAACGCTCTGATAGAATACCGGCAGATTGCCGAATATCTCTAAAAACCCGAGTAGAAAGAATAGCCAGAAGAGTTTAAGGTAAGCATTGCCGGTTATGCTGCCCAATAGTCCTATCAAGCCAAGCCATTTCAGTTTAGCCGTGATATTGACAAACCTGTTCATTGCTCAGACTCCCTTTGCAAACGGGTTAAGAACGTATTCAAACCCAGTATCCTTTGCAAATTCCCACCCAATATGCTGCGTTTTTCCTCTTCGGAAAGCGGCAAATCATGAACCCTGGCAATGGCGTTTTTTAAATTATCTATGCCGTAGGGCGTATCTGTTCCCATCAAGATTTTTTCGGCGCCGAATTTTTCTATGGCAATCAACAGTTTCTTTTGAGGAATGAGCTGCCCTCCGGACATATCAAAATATACGTTCTTATTCTGCAGTTCGGCTTGGGAAAATACCTCCATCCCAATCATATGAGCAATAATGAAGCAAGCATCCGAGTGTCGGTTAACCAGCCGCACCATATCCAGCGCATCTTGCCGGGACGCAAGGTGGATAAAAACAGGCAGCCCTTTGTTTTCCGCCCACTTGATGATTGGCCCGATGTTTTCGTTTTGAAGACTGAATTTGTGCCAGCATTGATGAAGCTTTATTCCTTTGAAATTCCACAAGGCATATTTATCCTCGATTTTATCAACCACATTTTTGTCATTCGGGTTAACCCAAAAAAACTGAAAGATTCTCTGCGGAGCTTGCCTGACCAGGCTGAAAACATACCCGTTACCTTCATCAATCTGTTTTGCCGCACTCGTCAAGGCGATAATCATTTTGGTCAGCCTGTTGATAACATAAATAAAGTCTTTATTCGGATACTTTAGATAAAGATCAGGCAATTTATAGCCTTTATCCTTATTAAGCTCTCCGGGGCAAAGAACCACGGCATCCGTTGAATTTTCATTAAGTTTTTTAAGTATACCGGCGACGGTTAAGTATTCGCCGCAGGCATGAGCGTGACCATCAATGATCAAAACTTTTCTCTCCTTTTATATCCCCAATGCAGCCCTTGACGAAAATCTTGCCAAAAGTGGCCTTCATCATCAACTCCAGCGCTTCGTGACCTGACTCGCCAACCATGTTTTGATTGATGTATATCAAGAAAAAGCTCATCAAGCTTGCCTCAAAAACCGTTGCAGGCACCGTTAGACTATAACCCTTTTGTCCGGCCGCCTGTATAAAATCCGTCACCCTGTTTTGGTTTCGCCGGGTACTGCGTTCTTTTTGCTGCTCGCTGCTTTTCGACCAGATTTCCTGAATCAATTGCGGATCGTTGACGATTAACAGTAAGGGTTCGTTTTGCATAAAGCCCAATGACTTCAGAACCGTATGTTTCATCGCCTCCGGAAATTCGTATTCAGCCAGAAACGTATGCAAGTTATTCATTTCTTCTTTATGAATTTCTGTTTCAATATCCAGGACGATGTCAAATACCATCGATTCCTTTGACGGATAAAAATTATAAAAAGAGCCTTTCGCTATCCCGACTTTTTCTACAATTTTATCAACGCTGGTTTTCTTGACTCCGTATTTTTCAAGCAATACCTTGCCTTCATGGAGCAGCTTCTTCTTTATCGTCTGTTTTTCAGTTTCAGAAAAATGTCTTGCCATATCACCGCTCCAGTCAATGACTAATTATTAATTATAGTCATTGTAACGCAACTTCAAATTTCTGTCAAATGTTAACTTCTATTTGTCATAGGCCACCATCAAAGGGAATAAGTAAAACAAAGGAAGCGGAAAAATAAAGGTTTCTGCTTCCTTTGATGTCAGCCTATGAAAGCTCACCGGCAATTGATGGGCTTTTATAGACAGTCAAGCATGAAAGGCCGCATGGGGAACGCAGAAGGGGGACACGCTCCCCATGCAGTCCTATTATCTATTATGTTGAGTTACCCTGAATGCGGGATTTTGGTTGTGAACTTCATTTTCAGTCTGCGGCGCAATTCAGTTAATCCTTACCATGCCGCCGGATAATTGGAGAAGTACAGCAAGGGGTCAGCCCTGGTGCCTCCGGCATAAACCTCAAAGTGCAAATGCGGACCCGTGGACATTCACATGCTGCCCACGAAACCGATAGGAAAAGTGGGTGATCAGGTCGGTGCCGATGCGGGAAAAGTAGCTCCGCGCTTCCTCGATATTCTTTTTCGCTACCGACACGGTCACGTATTTGTCCTGCACGATGCTGTTCGCGCCGGTGGCCTTATCCAAAAGCATCCGGTTGTATTCCCTGCGGTATTCGTCCAGCCCGCCCTCCCGGAAAGGAATCAGAATGGAGCTTTCAAAGTCCGTCTTATTCAGGCAGCGGTTGTTTATCGTGACCTTGGTGGTCGCCCCGCTGTCAAAGGAATTCAAAAGCTCCGAATAGGAGAGAAACATGGCTTCCTTGTCCTCCTTGGAGGCCACGGCGTAATTGATGTCCGCAAAGCGGAAGTCCGGGAAAACTTGTTGCCTACCTGAAAAATCCCCTCCCGCCAGATGGCGCGGATGGGGATGGCCTGCTGTACGCCCTTGGGGACGACGAACCGTTCCTTGTCCTGCTTCACGATTTTTTGCAGAGTTTTAATCATGGCGCTTCCATGCCTCCTTTTCGCCAGGGCGGGCTTCAGGGCTTCGTAAGAGATGTGGGTAGGTTGAAAGGTCAGGCGCTTGGGCAGGAAAAACTCCGACTTGATGTAGGCCCACAAAAACTGCTCCGCCGTCATGCTGTGGTATTGAATAAAACCGAGGGCCGCGAAGGGGGCGGCCCCCAGAATGCACATCCAGCTTACGGTTTCCGTGCCAAAGAAGCTCCGCAGGCCGAAGTAGATGCCGATGGCCACGACAACGGCCAGAACAGAAAAAATGAACTGCCGCATGGACAGTCCAAAAAACAAGCTCCCTGTATAATCCCGGATTTCCCGGTTGATCTTGACTTCCAAAATATCATCACCTCCACAAAAAATAGCGCCTCTTTCACGAAGCGCCAGCAGACCGGTTGCCTTATCGTGCCCGCTGTTTTTTCCTGTTTCGTTTCTCCTCCTTGATTACCTTGACTACCAATTCGTCAACCTTGCGGTTCTGTGTCATAAATGCCTCATCCTGGGTGAGGGGGATGCCGTTTTTCAAGGCTTCCTCTCCAAGTTTGCGCAGTATTTCCTGCTCTTTCTCCAGCTTTTCATTGAGAGACTCCTTTTTCATGGCCGAAATCTCCTTTGCCTGATTTTAAGCCGGATAAAAATGGGGTGTTTTCCCTCACCTATAATGCTGCTTGATGTGCCTGTATTCCGTGAAACAATAAATTTCTGCCTCATCTTTATGTCAGACTCCTTTCAATTTTACTGCGAATATCGACTTATTTTTTATTTTACTGCGATATTCGCATTAAAACCATCGCGCCCTCACCTAAAATTGATGGCAAGAACAGTGAGGTGCGAAGGTTATGAAACCACGAAAGAACCCGCCCGGCAACAAAAACATGATCGGAGCCAAGGTTGTTGCCCTTCGGAAGGCAAGGAAAATAAAGCAGAA
Source organism: Desulfotruncus arcticus DSM 17038 (assembly GCF_900113335.1). GTDB lineage: Bacteria > Bacillota > Desulfotomaculia > Desulfotomaculales > Desulfallaceae > Desulfotruncus > Desulfotruncus arcticus. Next base: position 10,623 of record NZ_FOOX01000023.1, read on the forward strand.
GGATTTTCTGGCGAAACTGCAAACCGTGGGCTTGGATATCAGCCCAACGAGTCTTTCCCGCCTTGAAGGACAATACCGTCTGGTCCAGGATTATGAGATCGTTGCGATTGCGAAAGCATTGGATATTTCTGTTGAAGAATTGTTAGGGAAAAAGCGGTAAAAGCGTACAGTACACCAAAATAATCCGTTTGCAGCTTTCCTTGTTACGCCATAATAAGCGTTAGACAAGGAAGGTTTGTTTTGTTGTACGAATGATTTAAGGCAATATACCCCATCATTTTCCAAAATTCAAACATTATCTACTAAATATCAGTTAAAAACTAATAAAAATTATACGTTCACAGCTCATTAAAGTCAATTAAAAACCTCCGCATAATAGTAGCTATAAACTCACATTCTACTATGATGGGGGTATAGCTGTGGACGATTATGATAAAATTTTTGTAGGTGAACGTATTCGACAGCAAAGAAAGGCTTTAGGGCTTACAGTAGATGAAATGGCCGAGCGTATTGGGCGTGTTCCTAAATTCTATGCCGATATCGAACGGGGACAGGCGGGGATGTCGATTGGCACGATGCTGAAAATCTGCTCCCAATTGAAAATATCTCTGGATTACATGCTGCTTGGAAAATCAAACTGTGACCGCTCAAATGAAACGGAGCTAATATTATCAGCCCTGAACCAATGCACGGAGAGGCAGCGGAAGGACGCTTATGCACTTCTGAAATTATTTCTCACTGCAACTCAGTAAACAAATTTAAAACGCATACATACGTCCTACCGACAGCCTTCCATTTCTTTCTTGATGCGCGATAATATAAGCGTGGGAAAGGGTTTATTTGTGCTGTACGCATCCATATTCATCTTCCTGCTTGGGATACCGCTGTTATAGGCTCTTTTTGTGGCCATCCTCCTCCCGGATTTCCCGGCTGATCTTAACTTCCAAATTACAAAACCCCGCTCTTATTTATATATTTGCGCCGCGTGATATAATGGAAATATACGGACTATGTGGAAAGGAGTGACCATTATACCAGCCGCGGCCTTTATTTCTCTTTGCCTTACGGTGGGATAGCTCATTCTTTCTTTCATATTCAAAGCAGCAGGAAAGCTCCGGCTGATGATTCCCGTCCTTTGCTTCCTGCTTTTCAGCACCGTGCTGAACAAGTGGGCGTGGAACATGAGACTTAGCGTATATCATCCTTTTCTCGTTGCTCGGCCTGACCGTGTTAAGCTGGATTGTGTCTCTTATAAAGGCGATACGGCGCAAACGGGACGAGAAATACTTTGAAGGTGACGTCGCGTGGCAGATCCGGCGGGCCAGAGAAATGGGCGTACCGCTTGACAAAGTTCAATTTAACGCGCAGGGGGATTTGCTTGACCCCAGAACAGGGGAACCTGTTGTTTACGGGGATGGCGTTCAGTTCAAGGACATGTGGTGAGGATACCGGATTTTCATTTTCCGGTATCCTTTTTGTGCGCACGTTGTGCGCTTCATATATATTTCGCAGAAATCATCGCTCCTGCGTTGCGATGTAAGACAACCGACTTACCTTATGCGCAAGCCTCTGGGGGACAATAGCATGTCGGTAAAGTCAGGATTAGACAGCAAATGCTGTCGAGTAGCCTGGCGAGTCAGGCCATATATGGTAAAAACTCATCGAAAGACTGGAAGGTTACCGCCGTCGGAACAATGCCGACCATTGACCATTGCTATGTCAACGGTGACCTCTACCGGTTGTTCTACAACAGAGACTTGTACATCATAGCCTATAATTCCGTAAAGTCCAACGACGGCGCGGAGACCTCCGGCGACATGCAGCACATTTACCATGGAACCAAAACCGGAAACGCACAGGGCTCCTGTTGCAGCCCCATACTCTGCAATATCTATCTCGATAAGTGGATAGATTTATGGAAAACATTATTGAGATGGACACTACAGGTGACTACCGCAGGCAAAACCCTGACTACGCCAAGGCAAGATACCAATACAAGAAGGCGGTCAGAAACGGTAGCGACCCCAAAACCGTTAAGCACCTTATGTGCGAAATGGAAAGCCTCCCGTCCTGTGACAGATACGACCCCAATTTCCGCAGAGTGAAGTATGTGCGATACGCCGACGATTTTCTGATTGGCCTGATTGCTCCCAAGGCCTATGCAGTCGACCTGAAACAGAAAATCAAGGAGTTCTGCGAAAAACGAGCTCTGCCTGAGGTTGAGCGACGAGAAAACCAAAATCACACATGCCGCAGATAATGATGTGTCCTTTCTCGGATTTATCATCCGCAAGGGCACCGGCAAACACAGCAAATTTCAAAGCACCCTTTTGACCCAGCCATCCGTATCTGCATGAATACGGATGGCATCCTGAAAAAGCTACGTGAAAACGGTATGTGTACAGGTAATGGTTACCCCATTGGTATCACTCGCTTCCTTAGAGAATCTCCGGAAGAAATCATTAAGTACGGCAACCAGGTACTCCGTGGACTCCTGACTCAGCAACGCGGCTGCGCCAACTTCTATATGGGTTCGCGCATCCAATACATCGTGCAATTCTCGATAGCTAAAACCCTGGCGCGCAAATTCGATATCAGCATGAAGAAAGTGTTCGCCCGTTACGGCAGATCTCTCTTGGTCAATTACAAAAATGTCAAAGGTAAAGCCTGCTCAGTCAGTCTAGCACTGTACAAATCCCTCGCGAGGCAAAAGAATTTCTTCGTTAAAATCACGTCGGCAGTTAAATCATTTTCCCTGCCTAATTACAACTTGCAGGACCCGCTTGCCCGTGTCTGCTACATCTGCGGCAATCCGCATTTTCATGTCAGCATGTATCACAGGAAAGCGAAGAAGAAACTCGACCCGATTGTCACTGTCATGCTGGCCATCAACCGGCGTCCGATACCGCTATGCGAACATTGCTTTGCCAATGTTGAGGCTAACAGGTTTCAGCTTAACCAGTTGATACGACGATAACTCATTTGGAATATGGAGAGCCGTATGCGGTAAAAAAAGTCGCTTGTACGGTTCGGGAAGGGGCGGGTTACTTTGCTAATCCACCTATTTCATCGTATATATCCACTATAAAATAGAAAGCCTGACAACATATGTCAGGCTCTCCAGGGAGTTTGCTTCACTATTGCTGAATCATTTTTACCATAACAGAAATATCTTCGGCGGCCATTTCAAATTTTGACTTCTCAATCAAAATGTTTTGTCCCGTCATAATGTAGGACGGCATGATACGGATACCTTCATGGTAGATTTCACTGTTACGCAGCTTGTATGTGGACACCCCGGGAACGGCATTCTTCCCTGTTGTCTTTTTACTAATCATGTTAAATGCTTTTTTAGCCACATCTCCCATGAGCATGACAACCTTAATATTAGGAAACAGCGACAGCTCTTTTTCAAGAAACGGCAGGCTTTCTTCAATTTGCTCTCTGCTGATTGTATATCCCGCCTTGGGAGCCTTGACGGCATTGGTGATATAGACTCCTAAATTCAGAATATCAGATATGGAATTTACATGAATACCCGCTTTCTGAAACAGGGGGATGGCGGTTTCCAAATATGCCGCGTCATCGGCACCGTAGAAATCCTGCTTTGGATCTGCGGGAACCACCTCGTTAATCATAATTGCCAGAATCTTTTCCGGATCAACATCCACATTGCAAAATTGCATGTTGCTCTTTTCAAATGGCAAGCTTTCCAGTTCGTTTTTTATGTTCATAACCTATTGCTCCTTCCTGTAATGCCGCAAGGCGTTTTCATATCGCTGGATTATGTTATCTTTTAAACGTTCAGGCCAGATCACCGTGACTTTATCTCCAAAGGACATAATGAAGTCATACAGCCATTCATTTTCCGGCAATGCAGCCTGCACCTTGTATCCTGATTCTGTTTTTGATATGGCGGATTCATCGAATGTGTCATATAGCCTGTAGCCACATTCGTCAGGAAAGCTGAGTTCCAGTTGGAGTAATGCTCCTAAATCCTCCGGTATGGGTAAAACAAGATTTGAGCTTTCAGCCTTCATTTCGAAAGTCTTTCCGGTCAGGACGATTTCCTTCATTCGTGAAACCCTGAAAAGCCTGTAATCCGATTTTTCAGGGCAGAAAGCGAAAACATACCAGGATTTATCTTTGTATAACAGCTTTACCGGTTCCGCATCCCGGCGGAGAGTATTGCCGGAAGAGGAATAATAGGTAAACCGGATTACCTTCCTCTCTAATATGGCCTGCTTCAAAATGTCGAAGACCTTTTGCTCTTTTTCTTTTATGCTGCCCCAGCGGGAAAAATCCACTTCAATCCAGTTTGCCTGAGCTGTTTGAAAGACTGCTCCCAGTTTCATTAAAATGTCGTCTGCGGCCGGATATTGAATGGCGGAAAGGCTTTGAACCCCCATTAGAATTTCTTGTTTCTCTTTTTCTGACAGGATAGCGTTCCGAAGCATAAAATGGTCTTGTAGACGGATACCGCCGTTTCTTCCTGTATTCGCATAAATAGGGATTCCAGCGCCGCTAAGCATATCAATGTCCCGATAGATTGTCCGAACCGATACCTCGCAGACCTCTGCTAATTCCGGCGCAGATGCCCGCCCCTTATCTAACAGGTGATATATGATCTTGAATAAACGACTTTCTGACAAAGGCGCACCACCCCTTTGCTATATAATAACACAAAAACCTTGACATGGTGTGTCAAGGTTTTTGTAATAAAGCACAAGGCAGCTTTGGGCACGGCTACCCAGTAATTTATCAGATCTTTGTATTTATTCAGTGGTATAAACTCCGCATTCAAAAACGGAAATCGCTCAGGCATGGTGGAAAGGGAGCGGATGGCGTCCATCAGGTCATTTCCCAAAATGACTGTCTAATTTACTGTAGGCACCCCCAAATATAGATGCCAATCGGAGGCCGCCTATTATACTCAATAGAGGCGCATGTTGTTAGATACCGTTATTATTTCTTTTCAACGGGCAGCCAGACTTCACATCTGTAGTCCTCCGCCTGCTGGTTCCCTTCAAAATAGACTTCGATATCGGGAGCATTGGCGTACTCGTAACCGGAATTGGGCAGCCATTCGCTCACAATACGCTTTTGCAGATTTTGTATAGCGTCGGGCATGGCCCCGATGCATTCAAAGATAGCCCATGTGCATTCCGGGACATGATACTCCGCCATATCTTCGGGCGTTTCCTGATCGGTAGCCACAGCAATGTAATAATCGAAATCCTTACCGTTCATGCACGTGCTTACCCCAAGGACGCCCTTCGGCTCCCGGTTCATCAGGGTGCAGAGTTTCGGGATAACGCCGCTTTGCGCTGTCTTTTGCCAAAACAGCGGCACATTGACAAAGCTTTCTTCAATGTTCATGGAGTAATGCTCCCTGACACCTGCAATTTTGAAAGCGCCCTTTTTCTCAATTCTGTAGTTCATCTCAGCCTCTCCTTTGATCGTTATTTTGAAGCTGATGGGCGGGTAGGCTTTCAGCGTAACGCCTTCCGCTCTTGCGGCGGACGGGGCCATGCCGTGAACGCTCTGAAAAGCGCGGTTAAAAGCCGTCGGCGATTCATATCCATATTTGAGCGCAATGTCGATAATTTTTTCATCGCTGTTTTGCAAATCGAATACCGCTCTGGTCATCTTCCTCCTGCGGATATACTCTGAAAGAGGTATGTCCGCGAGATAGGAAAACATGCGCTGAAAATGAAACGACGAACAGCGGGCGATCTGCGAGACGCGCTCCAGGTCGATTTCGTCCTCCAGGTGTTCCTCCATGTAGTTTACCGCTTCATTCAGGCAACTGAGCCATTCCATACCATCACCTCCCAACAATCAAAGTATATGAAAACTGTATTGTCCGTCCTCTCTTTTCCTGCACCGATATGAGAGGCCTGCCGCGTTGGATTCCTTTTTAGACTGCTTTCGTCCGGCATTTAATGCTGATAAGCCTTATCTTACGGCTTTCAGCAATGCTCTCCAGGAGGACATTTTTTCTCCGTGTTTAAAGGCAACTCCGACATTGGTATACGTATCATCGTCCACTTTGATTAATGTTTCTGATCCTTTGAAAACACCGCTGTCAGAAGTATAAATGGAAACGATGCTGTCTCCGACAATTTCAAATTTTCCTTTTAGCACCCCTAAGGCAGGATTGTATGATTCCCAGATAAGCGTTGTTTTGTCATCCGTTGCGTGAATCGTATAGCTGTTTTCAAATGTTACAGGGGGTTCACACATGACCGTCATTGTGCCGCCTAATGTCCATTCACGTTCACTGCGGACAACAGCGGTCTCACCATGCAGTTTAAATTGTTTCCCCTCGGCATCGTAATAGGTGCCGGTTGCGTTCCAAGAGGATATTCTGTATAAATAAGTATGTTCCATCTTGATACAACCTTTCATTCTTATATACAAAGATTGATCCCATACGCATTCATCGGCTTTCCCCATCCGAATATAGCTTTGTTTCAGTCAGTACCCAACATCCACAATCACAAATTCCCGGCAATGAGAATCTTTTTGGATAAAGGCCTCACTATTTCATACCGGTCTTTTCAAATTACCACTGCGATGACTCGTCCTGCTTATATAATTTCTGTGCATGAATTCATTATAAATATATCCTCGCTCCGGCGTTATTCCGTTAAGCTCCGGACGTTCATTATATATTTCTTCTAAAGTTTTGTCCGAACCTCCGATAATACTAAAGTGCTCTTCTGGTTTAATTGGATAATCAGAAATCATTTTTCTAACCAATTCCTCCGCATGGTTCTGGTCCTTTGCAAACACGATACCTTCAAACTTGCCAGCAGCTTTTCTGCTACCTACCTTACGATAATAAAAATGCACTGAATAAATCATAAGTACCTCCTGTTCATCAATTCTATCGCACCAATAAGCCATAATCCTGCCTACAATCCACGATATAGTCGACGTTCACCATCTGATTCTTCATCTGATACAGAATCAAATACCATTTCTCCACGAACATTCTGTGGTACTTATTCGGTAGTATAAACTCCGCATTCAAAAACGGCAATCGCTCAGGCATGGTGGAAGGGAGGGGATAGCATCCATCAACTCATTCTTTGTTCTGTGTAAAGCGGCAGAGGGGGCTTTTTTGCTCCAGAAAACAAACATGACCCGCCAGCATCTAACGGACGCGGTCGGAAACAATCACCTTATGCTGAGGCTTCTTTTCCCATGCTCCACCTCATCAATAATACCGTCCAGGTATTTGTCCAGTTCATCGGGGCTAACTCCCGCGCGCCCTGCCAGACGGTCTTCCTCGACGGCCAGCAGCTCTTCTCGTAGCTTCAGCATTTTTTCGCGACGGGTAAACGCTTCTATATCCATAACCTCAAGATCTCCCTTACCATTTTTATAAAATTCTCTGGCTCTTCGGTGGGCTTACGCAAAGTCGCAAATCCATCGCAATTGCCAAAATACTCATATAGGTTTATAATCTGTTATTTTCCTTATAATGACAATCTAATCATATTATACTTCTTTGCTCGAATCACTGAATAAAGCAGCGGCAAAGCACGTTTATTCGTTTCAGCACTATAAAAAAGGCGCTGATCTCTCAGTGCCTTTTTTATTAATCATCTGCCGCTATCACTCGTGTTTTATGATTTCTCACATTTATTATTTCAGAGTAATCTGCACCTCTTTGCCAAGGGAGCGGGCAACCTTTGACAGAAAATCCAGGGATGGATTGTACTTTCCGCTTTCCAGGCGGCTGATATTGGATTTCTGGGTCCCAACCCGAAGCGCCAATTCTTCTTGGGTAATATTTTGGCTAGTTCGCGCTTCAATGATTTGCGAAATCACATCATAGCGCGGTTTCAGCTTTTCGTATTCAGCTTTGAATTCTTCGTCCTTCATCAAAAGCTCTTTCACTTCGAAAAACTTTGCTCCCGCCTTACTCATTGTCGCACCTTCTTTCATAATCTTCTTTATAACGCAGTGCCCGTTCAATCTCTCTTGGCGGAGTTTTTTGAGTTTTTTTGGTGAAACCATGAAGCAGCACAAAAGTCTTCTGGCGGTTTTTGAAATAGAATATCCGGCTGATATCCGACGCGAATTTGATTCTAGTTCAAAAAGATCTTTGCCTTTTATGGGCTTTACGTAAGGTTCCCTTAATTCATGGCCATGCTTTTCAAGTAGTTCTATTTCGCTAAAGGCTTTTGCCCGTATTTTTGCTTCCAACGATAGCAGAAAATCCAGCACGGGAATATCTCCGTTTTCCTTTTTATAGTATTCCACCTGCCAATCCATGGTACACCTCTAACCTTAGTATATGCTCCACCTCACCATTATGTTATCATATACGATAACATAAATCAAGGAATTTGTACTTTTTGTAAACAGCTAAAAGCAATCATTTTTGAATTTTTGCACTGCGGCTATATTGCGCCGATTTTTTTGAGATAGGAAAAGCCGTCCGTATGCCCGCGAATTTGCTTTCCTCGGTAATCCCTCCGGCGGGTTGCAAGGTGCTGTCCCTTTCATACAGGTCAATATACCAATAGGTAATTCCCAGAAATGAGGTAAATATTTTTAAAATGTCACATTTCGACATATAATCGGAAGGTAATTGCTTGAAATTAATCAAAAAAACTAGTATTTATTGCTTTACATTCAGGGGGAATAAGTAATGAAAAACGAAACCTTCTTCAATCATATCAAAGATCAGGAAAATCATGATTTAGAACACCAAAAAATACTTGATTTGACCGTGTGCAATAATCTTGCTGAATGTATATATATATCAGATCCTCATACATATGATATTTTATACGCTAATAACACATTTATCAAAAAGTACGGTAATTTAATAGGACAGAAGTGCCACAAAGCGTTACAGGGGCTGGACGCTCCCTGCCCCTTCTGCACCAATAATTTTATTATGGGTGAAAATCAAGGGAAACCCCACACCAGGGAATATAAAAACTTGATTGACCAGAGGTGGTACCGCTGTGTTGACAAAGCAATCCCATGGATAGACGGGCGCATAGTTCGTTGTGAAATGTTTATAGATATCAATGATGTTAAAGAGACAGAAAAAAAACTTTTACACCGTATCCAATTTGAAACACTTATTACCAGTATTTCAACCCAATTTATTAATCTTCCACAGGAAAAGATTGATCAAGGGATCAACATGGCTTTAAAAAAAATCGGGGGATTTGCAGAAGCGGATCGCAGTTATGTATTTCTATTTTATGAAAAAAACGGCACCCGTATGGATAACACCCATGAATGGTGCGTTGATGGAATTGACCCGCAAATTGATAATTTAAAAGACCTTAAACCAGATCTGGTAACTCCATGGTGGATCGATAAACTTAGACGTTTTGAATACATTTACATACCTTCTGTAGACAATCTTAAAGCTAATAATTATGCTGAAAAAAGAATTCTGCAGGCGCAAAATATAAAATCTTTAGTAGTTGTTCCAATGGTTTACGGAAAATCTCTAATAGGTTTTCTTGGGTTTGATTTTGTCCGTTCTGAAAAATCTTTACTGTCAAAAGAAATCATAGGCTTACTAAGAATTGTTGGGGACATATTTGCAAACGCCCTAGAACATAAAAAAGCATATCAAGCACTAAGGAAAAGTGAAAAACGTTTTCGCCGCATAACGGAGAATATGCTGGATATGATTAGCCAATTAAACGTTAATGGGGTATTTGAATATGCCAGCCCATCCCACCAAAGCAATTTAGGCTACCAACCAAAAGATTTAATAGGAAAATCAATTATCGATTTTCTGCATCCCGATGATATTAATACAATGAAGAATGCCATCCAAGGAGTGATTCAAACATCAATACCGGGCAAAATTGAATTCCGCCTAAGGCATATAAACGGCGATCATATGTGGATGGAATCTAACATCAACGTTGATACTGAAAAGGGTGAAATTGCCGGAATTATCTTTTGTACCCGTAATATTAACCAACGCAAGCAATTTGAAAAGGAAATGGCCAGCCTCGATAGATTAAACCTAATTGGAGAGATGGCTGCCGGCATAGGTCATGAAATTAGAAACCCTATGACCACTATAAGGGGATTCTTACAAATTTTAAAAAATAAAAACGGATGTGTACAATACGAAGATTACTTTGACATAATGATTGACGAATTAGATCGTGCCAATTCGATAATTACAGAATTTCTTTCCCTCACTAAAAACAAGCCAATTGACTTACAGGTATCTAATCTTAATCATATTATCAAGTCTATTTTCCCTTTAATTCAAGCAGATGCCATGCTGCTTGATAAGTATATTGAACTAGAATTGCACGATATCCGGGATATCCCTCTGAATGAAAAAGAAATACGGCAACTTCTGCTCAACCTCGTAAAAAACGGTATAGAATCTATGGATTCCAGTGGTAAGATTACTATTAAAACTTTTGCTGATAAACAAGATGTTATTCTTTCTGTCAAAGATGAAGGCAAAGGAATTGAAACCAGCCTGCTTGATAAGCTGGGCACCCCTTTTTTCACAACCAAGGACAACGGGACAGGCTTGGGGTTAGCGGTTTGTTACAGCATAGCCGCAAGACACAAAGCAAGTATTGAAGTGGAAACAGGTAGTAGCGGAACAACTTTTTTGGTGCGATTCAAATATTAAAACCTGAGTATTGTTACCCGGGTTTCCAAACGGCTGTCGGGTACAACAGCTAACTTTTTAATTTATCCGGCTTTATTGGCACCTTGATAATTTGGCCGACTCGCAGTGTGGAATTGACACTTAGCCCGTTTAGTTTAGCCAATTCAGGAGCATAAGTAGGCACTCCGTAATACTCATTTGAAATATCCCCCAGGGTATCTCTAGGCTTTATTTCATAAAAAAAATACTCATTTTGGGCTGATACTTCTGGTTTTATTTCCGGTTCAGGTAAATTTTCCGTCATTCTTATACTGGCCAACTGATTATTAAGTTGGTTAACTTCTTCTTTAAGTACAGTATTTTCTACAACAAGGTTTTTATTTTCAACCCTTAAATTAGCTATTTTTGAGTTGATTTGCCACCCGATAAAAAATACCAGCAACAATAATATTGCTCCAGCACCAAAAGTAAACAAAACCCCATAACTCTCTCCACCGTTTAAATGTTCTTCTTCTATTTCCCTGATAGTTTTACCCTCTAGCTTATTAAACTTCATCAAACTAAAAAAATTCATATAGAATACTCCTGAATATTTTTTATGGAGTATTATACCATAAACCAGTATTAGATAGAGATTATCACCTTAAAATAATAACAAAAGCAAGGGAGTGTTCATTAAACAACACCCTTGCTTTTGATAATTTTTTAAATTTTATATTTTATACTAACCTGTTAATCATTTGGCGTTAGCTGTTGAGGCATTTTCATCTCAACAGCGGTACTAACATCAGGGGCAGTGAATGAACCACCAGGTTCGGTAATGTTAATGTTGCCACTATATTTCATGTCGATTTTAACCTGTTGTGGCTGGCTATCATTTTGTTCCCCTTCGGCTTTTGCAGGTGCCGGATTGTCTAATAACATTTCTAACCGTGCATCAAAATTAATTATATCAGTGATAAAAGTTTCCTTATTGATCAGCACCGAATAGTTATAATCCAATTTGGCAGTCTCAAAGAGTTTCTGCATTTGCTGCTGCAAATCAGCAGTATCGTTTGATTCTTGCGGCAAAGCCTGGGTCGCCTGCTGAATAATTTTTTGATAACCTTCCTTAAACTTTTCCATGTCTAAAGTGGCGTTTACTACATAATATTCTTGATCGTTTACTGTTACATCGTTACCAAAGTTCAACAGTATCCCCATTTCTTTCATCTGCTCGGCAGCCTTCAACGGGTCGGACTGAATGTCCTGCTGCTGTTTCCAAAATTCCGGAGAAAACGGCATATCCTGGACGAGCCAATCCTGACCGGGGGCTTTAATGTACATTTTTTCCTGGGTCATGTAGGTTTCAACATCCATTGGCTGGACAGTTTCTCCATCCACAGGAGCTAGCGTCTGTTTCATATAAATCTGAAACGGATCGTTTTGCATTTGGCCGGTTAATTTAGAGGTAATGTTTTGGGGAGCCGTTTCATCAATCTTCCCGTCCGCCGCTATATTCATGTTAATGTTAAACTGTCCGTCCATGGAATACGTATTAAATTCCTGTACCGCAGCTGTAGATTTTGCCAGAACGTCAGATACTGTCATGCCATCCCTGGTCTCACTGCGTTTTAATGTAGTCATCCCTTGATCATTTACCAAGCCAACTTCAAAACCAAAGGCATTACTCACAGAACGGAGGGGAATTAAAACTTTATCCCCCGCTTTCGTTGGTTCAGCGGTCAGCATCAACGATTTGTCAGCCAGCATTGCTTCCTTTTTCCCAACTGTAAGCTTCATGGTCGTGTCGTTCTCTTTAATAACAAAGTCATTTTCAGATTCCCACTGAACATCAGCACCCGAAAAAGCGGCATATATATCCACGGGGATCATGCTGGAACCATTAATCATGGATATACCGGGTGACGGCACCAGATCATCGTTTACCTGCAGCTTCATATCATTTGCGGCAAAAGCAGGCAGGGATGCTGACAACATCACTAATACCAGCGAAATGATAACAAAAAATTTTTTCTTCAAAAGAACACCTCATCTTTAAAATTATTTTGTTCCCAAAAAATCCTCTTTTTAAAAACTGCGCATGTACGCTTAGATAGTTTTGTTTCAAAACTTTTAGCTTGCCATACGCACCCCCTTTAAAAAATACAAAATACACCTTAAATTAAAACACATCAAAACAAAAAAATATGACACTCTTGCAAATATTTCTGATATGTGCTATCCAGTCAAGCAGATAAAATTCTTGCTTATATTAGGACACTAAAAACCAGGTATTAGTTCCTAACAGCCAGTAATAATTGCTCTAATCGAGGTGAGGAATAGCGAAGCGACATGGCAACCTTGCTGGCAAACATTTATTGGTTATAACTTTGACAGCGCGCGCTTTACGTGGTAAAGTTAATTAAATTCCATGGTTAGGTTAATGCATTCTCCCCTTGTGGTTTTTCATTGGTTTAGGGCGGGTCGGCGTTTCCTTCAGCCAATGGATAAAACACTTTAGGAGGAGATTTTGAATGTTTCAAGACCGTACTTTAACTTGCCGTGACTGTGGTGTTGATTTTGTTTTTTCAGCGTCTGAACAAGAATTTTTTGCAGAAAAAGGCTTTACCAACGATCCCAGCCGTTGCCCACAGTGCCGTGCAGCCAGAAAAGCCAACCGTCAAGGCGGTTTCGGCGGTGGCGGCAACTATCGTCAACAGCGTCAGATGTTCCCCGCAGTTTGTTCCAATTGCGGCAAAGAAACTGAAGTTCCATTTAAACCAAGTGGTGATAAACCGGTTTATTGCAGGGAATGCTTTAGAAGATAAATTGCATTAAAAATAAATATTTTTATCAAAATAAGGACGGATTTGTTCCGTCCTTATTTTGATTAACTATTCACCGGTGAACAAAAAGCCGAATAAAATAGCAGGAATAAAGGCATACCTATAATCGAGGTGATAAACTGTGCAAGATTACGATAAAGAGCATACCGACGACCCAACTTTTTATTTAAATGAAGTAACAATTAATTCCGGTTTTATTCCTTATTACAAATTTGCCGATGATTTTTCTTCAGGACAGGATACGGAGGCGTAAAATAGCTTACGCCTCCGTAAAATTTTATCCCTGCATGTCCTCGTTTATCTTGCTTACCTTATTTTTTATATCTGTCAATTTTTTATCAAATGCTTTATCCCCAGCACTTGTTTTTATCTGTTGTTCCAACTTTTGAATTTCTGAAAATAGCTTTTTATCGGTAGTTACATGAATCTCATCGTCTTTTCCCACAGTTGCCATTATCTTATCCTGTACTTCTTTTTTAATTTGTTTTAAACGCAATCTGTCAACCCCGCTAACCTTTAAAGCAACTGATACATCCTTATTAACAACAACAGCAGTTACTTCATCCACGCCTTTTACCTTTTGGGAAATCTGCTTGATTTGCTCGGCTGTTTCATGATCAACTTGAACTTTTTCTGCTGAGCCGCTTTTTGTTTTTTCTGCCCGGGGCTTCTTTTCGGGCCCGGTTAGTGCAGAACAGCCTATATTCAGCGTAAGTAATAATATTGTAAGTGCTGCTATTATTATGGCGCTTGTATTTTTTTTCATCATATCACCCTTTGCTCAAACCTTGGCTTAACCTTTAGACTTAAATAACAACGCAGCTAAAAAACTAAAAATAATTGCCGCAGAAATACCCGCACTGGTTACTTCAAATATCCCGGTAAGGATGCCAACTATGCCTGTTCTTTCTGCTTCAGCCATAGCGCCATGCACAAGAGAATTCCCAAAACTGGTAATAGGAACTGTCGCCCCGGCACCGGCAAAATCTATCAGGGGCTCATATAAATCAAATCCGGCAAGTACGGCCCCCGCAACAACCAGAGTGCTTACTGTATGGGCAGGAGTTAATTTGCCCACATCCAGCAAAAGCTGTCCAACCACACAAATAAGCCCTCCAACAACAAAAGCCCAAAAATAAGCTTCCACAAAACCACTCCCCAGAGGATGTAATCAGTTGTTTTTAGTTATACTCAATAGCTACTGCATGCGCAATGCAGGGTATACTTTCCTTTTGCTGGTAAGACAGTGGGGATAACAGCGCCCCGGTGGCAACGATTAAAACCTTATGTAGTTCACCTTTTTTCATCCTGTTGATAATATGTCCAAATGTAACCGTAGCAGAGCAGCCGCACCCGCTGCCCCCGGCAAAAACATTAGGCTGGTCTTTTTTATAAATCATCAGCCCGCAATCCGTAAAAATTTCGGCCGGTACAACCAGACCATGTTTTTTAAATAAATCAGCGGCAATATTATGGCCGACGCGGCCTAAATCCCCCGTTGCAATAAGATCATAATTTTGGGCTGAAATGCCTAAATCTCTAAAATGGGCTGTAATTGTATCCACCGCAGCCGGGGCCATAGCTCCACCCATGTTATAGGGGTCGCTAATCCCCATATCCACTATTTTGCCTATGGTGGCGGAAGTAACCCTGGGCCCGTCCCCTTTATCACCGAGCAGAGCCATACCTGCACCGGTAACGGTCCATTGGGCCGTTGGCGGCTTTTGAGCGCCATATTCAGTGGGATACCGGAATTGTTTCTCAACCGCTGCATTGTGGCTGACGGCACCGCAAATAACATTGTTGCCTGATTTGCTATCGACAATCAAAGAACCCAGGGCAAGGCTTTCCATAGAACTGGAACAAGCTCCGTACAGGCCAAGAAAAGGAACAGCCAGTGTCCTGGCGGCAAAACTGCTGGAAATAATCTGGTTCAACAGGTCCCCACATAAAAAAAACTGAACATCCTGTTTTTGTTTCCCGGCTTTGCGGATTGCTATCTCACAAGCTTCTTCCACCATTTTTCTTTCTGCTTTTTCATAACTGTCCTGCCCCATCCACAGATCGCCGTGGAGAGTGTCAAAATCCTCCGCCAAAGGCCCCTCGGCCTCATAAGGGCCGCCCACGGCAGCTGTTGCTAAAATGGTGGGCTTGTTATTAAACACCCAGGTTTGGTGACCTTGAAGCACCTTTATGATCCCCCTAATAAAGCCAGTGTTGTTTTGATTAAAGCAACTATAAACGCGGCAAAAACGCCAAAAACGATTACCGATCCCGCCAGTTTAAACATGTTTCCACCTACTCCCAGCACAAACCCCTCACTCCTGTGCTCGATTGCCGCCGATGCCATGGAATTGGCAAATCCGGTTACGGGTATCGCTGTGCCCGCACCGGCAAACTGGGCTATATGATCATATACGCCTAATGACGTTAAAATAACCGAGATTAATATCATCACAGCCACAGTGGGGTTACCGACAGTTTTTTCCGTAAAATCAAAGTTCCAAATAAAGAAATCCGAAACCCCCTGCCCCAGAGCGCAGATAACTCCGCCCACTAAAAAAGCCTTTACGCAGTTTAACAGTACCGGTCTCTGTGGCTCCCTGGCTTTGGAAAAGGACTGGTACTGCTGCTGCACCGGAGTTAATTTCTTCTTTTTTTTATCGGACATACTTTCAACCCCTATCTTTTCATATAAGGCTCCAAATCGCCGATAACTTCCGCCAGTGTTTGAGATGACCGCCCGTACATTTTTTTTGCTTCCGGGCTTTTAGTACCCAGCGCGTATAACTCGCAATCAGCCTGGCATTTCTTTAGAGTGGTAAAAAGCAAGTCTTTTATCTTAGGTTTAGGCACCTGGATGGCATCATCAAAAAGATCTAAATACAATTGTCCGGCGGAATCAACCTGAGCTATAAAAACATTTTCCGGTGCCACACCGGCTTTCTCCAGCTCAGTGTGCAGCCATCCCCTGTTCAGCCCCATTGCAGTCAATGGCTCGTCCATGATCACTCCATCCATCATTACCGTTTGCGGCACACTCTCCTGACCAACTTTTAAATCAATTGTTTTTGGTGTAAGAGGTTGGTTATCTTTCTTCAACAAAACACTTACATCCCCGGTTGGTTCCAGAACCGCAAACTCCACATCGGCAAAATTAAATACATCTTTCTTGCGCAATTGGCTCAGTAAATCTTCCGGTGTATACCGGGCTTCCATTAATTTATCCTCCAGAACTTTTCCATGATTTATCAGGACGGTTTCCTTTCCTTGGATAATATCCCTGACTATTTTAGATTTAATTGATAATAGATAGATTAATGCCGGAAACGCCGTCCAAATCACCAGGGCAACCAACCCATATGTTAGATTTACCAAACCCAATGAAATTGCGGCTACAATAACCCCGATAACAATACCGGTTATTAAATCAAAAAATGTTAAACGGGCTGTTTGCCTTTTGCCGATCAGGCGGATCAGAACTAAGGCAATAATGAATAAGCCGGCGGATCGAAATAATATTATCAACCATTCTGGCATTTATTTGCATCCCCTATAATAATCTAAAAACCTTTATATTGTGGCTCTTCAAATTCTAATGCACTGATCCTCTTTTCTAAATTCTTGGCCACACTTTGGATTTTGGCTCTATTTTGTTTCAGCAGCTGCCTTTCTTTTTGGTTATGTTCAATAGCTATAATTGCATCTAAAGTTGCTTCAATTCCTTTTAGACTGGCTGCTGTTTGTTTAACCTGCCCGCTTATGGTCATACGAAATCACCTGCCTCAGTTTTTATTTTGCATATGAATTAATAATTATATACAGAAAAAACCGGATCCATAAGATCCGGCTGTTTCAGCTAAAACCCCTTATATTGGGGCTCCTCGCTTTCCATTGCAGTGACCCTTGGCTCCAGACTGTCAATAATGGTTTGAGTTTGTTGGGCCGCATTGGAATATAAGTTCTTGGCCTGCTGGTTCTGCGTTTGCATAGCGAAACTTTCCATATTTGCCTGTGCACTCTTTAAAGCAGCCAGGGTTTGCTTAACCTGAGTGGAAACTGTCAACATTAATCCCCCCAATAAATTTTAACTAAACCAATGTTATTAATACCCTTAATTCAATTTTTTATTACTATTAATCCACGGCAACGACAGCGCATCTCTTTCTCTTCTTGAACAAAAAATTAATCAAAAGATTGACAATGATAATATAATTAATTCTGAATTCGTCTCTGTCATAGGAACGCATGTCGGCCCCAATGTGATCGGTTTGGCCTATTATAGCCTGTAATTTTCATCAAACTTTAGCTAAAACCCCTTTCTTTAGGGGCTTAATTTTGTGTTGATGTAATGCCGGTAATTTTTAAAAAAATACAGTGCAATTTTTAATAATTGTGATTGACATCACTTTCACAGACTATTATAATTTAATCAATTAACAATAGTGAAATATAACACAAAGGAGTTGGAGGTTGTGTATAAAAAAATTCTAGTCGCAGTAGACGGCTCAGACATATCACAAAAAGCCATTAAACAAGCAGCAGAATTGGCTTTAAAGTTTGAAGCCACGATTACCTTGTTTCATGTGGTAGCACCACTACCCTCAACAATAAGGACCAGCATTTACGAACAACAATTAATTGATGGAATTATAGAAGAAGGCAACCATACACTGGATGAAGCCAAAAATGATCTGATCTCATTTAATGTTCAGGTTGATACCGACATGATAGTTGGAGATCCGTCAACTGAAATAATCACCAAGGCCAAGAAAGGGCAATACGATCTGGTTGTAATCGGCAACCGCGGTCTTGGGGCATTAAGCGGTTTTATTATGGGAAGTGTTAGCAGGCGTGTCGTTCGTCACGCATCCTGCCCGGTTCTTATTGTAAGGTAATAAGGAATGTAATTTTGCATTAAATTTTTAATAGCATAATCATTTCCCCCTCTCCCAGATCCCCGAAAGGGGGTTTTTTTTGTTCGCAATGAAGTCGGGACCAAATTCAACAAATCAAAAGAAATAACCTATCATAATAAAACTTTGTGCTTAAAAAAGAATTTTTATCTATAAGCTAAATTTAAAAAATTTTACATATTTTGTTAATAGATAATTAATATCTCTTCCATATATTTTTTAAAAGCCTAAGGAGGGAACTAAGATGTCATATAGCAAAGAATTAAGCTTGATCCTTGCGATAAAAAACCTTGTTTCAATAATTAGGGATAACACCGAATTAACTATAGAAATTGACCACCCCAGATGGGCAAAAAACAACCTGCAAGAGATCGTTATCGGTCTGGAGATTGTTTTACTGGCCCTTGGTGACATGGAGGAACTCTATAATAAATACCATATTAAACATTATAATATTGGGATCAAGGAACCATCCCTAAAAGTGCTAAAAACCCAATAATGCATAATGATTCCACTACCAGGGGACTTTATTCAAACTATCCCCTCTTAAAACAGGTGTAATTTTGGTTTTCAAAGGCTCAGGCACATCCTTTAATTTCATATCGTCTACTTTTAATATGTCTATAGTATCCAATTTTAATTTCCAGGCTACCTCTTTTGCCGTCAGGTTCTGGTTCTTTCTCAGTTGCCTGACCGTTTTATTTTGCATGCCAAATGAGAATATCATTATATCACCGCCAAAATTATATGATTCTCTTTTATATATTAATAATTTCTTCAATTGTTAATAAGGTACCTGTATTACAATACAGGAAATTTTACCAGCTTTTGTGGTAAAATTAATAAATCTCTTTATTACCATAACTAGTTTCTTGACAGAAACAAGTAAAAATATTATCATATACATTGCGCAATTTTATATTGCCGGCGTGGCTCAGGGGTAGAGCAGCGCACTCGTAATGCGCAGGTCGTCGGTTCAAATCCGACCGTCGGCTCCACTAATGCCAAGGCCTCCGGGGTTTTCCCCGGAGGCCTTGGCATTTTATTACGACCCACGCTATAAACCGACTCTGCCTGCTCACTTCGCATTCCCACTGCCAGTTAGACTGCATGCCATCTAACGCCGGGATAAACGCAACAAATTTTTTAGAGATGAATATAATATTGGGAAACATAGCTATTATAACAAGAGGGGGTTATTGATTATGAATTATTATGCTGTACCACCCGGCGGCCACCAGTTACCGCCACTACCGTATGCCTATAACGCTCTTGAGCCGGTGATCAGTTCCAAAACATTGACCTACCACCACAACCGTCACCATAAAGCTTACGTTGAAGGATTAAATAAGGCTGAATTAAAGTTAGTAGAAGCACGGCAGAACAAGGATTTTTCTCTGGTAAAACATTGGGCACGAGAGCTGGCTTTCAATGGTTCGGGCCATATACTGCACAGTATCTACTGGACGATAATGGCCGCCATCGGTCAGGGCGGGCAGCCTGGCTCCCAGACACAGGCTAATATAAATTATTATTTCGGTAATTTTTTAAATTTCAGGGAGCAGTTCACAAAGGCTGCTGAACAGGTGGAAGCATCCGGCTGGGCGGTGCTAATTTGGCAGCCGGCCTGGAGACACATGGAGATTCTCACTGCCGAAAAGCATCAGAATCTGACCCAGTGGGGTGGCATACCCATTCTGGTGTTGGATGTATGGGAGCATGCCTATTACCTCGATTATCAGTACCGGCGCGGGGACTATGTAAAAGCCTGGTGGCAGTTAGTTAACTGGTATGAGGTAGAAAAGAGATTGTTATGGGCAATGCAGGCACAGGTGCCATTAAACATGACGTAGGGTTTTTATATTACCTTGGAGTCCAGATAATTATTGCAGCGCCGATAAGAGCAACGCAAGAACCGGCCCAGTCATATTTGTCGGGCTTTTTTTTGTCAATGAACCATCCCCATAACAAGGACAAAACAATAAAAACGCCGCCGTAGGCCGCATATACCCTGCCGAAATGAGGGTATTCCTGTAAGGTTGGTATAACACCATATACTACCAGGATCACAGCCCCGATAATACCCAGCCATAGCCCCTTTTGCTCGCGCAGCCACAACCAAACCAAATACCCACCGCCTATTTCGGCCAAACCGGCCAGGACAAAGAGCACCGCTGATTTAATCATTGGCCGGCAGCCTCCCTTTCCTGTCCCCTGCGAGGGGACCACAAGATTATTGCCGTTCCAATTAAAGCCACAAATGTGCCAAGCCAATCATAATAATCGGGAGTTACCCCGTCAACCCACCAGCCCCATAAAATGGACATGATTATAAACACGCCCCCGTACGCTGCGTATATACGCCCAAAATCGGGAAAATTCTGCAGTGTGGGTATCACCCCGTAGACTATCAATACCACACCGCCGGTTAGGCCCCAGATTACACCTGCCCCTTCCCGCAGCCAGATCCAAATTAAATAGCCACCTGCGATTTCGGCCAAACCGGCCAGAATAAAAAGAATTATTGACCTGAAAAACATATTAGCCTCCATTTGTATGTTTATTATTGTTTTCACGCAAGCAAAAGCCCAGAAAAAGACCAACTGCCAATACCGCTGCAACTCCGGCGGTAACACCCGGCCACCCCCGGTAATGCCATAAAAAACCCAGCCCGGTACTGCCAAAACTGCCGCCTGTATAATAAAAAACAAGGTATAATCCCATTGCACCCGCCCTAGCCTCCACTGCTTTGGCATTAACCCAGGCACTGGCCGCAGCATGAGTGGCAAAAAATCCAAAGCTAAAAACCAGAAGCCCCCC
The DNA here is from genome assembly GCF_900113335.1 of Desulfotruncus arcticus DSM 17038. Taxonomy (GTDB): domain Bacteria; phylum Bacillota; class Desulfotomaculia; order Desulfotomaculales; family Desulfallaceae; genus Desulfotruncus; species Desulfotruncus arcticus. The sequence continues at coordinate 31,820 of NZ_FOOX01000023.1, forward strand.
AATAATCACCCACAACGAAGGCATAGCCAAGATAAGCAACCCGGCGAGGGCAATGCTTACCCCCAGAATAACCGCCGCCCTGTTTCCGACTACGTCGATAAACCTCCCCGCGACGGTGGAACTAACTGTACCGGACAGGTAAGTTAGGAAAATCCACCCTAAAGCAGTCGGTGAGAGGTTGTATAACGGCCCGCTCAGCCGGAAGGTAATGTAATTGTAGATGCCCACAAAGGAAAACATAATCACAAAAGCTATACCGTAAGCCTTTAACAGAGCCGGATTTTTTAAATGCCCTAAAAGGTCTGCCGCGCTTTTTTTAAGACCGGCCGGCCGGGGCGAAAAGTGTTTGGAAGGTGGTAGTAAATAGTAAAAAAAAATCACCCCCAGCACCCCTATAGCCCCCATAACCACGAAGGACATCCGCCAGGAGTAGGCATCCGCCATCATGCCGCTGATTATCCGCCCGCTCATGCCGCCAATTGAATTGCCGCTGATATATAAGCCTACTGCCAGCCCCAGCGCCCTGGGTGAAAACTCTTCACCCAGGTAAGCCATAGCCACTGAGGGCAAGCCAGCCAAAAAAATTCCCTGGGCAATTCGAATAAGCAACAGCATATTAAATGACGTAACCAGGGGAGCCAGCAGGGCAGGCACAGCCGCAAGGGCCATAGTCCACAACATTACCGGACGGCGTCCCAAGGCGTCTGATACCGGACCTAAAATAAGCATGGTTAAACCCAGTGCGAATATTGTTAGGGAAATGGTAAGACTGGACGCAGCAGGTGACACTTTAAACTCTTCAACCAGTAGGGGCAGCAGTGGCTGTGTTATATAAACATTGGCAAAGGTTAAAAAAGATGCGATAAACAGAGCCAGAGTAGCTCGCCAAAATATGGCGCTACCGGGCAAAAAATATTCCGGCTTCGACTTCATACTACTATCCGCTTGTAAAAGTGTCATAAATATTAACTCCGTTTTACTCCATTATACATAATAAAGCCGGATGTAAACATTCCCTTCACGGCGCTATATGCTTGGACATCACTTGATATTGCATGATTTTCGTGCATTTTCAAGCAAACAATAATAAAAATTTGATTCTAACAGAGCAAAATCAGCATGGTTATGCAGTTAACCTTGCATTAACCGCATTAGTGAAATTAAAGAAATTAGGTTATAACCCGTTTTTTGCCCCTTTTTATTAATATGACTTAAAAATTCGGCAAAAAATTCTTCCCAAAGACCGATAACTGCTCCTCTTTGCTCATTGTCAAGAAGCGGTATGCTGATATCTACTGCATCTTTTAGCAAATTCAAAGCTTGATCGATTTTTGATTGGATTATATATAATTCGTCCTGATTTGCCATTTAAACGTCCTCCAATAAATTCATTTTCCTTATTCATGTGTTAAGATATGATGAATTCCAGCAACTGGTTCTAAATTATTCAGGTTTATTAACAGATTTGTCCACAAAACAGAAAATTCTGTTAATAACTTGGATGTGTTTGTCAGCATTAGAACCTGTCACGCAGTTCAAATTCTTGATCATAATCGGGCAAATAGTGTATAGTTGTAATGCACAATATGCCATATCTTTATCAAGTTGCCTCATAAATGTTAAAATACAACTTTCATCAGGAGGTATTAATGCTACAGCAACCTGCCCCAAAAAACCTAAACGAACTTGTGTTTGAAGTATCCCGGCGTCGTACCTTTGCGATAATCTCACACCCGGACGCGGGCAAAACCACTTTAACCGAAAAACTGCTGCTTTATGCAGGCGCCGTAGACCTGGCCGGCGCTGTACGCGCCCGTAAAAATCAGCACCATGCCACCTCCGACTGGATGGAATTGGAGCAACAGCGGGGCATCTCAATAACTACCGCCGCCCTGCAGTTTGATTATATGGGATACCGGATCAACCTGCTGGACACCCCTGGACACCAGGACTTCAGCGAGGATACTTACCGGACACTAATGGTTACGGACAGTGCGGTGATGGTGCTGGACAGCGCCAAGGGAATTGAACCACAGACTAAAAAATTGTTCCAGGTATGCCGGCTGCGCCACACACCAATTCTTACCTTTATAAATAAGCTGGACCGCCCGGGACAGGATCCACTGGGCCTACTGGACGAAATTGAACAAACACTGGGAATCGGAGCGGTTCCAATGAACTGGCCCATCGGCAACGGGCCTACTTTTAAGGGTGTTTATGATCTTATCAACAAACAGGTGCTGCTTTTTGAGCGGACCGAACACGGCCAGCGCAGAGCGCCCGTTCAGGTTCACGACATCCATGACTCGGCGCTGGCCGGTTTGCTCGGAGAAATTGAATACAGGCAGCTGGTAGAGGAAACAGAGCTTCTGGACGCGGCAGGCGCGTCTTTCAGCCGGGAAATGTTTTTGGCCGGTGAGGTTACACCGGTGTTTTTCGGCAGTGCCATTAATAATTTCGGACTGGAATCTTTTTTGCGGGCACTCATTGATTTTGCGCCGGCACCAGGGCCGCGTGCCAGCGACCAGGGTATGATTGAACCAGACCACCAGGATTTTTCCGGACAAATTTTTAAAATCCAGGCTAACATGGACCCGATGCACAGAGACCGGGTTGCTTTTCTGCGGGTGTGCTCCGGCCGTTTCGAAAAGGATATGCTGCTGCATCATTCCCGGCTGGGGCGCAAAGTGCGCATGCCCCGTGCATACCGCTTCTTTGCCCGGGAACGAGAAATAGTTGAGGAGGCTTACCCGGGTGATGTGGTAGGATTGGCCAACCCCGGCCTTTTTAACATAGGTGACACGTTATGTTCAGGTAAACTCATCAAATTTGACTCCATACCGCGTTTTCAGCCTGAACATTTTTGCATTCTCCACAATCAGCAGATTGCCAAGTATAAGCAATTTAACAAGGGGCTTGAACAGTTGGAAGAGGAAGGGGCCATCCAGGTACTGTTCTTACGTGACAGTTTGCGCAAAGAACCTATTCTGGCGGCGGTGGGAGAACTTCAATTTGACGTGGTGGTGGCACGATTGAAGGCAGAGTATGGCGTTGATACCTCGGTAGAAAGACTGCCCTTTTCGTGTGCCCGCTGGGTCGAATGTGGCCCCGGGGAAGAAAACGGTATAATCTGGCCCATGAGCAGCAAACTGGCCCAGGACCGGGACGAAAGACTGGTGGTGCTGTTCCAGTCTGAATGGAACTTAAACTACTGCCAGGAAAAAAACCCCGGTATTGTTTTCAAAGAATTAGGCTAAACGATAATCTGTTACCTAACATGACAAGCGCGCTAAATCAGTTCCTTTAGCGCGCTTGTGTCAGTGCTTTTAAATATTTTTAGTACCCTGATCGTTAAAAGCGGTAGTTTGCTTATTACTGCTTTCTAATGTGATATCTTCACCTGGGACTTTAATAGTTTTCTTTTCTTTATTGTATTTCTTTTTGGACTTGGCCACGTTTAAAACCTCCTTTTTGGATTGCGTGTATTATGTCCGTTTTCTAAAAAAAGAACCAATCCCCGCCCGCACGAAGATTGATTCTTACAGCTTACGGTTCAACCTCTGGCGATGCTTTAAGATACTGGTGGAAGAAATATTCTCCTACGGCAATTAGCAAAGCAAATAAAACCAGGGAAGCAAAAGTTGTATCAAAAAATCTGGTCAAAGCATCAATTATAAAGGCCACCAGGGCAGCTAGAACACCATCACCAATAGAAGCCACTATGTTTCCGAATTTGGGAAGAACATAAAGATCCCCCAACAGATAATTTAAAGCAGTACCTACAAGGCTAACTACAAATACCCAAAACCAAGTAGCGTTACCCATGTTTAATAACTCGAAAACAATGGCCGCCATGACAAAAGTCATAATGAATTTAATTATTAATGCCGTAGATGTTTTGCTCATTACAACACCCCCCTTTTGCATTTATCATTTCCCCGATTATTTTTTTTAAACAAAAAAAACTAAAAACCTCAGCTTTTTTACATGCCCTACTTATCGAATACCACACCTATATTTCCATAGTTATTTTGGCATTTTTTCAAATAAACCTCAAAATTTTATCAAATAAACAGGAAATTTTAATGATAACAACTAATTTGTACATAAAAAGGAGTTTGCACAGAGGGAGGTTTGTAAATGAATCCCAAGTTACTCGCGTTGCAAAAACAGTTGAGAGAAGACGGTGTTCTCATTAGTTTTTCAGGTAAATTTTCGCAGGAAATAATAGAAGAATTGGGCGAAGCACTTAAAAAATATTTGGAAACAGAAGATCAACCTAAAACTGATATTTTCAATATTTTTTCTATCTTTATTGAGCAAACACAAAATATAAAGAATTATTGCGCCAGTGGAAATTTTATAGACGCCTATGAGCAAATTGCCAACTCCTGTATTGTTATTATTGGCAATACAGCTAATAACGGAAAATATATTTGCTCCGGCAATATAATAGTAAATAGTGACTTAGAAAAACTCCAAAGTACTATAAGCGCAGTAACCAGCCTGAATAAAGAAGAACTGAAAAAATTATATAAACAAAAATTAAAGCAGGAGCTTCCCCCTGACAGCACAAGTGCCGGGATAGGCCTTATTGACATCGCCAGAAAGGCCAGTCAGCCACTACAATACTCCATAGTTGATATAGATGAACAGTTTTCTTTTTTTACCTTAAAAGCAATAGTCTAGAGAGTCATTGGGGGGATATACCTTGAAAAAATTAATTATTAGTGAAACCAAAAGCACACCGGAAATAAATTTTAACCCGGATAACAATATACTTTCCATAAGCGGGCAGTCATATCCTGAAAATGCATTTAAATTTTATGAGCCGGTTTTTCAATGGATTGATGGGTATCTAGCGGAATTGCACACGAAGGCCACTGTTAAGATTGATTTCAAACTGCCTTATATCAATACCAGCAGTTCAAAATGCATTATGATGCTGCTGGAAAAATTTGATGCCGCCTTTTTATCAGGTAAAAATATAGCACTAAACTGGTATTATGATGTTGATAATGAAAGTGAATTAGAATGTGCCGAAGAATTCAAAGAAGATACGAAACTGTCATTCAACATCGTACCGCGTGAGGGTTAACACATAGTAAATTAACAAAGCTAGTAACGAGGTTTAGATGGATGGAACTAAAAAATCAAAGTAAAATTGCACCCGACTCGGATATTATAAAAATAATTTCATTTGCCAGCATTATTATTATTTTTTCTATCTGCTTAACTGGCTTGATTACATATCGCATTACTAAAAATGAAGTTGTTCATAAACTAAAAAACCAGGACCTTGTAAATATCTCTGAATCTATATCTTATAAAATCGACAGTCGTATAGAACGGGCCAAGGAAATCTCTCTGCTGCTGGCCAAAGATCCACAAATAATTGATTGGGTCAAGAATGGTGAGGCAAATAAACTACAAACAGACTATGCTTTAAAAAAAATAAATACCCTGGTAGCTGATTTTGGTTATACCAATTCTTTTATAGTTAGCGCGATAACAAACCACTACTGGGACGAAAACGGCAAAATAATTGATACGATGAGCCAGAGCGACCCTGATGACGATTGGTTCTTCAAAACGCTTGCTTCCCCGGAATCAATCACCATACAGTACGATTACAACCAGGAAAGAAAAGATACCTTTGTTTTTGTAGACGCTTTAATGGGCGGTACTGACCAGCCCATCGCCATTACCGGAGTGGGATTAGGGCTTAAAGATATGGCCCAAGAGCTTCAGCAATACAAACATAGTAAAAATAGCAATGTTTGGTTAATTGACCGGCAAGGTGATATCTATCTATCTGATAACGTGGAACATAGCGGGAAAAATATACAAAATTTTATACCGCGAGAGGTAAAAGAGAAAATATTACATAGTTTGAGTGACAACCAATCAGTCCATTACACCTTTGAATACCAAAACAGTAAATTTGGTTTAACAGACTTAATCGTTTATCCCTTAAACTCTACACAGTGGTACCTGCTGTCACAAATACCAAGGAGCGCATCCATTACTTTTCTGGATACCATTAAGCTAAATACCTTTCTGGCCTCTTTAATTGTATTGATTTCTATCACTTTCTTTTTCTACTTTGTAACAAATAAACTGGTCAACCCTTACAAAAAAGCCGTAGAATTAAACCTGGAACTCGAGCAAAAGGTTTTGGCTAGAACACTGGAGCTAAAGGAAAAAAATGAAAAATTAACTGATAGTATTGATTATGCCCGGAGAATCCAAAAATCAGTTTTGCCTTCAAGTGAAACTTTAACTGAAGTATTTCAAGATTATTTTTTAATCTGGCAGCCCAGGGATATGGTGGGCGGAGATTTTTACTGGATCAAAAAGTTCAGTTCAGGTTTCTTTGTGGCCATTGGAGACTGCACCGGGCATGGTGTTCCGGGAGCTCTTATGAGTATGCTGTCAATTACGCTATTGAATCAAATTGTAACCGGCGCAGAAGAAAAGCCTTCTGAGATTATTCAAAAATTAAATTACTTGATCAAACAGACGTTAAAACAACAGGACAGGAACTCATTAACCGATGATGGGTTGGATATCGGAATTTGTTTTATTGGTATTGATAATAACCTTACTTTCGCCGGGGCTAAATTTTCACTTTATATTAAGAGCGGCCAGGAATTAAAAGTGCTGAAAGGAAATAGAAAAAGCGCCGGTTACATTATGACAAGCGAGGAATATAATTTTACAGAAAGTGTTGTTAAATTTAACAACAACGACCTTTTTTATATTACTTCAGATGGTTATATCGATCAAAATGGTGGTGCAAAAAATTATTGTTTTGGCAAAAGGAACTTTATAGGATTAATTAATAAGCACTACCAGGAACCCCTATTTAAACAGCGCGAAATATTTTTAAAAGAGCTTTCAGAATATATGGGGGATGAATCTCAAAGAGATGATATAACCTTACTGGCTTTTAAGGTTATATAATATCCTGGAAAGGCGGGTTGCATCTTTGGGTAGCCAGCAAGATAGATCGCTGTTTAATGAAGAAATGAGCATTTTGGAATCCTGCACCGACGATATAGCAAGCAATAATTATTCAAATAGTGAATTACTGCCCAAATACAAAAAGCTAGTTGATAATTATAAAAAATTATTAAAATTTACCAAGAAAGTAGTAAAAATAAGCGATGCCCAGGGAAAAACATTAAAAGATAGGGAATATAAAATAAAAAGTTTACTGGATAATTCAAACCAGGGTTTTTTATCCTTTGGAAAAGACCTCCTTGTTGACGAGGAGTACAGCGTTGAATGCATTAGAATTTTTGATAAAAAAATAAAAAAAGATAACATAGCATTATTGCTGAGCGATAACTATGAACAGCAGCAATACTACACCAATGCTTTTAGCTCTGCTTTCCGGGAGAAAAGTGAAGAGCGATTAAAACTATTGCCAACCAGAATTAACATCAACAACAGGCATATTGATGTTAGATATAAGTTAATTGATTGGCTCGAAGAAGACTATGCAATTCTTATTATTCTAACGGATATTACTGAAAAAATTAAAACTGAAGCTAAGGTTAAATATTTAAGCGAACACGACAGTTTAACTTCTTTATATAATAGATTTTATATAGATAAACAAATTCCCCAGATTATTACCACCGCTAACTTACCAATAAGTATTATTTTAGCTGATATGAACGGACTAAAATTAACTAATGATGTTTTTGGGCATCAAAAGGGTGACGAGTTAATTGTTAGTGTAGCAAAAATTTTTAGAACGTGCTGCCGTGCAAAAGATATTATTGCCCGCTGGGGCGGTGATGAATTTTTAATTATCCTTCCTGCTACCGGGCCATCTGACTGCCAGAAAATAGTGGAAGATATTAATGCCGCATGCCGTGAAGCCTGCCGTGATGTTGTAGATATTAGCTTTTCCATTGGAACCGCTACGATGGCCGGCTTAAACCAGAATATTACTGATTTATTCGCTGTAGCAGAGAGCAGAATGTATAAAAATAAACTATTGAGCCAAAAAACAGTAAGAATGAACATTGTCAAAAAAATGGCAACTGTTCTGGAAACAAGGTCTATTATACCGTCAGGTCATATTATCAGAGCAAAAGAAATAGCCGGCAAGTTTGCTGACCTTTTAGGCTATGGTGCTGAATCCATCGAAAAGAACAATCTTATGCTGGTGGCCACATTACACGATGTCGGCAAATTGGCAATCCCTGAAGATATTCTAAAAAAACCAGGGCCACTGACTCCCAGAGAATGGGAAATTGTTAAGAATTGCAGTGAAATTGGGTATAGAATGGCGCAGTCAATTGGTGAGCCGGGCGTGGCCGAAACGATACTGTCTTTGCGGGAAAGTTGGGACGGTACCGGCTATCCAAACGGCTTAAAGGGAGAACAAATACCTTATCTTTCCAGGATTTTTGCTATTATAGATGCTTTTGATCTGATGACAAGTGACCGTGTATATCGCAGTGCCATCAGCCAAGATGAGGCTCTGGCGGAAATCCGCAGTCAAAGCGGATTACAGTTTGACCCCACTCTGAGCAACTTGTTTTGCTCCCACTTTGGCTTCGATATTTCTTAAATAGGTGCAAAAGCAAAAAGGGTCTTTTATAGGCCCTTTTTGCTTTACCATTTCACACTCTCTTATTTTCCGCCTCACACCCACACTCCGTAAACATGCATCTTTTTGATGAATTAAACATGTTTTTTACTTCATATTGGAACAAAGCACCTATAACTGAATATATTGTTAAACATAATGTAATATTTTGGAGGTATGTCTTTTGAGCAAGGAAAAACAACAACCAGACACCAATCCCAAAACGGCCAATGCCCCAAATACCAGTCAATATGCCGGCTATTACCCTGGCAGCCCGAATATACCTGGTTTAGAGCTTGCCAGGGCTTATATCCCTATTCAAAGGCTTGGTGGGCAACTATATCCACCGGCTGTGGCTTTAGAAAAAGGAACATTATTCCCTGAATTGTATAGGCCATGGCCTGCTAAGGTTGGGAGGTGATTTTATGGCCGATTACAATCAAGCCAAAATGCTACTGGAAATACAGCAATTATCATTCGTTGCAGTTGAATTGAATTTATATTTGGATACTCACCCCGAAGACCAGCAAGCACTGGCATTATATAACAGTACACACCAGAGCTTGATGCAATGTGTAAGAAAATATGAAAGTATTTATGGCCCTTTAGTTAATTTTGGTTACTCCCCCGCCATGCAAAATTATTGGAAATGGGTGGATAGCCCGTGGCCCTGGGAAATTAAATATTAATGTTATAAAAAGAAGAAAGGAATTGTAAAAATGTGGCTATATGAAAAAAAACTGCAATATCCAGTAAAGGTTAGTGCTCCTAACCCGCGTCTGGCTAAATATGTCATCACCCAGTATGGCGGGCCGGAAGGGGAGTCATCGGCTGCACTTCGCTATTTAAATATGCGTTATACAATGCCAACAGGTAAAGCAAAGGGTGTTTTAACCGACATTGGAACAGAAGAAATGGCCCATATGGAAATCATAGCAACGCTTGTCTATAAACTGCTGGAAGGTGCCCCGGTAGAAGCCATTAAAGCTGCGGATTTAGGCGCCCATTACGCAGACCACGGCAAGTCATTATACTGGGAAAACGCTGCCGGGGTGCCCTGGATTGCAGCGTATGTTTCAGCTACGGATGATCCGGTTGCCGACCTGCATGAAAACCTGGCCGCGGAACAGAAAGCCAGGGCGGTTTATGAAAACCTGATTAAATTATCTGACGACCCCCTGGTTACTGATGTTTTGCGATTCTTAAGGGAGAGAGAAATTGTACACTACCAGCGGTTTGGTGAAACTTTAATGGAAGTTGAGGAGTATTGCCGCCAGAAAAAGATTTTTTAAACAAGTTTACAAAGCCTGACGATATAAAAACGTCAGGCTTTGTATATCCCCTTAATTAAATTTCTGATATCCATCGGCCCAATTAAGGCTGAGGAATCCCAATTCCTGTTTAAGTAGTATTCTAGTATTTTTATATGCAAAAAAAGGAATTAACAAGTTAGGTGTCAAAAATAATAGATAATTTGGTGAATATGAATTTTTTTTGCTTGTAAAAATGGATCGGGGGAAGAGCATTGGATTGCGGCTTTTTTAAAAAGCGAATTCACATAAAAAGAAGCATGCAGTTAAAACAAGTTACCCTGCGCCTCACCCAGGCGGAAAAGAATTTAAAAAATATCGAATGGCTGTTAACCCGTTCAAACACCCGGCAAAACAATGGGGCTAAAGTTTTGGGACAACCCTACGGCAGCCTAGCCGAGCTTAATACCTGCCGCCGTATTTTGAACGCAGTGGGAGAGGAAATCTTACACAGGGTTGCCCACGATTATTTGGACTTAATGGAGACCGCATCGGCCATTTACGAAAAAAACGGGGACTATGCCATGGACACTTTCACTTCCGGTTGGTGCCGCTTCCTTAACCAGGCCTCGTTTAATCTTTGCCACACGACTGATAATAAGAAAGCACTGACTTCTGGCAAATGGCACTGCCATGAATCATGTTGGACAGAATCCGCCAAGGTTGCTATTGAAACAGCTAAGCCTGTTGACATTGAGTGCCGCGGAGGGATTCGCATTTATGCGGTTCCATTAGTGGCAAAGGGTGAAGCAATCGGTGCCATCAACTTTGCCTACGGCAGCCCGCCCACAGATCATAACAGATTGCAGGAGATTGCAGAGCTTTATCGCGTGCCAACCGATAAACTGATGCAATTGGCCGTTACGTACCTGCACCGGCCGCCTTATATTATAGATATTGCCAAGCAGCGACTACATACTTCGGCTATACTCATTAGCACCATTGTTGAACGCAAAGAAATGGAAGATGAGTTTAAAAGGGTTAACCAAAAATTAGTGCAGGAAATCGCCGAGCGCAAAGTAATTGAGGCAGAACTGCGGGAAAGCAGGGAAATCTACCGCTCGTTATTTAATAATTGCCCGGAAGCGATACTGCTTACCGACCCGGATGACGGTAGAATTTATGCCGCCAATCACGGGGCCTGTCAAATTTTTGGTTATACAGAGAAGGAGTTGCTCGAAATCAACAGAGATAGCATTGTTGATCTGGCAGACCCCAGATTGCCGCTTTTCCGGGCAGAAAAGGCATGTAAGGGTTCCGCTAAAGGAGAATTAGATTACAAACGCAAAAACGGTACAATTTTCCCCGGTGAAGTAACAGCTGCTTTATTTATAGATAAAAATGGCTATCCCCGGGCAACAATGGTCATACGTGACATTACCCAGCGCAAACAGGATGAACAGAAAATATGGCAACTGAACCAAAATTTACAGCGGCGGGCCATGGAATTGGAGGTTATCAATAAAGAACTGGCATCTTTTAGCTATTCCGTCTCTCATGATTTACGAAGCCCTTTGCGGAGCATTGACGGCTTCAGCCAGGTATTATTAGAGGATTATGCCGATAAATTAGATAGCCAGGGCCGGGATTATTTACGGCGTGTGCGGCAAGCCAGTCAACGCATGGGACAACTGATTGACGATTTATTAAAACTTTCGCGGGTCACCAGACAGGAGTTAACTTTGAGTAACGTGGACCTGACTGCACTGGCCTGGCAGATCATCGCCAATTTGCATGATAAACAGCCCGAGCGCTCAGTGGAATGCGTTATTACCCCGGGCATGACTGTTCAAGGCGATGCAAGGCTGATCAAGATTGCACTGGAAAACCTGCTGGGTAATGCCTGGAAGTTTACCGACAAGGTCCTTAACTCAAAAATTGAATTCGGCGTCCTGGAACAAAAAGGCAAAACTGTTTATTACATAAGTGATAACGGCGCAGGCTTTGAAATGGAATACTCAAGCAAGATGTTCGGAGCCTTCCAGCGTCTCCACAACATGAATGAATTTCCGGGCAACGGCATTGGGCTGGCCACCGTCCAGCGCATCATCCACCGCCACGGGGGACAGGTTTGGGCTAAGGGCACAGTTAACCAAGGGGCAATTTTTTACTTTACGTTAAAAGTCTAACGCCAATAAACCGCCTTAATCAAAATATGCAACAGGAGGTAATCTATCATGGACAAAAACATTATCTTATTAGTTGAGGACAACCCCGATGATGTGGAATTGACCAGGCGGGCGCTCAGGAAAAACAATTTAATTAATGAAATTATCGTAGCTCAGAATGGAGCGGAAGCGCTGGATTATCTGTTCGGTACCGGCGCATATACAGACCGGGACATTAATACTACGCCGACACTGGTTTTACTTGACCTAAAGCTGCCCAAAATTGACGGTCTGGAAGTATTAAGGAGAATTCGCGCCGACGAGCGGACCAAATACCTTTCGGTCGTAATTCTCACTTCCTCCAGCGAAGAACAAGATATTATCAGCAGTTATGATTTAGGAGCCAACAGCTATGTCCGCAAGCCGGTTGATTTCAATCAATTCACCGAGGCGGTGCGGCAGTTGGGACTCTACTGGATGGTTCTTAATGAGATTCCGCGGAGGTAAGTTTTATGGCCGAAAAACTTTTACGCGTCTTAATTGTGGAGGATTCAGAAGACGACATGCTGTTGCTGCTGCGGGAACTGCGGCGTGGTGGTTATGATCCCGCTTATGAGCAGGTATGGACGGGGCCTGCGATGTCAAAGGCACTGGAAACGCGCGAATGGGATTTAATCATCAGCGATTATGTTATGCCGTCCTTTAACGGGCTGACTGCTTTAAAGCTGATGAAAGAACATGGCTATGAAGTGCCTTTTATTATTTTATCCGGTCAGATTTCCGAAGAAATTGCCGTAGAAACAATGAAGGCAGGTGCACATGATTACATCTTCAAGGGGAATATGGGCAGGCTCATCCCGGCCATCGACCGGGAACTGCGCGAAGCCGAAGTCCGCAGGGAAAACAGGTTAGTTGGGAAAAAACTGCAGGCTTCGGAAGAACGTTTTTATAAAATATTTAATGCCAGCCCGGATTTAATGATTATTATTGATTTAGAGACACAAAAGATCATTGAGGTTAACGAAAGCTGGCTTAAAGTTACCGGCCTGCGCAGGGAAAGCGTTATTGGCCGTACCCGGAATGAATTCAACATGCCTACATTATTAGAAGACCTACAAAAGCTGTGGCATTTGCTCCTGGAACAGGGAGAAGTTCATAACCTTGAAATGCCCCTATACAATAACATTGCTAAAACGGGCATCCTTCTGGTGTCGGCTAACATAATTGATTTGGATGACAGAAAGTGCGTTTTAATATTGGCCAAAGAAATTACCAAGTACAAACAGATGGAAGAGGAAGTACAAAACAGCCGGATTCGCTACAGTACTGTTTTTAATCACGCTATTATCGGAATGGCCGTGCTGAATGCAGAAGGTCTAATTCTGGAAAGCAACCCGGCTTTGCAAAGTTTACTGGGTTACAGTGAACAAGAGCTTAGGGGAATCGCTTTTACGGAGTTAACTCACCCGGATGACATAAAAAAAGACCTGGATCTTTACAGCAAACTGATAGCTGGTAAATGGGACCAGTACCAGTTGGAAAAGCGATACATTCGAAAGGACGGCAAAATGCTCTGGGCGAAACTATCAGCTTCTGTTGTACGCAGTTCACTGGGCGATCCTGTTTTTATTATTCGCATGGTGGAAAATATTACCGAAAGAAAACATGCGGAAAAGGAACTGGACAATTTTTTTGACCTGTCGCTGGACATGCTTTGTATTTTTGATACGAAAGGTTATGTACACCGCATTAATTCCGCAATTGAAAAGATACTCGGGTACACCAAAGACGATTTGATAGCCAGACAAATAACAGATTTTGTACATCCGGAGGATCTGGAAAAGACAAAAGGTTTATACCAGCATCTTAATGCCGGAAAGCCGGTCATAAAACTCAATAACCGTTATTTCTGTAGAGACGGCTCTACAAAATGGCTGGAATGGGTGGCTGTTTATGACCCGACACAAGAATTAATATATGCCGTGGCCCGCGATGTTACCGAGCGAAAGCAGTTGGAAAAGGAAATGCTCAGGTTGGAACGTCTCAATCTGGTGGGAGAAATGGCCGCGGGCATCAGCCACGAGGTCAGAAACCCCATGACCACCATCCGGGGCTTTTTGCAATTATTGTCCGGCAAAGAGGAATGTGCTCATTATAAAGGCTATTATAACCTGATGATTGAAGAATTGGACCGGGCCAACTCCATTATCACCGAATTTCTCTCCCTGGGTAGAAATAAAGAAACAAAGCTGAAAATGCAAAATTTAAATGACATAATTACTACTCTGCTGCCGTTAATCCAGGCCGACGCCATGCGAATGGACAAGTATATTGAAACCCAATTGAATGCCGTACCCGATTTAATGCTTAATGACAAAGAGCTCCGGCAGTTAATTCTTAACCTCACCCGCAACGGGCTGGAAGCCATGCCCCAAAGCGGAGTGGTTACCATAAGCACCTACACAACCGGACAAGGTGTATGCCTGGAGGTGCAAGATCAGGGGAAAGGGATGTCACCAGAAGTTATCGAGAAGTTAGGTACACCTTTTTTTACCACTAAAGACCAGGGTACGGGACTGGGGATGGCAGTGTGCTACGGGATAGCAGCCCGCCACAATGCCAGGATAGGTGTTACCTCCGGAACCGGCGGCACTACCTTTATCGTACGGTTCCCGGCGGGATAAGACAACTATATGAGTCCTTTTTCACATCTGGGAGGCCATGACAGTTTTTTGGATATTGTTTGTACCTTCGATTAAGGACATCACCCTGGCATCTCGCAAGTATTTTTCGACCGGACACCCTTTAAGATAGCCCCGCCCACCACAAATATCCATAGCCGCGGCGGCAGCTTCCTGGGCAATACTGCTGCCGGCAAGCTTGGCCAACAGTTTTAACCAAATATTATTGTTTTGTTTACCGGGATTAAGAGAGGAGAATAATTGTGTTTGACTTTATACTTACTGAAGAACAGAAAAAAATTCGCGAAGAAGTCAGGGAACTGGTTAAATGGGTGCCCCGCCAAATGATTATGGACATGGATCAGGACAAGATCCGTTTTCCCAAGGAGTTTTTACAGGAAGCCGGTAGGCGCAACCTGCTGGGCTGTCGCTACCCCAAACAGTGGGGCGGCCGGGATATGGACTGGGTAACCACCTGCATGATAATGGAAGAGGTGGGGACCCTGGGCTACATCTTTGCCTGCGTCTTTGGCGTAGGCGCGGAACTTGTTTGTGACGCCATCATCCTGCACGGAACCGACGAGCAAAAAGAAAAGTACGTCCAACCACTGCTGGCCGGTGATTTATTTGCCGCCGAATGTCTCACCGAGCCGCGAGCCGGTTCCGACTTCTTCGGCACATCCTCTATTGCGGAAGACAAAGGAGACTACTTTGTGCTGAACGGGCAGAAGCGTTTCATCGTTGGCGCAGAGGGCGCCGACTTCTTCCTGGTTTACGCCCGCACGGATTTTGACCCCAAAGCCCACCCGCATAAAGCGCTGACTTGCTTTATCGTTGACCGCGGGCCGGGCGTTGAAGTGGAATACCTTTACGGGTTAATGGGGTGCCGCGGCGGCGGTGCCGGGCGTATTGTCTTTAAGGATGTGAAAGTGCCCAAAGAAAATATTGTCGGCAGGTTTAACGGCGCCTATGCCGTATTTAATACGATGATGATCCCTGAGCGTCTCGGCACTGCTGCCATGACCATCGGCGCCGCTCGCCCCGCTCTGGAAATCGCAACCCAGTACACTTCCCGGCGCAAGGCCTTTGGCCAGGTCATCAACCAGTTCCAGGGAGTCAGCTTCCAGGTGGCCGAGGCGGCCATACTGCTGGACGCCGCCCGTTCGATAATTTATACCACCAGCCGGGCCGTCGATGCCAAAGAGGAGATGAACCTGATCCGGCGCATGGTCAGCGAAACCAAAAAGTTTGTAACCGAATCCTGCCAAAAGGTTGCCAAAAACGCCATGCAGGTGATGGGCGGAATCGGTTATACCAACGTGTTCCCGGTAGAGCGCATTGTGCGTGACCTGGGTCTGGCCTCAATCTGGACCGGCACCAACGAGGTGATGTCATTAATCACCGCCCACGAGTGGTACCGCGAGTACCATCAAAATTTAAAAGCCCGCCAGGCCAGGAACTACGAGTTAGATGCCGCGGAAGCCGAAGCCGCGGATGAGAAAATTTACGAATAATTCCCGACAGACCTGCCCCTTTTTTAGGGTTCAGGCCTTTTATTTATAAGCGCTCATAGTTAAGCCGCCCACAAGTGGAGCGGCTTTTTTGTTTCAAGTACCGGTTAAAGAAGTTTAATATTCCCACCGCAGCTATAAACTTTGTTCAACTGATTAGTTATTATTACATAGTTTCCTGTGCCAGGCCTCCTTCTTGTTTCACTGCCTGACCTTCTACCGTTTGGCCCGACATACCTTTTTTAAAGAGGTCCATTAAATCATATCCGGTAAGACCCTTTACAGTTTCAGGCAAGGTTGATAAAATATCCGTTACATAGCCTGAAACCTTGGCAGCCCCGTGCCCCTGGCCGCTGCCCGAATCAACGATAACTATTTTCTCAACTTTGGAAAGCGGTTCGGCAATACTCTTTGCGATTTCGGGCAGTTTGTCAATTATCATTTGCGCTACAGCCGCATCGTTGTACTGCTTGAACGCTTCTGCTTTTTTAAGCAGGATTTGAGCCTCTGCTTCACCTTTTTTGCGAATTACTTCAACCTCTGCCTCACCTTCAATCTTTTTGGCCTGGGCATTGGCCTCACCAAGCAGCCTAATACTTTCCGCCTTTGCCTGCGCATCCTGAATGTTCTTGAATTTAACAGCCTCCGCCTGTTTTTCCTGGCTATACTTTTCAGCATCTGCCTGTAATTTCATTGTCGCCTGAAGCTCCCTCTCCCTGCGCAGTGACTCTTGTTCGGCTAACTCAATTTCCTTTTTCTTTCTAACAATCTCGATCTGCATCTTTTCCTGCTCCACACTTTGCTGCACCTTGCTGGCCTCTGTATCGTAGGCCAGGTCTGCACCGGCCTTTTTAGTTTCCTGCTCCTGTCTGTACTGGTGAACTTTCAGCTCTTTTTCCTTGGTGGCTTCAGCTATTTGCGTTTCGGCAATCAGCCTTGCTTCCTCACCCAACCTGTTGGCTTCAGCAGTTTTAATATGGGTTTCTTTCATCGCTTCCGCTTCGGCTATGTCCGCATCCCGTTTTACTTCTGCGATTCTTTTCTTGCCCAGTGCCTCCAGGTAACCATTGTCATCTGAAATATCCCGGATAGTAAAAGCCTTAATCTCCAAACCCATTTCAGCCAGGTCCACAGCGGCCACTTCCTGCACCTGGGAGGCGAATTTTTCCCGGTCTTTGTATATTTCTTCAACAGTAAGCTTGGAAATAATCTCCCTCAATTTGCCTTCCAGCACGTCTTTGGCAGTATCTTTAATTACGGCAATGGTATCCGCCTCTTTACCCGTATTAAACTGTTCCAGCGCTGAAAGGATGGATTCCTTGTCGGACTTAACCTTAATCACTGCCACACCGTCGGCCTTGATATCGACACCCTGCTCAGTCAGCGCGCCCCTGGTTTCGACGCTGATTTTCATATTCTCCAGTGATATCCTGTCAGATCGCTCCAACAGCGGGATGACAAACCCGCCACCGCCGGAAATCACCCTTTTTTTCAAACCGGTTACCACCAGGGCCTTATCCTGGGGAACCTTCTTCCACATAGTTGCCACACTTAGAGAAAGCAGGATTATTACTGCAACAATAACAAATGCTGTTAGATACACACGCATAACCTCCTTTAGATTTTAGTAACCATATAAACGTTTTTCTTAATGTCAACAATAGCCACTTTGGTCCCGCCTGGTATCTCCTCTCCATCCACAGTTCTGGCCGGTGCGGTATATGTATTGCCGTTGACAACATAAGTGATTTTACCGAACCTGCCCTCGTAAATACCCATTGTAACCGTAGCAATTTGACCGATTAAATCCCGCTGCGACACCGCGCCGGTTTGAGCTTTATAAAGTGGCACAAGCAGAAACTTATACATTAAAGTGCTGATCAGCAGTCCGCAGGCCAACGCCAGGGGCAAGGCGATAGCTAGATGCATTTTCAGGTAGCCTGCCCCAATTATTCCTACCCCCCCGAAAACTGTTAGAAAAGCTGCCATGATTACGGGTTTGAAAGGGGATATGGGAGCCTCCGTTCCCGGCCCATCGGCATCCGTTTCCGGAGCCGTATCAAAATCACCGTCTATATCGGCAAAATCCAGCAACTGACCCAGAACAAATGATGCTGCAGCAAATATGGCTCCCACGCCGAAACACAATTGGAAGATTTTCATCAACATTGGTTATCACCCTCGCCCTGTTATGCTTTTAACCTTTTAACACCCCCCGCGCAATCCTGATCCTTTCGTTATTGCTGATCTTTTAATGACTCTTTTAACCGGGCCAGTTCCTCATCAATTTCAGACTGGTTATTACCCAATTCGGCCAGTTCTTCATCAATACCCTTGCTGTAATTACGAAGCTCCAGGCCCGCTGCCGACTCGGCTTCGTATTGCAGCACCTTGTCTTCCATGCGCTGGAACCCTTTTAGTGCAGTATCTTTGCCAAACCCGCTCATGGTTTTGTTAATTTCCATTTGCGCCCGGGCAGCGTTGGCCCTGGCAATCAGTGTAGCTTTTTTGGCCTGCATTTTTTCGAATTCGTCTTTCATATCCAGAAGCTGTTTTTTCAGGCTATCTGCTACGGCACGGGCCCGCTCCCACTGTCCCCGGTAATCCTCCGCTTTGGCTGCATGAATTTTCTTGTCCTCCAGCGCCTTTCTGGCCAGGTCTTCCCGGTTTTGTGCCAGGGCTTGCTTAGCCTGATCAACCCTTTTTTCCACCATCAAACCGGCATCTTTACATGATGCTTCCAGCCGTTTAACCACTGCGATTTGTTTGGCCACCGCCGCTTCCGCGTCGGCTATGTCGTCCTCCATATCCCGCAAGTATTGTTCCAGCATTTTTACCGGATCTTCAGCTTTGTCCAGCAGACTGTTCAAATTAGCCCTCAAATTATCGCCGATTCTTTTAAATAAACCCACAAAACCGCCTCCTTTTATTTTTGGTGTCAGGCATTAGTTAGTAAGCTAATTAGCAATACTGTGTTATGTTTTGTCTACTAACTTATTATATAGTTTTTATTACTATATCCTGCCTTGAAATTATTTTACAGTAAAGTATGACATTTTAACAACAGCCAAATAAGACCCTTTAAGGCTAAATTGAGTAAAGTAATAGAAATTACCTGGGTTATGATAATGTTTTAACTATTTTCAAGACTTTTCACGGTTATACTTAAGACACCACACGTATTACAATCAGTCATTATGTGGTTTTCTATACTACATAGACATGGAGTTTCCCATCCGTATCAAGCAGCGGTTTCTTTTTTGCTTTTTATAATACCTTGTATCTAGCTGAGTGCACTTGTTACAGCAAAAGATAATTTTTTAGAAAAAAAGACCAAGCGGGTATATATATCACAGGAAAACGTCCACTAAAAAAAGAAAAAGCTATTTTCAATAAAATCAGCAATGTAATATAATAAATGCACTGTGTAACAAGGAGGCTATAAGATGCTAATCATCGACCGTTTTGAAGGCCAGTACGCCATAATTGAAATTAACCGCAGAACGTTTCACATTCCCAAAACTCTGTTACCCAAAGAAGCTAGGCCGGGTGATGTCATAAAAGTACAAATCACGGTAGACCGGGAAGCTACAGAAACCAGGAAAAGAATAATCAATGAACAGGCCGATAAGCTGTTTGAAAGCTAGTCCAGGGTAATTAATGGGGAGGGTAATTACTTATGCCTAAACGAAAACACTTTTGGGCGCTAGCCCTGATTATTTTCCTTTTGTTTGCTGCCGGCTGTTCCAGCTCAACTACGACAACATCTAAAACCCCCTCCCTTCAGCCAGGACAAATGAGGGTTTGTTTTCTCGATGTAGGCCAAGCCGACAGCATTTTAGTCCAGATGCCCAACGGCCGGAACATGCTGGTAGACGCCGGCAATAATGATGACGGGGCTGCTGTAGTCAACTACCTCAGGCAATACGGGGTCAAACAAATTGATTATCTTATTGGCACCCACCCGCATGAAGACCACATTGGCGGTCTCGATACAGTTATCAAGAGCTTCAAAATAGGTAAATTATACATGCCCCAGGTCACCTCAACAACAAAAACTTTTGAAGACGTACTAAAGGCGGTCCAGGCCAAGGGGTTAAAAATAACCCCTGCCAGGGCCGGGGTGCAAATTATAAATTCCGGCAAGTTAAATGTTACAATGCTGGCTCCCAACAAAGCAGAATACGAAGACTTGAACAACTACTCCGCTGTTATTAAAGTAACATTCAACCAAATCAGTTTCCTTTTAACAGGAGATGCCGGTGAACAATCAGAAGCTGAAATGCTGCTTAGCAGCGCTATAAGTACCCAAGCCGACGTTTTAAAGGTTGGTCACCATGGCAGCCGGTATTCGACATCAGAGGGCTTTCTCAAAGCAGTTGCCCCCCGGTATGCGGTAATCAGCGCCGGTGCGGGCAATGATTATGGCCATCCCCACAAGGAAACTCTGGAAAAGTTACATGGGATAAAAGTTTTTCGAACTGATTTAAACGGGACAATTACATTTACCACCGATGGCGAAAAAATTAATGTTGCAACAGAAAAAAATCCACCGGATAATAGTATTAGCGCATCAAGTACAGGTGATGCCACCCGGCCTTCCCCCAAAATCTATGTAGATTCCAATGGTAAAGGTCTAATAAAAGGGAATATCAACTCCAAGGGTGAAAAAATTTATCATCTGCCCGGAGGAAGGTATTACGATCACACTAAAGCTGAAATATGGTTTAAAACCGAGGAGCAAGCCCGGGCTGCCGGGTTCAGACCACCAAAATGATAAAATGTAACGGCAATATTTTAAAATTTTGCTGTCCTTAAAAAGGCCTTCGGAGTTTTTTCCGAAGGCCTTAGGCATCAATTATTGGCAAAAAACTATTTCTTTTGCTTGTCTTTTTCACCTGTTGGAAAATGTTGAATAGAAGGATCTAAGGGTGGATTGTACAGTTTATAACGGTCTACTGAAATTTTCCGCTCTCCATAATTTTTATGGTCATCCATTAAAATTGACACCTCCGCCATATATTTTCACCAAATCAAGAAAAATTAGTCTTACCATCCCATAATTCCTCTACCAATTTTAACTGACCTAACTCAAATTAATGTGACAAAATTATCATGCTATATTTTGTATTTTTTTGAAAATATATCTTGATCTATAATTAATTAATTGTTATAATGTGTAAAAAGTTGCCATTAAATAACAGCAACCAGAGTTTGAAGGGGGAAGGATGTAAATGTATGACAATTCAAGGGACATGCTTTTCAACAAAATAATCAACTCGCTTACTGTAATCAGCGGATGCGCACAGCTCGCTTCCCGGGTTGATTATCCTGAAAAGGTAATTCATTATTTTAATGAAATAATCAGCCAAATGGACAAGCTATTATTTCTGCTTATAGAGCTTTATAAGCTGGATAGCGGATCCGCCGAGCCAAAATATTCACCAATGAATCAATATAAATCAACCGGAAACCGCCCGCCGCTGATTGTTTTATGAAAACACATAAAGAACCTCCCTTCTGTTAGGAAAGGAGGTTCCTTATTTTAATGAGCCCGTAATAATCTTCGCGCCGGCTATTATGAGTATCTTCACAGCCTGAGATAACCTTTCGGCTACCGCAGACCGGAGTATGAAAACCCATAATAACCTTTGCTCGGCCATTTGGGATATCTTTTAAGCCCGCGACAATCTCTCGACTGCCGCGAACCAGCGCAGTCAAACAATTGCAATTATAATACCCCAAATGACCTGAACTCGACCGGTAAGCAACCCTTAAGACCATATTACAATCCGCAATAGACTGCAATATAGCCTGCCGGATCACATATCGATCTTACCGCCGGCCAATACCGAGCTTTTAACCCGATATCGACCTTTGGCCGTCCACTGCAGAGCCTCACTTGAGACCCTGCAGCGAACTTGGTTCGACTATTACGAACCCGTTGATTCTATTATTGCCGTTAGATATGACAAATATAATAGCTAAAGTTTGGTAAATTTAATTTTAACTTTTTCCCATTTTTTCAAGCAGGGAAGCAACCTTTGATCCAATAACCGGTAGTCTTCGCACATCGTCAGCCATAACGCCCCCCAGCGCTATAAGCGCTACCGGATACACCACTGCTCCGGTTATGACTGCAAATAAAGTGGGCCAGGTGTTGCCGCCAACATGTATTAGCGCTGACTGGTAAACTGCCAGAACAGCAGCAGACATAGCAATCGTAGCCAGACCGGGGAGAAAAACCGTTCTGCTGAAATTGAAACTAAAGCCTACCAGCCTGGCTATAGCAACGACATTAAGAATAGAAGACACGATAAATATGACCACTGTTCCAAATGCTGCAGCCCGTATGCCCAGCGGGGTTGGGGTGAAGTAATAAGTTATGGCAAGTTTAATGATAATACCAATGATTAAATTTTGCACCGGGATTATAGCCTTACCCATGCCCTGGAGCGCTCCCGCAGTAACCAGGTGCACCGACCAGAAAACAACCACGCCGGCTAAAGCCGCCAGTGGCACACCGGCAGATTTTTCGGCAAACACCAAAAGGGTTAGTTGGCCGGCCAGCAGGTATAAGCCCGCTGCCGCCGGAAGCGCAAAGACAACTGCTATTCTAACAGCCTGGGATACCTGGTTTTTAATTCGTTCCAAATTTTTTACGGCAAAGTTTTCCGCAATTGCCGGAACGATACTTGCTCCCATAGAAAGAGCAAGAGCAATGGAAATATTGATAAAAGACATGGCCATTTGGTTAAACTGGCCGTACTGGGCTATGGCCTGCTCGTGGGTATAGCCCACCAACTGCAGCCGGTCAACAATTAATTTGTGATCAATAATTGCGGTTATGGACATGGCTACGCTGGCAAAAGAAATCGGCAGTGCAGTGCTAAAAACTCTTTTCAGCAAGGATAGCGTGCTTTCCCTGGCACCCGAAAAATCTTTTTTTACTAATTCAAGCAGTTCCCGCCTTTGACTGCGATAAAGGATTACCAGCATCAGTGTGGCCGCAATGGCGCCCGGCACAGCGCCCAGGTTGGCACCGGCTGCCGCTATGGCCAACCCCTTGGGCAATAGCAAATAACTGAACAGCAAAGTTGCCGCCACCAGCATCGTTTGATCGACTAATTGGGAGTAGGCCACCGCCCGCATGTTTTGCAAGCCTTGAAACAGTCCCCGGTAGGCCGCCGTAACAGCGGCAAAAAAAATAACGGGGGCAATGGCCCGCATTCCCAGGAAGGCATCGGGATTGGGGACCAGACCGCTTCTAATCAACCACCCCGCACCGGTAAATAACAATATTGAGAAGAATAACCCCATAATGAGCATCGCTGTTCTGGCCATACGAAATGCCCGCAGGGCATCCCGGTAATGGCCCATAGCCATTTTTTCCGACACAATGGTCGCCACCGCAACCGGTATCCCGGCGGAGGAAATTGTAAAAAACAACAAGTAAAATTGATTGGGTACAGCGTAAATACCCATTCCAACATCACCGATCATCCGGGTCAGCGGCACACGGTAAATCGCGCCCAGGATTCTGATGATAATCCAGGATACGGTCAGTATAAGTGTGCCCTGCAGCACCGTTTGTTTGTTTAAAGGATTTTTGGACATGAGCCTGCTGCTCCTTTACTGACCCTGCCTAGATTTCAGCTAGCGGGTATTTTCCACCGGGCCCAGGCGCCAAACCTTCAAGGGCCAGCAAATGCGATTTCCACTGCAGACCGCTGCCGAATCCACCCGGCGTTCCGTCACCGTAAATAACCCTGTGACAGGGGATAATGATCAAAATTTTATTCGAGCCCAGCGCTCCTCCCACCGCCCTGTTGGCGCGGGGACATCCGGCCAGGTTAGCCACCTGCCCGTACGAAAGCACTGTGCCGTATGGTATATCCCTGACCACCTTTAAAATTTTTTGCCGAAACGGAGTAAACACCGACCAATCAACAGCAATTTCAAATTTTTCCGGCTCACCGTCAAAATAGCGTTGCAGCTGCTGATCAAACCCGGAATAGTTCGTCTGTTTCAGGGAATCCATGCTGGAGTAAGCACTGATTCCCATTGCTTCTAAATTTTTGATACTTGCATCCTTTGTTTCAGCAGGCAAAGTCAAAGCTGCCAGGCCTTTTTTACTAAAGGCCGCGCTTAGCCAACCCGCAGCAGTATGTACTGAAAAAACCAGCATTTGTTTACCTCCCGTAAAAGCTAGTTTGCGCTGCTGTTTTGACTCCGGGCGTTGGATTGAATAAAAATCACCAGCCCGACCAGGATGATCAGCCCACCGGCCAACTGGGAAAAAGTAGGCACCTGCTGAAAGATAAAATAAGCCAGAATAGTCGCCCCAACAGGTTCTCCCAGTATACTTACCGAAACCACTGCCCCTTTAACGTAGCGAAAAGCCCAGTTAAATACAGTATGTCCCATAATCGTAGGGACCAGAGCCGCCAGAAAGAACATAAGCCACGTATTGGGCGTGTAATTTGATAAAGGCAACCCATAAGCCAATACCGCCATTAACAAAGCAACTGATGATACAAAATATACAATAACAATATAGGGCAATAACGAAAGGTGATTTCTGAGCCCACGTCCCACCAGCATATAGCCCGAAACGGTAATGGCTCCGATTACGGCCAATATGTCCCCGTACAGGGCCTGCCCCCCAATGCGAAAGTCACTGATTCCAATAACCAGGCAGCCGGCCAGTGCCAAAGCCGCACCCAAAATACCGCTGGGGCTGATTCTTTCCTTGTAAAACAAGTAGCCCCCGGTGATAACAAACAGCGGGTGCATGTTAACCAGCACTGTTGAACTGGCTATGGTGGTGTAATTAAGTGAGGTTATCCAGGTGGCAAAATGCAATGCCAGCATAAGCCCCGACAGGCAGGCCATCGCCACATCCCGGCGACTCATTGACCGCAGCTCGGTCCAACTGGTGGCCAGCGTTACCGGGGCAAGCATTAAAACCGTTAATCCTATCCTGTAAAAAGCTATCACCAGTGACGGCGCATCTGCCGCCTTGGCCAAAATTGAGCCGAAAGATACCGCAATAACGCCGATAATGACAGCAAGGTAAGGGTTTATTTTAGGTTGTGACATTCTGGTGCAGTTCCTTCTTCCATTAGTTAGTTTGCTAATATACCCGGCAAAATTCTCACGTTACTTGTAATTGGCGCTCAGGTGGCACTCCAGTAGTTCCCTCTCGTTTCAATACTGAAACAATTCGGTGGATAGATATCTTTCTCCCGTATCCGGGAATATGGTTACAATCGTACGATCCCTGTTTTCCTCACGGCCGGCGAGTTCCAGCGCAGCAAAAGCCGCGGCTCCCGCCGATATACCCACCAGCAGCCCCTCTTCCCCGGCCAGCCGCCTTGCTGTTTCTATAGCGGTATCTCCTTTAACCTTAAATATTTCATCCAGAATGTCCATGTTTAAAACCCCTGGCACAAAACCGGCTCCAATGCCCTGAATTTTATGTGGTCCCGGCTCGCCACCGGATAAAACAGGCGATTCCGCCGGTTCCACGGCAACTACCCGCAGACCGGGATTTTTTTCTTTTAGAGCTTCCCCCAGCCCGGTAATGGTACCCCCCGTACCTACACCGGCAACCAAAACATCAACTCGGCCCCCGGTATCCCGCCAGATTTCTTCGGCGGTGGTGCGGCGGTGAATTGCAGGATTGGCAGGGTTGTCAAACTGTCCCGGGATGATGGCTTCCGGTATTTCTCCGGCGAGAGCTTCAGCCCGCCGGATAGCCCCGGGTATTCCTTCAGCGCCGGGAGTTAAAACCACTTCCGCCCCGAGCGCCTTAAGCAGGTTGCGCCTTTCCATGCTCATGGTATCAGGCATGGTGATAATGCACCTGTAACCCCTGGCGGCGCAGACAAGCGCCAGGCCAATGCCGGTGTTGCCGCTGGTGGGCTCGATGATCACACTGTCAGCGTGCAGGATACCGCTTTTCTCAGCATGCTCAATCATTGACAGGGCAACCCTGTCCTTGATGCTGCCACCTGGGTTATAGTTCTCCAGTTTGGCCAGGACGCGCCCCGGCAGCCCTTTACCGATACACTTCAGCTCAAAAAGCGGAGTATTTCCGATTAATTGTTTAATATCACTGACTAACGGCATAAAATCCCACCTAATCCCTATTTTACAAAGATATTATTAACTTTACCACCGGCTGATATGCATGTCAATTACCGCCATCAATGTAAAGAGGCCCCGCGTACGCGGAGCCTAACTGAATTCTCTTTGGTTTTGGGCTATTACATCATGCCGCCCATGTAGTTCGATCTATTAATCAATAAACAACGATAATCAAATAAAGCAATACTGCCAAAGCTTGCAAAAGTTTTTAATACCCAGTCGCATCTATGATATTTTTAGCCAAAGGAGTCAGGTCAGGTCCAGCAGCTTATGAGCAACCCAGCAGACAATGAGAATCCAAAGATGGTGTTGGTTTGGGCAGTTGCCTGCATAGCTGGCATCATTTCCACAGCCTGTTTTTTGCCATCACAGGATGCCCAATAACCCACAGTTCCATCTCTGTCTCACATTTCATATATCACCCGTAATCTCCCCCAGCCTCACCATCGCCCAAAGCTCCGGGGTTATCTCAAGCCAGTCAGTCCAGGTGAAGGCCTACATGTCCGCACGAATCTTTTGTTTAGCCACTATCTCCGCCCCTCCCAAGCTTATCCGGTTCCTCCGCCTAGCGCTTGTTTCCAAAAGAAAAATACTGCCGAAATATATGTTTTTATGTTGGAAAATAATACTTTTTTTAGACCTATTTTTACAGGACTTGACATATTATTCATCAAAAATAGTATGAGCTTGAAAAAAATTGCCTTGGGGCATGAGTATTATTTTTTTTGGCCACTAATTAATATTTAGTGGCTTATTTATTTAAAGGAGTGAATAATCGTGTATAAGATATCCATGAAAAAAATAGATGAATTACAAATTATATTAGAAGATCTCAGGAACCACTTAACAATCATTAAAGGTTTTATTCAAATTTCATCTGGCACTAAGGTAAAAATTGATCATGAACAAATTCTAATGGATTCAGTAAGTAAATCTGACACTCTAATTGGAAATGCAATAAAAATTTTAGAATCTGTTCAAAAAACCAATTAAAATTAATACCTAATTAAATATTAAATACCCATTTTCATGCCCCATTTTTTACTTAAACACCCTGCACAATAAATACCATCACCAACCACCGCGATCTGTGAGTTCCTTATTTACACCACAGATTCAAAGCTCCTGAATGACGTAATTCTATTTTTTGCACTGACCGGCATCAGGTAATCCACAAAAACCACGCTCCTTTATACAAAACCCACAATACAGAATTACTTTTAATTGCTGCGGTTAAAATATATAAAACTAATCAAACCATCTGGAGGTTGATTTACTTGATATTACAAGATAGAACAACTAGAGGTTTTATAGCTGGAGTACTGGGTGGAATAGTAATGAACATAATAAGCTATATATCTTATTACCTTAATATCGCCAATTTACGTTTTTTAGACTGGCCCAGTATTATTATCACTGGGCATAGCCCTACCAATGCTTTACAAGCTATATTTTTCTTTCTCATTCAATTAATATTTGTAGGCTTTTTAGGAATTATATTTGCTTATCTTGTTTCCAAACTCGTAACAAGCATAAATTACATTTTTAAAGGATTTCTTTTTGCTGTTTTATCCTGGTTTGCTATTTATTCTTTAACGTATATAGCAGACGTACCTAAGCTTACACCGCTGACTATGGGTACGGCAGTAACAGACTTTATAGGTGCCCTCGTTTTTGGGTTTGTAGTATCTGAAACACTTAATCGATTTGATGCTAGAGAAGAAATGTCTTAAATCAACTCGATAGCCATTTATCTAAACCGGCGGGGCCAGGGTCTGGACCCTGGCCTCCCTGCCACTATCTCCGTCCTGGGCCTAATCGAATCAAACTCCATCCCTACCGCGGAACCTTCACCAGGCACCCGTTATCATCAACCAAGACGCCACCCTTCACTAAAGCAATCCATAAGAAACTTAGGTGCATAGTTATCCACCGGGTCTCTGCGTCGATGGGTAGCGTGGTAGTAAATAATTCACTGTTGCTCACCGGTACCTGGGCAGCCGAAAGGCCAGCAGCAGCCCCTGGACTAGCCGCAATAAGGTCTTTCTTGTATCGCCCCTGTTTTGCCCAGTACCAGTCTTTCCAAACGTTTAATGTAGGCGGCACAAATGGTATTTGAATCCACACTCCACCCGTGATGAGTTGCGCGTCCCATTGGACAATTGATATTCTTACCGGTTTCTTTTTTCTTCTGGTGAGCAACCTTATCTCTCTGGCCTGGGCTTGGCTAATTCTTGTCATTGCTTCACTTCCGTATCTAAGCTTTGGTTCCGTTGGGTACAACAAGGAGGATATATCTCCACGTAACCAAACCGAAAAAGAAAGAAGCCTCTCATAAGTTCGCTGAACTAATGAGAGACCTCTAATTTTTACACCTTGTGGGTAAAATGTGGGCAAATATGCTTTGCCCACATTGAAAACATTGATATTACTGGGCTAAATGGCCGTCTTACATCATGCCGCCCATGCCACCCATGCCACCCATGCCAGGAGGCATGCCGCCGCCCATGCCTTTATCTTGTTCCGGCTTATCCGCCACCAGGGTTTCGGTGGTGAGGATCATGGCCGCGATGCTGGCAGCGTTTTGCAGTGCAGAGCGGGTCACTTTGGCCGGGTCAACGATACCGGCATCAATCATGTTGACGTAATCGCCGCTCAGGGCGTTGAAGCCTACACCCGGGTCGACAACTTTAACCTTTTCAACCACAACCGAACCTTCCATGCCGGCGTTGCTGGCAATCTGGCGCAGGGGCTCTTCCAAGGCCCGGCGGACAATATCAACACCGACTTTTTCGTCCATGTTTTCGGGAGTAATGTCGTTTAAAGCATTGATTCCCTGTACGTAGGCCACGCCGCCACCGGATACGATACCTTCTTCAACAGCCGCGCGGGTAGCGTTGAGGGCGTCCTCAATGCGGAGCTTTTTCTCTTTCATTTCGGTTTCAGTGGCAGCACCCACCTGGATTACAGCCACGCCACCGGCCAATTTGGCCAGACGCTCCTGCAGTTTCTCCCGGTCGAAATCGGAAGTGGTTTCTTCGATTTGCTTTTTAATTTGAGAAACCCTGCCGGTGATATCGTCGGTTTTACCGGCACCACCCACGATAATGGTTTCCTCTTTCTTAATGCGAACCTTGGAAGCACGGCCCAGCATGCCGATATCAGCCTTGTCGAGCTTGAGGCCAACTTCTTCGGATATTTTGGTGCCACCGGTAAGAATGGCGATATCATCCAGCATAGCCTTGCGACGGTCGCCAAAACCGGGAGCTTTAACGGCCACGCAAGTGAAGGTTCCACGTAGTTTGTTCAGTACCAAAGTGGCCAGAGCTTCGCCTTCCACGTCTTCAGCAATGATCACCAGCGCTTTGCCGGACTGCACTACTTTTTCCAGAACAGGCAGGATATCGGCAACAGCGGAGATTTTGCGGTCAGTAATCAAAATAAACGGATCATCCAAATTGGCTTCCATTTTATCGGTATCGGTAATCATGTAGGGGGATATGTAACCCCGGTCAAAATTCATACCTTCTACCACTTCCAGGGTGGTCCCGATACCTTTGGATTCCTCAACGGTGATTACGCCATCTTTACCAACTTTTTCCATTGCATCGGCAATCAGATTGCCGATGGAGCTGTCGTTGGCGGAAATGGAAGCAACCTGGGCGATAGCTGATTTGCTCTCAACAGTTTTGGCGGAACCCTTAATGGCGTCAACGGCTTTTTCCACAGCCAATTCGATACCGCGCTTAATAATCATGGGATTGGCGCCGGCCGCCACGTTTTTCAAACCTTCGCGAACAATAGCCTGGGCCAGAACAGTTGCGGTAGTGGTTCCGTCACCGGCTACGTCGTTGGTTTTGGTGGCAACTTCTTTAACCAGCTGGGCACCCATGTTTTCAAATGGATCTTCCAGTTCAATCTCTCTGGCAATGGTAACCCCGTCATTGGTAATCATGGGGGAACCAAACTTCTTCTCTAAAACCACGTTGCGGCCTTTGGGGCCAAGGGTAACTTTAACAGCTTCGGCTAAGGCATTTACACCTTTTTCAAGCTTTTTCCTGGCATCTTCACGGAAAATAATATCTTTACCTGCCAATTGTCTTACCTCCCTCTATGATCATGGTATACTATTAATTACTTTGTAATCGCTTTGCTTACAGCTTTATACGATTATACCAAGAATGTCCATTTCACGCAGAATCAAGTATTCTACATCATCAATCTTAACTTCATTGCCTGAGTACTTGGAGAACAGAATCTTGTCCCCAACTTTAAGGTCAATGGCTACGCGCTGACCGCTGTCAAGCAGTCTGCCGGAACCAACGGCCACAACTTCACCTTGCTGCGGCTTTTCTTTTGCCGTATCCGGCAAAACGATACCACTTTTAGTAACTTCTTCGCTGGGTACTTGTTTAACTACAACTCTGTCCCCTAAAGGTCTGATCACAAAAACCCCTCCTTTTGGATATTAGGATATTTTTTTTATTGAGCGGTTTTAATTTGTTAGCACTCATTAGAGTTGAGTGCTAACATCCAAGTAATATAATATAGAACGAGCAAACCAAAAGCAAGCGCTTTTTTAGAAAAAATAGTCCAGATCTTGTCTAAAAAGGGCAATTTATTTGGCTCTAGCTTTTGATTTCTCCTTCTATATTTTTCTTGCTTAAATATAACCCTCAACTTTATTTCTAGAAATATTTTCCCACCGGAATAATTTAAATATACATATAAATCTTCCGTAATTACCAAAATTTAAAAGAAAGGTTTTCACGACGCGCATTCGCTGGCTCGGCCGGTTAGGATTTCCAGCCCGTGGGGCAGCGCCGGCATGATCGCCTCCAGGCACTCCCGCACGCCACGGGGACTGCCGGGAAGATTAACAATTAAGGTGCTGTTTCTCACACCTGCCACCGCCCTTGACAACATGGCCCGGTTGGTTTTTTTCAAGCTTTCCATACGCATGGCCTCCGGCAGGCCGGGTACCTCCTTTTGCAGCACGGCGAGTGTCGCCTCAGGGGTGTTATCCCGCGGGCTTAGGCCGGTACCTCCGGTCGTTAGAATTAAATCGTGCTTGCCGTGGTCAACCAGGTCGATCAGAGTTTCAACGATGGTGTCATAATCATCAGGCACCACCCTGTAATCTCCAACGGACCAGCCCTGCTGTTCAACCAGTTCGCGGATTACAGCGGCGCTGCTGTCCTCCCGTTCTCCCCTGGCTCCACTGTCACTCATAGTTAATACGGCAACTTTAAACATCATTTACGCCTCCTAATATTAGCGGGGTCCACTTAAAAAAAGTTAAATAGAAATTTCCTTGCACAACATTTGACCTCTCGGATAAAATATAAGTCAAATAACGCGCAGGAGGAAAGGCATTGAACGATAGGAAGATCATCACTGTTGAAAAAATTTCAGAGTCACGGCGCGAGTTTCAGGAAGATGTGGTGGTATGTGAAACAGCCGTCACCCTGTACGTTAACGAAGTTGAAATGGTAACCATGATCTGTACGCCAACGCACCTGCGCGAGCTTTGCCTGGGATTCTTATTTGCCGAAGGAATGATCGCCTCGGCCGGTGAAGCAACCGCTTTCGAATATAATAAAAACGACGGTCTGGCCTGGGTTGAAACAAAAAATCCAATTAACATTAAAAATAATTTTCTGAAAAGGCATATTGCGTCCTGCTGTGGCCGGGGCAGGGCATCCTTTTACTTTATTAACGATTCGGACATCAAGCCAATTATTTCAGAATTACATCTTCACGTCACCGAAATCTTTTCTCTGCGCAGCGAAGCAGAACGCAGATCCGAATTATTTACCGCCACAGGGGGCGCCCACGGCGCTGCGTTGGGCTGCAAGGGCGATGTAATCGCTTTTTTTGAAGATGTCGGGCGGCATAACGCCCTGGACAAAATAGCCGGGTGGTGCCTGCTGCACGACATCAATCCCGGCGATAAACAACTGGTGTTTTCCGGGCGGGTGTCCTCCGAAATTGTGCTCAAAACGGCCCGGCTGGGCATCCCGGTAATTATTTCACGCTCCGCGCCCACCGACCTGGCCCTGGAACTGGCCGGTCAGCTAAATGTCACTGTGGTTGGCTTCGCCCGTGGTAACAGGATGAACATCTATACCATGGGAGAGAGGATCAACTGCCAATAATCAGACCCGGGTCAGCTTCTACTTTCATACATTATCTTGCCGCAATCCCTTAAATCATACCCGCCCAAAGAAAAAACATCTTGCTGAAACTGCGGCTCAGCCATAACTTCCAGCAGCCTCTGAATATAGGGTGTGTTAAAGTACTCGCCCAGTATGCATAGGTCGTACCGTTCTTCTACCACGGGAACAAAATCCAACTCCAGCGCCAGCGCCGCCGCCCTGATGCCCATCCCGGCATCAGCCGATCCGGAGGCCACCGCGGCCGCCACCGCCATATGCGTATATTCCTCCCTTTCATATCCCTGGATGACGTCCGGGGCAATACCATTTTGTTTTAATTTGTAATCGAAAAGTATCCGTGTCCCCGCACCGCGCTGCCTGTTTACATAATTAAGCCTTTTTGCGGCCAAATCATCAACCCCACGAATCTGATGGGGGTTGCCGGGGGCCACGATTAATCCCTGCTCCCTGTGCACCAGATTCACTAAAACCACGGATTGTCCGGCTAAAAACCTGTTTATGTAGGAAACGTTATAATCCCCGGTCTCTTCGTCCAACAGGTGGGTTCCAGCGCAATGAGCCTCGCCCCGCTTTAATGCATTCAACCCGCCCAGGCTGCCCACGTGGGCAGAAGATAACGTGGCACTGGGAAATCTTTTACGCAAGTGGTTGGCCAAAACGTCCAGGGCGATATCGTGACTGCCAATGATGACAGTGGTTTCATTTACCTCTTCCAAAGGGCGCATCAATTCCACCTGCACCGCCTGCCCGGCCTTGTACCCTTCGGACAATCCGGAAACTCTGAGCATTCCATCGGCCCGGACCATCGACATAATTACACCCGCGCCCCTGGAAATTGGCGTGCAAACAATTTTTTCTCCCACCTTACCCAGTTTTACGCGGATAAATTCCTCAGTTCCCATAGGTGAAACTATTTTACGGGAAACTATGGCTTCGCTTTTTTCTCTCTGAGGCGGTACGGCACCAAGTTTGGCGTACACAACGGGCTTGACGAACAAATCCGCCGCCAGCACCGCTGAAACCGGGTAGCCCGGCACTCCCACCACAGGCTTATTTTGAATCTCGCCCAGGACAACGGGTTTGCCCGGCTTGATGGCAACTCCGTGGGTTAAAACCCGCCCCAAATCTGCAATCAGTTGGGCGGTAAAATCCTCCCTGCCGGCCGATGAACCGGCATTAATTAAAACGATATCGCACTCCTCTACCGCTTTCTGCAGTCGCTCCTTCAGGGCATCATAGTTATCGGCAGTAATTTCCAGCCGCTGCGGGCTACCGCCCCATTCCGCCACCATTGCGCCTAAAACCCTGGTGTTGTACTCAATAATATCCCCGGGCTTAAGTTCAGCCCCGGGCTGCACCAGTTCAGTACCTGTGGGCATAAGCCCAACTTTCGGCTTTGGGTGCACTGCGATTTCCGTCACCCCGCCGGCCAGAATGCCGCCCAAATCAAAGGAACGCAGCCGGTGGTTGGCCGGGACGATCATCTCCGTGGCCACTACGTCCTCGCCAATTTCCCGCATATGCTGCCAAGGCACCGCCCCGGAAGTTATTTCAAAGGTTTTTTCATCAATAAAATGGACATCTTCAATCATAATTACAGCGTCGCAACCCGGGGGAATGGGATCGCCGGTATCAACTATTACGGCATTTTCATCCATAGTAAGCAGTTTTGGCGTTGCCTCCGAGGCGCCGAAGGTATCCAGCGCACACACCGCCACCCCGTCCATTGCCGAAGCATGGTAGTGCGGCGAAGAAGATCGCGCAAACACAGGAACTGCAGTTACCCGTCCCGCCGCTTCCTCCACTGGAATTATTTCATTTTCACCTGGGTCCAGCCCCCCCACCCCGGCCAGGTGGGCCAGATATTCCTCCAGCGCCTGTTGCAAAGGCTTGTCCTCCAGGTAAACATCCCGTTTATTCATTATTTCACTCCGTTTCTAAATCAGTTTAACCTCAACGTACTCTCCGGCTTCAACGCCTTCTTTTTCCGCCGGTATGCGCGCCAGCCCGTTGGCCTGGACCATCGTGCTGATCAGTCCGGATTTGCCGAGTATAGGTTCCGCTACGATAATCTCTTCGTCTTTGTAGAGCCTGACCCTGAGATAATCTTCCCTTCCGGCGGCCGACCGCATGTTCCTGGTCATACGGGCCCGCACGGGAAACTCCAGTGGGTTGTTCCGGTAGATCCCATATTTAAGCAGCGGTGTAACCAGCAGCTCGAAAACAACCATAGCTGAAACAGGGTGTCCCGGCAGCCCGAACACCGGCTTGCCGTCCACCACCGCCCCTACCGTAGGTTTTCCGGGCTTGATGGAAATTCCGTGAAACAAAACACCTGGAAAACCCAGGCTGTCGATTACTTTATGTGCCACATCCCGCACTCCCACCGAGCTGCCCCCTGACAGCAGCACAATGTCACACTCCGCCAACGCCTGCCTTACCTTGTCCAGAAGCAGCTCATAGCTATCCCTGACGATACCGTAAATGCAAGGTTTTGCCCCACAGGCGGCAGCCTGACCGTACAGTGCGTAGGAATTGATGTCCCGCACCTGGCCGGGTGCCGGGCTGCAGCCCGGCTCAATCACTTCGTCACCGGTAGAAATTATGCCTACCCTGATCGGGAGGGCCACCGCAACTTCGGTCAGGCCCACGGACGAAAGCAGGCCCAGGTCCTGGGGACGGATAATCTGCCCGGCGGAAAGCACCCTGGCGCCCGGTGAGATATCCTCACCACAGCGAACCACATGATCACCTGGTGCTACCGGCCTGGTCACACCAATGGTTCGATCATCCAGTTCCTCGGTATATTCCACCATCACCACAGCATCAGCACCGGGCGGCAGCATCCCCCCGGTGGGTATGCGCCAGGCCTGGCCGGTCCCGATATTGCCCACTGCCTCTCGCCCCATCAGGACTTCACCGGTTACATCCAGGTAAGCAGGCAGGCTTTCAGAGGCACCAAAAGTATCCCGGGCCTTAACCGCAAAACCATCCATAGTAGACCTGTCAAAGCCGGGCACGGCGTCCAGCGCCCGAACATCCTCGGCCAGCCGCCGGCCAGGTGATTCCAATAACAATACCTTTTCAATGCCACCTATATTAATATGCCCGCCGATGATAGTCCTTGCCTCTTCAACCGTGCGGGCCTGGAACAGATCCTGGAACAGTTCGGCCATCATTATACCTCCTAGAAACAGCCCAACTCGCAAGCAAAAATTTTTATTTCCAGTTCGTCAGCAACCTTGCCGATTTCTTTTGGTGATACCCCTAAATCAGCGGCCAGCTTTCTGGCGGCGGTGCAGCTTAACTTCCCTTCCTGTGCCGCCTTACTAAGTGCCGCTTTTATTGCTTCAGTTTTATTTTGCATCAAATTTCACTCCCTGGTTAAATTAATGAACTTCAAAGCGTTTTGCATAATAGAGTATATTGTTCATCCAAAGCTATTTTTTATTTTTTAGTATTCAGGAATCACAATTCAGTAGTCAGAGTACCATGAGCCCGGCTCTCTCATTCTGTCTCCTATCTGCTAAAAAATTATAATGCTGAATAGTTGCCAAATATTCCTTATTAATATTTTGTGATATTTTGCAATATCAATGACAATTTTATCTCACATGCTAATTTAGTGCTATTATTTTTCAACTTTATTGGCCGGGTTGACCAGTCCTAAAATAACACGGTAAGGTCCGGGGGTTCCGGGCGGAACATAAGCCACCCTGTCGCCGGGGCGAACAGTGCGGTCCAGCGGCCCGGCATTGCCGTTAATAAAGACGCCCTCTATTTTTTCCCGGGGCAATTCCAGTTTTTCCGCCAGTTCCGCAGCAGTACATTCTTCATCCAGCTTAAACATCATTGGAAAAGGCCACCCGCGCTGGTCAAATATCTCTTTAATAAAGGAAAAACCCCTGACTTCAACTATGTTGCTTGCATTATTACTCACTTAATCACCCCTGTTAAGCTTTTATTTAAGTATTATATCATGTTTAGAAAAATCCCCCCCAAAACACCTGAAGATCTGCTATGATAAAATATATTAAAAGAAAAATACCAGAGTGGAGGTGCTTAATTAACCGGAGCCGTATTTAAATTTACCTTAAAAAGGAGAGGATCGCTATTCTAAATAAGAGACTTATCGCTATAACGGTAACACTTTTAATAGTATTGGGTGCAGCCCTGACAACAGGAGCTGCCAACTTGTCCGCCAAGCAATTGTTGATCAATCAAATAAATAATATGAACTTCGGCGTTGATCAGGAAATTTACAATAAATCAACCGGTAACGCACATTATGAAATTTCCAAACTGGCTGGCGACCTTACCCAGGAATACAATTTGCTGCAAGGGGCAACTCTTGATTTGTCCAACCAAATGAGCACGCCTGACAAAACCGGCGCCCTTGATTTAACCGTTAATGTTGGTGGCCAAAGTTACAACGGACAGGTTTGTTTAAGTGGAGACAAGGTCATTATTAACAAAGCTATTCTGGAAATGATTGCAGAACTATTCCCTCAGACCCAGATGGGGGACATTGCTCAGTATCCCGACTATTTGTATTTCAGCCGGGAGGAAATGTCGGGTGTATGGGAATCTATGCTGCAGTACCGTGATAATCAAGCGCCGCAGGAACTTAAAGATTTACTGGTTTTCCTGGTTGAAGCAATCCCTGATCAATATTTCACCGCCTCTCTTAGCGGTGTTACTTTTAAGCTTGACCAGGCAGGGTTGGAGGATGTTATCTATAACGTATTACTTAAGGTTAGGGATGAAAAGGAGCGGTTTGCCGGTATTATAGTTGGGATGTCCACCATGTACGGTCCCAACCCCGACCTTGATCCTGAAACCATGCGAGAAGATATCATTGCCGGGATTGACAAAGCTGTGGCTGATGGTAGTTTCCCGACCAAAGAGCAGATCCATTTGATGTCTCAGTTTGTTCAGGTTCAGGATTTCTATTACCAGGCTTCCCTGCCTCCCAGCGCTGCCAAAGAATTCAAATTAACACTTAAACTTTCCGAAACCAGCGGTTTGCCGGGAGAAATCACTATCACCAGCAAGACCACCGGCAGTAAGAACAATATCAATACGAACGCCAACGCCTCGCTGGACATTAAAACCATAGATGGCAACAATATTAGCGGCACACTAAACCAAACATATATGTATCAGGCCAAACGAGCTGATTCACAGATGGTTATGTCAGCTAAAGCATCTAACCCCTCAACAGGCGGCACCTTATTGGATTTTGAATTAAAAGGTGATTCTTCTCAACAGGCGGATTCCGGGCTGAAGATAGCTTTACCGGAATTAAACGAAGAAAACAGCATGGACATAACCTCACTAATTGAACAAGGAACTGACGAGGATAGATTATAATTTCCCCTTTGGGGTCAATGAGCCAATCCATGTGATTGGCTCGTTTTTATTATTAGGAAGGAATAATCATCGAAAATTAGAACTATTAATTAATAATGTGATAATTGACTGAAGAGTGAGCGAAATGACTATGAATGAAAAATATAGACGACAGGCAGGTATAATACTGCTTTTTATTTTCATAGCCACGTTTACGGCTGCTCAAATACCGGCGGCAGGCAGTCTGACTAACAACTTCGTTTCCGATTTACAAAATCAAGAAAACCAAATCTTAGCGGAATTAATCACCATCAATCAAAAGATTGAAGCCGGGCTAAAGGAAAAAGAATCTCTGGAAAAGAAGCTTGCCGCCAATGAGCAAAATGCCGCCAGGGCCAAAGCAGATCTTGAAGTGATTACTACCGATCTACTCGAACAAAAAAACAGGCTTGGACAAATGGTGTCCTTCATCTACAGGTTTGGCTACACCAGCTTACTTGACGTTTTCCTGTCCGCTTCTGATTTTAACGATTTTACCAACAGGTTATTCCTAATATCGGCAACAGTTGACCGCTACGTTCAAATATATAATCAAACTGAAAACCTGAAAAACAAAAACGAAAATAAGCTGAAAGAAATTGATAGCATTAGTGCTTCAATTGCCGCTGACCGCAAAAAAATACAACAGGCGATTACCCTGCTGCAAAAAACAAAAACTGAACGGTCTAATTTCCTGGCCCGGTTAAAGAGTCAATCGGCTGAACTGGAGGCCAGGCTTACCCTCTCTGCGGACCGTTGGTCGGAGACTAACGCCACCATCACCGGTGTCATGGAAAAGCTCAGTTCACTGCCACCGGAAGAGTTTATGCCGGATAGGGTAGGTTTTATACTTGGGGGTATTCAGGTTGAGTTTACGGAAAAAACCTTAAATTCCAAAGTAAATCAGGGAACCGCCTTGTCTCAGGCACCCGTCAATATTAATCTTGAACCAAAGCAAACAATTTTTTCCGGGATAACCCTGGACACCGGTACCAGCTTTGAAGTTACAGGTGATTTCAAAATAGCCCGGGGCGGAAGGGAAGTCCTTTTTATTCCCCGTTCGTTTTGTTTCGGTGAAACCACCATCGATGGAACCTTATTAAGTTATATCTATCAGAGCAATTTTTTAAAGTGGGATATTACCAGGAATTTACCAAATTTTTATGCAGTCGATCTTGTCACCGACAGCAATAAGATAGTAATTTCACTCAAACAAAATTAAGTTTCTTTATACTACAATTTTCTTCAGTTTTTATTTTGCCATTTTTTCCAACCTGGCTACCCTTGATACAAGATAACCGGTGTCGATTTCGATGCTGTCAAGCCTTTCATCAATATGTTTTTGCAATTTATCAATTTGATCACCGCGCAAGCTGTAACCGTCAAATAGAACACGTATTTTATCAATAACTTCAGTTTCCACGCTAAGTTCCAATTTGTCAACTTTTGATTCTAGCTTATTCATACGGGACTCAATGCGTGATTGCCCTTCTGTAAGTGAGTGAAGCTGCTTTAAAACCAAGCTTTGAAATTCTTCATTGGTCAAAGATCACGCCTCCTTCTATTCTTGGCTGAAATAAAGTAAGCGAACATCAGACCGCCACCTCATTGCTAATATTATACAATGAAATATTGTATTGTACATTGATGCAAATAAAAGTTGAGTTTGGTATTATAATTTAATGCAATTGATAAGGAAGTTTGTCCAAAAACAAGTT
This sequence comes from Desulfotruncus arcticus DSM 17038, assembly GCF_900113335.1. GTDB lineage: Bacteria > Bacillota > Desulfotomaculia > Desulfotomaculales > Desulfallaceae > Desulfotruncus > Desulfotruncus arcticus. The sequence continues at coordinate 71,478 of NZ_FOOX01000023.1, forward strand.
TTGTTGGCGGCAGAGCAAAAAACCCCCCGGGTTAAGGCGCCGCTTTTAGCGGGGTTATCCGGCAGCGGCAATCATAGTAGCATGACCCGTCTCCCAGGTCGGATATTATGTCCGGAGTCAGAACATTCACCCCGCCGCCCTGGTTGATCCAGCGCCCTTGAAATACGCTTATTACTCCCGGGCTTATGCCACTGTTAAACTGGACAATCCCTTTAAGCCGCCCGCCGGGGGACTCAACCCATACGCTGTCACCCTCTGCAAGTTTCATATCAGCGCCGGTCTCCGGGTGCATTTCCACCTCGGGAAGCCGGGCAAGCCACTCCCCGGATTCCAGGTTCCAAAACTGAGAGTTAGTAAAATCACGGTGATGCGGCGTAAGCAGGTGATAAGGATACTTTTTCCGGTCTTCCCTGTCCGAGGCCGGCTGCTGGTAGACGGGCAGCGGTTCCAACCCCAATTGTTCAGCCCGCTGGGAATATAGCTCGTATTTGCCACTGGGAGTGGCAAACGCCTTGTTTTCCCAGGCCACTTGGGGGGACAGCGGGTTACGTACCGGCCCCCGGCGCAATGTCTCAATAGTAATACCCAGTTCCGCGGCGGGAGCCAGCGCCCGCTGGAGCCATTGCTCCGGCTGCAAATCGCCAAATTCCGAAAGCAGCCCAAGGCGCCGGGACAGCTCGGTAAAAATACGGAGTTCCGACCTGCATTCACCCAAAGGTTTAATAACCGCCGGAGTATAAGTTGGCATAATTGTTCCAGGAGGAGATAACTATATCCTCATCTTCGAGGAAAGTAGTGCACGGCAGCACCAAATCAGCCTCAGCGGCGGTATCGGTCATAAAGAAATCAATTACAACTACAAAATCGGTAGCCTTAAAAGCTTGCCGGGCCAGGTTGATATTGGGCAATTGATTAAGCGGATTGGAGCGGGTGACAACAATACTCCGAACCGGTGGGTCCTGGGCTTCCATGATTTGGCGGGCCAGTGCGGGCCAGGGAAACAACCGTTTCGCTTGCGCATACTCCCGACCCGACAGGTCGGCCAAGAACTGCTTCCAATGCCTCTGCACATAATTAGCTCCGCCTCCGGGCATCCCTATATTGCCCGTGATGGCAGCCAGAGCGTCAATACAGCGAACGGTGCGGCCTGAATTGGCATAGCGCTGCATTCCATAACCGAATAATATAGCTGAAGGACCGTGCTTGGCATAACGCCTGGCTAAATTCTCAATTTCAGGCGCATTAATGCCGCATATGGCAGCAGCCTGCGCCGGTTTAAACTCCCGCACAGATAAGGCAAACTCATCATAGCCTAAAACATGTTCTGTAATAAAAGCATGCTCAACCAAATTTTCTGAAATTATTACGTTGGCCATGGCCAGAGCCAAAGCGCCGTCGGTGCCGGGGCGCGGTGAAATATGCTGCAGACCGATGATACCGGTACGTACGCGCACCGGGTTAATAGAGATAATCTTCGCCCCGCCGGCCGCACAGCAGGTGCGGATTAGTGCGGGCGGGGTCACGCCCCCAGAGAAGAATAGTGTTTGAATTAAGCAGATCTTCCCATTCATGCATCTGTAAAGCACCGAAATCCAGCAATTGAGCAGCATAACCGCTGCCCCAGCAAAGGCTGCCCTGCGGCTCGGTAACCCCCCCGTAGATGTTGAAAAAGCGGGAACCCAGCCCACGCAAAATTCCGTTTGACCCGGTGCAATCATGATGCAAAACAGCGGTGGAACCATAGCGCTCTTTAATACTTATCAATTTGCCGGCCCAAAGATCCAAGGCGTCATCCCAGCTAATGCGTTTCCAAACACCGTCCCTGCGCACCAGCGGGTGGAGGATGCGGTCAGGGCTGTATAACCTGTCCAGATGCTTTTTAGCCTTGGTGCAAATCTTACCCTTGGTAAGAGGATGGCCGGGGTCACCTTTAATAGCTGTTACCCGGCCGTTTTCAGCATATATCAACAGCCCGCAGGACGAGTAGCAATCCAGCGGGCAGGAAGAGCGATACACTTTTTTCAATTCCCAAACACCTCGTCCCTGACGGTTATCGACTTGCGCAGATCAAACCCCGAAACCAACCACCTGAAACCAAACTTCAACAGTTCCAAATCGTTATTTTTTATTTTTGTCACTGTTTCCGGAGGGATGTCGAAAATTTTTATAAAACTGCCGTCAAAAACATACCGGCGGAACTTGTCCAAATCGTAGCAGGCCATAAAAAACATCTCCATAATATGCCGGTCCAAACTCGGCAGCCCTGTCATCTGAAGCCCGGCGGGTATTTCTTCGAATCCGCTTTCCAACTCCTGATACCCTTCATTGCCCTGATTCTTCATCCAATCTCCTACCGTCCATTCCGTATCTTCCAATAGGCCGCGACAGTGGTCGCTGTCAAAGGCAAACCCGTACCTGTTATTTCCCCTGATTTCCACAGGCGCCATGCGGCAGGACCAGGGTCTCTCGTCATATATTGCACACCCCTGGCCGGTGACAAAAGGGCAGATCAGATCAGCATCATCCCTCATTTTTATCAGCACCACGGGAAAACCGGTACCTCTGGCCTGTAGCCTGGTGGTGTAACGTTCAAGAAATTCACTGGTAGAAAGCCCCAGTTTTCTACTCATTCGCAGCACATCATACGGTGATAAAAAGATATTTATATCTCTGCAGCAGCGATTAAAACACTCCAGCTTAGAATGACACAGGAATCTGAACCTGCCGTCACCGGTAAACTCTGTATGCCTGCCCTGTACGGCTGTTTTCTGGCCGATGTTCTTCACCCCCGATTCTTTACGCGGCAGCTTAGTTTCCCCACCTGTTATATTTTATCATAACAATCAATGCTGCGTTTAGGTAAGTAGCCCTACCTCCGATCGTTTTTTCCCCAACCTGTCACACAATCTACCAACAGCTTTGCTGCAGTTTTCCAAACTTAAAAATTCAGTGCCCATCTCTTGGCCGGCATTAAAAAAACCAACCACTTCACGACCGTTCAGGATCAGCACTCTATCCGGTCTGATATCAAAAACCAGGTCATTATCCGTATCGATAAAAATTCTGGTGTAAGCTGGTTTGCCTTTAGAAGATTTAATTACTGTCTGTAAATATAAGTAATCTCTCCCGGGAACCTGGCTCTCTTCTGTTACCCTGGTAAAATCCGCATCGTCACGCCGGCCAATTTCTAACCGCCCTATGACCGTTAAAAAGTCACGTACTGCCCCAACCTCGTTCAGGTGGACCAACCGCACCACCTTCCAGCACCATTCCTGATTAAAAGTATTTAAAAAATCGTTTTGTGGATATATTGCCATCTAGAGCACCTCCAATTTATCTTCGCACAGCCTGTAAAACCCCGCCCTCTTCGGTCGGGGATTAACAGGCTGTAAGCTCGAAATAAGTGCGACTAAGGTTTAGATGGGGCCAAAACCCCACCTAAACCAATTCTTCTTTATTAGACCGCACCGTTTAAAATAAATCTTAACCGGTATGAGGAAAAATATTAGCAGCGAGGATGAAAACAGACAAGGACAGACTTCCATTTTTCCGGGTGGCAACAATTACCCAAGCATGCTAAAATTACTTAAAATCTTTCAAAGGAGAACTGCCATGATTGGAATGGTAAGACATTTTGGCATAGGTTTATTGGTCTACGACGACATTATTGACTGGGATAATTATGAAACAAAAGTTGACCCGGTCATGAAAGAAGAATATGAATTTGAAGGGGTTAAAAAAAAGGTTTATGAAGTAATTTTGGTGCCGGTGGACAGACCTTATGTTGGTATAATATTGCCTAGCCTATGGGGGAAAATTCGATCTGCAGGCCGCGGAGGACACGAGCTTAGTCTGGATGAAATTGACCCCAGAAGCATAGGAGTAAGTGTCTATGCCCTGGACACGGCTGCTAAGATTTTAAATAAAATCTCTACCAGGCCGATCAGACTAAAGGAGCTTAAACTGCGTTTTTATGAATACTGGGTATAGTACTGAAAATTTTTAATATAAACACTTAATTTCCAGCTATTGATAGTTTCGCTAAACAGCAGCTATAATATCATAAGTGGATACACTGGGATTATACCGCTAGGAGGTGATTAAAAAGATGCAAAAATATGCCCTTGAAACACCTCGGGGAACCGTATATATTGAAGGTCCTTGCCCCGGTGATTACCTGGCCAAGTTGACCATGAACGAAAAACTTACCAACTTCCGTCCACCGGCGAAACAAAAAAACGCCTTGATTATGATAACTGAAATGCCTGCCGGTATGATTTATATAGCCCGGCATGAAAAAGAAATCGCCGGCTATGTAACCTTTCACCCTTCTGATGAATGTTCAAGATGGATTAAACACCCGCGTGTGCTGGAGCTGGGCGGAATAGAAATAAGTGCTGACTGGCGGAAAATGAAGCTTGCCGAAAATCTGTTAAAAGTCAGTTTTCAGAATCTGGAACTGGAAAACTATATTGTTATTACTATGGAGATGTGCTGGCACTGGGATACCCGTAATACCAAACTGGACATATGGGCCTACCAACGGGTTTTGACAAATCTTTTCGGATCGGTCGGTATGCAGCGTACACCCACAGATGACCCGGACATTATTGAACACCCCGCCAACGTATTGATGGCCCGTATTGGCAAGAATGTATCTAAAAGTGATATTGAGCTTTTTGAGAGCATGAAGTTTCAAAGAATTTACAACAATGCAATTAATTTCTTATAGATTTTATAAATAATGCGCCCTATACGGGCGCAAATTTAAGCTGCAATTTATTGAAAATTTACTAAGTGCAGAAAATTTAACCGATTTCAAATTTTATAAATACTAATTACTGTATATAATTTATAATAATTAAAAACAATGCTGGGCCAAATCAGCAGCGCATGTGTATACTTTAATAATTTTATCTTTACTACGGCTATCGCATTTAATCCCGCCCTGGCAACCACTTAGTTATCAGCATGCCACCCAAAGATTACCATTAGCTTCTCTATAAAATTTCTTTAACCGGTTTTCATGCTCCACCACCTTAATCAAATCAACATCCCTGAAAAAACCACAGCTTTTAAAAAATAGTTTACCGGAGTGCGTAGTGTTTTCAACATAAAACGCGGTGCCGTCTGTAAAGCTCTGCTCTAAATGCCCGTATAACTTTTTGCCAAGTCCCATACCTCTCATTTCCTTGCGAACAAGGATAATATCAATTTCCACAAGATCAATTTTGTGCATTTTAAAGGCACAAAATCCCAACGGGCAATTCTTCTGATCAGCCATCAGTAAAATAAATTTTTGATCCATAGTTTTTAACCCGGCATAATTGGGATTTATTTCACCAAGATCATTAAAATATATCCACCGCTCTTTAAAATCGGAATAGGTCAGATAGGCTGCTGAACCGGTATCCCTAAAAATGTTACGGGCCAGGTGAGCTTCCCTCTCAGGATAATACAAGTTAAAAAAAACCGCTGCAGGATGCATGCAGATACCCCCGGATATTTATTATCCGTTTATGCATGCAATTTAGTTTCCAGCGAATTGATTTTAGCCTTGATAATTGCGCTATCCTGAAAATTATACTTTGAGGGCTGGTGTTCCGTAAATTGCAGTGTCCCCTTATTCACCCAGAGCGAACTCTGGTGCCGGGGCGGACAGGGTCGTCCGCCCCGGCACCAGACTAAATTATAGTATTTTACTAAGGAACAACTTAGTCCGATCATTGCTTGGGCTGCCGAAAACTTGATCCGGGGTACCTTCCTCCACCAGACGCCCCTCATCCATGAATATTACCCTGTCTCCCACTTCCCGGGCAAAGCCCATTTCATGGGTCACAACCACCATGGTCATACCTTCCCTGGCCAGATCCTTCATAACTGCAAGCACTTCACCGACCATTTCCGGGTCAAGGGCAGAAGTAGGTTCGTCAAAAAGCATAACTTTGGGGTGCATGGCCAGCGCCCTGGCGATGGCCACCCGCTGCTGCTGCCCACCTGAAAGCTGGCTCGGGTAAACATCCGCCTTGTCCGACAGGCCAACTTTATTTAACAAGTCCCGGGCGGTTTTTTCAGCCTCCACACGGGAGAGACTCTTCACTTTCAATGGCGCCAGCGAAACATTTTCCAGCGCTGTTTTATGAGGGAAAAGATTAAAACGCTGGAATACCATACCGACGTCCTGCCTTACACTGTTGATGTTGGTGTTTTTATCAAGTAAATTGACCCCGTCAATCCAGATTTCACCCGAGGTGGGCTGTTCCAGCATATTAATACAGCGCAAAAAAGTGCTTTTTCCGGAACCACTGGGGCCGATAACACAAACAACTTCCTGGAGGGCAACCCGGCAGCTGACATCCCTTAATACTTCCAGTTTTCCGAAGTTTTTATACAGGTTTTTAACTTCAATCACCGGTTTTTAACCTCCTCTCCAGGTAATCAATATAACGGGAAAGGGTAAAAGTTATTACCAGGTAGAAGATCGCCACGGTAATGTAAATGGCAAAAGCTTCATAAGTCCTGGCCACTACCAGCATACCGCTCTTGGTCAATTCAATAATACCAATGACGGAAAGCAGCGAAGTATCCTTCAACATAGCAATAAATTCATTGCCCAGAGGCGGAATTACCCTCTTAATGGCCTGGGGTAAGATAATATAACGCATCGCCTGTCCATGGGTCATACCCAGAGAACGCGCGGCCTCCATTTGCCCCTTCTCAATGGATTGAACACCGGCCCTGAATATTTCTGCAATATAGGCGCCGCTGTTAATACTGCAGGCAATAATGGCAGCAATCAGCCTGGGCATGGCGTAATTATGAATCAACTGGGGCATCCCAAAAGTATTCATCAGGAATGCCTGGCCGTCCTGAAGTATTACCGGAATACCGTAATAAACAAGTAAAATTTGAACCAGCAGCGGAGTGCCGCGGAAAAAATCCACATAGGCTGTGGCAAGCAGCCGAAGCAACCGCTTGCCGGAAAGCCGGGAAAGAGCCGCTATCATGCCGATAATACATCCGATACCAACCGAGCCCAGAGTTATTATCAGCGTTAATTCCAGTCCCTTGAATAACAAGGGTAAACTTTGAATAGCAACGTCCAAAAAATTCACCCTCTCGACGATTAAGGAAAATATGCGTAATACGAAATCGTATTACGCATATCCTCCAAGCTACTTTATTTAGAAATTCTTAATTTTGAGGCTCACCGGGCAGTTCCGCCGGGGGATCGACGGAGAACCATTTCTTATAAATTTCAGCGTATTTTCCGTTTTCCTTTAGCGTCTCCAGGGCGGCATTTACCTTTTCAAGCACCTCGGGCTTTTGTTTGGGAATTGCTATGCCGTAGTATTCGCTTGTCTGCAGGTCACCCACTATTTTAACCTGATCGTTGCCCTGGGCAATATAATAAGCTGTTACAGGGAAGTCATTGACGACAGCATCCACAGCGCCGTTGGTCAGGTCCATAAAGGCTCCGTCAATAGTGTCAAAGGAAACAACCTCGGCATTGGGAACCTTGCTGGCTTCCAATTCACCGGTGGTGCCGGTTTGAACGCCTATCTTTTTGCCGTCAAGGTCATCATAACCTTGGATGTCCTGATTGTCAGCCTTAACCGCTGTGGCTAAGCCGGACTTGTAATAAGGAACGGTAAAGTCAACCTTTTGTTTTCTTTCTTCGGTAATGGTCATAGCTGAAATGGCACCGTCAATGGTAGCTGTTTCAAGGGCGGGAATCAGTCCTTTGAAATCATAAGTTTTCATTTCAATATTAAGACCGGATACTTCATTAATTGCATCAATCAGATCAACGTCAAAACCTTCCAGTTTGCCATTGGCATCGTAAGATTCAAACGGTGCATAAGATGTGTCGGAACCAAAAACCAGGTTTTGGGTCTCAGTTGTCGCCTGCTGTTCGCCTTCACCCGTTGTTTCCCCGGTTTTCTCTCCGCCACCGCATCCGGCAACAACAACAGCAAATGCCAGCACTGTCAGCAGAACAAAACCAATTTTAAGCCACTTTTTCAAACACCTTCTCCTCCTTTTAGTTAAAAATCTAATCAAATTGTTAAAATTCGCTGAGTAATGATAAATTCCTGCTGAAATTTTGCTTTAATTGATTACTTTAATTAATTAAAAGACAACATGTTTAATCCAGCTTGACAGGGCTATTACCCCATGGGAGAATTAATTGTCATTGGGCTAAAACTAAATGTTCTTTGGAAAGGATAAAAATTATGACCGGCCATTTCCCCAAAAGGCAGCTTAGAGCTGATCTTGCCTTATTATTTGTAGCCTTTTCCTGGGGCTTAACCTTTGTGGTGGTGCAGGATGCACTCTCCGGTATCGGCCCTTATTATTTCGTTGCCCTGCGTTTCCTGCTGGCTCTGGTTTTCCTGGCCGCCCTTTACTGGCGGCACCTTTTGAATATTAACCGGACCACGCTAAAAACAGGCTTTTTAATCGGCTTATTTCTATTTGGCGGCTATGCTTTTCAAACAATCGGCCTACAATATACCGGACCGGCCACCGCAGGCTTTATCACCGGACTTGCAGTTGTACTGGTACCCCTTTTTTCGGCACTGGCATACCGCCGCTGGCCGGGGCTGTTTCTAATTACCGGGGTACTATGCGCTGCGTTTGGACTGGCATTGCTGACTCTTCAGGGCAGCATTTTTAAACTTGGCATGGGGGATTTGCTGATTTTCTTGTGCGCCATATGTTTTGGGCTGCATATAATTATGGTTGGACGCTATGCGGGAAAACACGACCCGGTTTTATTAGCCATCATCCAAATTGGTACTGTTTCTATAATAAGTTTTCTTTTTGCCTTAAAGTTTGAAACGATGCCAAATCACTTAACCACACCCGTATGGACGGCTTTTTTAATCACAGCAATTCCGGCAACTTCTCTGGCTTTTTTAATTCAAAATACAGTTCAGCGCTACACTTCACCAACCCATACCGCCATTATTTTTACCATGGAACCGGTATTCGCAGCCATAACCGCACATTTACTGGGACGTGAAGTGTTAACATTGGTTCAGGGCGCAGGCTGCATCTTTATTTTAGCAGGCATGCTGGTGGCCGAATTGAAGGGAGAATCTCAGGCAGCAGATAACATTGGCTCTGAAATAGCACAAAGCTCCGCCACAAAATAAAATCAAAAAATTGCCGGCGCAACCGCACCGGCAATTTTTTATAATAGTTCCTTTTGAATTTCTATTATTTCAACCCCGCCATGATTCTCTATAAAGTTAACCACTGTGGAAAGAATGCTGTCCATATGAGACGTTTCCCCACTGACCGCAGCAATCCCAATAGTTGAATGTTTCCAGCTATCCTGCCGCCCAACCTCGGCCACAGAGATATTAAACCTGTGTTTCAGCCGTTCTATTAAACTTTTGAGTATTTTTCGCTTTCCTTTTAATGAATTGGCTTCGCCCAAAAAAAGCTCCAGTTTCAGCACTCCCACAATCATGACAACAGTCCCCCTGCGCCAGCCAAAACAAAATCCTCCCCATTGCCATGTCCACATACTGCTGCCGGGGGAGGACAGTCGACTATTTTTGTTATTAAAATAGCATAAAATCAGGGACAATGACAAGGCGTGGATAGGAGTTTCTTATTAACATATTGCTCCAATTGTTCAAGGCACTGGGGCATGTTTTGCCGACCGAAACCGATTCTGAAATGTTTATTGTCATAATCGTAATAATTCCCGGGCAATAACAGAACACCGCTGGACTGCACCAGATCGATACAAAATTGTTCAACGTCCATAGGCCACTTAATACCGGGAAAAGCTATCGGGCCGGCATTCGGTCTGGGCCATGAAAAGAATTCGGCATAGCGGCTAAAGAAACTGTCCAGTAATAAAAGATTACTTTCAATAATCCCTAGGTTCCTGTCAACCAGCTTGTCGCCATGTCTTAGCGCCAAGGCAGCCAGAAACTCGCTGGGCGCACTATTGCAAATCGAAGTGTAGTCCTTAAAAGACGCCATTTTCCTGTAGAGATCCTTGTTCCCGGTAGCAGCCCAGCCAATCCGCAACCCCGGCAGGCCGTAAGTTTTGGACATAACCCCCAGTGAAACGGCACTTTCGTAAAGCTCGGCGGCAGCTGCCGGGCTGGTTCTTTCATATTCCAGGCCGCGGTATACCTCATCCGAAAAAAGCAAAACACCTTGGGCTGCTGCCAAATCCACAATGGTCTTAATATCCTCTTGCGATATTTGGCAACCGGTTGGATTATGGGGGGAATTAAGAATAATAGCCTTGGTTTTATTATTGATACTGCCAGCCAAAAAGTTCAGGTCAATTTCCCAGCTATCTTTTTCCTCCATCATCCATTTAGTTACATTACAGCCTATGGAATTGGCTATTTCAAAAAGGGACTGGTAGCAAGGATACTGTACAATGACATGGTCCCCCCGCTCCAGGGCGATGTTCATAAAAATAAAAATAGCTTCCTCGGCTCCTGAGGTGACCAGTATCTCATCAGGCTTAATACCCCGGTAAAGACCGGCTATATTTTGTCTTAGTTCAGGATTCCCTTGAGCTTCGGTATAGCCGAGCCACAGATTTTGCAAAGCATCCAGTGAACTTTCGCCTTCAAAGGCCAATAAATCCTTTATTGTAATGGATTCGCAATCTGAACAGCATAAAAGATACGGTGCACTGAATTCATACCTGGCAAAATAGCGCTCCAGTTTGAAATCCGGTAAATTCAAATAAATTCACGTCCTATTCACCGATTAAACAATAATGATTAATAGTCCAGGTTTTTCATAAACTCATTGAACTCATTCTCTTCAACGTTTTTCCAACTCATCTTACCGGACTGCGAAACCCCGATAATTTGAAAAATCACTTCTATTTCTGTGATATAAGGCGCCAGATCAATTTTTTGGATGCCGCCGGGCACACCTTCCAGAAGAATAACGGGTTCCTCCGGACTTCCTTCAATCCATTTGCCTTCAAAGCTCTCATAATTTTTCATATCCACCGGAGTTTTACTCAGCCAGTAAATGTAAGTTTTCCTGGCCTCCCCCCCGCCGACAAGCAAGGTAAGCCGCAGGTGATCCTTATATAGAATACAAATTTTATTTAACATTAAACCCACCCACAAAGAAATGTGATATTTATCACTATTTTACAATTTGCCGTGATAAAAGTCAATTAAATAAGGAAAGGGAACCCACCTCTTCTTTTGGAATCATGGCTTTGGGGCCGGAGGTGTGTCCCCTAATTAATCTATTATTAAATACATTCATTATATGCAAAAGAAATTCTATTAGTGACAAATCCCACATTGTTATTGTGAAATGGTCCGGTATTTCTTTTGACTTTAATAATAATATTAAAAAAAATAATATGAAAATATGTTAAAAATATTAAATATGTTAAAAAATTAATTTGTGACAATAGCTCATAAGTTTATGAGCTATTGCTCACAATATCTTTGTTTTTGACATTTGCCCATTACGGTCTTTTTTTAATATATTTAAATCAAATATGGATAGGGGAAGGTGGTTAAGAACTAAAATTTTCTTTCTTTTCTAATTACTTAGTTTATACAAGGAGGTCGAATTAATGCCAAGGTTTAAAGACCCAAGCCTGACTTGCAGGCCATCCAACAAGACGCCGCGTGTGATTGATCCCAAAAACATCAAACGCACCGTCGACCCTGCGGCCCTGGAAATGATTGATATAGCTAAAGAAAAAGGGATTATTACAGCTTTTGACCGTGTTGTAGCCCAGCAGCCGCAATGTCAATTCGGCTATAAAGGGATCTGCTGCCGTTTTTGCATGATGGGTCCCTGCCGCATTAAAGCGGAGGAAGGCCCTGCCAGCAGGGGTATTTGCGGCGCCAACTCCTGGACCATCGTAGCCAGGAGCGTTGGCCTGATGATCCTCACCGGCTGCGCATCCCACGCCCAGCACGGAAATCACATCGCTCACGTACTGCACATGATTTCCGAGGGACATGCGCCGGATTATTCCATTAAAGACCCGGAAAAACTGATTAGAATATGTAAAAAGGTAGATATAGAAACCGAAGGTAAAGATAATAACACCCTGGCCAAAGAACTGGCTGAAAAAGCACTGGATGACTTCAAACGGCTCAAAGGTGAAGGCGAAGCCACCTGGATTAACAAGATGCTTATTGATAAAAGACTTGAAAATTACCGTGAACGTAATGTAATGCCTCATGGCATTCATGCCACCATTTCCGACCTGGTTACCCAGGCTCACGTGGGTATGGACAATGACCCGGTTAACATAGTATTCAGTGCAGTGCGCGTTGGTCTGGCCGACCTGGCCGGCAAATGGCTCGCCACCGACCTGTCCGATATAATATTCGGCACACCTCAGCCGGTTACCAGCGAAGCCAACATGGGTGTGCTTGAACCCAAGAAGGTCAATATCATACTGCACGGTCATAACCCGCTGCTCAGCGAAATGATCGTTGCTGCGGCCCGCGAGCTGGAAGACGAAGCCAAAGCAGCCGGCGCCGAAGGCATCCAGCTTTCCGGCATTTGCTGCACCGGTAACGAAGTATTGATGCGTCAGGGTGTTCCCATTTGCACCTCTTTCTCATCCCAGGAACTCGCTATCTGCACCGGTGCCGTAGACTGCATGGTGGTAGACGTGCAGTGCATTATGCCCGGCCTGAACACCGTGGCCCAGTGTTTCGGCACCAAGTTGATAACCACTTCGGATATCGTCAAGAACCCGGGCACTATGCACATCGACTACCAGGAAGCTACTGCTATGGAAAATGCCAAGGAAGTCATCCGTTACGCTATTGAAGCTTTTAAGGAGCGCGGCAACCGCCCGGTTAACATCCCCAATATTAAGAACAAAGTGGTGGCTGGCTGGAGCATTGAAGCACTCATGGATCTGTTCGGCAAAGTTAATCCTGAAAAGCCCATCCGGGTACTTAATGAAGCCATTCTTAACGGTGAACTAAAAGGTGTAGCCTTTATGGTAGGCTGCTCCAACCTGAAAACCTTCCAGGATCAGGCCCATATTGAAATTGCCAAAGGCATGTTGAAAAATGACGTGTTTGTTATTTCAACCGGTTGCCATGCCCAGGCCTGCGCCAAAGCCGGTATGATGGACCCGGATAATATTGATCAGTATTGCGGCGAAGGACTGAAGAGTTTCCTCAAGCGCCTCAATGAAAAGTCGGGCCTCAAGGTAGGTCTGCCTCCGGTATTTCATGTCGGTTCCTGTGTGGACAACTCCCGTGGTGCCGAACTTCTGATGCTGATGGCGGATGATCTCGGCGTCGATACTCCCAAGGTACCATTTGTCGCTTCCGCGCCGGAAGCCATGAGTGGAAAAGCTACCAGTATTGGAACATGGTGCTTAGATATCGGTATGCCCATCCACGTTGGAACCATGCCGCCGGTTGAAGGCTGCGATCTGATTTACAGCATTCTAACCCAAATTGCAGGGGACGTATTCGGCGGTTACTTCATCCTCGAACCCGATATTGAAACATCAATTCAAAAACTCCTGGGCGCCCTGGAATACAGAACCTGGAAACTGGGCGTACACCGCCGGGTAGCTGAGGACTTGGAAACCGCACTGTGCCAGAACTGGTAAACCACCACGAAAGGGAGGGAAAAAGATTGGCCGAAGCCATTAACTTTGATCAAATTTTCGAAGGCGCCATAGAACCGGGCCAAGAGCCCAAGAAGCTGTTCAAAGAGGCCTACGAAGGGACCATAACCGCTTTAAGCTACGCGGAGATCCTGCTCAACCAGGCCATCCGCACTTACGGCAAAAACCAGCCGGTAGCCTATCCCGATACCGCTTACTATTTGCCGGTTATTCGCTGTCTGAGCGGCGAAGAAATTAAAACCCTCGGCGACTGTGTACCGGTGCTGAACCGGATGCGTGCCGCCGTGAAAGAAGAAAAGACATTCGCCAACGCCCGCAAGTGGGGCGAGGCCACCTGGTACGCCGCCGATATTATCGAGGCCGTCAGGTACATCAAGAACACCCCGGAAAACCCGCTTCATGATGCACCCTGGACCGGGTTCGTCGGCGACCCCGTGGTGCGCCAGTACGGCACCAAAATGGTGGACTGGACCATCCCCGGTGAAGCCGTTATTCTGGGCCGCGCCAAAACCAGCAAAGATGCCAAGAAGATTGTGGACAGCCTGATGGCCAAAGGCATGATGCTGTTCCTCTGCGATGAAATAATTGAACAGCTGCTTGAAGAAGGCGTCAAGCTGGGCGTTGATTACATCGCCTACCCACTGGGCAACTTCACCCAGATTGTACACGCTGCCAACTACGCCCTGCGCGCCGGCATGATGTTCGGCGGCATTAAGCCGGGCGCCTACGACGCACAGCGCGATTACCAGCGCCGCCGCGTGCTGGCCTTCGCCCTGTACCTGGGCGAACACGACATGGTCAAGACCGCCGCTGCCATGGGCTGCATCAACGTGGGCTTCCCGGTCATTACCGACCAGGAGCTGCCGGAAGACAAGCAAATTAAAGACTGGTTCATCAGCGAGCCCGATTACGAAAAAATAGTCCAAACCTGTCTGGAAGTGCGGGGCATTAAAATCACCGCCGTCGACATTGATGTGCCCATCACCGTCGGCCCAGCCTTCGAAGGCGAGTCCATCCGCAAGAAAGACATGTACGTTGAATTCGGCGGCACCAAGACTCCGGGCTTCGAGCTGGTCCGCATGGGCGACGACACCATCGAAGACGGCAAGATCGAGCTGGTCGGCCCGGATATCGACACCGTGGCCGAAGGCGGCAGAATGCCCATCGGTATCGTGGTCGACGTATACGGCCGCAAAATGCAGGAAGATTTCGAGCCCGTGCTGGAGCGCCGCATCCACTACTTCACCAACTATGGCGAAGGTCTGTGGCACGTGGCCCAGCGCGATATCATGTGGGTCAGGATCAGTAAAGACGCCTACGCCAAGGGCTTCCGCTTAAAGCATATCGGCGAGATCCTGTACGCCAAGTTTAAATCCGAGTTCTCTGCCATCGTAGACCGTATTGCCGTAACCATTTACAGCGATGAGCAAAAGGTTATCGAAATGCGCGAAACAGCCAGAGAATACTACAAGAAACGTGACGACCGCCTCAAAGAGCTGCGGGACGAGAAAGTGGACACCTTCTACTCCTGCACCCTGTGCCAGAGCTTTGCGCCCACCCACGTGTGCGTAATCGCTCCCGAACGGGTCGGTCTTTGCGGCGCGGTGAGCTGGCTCGATGCCAAGGCGGCTTATGAAATCAACCCGCACGGCGCCAACCAGCCGGTGCCCAAGGAAGGCATTATTGACGAATTCAAGGGCCAGTGGCAGTCCTTTAACGAATTTACCTTTAACAACTCACAGCGCACCATTGAGGCCGTCAACTTCTATACCATTATGGAATACCCGATGACCTCCTGCGGCTGCTTTGAGTGTATCCTCTCCATGGTGCCC
>NZ_FOOX01000024.1 GCF_900113335.1 Desulfotruncus arcticus DSM 17038
GAAGATCCCGGACCTGGCGCTCAAGTTTTCTTATCAATTCATCATCTGGGCTTAACTTACCACTACCAGGGAATGGCCCTTCAGGCTTTTCACGATATCTTTTTAACCAACCATGTAGCGTGTTGATTTTTATACCTAATTCCCTTGCAACAGAAGCCACTGATCCTTCGGAAGCTTCTACTCGTTTTATAGCTTCCATTTTAAATTCTGTACTGTATTGCCTTGCCATATTTTTTGCCCCTTTCAATTTCTAGTATACTACGTGTTCTTACTGTCCATCAAAAGGGGTACGGGTCAGGATATATCAACATGGCTTCGAGCAATAGCGACAACAGATGAAAGCACATGTCCCATCTGCGGTAATGTACATAGTGATTCCATATCAGTTTTAAATGATCTCTGCGACGCAATCGCGGAGATTGAAAAAACCGCTGGTGATATGAAAGTTGTCCCAGCGGCATTTGAGCGAGAATTACAGATAGTAGATGAGGAGATTCAATATCTCTCTGAGAAGATGTCGGCAATACGGCGCCGGATAAATGAGGAGAGCGGAAAATATCAGGACAACGCGGATAGGAAATATACCTTAAACAATGTAGCGCGTTTTCTTGGCAGAATGGAAATAGCCATCCAAACTTACGATAGAATAGGTTCTGATAGCGAGTTAGAGCAAAAAATCCAAGAAATAGATACTCGTTTATCTGAACTCCGAAAGATAGTAAATGAAAATGAAATCCAAAAGAAGATTAAAGCCGCTTTACGATATATTGAAAGCGAGGCCAACAAAATTGTATCTGGGCTAGATGCTGAACGACCGGATGATCCTATAGAATTCATAATTAAAGACTTGACAATATGTGTCAAGAATGCCTCTGGACGTAGCGACTACTTATGGGAGATAGGAAGTGCCTCTAATTGGTTAGCTTATCATATTGCTCTTAGCCTAGCGTTTCAAAAATTCTTCCAAGAGCGTGGAGAGATATCAATACCTAGTTTTTTGGTGTTTGATCAGCCTAGTCAGGTCTATTTCCCACAGAAACTGGCTCGCCGAAACGAAGAAGATAGCATAGATGATCAAGCAAACTTGAAAGATGAAGATAAAGAGGCAGTACAAAAGATATTTACTACGCTCTCGAAATATATTATGAATACAAAAGCAAAAGTGCAAATTTTAGTGATGGAACATGCCGACGAGGATGTATGGGGTGAAATTGAAAATATTCATCTTGTTAAAAGATGGCGTGGTAATAATGAAAAGCTTGTTCCAGTGGAATGGGTGGATTAGGGATGTTTCCGACACGGTTTTTTAAGAGGCTCCAATGATAGAGTTTTTCACATCAAAACAAAGGAATGTATTTTAAGGTTATTTAGGGAAGATAGGTGGCAGATAGAAATAGTCTGGGACTAGAGAAGTAGTATATAAAATTGAGGTAGATACTGTGTACATTTCCGAACTAAAATTAGAGTCATTCAAATCTTACGAAAATTTAATGTTAAAATTTGACAAAAGTTTTAATGTTATTATTGGCGAAAATAATATTGGAAAATCAACGATATTTGAAGCGTTGCAACTTTGGAAAAAATGCTATGATCTCTCAATTTCAGCAAAGGGTGATAAGTTTTATAGCAAAACAACAACACTGTATGTTAATTTTGAAGATCTTCATTTTATTCGACTTTCGAGTGATGAAGATATTTTTTACTCAGATAAAACCTCATGCAATTTAAAAGTCACTTTTGCTGAAGAGATAAATGGTATACCTCAATACTATACTCTTGATTTTACACTGACGAAGCCTAATATTAAAAACGCATATGTTCGCATAATTCGCGGCAATGAAAATGAGTTTGATCGACTATTAGAACGCCTTAGTCAATTAAATATTAAACTCAGAGAATTTATTTTTATTCATCAAACTTCTCCAGTATCAAATGTTTTAAGTAAAGAACCTTATATGTTCAAAGGACAAGTTACTAAGAAAATTCAAAAGGGAAAATCCGACGAGGTGCTCCGCAACAAAATACTTCAGAGCTTAGAAAAAGGTTCTCAGCTTGAAGAATGGATGCAAGAGGTTTTAGATGTGTCCTTTTGTTTTATACCGCCTAAGCGAAGCGAACGTGACAAGAGTGAATATATAAAGTTATTAGTTGATAAGGACGGAAGTAAACTTGACGTATATTTACAGGGAAGTGGATTTTTACAAACCGCTGAAATATTCTCTACCATTGAAGTGATGAATAATTCGTTAAATATATTGCTAATAGATGAGCCGGATTCACATATTAGCCCACGGATTCAAAGCAGATTACTCTGTTGTTTAAAAAACATTAATGAAACACAAACCTTTATTATTTCACATAATGACAATTTTGTTGCTGATGTGGCTCCCGAGCATATTCTCTTCGTTAATAGTACCAACAAAGGTCAGGGAACGGTTGAGCCATTAGAAGTAGATAATGTAGATGTTCTGCATATGGCACTTGGGGGAATTATTACCGGGTTAACAAGGTTACAAAAATACAAAACCGTATTTTTCGTCGAAGGTGAAGATGATATTTCATACGCTAGAATGTTATGTAATACATTAAAACGCATTGGTTCAGCAGAGAAAATTGAGATGGATAAGCTGTCTTTTTGGTTTATCCGGGGAAAAGATAATCTCAATATCAAGATTATGGCAGGGAAGCAACTTTTATCTCAAGCAGTGGCAGGTTGTCGGTTTAATGCAATATTTGATAAAGATTTTTCTACTACAGGCGCAAACGATAACTATATTAACACAGACGTAAAAAGACGTCTTGGAAATGGTTGTATAATACATACACATAATGGATACTGCATTGAATCTGTCCTCTTTTCTAACCTGGAATTATTAAAATGCTATTTAGAAAAGTTATTACCGTATGCAGCAACACATCCAATTGAAGGGGTAATTCCAAATCCGGATTTTGATCTTTCTCAATTCATTCAAGACTTTTGTGATAAAAAAAGAACTGACATTAGGGATGTGGGTTCTCAATTCTACCAGGATATGAAAAATCGTTTCAACTCACAGAAAAAACCTCAGCGTCCTGAATTAAACGATGTTGACTTTGATGTTTTTGCTGCAGAAGCGTGCTATAGCGTACAGTTTTTAATGAATAAGTCAAACATAGCAGAATTTGTATCACAATTAGAGTATGAAATTGGGGGACAACTGTTCGACAGAGATGACGATAATGAAGAAACATTGTCAAGTAAATTACTCATACATTATTTCCAGACTATCGAAATAGATGATGACATTATTCCAGACTTTTTAGAATTAGTGCATGCTCTTCGCATATAATTTGAACGACAGTATGAGTTCTGAGATAACGTAAAATAAATATGCAAATAAAAAGGACATATGCTATACATCTAAATTGATTCACATACATTAATCCTATGGTAATGTGAGTATTAAATGTCTATTTACACACATTACATAATTTAATCAGTTTTTATTTGTTGTTAAAGGTGCTGAAATCAGTGCTTTTTTTCTTTTGCCCAAAATTGAGAAAGGACTGTCCTTATGAAAATTTGTCAGGTGTAAATCTTCATGACCAAGAGATTAAAACGAAGCAGGAAAAGCCGAAGTGATGGTACCGGTCCGTACAAAAACGGGGGAACGAGGAATGCACTATATTGAACACTTAGCTAGTTTAGCACTCGAGAAAAGGGAATGGCCGTAAGGGTGCAAAATCACAGCCGCAGGTAGGTGCGATATTTTCCTACTCTCTCTTTTCGGCTGGTGATATCTGAAGTTAATCGCAACCGCATTTCAACACAAGACAGCAGTCTTGTGTTGCAGCAAGCACTGAATTTGGCTAGCCAAATTCGCTTGTTAGGGGCTGTCGCCCCTAATACCCCCTTCATGCTGCACTCCTATTAATCAAGAAAAGCGGTGCTATGAATGAACGAACTGCAACAAAAGTGGCGGAAGGAATTTCGCGCTTTCATCCGGTGCAAGGACATCCATCCTGCGCGAAAGGAGCCGGAACGATGAGAAAACGAAATATCCAAATCATTGTACGTCTGAACGCCAGAGAACAACAGAATCTTGCCAAGCAGGTAAAGAAATCGGGGCTTTCACAGGAAGCATTTATCCGTTCCCTCATCAACGGCTATGAGCCCAAGGAACTGCCCCCTCCCGACTATTTTTCCATGACGCGGGAGCTGCACGCCATCGGCGGCAACCTGAATCAGATTGCGGCCAAGGCCAATGCCACCGGGCATATTGACAAGACGGTATTTCAATATGAAGCCAACCGGCTCAGAAAGGCGGTACAGGATATTATAGAGGCGGTCACAGCGCCGGAAAGGAGAAGGGACGATGGCGACCACAGCGATATGGGACGTGACCGACCGCCTTGACCGGGTGCTTGACTACGCCGCCAATCCCGAAAAAACCGAAAACCCTGATTTTACCAATCCAGACTTTCAGGGCTTGCGCAAGGTGCTGGATTATACCCAGCAGGATGTCAAAACCGAAAAGCAGTTCTATGTGACCGGCATCAACTGCGACCCGGCCACCGCCTGCGAGCAAGTGGGCCGCACAAAGCGGCAATATCAAAAGCAGGACGGCATCCTGGCCTTTCACGGTTACCAAGCCTTTGCGCCGGGAGAGGCCACCCCCGAAACCGCCCATGCCATCGGTGTGAAGCTGGCCAAAGAGCTTTGGGGCGACCGCTTTGAGGTGGTGGTATCCACCCACCTGGACAAGCAGCATCTTCATAACCATTTTGTCCTGAATTCCGTGTCCTTTAAGGACGGCAAGCGGTATTACGACAACAACGCCAGCTACGCTCTCATGCGCAAGACCTCTGACCGGCTGTGCCGAGAACATGCCCTGTCCGTCATTGAAAACCCGAAGCGCGGCAAGTCCAAGCACTACGCAGAATGGAGGGCGGAACAGGAAGGCAAACCCACCTGGCGAGGCCTGATCCGGGAGGACGTAGACAAGGCCATTGCCGCCGCCATGACCTTCACGCAATTTATCGCCGTCCTGCGCAAACAAGGCTATGAAGTCAAAACCGGCGTGAAACACCTGGCCGTGCGTCCTTTAGGCAAGGAACGCTTTGTCCGGCTGAAAACCCTGGGCGAAGATTATTACACCGAGGAAGCCATCAAGTGCCGCATCCTGCAAAACCGCACACCCCAGCGGCCACCTCCCTTGCCAGAGCTGAAGCGAAAACGCTGTAATTTCAAAGGGTCCCTTAAAACAGCGAAAAAGCTTACCGGCCTGCAAGCGTTGTACTTCCACTACCTCTATAAAATGGGCATCCTGCCCAAGCCCCGCGCGTCCAACCAAAGGACGCATTTTTTATTGCGCGAGGACCTCCGCTATTTGAATGAACTCACCGCGCAGACCAAGCTGCTCTGCAAAAACCATATTTCCAGCAGCGAGCAGCTTTTCGCCTACCGGTCAACCGTGGAGCGGGAAATGAGCGCCCTGTCGGCCCAACGCAAGTCTCTTTACAACCGCATCCGCCGGTGCCGGGACGAAGAGCAGGCGACAGCCTATAAGGAGCAAATCGCCGGACTGACCAGGCAAATCAGCCAGCTTCGCAAGGAGGTGAAGCTCTGCACGGGCATCCTGTCCCGTTCCGGGGAAATGCGGGAAAAGCTGTCCCGGATCAAGCAGGAAGAAATCCAGCGGCGAAAGGAGGCAAAAGCCTATGAGCAGCGGAGCCGACGCCGTGGACCAAGCCATCAGCCTGAGTCTTAAGGGGATCGAGGTAATGGCCAGAATCTCCGGCGAGGGGGCCAAAAACCTGGCCACCTATTTGTATGCCGTTCTCACAGACCAAAAGAAAACCAGAGGGAAAATCCGGCTGGAGGGGCTGTTGCGCAGCGGCAAGGAGCTGAAAGTCTTTGCGTTCAGGAACGAGGACTTGCAGAAATTCACCCGGGAGGCCAAACGCTACGGCGTCCTTTATTGCGCCCTCCGTGACAAAAAGGACACGGACGGCATGTGCGACATCATGGTGCGGGCCGAGGACGCGGCCAAGATCAACCGCATCGTGGAACGCTTCAAGCTGGCCACCGTGGACACCGCCAGCATCAAGAGCGAAATCGAAAAATCCCGGACCGCCCAGCAGGAGGAAAAAGCGCCCTCCGAAAAGGAAACACCCGCCGAAAAAAGCGCAGACGATTTTCTGGACGAACTCCTGGCCAAGCCCGACCAGCCGGAGCCGGACCAGGAGCGGACCGACAACCCAAACTCCACCACGGACCCTACGGCGGCGAAGGCGGAGAAATCCCCTCCGTCCGAGCCTACTTACGAGCGCAGCGGGAAGGCCGCCGGGGGTACGAGTGAGCCGGAGCGGAAATCCGTCCGGCAGGAACTGAAGGAAATCCGGGAGGCCCACCGGGAGCAGACGAAACCCAAGCGGGAGGCGACCAAGGAACAGGCCAAATCCGCCATGCCGCCCGCCAAATCAGGCCGACATAAATCCAAAGCCAAATCAAAACCGAAAGAGAGGTAAATCCAGATGGGTAATTTTGACGATCTTTTCCGGCAGGAGCAAGGCCAATCCCCGCCCATAAGCGACCAGCCCTTCGACAAGGAGGCCTGGGCGCAAAAAAAGCAGGAGCAGCGGGAAACGGTGTACGCCATGATCGACGAAACGGCGACAGCCGTGGCGCGTGACGGAGACACCTTTCAGAAATATCTGGACGTGCAGAGCCGTTTTGACCGCTACAGCGTTTCCAACGCCCTGCTAATCCTGACGCAGAAACCGGAGGCCACCCGCATAGCGGACTTCAACACCTGGAAGGAACAGGGCGCGTACATCCGCAAGAAGGAATCCGGCTTTTACATCATCGAGCCGGGCGAGGAATACCAGCGCCAGGACGGTTCCACCGGCATCAGCTACAACCCCAAAAAGATGTTCGACATTTCCCAAACCGGAAACAGCCGCAAACGGGAAACCCCCGTCTATCCGGATGAGCGTACCCGGATCAAGGCGCTGCTGGCTCACGCTCCCGTGCCCGTCCGTATCAGCGACGCGCTGCCAAGCGGCGTGAACGCCCTGTACCAGCCGGACACGCGGGAAATCCAAATCCGGTGCGGCCTGGACGCCAATCATATTTTCCGCGCTCTCGCCCAGGAACTGGCCCAGGCGGAAATGGACAAGGGCGACGGAAGCTACAACCGTTCCGAGCAGGGCTTCCGCGCCTATTGCGTGTCGTATATGCTCTGCAAGCAGTACGGCGTGGAAACGGGCGGCTTTTATCACTTCGAGGGCACTCCCCAAATGCTGGAGACTTTGGAGCCGCAGGAGATCCGCGCCGAATTGTCCGTTATACGCGAGGCTGCCAACGAAATTTCCGGCCGCATGAACCGGATGCTCAACCAGCAGCGGCAGCAAAAGCGGCAGGAGACGGAACGTTAAGGAGGAATAGCCCTTGAAGGAAGAAGAAAGGGTGCTGACCCTGGACGACTACGAATACGGCGTGGTGGTGAACGCCCTCAATGAACTGCGAAACGACCTGATTAAGGAGGAACGGCCCACCGACGCCGTGGACGAGCTACTTTTGAAAACCATCGACGCCCCAACCAAAAAGCAGAAGCGCAGGAACCACGATGAAGCGCGCTGAAACCGCCAGGAGCAATCTCATCCTCTGGGCGGTTTTTTTAATTCCGGTGGTGTGGGCGGCCTTGCTGGTCGCCCCATCCCTTTCCGGCGGGCTGCCCGAAATCCTGGAAAACCTCACGGCGGCGATGAACGATCCGTTTCATATCCAATGGGTGGACAATTCGCCCAAGTGTGTTTTGCTCTTTATCGCCGCCTACGGGATGAGCATCGGGATATACCTGTCCACCAAGCGCAATTACCGGCCCAGGGAGGAACACGGCAGTGCCCGCTGGGGCGGGGCGGCGGGTGTCGATAAGAAATACCGGGACAAGAACCCGCAGAAGAACAAAATCCTGACCCGGAACGTCCGCATCGGGCTGGACGGCAGGAAGCACCGGCGCAACCTCAATGTCCTGGTGGTGGGCGGCTCCGGTTCCGGCAAAACCCGGTTTTACGCGAAACCCAACGTCATGCAAGCCAACACCTCCTTTGTGATCCTCGATCCCAAGGGAGAAATCCTGCGGGATACCGGAAACCTGCTCAAAGCAAGGGGCTATGACATCAAGGTGCTGGATTTGATCAACATGCACCTCTCCCACTGCTACAATCCCTTTATTTATTTGCAGGACGACAAGGACGTGCTCAAACTCGTCACCAATCTGATCCGCAACACCACGCCCAAGGGCTCCAACACCAACGACCCCTTTTGGGAACGCTCCGAAACCGCGCTCTTGGAGGCGCTTATCCTCTACCTGCTCTACGAAGCGCCGGAGGATGAGCGAAACTTCCCGATGGTCATGGAGATGATCGTCGCCGCCGAGGTTCGGGAAGAGGACGAAACCTACCAAAGCCCCCTGGACGAGCTGTTTGAGCGGCTGGCCATGCGGGAGCCGGAGCATTTGGCGGTCAAGCAGTACAACATCTTCAAGCTGGCAGCGGGAAAGACGGCCAAGTCCATTTTAATCAGCCTGGGCGTCAGGCTGGAAAAGTTCAACCTGTCCACTATCGCCGGAATCACTACGGTGGATGAAATGGCGCTGCCCGCCATCGGGGAGAAAAAGACGGCTCTGTTCGCGGTAATCCCTGACAACGACAGCAGCTTCAATTTCATCGTGGGGATGCTCTACACCCAGCTTTTCCAGCAGCTTTACTATCTGGCCGACCATGTTTACGGCGGCAGGCTGCCCTTGCACGTCCATTTCGTAATGGACGAATTCAGCAACGTCGCCCTGCCGGATGAGTTTGACAAGCTCCTTTCCACCATGCGCAGCCGGGAAATATCCGTTTCTATCATCTTGCAAAACCTGGCCCAGCTCAAAGCATTGTTTAAAGACACCTGGGAATCCATCGTCGGCAACTGCGATGAATTTTTGTATCTGGGCGGCAACGAGCAAAGCACCCACAAGTATGTGTCCGAGCTTTTAGGGAAGGAAACCATCGACCTGAACACCTATGGACAGAGCAAGGGAGCTCAGGGCAGCTATTCCACCAATTTTCAGTTGTCGGGCCGGGAGCTTCTCACCCCCGACGAGGTGCGGATGCTGGACAACCGCTACGCCCTGCTGTTCATCCGGGGCGAACGCGCCGTCATGGACGACAAGTACGATATTCTCAAACACCCGAATTTAAAGCTGACGGTTGACGGCGGCGGCCAACTTTACCGGCACGGCACCACGGAACACGCCCTGGACTGGAAAGCCGTGGCCTTAAAGGAAGACGGCGATTACGAGCTGCTTTCCGAGGAAGAACTCGAAAGTCTGTCCCCATCATAAAAACAGGAGGAATGATACTGATGAAAATGTCTGGAAAAACCAAAAGGGTTTTTATGGTTTGCTGCGCGCTGGCGCTGCTGCTGCCCCTTTTCGCCGTTCCCGCGTATGCGGCCAATGACCCCCTTCAGGTGGTCAACAACCTGTCCGAATTTATCTTCGGGCTGATCCGCGCCATCGGCCTGATCCTGCTGGGCTTCGGCATCGTGCAGATCGGCCTGTCGCTGAAATCCCACGACCCGAGCCAGCGGGCCAACGGCTTTTTGACCCTGGCGGGCGGCGTCATCATCACCTTTGCCAAGGAAATCCTTAATCTCATCACAGGAGGTTGATGGCCATGTTCAACAAATTCCCCATCACTGAGAAAATGCACATTCATTCCCTGGACGGCGAACTGCGGGAAGCCACCATCCTGGGGCGGCTGGGCGACAACGATTATATTGCCGAGTATAACGGGGTCAAGTGCCATGCCATCTACAACCCCTTTGTCAATCATTTCTATGTGGATGACAAGTATGGCGTCATCAAGGACAAAAAGCCCGGCAAGGACGAACCATGCCGGTGACGATCACAGGAGCAAAGCCCGCGCTTCAGGCGCGGGCTTTGCTTTGGAAACGAGGTGAGTTTATTTGGAAAGCGGCAATTGGGTGGTTGAGAACCTGAACAGCGCCTTGGGAACCTGGAACGAAAAGCTGGTGGAAATCTGGCAGCTTGTCACCCAGTCCCCCACGGAATTTCGAGGCGGCGGCATCTGGCACGTCATTGCCGATATCCACGGCGCGCTGCAGGCCATCGGCCTGGCCCTGCTGGTATTGTTTTTTGTTATCGGTGTGGTCAAAACCTGCGGCAGCTTTGCGGAGGTGAAAAAGCCGGAACACGCCCTGAAGCTGTTCATCCGCTTCGCTTTGGCCAAAGGCGTTGTGACCTACGGGCTGGAGCTGATGATGGCGCTATTTACCATTGCCCAGGGGATCATCTTTACCATTATGAGCAGCACGGGCTTCGGCACCACCAGCCAAGCCGTTTTGCCGCAGGCCATCGTGCAGGCCGTCGAGGAGTGCGGCTTTTTGATGAGCATCCCCCTGTGGGCGGTGACGATCATCGGCAGCCTGTTCATCACGGTGTTGTCCTTCATCATGATCCTGTCGGTGTACGGTCGTTTTTTCAAATTGTTTCTCTATACCGCCATCGCCCCCGTGCCTCTGGCCTCCTTTGCCGGAGAGCCCAGCCAGAGCATCGGCATAGCTTTCCTCAAAGGCTATGCCGCCGTCTGCCTGGAGGGGGCGATCATCGTCCTGGCCTGCGTCATCTTTTCCGTCTTCGCGGCCGCCCCGCCGGTGGTGGACGCCAGCGCCAGCGCCGTGACGATGGTGTGGAGCTATATCGGGGAGCTGATTTTCAACATGCTGATACTGGTCGGCGCGGTGAAGATGGCCGACCGGGTGGTGCGAGAGATGATGGGATTATAAAAAGGATACCGGACAATGAAAATCCGGTATCCTCATAATTTCTCATATATCCTTGAACGGAACGCCATCCCCGTAAACAACAGGTTCCCCTGTTCTTGGGTCAAGCAAATCCCCCTGCGCGTTAAACTGAATTTTGTCAAGCGGTACGCCCATCTCTCTGGCCCGCCGGATCTGCCACGCGACGTCATCTTCAAAGTATTTCTCGTCCCGTTTGCGCCGTATCGCCTTTATCAGAGACGCAATCCAGCTTAACACGGTCAGGCCGAGCAACGAGAAAAGGATGATATGCGCTAAAGTCTCATGTTCCACCGCCCATTTGTTCAGCACGGTGCTGAAAAGCAGGAAGCAAAGGAGGGGAATCGTCAGCCGGAGCTTTCCTGCTGCTTTGAATATGAAAGAAAGAATGAGCAATCCCACCGTAAGGCAAAGAGAAATAAGGGCCACGGCTGCCATAATGGTCACTTCTTTCCATATCGTCCGTATATTTCTATTATATCACGCGGCGCAAATATACAAATAAGAGCGGGAAATCGACACGATCTTGAACGTGAAGTTTAGCAGGGGCATCAACAGGAAGAGGAAGATGGGGATGCGTACAGAAGAATAAACCCTCCTTTTTTACGCTTATTATCGCGCATCAAAGAAGGAAATGGGAGGGTGCGAACGAATTATTTTGGCCTGTCCTGCGCTTTTAATTATTCCGCTTTTTCCCTAACAATTCTTCAACAGAAATATCCAATGCTTTCGCAATCGCAACAATCTCATAATCCTGAACCA
Organism: Desulfotruncus arcticus DSM 17038; assembly: GCF_900113335.1. GTDB lineage: Bacteria > Bacillota > Desulfotomaculia > Desulfotomaculales > Desulfallaceae > Desulfotruncus > Desulfotruncus arcticus. The sequence goes on from NZ_FOOX01000024.1 coordinate 11,618, forward strand.
GACGGTATTGTCCTTCAAGGCGGGAAAGACTCGTGGGGCTGATGTCCAAGCCCACGGTTTGCAGTTTCGCCAGAAAATCCTTCTGCTTTATATTCCTTGCCTTCCGAAGGGCAACAACCTTGGCTCCGATCATGTTTTTGTTGCCGGGCGGGTTCTGTCGTGGTTTCATAACCTTCGCACCTCACTGTTCTTCCCATCAATTTTAGGTGAGGATACGATAGTTTTAATGCGAATATCGCAGTAAAATAAAAAATAAGTCGATAATCGCAGTAAAATTGAAAGGAGTATGACATAAAAATGAGACAGAAATTGGTTGTTTTACGGGATACAAGCACATTGATCAGCATTATGGCTGACGAAGAACACCCTATTTTTATCCAGCGTAAAATCAGGCAAAGGAAATTTCGGCCATGAAAAAGGTGTCTCTCAATAAAAAACTGGAAAAAGAAAGGAGGAAACTCAACAAACTGGGGGAGGAAGCCTTGAAAAATGGTATCCCCCTCACCCAGGATGAGGCGTTTATGGCGCAGAACCGCAAGGTTGACGCTTTGATAGTAAAGGTAATCAAGGAGAGTGAACGGCACAGGAAAAACCGGCAGGAACGATAAGACCGACAGTCCGATGGCGCTTCGTTAAAGAGGCGCTATTTTTTTTGGAGGTGATATTTTGGAAGTCAAGATCAACCGGGAAATCCGGGACTATACCGAGAGCTTGTTTTTTGGACTGTCCATGCGGCAGTTCATTTTTTCTGTCCTGGCCGTCATTGTGGCCATCGGCATCTACTTCGGCCTGCGCAGCTTCTTCGGCACGGAAACCGTAAGCTGGATGTGCATTCTGGGGGCCGCACCCTTCGCCGCCCTCGGCTTTATTCAATACCACGGCATGACGGCGGAGCAGTTTTTGTGGGCCTACATCAAGTCGGAATTTCTCCTGCCCAAGCGCCTGACCTTTCATCCGACCAACATCTATTACGAAGCCCTGAAGTCCGCCCTGGAAAAACGTGAAAAGGAGGCACGGAAACGCCATGATTAAAACCCTGCAAAAAATCATGAAGCAGGACAAGGAAAGGTTTGCCGTCCCCAAGGGCGTGCAGCAGGCCATTCCCATCCGCGCCATCTGGCCGGATGGCATTTTTCAGGTGGGGAACAAGTTTTCCAGGACCTTTCGCTTTGCGGACATCAACTATGCAGTGGCTTCCAAGGAGGATAAGGAAGCCTTGTTTCTGTCCTATTCGGAGCTTTTGAATTCCTTTGACAGCGGGGCGACCACCAAGATCACGATAAACAACCGCCGCCTGAATAAAACGGACTTTGAAAGCTCCATTTTAATTCCCCTCCGGGAGGACGGGCTGGACGAATACCGCCGGGAATACAACCGGATGCTGCTGGATAAGGCCACAGGCGCGAACAGCATCGTGCAGGACAAATACGTCACCGTGTCGGTAGCGAAAAAGAATATCGAGGAAGCGCGGAACTACTTTTCCCGCATCGGCACCGACCTGATTACCCACTTTTCCCACCTGGGGTCCAAGTGCGCGGAGCTGGACGCCACCGACCGCCTGAGAATCCTGCACGACTTTTTCCGCTCCGGCGAGGAAACGTTTTTCCGTTTCGACCTGTCCGAAACCATGCGCAAGGGGCACGACTTCAAGGACTACATTTGCCCCGACACCCTGGAGTTTGAGCGCGACCATTTCCGCATGGGCAACAGATTCGGGCGCGTCATCTTCCTGCGGGAGTACGCCAGCTTCATCAAGGACAGCATGGTGGCCGAGCTTTGCGACCTGAACCGCGGCATGATGCTGTCCCTGGACATCATCCCCATCCCCACGGACGAGGCCGTGCGGGAAGTGGAAAACCGACTGCTTGGCGTGGAAACCAACATCACCAATTGGCAGCGGCGTCAGAACCAGAACAACAACTTTTCCGCCGTCGTGCCCTACGACCTGGAGCAGCAGCGCAGGGAAAGCAAGGAGTTTCTGGACGACCTGACCACCCGCGACCAGCGCATGATGTTTGCCGTTTTGACGATGGTGCATGTGGCGGACAGCAAGGAGCAGCTTGACGGCGACACGGAAGCTTTGCTGACCGCGGCCAGAAAGCATCTCTGCCAGTTCTCCCCCCTGACCTGGCAGCAGATGGACGGTTTGAACACGGCGCTGCCCTACGGCCTGCGCAAAATCCACGCCATCCGGACCCTGACCACCGAAAGCACGGCGGTCTTTATCCCTTTCCGGGCGCAGGAAATCGCCCACAGCGGCGGCAGTTACTACGGGCAGAACGTGATTTCCAAGAATATGATTATCGCCAACCGCAAGCTGCTCTTAAACGGCAACAGCTTCATTTTAGGCGTGTCCGGCTCCGGCAAATCCTTCACGGCCAAGCGGGAAATCGTCAACCAGATGCTGGCCGGCGACGACGACATCATCCTCATCGACCCGGAGCGCGAATATTCGTCGCTGGTTAAGGCGCTGGGCGGCGAGATCGTCCATATCTCCGCCACCTCCAAAAACCACATTAACGCGATGGATATGAGCAAAGATTACGGCGACGGCGCAAACCCGGTCATCCTGAAATCCGAATTCGTCCTGTCCCTGTGCGAGCAGCTTATCGGCGGCCAGAACCTGGGTGCCAAGCAGAAATCCCTGATTGACCGCTGCACGGCCAATGTTTACCGAAAGTACCTGCAAAGCAATTTCGAGGAGAAACCGCCCACCTTACAAGACTTCCATGCGGAGTTACTGAAGCAAGCGGAGCCGGAAGCCCAGGAAATCGCTTTGGCGATAGAGCTTTTTACCTCCGGCAGCCTGAACACTTTTGCTATGCCCACCAACGTGGACGTAACCAGCCGCCTGATCTGCTACGACATTTTGGATTTGGGCAAGCAGTTGCTGCCCATCGGGATGCTGGTGGTATTGGACAGCATCCTGAACCGCATCACCCAGAACCGGGCAAAGGGCAAAAACACCTTCATTATTATTGATGAAATCTACTTGCTGTTTCAGCATGAATACAGCGCCAACTTCCTGTTCACCCTCTGGAAGCGCGTCAGGAAGTACGGCGCTTTTTGCACCGGCATTACCCAGAACGTAGACGATCTGCTGCAATCGCACACGGCCCGCACCATGCTGGCCAACAGCGAATTCATCGTTATGCTCAACCAGGCTTCCACAGACAGAAGGGAGCTGGCCAAGCTCCTGAATATTTCCGATTTGCAATTAAACTATATCACCAACGTGGACGCGGGCAACGGCCTCATCAAGGTGGGCAGTTCCCTGGTGCCCTTCACCGACCAATTCCCGCGCAGCACCAAGCTCTACAACCTGATGACCACCAAGCCGGGCGAACAGGCTCAGGGCTGAATTAAGCTGCCAAACACCAACGGCTGGCCGAAAAATTATGGCCAGCCGTTCATTTACTTTGAAGGAGGAAAACACAATGGAAACCATCCGGTTTGCAGACAGGGAACACAAGGCTTTTTATAATCAAATGCTGACCAAAACCCGCAATAATGACGTCTATCACCAGGCGTTTTTTTACGCAATGGGCATCTGCCCGGAAACGAGGCGCAATATCCATGCCCTCTTTGATTTCAAAGAAGGCGGCATCAGGCCGGAGGGCCTTGCGGCTCCGTGGCAGACGGGCGGAACCCGCCGCCTGTGCCGCTTGACCTTCAACCTGTGGAACGGCTGGACGGAGGAAGGAAAAGAAAACCGTTCCGCGCCCTACGAGCTGTTCGACTGCGGCTTTGCCCCCTATTTTTTTGAAGCCATCCTGCTGCGCTATCCCGAATATTGCCGGAGCTTGGAACGCGCTGCGCCCCGGTTTTCCGAAAAGGCGCGGTAACAACTGGTGAAACAGCGAAAGGAGGTGGGCGCGTTGAAAGACATTAAGACCAAAGCCACCGTCAAGGACATCAAGGCGCTGGACAAAAGCCTCGATGTGACCCGCAGGGCAAAAAACGCCTTTATTCGCACCAAGGAGCGGGACGAGCAGACGCAGCGGCCGGAACACGACAGCTATGTGGCGTATGCCGAGGATAAGGCAAAGGACAGTGCGGAAATGGTCGGCAATGAGGCTGTTCACACGATGGGGCGTCAGGGCCAAAAGGTGATTCAAAAAATTAAGGAGCGCCGCAATTACCCTTCGGACAGCCATCACGCCAATGCTGCCGACGGCCATGCGGCGGATAAGACCTCTTCCATCTCTGAATCAGGCAGTCCCCCAACGCGCCGGAGCGCCGCTTCCCCTCAAGGAAAGCAAGCTGTCTCGCCCAAGGCCGGGAAAGCCCTGGAACAGTACCCCGCGCCCGGGCAGGCCAAGCAATCGGCCCGGCGAAAAGCCGCCCCATTCAAATTGAAGGGAAGGGGAGAGCGGAAATATACCCTGTTCAAGCCCAACGAGTTGGCAAAAAGGCGGTTTGTGCAGAGCCGGACAAAGGCGCGGTTTACCCGAAACAGAGAAATGCGGACGGCGGAAAGCAAAACCGCACAGGCCGTCCAAAGTCCCCTGTTGAAATCGACCGAAAAAACAACATGGCGCACCGTCCAAACCAGTATCAGCGGCACCGGACGCACCGCCCGGCAATCCGCCCGGTCCGGCGGGAAAGCGGTAAAGAAAACTGCCAAGGGCACCATTAAAACGGCGCGGAAATCGGTCAAGACCGCCGGGCAAACCGCAAAAGCCGGTGTAAAAACCTCTCAGACGGCGGCCAAAACCGCCGCCAAAACCGCCCAGGCCACCGCAAAGGCGGCACAGCGGACGGCGCAAGTGGCAAGAACTGCCGCCAGATTTACCGTACTGATGGCAAAACTGACCGTCAAAGCCGCCGCCGTACTGATCAAGGGCCTGATCGCCCTGGTGGGCGCAGGCTGGGCCGTTCTGGTCCTGCTTCTGATTGCTATCGCCGTGGCCGCCCTGTTAGAGTCTCCCTTTGGCCTTCTTTTTTCCGACGAGAACAAAGATGCGGAGGCAACGCCCGTTTCCATCGTGATACAGGAAATAAACGAGGAATACAACCAGCGGATAGAGGACATCAAAAACGATAATACATGGGACACGCTGGATGTTGAGTACGTCGGCACCGGAGGCAGCCGGGGCAATATCTGGATAGACATTTTGGCCACGTTCGCCGTCAAAACGGCCCTGACCGACAAGGGCATGGATGTTTTCACGATTGATCAGGCCCGTGCTGACCTTATCCGGGAAGTATTTTGGGATATGACGGAAATCGATCATTGGATAGAAACCGTGAAGCATACCGACAGCGAAGGGGGAACATGGTACGAGCGCATTCTGCATATCGTCATCATCCAGCGCACCGCGTGGGAGCAGGCGGAAATCTACGACTTTAACGACGATCAATGGGAAGTGCTGGAGGAACTTTTGTGCGGCGCATACGACCGGTATTTTATAGCCCTGATCACGGGTTTGAGACACCTGGGGGATGGAACGGAGGTTGTTGCGGAGGGCGTTTATATCTGGCCCAGCGCCGCCAGCGACTATGTAACTTCTTTTTTTGGCACCAGGCTGCACCCCGTTCTGGGCATTTACAAAACCCACAACGGCATTGACATCGGTGCTGGATACGGAACGGCGATCCTGGCTGCCGCGGACGGCGTGGTCACAACCGCTGCTTACGACGCGGGCGGCTACGGAAACTATCTCATCATCGACCACGGCAACGGCAATATGACACTTTACGCCCACATGAGCCAAATGAGCGCCGGTGTCGGGCAGACGGTAAAGCAAGGCCAGACCATCGGCTTGGTGGGCAGCACGGGACTGTCCACGGGGCCGCATCTGCACTTTGAGGTTTATGTCGGCGGCACCAGGGTTGACCCCCTGCTGTACTTCTCCAATTATACGGCGGCATGGTAGGTGCTGGCTGGGTTAAAGAAAGAAGATAGCTTGAGCAGATACCTCAATTTATCTTTTGATGCTTCCGAAGGAAAGATATCCAGCCTTAAAGCTTCGCATTCGGCAATTTTTTCAACCTCGCCTATTGATATCTGTGAATTTAGCATCCAATTTTGCGCCAGAAGCTCGGGATATACGACAAGCTCGACATCTCCGCCACTAGGAATCCTCTTGAAGGAAAACTCGATACCAAGCCTGATATAGAAGTATACCAAAGACCATGTAAAATAGAACGGCAGATATTAGACAGGGATAGCAGATTCTTGCCCATCTCAGTTGAGTTAACTGTAAATATGATGCAAATGATGAACATATACCCGCTAATAATAGAGACGTTATTTTAAGTAGTCTATTTTTGCTTGATAGAGGGATAATAAGAGCCAAAATTAGTGCAGCAACCAATCCTGTCAAAGCAATTGTAACTCCGCTTACTGGAATGGGAAGGAATTGATTACATGAAATGCATGCATCTGTATTGTACTTGACCCAAACCGCGTAAAGTAGCACCAATGAATTGATCAATGATATCAGTGAAACACCAGTAAAAATAATATTATTTTTAATATAAATCACCCCCGATGCAATGTTTTACTTCTGCTTTATTTGGCTATTTCCAGGCTCCATAATTATCCATCGGTAATTGCAGTAAATCAGTTGAGGCTTTTGATGGAAGGGATTTTGTTTCAATTTGTTTGTTGGCTAAATAAGAATCAATTTGATTTCTTAAAGTATTTACATGTACCTTTCCCAAAAAAATATTGTCCTTTAAAATCCAAAGCCACTTTTCTTCAGAGTTCTGTACAGTTACCAGTAAATAATTCTTGTAAGCTCCAAAGTGAGGTTGAATCGGTGCTTCCTGAAATTTGCCGCTAAGCGATAATAGAAGATCATTTGCAGGTTTATATTCTTCAAGTACTGGTGAATCCTTCTGCAGATTGAGTACACTTACATTGCCACCGCAACCCGTAATATAAATATTTTCACCAATTTCCACTGTGCTCGAACCTGCATCTGCAATAAAGCTGCAATACTCTCCTCTAACTTCTTTCCACTCTATACGGTCATCTTTTACATTTGCAATAAGTAATTTACCAGCCATCTCATTTTTCTTTTCGCTGGAGGGTACGTCAAAAGCAATCAATACTCTATAGTTATGCTCATCCCCGGATAGTAACAGGGGCTGGGGTTGAGTTGCTCCTGATGGGAGAGGGGGGGCAAGAATTTGTTTTTCTCCGTTTTCAAACGAAACAATAACCTTATCTTCTTCATTATAGGCTTTTGCTTCACCACTGGTGTTCTTTATCACTTCACCGAAAGTAATTTCGTTAGTTTCCAGTTTTTTAATATTGTAATCAGTATTTATAGACTCCAATTTAAGCGAACCTTCAAAGGATGTGGGCTCTATCACAATCTTCTTTTCTCCATCCCAAATCATCCGAAAAGCATAAGGTTCTTGGGTAATTTTTCTAAATAAAGCGGGCTCATCAATGGATATTCTGCCTGTCAATGTATCAAAACGGCATAAGTATGCGCTGTCAGAATTAATCTGATTTCTCTCCTCAGCATTCTGAAGAAAAATTACAAACGGTATTTGCTTTGGGGTCATATTGCCTGTAGCCAAAGGATGTGATGTACCTCTGTTACATCCGGCAACGATAAAAAGCAAAGCAATTAAACAGACTAACAAAAACTTATTTCTCATATTAACCTCCATTTCCTGCCTGCTGCAGGCGACAAATAGTAATGAAAAGGGGGTTGCATCGGTCTTCCCCACGTTACAATGTTTCCGAGGGAAAGAACGTTACAAAGCACGGTGAAGCGAGTTGCGGACTGCCTCTTAGCTTAAATCAGTATATTAACCTCATCAAAAGCAAATCGACAGGCCAATATCAACACTGATTATGGCCTGTTGATTTGTTGTATAGCTAAATTAACTACTATACAAGCTGTCTTCTAATAGTTTATTCTGTAGTAATATGCGTTAGCTGTGCCTCCTGTCCATTTTTCATCATATCGATCGCTTGAATGTCCGCAATATTTTCTAGTTGTGCCGTCATTATAGGACATCATCATGACATGTTCATATGACTTGATTCTAAAAGGAAAGCCTGCAACACAATCATTTAAGTTTGTTGTAGCTATCCAATATGTTTTTGCAACCATATAGTTTGCTTGCGAGGTAACATTAATCCATGCAGAAGTGTAGGGCTTCCAGGTACTATCTGTTGGAATACCGCCGGCATTGAGTCCTTGAGAAACAAAATTTGCACAATCATTGCAAGTATAGGCGGTGTAGGCTGGATTATAATTTGATTTGTCCTGTACAGTTTCACTATCAGGTTCACAGGGCTTAGAAGTGTTCGCTACCCATTTACGGACATAATCTCGGGCTGCTATCCTATCGTAGTTTACAATTGCTGATGGTTCCACCATTCCTTCCTGAGTTATTACATTTTCTTTTATCGTGTCAAAGGCATTTTGCTCAACAGTTTCATTGCTGGGGATATCTTGCAATCTTGTTGGTAGGAAATTGCCTACAGGATCTTCAGCATAGAATTTTATAGTGTCCGGTATCACTTTATCATTGGCATCAAGGGTTGCAGTTACCTTAATATGGTCGGAACAATGCTGCGGTGTGGTAATGTATTCATTTAAGTCTCTCTTCCATATTTCAATTTCCTTATTGGCTTTAGCTAAAGCATTGGCGGACAATTGTTTTCCATTGTTCTGAATATACTTCAGGCGACCTTTTAGGGCAGGTGAATCTTCGGCTTTTGCAAATTTCAAAAGGTGCTTTCTTTCAATATGAAATGTAATTGAAACATCCTGTCCTGATTGAGCAGATGCTATATGATTAATTTGTTGATCCAGTAACTCCCAGTTGCGCAATTCCGTATCCTGACCAATAAAGTCATTGATAATTAACTCAAACTGCTCATATACAACAGGGTTAATCTTTCCTGTAGCTTCTTGGTTGATAAAAGTTTCAGCAGCATATCCTGAAACGGCAGGCAAGCAAAACAAGGCGAAAGCAACTAGACTTGCGATGAGTATTCTCAACCGAAGATTAGCTTTATTCAACAAGATTGTCCACACTCCTTAAATATTTATTTAAGGTATCTCATGTACTTTACTGCAAATTAAATTCAAACATAAACAATTTCTTTAACCAGCAGTAACTGCAATCATAGGCATCACCTTCCTTCTTTGATAATAAAGGAACTCAACAAAATTAAGAATTTGAGCAGTTATAGCTGGGAGTTTAAAAAGCGGTAAACTGAATTTTTAGAGGGCAGACCTGGGTATTTCCCTGGTAAAATAGATTGCATAAAACATCCCTTTCCTTTTGGTGGAGTGGTTTGTAGCACTATTTTCTCCACGCCATTACCATCAGTTACACGATGCAACCAAAAACATGAAATTTTCCCTTCTGCCTATTACATTGCATTTCATTGCTAAAATCACACCTCTGTTTAAAAATTTTTTTCAAAGGTTTTTTTCACACGCCAATATTCTAGGCTCTGACGAAGATACCTTTGCTTGGGGGAACTCTTGGGCAAAAATGCTGGAAGCATATCCCCACTTATGTTGAGCAGAATTTTTCGAAGGGTTTTCATGTGCTAACTTTTTATGAAAATCTTTTTTATTCGGCAATTCGCGATATAATGAACTTGAAAAGCATTTCTTTTTTGTAATTATTTGCTTTCTACAATTGTATTGCGAGGAGGGTTGTTGGTGGGAAGGAATGATAAAAATGCCGAAGCTTTTTATGAGCATTTGTGTAATCAATACTTCGAGCGGATTTATTCTTATTGCAAAAGGCTGGTCAAGGGCCAAGCGCAATTCATGGATTTTGTAGAGGATTGCACTCAAAATACATTTCTGGAAGCCCGCAAACAAATCTCACATTTACTGAAACATCCTAACGTAGAGGGCTGGTTGTATACCACGGCGCGCAACTTGATTAATAAGTCATATAGAAGCATGTATGTTAAAAAGAGACACGAAGTAATGATGGATAAAAATATCGCCAACAATTTAATGGAATTCGACCATGAATTGGAAGATCTTTTTAACAGCATCGTGGATTTGGACAGCCTATGTGCTGACATATTGAGTCAACTCAACGCCCATGAATCTGATTTATATAGAGACTATTATAAAAATAACATGTCGATCTCGGAGCTCGCTAAAAAATACGATGTCTCAGCTACTGCCATAACTACGAGGATTTATCGGTTAAAGAAAAAGATCAAAAATTTCGTCTATGATCATTTTAAAGAAAACTAAAAAAAATTTTTTAAAATATGTGATTTTGCATGACTTGTGCAATGTCATATATAGAAGGGAGAAATTTATGGACAAAAGATCAACGGAACCCATCCCTCCCAACACCAATAGCGATAAGGAGATTTTCAAAAAGATCCTTTCCGAAAAGGAGTGTGATGCGAATGTAAAGGATAGAATGTATGCCATTTTATATGAAGCGTCATCGGCTGATGAGGCAACCATGGACACCGATTTAATTGACGAATGTGTAAAAGCCATCGACCTGATTGAAGGCCATACAGAGCACCTGGACCCCGAGAAAATGAAAGCCATGCGGCAAAAGGTTGACCAAAAATATGAAAACTGGCTGAAAGTTCAACGCAAACGCAGATTAAAGAAACTGTTGGCCCAAAGTGCTGCCGGTTTCATTTTGGTTTTCTTTATGTCCTCCGCGGTGGCTAGCGCCTTGGGTTACAATTTGGTCCAAACCGTGGTTGATTGGGGAAAAGAAACGTTTTATTTATCGGCGGAAAATGAATCCAATGGGCTAAATGGCAACGCCAATATTGCTGACCGAAAGATCTACGGCAGCATCGACGAGGTTTTACAAGACATGCCTGCAAAACCGTTATTGCCTCAATGGGTTCCTGGCGGGTTTGTCTTTAAGTATGCCGAAAAATTTGTCCGTTTGGACAACACCAATGTCATGTTATATTACGAAAATAGTGCCCATAAAACCATTGCTTTTGATTTTGAGATCTATACTGATCAAGCGTCAGCAGATGCGTCTTTTGAAAAAGATGATAAGATGGTTGAGGTTTACGAGAAAAACAACATACCGCATTACATCTTTCAAAACATTGATCGGGTGCAAGCGGTATGGACCAGTTCAAACGTTATATACAATTTAAGCGGCGATGTTTCGACAGACGAAATGAAAAAGATTATAGATTCCATGAATGGAGGTTCGTGATATGTTATTGGCTGCTAAAAAGAAAATGGTGATCATGCTTTTGACCGGTATGCTATGTATGCTGTTTTCCCCGCTGGCTGTTTATGCCAGTGAGGATGACGCTCAATCTCCCAGAGCCAGTGAATACATCCGTTCCACAAGCGTAAATATAACGCCGCAAGGCAACGGAAAGCTTTTGGTGGAGAACAAGCTGGGCGCGACGACTATCGTTGACAAACTGGGCATCATATCCCTGGAAATTCAAAAAAAGGTAGGCGGTTATTGGCAGACCATCTACACTATAGTGGAAAACGATTACCTCTACAATACCGGTACATATGTTTATGACTGCTATTATTATGGAACACCGGGGACGGAATACCGAAGCTATGTTGAATTTTATGTTGAAAATGACGGAGGATCGGAAACCAAAATTGTTGCTTCCACGCCTAAAGTTGCAAACTAAGGTGTGGAATGACAGCAAAAGATGACACGTCATCTCAAAGGTAGCAGTGAAACCACAGTTAAAGCGAAGTATGAAAGAGGCGTGAAGATGTAAAGTTCTCGCAAAAAGTTTTTAGCATTAACCATGATGGCGGTGCTGCTTGTTACCTTGGGCAGCACCGCTTGTGCCGCTGGTGCAAGTGATTTTGTAGTGGACGGTATGTCTCTATTTATCCATTCAAATAGTTTTTAATCCCCATCGCTTGCCTTTTTCAGCATATTTGAAAGTAATGTTAAAGGCTTGCCGCCGTGCGCCATCGTTTTAGTGCTCTATATTGCTCACCGATTGATTGCTGAGAAACAATAGTAGCGAAAGATTTACTTTGCTAATTTCTTACAAGAAAAAAGCGGAGGATTTTATTCCCCCGTTCCTTTGGCTTCCTGTATTCCTTTGCGGTAGCTGCTATGATGATTAAATCCGCTTCCTCTAATTGGTCAAGCTGACTTTCAAGCTGTACGGCGTAAGGCGGTAGAAAACCGGGTAACTCAAAGTGGCTTAAAATATTAGTCCGTCTAAAGGCAAAAGCAAAAGCTCAGGTCACTTCTCGCGGCACATGGTATTCAGCAGGACCTTGGCAACAATGTCGGCTGCGGTTTTTAATTTGGCTTTGTCTATGCGGGCAATATCGTCCGGCAATTCTTGTCCGGTTCCTACCATAACTGGATATTGCGCAATGGTCAGGGCCGGAATTTCTGCTTTCACAAAAGAATAATAATCGCTCATGCCACCTCTGTCAATCTGCATATCATAATCCGCGAACAGCTTGCAAGCTGCATTTTCTTTGCCATTGCTGGTCCCTAAAGTGGCCGGGTTGGGACCTTCTTCGCCGATGCAGTCCAGGTTTATAGCGGCGATTATACACCGGCGCTCATCTCCGCTTAAGCTGTTTACATAGTAGCGGGACCCATACAAGTAATTCTCTTCTCCCCCAAATAACAAGAAACGTACTTCTACATTGCTGGGAAAGTTGGCTGTTTTACGCGCTACTTCCATGAGCACCGCTACTCCGGAGGCATTGTCTATAGCGCCGGTTGTGTGGACGGTGGTATCATAGTGGGCGCTTACGATGATGACATCCTTAGCGTCCGGGATAGCAGGTTTTTTGACCGCGATCAAGTTTTGACTGGTCCCATCCGGCTGGCCAATATTAAAGTCCCAAAATTTTCCTTCTACAAAAGGAGTGTTTTTGAGCTTAACGTTCTGCACGATATAAGGAAACTCCTGGATTCTGGTTTGATAGCCGTAGGATTCTAACTTTGACTTTAAATCCGCGCAGGCCGCTTTTTCTTCTTGCGAACCGATGGGTCTGATGGTACGGGTTAGCTTTTCTATAGTCTGCATCATGCTGTTTTCGTCTGTGGACAAGGAATCTATATCGTCTTGACTTATAGGAGCCTTCTTATTGGCAGGCTCTGCAGCAACCGTTGAAAGGATCGCTTCATTTTTGCTTTCATCCGCAGGTAAGGAATTCATGTAATCCGGACTTGCGGAAGATGTCTTAACCAAAGCGGTTGTATGCGGTGCGTTTTCTTTTGGCGCAACTGGCTGCGGGATAGGAGATGTACTTTTATTTGCATCCGCCCTCTCGTTTTCATCTGTGGGTAAAGAATTTATGCCATTCGACTTTACAGCAAGGGTACTATCCGAAGTGACCGCATCAGCACCGGGGGCGAATTCATTATTCCGGTTGAGATGGCCACACCCGGCCGTCATGAATGCCAGAAGTGTTAACATTACGATATATTGCAGAAATCTGAATTTAACAGTTGTTATCATGATTAATTACAAAAACCCTTTCCTAATACTGTAAATTAAGTTATTTTAACATTATATTGTCTAATAAACATACTGCAATTCATTCCCCATAACCTTGTAATATGAATTTTGATAAGCTATTGGAGAATGAATTGCAATAATTGACAGGCAGGAACAGACTTTACGTATCAGCTAACGGCACTTGTTTGGGGCTGAGTTTTTAAGACGGGCAGAAACACAAAATTAAGACAGCCCATTTAAGGTCTGTTTAGTATTCCTGAATTTTACTATCTAGTATATATCCCTCGGTAGAACCAATATAAACAGGGGTCCAACCATTGCCGTAGTCTGTCAATTCAGAATTATACCATACTGTGTCGCCGGCATAGACCGTTCTTAATATGGAATAGCTGGTACCGGGGCCGCTTCGAATATAAGTTGTTCCTGTAACATGATAATGAATGCTTTCAATACTTTGGGGTGCTGACACGCCGTTGGCTGCAGCTTTATCAACCGGAGCAACTCCAGCCATGGCCAATGATGCTGTCCCCAATAGCATGGTTAAACTTAATACAAATATTGCAATTTTACTTTTAACCGATTTTTTTAACATACAATTCACTCCCTTAATATACTTTGGTTTTCTTGCAATTACTGCGTTTTTCTTAGATTTTCACTTTTTGTTCAGATAGCCAATCTCTTGTTATTTACACCAATGTGTAATATTGGATGGCGGTGCATATACCGCGTGTCTTTGTATCATGGCCAGTGGGATTCCACATCGTCTCCCGGCAGCAAACCTCCATTTAATTTATTAGTACCGGTTATCAGTAAAGTTTTGGTTGCTACTTCACACCCTCATAAGCATCAACTCCTATCTCAATTTTTAAATATATTAACGGATTGCTCCGTCAATCGCAGTATTGCTTAACTTTCGTGATTTTTTCCGGTGCTATCCAAAACTCACCTAGTAGTAAAAGGATTAGCAAACTGCAATCATAGGCATCGCCTTCCTACTTTTTTACGAGGCAAGGAAGAAATATTTTCCTCTATATAGAACATTCCGTTGATTGGTTAAAATCACATATTTTTTAAAAAATTTTGGAAAGAAAAAATAGGGCAGGAATGTCGGCTGGTACTAAAACATGAAAATCAAATAAATATCTATGTTTAATCGGGATTTCCCAGTCGTGGTATCGGCTGAGACTTTTCTGCTCTCAGGAAAAGGCCTGACTCTGATTAATGATATTTCCATTTCTCTCTCTTTATGGGGTATAGTGCCTCCTTTCCCCTGATCACTACCCAACAGAGGTCTAAGTAATCTTCAGTTCCTCCTGTTGCTGATGGCGGCAATCAGGGAGTCCTTATTCAAGCCGCCAATCTTAAAAGCAGTATCAACCTTTTTAAAATACCGATTCACAAATAAAAGATTGGCGTGCATAGGCCTTCTCTACCGTGGCTTTACAAAAACATTTAAAAAAATTTTAAATAAACGGGTGTGTTTTCATCAGAGAAATGGAATGTAATAAGCAGAGGAAAAAATTTCATGTTTAGACTGCATTGTGTAAGCGGGGGATTCGCCAGATATGGAGGAGCAAAAAATTTTTATAGAATCGCAGGAAAGTGATTAAATTGAGTATTAAAAATCTTAATCCACCATATCGTATAGAAATCTCTATGGGTAATGCTGCTACATCTACTTCTTCGTACCCCCCGGCTACCAAGTGATTCTTTATAAATACGGTATGGTGTTTCAAAGGATTCCTAACCTTCTATAAATTAGTTTGCTATAAGAACCAAGTATAATCTTTTTCAATGAATACAAAAAGAAATATTTTTAGGTAGCATTCACGCCCGGCATAAGGTTGATCTGTTTCAGCGGTTTGAATAAAGAATCAAAGCCGCCGTTTTCCTTTTTAAAAATAGGATAGCGGAGGGTTTATTAAGTTTACCCTTCTTTAAAGAACGCGGTGGCATTAGGAGGTTGCCGCCGTGTTGCTTGTTTTCTCTCGACATCATTTGATGACATTTGACTATTTAAAAAAAGCTTAATTCGTAGAGGGCCTTATTGCGTCCAACAAGGTATCTGCACACATTACATAATAAGACGTCTAAACTTTTCTGCCCGATTGGATATTGTCCAATCGGGCTTTTTTGTGCCTTTTTGCCAAGCGTCATTGGAAAAACGCAACAAACAGCCCTTGCCGGTTGGGATAAAGAGTGAAAGGGAAATAGGGACAAGTTTAACTCCCTCCATTTGGAACAGGAAGGAGGTGAACTCTATGGAGCGATCTTCTTCCAATAACAAGGGAAAAACTGTCCAGCATCAGTTTGACAGCTTTTGCAGGAAAGTCCTGAAAGGCGAAGCCAGCAATTATCGCAAAGCACTTGCCCGGCGCTGGCGGTACGAAGTGACCTTTTCCGAGCTGTCAGAGAAGGAGTTGAACCAGCTTTATGCTATGGATGAATATGCGACTGATTATTACTTGTTCCAGGTAATGGGCTACGATGTCGAGGTCAAGGACGCGTTGATAGGTGAAGCGTTGGAAGCGCTGCCCGAGAAAAAGCGCAAAATTATCCTGCTGTCTTATTTCATGGACATGTCGGATGCGGAAATTGGGGAGCTGATGAACCTTGTGCGCACCACAATCTACCGTCATAGGACAAGCTCACTGCAACAAATCAAAAAGTATATGGAGGGAAAAGCCGATGATGAAAACAAATCCGAGCCATAAAAATCTGCTGCCTTTTCCCGTCATTGCGGCAGCGGCAGGCGGCAACATCGAAGCGATTGATGCCGTGCTGAAACACTACGGGGGATATATTGCCACGTTGTCCATTAGGCAGCTTTACGACGAAAACGGTAATCCCCATCTGTGTGTAGACCCTGAATTGCGCCGCAGACTGGAAACCAAGCTCATTACTAAGCTCCTTACATTCAAGGTGGCTTAAGCCTTGCCCGTACGGGAATGTGTCCCCTTTCCACCTTCCCGATGCGGGCTTTTCATGTTGTTGCCGGCCTATAAAAGTCCATTGGTTGACAATGAGCTTTTACAGGCTGACAAACGCCTTTCGCTCTTTAACAAAGAAAGCGTGCTAACCACGCGCAGCATAGGGCAAATCGGATACTTTCGGTCCATGCCGAGCCGGACGGCGGGTGCGCCACGACTTCCCAAAGGGAACGAGCGATCACCACCAGGCCGCAAAATGAGCGTGGCAGCTTGTGGGGCGACGATGCATGGGCCGGTATAATGATACTTCCGTCCAGCCACAGTCCGAGCGTTAAAAGCGTCGCAGGCAATGGGGGCGGCCCGCCGACAGGGGGGAGGTGAAAGTCCTATGAGGACGGTGAGCCGCCGTCCGCCGATAAGCCCATGAAACGATAGAACCGGAACAGAAATGCGGGTCAGGGGTGCGCACCTTGGTGCGAGCTGTATGCGTACCCAATCATGGGCGCGCCCCTGTTTTCTGCATTTTTATTTTAAGCTGAGAGGAGCTGATACCTTGCTCAAAAGCAATGAAGCATATAAGCTGATTTTTCGGGAATACCCGGATGTGGTCGATGTGGAGCAAATGTGTGAAATGCTGGGCGGTATCAGCGCAAAAACCGCATACCGCCTTTTGCGGCAAAATCAGATCAAGCACTTTAAGATAGGCCGGACGTACAAAATCCCCAAGCTTCATATTTTCGAATACCTGGCGGTCGCGCAGGAATCCGATGCGTAAAACATCGTTCGCACCTTTGCAAGATTTTTGGGAGCCTGCTACACTAAACCCGTCAATGGTAGGTGAATATGGACTGTTACTGATTTAAAGGAGGCAAGAATTTATGGTAACAGGACACCTGCGAGAAAAAAACGGCTATTTCCAGATGATCCTCACCTACAAGGATATGAACGGAAAGCGCCAGACCAAGTCCGTCAGTACGGGGCTTCCCGTCAAGGGGAATAAAAAGCGCGCTGAAGCGCTACTTTGGAAAACCAGGCAAGAGTTTAATCCCGACACGGGGATGAGTTGCAAAAACGCTTTGTTTGCCGACTTCCTGAAAAAATGGCTGCAGGACGTTATCAACAGAGTGGACGCCGATACCTACGCCCTTTACACGTACGACGCCAAAGCCTTCATCATCCCTTACTTTAAGGATACCGCCGTTACGGTGGCGAAAATAAAGCCGGGGGACATCGAAGGCTACTATCAGTACGAGAGAACGGAAAAAAACGCCTTGAACACCGCCCTGCTCCAATATCACGAGGTCATCAAGGAAGCCTTGGCCTACGCCGTGGAGCTTGAGCTGATCCGGGACAATCCGGCTGACAAGGTAAACCCGATCTCCGGCGAGGTGCGGATACTGTTTACCGACTTCCTGCTGGAATGGCTGGAGATGATCAAGCACAATGTGGAAATGACCACCTACGCCTCTTACGCTATGTGCATCAAGAGCTGCATTATTCCTTACTTTAAGGAATTCAGGCTTACATTGAAGGATGTTACGCCGAAGCACATCCAGGACTATTATCAGTACGAGCTGAACGAGAAAGGCGTAAGCGCCTGCACGGTGATCCACCGCCACGCCAACATTCGCAAGGCGTTGCAGTACGCTTACAAGGTGGGCTTGATCGCCTTTAACCCCGCCGACCGAATCGAGCGGCCCAAAACCGCAAAATTCGTGGGCAGCATTTACGACGCCGGGGAACTGGAAGCCCTGTTTACCGTTGTAAAAAACAAGCCGATAGAGCTGGCCGTTATCTTAGGCGCGTTTTACGGACTGCGCCGCAGCGAGATCGTGGGGCTGAAATGGGACGCCATTGATTTCGGAAAAAAGACGCTGACCATCAAGCACACCGTAACCGAGTCAAGGGTGGACGGGAAAGCCGTCATCGTGGAAAAGGACCGCGCCAAAACCAAGTCCAGTCACCGCACCCTGCCGCTGGTAGAGCCCTTTGAAAAGCTTCTCCGGCAGATGAAGGCGGAGCAGGAGCGCAATCAAAAGGTATGCGGGAAAGACTATTGCCGGGAATATCTTGGCTACATCTACGTGAATGAGCTGGGAGAACGGATCAAGCCGGGCTATATCACCCAGAATTTCGCGCTCACCCTGAAAAACCACGGCTTGAAGAAAATCCGTTTCCACGACCTGCGGCATAGCTGCGCCAGTTTGTTGTACGCCAACGGCGTCAGCCTGAAGGAGATCCAGGAGTGGTTGGGGCACAGTGATATTTCCACCACCTCAAATATTTACACCCACCTGGATTTCAGTTCGAAGGTTGCCTCGGCCAACGCCATCATTGGCGTATATCCCTCCTGACATCCCTCCAAAACGGCGGAATGACAGGTAAAAAGAGAGCTGAGAGCATTGCAAATATGCGCAAAATGGTTCGTGTGACGGTATGAAGGGCGGCAAACGATAGGTGCCGCCAGAAAAGAAAAAAGCCCTCAAATCCGCTTGTATCGCGGTTCAAGAGCGATTGTTTCTGGTGCCGATGGCCGGAGTCGAACCGGCATGGAGGTTATCCAACGGTTTTTGAGACCGCCGCGTCTGCCAATTCCGCCACATCGGCAAGTTTATTTCAATTTCCCTCTCCATAAATCCGCCTTTGGAATTTGGAGGGATATGGTGGAGGGATATTAAAAATCACAGAGGCTATTCAATTATCAAGAACCCAGCAATCACGCTGGTTTGGGAGCCGCCGACCGGTCGAAAAGGGGCTTTCGCACAGTAGATTTTGAGTGCGGTGCGTCTGCCAATTCCGCCACATCGGCAAATTTATTTCAATTTCCCTCTCCCGAATCCGCTTTTGGAATTTGGAGGGATATGGTGGAGGGATATGAAAAACCATAGAGACTATTTGATTGTCAAGAACCCAGCAACCACGCGGGTTTGGGAACCGCCGACCGGTCGAAAAGGGCTTTTCACGCATTGGTTTTTGAGTCGTGTGCGTCTGCCAGTTCCGCCACTTCGGCATTTTATTATATTTTCAACGTCCGCATATCAGATTGTAACATACTCAAAACTACATTGTCAACGACATAGTTATAGCAAGGTTTTTTCATTTTTGAAGCTAAATGTCAAATATTCATTAGTTAAGTAAATCACAGCTTTGGAAAACTGCCTATAAACCCTGCATTATTGAAGGGTGCTGAAACCTTTTGTCGAATTATATTAATCAGGGTATTAAGTTGCCCTGGTCTTTTTTTGACTGGAGTTGAAAACACATTGAGCCTTTCAGACGAAACACTGGTTCAAAAAAGTAAAAAAGGTGATTTAAATGCTTTTAATGAGCTGGTGCTTCGCTATGAGGGCAAAGTGTTTAGTATTGCCTACAGGTTTATGGGCAATCATGCTGATGCCAGCGATCTTGCCCAGGAAACTTTTATTCGCCTGTACCAATCTCTTGCCAGCTTTAGAGGTGATTCTTCTTTTTCCACCTGGCTATATCGAATTACCGCCAACGCCTGCCGGGATGAATTAAGGAAACACCAGAGAAGGCGAAGCATATCCATGGATGAAATGATTGCCGCTTCGCCGGCTAACGTTCCGGTTGCGGACAACGCTTATTCACCTGAAGATGCGGTTCAGCGCAATGAGGTGCAGCGACAGGTGCAGGAGTGCTTAAATGAACTCTCCGATGACCACAGGCTAATCCTGGTAATGCGCGAAATCCAGGGCTTTAGTTATGATGAAATAGCGGAAGTCCTGCAGTGCTCACTGGGGACGGTAAAATCACGCATTAGCCGGGCCAGAAATGCTTTAAAGGAAAGGTTAAAACGGAAAGGGGAACTTTTATCGACGGAAAGTCGTCTGACAGAAAAAGGGGGGAAGAAAAGTGCGTTGCCAGGACATTAGAGAACAGTTATCTGCATATATTGATGGCATGCTTGATTCTTCCCTGGAAGCGCGGGTTAAACTGCATATTGCTTCCTGTGAGGACTGCAGGCTTGAATATGAAGACCTCATGACGGCTGTCGAATTACTAAAGAGTTTACCCGAGATAACACCACCGCCCGATTTTAATCTGAAACTGCAAGCAAAGTTATCTAATTTGAACCCCCGGGTAGAAGTTCCCGGCAAGATTGGCCTGTTGGGCAGGCTGGTTCGGGGGAAATGGTCCGGCCCGCTGGCTGCCGCGGCGGTAATTTGCTTAACCGTAGGTGTAACTGCATTATGGTATGATCAGCAGCATGGGGATATGTTCAACCCTGTTGTTCAAAATCAAATTGTTGACGATTCCGGTAGAACTCGTCATTCTGATGATGCTAAAACTGGGTCGGGGTCGCATAATCAGGCAGTTGAATCTGATAATTTATCTAACAATTCAAAGAAAAAAACTGAGGTTGTTGATTCAAATCCTCATGAGCGGGTTGCTGTACCAGAGGCAAATCAGGGACAACAGCAACAAATTTATGCAGGTGCCCCAAGCGGACAGATTAAACAGCAGGATGAAAAATCTACCGGCGCAGCTGATTTGCAAAGTTTTGGTTCCGCCGATATTCAAGTAGGCTCCAAGTCTGGAATCGCTGCTGAGCAGACACAACCGCCGGTCGGGGTAATGAGGCAAAAAGATGCGCCTGCAGTTGATGACCGGCCAGCTGTACCTGGCATAAAGGCTGCACCTGATATAAAGAATACTCCTGACCTTAAAGATACGTCTGATTTAACAGAGGCTCCTAATTTCAGCATGATGAAAGCCAGCCCTATGAAAGAAGCTGATGTACCACACATGGCCCGGGAGTATAGAGCAACGTGGGAGCCCGGGGATGATGCCACCGCCTTTATTAGTGATATGGCGGTAAAGTATGATGGGATTATTGAATACGAGCCGCATGAGGCAGGCCAGCACTGGGTGTTGTGGTTACCCGGCGCTAATGTGACAGCTTTTCTAGGTGAACTGAGTAAGTCAGGCAGTTTGGAGGTTAAGACCGAAGACAGAGATTTAACAGGTAAGTATCAGCAAATTGAAAATAAAATTAACGAACTTAAAGAGCGCGAGCAGTGGTTGCTTCAAAACAACAATACAAAAGAGCTGGCCACATTAGAACAGCAAATTCAGCAGCAATCACAAGCGCTGGCCGAAATAAATAAAGAAACGTCAATGTCTATGATCATACTGACGGTTAAATGAGTCCCGTTTCGGGACTTTTCTATTGCACTGTTGCTAAATTAAAGTTAAAATAGGAATAGTTGCGGTTTGGCTTAACACATATCATTAATATGTTAATGCCATAATAGATAAAGAAAGGAGGTAAGATAACAAAATGCGTGAAAAAGTGCAAGCTGCTTTAGATAAAGTGCGCCCGGCGTTACAGCGTGATGGCGGTGATGTTGAGCTTGTGGAAGTTACTCCTGACGGTGTGGTTAAGGTCAGGCTAAAGGGTGCCTGTGGAGGTTGCCCGATGTCCACGATGACTTTAAAACAGGGTATTGAGAGAACAATCAAACAAGCCGTTCCCGAGATTAAAGAAGTAGTACAAGCATAATTAAGACCCCTGCACTGGCAGGGGTTTTCTATTAATATTGTTTATTCGGGGTAATTTTAATTGCGGAGGGGGCTATCAATAATGGTTAGGAAATTTAAGCTGGCAATTTGCCAGAGTAATGCTGCCGGTGATAAGACGTCGAATATCCGTCATGCGGATGAAATGGTGCGGCAGGCAGCATCGCAGGGGGCCGAGGTGGTAATGCTGCCGGAAATGTTTAATTGCCCATACCGGACAGAACTTTTTCCAGCCTACGCTGAGAGCTACCCGAACGGAGAAACAATCCAAATGTTGTCCGGCACTGCTAAAGCTGCCGGGATAGTTTTGGTGGGCGGCTCGATTCCTGAAATAGACGGTGATACCGTATATAACACTTCTTTTATTTTTGGTCCCCAGGGTGAATTGCTGGGCCGCCACAGAAAGGTGCATCTTTTTGACGTAGACTTACCCGACCTTAAAGTCAGGGAATCCAGTACCCTGGGACCGGGCAATAATTTAACTGTTGTCAACGCTGGTTTTTGCAAGCTGGGGATAATCATTTGTTTTGATGTTCGTTTTCCGGAAATCGCCCGGTTACTGGCCATGGAAGGGATACAGGCGCTGATGATCCCCGCGGCTTTTAATACAGTTACCGGCCCGGCGCACTGGGAACTTTCCATGCGCATGCGGGCAGTAGATAACCAGATCTACGTTGCCGCGGCGTCACCGGCTCGGGACGAAAAGGCCGGGTACGTTGCTTACGGCCATTCTATGGTGGTGGATCCCTGGGGTGAAGTACTGGTTGAAGCTGGTTTAGGCAGTGAAATTATTATGGCTGAAATTGACCCGGTTAAAATGGAAGAGGTGCGGGGACGCTTGCCGCTGCTGGCCCAGCGGCGAACAGATTTGTATTCATTGGAATGGAAAAAGGAGGACGGGAATGAAAACAATTGAAGTACCTTGCATTTCTCCCGTCAAAGGAATAAAATTTCGTTTGAGGTGAGAAATGTGCTGACTGCTGGAATTATTGGCCTGCCCATGGTAGGTAAGACAACCATATTTAATCTTGTCACAGAATCGGGGCTGGAAACCTCCAATTATCTGACGGGTAAAACGGAGATTAACGTGGAAATGGCGGAGGTGCCGGATACCCGGATTGATTTCCTGTCCGGTTTATATAAGCCGAAAAAAACTATCTACGCTCAAATTCAATTCAGCGATGTGCCGGGTTTGGTGAGGGGCGCCAGTGAGGGTAAAGGGGTAGGAAACAAGTTCTTGGACGGAATTCGTAATGCCGACCTGCTGGTGCAGGTAGTGAGGGCTTTTTCCAATAAAGACGTTCCCCATGTCGACGGTGATATTGATCCGGTAAGGGATATTGAAACCGTTAACCTCGAACTGCTGCTTGCAGATATGGACCTGGTTGAAAAGAGAATTAAACGGATTGAGGAAGGTAAAAAGATAAAAAAAGAACAGGCTGATGAACTGGCGGTGCTGCGTAAATGCCTGGAAGCGTTGGAAAATGAAATAACCGTGCATCAAGCGGGACTATCCGAGGCTGAAAAATCTTTGCTTGTTAACTACAGTTTCCTCACGGACAAACCTGTGATTATGGTGGTTAATATTGATGAAGAACAGTTGCGCAGCGGTAGTTATCCCGGGTCGGACAAGGTCCGGGAATTTGCGTCGGGGCGCGGCATCAAGCTGCTGGAAATAAGCGGCCAGATTGAAATGGAAATTGCCCAGCTGCCTGAAGAGGACAAAGAAGTGTTTATGGAAGACCTCGGCCTTAAAGAGTCCGGTATCAGCCGTCTGGCCCGGGCAACTTACGAGACGCTTGGCCTGATATCTTTCTTTACCGTTGGCGAGGACGAGGTAAGAGCCTGGACCATTTCCGAGGGGCTAAATGCCAGGAGTGCCGCGGGTAAGATCCATTCCGACCTGGAGCGGGGTTTTATCAGGGCCGAAGTTGTAGCATATGAGGACCTGAAGGAAAATGGCAGTATGGTCAAAGCCAAAGAAAAAGGTTTGGTGAGGTTGGAAGGAAAGGAATACATAGTTAAGGACGGAGATATTTTAAACATTAGGTTTAATGTTTGATTTATTTTGAAGTTGAAACTGCATGGAGTTTTATCCCTTCGCTTTATTTTTTTTTGCGTTTATTATGAGGCTTTCGCCAGTGCTGCAAAGTCGCAATTCCATTCTTGATCAGTTCTATTTGGCCCGGGGTTAGCCCGAGACAATTTTGCAACAGGAATTGATCTCCCGCCTGGTAGGCTTTAGCTGTCTGTTCTGCTTTAAGACAAAAGTCAATTTTTTTTAGGAAGGCGTGCTTTCCTTTACCTGGGGATATTGCCGGAAATAGAAGGTTATTCACTTCGCCTGGTATCAATACCAGGACTCCGCCGCCCAGGGAATGAATATTAAGCTCAATAGATAAAAGTACAAGGCTGTTATACCACCTGCAGGCGAAATCTTCAGGATTAGTGGCGGGATCTTTTAAAAAACCGCAGAGCAGGCTGTTGGAAGCGGCAAAACCAGCACTGTTTAATACCAATATTGGGGTCTCAGAAAAAACCGTTAAAATTACGTCGGGTATTTCAATGCCCGGTGTTAAATACCAGGGATGGCGGGCCTTGCATTTATACCTGTTGTTGATGCCTGTTTTTTCGCCAAATTTAATATAGCTGCGATCCTCGGCCGTGATAGCAACCGGATAATACAGGCTGGTTTCGGAAACAGGGTCACTTAAAAACAGTCCTCGGCCACGAAGTTGTCTTGAATTTTTAACGGTATTGATCAAGTTTAAGGGCGGAAGTCCATACTTCTTTTTAATATCTCTGTCGGGGTGAAAAAAGTGCTTATCCCCGGTTACGTAGCCGATTTTAAATTTGCAGATTGCTTGCAGCGGTACGGTGGTCCCGTAGCAAGCAAGATCGCTGAGCAGGTGGCGCAAATCCGGTTCCAGCAATGACTTTACAAAAGGTTTTTGTCTGTGGTAAATGGTTTCCAAAGGGATTGCAGCCAGACGATATGGGACATTGTTTAATAAGTCGTGGTGGGTAAGGTAAACCCGGTGCTGAACAAAATCGGTTGTTTTAGTGTAATTTTCCGCCAGCAGTAATACCGTTTCCTCTTCAATACCGGGGAAAAGGTCTTCATGTGTTCTGATAACTGTTATATGTTCAAAGGAACGGCTAAAAAATTCCCATAAAGGAATGGCGTATTTTACATGAGTTATTTCAAAAGGCAGTACTAAAGCCAGGCGCCCTCCGGGCTTTAGAAAGGAACAGGCGTGAACTGTAAAAGGCATCCACAAACTGCCGTCCCGTGTCATTTTAACACCTGCTGCTTCGGTGCGGGCTATGGCCAGCCGGGCGGAAGAAATGTCAAGATGGCGCAGCCTGACGTAAGGCGGGTTGCCGATTACCGTATCTATTGGAAAACAGCTTTCAACAGATAAAAAGTCCGCGTTAACAAAGTTTTCAGGATTGATGCTTTGGTTAGATAAAAAATTTTGATAAGTTTCTTGATGTACTTCAACAGCAAAAAGGTTCTGTTTGCTACCCCCCAATTCCTCAAGTCTTTCCAGCGCGGCATCAATAAAGGCCCCGTTGCCGAAGGAGGGTTCCAATACGGTGTCTGTAGCTTTGCGTATCGCCCATCTGGCTAGATAACGCGCTATATTTAAACGGGTATAATATGCTCCCCGTGCTCTGGCGTCAGAAGACAAAGAGATCTCCCCTTTGGTAAAAAATAAAAAACCCCTCCCGTAATAATACAGGGACGGGGTATTATATTTCAACCATGCCTTCCTTTATTGCCATTAAAGCTGCCTGGGTGCGGTCGGTTACATTGAGTTTTTGAAAAATATTCGTCAGATGGTTTTTGACAGTCTTTTCGCTGATGTAAAGCTTTCCGGCAATTGTTTTGTTGGAATCACCGTTCGCCACCAGCGTCAATACTTCCATTTCCCTTTCTGTAAGTCCCCAGGGTCTTGCTTCCTGTGGCTTTGTTGATAACTTGTTAATCTGGCTAAAAATTTTAGCCGTTAAGGACGGGGAGATAAACGATTTACCATCGGCCACCTGCGCTATAGTATTAATTAACTGATCCGGGCTAACGTCTTTGAGCAGATAGGCGGCAACTCCATGGTGAATCATTTCGAATATGTATTCTTCCTGGTCATGAATGGTTAGCGCAATGACCCCGGTACCGGGAAATTCCTGTTTAATAATTTTACAAACTTCCATCCCCGTTAAATCAGGCAGGTTAATATCAAGCAGTACAATGTCCGGGCGGTAACTGCGGCATAATTCTATTGCTTGTTTGCCGTTGCATGCCTCCGCGATAACCTTAAATCTTTTTTCCAGAGATACTATTTTGGTTATTCCTTCCCTGACAAGGGCATGGTCATCAACAATTAGTATCGATATTGGCTTCAAGCAACTCACCCCTTACTTAATACGTAGGTCAAAAACGGGAATTGTGAGGGTAATTAGTGTTCCTTTGCCCGGCCCACTAATTATTTTATATTCGCCCTTTAATATCTGAACCCTCTCACGCATATTAATCAGACCATAACATTCCCGTCCTGAATGATGTTCAAGGTTGTCGGGGGTAAAACCAATGCCATCGTCTTTAATTAAAATTGCAACCTTATCATCAAGCTGCTCCATTTTAACCAGAACGTTCTTGGCTTTGGCATGTTTGCGGACGTTGTTAAGAGCTTCCTGCACCACCCTAAACAGGGCTACCTCGGTGGCAGGGTTAAGGCGCGCCTGCTTACCGAAAAAAACAAATTCTATGTTTTGCTTGTGCTGGTTCCTATAATCCTCCACGTATCGATTAAGAGCGGGGACCAGTCCAAGGTCGTCCAATACCATGGGCCGAAGGTCAAATATGATTTTGCGTACGTCTTGCAGGCTTTGTCGCACCAGTTCCTGTAATCGCATTAATTCTGTTTTAACATTTTGCGGTTCAACTTCCATTAGCTTTAGAATGTATTCCGCACGCATTACGATATTAGCCAGCAATTGGGCCGGTCCATCGTGAATCTCCCGGGCCACTCGTTTACGTTCTTCTTCCTGGGCCCGGATGATATTAATCCCCAGTTGCTGAATTTGCATTAGCTCGCCTATTCTTGTCGATAGGCTTTCCATATGCTTGCTGAGGTATTGCGACACTACTCCGAGATGCGACATGATATTTTCAGCTTTTTTTTGCATATCCAGTATGCTGCGGAGGTTTCTTTCCAGGTTATCCCGTTTATACCTTAACAAATGTTCCTGGCCTTGTAGCCCGGCAACCTCAAGTTGTAACTTTTGTGCTCTTTCATAAGCCCGTTTGATATCCGCTTCCGTGTAGCGGTTGAAGTCCTTGCTGACCTCCATCAGGTGGAGGCGGGCCCGTTTTTCTCTGGCATAAAGTTTATCTACCCGGTCAATTAGTTGTATTATTGTCTTTCTAACGTCTTCCAGTTCATCTTTAACCCTGGCGTGCTCAGTTCTGGTATTTTCCGCAATATCATAAACCTGTTCCTGAGATTCTTGGATATAAAGCAGTATTTCGTTAATGATTTTGTCAAGTAACGCTGCGTTTAACAATGTTTTCACCTGCCAGTTGGATACGAAACGGGTGAATATTTATTCGCTGTTGGCAACAGTCTATCCTGCTGAAAATGTAGAAAGTTTATCAATACCCGGGAAGATTGCAGCAATACCGGATATTATTGCTGCTGGGTCAGTTCTTTTAAAATACTTTCAGCTGTAAAATTAATGATCATATTGCTCATGTCTATTATGCTGCTTTGAAGCAGGGCTTGATCGGCCGCCTCGCCCGCTATTTGAAGTGGCTGGTTAACCTGTGGTTTTTCAGCGGCAGCAGGCTTTTCAGCGACTGTCGGAGGCTCGTCCGGTTGCTGCACCTCCCAGGCGGGCTTCATATTAGGATTGTTAATAACCTTAACCGGTGTTCCCAGCGGGGTATGATCAAACAGCCAGGTCACATCGTTGTTGTGCATTCGGATACACCCCGCCGACGCGTAGGTGCCGATGGAGGCAGGGTTATTGGTTCCATGAATGCCGTAAACCCCGCCGCCGCCGACGCTTAAACCCAGCCAACGGTAACCAAGCGGGTTGCTGGGACTTCCGCCGGGGATATTAAGGCGGTAATAAGCGGGATTGACTAATTTAATAACAATACTGAATTGTCCTTCGGGAGTAAGTGCGGGAGTTTTTCCCGTGGCTACAGGGAAAACTTTAAAAACGGTGTCATTGCTGTTAAAGTAGAGCTTGTTAGTGGCTTTGTTAATAATTATTTCAGTCTTTGCGGCAGCCGGCCCGACGAGGATGAAGAATATGGCCAGGCACAGAATAACTGTGATATAATTTTTTTTTTACCACCTTGACGCCTCCTAATTAAACTGCTTTTATATAACTACGGTGTGAGTATTGATTTGATGATTTTTTTTGGTTAGCAGGGGGAATGGATTTGCCGGATATTAAACAGGAAGAGGAAAAAGCTATCCTGGTGGCGTTGGAACTGCCGGGAATGAAGAGTGACGAGGTGGAGGAATCGTTAAATGAGCTTTCCGGCCTGGCGCAGACAGCCGGGGCTGAAGTAGTGGATATGTATGTTCAGCGGCGTAACCGCCCCGACCCGGCCACTTTCCTTGGCCGGGGCAAGGTGGCGGAATTGGCCGGGGTGGCCGGGGCAACCGGTGCCGATATTTTAATTTGTGACCGTGAGCTGCAGCCCGCCCAGCAGCGTAATCTGGAACAGGAACTGGGAATCAGAGTTATTGACCGTACCCAGTTGATCCTGGATATTTTTGCCTGCCGGGCTCAAACAAAGGAAGGAAAACTGCAAGTTGAACTGGCCCAGCTTCAGTACATGCTGCCGCGGCTGACCGGCCTGGGCACCCAGTTATCCCGCCTGGGCGGGGGAATTGGCACCCGGGGGCCCGGTGAAACCAAACTGGAAGTAGACAGGCGCAGAATTAGAAAGAGGATTTCTGATTTAAAGAAGGAAATTGAAGAGGTGCGGCGGCACCGGGAATTGCTGCGCCGGGGGCGCAAGCAGGTGCCTCTGCCGATGGTGGCATTAGTGGGCTATACCAACGCTGGCAAATCAACCCTGCTTAATATCCTGACCGGGGCTGAAGTACTGGCGGAAGATAAACTGTTTGCCACTTTGGACCCTACCGTTCGCGGCATGAGGTTGCCTGACGGCGACAGGGTATTGCTGGCCGACACGGTGGGCTTTATTCAAAACCTGCCGCATCACCTGGTTGCCGCTTTTAGAGCTACCCTGGAGGAAGTTGTGGAGGCAGATGTGATCATTCACGTTGTAGATATCAGTCACCCCCGGGCGGCAAGTCAAATGCAGGCCGTGGAAGCAGTTTTGGAATCACTGGAGGTGGCCGGCAAGCCGCGTTTAACAGTTTATAACAAGGCGGATCGCCTGACAGGCGGACTGCCTGAGGACCTGTCCGGCCAGGATGTGGCGGATGCTGAAGGGGTTATGGTTTCCGCTCTGCAGGGAACCGGCTTGAACCAGTTGGCTCAGCAGCTGTCAGTGCTTTTACGGAAAAATAGAATTAAGAAAACCTTTTATATACCCTACCATAAAAGCAATCTTATGCACTTGATCCATGAAAACGGAAAGGTGCTGCAGGCGAAACATGATCCTGACGGTGTTGAGGTTCTGGCGGAGATGGGGGTTGTATGGGCGCAGCGTTTGGAAAGTAAATTAAAAGGTTAAGCCAAAAGCCCCTCTAATAGGGGCTTTTGAATTTATTTTTCTATTGAATTACATAAAATAGTTTGGCTGGTAAAAAATAAGAGCAAATCTTGCGCGGGAGGTAAATTCGATGTATGCTGGGCGGTTGACATGCGCCGAGAGACTGGCGATAGAGTCCCAACTGCGGGCTGAGAGGACTTGTGCCAAAAAAGTTCAGATTTACATGAGTGTCAGCCAGGATTCCGCTGTTCAGGCCATACTGCAGCAGATGGCTGAAAAGGGACAGCGTCATATCAGCATACTCAACAACATGCTGCATGACGCAGAGTCCTATTCAGATATACTACAACACTAAATAAGTTGATAAGAAAATATAATTTTTATATGGGGGTTTAGCCATGCAGTTTAATGATCAGGACATCCTGACCGACCTTTTGCAAAACATTA
The DNA here is from genome assembly GCF_900113335.1 of Desulfotruncus arcticus DSM 17038. Classification (GTDB taxonomy): domain Bacteria; phylum Bacillota; class Desulfotomaculia; order Desulfotomaculales; family Desulfallaceae; genus Desulfotruncus; species Desulfotruncus arcticus. The sequence goes on from NZ_FOOX01000024.1 coordinate 41,661, forward strand.
AAGCAATCTCTGTTGATTATCACAACGCTGTTCTGGAATCAGCCAATGATAATGTGCGCAATACCCTGATTCAGTTAAATAATGAGGAGATCAACCTGCAGCGCCAGGTTTTTAATCTTATGCGGGACCGGAATTGGCATCAAATTAATGCTGCGGATACATCTAACCAATCCAAAATTGGCGCTGAAGTTGATCACCACCAGCTGCCTTATTAAGTTCAAAACACCACAGTTTCTTCCTGTCGGGCATCGCTAAACCGTTGGGGTGAAAGTGGGGCCGGGTCAACAGGCGGGTCAATGCCCAGGATCAGACAGGCCGCGATTAACCCTACAGCCGGCGCGTGCATAAATCCGTTTCCGCCAAACCCGCCGATGCAATAAAAGCCCTGCACTTCTGTTTCGCCTAAAATGCCCAGCCCGTCGGGTGTTAACGATCTGACCCCGGTATACATACCGGTTATTTCGGCGTCTTCAAGCACAGGTATGCGCTGCGTTGCCGCCTCTATGAATGCAAACAAGCCGGATCTGTCCACCACCGGATCCAAACCCGGAGAGGTTTGTCTGTCCGTGCCGCCCAGCAGCAGGATGCCGTTTCTTTCAGCATGTAGATAAAACCCGGTATCCAGGTCGACGATTAGTGGAATATTCGAAGGGATCTGCCGCATCGGGGTGCAAACGTGAACCTGTCTGCGGAATGGGGCAGCCGGGAGATCAATTCCGGCCAGTCTTGCCACCAGGTGCAGGTGCGGGCCTGCTGCATTAACCACCACCGGTGCCCATGTTTCAAAGCCGTTGGCTCTAACTCCTTCGATTCGGCCGTTTTGGATAATTAAAGAGTTTACTTCGGTGTTGCAAATTACTTTAACCCCCAGCCGGTGGCACTGCCGGTAATAACCTTCCATTACCCCGTAGGGGTCAGCGTAAGCGTCAAGCCGGCAGTAGCTGCCGCCTGTCAGGTCTTCTGTTTGTACGAATGGATAGCGTTCGGCAATTTCTCCGGGTGCAACAATCTCCGAAGGTACTTCAAGGCGATCCATTGTTGTTTTCATTTCTAACAGGGATGCAAACTTAGCGCTATCACTGGTAACAAAAAGATAGCCCCTTTTGCGAAAATAAACGGGATATTCCATATTGGCAGTAAACCGTTGAAAAAAAGGGTAGCTGATTTTGGATAAAACAATGTTTAAAGGGTGGGCAAACTGATGTCTTATACCGCCTGTGCACTGGGCAGTTGATCCGGCACCGTGGAATTTTTCCTTTTCCAAAAGCACAATCTTTAAATTGGGGTTTTTGGCAGCCAGATTATAGGCTGTGCTCAGTCCGGCAACACCGGCTCCGATAATGATCACGTCTGCAATAACAGCCAAGATGATACCTCCTCTATTCTCCCCGTAAAAATATGTTAATCTATAAAGGTGCAATTGTATAAATGAAGAATTATATTTAGGAGTCAGAATTCAGGAGTCAGAATTATTTGATGCAAAATTTAAGGTCGAAAAAAAATATATAAGGAATGCAAAGAAATTCCTTCTGAATTCTAATATCGTACTGGAGGTATTTTACCTGCGCTCATAGTTAATTACAAGGGGGATGCTGTTATTGTACATATATTCTTTTGACGGAGAACAGCTGAAATATATGCTGGTAGGTGGGGTAAACCTGCTGGCGGAAAATAAAGCGGAAATTGATGCGCTGAATGTTTTTCCGGTACCGGATGGAGACACCGGAACAAATATGTATTTAACTATGCTCTCCGGAGTTAAGGCGGCAAAACAGGTGGACAGCAATAGGATCGGCGATGTGGTTGCAGCGCTTGCCAAAGGCTGTTTGTTGGGTGCCAGGGGCAACTCGGGGGTAATACTTTCCCAAATTTTCAGTGGATTTGCCGGGGCGCTGAAAGGCTTGGACAGCGCCGGAGCGCAGAATATCGCCCGGGCGTTCCGCAGTGGCGCCGATGCCGCGTACCGGGCTGTAGGCAACCCGGTGGAAGGGACGATACTTACGGTAAGCCGAAAAACCGCTGATGCCTTTGAGCGGGCCGCTGCCAGGAGCAGTGACCCGGTGAGAGCGCTGTTGCTTGCCTCCCGCGCTGCCAGGCATGCCCTTGATGAGACACCCGCTTTGCTGCCTGTATTAAAGGAAGCAGGGGTTGTTGATGCCGGTGGCAAGGGCTTTCTGGTCATTCTGGAAGGAATTATCCGGGCATTAAAAGATGCTGCCGCCCAAAGAAATATTGAACTGTTTGATTTAGCTGCCACCCAGCAAAAAGAATTTGCCGGGACCAGGGCCAGGGAATTCAGCGCGGAAATTGAGTTTACTTACTGCACTGAATTTATTTTAATGGGCCGTAATATACCCCACGATACTCTGCGCCAGGAACTGGCGCCTTATGGAGATTGTCTGCTGGTGGTGGGAGACGACCGGATAGCCAAGGTTCATATCCATTCCAATCATCCAGGACTGGTTTTGGAATGCTGCCTTAAATACGGCAATCTTAATTCAGTACAGGTTAGCAATATGGAAGAACAAAACCAGGACTTTAAAAAATCCGTGGTTAAAACAGCTGCAGCCAAGCCTCTGGGGGTTATGGCGGTAGGTGTCGGTGAAGGTATTGCCACCATTCTGGAAAGTATGGGGGTGGATGTAGTAGTTGAAGGCGGTCAAACCATGAACCCTGCAACGGAAGATCTGCTTAAAGCTGCCGAGAAAGTAAACGCGGCTGCAATAATAATTCTGCCCAATAATAAGAATATTCTCATGTCAGCCCGCCAGGCGGCGGAATTAATTGAAAAGGACGCAGTTGTGGTTCCAACGATTAGTATTCCACAGGCTTTTGCCGCCATGCTGGCTTATAACCCGGGTGACACTCTGGCCGGGAATAAGACTAAAATGGAGCAGGCCCTGGCCGAAGTTAAGACCGGCGAGGTGACCAAGGCTGTTCGGGACACAGTAATCGACGGCATGACCATTGCGACGGGTGATTTTATCGGGGTGGCCGATGACGTTATGACAGTGGCAGGCCCCAGCTTAACCAGGGTTGTTAATACACTGATAAAGAAGATGCTTGACGAGGATTCCAGCCTGGTTACCCTTTATTATGGGTCAGCGATGACCGGAGGGGAATCCAGGGAAATAGTAAACCAGCTTCAGGATATTTTTCCTGATATAGATTTTGAGATACATTACGGGGGCCAGCCCTTGTATCATTTTCTGATTTCCGTTGAGTGAACTCGTTCAGCTAAAGCTGAACATCGGGGCTTCAGATGGGGATTCCACCCCACCTGAAGTAAAAATAGGAACTCCCACTTATAGAAGTGGGAGTCTTGGAATCAGATAAAAAGCAGGTAACCACTCAGGATTTAGGAGCCAGAAGTCATAATGATCCGAATGAGTAAACGTTTTTTGTCTTGTAGATATTCTGACTCCTGACTCCTGACTCCTGAATACTTAATGTTTTAAGGTAGGTGTTTGATAATGAGTAAAGTGCACATTGTTACCGACAGCACGGCTGATCTTCCTAAACAATTGGTTGATCAATATGACATATCCGTGGTGCCTTTAAAAGTTTTTTTTGGTTCAGAGTGTTTTTTGGACGGCGTTGAGTTAAACTCCAGTGATTTTTTTACCCGTTTGGCCCGGAGCAAAGAATTGCCGACTACATCCCAGCCGTCACCCGCCGAGTTTACTGATTTTTACCGTACCTGGGTTGATAATGCTGCGGATATAGTCTCTATTCATATTTCCGCCCATATGAGCGGTACTATGCAGTCGGCGCAGCTGGCCAAAAAGATGCTGGATTATGAAGGTCTGGAAGTCGTGGATTCCCAGTCAGTCAGCATCGTGCTGGGAATGATGGTTCTCGCGGCGGCCCGTGCGGCGGCGGCAGGCTTATCCCGGGAAGAGATTATGACCCTGCTGCGGAACATTATGTCCAACCACCGGGTATATTTTATGGTTGATACTCTGGAATATCTTCAGCGAGGCGGACGGATCGGCCGGGCGCAAGCTTTCCTGGGCACGGTGCTGAATGTAAAACCGGTGCTGACCATACGCGAGGGGTTGATTCACCCCCATGAAAAGATCAGGGGCAGAAAGAAAGCAATTAACCGGCTGGTTCAACTAATGAGTGAAAGCTACGGCGACAGCCCGCTATTTTGTTTTTTAACCCACGGCAATGATTTAGAGGGGCTTCAGGCGTTGCAGGATCTGGTTAAAAGCAAATTAAATTGCGTTGAAATTATGGATAACCGGCTGGGTTCCGTTGTTGGCACCCATGTTGGTCCGGGTTTACTGGGCCTTGCCGTTTGCCCTTACAAATATGTTAACTTCTAAATTGATGGAGAGAAATAGATTATGGCATTAATATTTATCAGCCTGTTGGCAGGTATTCTTATCGGCTATCTTCGTCCTCTTTCCCCCGGAGGAACCAAAGTAACCCATGCTTTCACCATGCTGGGGTTAATTATTTTGCTGGCTTCAATGGGGGCACAATTGGGCAGCAATAAGAAAATCCTGGGCGAGCTTGGACAGATAGGCCTGGAGGCTGTTATTTTGGCCGGCTGCAGTGTAGCGGGCAGTATTTTGCTGGTTTATCTCGCCCGCAATTACATTTATCGCGACCTTGAACGAAAATTATCTCGCTGGCAGAGGGGGGAACATAATTGACGTATATTGTTGTTGGCGCTATTTTAGCCGGCGCTTTATTGGGTTACTGGGTACTCCCGGCCGATATGTTGGGCTACCTGGACAGTACCACTTCACTGGCTCTTTGCATTATGCTGGTGGGAGTGGGAATTGACCTCGGCAGCCAGCGGCAAACCTGGCTGCGTCTGCGGGCTTTGGGGTGGAAGGTATTGCTTGTTCCCGCCCTTGTTGCGGTAGGAAGCCTGGCCGGGGCGGTGGCCGGCGGTACTATGCTGGGTATGCCGTTTAACGAAGCTTCAGCAATCGGGGCGGGGTTTGGCTGGTATAGCCTGTCCGGTGTACTGATAGCTAAAATATACAGCGTGGAAACCGGTGCGCTGGCATTTTTAACCAACGTAAGCAGGGAATTGATTGCTTTTATGCTTATTCCTGTGCTGGCGGCCAAATTAGGTCATCTTGTTGCTGTTTCACCCGGGGGGGCCACTACTATGGACACCACCCTGCCATTAATTGCTAAAACCACCGATGCTGACACTACCGTTATTGCCGTCGTGAACGGGACTATTCTGTCTTCAATGGTTCCATTCCTGGTCCCGGTTCTAATTCATTTATAACTATTCAGGAGTCAGGAGACAGGAGTCAGAAGTCAGAAGTCAGAATAATGGTGGTGATCCTATAAAGCCGGTTCTTTGTACTTTTGTCATCTGTGATCAGGTTACGTCCAAACAAGGAAAATTTTCACTGGAAGGGGTATTTTATCGCGTCCACCCGTTCTTTTACCCGGTCAAACACAAATGCTTCCTGGTGGTGGGGTGGTGCGGCACACAGGGGACCTACCGGTTCGGGCTTAGGCTCCTGGCTCCGGGAGGCCGGGTAACACTGGAAATAAACGACTTTCAATTCTCCATCAGCAGATCTAGCCCTTATCATAACACTATTATCAATGCCGAATTGCTTCTGCCGGAAGAGGGAATATATAATTTTGAGATTTTTTTGGAGGGCGAGCCGGCGGGCCGTTTCCCGCTGCATGTAATAACAGCGCCCGCCAGGATTAAACAGTGAGATGATCATGGATAATGTAATTGAGGTACGTGATTTAATTAAAAAGTACAACGGGTTCACCGCAGTGGCGGGAATTAACTTTCAAGTGCGCCGGGGTGAATGCTTCGGTATATTGGGGCCCAACGGGGCAGGTAAATCGTCAACGGTTAAAATGATTTACTGTTTTTCACCTGTTACTGCGGGAGAGATTTCTGTATTAGGTATGGATGTGCTCAGCCGGCCCAGGGAGATTAAAGCACGCCTGGGAGTTGTAGCCCAGGAAAATAATCTTGACCCTGACCTGACGGCGTTGCAAAATCTGGTTAGCTATGCCGGTTTTTATCGGATTCCCTCAGCTGAAGCCCGGGAAAGGGCTATGGAGTTGCTGGGGTTTTTTGATTTGGAGAAATGGGCTAATCACAAAGTTGATGATCTGAGCGGAGGTATGAAAAGGAAGCTGACTATAGCCAGAGGATTAATTAACAGGCCGGAGGTACTGATTTTAGACGAGCCCACAACCGGCCTTGACCCGCAGGCCAGGCACGTGGTATGGCAGCAGATGAACAGCCTGCGGGAGCGTGGTGTAACTTTGCTGCTGACTACTCATTATCTGGATGAGGCTCAGCATTTATGCGACCGGCTGATTATTATGCACCGGGGTGCAATTGTTGAGGAAGGGTCGCCGGGTGATTTGGTGGCACAGCATATCGGGGATGAAGTTGTGGAAGTGGTAAAAGGCGCCGGTGCCGCAGCTGAAATTGTGTCCCGGTTAAAAGATTTGATCAAAGGGCATCTGGTTGTGGGGGATAATCTGTATTTATATCCCCTTGACGGGCGTGAACTGGTAAACGAACTGGGACAACTGGGGGTGGGGCGGTTATACCTGAGGCCGGCCACATTGGAAGATGTTTTTTTGAAATTAACAGGCAGGGGGCTCACCGAAGAATGATTCAGCCCGTCTTTCCGGATATATCCGCACTGGTTTGGCAGGTCTTTAAACGCAATTTCACCGTATACCGCCGCACCTGGATGGTCAGCATGTCCTTTAATTTTGTAGAGCCGCTGCTTTACCTGGCGGCTATGGGCATTGGTTTGGGGAGCTATGTCCGTCCGATGGAGGGGGTGCCCTATCTTAATTTTATTGCTCCCGGTCTTACTGTAACCTCGGCGATGTTTGCAGCAGCTTACGAGTGCACGTACGGCAGCTTTGTCAGGATGGAATTTCAAAAGACCTATAACGCAATTATTGCCACTCCTGCCAGTGCTGATGACGTAGTGCTGGGGGACATGCTCTGGGGAAGCTTTAAATCACTGCTGTACGGAACGGTGATATTAGTGGTTATATCGGTGCTGGGTCTGGTGCGGTCCCCCTGGGCACTGCTGGTGCCCCCGGTATTCCTGCTGGCGGGCCTAACCTTTGCGGCTATGTCAATGGTTTGGGTTGGTTTGGTGCCCAGTATAGATAGTTTTAATTACTATTTTTCACTGGTGGTAACCCCGTTGTTTTTGCTGTCCGGAGTGTTTTTCCCGGTGGATGACCTGGCCCCGGGGATGCGTGTGGTTGCCTGGTTCAGTCCTTTATATCACTCGGTGAGGGTGGCCAGAGGAATGATCAACGGCAACGTTGGAACGTACATTTTGGCAGATATAATCTGGCTTGCTGTCCTAGCGCTGCTGTTGGTGCCCCTGGCCCTGTATTTAATGCGCAGGCTATTGATCAAGTAAGGTCTATCCTGAAAAAGTTCAATCTATACTATAAAGGAAAGGGACGCACCTCCTCTTTAGAAGAGAAAAATGGATGACGGGGTTAATAAATCCATAAGAAATGTGCAAAATATGGATATGGCTTTTATTTTTGTTGCAGATTATTAAATAATAGATTACGATAAAAAATATGTTTATAAAGAATGTGAAAGGAAGTATTTGAGTTGAAATTGCCGCAAATTAAAATTGGTGAACTGATACCGAAGTTTCCGATTATTCAGGGAGGTATGGCCGTGCGCGTTTCCACCGCCCCGCTTGCCGCTGCCGTAGCCAATGCCGGTGGTATCGGTGTATTAGGAGCTTCAGGGATGGAACTAGATGAACTCAGGTTGGAAATAAGAAAAGCGCGGGATTTAACCTCAGGCATAATTGGGGTTAATATTATGTTTGCTGTCCGCAATTTCGCCCAAATGGTGCGTACCGCCCTTGAAGAAAAAATTGATGTCGTATTTACCGGGGCAGGCTTTTCCCGCGATGTCTTCGGCTGGGGAAAAGAATTTGGCATCCCCGTAGTTTCGATTGTGTCATCCGGAAAACTTGCTGCTGTGGCAGAAAAATGCGGGGCAGCCGCTGTGGTGGCTGAAGGTGTGGAAGCGGGCGGTCACCTTGGCACCAACCGCTCATTATTTGATATTTTGCCTGAGATAAGGGCTAAAGTTAAAATACCTGTTATAGCTGCCGGTGGCATTATTGACGGGTTTGGCGTGGCTAAGGCGCTAAAAATGGGTGCCGACGGCGTGCAAATGGCGACCAGGTTTGTATTGAGCAAAGAGTGTGCAGTTGCCAAAGCATTTAAGGAAATGTATCTACAGGCAAGGGCTGATGATGTGGTGATGGTGGAAAGTCCTGTAGGTTTGCCGGGCAGGGCATTGCGCAACGAATTTGTTAGTAAACTACAGCAGGGTAGCCAGCCTAATCCAGAAAAGTGCCGTAATTGCTTAAAAGTTTGCTCGCATAAATACTGCATTATGGATGCGCTGGAAAATTCACGTACAGGACAAGTTGCTGAAGGACTGGTGTTTTGTGGTCAAAATGTTTATCAGATTAAAGATATACTTTCGGTTAAAGATATTTTTGATCGGATTGTTGCCCAAGTTGAGTCGGTAGAATAGCATGCAGGTCACAGAGTAATTGGAGTTGCAGGGAATTCGGAGGTGCTTATGAAAGAAAACCAGCTCATTTCCTATGGTGCAAGAACACCAAAACTGCATGCCACAGTATTTGTAGCACCCGGAGCTAAAATTATCGGCCGGGTTGAAATTGGCGCAAACAGCAGTGTATGGTATAACGTGGTGATTCGCGGAGATGTTGATGAGGTGACAATTGGCGCAGGTACCAATATTCAAGACGGTGCGGTATTGCACCAGGATAAAGGATTTCCGCTGGTTATCGGCAATAATGTTACGGTGGGGCATAATGCCATAGTGCATGGCGGTATCGTGGGTGACGGGGCAGTTATCGGTATGGGCGCTATTGTTATGTCGGGAGCCAAAATTGGCGCCAACAGCGTGCTTGGTGCCGGGTCACTTTTACCGCAGGGTAAGGAGATTCCGGCTAACTCCCTGGCGATGGGTTCCCCTGCCAAGGTGGTGCGGCAGCTTAGTGAAGATGAAGTGCATAATTTTGGCAAGATGGCCAGGGGGTATGGTCGTCGCGCCATATTCTGCCGCGGTGCTGGAGATAACCCTGATATCTAATTGTAGTTATGTTTCGCCGGATGCTTCGATCTGCACCGAACCACCGTATTTTAGTGTAAAGATGACTACTGGAGATTATTGCAGCTTTTTTCAGTGATTAATTTATGATAAAATATTTGTTGCGCTTACTCACCTGTTATTAATTAATATTTAATAGAGATAGAATTTGTTGGTTGATGGAGGGAGCGGAATGAACGGGAGTCCGGTCAGGGTGGGGACAGGCTCGGCTTCGCAGGAAATATTATTTTCGATAAGAAATTACATTGAGGTTACCAAACCCAGGTCAGTATTCTTACTGGTTTTTACTGCGCTTGTTACTATGTTCATTGCCGCCTCCCAATATGGCATGACAGCGTTAATACTTGGCAAGTCTCTTTTGGCCATCACCCTGGCTTGTTCAGGTGTTAATACGGTAAGCTGTTATGTGGACCGGGATATAGATGCCATCATGGAAAGGACCATGCACCGGCCAATTCCCTCCGGTAGAATAGCCCCTCCGGCCAAGGCGCTTGCCTGGGGTCTGGCTCAGTTTATTGCTGCTCTGGGCATAGCGTTAACCCTCAATCTCGAATCTTTTTTGTGTATTTTTGCCGGTATGTTAGGCTATGTCGGCATCTACAGTCTTTGGTTTAAACGAAAAAGCTCCTGGAATATTATTCTGGGGGGCTTTAGCGGCGGTTTGCCTGCACTGTTTGGCTGGACGGCGGTGGCGGGCAAGGTTGAGGCCCTGCCATTGCTTATAGCGCTGCTTGTAATAATGTGGATTCCCAATCATATTTGGAATCTGGCCATATTTTACAAGGATGATTATCGTAGTGTCGGCGTACCCATGCTGCCCGTGGTTTGTGATATAAAACGCACGTTGTTGTATATCCTGCTTACCGTTTTAGGCATGTTTTCTTTGTCTATAGGCATATATTTAACCGGAGTCTTTGGCATGTTTTACCTGGTTTTTGCGATAATTTGCGGTTTAGCTATTACTGCCGGAAATATTTACTTGTTTTTTGTTCCCGAGCAGAAAAAAGCCTGGTTTTTATACAAGTTGTCCAGCCCATACCTGTTCCTTATCTTTTTAGCGATGATGATAGATTTGTATATATAGCTTGATTAAATATTTAATAAATTATAAAATAAAATTGATGTTTTAATATTGATTTTTATTGGTTAATATGTTAAACTTTTTGGTTTTTTTTAACAAGAGAGGTGGCCTACTTGAATACTAACGGTTTTAACGAAATGCTTGATTTAAACTCCAATAACAACATCCTCAGGTCCGAACCCGTTTTAAATGAGGCTGAGAAAATGTTAATCAGACAGGCGGGCTCAACTGTTCATTACCCCAAAGGCCACATAATTTTTGCCACCGGAGATATATCCGACCGGGTGTACTTGATTGAAAGCGGATGGGTTAAAATTTACCGACTTTCCGCTGACGGCAGAAGGGTTACAGTGGGTAGTATCCGCAGTCCGGGTGAAATGATGGGCCTTGCGGAGACATTGGTGGAAGCTGAACGTACGTGTTTTGCCGGCGCGATTAATGACGTTGCTATGGTGGTTATGACCAAGAATAAGTTTGAAGAATTAATGGCCCAGCAGCCTATGCTGGCCATTAAGGTTGCCAAATTGCTTGGGGCCAGAATGCGTGAAGCAGAAGCAATCATTCATGAAATGGTTTGCTGGCAAGCGCCGGGCAGATTGGCCCTGATGCTGATAAAAATGGGCGAGAGGATGGGTGTACAATCCAAAGGCGGGATTAAAATTAACCTGCAGCTTACGCATGAAGAAATAGCCAACATGGTGGGAACATCCCGCCAGACGGTGACATCGCTGTTAAATACCTTCAAACAAGAAAAAAGCATCGTCTATGAGGGTAGAGCGATTAGGATAGTAAACCCCGACAAACTCGCCAAATGGGTAATCTAGGAACAGGCTTAAACTAACTATAATAGCTTGAGATCTTGCTAATTGCGTATAAAAGTTAAGACTTACTTTAACCTGCTCAGGCAGGTTTTTTTCTATATGCGCCAATAACCAGTCCTCTACCAACTTTAATCCGGTTGTTTGTTATTAAATGCGAGGGCTATAAATGTCATGAATATGACTTTAGACTGTCATATCGGCGACATTAAATATGTCTATTATTTGCTAGATTTATTATTATTGGCTGTGTCTGATTAACATATTTTTTAACAAGAGAGGTGACCTGCTTGAATACTAACGGTTTTTCCGAAATGTTTGATTTAAACTCCAATAACAACATCCTCAGGTCCGAACCCGTTTTAGATGAGGCTGAGAAAATGTTAATCAGACAGGTGGGCTCAACTGCTCATTACGCTAAAGGTCAGATAATTTTTGCCACCGGAGATATATCCGACCGGGTGTACTTGATCGAAAGCGGATGGGTTAAAATTTACCGACTTTCCGCTGACGGCAGAAGGGTTACAGTGGGCAGTATCCGCAGTCCGGGTGAAATGATGGGCCTTGCGGAGACATTGGTGGGGGCTGAACGTACATGTTTTGCCGGCGCGATTAATGATGTTGCTATGGTGGTTATGACCAAGAATAAGTTTGAAGAATTAATGACCCGGCAGCCTATGCTGGCCATTAAGGTTGCCAAATTGCTGGGGGCCAGGATGCGTGAAGCGGAAGCAAACATCCATGAAATGGTTTGCTGGCAAGCGCCGGGCAGATTAGCCCTGATGCTGATAAAAATGGGCGAGAGAATGGGTGTGCAATCCAAAGGCGGGATTAAAATTAACCTGCAGCTTACGCACGAAGAAATAGCCAACATGGTGGGAACATCCCGCCAGACGGTGACATCGCTGTTAAATACCTTTAAACAAGAACAAAGCATCGTCTATGAGGGTAGGGCGATTAGGATAGTAAACCCCGTTAAACTCGCCAAATGGGTAATCTAGGGAACAGGCTTAAACTAACTATAAATGCTGTATTAAAGTTATAACTAAAAATTCAAACATGAAACTAAATCTCTGACATGGCGGTTCTAATGTGTTAATTTGGTCCGCCATGTTTTTTGTTTTTTTCAGGATAGATTTTTTTATCGAATTATGATACCGGTTTTAGTAAAATGTAATATGAAATACTGTGTTATTTACGGGGTGCTATATGCTCAAACTAAGTGATCAATCGATAAAAGAGCTAGTGGAAAATGTCCAGGTTTTTCAAAGGGGAGGGCAATACTTTAAGGAAAACAGGGTGACTGCCCTAAAATTCAATAAAAAAGAACTATACCTTTCTGCCCTGGTTGCCGGCGAACAGCAGTATGAAGTGGAAGTAGGCTTTTCAAATAACGGTGAAATTAATGATATCTATTGTGACTGCCCGGCGTTTTACCAGTACGAGGGGGCCTGTAAGCATATTGTTGCAGTATTATTGGCCTTTCGCGACAGGGCTTTAAGAAATAATAAAAGCAACACCGGTGAAAATGTGCTGGCACAAAATATTTTAGATTATTTTAATGGTATTAACGACCCGCCCAAAATCCCTGTAGATCTGGAATTAACCCTTGATTACAAGAATGAAATAAGAGGCGCGGCACGCCGGGTTGTCCCTTCTCTCACTATGCGCATGGGGGAAGGTAAATTATACGTTGTCAAAAATGTTAAAAATGTTTTCAAGGCCATGACTGGTGGGGAAACCATCATATTTGGCAAGAACTTTACCTATTCTCCCCATACCCACGTGTTCAGCTCCAGGTTCAGGCCGATAGTTGATCTTTTGCTGGAAATGTATGAAATTGAGGAAAGCATGATAGAAGATTACTGGTACGGAAGCTGGCAAAATTCTCAGGGCAGGCTATTTAAAGGTAAACAGGTTTTATTAACCCGGTCGCTTTTGCTAAGATTGTTGTCGCTGCTGCCATCCGAAGGATTTAACATTAAAATGTTTGATCAAGAATATTTAAACTTGCCAATTTTAGAGCGGGACTTGCCCTTGCGCTTTTCACTGGGCAAAAAACAGGATGACCTGTTATTAAATTGGGAAAGATTGAATATCTTCCCCCTGGTTGCAACCGGGGAATATTGCTTATTCGAGGGCAAGGTTTATAAAATTTCCGATTATCAGAAGAGATTTTTTGCACCTTTGATTGATGGATTCGCGCAGTCTCCCGATGGGATTCGTTTTTCCAAAAGGCAAAGGGAGCGTTTTTTAGCGGAAGTACTGCCGATGGTTAAAAAAATAGGTCAGATTGATATTCTGCCCGTGGTGCAGGATAGTTTAATTGAAGAGGATTTAGTAACAGAAGTTTATCTGGACAAAGCAGGGGACGACGTTACAGCCAAAGTTGAATTCGTTTATGGTGAAATCCATATAAATCCCTTTACCGCTCAGGCCGTACCGGTGACGGGGGGTAAAATTCTTGTACGCGATACGTCAGGGGAAAAGGCAGTATTAAGCCTGCTTGAACAGGCTGAATTCAGGACTCAAAATGGGAGCTTATATTTAAAACAGGAAGACGCGATATATGATTTTGTGCAGCATCTATTGCCGCAAGTTCAACAGCTGGCGGAAGTGTACTATTCCGAGAACTTTCGTAAAATCCGCTTTCGGGATGCCAAAGCTTTCTCCGGCGGCATACGTCTGAGCGAGGACAGCGGGATGCTGGAATTCTCCTTTGAATTGGAAGGAATTGATATGGCGGAAATGGGCGCTATATTTCAGTCACTCAGGGAGAAGAAGAAATATTACCGGTTAAAAGACGGTTCTTTCCTGCAGTTGGATACAGCCGAAGCTAATTTGGACCAAATGCTGCATATGATCGATGCGCTGGATCTTACAGAGAAGGATTTACAGAAAAATGTGATTAAACTGCCTCAATACAGGGCCTTGTATATTGACCGCTGTCTAAAGGAAGCTGATTTGCATTTCACCAAAAACCCGGCGTTCAAGCAACTGGTGCAAAATATTACGGAACCACGGGACCTGGAATTTAATATACCCCATAATCTTAAGGGTGAGCTGAGGGATTACCAGAAGGTGGGGTTTAAGTGGCTTAAAGCGCTGGCTATGTATGGTCTGGGTGGAATTTTAGCCGACGATATGGGACTGGGGAAAACGATCCAGACGATTGCCTTTATTATCTCGGAAAAGGAAAAAGTGCAGGCGCCTGTGCTGGTGATTGCCCCCACTTCGGTGGTATATAACTGGCAGTATGAAGCTGAAAAGTTTGCGCCGGACTTGCAGGTTGTGGTGGTGTCCGGAACCCGCGGTGAAAGGGAATTACAAATCCAGGCGGCGCAAGGTGCTGATTTAGTGATTACCTCCTATGCCCTAATCAGACGTGATGTAGAGCTGTATCAGGATTTTAATTTTGGTTATTGTTTTCTGGACGAGGCGCAGCACATTAAAAACCCCGGTTCGCTCAGCGCCAAGGCCGTAAAAATAATTAAAGCCAGAGGCTATTTTGCATTAACCGGCACGCCCATGGAGAACAACCTGACTGAATTGTGGTCCATTTTTGATTTTGTAATGCGCGGTTACCTGTTATCCCATCCAAAGTTTGTGAAAAAATTTGAGCGGCCGGTTATCAAAGAGCAGAACCAAAGAGCTTTGCAGGAATTGCAAAAACAAATCACCCCTTTTATTCTGCGCAGGATGAAAAAAGAGGTCTTGCAGGAGCTGCCGCCAAAGATAGAAACCAGGGTGCTCACTGACTTAACCAGGGAACAAAAGAAAATCTACCTGACCTATTTGCAGCAGGCTAAAGGAGAAATTGAGGCATCCATTGCCGCCAAGGGTTTTGAAAACAGCCAAATTAAAATTTTGGCGGCTCTTACCAGACTGCGCCAAATTTGCTGTCACCCGTCCACTTTTTTAGAAAATTACAGGGGGGATAGCGGTAAGCTGCTGTATTTAAAGGAGACCCTGCGGGACACCATTAAAAGCGGGCATAGGATTCTGCTTTTTTCTCAATTTACCGGCATGTTAAGTATTATTAAAAAGCTGCTGGAGGTTGAGCAGATAGATTATTTTTATTTGGATGGCTCCACCAAGGCCGAAGTCAGGGGGCAGATGGTACAGGCATTCAACAAAGGCGAGCGGAGCATCTTTTTAATATCTTTAAAGGCCGGTGGAACAGGGCTAAACTTAACCGGGGCGGACATGGTGATTCACTATGACCCCTGGTGGAACCCGGCTGTGGAAGAACAGGCCACAGACCGCGCTTACCGCATTGGTCAGAAGAATGCGGTGCAGGTGATCAAGCTCATTACCCGGGGCACCATTGAAGAGAAAATATATCAGCTGCAGCAAAAGAAAAAGGCCATGATCGATTCGGTTATCCAGCCCGGGGAAACAATGCTGTCTAAAATGACCGAACAAGAACTCCTGGAGCTTTTGGGATCAGGCTTAAACTAACTATAATAACTGTAATATTATAATAATTGAATATAAATTGAAAGTGCTTAAACCTGCTCAGGCAGGTTTTTTTTTGTGCATTTGCACACATACTAATCCGTAAACATTTGCATTCGGGTTTGTCGCCGGCGCGACGTTTTTATTGTCATCAAGATGACTTTTGGCTGTCATTTTACTGACATTAAGTGTATCTATTATTTGCTAAACTTATTTTTAGCATTAATAATTGTGATGATTACATGAGCAAGAAAGGTGGTGAGTCATGGTAAACGCACTGTTGGATAAATGGTTTCATCCAAACCGTGCCAAGCAGCAGGAACTGCAGGACAGGATTAAGGAGTTGCAGGAACTTTCAAATTTAGCTTTGGAAATTGGCAACCGTCAGATTTATAAAAACCTGCAGGTGGAATCAAACGAGCTATTAATGAAATATTTGACGTATGCTTTTTTTGACGGACTTCGTTTTCTTGCGCCCCATCTTTTTATACTTGCAATTATAAGTACGAAAATTAGTTCAATCCACTTGCCGGTAAGCATACCGGCGCTTGGTGATAAGTTATCCATTGTTTTTCCCTATATAGTGGTGGCAGTCTTAGCAAACTATCTTTACAAAAAATACAAACGTAAAAGAGACTGTTTGCCTGTATGACTTAAAATTTATAGTTCAGGAGGTTAATGTTTATGGATTTCTCAGTGGCCGGTGTGCATGTTAATCCAATTATTTTAATCTTATGGTCCTTATTCGTCGGTTATGTATTTTCAACGGTTGGCGCAGCGGGTGGAATTCTGGCCGGTGTCGGTCACATCACCATTTTCGGTTTGAAGAACGCTAACATTGTAAAACCCATGAACCAAGTTTTAACATTAATCAGTCCGGTAATCTCTTCCCCCTTATATTTTAAAGAGCGCCGCCTGGTAGTACCGGCAGCCATAGCCCTGGGCCTTGGCGGTATAGTTGGTGCTATCCTTGGATCTTATCTGTCCCACACTTTTTTGCCGGATATGAAAAGCTACAAGCCTTTATTCGGCGTTATCACCTTGTTTATCGCGATTAAAATTTGGCTGGAAATGCGTCCAGCTGCCAAGGCTAAACAAGGTAGCGTCAAGAAAGCCAACAAAGCTTTTGAAAATAAAGTTAAGGAATTAAAAGCAGAAGGCAGAATGAACGAACTTAAGGATATCGGTGTTAAGTTCAGTGAAGTGGGAATCAGCAACACCTTTAGCTTTGCCGGTGAAACCTTTAAATATAATGCTCTGTCTCCCTTTATCGCCGGTCTGATTGTTGCGATTATCTCCGCAGCTCTGGGTGTTGGCGGCGGTTTCCTTTTGGTGCCTTACCTCAGTAGTATGCTTGGTTTCCCCATGTTTATCGTGGCCGGTACTTCCGTGCTCTCCATCCTGGTATCCTCAGCCACCAGTATTGCCAACTACCTGCGCATGGGCAGCAGCCTGGACTTTGCCATGTTAGGTTTTGAAGTAATTGGCGTAGTTATAGGTTCTTACCTTGGCCCCGTACTGTCCAAGTATATTAAAGGCGAATATTTAAAGATTTTCCTGGCTGTTATACTGACATATATTGGCGTCGGCTATCTCTTGGCAGGTTTTGGAATTAAAATTATCTAATTAAAATTAATCTGTTTCATCATAAGAAAGTCTGGTCACCCTGGTAAAATCGCCTTTGCGTTTTTCCTCCCGGGTGGCTTTTTTTTCTAGGAAATCCGTCATGCCCGGAGCAACTGTGGGCTCAGCATTTTTTTTGTTCTTTTTTTTCATAAAAAATCACCCCGGGAATATTTTACCCCCGGGGTTTATTTTTATTTCACTGTGGATAATATCTGGCGGGCGCGGTTAACTATAGGGTATTCAACCATCTTGCCGTCAAGCTGGATTACGCCGGTCCCATTAGCCTCCGCCTCTTCAAAGGCGGCAACAATTCTTTGGGCTGTTGCTATTTCTTCGGCTGTGGGACTAAAAACATTAATTACAGGCTCTATTTGAGCCGGGTGGATCACCAGCTTACCCTGGAACCCCATTTTACGTGCCCTAAGGGCATCCTGGCGCAGAGAGTCAATATTTTTGATGAAAGGGCAAACGGTATCTATAGGGGGATCTATACCCGCCGAACTTGATGCGACAATTAATTTAGACCTGGCAAAAAACAGTTCCGTTCCGTCTTCAGAATAAGTTGTCCAGGTATCGGCGGTATAATCATTGCCGCCCAGGGCCAACCTTTTTACCCGCGGGCATGCTGCTGCGATCTCAGATGCTTTTTCAATGCCCCGGGTGCTTTCAATAAAGGGAATCAGTTCCAGCGCTCCGCGTGGGATGCCCCTTTCTTCTTCAAGCAGCCCGATCAGCCAGTCGGCCATTCTGACTTCCTCACCTGATTCAGCCTTGGCCAGCATAATACCAAGCACCTTGGGGTTTACCACTGCCTGCAGGTCCTTTAATATATGGCTGGTTCGAACACCGTTTACGCGTACAAAGGATGGTGGTAATTTTTCGGTATTGATTACTTCCTGCACCACCGACCTGGCTTGATCCTTTTCACTTATGGCCACTGCATCTTCCAAATCCAGAACAACAGCGTCAGTGTCCAGCGAAAAAGCCTTGGTAATTTTTTTGCGGTCGACTCCCGGCGCAAATAATATACATCTGTACATGGCCAAATGACATTCATTCCTTTCGATGATAAAATATGGTTAGTATGTTTTATAGGTTATTTTCGACGTCTGTGACATTATTCCTATTAAAGTATTTAAGGTGGGATTTTATGCCTGATAAAGCTTTTGAAAAAGTGCTGCAGTTTCTGAACGATCTAAAAGACCTTGACCAAAACGCATACGCTGAACTCCAAAAATTGCACGAAGCGCTGCGGTCATCACGCAAAGCATATATGGAGATTGTGCACAGGCAGCAAGAGATTGATACAGGTGAGCAGGATCGGGAAGTAGAGGAAGCGGATGAAGACAGTTTAACTGGAGACCTTCGCCGGCTACCCAAGGGTGCGGTTATAGAACTGGATAACGGAACGGAAATATTCGTACCGGAAATTTGGGTACGCAATCTTGGTTTGGAACATGGCGATGTGGTTGCGGCAACCCCTTTGGGTATGCTGGACCGTTCCCCGCTCTATGAATTCTCGGTGTTGGAAAGACGGGGCCTGGGAGCGACTTCGGACCGGGTAAGTATCACCGGGCCGGTTGTTTTTCACGGCGGTGAATGGTTTATCTACAGCGATGAGGAAGAAAGCTTGATTTCGCTTAAACCGAAAGAAGTAAGGGGATTAGACCTGAGGGAAGGGGATATTGTTGAAGTTGCCTATCCCGCAGGGGATATTTCTGCTGCCAGAGTGGCCTGGAAATATGAGGATGTGGAACACGAACCGGAGTATCGAACCAGCAGGGTCACCAGGAGGCAGCCTAAAAAAGAAAAGGTGGCGGATATAGGTGACCCGGTGCTGTCCGGAAAAACAGTGCTTGTAGTGGGGGGAGACCTGTATCGGGAGTCTTATAAATTGAACTTTGAGCGCAGGGGTGTTAATTTTACCTGGGAGTCCGGTTTTCAAGGCAGCCAGGGAAAAAACATTGAAGCCAAGGTTCGCATGGCCGATGTAATTGTCCTGGTGACCGGGATGATGTCCCATCGTTTACCTGATGTTGAAGCAATGTGCCGCAGGTATGGCAAACCATATGTATATGCTCCGTCCAAAGGGTTCACAGGAGCAGTAAGGGCTTGTCAGAAGGTATTTTTAAAATAAACCGGTTTTGGCACAGCTTAAGGTACAGCCGTACAGCCATACCAGTACCACAATCGGGCTAAAATGTTATGGAAGGTGAGTTTCCTTGTCTCAAATGGAAAAGCGACATCAGATTATAATATTAATTGTTGCGGCGGTAATACTGTTTAGTGCCGGGTACAAATATTCCCAGGTCAAGCAAACCGGCAACCCGGCGGATGATGGGCTGGTCTCCGGCCCGGAAGACGGGCAAGGGGCGTTATTTGAAGAGGAGAGTCCGCAGGAGCCGGATGAAATTGTTGTTCACGTGGCCGGTGCGGTAAAAAAGCCGGGGGTTTACCGCCTGCCTCCGGGGTCCCGGGTAATAGATGCAATTGATTTAGCCGGCTCCACTGAAGATTCGGCCCTGGACAGATTAAACCTGGCCGCGCCGCTGGAAGACGGGAAACAAGTCACCGTATTCAGCATAAGTGAACTCAAACAACAGCAGGAAGCAGGCCTGGCGCCGCCGCCCGCCTCAGCGCAATTATCCGGTGCGGCGGCGTATACTACAGCTTACCCGGGTAATAACAGCAGCGGTGGGTTAATCAATATCAACCTGGCCGGTACGGCCCAGCTTGAGCAGTTGCCCGGCATCGGTCCCGCCTTGGCCCAGCGGATTATTGATTACCGTACCCAAAACGGTCCATTTGCTGCTATAGAAGATTTAATGAACGTATCAGGAATTGGCGAAAAAAGGTTTGAGCAGATTAAAAGTCAGATATGTGTAAACTAACTGATAACAAGTGTGGCGCGGCGGACTGTCAACTGCCGCTGCCTGCCCCGCCTAAAACGGGACTGCCGAAGTCCCGGGTAAAAGCGCACTTGTCATGAATAATATAAACACGTATAATAAAGCTGTATTGACAATTTAATACCTTTTGCAGGTGCCCTTAATGAGGGAGAATAGGGAACCGGGTGAAATTCCCGGGCGGACCCGCCACTGTGAAGAGGAGGCTGCACAATATGCCACTGGACGGTGGTCCGGGAAGGCGTGTTGGTCTGTGAATCTGAGTCAGGAGACCTGCCTGCAAAAGATTGGTGCAGCCATGAATGATGGTAAAGTTCATGACCTATTAGCTGAATGCGGCCGGCGCATCAGCCAATAGGTCATGAACTTTTTATTTTACGCCGGATTATTGGCCCGTAGGAAGGGGGGATATTATTGAGTTACATGGGCAGGGATGTTGAGGTGGTGCCGCTTGATGACAGTAAACATATGGTGGCTGCCTGTGACTCCTGCGGCGCTGTCGGCTCCAAAGATTTGGACGTAGTAAAAGTCTCTAATTACATAGTTGGCAGGTTTACGGCCAGGGTGGCTTTACTGGAGGTGCTGGCCACGGGAGCAAGGCCTGTTTTGCTGGCAGTAACCTCAGCCAATGAACCCTATCCGACTACTAAGGGAATTTTGCAAGGTGTCCGTGACGAATTGAAGGCTTTGGATTTAACAGAAACGCAACTGGCCATCACCTCCGAAAAAAACATGCCCACCAGACAGACTGGTTTGGGTATTACAGCTATTGGGGTTTGTGCCAAGGAAGCACTGCGGGTTGCCACCTCCAGGCCGGGAGATGACCTGTATTGTCTGGGACTACCCAAAGTAGGCGCCGAAGTGGTTGCCCACGATGACCCTGAAATAGTTCAGGGGCAACATATACTGGCCCTGCTGGCCAGTCCGGGAGTACATGACATTATACCGGTGGGGTCGCGCGGAATCCGCCGGG
Organism: Desulfotruncus arcticus DSM 17038; assembly: GCF_900113335.1. Lineage (GTDB taxonomy): Bacteria > Bacillota > Desulfotomaculia > Desulfotomaculales > Desulfallaceae > Desulfotruncus > Desulfotruncus arcticus. The sequence goes on from NZ_FOOX01000024.1 coordinate 62,686, forward strand.
AAGCGGAATCTCTGGCGCTGCAGACAGGCTGTGGTTTTAAGCAGGAAAAAACCGTTGCAGTTAATCTGAATAAATCGGCAGGACCGTCAACCTGCCTGATTTTCACCTGCAATAAGTACACTATGCCGCCCCATTTTCCACCAACACCTCTGGTCAGAATAGGAGGCCTGCAATATCATCCGGAGAGATAATTAAAGGAGGAATTTAAAATGAACAAAGCAGAAGTCCGCAAACAGGGATTCGATCCGGCCAACGTTAAACGAATTTCGATTATAGCAGTCTTTATTGCCTTAAGCGCGGTGGGCTCACTGATAAAAATTCCCAGTCCGGTGGGAACCATCGGGTTGGATTCCGCCCCCGGCTATTTTGTCGCCCTGGCTTTTAGCGGTCCCCAGGGGGCGGCGGTAATTGCCGCCGGGCACTTGCTAACCTCGGCCATTGTGGGCTTTCCCCTGACCATACCCATACATTTATTCATAGCTGCGCAAATGGCCTTATGGGCATTGACCTTTCGGTGGATAAACAATAAATTTGGCATCATTGCGGCAGTGGTGGCGGCAGCTGTGTTAAATGGCGTGGTTTCCTCGTTTACAATGGTGCTCATTGGTGGTATCGGCGCTGTTATAGGAGTTATGCCCTTCCTGGTTGTGGGGTCGGCTATCAATGCTGTAATAGCCGCAGCAGGCTGCAAATTAATCAAGGGCAGTAAACTTATCTAAATTGGGGGATGGTGGATTGCCAAATGCAGTTGAATTAAAGAATGTTTCCTACAGCTACCCCAATAGCCGGCAGGCAAGTTTGAACAACGTTAATTTTTCTGTGGCGAAGGGGTCCTTTGTGGCCGTTATGGGACCTAACGGCGCCGGAAAAACAACCCTGAGCCTTTGTTTAAACGGCTTAATTCCCCAGTTGCTGGAGGGTGAACTGGCCGGTGACGTTACTGTTGACAACAAAAATCTGCGTATGTGCAGGGTCCAGGAAATGGCCGGGCACGTCGGTCTTGTTCTTGATGATCCGGAGGCCCAGATTTTTGGCCGAACCGTTATCGAGGACACTTCTTTCGGTCCGGCCAACCTTTCACTGCCGGTGGAAGAGATTTATCAGCGGGCCGGCCAGGCTTTGCAGATGACCCGCTTGAACGGCTATGAGCAAAGAAGCACCCACCGGTTGTCCGGAGGGGAAAAACAGCGCATGGCCATTGCGGGCATACTGGCCATGCATCCGGAAATAATGGTTCTGGACGAGCCCGCCTCGGCCTTGGACCCCCTTGGCATAAGGGAAATCTATCAAACCATTGATGATTTGCGCTTGCAAAAACAATTAACCATTATCGTGGCTGAACATGACTGCCAGGAAATTATTGGCCGGGCTGACCGGGTGATTGTGCTCAAGGGCGGGGAAATTGCCTGGAGCGGCGTTCCGGAAGAGCTGTTCCGGAACGTTTCCCTCCTGCAAACCTTTGGTATCAGGCCCATACCGGTAAGCCTGATTGGCTGGGAGTTCTATCAAAAAGGGTGGATTGCTTTTGCAGAGATTCCACTGGGCGTAATAGCGGCGGAAAAAACCGTCAGAGATATTATGACCAAATATAACCTGCGTCCGGTGGGCAAGGCAGATCCACCGGTTGTCCGTCAGCCTGAAACAAAAGCCCGGGCGCTTATTCAGGTTAGCAACCTGAACTATCAGTATCTGCCGGATAACAATGTATTAAAAAATATCAACCTGACCATCCGCCGGGGGGAGTTCGTCGCTTTAATCGGCCCCAACGGATCGGGCAAAACCACGCTGGCCAAGCACTTCAACGGCTTGCTGCAGCCTTCGGCCGGAGATGTTATTATTAATGGTGTAAATTCCAGGGAATTTCCTCAACTAGCCCGGGTGGTGGGCTATGTTTTTCAAAATCCGGACCATCAGATTTTTTCCGCTACTGTAGAAAAAGAACTGGAATATGGCTTAAAGAATATCGGCCTTGACAGTGCGGAAATCAGGCGGCGGGTTGACCGTGTAATAAAATTTACCGGCCTGGAGCAGCGGCGGAAGGACCATCCTTTTGCGCTGGGCAGGGGCGAGCGTCAAATAATTGCTCTGGCTTCAATTCTGGCTCTGGAGCCTGAAATTCTTGTTGTTGACGAGCCAACTACCGGACTGGACTGGGCCGGTGTGCAAAAAATAATGGAACTGATTAGACACCTGCATGATCATGGTACTACAATAATTATGATCAGCCATGACATGGAAATTGTGGCCAGGTATGCCCAGCGTATCATTATGATGAAAGATGGTTCCATTTTACTGGACGGCAGCACCGGTGAAGCTTTCAGCAACCTTGAGGCACTGGAGCAGGCCAGCCTCGTTCCCCCCCAGATAGCCAGGCTGGCAGCCCGTTTAAGAGATCTGGGCTTTACTGCGGACTTGCTGCAGGAAAGGGAATTTTTGCAGGCTATGGGTCGGCCCGTGGAGGTTTTGCCGTGTTAATAGAATACCTGCCCCAAAAAACATTTATCCACGGCCTGGACGTACGTACCAAGCTTATCGGCTTTACCGGCCTGGCCATCCTGGTCTTCTTATTTGGCCATCCGCTTTATAATCTGGCAGTTGCCCTTACCGTAACCGCTCTGGCGTTGTCGGCCGGCCTGCCTTTCAAGAGAACCTTGGGCTTTCTGGTTCCCCTGCTGCCGGTGCTGGTGCTGATTATGCTTTTTTCAGGTTTTACTCAGCCGGACCGCTTTGTTCTGCCGGCTAACCGGACGGTATTATTTTATTTGCTGCCGCAGCACAATTGGGGACTGACCGTAGGCGGGCTGCTGACCGGGTGCACAATGCTGATCAGACTGTTCGCCATGATCATTGCCTCGTCCCTGGTTACTCTGACTACTCCCATTGATGATTTTATCCAGTTGTTTAATAAAATGAAACTTCCCTATGAGTTTTCATTTGTGGTTGCAACCGCTCTGCGTTTTATCCCCACTATGGACAGGAAGAGGCTGCTGATAATTGATGCCCAGCGATCCCGGGGCGCTAACCCGGAAAAGAAAGGCATCATCGGACATATCAAGGGTTGCATTCCCATTATGGTGCCGATGATGATCAATTCAATCATGATGGCCAACAACCTGTCCATGGCGATGTTGAACAGGGGCTACGGGTGCTCCGCCAGCCGCACATTTTTAACGCAAATATCATTTAAACGGAGAGACTATTACACTTGTTTTTTTATCATCCTGGTCGTAGTTCTGGGGATTTATATGCGTTGGGGGTTGCACATGGGCGTACTTTAATATCAAGAACTACATTTTTGTGTGTGCTTGTTGCAAATAACCTCAATAGTACTGAAAAGCGCGTTAATGGAACTGCTTAAACGCGCTTTTCTTATTGTTTTACACTAATGCGGCATTGTTTTGGAGCTCCCATCGAACAGTATAAAAATTGATTTGTAAATGTCATTGCCGGCTGCATTTATGAATAGGTATTTATTGCAACTGTTTCATAATTTTTATCTAAGGAGATGATTAAAAGCCAAACCTAAAGCAATTTTTGATGGAAGGAAGGTGATGCTGGCGAGTTTATAAGAACTCATTTCAGATTCCTTTATTTATGGGGGGAAAAAGATGAATCAAATCAGCGCTTCGCCTGTCCGGTCCCCGCTGCTTAAAACAGAAGACTGGTGGGCTGTATGGCTGGGAGGATTAGTATTCCTGCTTGGCCTCGGCCCTCTGGTCGGTACAGATTTATTAGGATGGGCTGTCAAAACCAATGTCTGGCTCAGCGCGTCCAAGGCGCTGGTGCCGCAGTCAGAAGCTTATGCTTTTCTGCCGGGATGGGTATCTTTGGTTCTAACTTATTTGTTCTTCCTGGTGACCACTACCATTGGCGCTTCGGCTATGGGCTGGAATATTAAAAAATTTATGGGCGGGTTTACTGTAATTTTTGCGCTGACGTATGGTTGTTGGTTCATTGGCAGCTATGCCCATATCGCAGCGACCAAAAACGCACTGGCTAATTTAAATATCTCCTGGTCACTGGGTCTTACTCAGGAAATAGGTTTTGTTATCGCTATGGTTGTGGGACTATTAATAGGTAATTTTTGGCTCGGACTTGCAAAGTACCTGGAGGAGGCCGCCAGGCCTGAGTGGTTCATTAAAACGGGCATTGTAATATTGGGTTCGGCTCTGGGGATAAAGGCCCTGGGCTCGATGAACCTGGCTTCGACGGTTATTGTCCGGGGGCTTTGTGCCATTGTCGAAGCTTATTTAATTTATTGGCCGGTTGTTTATTTTATTTCACGAAAATGGTTTAAGCTTACACCGGAGTGGTCGGCACCCCTGGCATCCGGTATTTCCATTTGCGGGGTCTCGGCGGCCATCGCTACCGGAGGGGCAATAAGGTCCCGCCCACAAGTGCCGATTATACTGTCTTCTGTCATCGTTGTGTTTGTGGCTGTGGAATTGCTGCTGCTGCCCTGGCTGGCGGAAATGCTGCTTTATAAACAGCCTCTTGTCGCCGGCGCCTGGATGGGGCTTGCGGTCAAAAGCGACGGCGGGGCTGTGGCCAGCGGCGCCATCACGGATGCGTTAATCACAGCCAAGGCGGCAGCCACTATGGGAGTAAAGTGGGAGCCCGGTTGGATGCTGACTACGGCCACTGTAACTAAAGTTTTTATTGATATCTTTATTGGCGTTTGGGCCTTTATCCTGGCCATCATCTGGTCCGTGTACAGGATAGACAAAAAAGACAGCAAGGAAAAAGGAGACAAGGTTTCCGCCGGGGAAATCTGGGAACGTTTTCCTAAATTTGTTATCGGTTATGCAGCTACATTTTTTATTCTGCTCTTAATCGGTCTACTAGCGCCCCATGCAATTAAAGACGCTACAACCGGGGCGAATCAGGCTAACGGACTGCGCGGTATATTTTTTATGCTGACATTCTTTTCCATCGGCCTGGTAACCAACGTTCGTAAGCTATGGGCCGAGGGAATGGGGAAAATTGTGCTGGTATATGCCGTATGTCTGTTTGGCTTCATATTATGGGTAGGCCTCTTTATCTCATGGATCTTCTACCACGGCATTATGCCGCCCGTGGTAGGCGGATAAGTAGTCGCGTCCCCTGTTAGGAGGTGTATGGCATGTCTGAACTGGAATATAAAATGGAACAGCAGCCCAATGTCAAGGTTGAAATGGAGGCGCAGGAATGGTATGACCTGCTGCCTGTTGAAAAAAAGTTAATCGGGTATTCATTAAGCCTGGGCATAATACTGCTGGTTATTTTTATCTTGATTTTCCGGGTCATGTAATGTAATTATTGGCAAATAGCAGCAAAATAACACTTTTACAGCATCAAGGGCGAACCCATTTCGAGACGTGGGTAGCCCTTTTTTATTTTACGGGTAATTACACGCACCAGGGAAAAAGTATAGCGTTTTTTTTGTCGTGATAAAGACAATATTTATGTCGCCACAAAGACACTCTATTTGTCGCTGTACTGACATCAGATGCGCTAAAACTTTGATATTTTTAACGTATAATTGAAAATTATTTTTAGGATAACTTTTGCTAATGAAATCTAAAGCAACTTAAATTTTTTCAGGGAGGGCAAAAAGATGCTTTTAAATGTTCAAGAGTTTGCTGAGAAGGACCAGTTAACCTATTCCGAGATGGCCGATGCGCTGGAGTACCTTTACAAGTTGGATTATCATCCCGTAGCTGTCAAATTTTTCTGGGATGAGGCAGAGTTTAATAATTTTCCAGCTGAAAAGGTTCCCGGGCCCAAAATGACTGTTTGCCAGGTAGCACTGGCCTCCCGGATGAATAACTATATCGTTAAGGCTAACGCTGACAACTTGATGTGTGGCAACGCCAAGACCTGTCTGGGTATGCGCGAAGCCAGTGATGAAGAAGTTGAAGGACATATTAAATACACCGCTGATTGGGATATGGCTAAAGAGTGCCTGCTGGCCAAGCCTATGCTCCCACTTGGTAAATTAAAAGGCTTTATGACTGCACCGTTGAGCAAAACCCCCGTGGAGCCGGATGTCGTTTTTATGGTGACTAATGTTCTGCAGGCCTACCACATCTTCAATGACTACATCGGCGGCAAAAAAGTGCCTACACTGCAGTTTAACCACACTGTAAACTCAGCGGTATGCGGCGGTATGGTATATTGTTACAATGAGCAAAAACCCAATATGACCACGATGTGCGCCGGCAGCTACACCTCCGGTAAAACTGAAAAAGGTGAAATCAACGTTTATATTCCCGGTAAAGACATCGGTTTAGTGGTTAAACAATTAATTAACCGTATGGCCAAATATGGCGGAGTATCAATGGTTGGCTCACCCGGTCAGGAATGGCCCGGTCTGCATGTCTGTAAAAAGTGTCCAATGGTTAAGTTTAAAGACGCCGGCGAAAAGCAAAACAGGCTCAAGGCCGTACAGTAAGAAGTGTCCCCAAAGGCTATATATTTACAGAATAAGGCGGAGCCATATTGCTCTGTCTTTTTTCTTTAATCAATTAGCGTTATATGTTATCATTATTTGTTAAGAAAAGCTTTTTTTGGGAGTACAAGGTGAACCGGCCTTTAGTTACCGTTACCATAAGTTTTATATTGGGTATAGCATCCGGTGTGCGCTTTAATTTAAGCCCTGGCTTATTACTGTTGCTGTCCGCCGGCTTTTTGATTTTAACCTTGTTATACTGTGTCCAGGCCTGGCAGGAAAATTGCCGGGTCTTTGTTTTGCTCTTTTTTATTTTAGGCTGGACCAATGTATGTGTTGATATTGAAAAACCTGCTAACGGCCCGGAAGAGTACGCGGGCCGGCATGTTATCCTGGAAGGCATCGTTGCTGTTGAACCACAGTTACAGCAAGATAGCGTTAGGTATACCATTGAGGCTAAAAGTATTAAACATGGTGCCCGGAGGTTGGAAACAAGTGGCAAGGTACTGGTCAGGGCACCGGGTAATGGCCCGGTGTACCAGTATGGCGACCTGCTGCAGGTTGGAGGGGTTATCTATATTCCACGGGAACCAAGCAATTTTGATGTTTTTAATTACCGTGATTATCTGGAACGACGGGGTATCCAGTGTCTTTTATATGTTAATAAAAATGAGGACCTAAAGCTGTTGGGAAAAGGAGCGGGCAGTAAAATCCTGCTATTGGCTTCAAAAGTTAAAGGCAGGCTGACCGAGGTGGCCGGTCAAACAATGGATGACCGGCAAGCAGCCGTAATCGGCGGGCTGCTGTTCGGGAACAGGGACGGAATTGATGACCAAACGATGGATATTTTTGCAAATACCGGGGTGGCCCATGTGCTGTGTGTCAGCGGCCTGCATGTGGGCTATGTCCTGGCCGGAGTGCTTGGTCTGGCCGGCTTATTACGCCTGTCCGGGCGCTGGGTGCTTTTCCTGGCCCCGGCTTTAATGTTGTTTTATGCAGCTATGACCGGGATGAGTCCGGCAGTGGTAAGGGCGGTGTTAATGGCCACCATAGTTTTATTGGCGGCATATTTAGGGCGGGAAAGGGATTGGCCGACCGGTTTGGCGCTGGCGGCCCTGGTCATCCTGTTGATTAATCCGGCTTATCTTTTTGAGATAGGGTTTCAGCTTTCTTTTACCGCAACCTGGGGTATCCTTTACCTGGGTCCGGCGCTCGGTGATTTTTTGCGCAATCGTTTGCTAATGCCCGGCTGGCTGGCCATGCCGCTGCAGGTGACCCTGGCTGCGCAGCTTGCCACGCTGCCGGTGCTGCTTTATTATTTTAACCTGCTGGCCCTGGTAGCACCGCTGGCTAATTTGTTGCTGGTTCCCATGGTGGGAGTGGTAATGCTGTTTGGCTTTGTTGGCTGCGTCTCAGGCATAGTTTTTTTGCCGCTGGCCGGGTTGATTAATTTTGCTACCGGGGTGCTGATAGACCTGTTTTTGGGTCTGGCAGGTTTAATCGAGAGCTTTCCCTGGGCTAAAGTATACCTGGCGGCTCCGCCCTGGTATGTTTTCCCGGCCTGGTACGGCTGTTTGGCGCTGGCGGTGCAGACAGCCGGAGACGGTGTTACTTTATTCAGCAAATGGGGGATCAGCAGGTATGTCAATGCTGCAATAGGTGTATGCCTGGCTGTTTTTATATTCTGGCCCTGGAACGGTACCGGCGGACAGATGGAAGTTCACTTTATCGATGTCGGCCAGGGGGACAGCGTTCTGATGCGGTTTCCGGGCGGACGTGCCATGCTGGTTGATGCGGGCGGCGTTTTGGGTGATCCGGAAAAAGCGCGTGCTGTGGGAGATAATACAGTGGTGCCGTATTTGCGCCGGCTGGGAATTAATCAGCTTGACGCGGTGGCCGTTACTCATCCGCACGAGGATCATGTGGGAGGTATTCCGGCCGTACTGGAAAAATTCGACGTTGGCGCGTTGGTTTTGACCGGGGCACCCGGTTATAGCGAATTTTTGACGAACGTTTCTAAAAAAACAAAGATTTATCGGGTAGGATCAGGCCAAACGCTGCGTTTGGATAACAATGTGGATGTGTATGTAATTGGCCCGGATCTGAATTTCGAAACACAATCGGCAAGTGAAGATGATTTAAACAATACTTCGCTGGTATTGGCTGTTGAGTACGGACAAGTCTCATTTTTATTGACGGGTGATATTGAGGCGGAGGCCCAAAGAGAGTTAGTTGCCAGCGGGGTAAGATTAAAAACCACGGTTCTGAAAGCGCCCCATCACGGCAGCGGTTTATTTGAGCCTGAATTTTTTACAGCTGCAGCGCCTGATTATGCAGTGATACAGGTAGGAGAGCGTAACCGTTTTGGGCATCCTGCTCAGACGACATTGCAAGCACTGGCTGAAAGCGGCGCAAAAATTTTGAGAACCGACCGTGATGGAGCAGTGGTGTTCGAAACAGATGGAGAAAAACTAAACGTTAAAACAGCCCGGCCAATAACCGGGGATAAAGAGGGTTTAAGAATTGATTTGGAGAAAAAGATTGATTAGGCACAAAAGTTGCAAATAAATCCGCTGAAATAAGCTTATAATGAAACACTTTAGGGAACTGGCTATGGAAAAATGCACTTGCAAATAATTATCAGAGGTGTCTTATGCTGGGTTTTAATGATTCAGGTTTTAGTGGTGCAATAGAATTGCAGGATCTGGAATATCTTGACGTAGATGATTTGAACAGCCCGCTGTTTGAAAAAATAATTAATTTATTGCCCGTGCCTTTTTGGGTTCTGGATTTAAACTACCAGGTCATAAAATATAACCGGGCTGCTCAGGTATTTTACAACGGAAAATTGTCCGGTGAAACCTATTGTCATCAACTCGCCCGGAATATTCATGCGCCATGTAAAGGAGAAGGCCAAGTCTGCCCGGTGGATGAGGTTAAGCATACCGGTAAATCTGTGACAATGGAGCAGCAATGCCTCTCCGGTGAGGGGACTTTTCTCCCGATGGAAATTAATACCCTTCCTGTTTTTGACCGGGAAGGGCGGGTTGCGATGGTTGCGCAAATACTGTTTGACATATCTGAACGGAAAAAATATTTGGATATGCTCAAACGTTATGAAGTAATTTCCGAAAATGCCAGGGATATAATTATTGTGGTGAATTTGGAAGGGCATATCCTGGAAGCCAACAGGGCGGCCATTAAAAAATACGGCTATACCAGGGAGGAATTACTGAACTTAACAATTTTCGATATCCGTACTCCTGAAACCGGTTATAACATTGTATCCCAGATGAAGCTGGCAGAGCAAAATGGAATAATGTTTGAAACTATGCACCGGTGCAAGGACGGCACTGATTTCCCCGTAGAAGTTAACGCACAGGGTGTGGATTTAGGCGACGAGCGGGTAATTCTCAGTGTTATCAGGGATATTACCGATCGTAAAATAACTGAAGAAAAGCAGGAGGTAGAGCTGGCAATACTGGCTGATTTAGCCAACTTTAAAAACCTGAAAAAATCTATGGCCAATGTTCTGGATATATTAACTGCCATGTTTAACTGTGAAGCTGCAGCCATCAGGCTATCCGACGGAGAAGATTATACTTATTTTGCCCACACCGGTTTTTCCGCGTCTTTTGTGCAAAAAGAGTTTTCGTTATGTTCTTATGAAGCCAACGGAGTGATTAAAAAAGACATAAACGACAAACCGATGCTGGAATGCCTGTGTGGAAAGGTTTTACGCAATCAGCTCAGCGGCAACATTGATGACAAATATTTAACCAACTATGGCAGCTTTTTAACCGGCCAGGCCTCCGGCCTTAAGGATGACACCAATGGTCCGCTTAAGCTGAAGGGCTCGTGGCGTCTTACCTGCCCGGAAGCCGGCTATGAAACAATCGCGCTGATTCCCATTAAACATGAGGGTGAAAATATCGGTATATTACAGCTTAACAGTACACGCCGGAATGCTATAGTTAATGAAGATATGCACTTTTTGGAGTTAATCTCCAGGCATATGGCCTCTGCCGTAAAGCATTTCAAAGATGCAGCGGCCTTGCGTGAAAGTGAAGAAAGATACCGGCGTCTTGCTGAAAACGCCCCCGATGTAATTTACCGGATAAGCTACGTTCCCGAGCCGCATTTTGAATATATCAGTCTGGCTGTGGAAAAGCTGACCGGTTACGCACCCGACCAGTTTTATGCTGAGAGTAAACTTACTTGTCAGGCTATTCATCCGGAGGATAAGGGCTTATTGCATAAGCTTATCGACGGGAAAACCGGTGGCGGGGAACCTGTTGAGTTGCGCTGGAAACATAAATATGGCCATATAATCTGGCTGGAACACAGAAATTTGCTGATCAAAGATAAAGATGGCCATATTGTCGCGGTTGAGGGTATAGCACGCGATATAACCGAGCGAAAGGTGATTGAATCTGCCCGTCAGGAACGGATGTTATATGACCGGGTAATGACGACGGCCATGTCAGTGTTTACCAGATACCATCACCGCAGCGATGTATTGGAAGAGCTGTTGGCTTTGGTCCTTGAACGCCTTGACTATAAAGCCGGTGTGTATTACGCGTATAATGAGTGGTCAAATGCGCTGGAAAAGTTTGTTGCCAAACCGGTCGCAGCTTTTGGATTTCCCGGCCTGTTAGAGAATGAAAAACTTAAAGGCGCAATTTTAAATAAAGAAATAGTATTGATTGACAGCAGCCGGCAATCCAAAAATCCGGATTGGGAGTTTGGCGGCGGGAGCGTGATGATAATACCTGTATATTACCAGGATTCGATGCACGGTGTAATTATCCTGACCGCTGATAAAAAAATACCCGGCAACGAAGTTAAGTTTCTGGAACAGATGTCTGTTCACCTGGGCATAACACTGCACGGGATTAAACAATTTGAAGATTTAAAAATATTATCCAGCCAGCTGGCAATAAGGCAAAAGGAAATTGAGAACAAAAACAGGGAACTGGAATACGCCAACAGGGCCAAAAGTGAGTTTCTTACCAATATGAGCCATGAGCTTAGAACGCCGTTAAATTCAGTGATTGGTTTTTCAGAATTGCTGGAGAGACAGCTTTTTGGCGAGCTTAATGAACGCCAGATTGAATATGTAATGGATATTAAGGAAAGCGGCGAGCACCTGCTTTCCCTGATCAACGATATTTTGGATTTGTCTAAAATTGAAGCCGGAGCAATGGAACTTGATCTTAACGATATTTATCTGCCCGACCTTTTGCATGGGAGCATTCGCATGTTCAGGGAAAAAGGGATGAAAAAGGGCATCAAATTAGATTTGGCTGTAGACGAAGAAATTGGTCTGATTACGGCGGATTCAAGGAAAATCAAACAAGTTATATTTAACTTATTATCTAACGCGGTAAAATTTACACCTGACGGCGGCAGTGTATCGCTGTCAGCTATTGATGAGCAGGACCACGTGCTTGTGTGCGTCAGTGACACGGGAATAGGTGTGTCAGAGGAGGACAAAGCCAATATCTTCAGGGAATTTGCCCAGGTTGACGGGTCCCTTTCCAGAAGGCATGAAGGTACGGGACTGGGGCTGGCCTTAACTAAAAAACTGGTGGAAATGCACGGAGGGGAAATTCGGGTAGAGAGTAAGCTGGGCGTCGGAAGTAAATTCCTTTTTAATTTGCCGGTCAAGCCAGGTCAAAAAACAAATAAACCAATAAGAAAAGAGCATCAGGAAACCGCTGAACTGCCGGCAACCAGCAGCGCTTCAGGCAAAACTCCCCTGGTTTTGGTTGTAGAGGATGATGAACGGGATGCCATGTTAATTGAAATGTATTTAAAAAACGAAGGGTATCGTGTTGTTAAGGCTGCAGACGGCCGGGAGGGTTATGAAATGGCGCGGAAACTTCACCCTCAGATTATAACGATGGATATTTTGATGCCCATAATGGATGGTTGGGGCTTGCTGGAAAAGTTGAAAGCGGACAGGGAATTAAAGAACATCCCGGTTATAATCATATCGGTGGTTTCCGATTATGAAAAAGGTATGGAGTTCGGGGCCTCGGAGGTGCTGGTCAAACCATTTGATCCCGCTATTCTGGTGGAAATTATGAGGCGGAAACTTGGCAATCCGGGATTAGACAAGACACCGCACACAATTCTGATTATTGATGACGACCCTAAAGCAATAGAAATAATCACCCAAAACCTTTCCGGGTATGGTTACCGCACGTTGAAAGCGCACGGTGGTATGGAAGGAATAAATATGGCCAGGGGGGAAAAGGTTGACTTGATCCTGCTGGATCTAATGATGCCGGAAGTCGACGGCTTTGAGGTATTAAGGGTATTAAAGCAGGACCCGCAACTGAGGGATGTACCCGTTATCGTATTAACAGCTAAAATTTTAAATGCCGGTGATTATGAGAAGCTGCACGGACTGGTGGTTACAGTTAAAGAAAAAGGTACATTTAGCCATACCTGGCTGCTTTCAGAAGTAAGCAGGACTTTAAACGGGCAAAACCGAAAGAGCGATGGTGAAAAAGCATGATTGATGCAAAATATATTTTGGTTGTAGAGGATAACGATAAAAACCTGCGACTGCTAAAAGATTTTTTAGAGTCGCAGGGCTATACCGTGCAGGCGGCCAAAAGCGGCAGGGAATGCCTGGATCTGGCCGCGGCCTGTAATCCCGGCTTGATCTTAATGGATATTCAAATGCCTGATATAGACGGGATTACAGTTACCAACCTGTTGAAGAAGGAAGAAAAAACAGCACAAATACCGATTGTTGCTATTACCGCCATGGTTATGAAAGGCGATAAGGAGCGCATATTGCAATCCGGCTGTGACGGATATCTGGAAAAGCCGGTTAAATTTGATCTGTTGCTTGAAATGGTACAAAAGTGGTTTTAAATTATTAGCTTAATTACTCAGGCTTTGCACCGGCGCCGGGATGCGTCCGCCACGTTGCACGAATCGGTCGGCGGAAAACGGGTGAACTGCCATTACCGGTGCCCGGCCAAGCAGGCCGCCGAATTCCAAATAGTCGCCAACTTGCTTGCCTGGTGCGGGAATTATTCTTACGGCGGTGGTTTTTTGGTTGATCATGCCTATGGCCACTTCATCGGCTATAATAGCGGATATCGTTTCAGCACTGGTTTCGCCCGGAACCGCGATCATGTCCAAGCCTACCGAACAAACACAGGTCATAGCTTCCAGTTTGTCGATGTGCAGGGCCCCCTCTTCCACAGCGCGAATCATTCCCGCGTCTTCACTTACTGGAATAAATGCCCCTGAAAGACCACCTACATATGAAGAAGCCATGGAGCCACCTTTTTTTACAGCGTCATTGAGCAGCGCCAACGCTGCTGTCGTACCATGGGTTCCGCAACGCTCGAGTCCCATCGCTTCAAGAATTTCAGCAACACTGTCACCAACCGCCGGTGTGGGCGCCAGGGATAAATCCACTATGCCGAAGGGTACGCCCAGGCGGGCAGCGGCGGTTCGGCCCACCAGTTCTCCCATGCGGGTTATTTTGAAAGCGGTCTTTTTAATAATTTCCGCCAGTGTTCCGATATCATGATCAGCGGCTCGCTCCACAGCTTTTTTTACTACCCCGGGGCCGCTGACACCAACGTTAATTACTGCTTCCGGCTCGCCAATGCCATGAAAGGCTCCGGCCATAAACGGGTTGTCCTCGGGTACATTGGAAAACACCACCAGCTTGGCGCAGCCAAGACCGTCCCGGTCGGCTGTAAGGGCGGCGGTATCTTTAATTACTTTTCCCATCATAGCTACCGCGTCCATATTAATTCCCGCTTTGGTGGTGGCAACATTAACTGAAGCACATACCCTCTCTGTTTCTGCCAGAGCCCGGGCAATGGTGTTGATGAGTTTTTTGTCCCCGCCGGTTATACCTTTGTGGACCAGCGCTGAAAAACCGCCAATAAAGTTTACGCCCACCTCCGCGGCCGCACGATCCAGCGCACGGGCAAAAACCATGTAATCATCGGTTTCTGAACAACCGGCAACAAGGGAAATTGGCGTCACCGAAATACGCTTATTTACTATTGGAATGCCATACTCCCGCGCTATCGCTTCGCCAACCGGCACCAGGTTGCCCGCCAGGCGATTGATTTTATCATAGATTTTGTCGCAGGCCTTCTGCGGGTTGGTGTCGGCACAATCAAGCAGGTTGATTCCCATTGTGATGGTTCGGATATCCAGATGCTCTTCCTGAACCATGGTAATTGTCTCCATTATTTCCTGCATTGTCAGCAAGGTAAAACCCTCCGTTCTACAATCTATGCATAAAGTTAAAGGCATCCTCATGCTGTGCGTCTATGCGCACACCCAGTTCTTCACCTTTGGCACCCAGGCGGTTTTTTAGTTCCAGTAAATCAATTTTGCTTTTTCCCATGTCGGCGATAAGTACCATAACTAAAAATTCCTGCATAATGGTCTGGCTGATATCAAGGATATTAATGCTGTTTTCTGCGAGTATATTGGTAACCCCGGCAATAATACCCACCCGGTCAGGGCCGATTACCGTAATGATAATCCGGTTTCCGCCGGCTTCTTCATTTGAATTGAGATACTTCATAAACTCATTCCTCCTCGTACTCGTATGGTGGCTTGATTTATTGCAAAATTGCCCTATTCCAATGGAAAATGGCAAAGCATAAAGCAGCATGGTGCGCCTATCCAGAATAATTTTTCATGTTACTTGTATCTGGCGCTCCGGTGGGTCCCTCCGTGCGCTGCGCAATTTTCCTTGTTGTCCGTATAGTTATTTTTGCATAACGCTTACAACAAACAGCCTGAACGTTACTTTACGCCCTTTCGGGGTCAAGCTCCGGGGATTTGACGCGTTATTGGGGACATACCTCCGACCCTAAAGCCCGACCATAAAGAGGAGGTATGTCCCCTGACCGCTTTTCCGCATCCAGTGCTTCGCTTACTCCGGGAAGCCACCGGATCACCTTGCCTACGGTAACTATTTTCCATCCTTTTGATGGTGCTGCGCTAGCGGCAGGGTGGTTAACTCTGGGATTTTGCCAGCAGCAGCGCGGCGGTATAAACCTCCTGTAAAGGCACTTTCTTTTCAATGGCCAGTTTTTTGCAGTCTTCATATTCAGGGCTGTAGCGCAGAGGTTTATTGCCGTCACCGGTACGGGCGGTTTTTACCCGAACCGGACCGTATTCGGTCTGCACAGTTATAAAGTCTCGTAACAGGCAGGCCCGTTTTTCGGTGCGAACTCGTACCCCCAGGGTTGAGGTTTCGGTAAATATGATATCTAAAATTTGATTCAGGTTTTGCTGTTGAACTAAAACTTTTAACAGTACCCCGGGACGGCCTTTTTTCATAATGATGGGCTGCAGATATGCGTCCCGGGCTCCTTCCAAAAGTAGTTTTTCGATTATGTAAGAAAAAAACTCAGGATTCATATCATCTATTGCAGTTTCCAGGACGTTTATTTCCTCCCAGGCAAAGGATGGTGCATTCATTTTACAACTCCATTCCTAATAAGCTAATATTTTGGCTTATATTTATTTTCGCCTGTAACTTGACAATTCCTTGCAAGATTAAAAAGAGCATATTTTCTGTTAATATTTTCTGCTAAAGATAGTATTAAAACACTTTCTTTAAATTTATTGACAAAAACTTTTTTCCACGATACCCTGAAATTAACATAAATTAAGTTAGTTAATCAAATATCCATAAGATTGAGATTTAAATTTCTCCGAGCCTGTTAACCTTCTGCTCAGGTGGTTTGCAGGACGTCAGGGTATAACGGGAAACTGTTATGCCTCCCAGTGTGGAAAGGAGAGGAAAATAATTTAAGGAGGAGAGACAATGTCCAAAATAATCAGGGTCAACATGACCCAAAAAGAAGTTAAGTTTGAAGAAGTTGCGGACAAGTACACCTCCCTGGGCGGGCGTGCCCTAACCTCGCAGCTTATAGCCGACGAAGTGCCTGCCACCTGTGACGCCCTGGGACCATTTAACAAACTGGTCATCGCCCCCGGTCTGCTTTCCGGCACCAGCGCACCATCCTCAGGCCGCTTATCGGTCGGGGGCAAGAGCCCGTTGACCGGCGGTATCAAAGAAGCCAACGCCGGCGGCATCACCTCGCAGAAATTAGCCAACCTGGGCATTAAAGCCATCATCATTGAAGGAAAACCCGCCGATCAAGAATTCGCAATGCTGAAAATTACCCCGGACGGAGTAGAAATGCTGCCCGCGGGCGACCTGGCCGGCAAAGGCACCTACGAAGTTACCGCCACCTGCCGCCAGCACTATGGCGAAAAAGTGGCTGTAATCACCATCGGCCCCGCCGGTGAAATGCTGATGCAATCCGCCGGTGTAACCAACAACGACAGCGACGGCAACAGCAGCCGCTACGCCGGACGCGGCGGGCTGGGCGCGGTAATGGGCTCCAAGGGCCTAAAAGCCATTGTTATTGACTGCCCCAAAACCTTCGACGCGCCGGTTGCCGATCCCGAGCGGTTTAAAGCCGCAGCTAAAAAATTCGCCAAAATATTGCTGGACCACCCCGTTTGCGGACAGGGGCTGCCTGCTTACGGCACCAACGTACTGATGAACATCATCAACGAAGCCGGCACCATACCCACCCGCAACTTTAGATTCGGCCGTTTCGATAAAGCCGCCGAAGTC
>NZ_FOOX01000025.1 GCF_900113335.1 Desulfotruncus arcticus DSM 17038
TTGCTATGTTTTTTCTCTACCAAAAAACAACATAGCAAAGCTGGCTTCTGCCGAAGCCTTTTTAAAAACCCTGCTTTCGCAGGTTTTTATTCGGGTGATCTCCGACACCCGGGACCGGCGGGCGGCGAATAGTGAGACCCCATCTTAAACCGTGTCCCTTTAAACGACCTCCATCACTACCGTGATGGCGCGTATATGGCGCGGGACCCTATGACGCCGTTGGTCCGGATGGCTTATGCCATCCCCGGATTATTAGCAGTTACCACTGCCACGGGTTCTAACGAACCCTCCGACTAACCTGGTATCTACCAAGTGAAAATTAAACGGCAACTTCGTTGCCCATTGATCACTATGATCACTTTCCCCTTTCGGAGTGGCCCGGCTTACGCCAGGCCAGTTAACTTACAATTCAAAACTTACTTTAGCCTTTCGGCAAAGTACATATAACCATTACCGTCAAAGCATTCTTTACAAGCTAAGCATCCATTGTTTGCGCATGCTGGGCAGGGAAAAAGCGGATCTATTTTCATGCTATTATAATTTGGGTCATGCTCCCGGATCCAACTTAACGCATCTTCACCAGTATAGGCATAGCCGTCAGCAACACTATCAATACCACCGATATCCTTGCGGCCCTTATGATAGATAGCTATGACACCTGTATTTAGATCCATCCAGTAACAACTATCTGGATGAAAATAAAAACTAATTCCGCCGGCCTCATACCAACCGGCAGCTTTAATAGTCTCTTCTGCCGTTTTCATCCGAATAGATTCTTGCTTAGATGTTTCTCTCATTAGGTCTTCATGGGTTAGCTTTTTGCCCATATGACCATCTCCTTGCTTTTTATTAAAATATCTTTATTTAATCCTCATCCGGCATCATAACCGTAATCACCGGTTCAAAATTATCGCCAGGGCCACATGAAGCCTTAAGGGTAATTAACTTTTGTTCCTGACGTTTATAGTGAATCACTTTACCTTTTACAATCTTTTGTTTTTTTACCAACATCCGAGCGTATAGTTGGAAGTGGATGATATCATACATTCCTTCATGGTAGCGCATAACTGGTCTAACTGTTCCAATAATCGCGCTCCGAAGCATCCAGACCACGTCCCACAATCGGCCCTCCTCAGATTGTCCATACCTTTCGCGCAGCACTTTTACCGGGACAATTAATTCAGACCATACCCTGTTTGTTAATGCTACCGGATGCTTGATTCCAGCTTCAACAGAAGTATTTGTTATGTCGACTAGAACCCCATCCTTGATGGCTTGGGCCCTCGTGTAAGTGGATATAATCTCATCTTTCTTAAAAAAGTTCATCATTTTAATACCGGCTCTATGGCCGGTATTCCCTCCCTTCGGATTATGAACTACCGGCCATTTGGCATGGTTATTACATATTTTTCACTACTTTAGAATCCCATTTAGATACGTATAAGCTTACTTTCACACAAAGGACACTTATCATTGACTTCCGTTAGAGTGAATATTTCACCACAATTTGAACATTTGTAGTTGCATGTCTGCTTAGCATTGGTTTTTACAGAATTCCAACACTCTAAAAGAGGTCCGGCAACATGCAAAATTTCATTCTCAACTTTCTGTATATCACCGCAACGCAGGGCACCAATAAGATGGCCCACGTGTTCTGCAACAATCACACCCCAATCCAATGGGTTGCGCTTATCGTCCGCTTCTGTATTGCCATGTGTTTCACGGTTAATCTTTTGCTGTGTCAAAACGGCTTGAACAAAGCTTTGAGCTTCTTGTAAAGTCATTTAATATACCTCCTTTTCTCTGACCCTTGTAGGGACGCCCAGCTTAAACGCTGGGCTATAGTTAATTAGTTACTTTCTTTCCGCTTCTCAGCTATTTCTTTGAAAATGCCACCGATAACGTTTCTTTGTTCCCATTCTTGACCACCAATGTGTTCTACAAAACTCTTTTCTTTTTCAGTTAAGTCCCTACCAAGTGCTCTTAGCACATATTCCATAAATTCTTCTGGTGTAATAATATTCACACCATTACCCTCCTCAGATGTTCTTTAAAATATTAAGCACCAAGGTACTTTGCACATGCCATCGCTGCTTTCGCAGCAAACTCGAAACCTTGATAAGTAACACCAAATAAGGCTACTTTCCTTATTTCATTAAGATTTGCAACTTCAATAAAGATATAATGTCCCTCATATCCAGTTGACGGGTAACATGCAATCCAGCTATACTCCGGAAATTTCTGTTTTGGGTCTACAGAAGGCAAAGTATCAAAATATTCCTCCGGAAAACAATTTTCGCTTCTAAGACGTTTTTCAAGCTCCATCATAACTTCTTTGATAGTTTTGTTTCTGATTTCAATTGGCTTTATATTCATTTGGTTCCCTCCAATATTCTGCGCCCAGCGGGCGCAGTTTCTATTTGCACCCACCGGGGGTATATTGGATTTAATTTTCTTCGTGCAGTAGTTCCTGCTCGGATTCATGGTATCCCAGGATATAGTCAGCAGCTTTCTGGGCTTGGCCAGCCGCTAAAACTACCATTCTGCTGTCTTGCTTTAGTACCCGGAGCCAGGATTGAATATAGGCAGCTGAGTTATCCAGGGTTTTGTTTTCAATACCTGCTTTTCCACAGAGCATGGCCGCGCCAATTTCTGCTACCAGTTCTTCTTTACTGTATGTTTCTGATCCGAAGGCTGCCATGTTTGTAAGTGTTGCTCGGTTTAATCTAGTTTTGTGACCGGTACTGTGAATGGCTTCATGAAATAAGGTGCTATAATATTCCTCCGGTTTCTGATAATCTTTTAACGCCGGGACGCTTATACTGTCCTTCAGCGGACTGTAATAGGCTTGTCCGGACGCAAAAGTTATTTGAGGTCTAGATGGATAACCTTCTATTATTTTTTCAGCCGCTTCTATTGGGTCATGGTCAAAGGTTTCAGCATCTTTTCTTTTACTCTCCAATCCTTCGGTTTGGCTAAGTTCAAATACACGATAGTATCGAAGCAAGGGAATTTTCTCTAACTCACTATTTTCTTCATTCTCTTTTTCTAGCAACTTCCAAAATACCACTAGGTGAGATTTTGCGCCCTTTTTAACTTTGCCCCCAGCTTCCTGAAATAGTGATAGGTAAGGACACTCTAACAGCATTACCTGTACAGGCTCCTTTTCCCCCACTTCACACCGGACATGAGACTTTCGCCTCATCCGGCGTTCCATCAAGCGAACCGTTAACTTAGACTAGAGGGTTTCCCTGAATTTTAGTATCTTTTTCCATGTTTTCTTATCAACCAGATTACTCAAATCTTTGCCATTGTGAATTAATACATGACAGTAATCGTGGGTAGATGCAAGATGGATTACTTTGTTAACTTGATCTAATGGTAAACTTGGGTGCGTATGGTGTGTTTCTAATTCGTAATCAGCTATAGGTTTACCACATACCCTGCATTTTCCCTTATCCCGGTTGAACGCATATGCTCTGTTCATTAGGTATTCAAAGTTATAGCGTGGATGTTTTAATCCTTTAGCTATTAATTCTGATAGTGTTAGGCTTAGTGTTAGATCATCTCTTGCTAATGATTTGGCCTTATTTGTGCGTTCTTTATAGATTTTCCTACCTTTCGGCGTATATGGTGTTTCGTCTGGATTCTTAAGATATGTCTTTTCCCATTTAACAAAGCCAAGGCTGGTGATGCCAATTGTTAAGCTTTCGTGTTGAATGGATGGTATTTGTGTCGTGTAGTTAGTATGTCTATTAATAAGATTGTTAACTTGATTGGCTGGTGTCCATTTGGCACCTTTATTTTTAATCGCCTTGTAGGATGTGTATTGAAGGGAATTGGCATGTTTATTTAATTCAGCACTAACCATAGTTGCCGGTTTGTAGTAATTACTAATTCCGGTGATAATGCTGTTTATAATATTAATTTGATGGATTAATTCTTTTCCGTTATATTTCAGAAGCCGATGAATTTTATTCTTTAATTCATACACTTTGGCTTTAAGACGTTCTTTATCTGGTCTGGTACGATGTATCCATCCTGTTCTGGATTTACCTTTGATTTGTTTACATCGGAAACCGAGGAAGTGGATTGGTTTTTTCCTGATATTTGTAATTAGTGTTTTAGTTGGGCTTAGTGTTAGTTTAAGATTGATGTCAAGGTATTTTTCAATTCGTTTTTTCCACTTCTCAGCGTTTGCTTTGGTGTTTGTAACTAATATCCAGTCATCGGCATACCTAATTAGATAGACAGGTTTGAGATTTGTTTTCTTTTTAAGCATTTTATTTTTAATGCCTTGTTGTGTGTATTTGTGTCTTGTTTTCTTTTCTTCCCATTCCCGGACTATCCATTGGTCTAACTTATGAAGATAGACGTTTGCAAGTAACGGACTAATGATGCCACCTTGAGGCGTTCCAAGTTCTGTAGTTTTTATTTCGTCTAAAACACCGGTTTTGAGCATTTTCTTAATAATCATTAATATTCTTCTGTCATGTATGCCCATATGCCAGAGTTGTTTGATTAATTTAGTATGATTGATGTTATCAAAACAGCCTTTGATATCACCTTCGATTATCCAGTGGTATCCTGTTTTATGGCAAACATTGGTTGTTCTACCTAGTGCCATATGTGTATCTCTCATTGGGCGGAATCCGTAGGAGTGTTTAAAAAATTGTGCTTCCATGATTGGCTCAATGATCATACGCAGGATTTCTTGAATAATTCTGTCCGTTATTGCCGGTATGCCTAATGGTCTTTTTTCTGCTTTACCTAGTTTGGGTATCCATACCCTTCTAAGAAGGTTTGGGTCGTAATTGTCTAGCAGTTGGTGGACCATATTAATGACTTCTGGATATTGTTTTTGTAAGATGTCGGCAATCATAACACCGTCAGTTCCTGCTGTCATACTGCCATGATTGGATTTAATTTTGTGTATGGCAGTGATGATGGCGACTTCTGATTTTGCTATTTCTAACAGGTTTTTAAATTTAGGCAACTCATTGTTTTCTATGGCCTGTTTGGTTGTTGCGTAAAGGTAATCCTGGATGGATCTTAGGTCGGATTCAGATTCTAATTTCGGGTAGACTGATTTTTGAGCCACAGGCATCCCTCCTTTTGGAGTAATGTGTGGGTTTAACCAGGTACGCACAACGGCTTCCCAGTCGTCTCAGTCCTTATTTCTGGTTCCTTGACTATGCCCCTTGGCTCCACACCTTATTATCAGTGTTTCATAGCTACTACGGGCTGCTGTCCCCCATATCCACCGGCCATTTCCTGCGCGGCTAGATTTCATTGCCTCGATTGGCTCCGTCTTATAGGGTTCCGTTGTTCCGTGTTTCCTAGCCTTACATACGATTTTAGCCGCCTGCTTTGACCCGGAGTTCAGCCTTAGTCCATAGTTGGCGGACTTGGCACGTTTCCATTTCGGAGAACGTCAGCTTTGGTAAACAAGAATACCTTAGCCGTTAACTCACATCCTTGGGATGCAACAAAGTTCAGTTTCTTTGTTTCCTTCTTACGAGCCGTACATACGCAGGTTTCTGGTGAGTCGGCATGATCGTTTTATGGCGACCCGACTACTTCCTTAACCACTTCTCAGGTCTGGTTTTCGTCGTCTTCACCGAGCTTCATACCCTAAAGTCACTGTCATTATCGAATTATCAGGGCATGTCGGAGTATTAGTCCTTCTACAAGGCCAACTTTCCTTGCGTCCGGGAATTGCACCCGATGATTTGGAAACACAGTTCATTAGGTTTATACCTAATGCCTAGTTTTATTAAGCATTACTACTTAGGTTGTCTAGGAACAACGCACACCTTGCTTGAAGGTTAGATATTCACCGGGGTCAAGAAGTATAGCATTGATTCCTCTATAGGGTTTTTGGGTCTTCCAATTGACCGCTCCGGCATCCCGCCATGGCTTCCGCCACGGGATGGTCCCGGCCTCCAGTTTTTTAATTATTTCATTTGTTACTATTTGGTAGACTGTCGCCATATGATTTCGCCGGGATTGCCCAACCGGGCAATTATTACCCGGCCGACACCTCCCTATTTATTTGTTTGGCTTAGTCTGACAGGCTCACAAAAATACTTGTTTAAGCGAATTATTCTAAAACATGGCTCTTATTTCCGCTATTAGTTCTTCATTTTCTGATTGTAAGGCTACTGCATATAAAGATAATAATTGACCACTACTATATCCTTCATAATAATCTGCATCATGCTTAGACTTTTTCATTTTTTGGTAATTTTCGCATACATTTTTGACAATACACCTATATACAAATTCAAAGTCTATCTCCATCTGCAACCTCCCCCCTTACATCAAACCTCTAGCTTTAAAGCTCACAAACTTTTTATCTCCGATCACCAGGTGATCTAAGACATTGATGCCGATAATATTACCAGCTTCAATCAAACGTTTCGTTACCTCTATATCTTGCTTGCTTGGCGTGGGATCCCCACTGGGATGGTTGTGCACCAATACAACCCCGGCAGCGCTGCATCTTACGGCTGCTTTATAAAGTTCCCTGGGATGAATAGCTGAAGAATTCAATGTGCCGATTGAAATGGTCTCCCGAGCCAATACTTGGTTCTTCGTGTTTAGCAACAAAGACCAAAAGTGCTCCCGGTCCAGGTAACGCATTTCTTCCATCACCAGGGCTACAGCGTCTTCCGGAGATTTAATTTGTGGTCTATCCTCCGGCATGAGCCTGGCCATACGTCGGGCAAGCTCAAAGGCAGCTGCAAGGCGTATTGATTTCTCTATACCAATGCCAGGCAAATTCAATAGTTCTTCAGGTGACATCTGGGCAAGTGCCCGAAGTCCTTTTTTTAATAAAAATTCCATTGTTTCGTCGGGCACTGGTCCAAGAATGCAACCCAGTACGCCAGACAGTTCACTCGAATCCACCCCATACCGAATAGCTTCTTCCCTGACTTGTAAGGATAGTGATCTCTGAACGCCACTTTGCACTGGTCTGTTATATTGCTCTAAAAATTCATCGTTCCATAATTGTTTCATAAACTTTTGCGCACCGGTCCGTATGGGGACCGGTACGCCAATCCCTCCTTTAATTTGGATTGGTTTACACAGGCCCTATGGGACCGGTACTTAGTTGTTAACTAAACATTGCGCTTTATTATATTTGCTTCCAGTAATCCGGATAATTTCTCAGTCGCCTTATGATCCAGAACCAACTAGCACACTCATATCGTTTTTGCAGTTCTGTATCGATGGCAAACCAGTATTCCCGAAATTTCATACTCTTAGCCCACTGGGCCATAAAATACAATACTTCTTCCTCGGATTTTTTCTTCTCATAGAATATCCTTATCAGCTTCTCAGCAAATTCCCTTACTAAATTGCACTTTTTCTCAAGCGTCAACCTTCTTCTCTTGCTCATTTCTTACGGACACCGTGGCCTTCCGAGCCCGGTATCCAATCCCTCCTTTCGGATGATTGGTTTACGGGCGCACGCCCGGTTAATTTGAAACGAAAGTTTTATCTCATTAACCATTGTTATTTTCTGTTACACCTTCACCCTGAATTACCTCACCGTCATAAATAACCGTCAGCCTATGCGGACTATTGAAAAAGGTATAATAAACGCCTCTCAGCTTTTGCCATACATGCTCCTGCAGATATTCCCTTTCATCCTCTATCTGCTCCCATACATACTTGTAATCATCACGAAACTCTTGCTCTAACTTCTGCCTTTCCTCATTAGTCATCTCATCAAGTGCATACCCTTTTAACTCTGATTTCACGTATTCATCTTTACTTACAAAGAACTCCTCGCCAAACTCATCCCGCAGCCGGCGTTCAACTTCATCATTCACCGCCTTATCAGCTTCATCTTTGTAAATATCCTCAAAATAGAAATCCAAATGGTCACACATCAAACTGCCATAATTCCTTTTCCACTTATATTGAGCAGCCATCATAATTTCCCAGGCGCACTTTTCCAGCTTGTTTTCAAGGATTACTTTCATTTGTGAACCTCCCACCTAAAGAAAAATCTCTATTGAAGCTATTTAAAGCCATTATTTGGATTTCAGCGTTATTGCTTAGCAAACACTCAATCAAGTATTCGTAGTAGTCAACTTTATGCAGCAGCCCTGCTAAATCACAATGTGATTTATAACCGCCGGCTGCAAGTGATTTATTAATTGTTCGCACAAGCAGCGACAGTGTTTCGTGGGCTTTATCCAATTTCTCGCGTAATATCCGTTCCTTTTCCCGCTTCTTGGCTTGCTGAATTATCTTCCGCCGAGCTGCCGGCGATAGTGGCTTTTTTGCTTCAATATTAAAATCTCGGGCAATCATTCGTGCAGCCTCAATTAGTTCTAAATTGAATATTTTGGCTACTAAATCGACCCCATCGCCATGCTCACCACAGCCGAAGCATTTCCATTTTCCATTTGGAAAAACAACAAATGACGGTGAGTGATCATTATGCAGCGGGCACCGAGCCGTCCAGCGCCTACCGCGCTGCTTTAGCTCGACAATGCTGTAGCGATTAATAACTTCTACAATGCTCAGTTGTTTAACCAGTTGGAATACATTGATTTGCTGTGTTACATTTGCAGCGCGCACATTATCACCTCACCGTACAAAAATACGATCATATTCCCGCTCCAATATACCCGGCTACCACCAAGCAGAAGCTTTCTCCGTTATCATCAAATTCCTAATTAATCTTCATCTTCCTCATACACTTCATAACCACAATGAATGTTATGGCAACACCAAACTTGCCTACCTTCTTCGTCATAATGTAAATACATTAATCCTCCGCATTCCTCACATTCAATAACGTCCTCCACTATATGTGGATTCATTTCAACACCTCCTACCCAAAAATTACGTTTAAAGCACAAAAGGAGAACGCACGGGAATATTTATCCCGCAATCGTTCTCCTAAAATTTCTGACCTTACGGTCTGTCTTACTTTATGCCAGCTAACTGTAAATTTATAGCTCGCAATCCGCTATAGATATGGCTTCGTTGCGTTTATCAACTTCTGCCACCAGGCTCCCCAATTGCATTAACCGTTCTCCCCGGGCTATTTCTTCGCGCACCGAAATTTCCCTAACGCTTGACATAGCCACTAAGTACGTATCACTTTCACCGAAATTTTGGGCCTCATAAACTCTATATTTCAGGTTTACCATCATTTACAACTCCCTTTATGCTGGAGTTGCATTGCTTTGATAGCGAACCATGTGATCCCATCTTTCATTATGTTGTACTCTATCTCAAACTTCTTGTTCTGTCCCTCTTGCATTATTTTTCCGACTCCGTTTTTGGCAATAACAATTTGTTCTTCTTTGCCGTCTACCTTGCATTTGGCTCTGGTATTGCCATTCGGCGTCTCTTTTACTTCCGTAACAATGACTTTTGCTACCAGGGTTTTCTTCTGCTTTTCCTGGGTACCATTTTCAACTTCAGTGCTAGTTTCCGTTGATGCAATGGTTTCGGTTTGAGTATTGCTGATCGCCGGTTGTGACGTAGCCACTTGAACGCCAGTCAAACCAGCGAACATAGACATTGCAAACATGCGGCAATCACTACCGTTCCAAGCCATGCACACATCTTGCAAACATTCGGTAAACCCTTTAAAAGGACACATTTTTTTCATTCTTTCAGATACGGGCTTCAGCCCGTATCCATTCACCTCCTAGTGTTTGGATTACGGGCATTAGCCCTATTTATCTTAATAATATTAGTGTTAGAGCCAAAACTAAGCCCCTAACCTCAACAAATCAGCCGATTTGTAAAGATAATAATCTCTCCGCCGCATTACCTTCTCGTTATAAAATAAAAAGGGCAAAAAAGTTATTTATCATAACCTCTTTGCCCTTGCTTTCTTGCCAACCATGCTTGCGTTATTACCGCATGCCCCCGGCCTTTGTCGAGGATGGTTGACTCATTATTTTTCGTTTACGCTCAAAAGCCTTTTTAAATTAACATTTTTAACATAGCGAACATAGCCGCCAGTTGTCCTACCCAAAATATAAACATCCACTTTATAATCTCAGTTTTTGTATCAGCTAACCTTCGCTCAATTTTTTCAATCACTATTTCCAATGTGCTCTCTTTTAAATCCTTCGTAGCCTGGTTAATAACTTCTATGAGACTTTTAGAAGCATCATCACCAAGTTTTTGCCTTAAAGCTTCCGGAAAAAATACAAGGCTCATATTCATTCACCTCTCACCTCCAGAGTATCACACCTTTATGTTCTTGAGAAGTGCGATAATGTCTCTTGCTTCCTGATAACAAAAATTTATGCATTCTCCTTAGCTTTGTCTAGGAATTTGACCTTTTCTGCCACCACTTCGGCGGCTTTGCGTCGGGTACCCTGACTATCATCGTAGGTGCGTATTTGCAACCGCCCTTTAACGGAGACCAGGCGTCCTTTGCCAAGGTGCTTAATGCAATTCTCGGCAAGTTTCTCCCACGCTATAATTTCTATGAAATCAGTTTCACGTTCCCCGTCAGTATTAGTATAATCACGATCTACCGCCAGGGTCATCCTTGCTACAGTTTTCCCGTTAGGAGTTTTCTTTTCTTCCGGATCTTTTGTAAGACGACCGATTAACCAAACCTCATTCATCATTTTAATTCCCCCTTATTTTTTTCTAAAAAATGCAAAAAACACCTAAGCATTTCGTTTTTAACAAAACACTCTGGTGTTCACATTTCTTGGCTTTCAAATTGTTCAATAGCTTTATCGGCCTGTGGCCATTTTATAATAGTGCTTTCAATATTTAGCCATATCACTCACAAAGCTTGCAAGCTTGGCTTTAGCTGCCTCTTTTGAGGTCACCGGATTCCTTACGAGTGGGCAAACGCCAGGCCGCCCGGTTAGCCTGTAGCGCAGCTTGGGACAATTCATGTTCGCCGGTCACGTGTCTCCCGCAGGGGGTCCAGCCTGCACACGCTTTTCTTGGACCGGAAGGTCCCGTTCTAGTGGAACCAAACAAGTTTACCCGTCTTTCTACGTGCGGGTTCGCTACGCCCTAAAAAGCTCAGCGCATTTTTTAGGAAGTGACGCCGCTCAGCGCAAAGCGCCCTGTTGTTTACGGTACACTCAGCTCAGCGCAAAAAGCTTTCCGTAAACCCTGGTCTTTCGATAAATACAAGCTTATCGCATTTTTGTACTTATCCCGGAGCTTCCATCCGAACCAAGCTGGAGTCGCTTGTTGAAAAACCTGACTGATAAACATATTCATTGCTTTATGGGAAAACTTGAAATATTAAATGTTAAGATTTAAGCTACTTCTTGGCTAATATATTAAATGGGTAACTATTTCCTGTCAATATATTTTTTTGTGCCAGTGTCAAATATGTTGGCGTTATAGCTGGTGATAATTTTATTAATTTCTCTTTCAACCTGCTTGACAAATCCTAATTTTTTTGCGATTTTCATGTCTACAAGAAATGTTGCTCCCCAATATTTTTCATCTTGCGGCATTCCCACTTGTTCTTCCAAAAGATAGAGTTTATCTGGCTCTTTATTAAAGTTGTTCTCCAGTAAGAAAATATTCTTTCTGTATATTTTTAGTCTCTGATCAAAGCTTAGTGTGTAATTCACCTTGTTATATAGAATTCCGGCTTCTTCAAATACAAAGATACCGCCGGTATCTACCAAATACAAATTAATATTTTCTTCGTCTTTAAAGTTAATAAAGTTTTCACAAAGAAGC
This sequence comes from Desulfotruncus arcticus DSM 17038, assembly GCF_900113335.1. Lineage (GTDB taxonomy): Bacteria > Bacillota > Desulfotomaculia > Desulfotomaculales > Desulfallaceae > Desulfotruncus > Desulfotruncus arcticus. Next base: position 11,713 of record NZ_FOOX01000025.1, read on the forward strand.
CCCATGGTGACACATTCATCTAGTAATTTTTTAAATTCTATTTCACTGAGTCCCCCTGTTTTTATGTGTATTTGGTTTTCTTCAGCTACCAGCATTTCATTTACTATCTTTATTAATTCAAGATGCATCTCATTTAGCACCCAGGCACGGAAGAAACCGGCCATGGTTTCCTTATAAACGTATCCCCTTATTTCCGGTTCCATTTCCTCATCAAGGTCCGGTCTTATATTATATCTTCTACCTACTACTCTAATTAACTGGTTGCAATAATATATAGACTCATAGTTTCTAATAAGTTTCAAGTAAATGGGCAGCAGTTTATACCTGCTGCCCGTCACCCCTTTCATACTATTTTACTGGATCAGAAATTAACTTTTCAAACGGTATATCTCTATTGAGCAGTATATAATCCGCTGTGTATCTTTTTCCGACCGGCGTTAATGCTTTTGCTTCTTCTACGGTTGGGAATATGATAATATCCGCCTCCAGGTTGGGTTCCTCCCCTCTCCTCGGGGCATCAATAAGTAATGTTGATTTCTTTTTTTCCCCTGGCTGTAGATAAGTCATGATTGCGTATCTTTTCTTTGATTTATTACGTCTCTTGAGTTCCCATGTAAAACCGGGTAAGTTGCTTTTTGCCCTACCGTAAAATACACTTAATGCTGCAAGTCTGCAAGCCTCATTCGGCGATCTCGGCAGTAATTTATCTGAAGAGACCCATATTTTCAAAACACGCTCTGGGGCTGATGATGTTACAACTTCTATGCATTTGATTAAATGAGCTTTCCATAGTTTTAAAAGTAACTTTTGCGCTACCATTCTAGAAGAATTCAAAAGCATTGCGGCTGTTGTGGTTGTAAGCAACTCCACCTCACTAAAATATCTCGTTAACTCAACACATCTCCGGTTATCTCTTATTTCCATGATTCCTTCCGGAAATCTCAGATATCTTATGCCGATGCCAACTGCATAAGCACTATCTTTGTGCATCATCAGTCACCACCGTGTTAATTGTTTCTTGAACTTCACTCTCTTCATTATTGGAGTTAATACTTTTTTGCTCACGGAACCCGCCCAGTGTTTTAATATCGTTGCCGGTACCGCTCGATTGTTGCTTAATCCTTTTAGCTCTTTTTCTTGCGCGCTCCCTCCTTCTGTCAAATATCTGGCGGGCATCATAATATTTGAGCTTCAAACGGCGTGTTTCTTGGTTATAGTCCGAAACTTGCAGTTTAACATAGTCTCCTTCTTTGTAGTTGTCCGTTTTTTTGTAATATACACGGCCTATGATGCCAGTTTTGACCTTTATAAAAGCCAGGTTGTCTCTAATTTGCACAACCTGGCCGGATAGAACGTCACCTCTGTTATATAATTGCTGCCCCCACGGGTCTACGGGTTCAACTTCTATTGTTTGGTTTTCTTTATTTAGATAGGCAACTTCAACTTTGATAATATCTCTGGCGCTATATTGCACCTCCAGAGGCACACCATCAGACAAGCGTGCTTTCTCCTGTGGAATTCTGATTATAACTCCGCCACCTATGTCAACATAGGCATTTCTGTTGACTGCCCGAACCAAGGCGTTGATTATTTCGCCTTGCGTTAATTGCTTTATTAGTTTTTTAAGGTTTGATTCAACGATATCTTTACGGCTACATATTACGGCTGAGTTTTTTTTGTCTATTCTACTGACTATGCAAATAATTTTTTGCCCGGCAAATTCATTAATTGGTGTTCTTTTGGGCAGACCGCTTTCACTAGCAGAACAATAACCGATTATACCCGGTTTGTTTTCAAATATCAGTTCCCAACAATCTTCTTCGTTGGGTACCCTTTTAATCCCGCTTATTATTGCTTCCATGGGGATACCCCTTTCTTTAGAGTCGTAAAAATCCTCCCAAACATCCATGTCTCTTAATTTGATTCCTTCCGGTGCAATTTTGAATTCCATACTTTTCATCCTTTCTCTTAAAATAATGGTGAATCAACTTTAAAACCTTGACTGTCTATGTCTTCCATTTGTGGTACTGACTCGTTTTCCACTGCTGTTATATCAGGTTCTTTAGGTTCCTCCCGATCTTGTTCTTGGCTGTCAACTGTTTTTACCGAATAGTCATTATCCTGTTTAAGCCACAACCAAGAATAATCGTAACCGGATTGGTGAGTTGAATTAGGGGGGATACTCCCCCCGTTATTTTGGTTTGTTATTTCATCATTGATTTGGATGTTAAATTCTAATTGGTCAGGTTCTTCGACCGGATCGCTGGATTGTTTTTCGATTGACTTTACCTGTGTCTCTGATTTATTTTCTAAAGTTATATCACCTTCCTCATACTTTTTTAACTCCCAAAATAAAGAACCGGCTTCTTGTGAAGTGCTGGCTCTGTCCATTGTTTCTGTTGCTTCTGTTGATGGCAATTCTACTTCCAATGGTCTGGGTGGAATAAATATCGATACTGGTTGAATGCCGCATTTTTTGATTTCCTTCGCCTGGGGAAGTTTAACCCAACCCAGCTTTTTCATAAACATTGGTTTACTGGCCTGTACGTCGACTATACAGTATTTAGTTCTCATCTCCTTGATTTCGTATTTCTCCATAAGTTTTCTCTTAGCGATAACTTTTGTTTTTTTCGCAATTCCCAATTTATTTATTGGTGTTGATATATCTTTACGGTATTGTTTTATATATACCGCCGCTTCTCCCAGTTTGTCACTAAATAACTGTTTTGTGGTTTCATCATCCGGGGCTACGCCTAACAATAACGATATGGGCGTGCTGGCCAGTATGTTTTTGGCGTTTTTCTCTCCATATACATCATCCAATTGACTTCTCCCCTGGATAATATACTGTAACAATATGCCCAGGCTCCGGGCAGTGGATATCTTTTCTGAAAAACCGGGTACCCGGCCAATGTTAGCAAATTCATCCAAAATAAAGCGTACTTCTACTGGTAATTTGCCACCGTTTTTATCTGCGAGTTCATACAATCTGTTAAAGAGAAACATATAGAATACCGATAATATTGGTTTTAGCACCTCACTGCCTTTTAGCGGAAGTATACAAAATAAAGCTGTTTTCTTTTTACCTATTGATTCCATGTCTATCTCATGGCTTGACATTAGAGCGGCTAGTGATTTGGTGGTTACTATTTTCAGTTTGGCTGTTAAACCTGATTTAGCTTCTTCTAAGTTGGCTGCGCTTGTGCCGCGCCAGCGTTCATATATGGTTGGGCTTATCTTTTTTTCTCGAAATGCATTTAAAAATACCTGATCCAATTTTTCCCGTGTCCATGAAGCAAGGGATAATACTGCCCTTGGGTGTGCCTGCTCTATGCGAAATGCGTCTTTTAGCAGGCCGGATATAGCCTCAAATAACTGGATTTCTTTATTCATAAAGTAGCCGCTATTGTCATCGGCAGCGTTTTCAATCATACAATTGGCCATTTCTGCTATCTCTTCATCATTACGGCATTCCATGATTGGGTTCCAGCGGTGGCTGCATTCCGGATTAACCAGGTTAAAGACGCGAACTTCATATCCCTTGCTTTCGAGCCATGGTCCCATGGTTTCCAGCAACTCTCCTTTGGGATCTATAATTACCTCTGATTGCCCGTCCTCCACGCCAGCGATCATGTTGTTTCTGCCAAAAGTATATGATTTCCCGGAGCCGGTAACGCCGTACACTACCACGTGACCGGTTAATCCTAACTCATCTGCTCTGGTGTTTTTGCCTGGTATAATTCTAATTATTTTGTTGTCAAGCTTGCCCAAAACTATCCCACCAGAGCCTTTTCGGGGTGGGCCAAATTCGCAGAAATGGGCCACGTCGTCCGTGCCCGCCCACCTGGTGGTGCCATATGCAGGGTTATCCACTACTTTAAGGGCGTGTACGTGACGGGCATCGTTTTTATTGGCATACAGTTCTTGTAGCCACTTATTTCTGGCGTACATAAACAAGCTGGGAATTATTATTCCAGCATTTGTGTATAACCAAATCGTACGTATGGCAGGCATGGAAAGCTCCGCATCGGTTTTAGTCAGCCAGGACCATGAAACATTTATGGGATGCCTTATGTACCAGGACAGGTTATTTACTTCCGGTACCGGTTCACCGCCAAATATTGCTCTGGTGCTGTGCTTTATATTGACCGCAAAATCGTACAGAGCAGCAGACGCCGACCCTAGAAGCCAAACGTCGGTTACATATGCAACAGGTAGCATAATTGTTGCGGCAATAAGTAACTTTTTATTTTTTCCAAGCATTACTGCCAGCCTTTTTGGAATTTCATGAACATCAATAGGAATCTGAACAGCAGTTGTTTCGCTGGAAAAAAAATTACCGCCCTTTTTGAGCAGTAGCTTTACTTCTTGTTTAATACCGACGGGGTCTCGAATTTTATTACCGGGCAACTGTAGCACCTCCGGTTTCAGCGGCTGAGATGACTCGAACAGCTAGATTATCTTGCAGGCCCATATCCTCCAGGATGCTTTTACTAATGTAAATTTGGACCAGTTCCCCTCTTTCCGTGATATCCTCTACAAATCTGATTTTATTGGTCGTTGTCTTTTGGAATACAACCTTGGTAACATAGCCGCTAGCCGGTAAGTCCTTCTTACCCGGAGCCAGTTGCACAGTTATCTCGTCGCTAATATTCATTTTGTCCAGCAGCGGAAGAGGCAAATAAAGCTTGCCGACGCGATCTAAATTATCTTTAAAGCAGGCTTTGTTTCCCGTAGTTATTTTTAACAGCCGCATGAAAATTTCCATCGTTTTTTGGTTAGGCATTTGATTACTCCTTTGTATTAAATTTAAATTCTACTTTTCCACCTTGTCCCAGAATTAAGCCAGCTTCAAAACTTTTGCCGGCTTTTGACTTAAAGCCTTTAATAATAGCGGTTTTGCCGTTTTGTAACAAAGTCTGTGCTTGCTTGGCGGTAATCTTTTTGCCGGCGATCTCCTTCCAAACTACGAACTTACAGCCGCTGCAGCTGTACCCCCTGGGAGTTTCGATAATATCTTTACCACACAGCGGACAGCTGCCTAAAGACTGTTTGCTCCTTTCCGGAAAATCGAATTCTATTTTGCCGTTATCAGTTAGCTTTAAGGCAGCATCAAATTTATTACCTTTTTGAGAGGTAAATCCTTTAATAGCGCTGGTTTTGCCTTTTTCCAGCAATGTCTTAGCTTGAGTCTTTGAAATTTTTTTGCCGACAATTTCTTTCCAAATCACGAACTTGCAGCCCTCTTTATAGCCGATGCAGCCATAACCTTTTTGACCCTCAATTACTGCTTTGCCGCAAAGTGGACATTTGCCCAAAGGTTCATGTTCGGTCTGCACTTGGTTGCTGGCTGCTTGGTTATGGGCTATTTCAACAATCTCTCTAGTTAACTTTTTTATCTCGGTCATAAATTCTGCCGAATCAGCTGCACCGGATTCTATGTCGGCCAGCGTTTTTTCCCACCGTCCAGTAAGTTCCGGATTTTTAATTATATCCGGCACCAGGTCGATAAGCGTTTCGCCTTTGGTAGTGGGTAGTAAGGTTTTCTTTTGGCGCTCAATATATCCCACTTGAATTAGACGTTCGATGGTTGCCGCCCGGGTGGCCGGGGTACCCAGGCCGTGCTCTTTCATAGCCGCTTTTAATTCCTGATCTTCCACCAGCCTGCCAGCACCTTCCATGACCGCCAGTAAGCTGGCTTCAGTAAAGCGCTTGGGCGGTCTGGTTTCTTTTTCTTTGATTTCCGTATTTGTGATCTGCACTGCTTCGCCCTGGTTAAGGTCGGGTACAATTCTTGCTTCTCCGTCTTCACCCGGTTTATTTTCTACGGGCGCGTATACCGTTTTCCATCCCCTGTCCAGCTCCACCCGTCCGGTGGTGAGAAATGTTTCGCCGGCAGCTTCAGTTACCACTTTGGTTTGTTTATATTTAGCCGACGGGAAAAAGATGGCTAGAAACCGACGTACTACCAGGTCGTAAATTTTGCGTTCATCCGGAGGCAGGTTGTCCAAATTCGGCTTGACATTGGTGGTGAGCAGCGCGGTATGGTCGCCTACTTTGCTGTTATCCACATAACGCTTGCCCGGTACCCCGGCCGACTTTGCGGCAATAGCATAATGCATGTACTCTTCAGTGCCGGCCAGCGCCGTCAGGCGCTCAGGAATGGTTTTAGCTAATTCTGTTGTTAGGTGCCGGCTGTCTGTGCGGGGGTAAGTCAGCAGTTTCCTGGTCTCATACAGAGACTGAGCTAAATCTAATGTCCTGGCAGCCGACAGCCCGTATTTTTTATTGGCCTCCTTCTGGAGTTCGTTAAGGTTAAAGAGCAACGGCGGAAGCTCCGCTACATCCTTTTCCTCCACTTCCAGCACGGTGGCCGGCTGGCCGTCAACCCGGGCTTGTACCGCCCGGGCTGCCTGCGGGTCGTGGAAACGGTTTTGCTCGCCTTTAAACCATCTGCCCGCGTAAAGCTGCTTGTCGCTTTTAGTAAACTCGGCGTATAGTTCCCAATATGGTTCCGGCACAAAGTTTTTAATTTCGCGTTCCCGGTTGACGATGAGCGCTAGGGTGGGCGTTTGCACCCGACCGATGGATAATAAGGTGTTATGCCTTACTGTAAAAGAGCGGGTGCCATTGATACCGATAAGCCAGTCAGCCCGGCTGCGCGCTTCCGCAGCTGCGGCCAAACGGTTGAATTCTGTCCCGGGCCGTAGATCTTTAAATCCTTTCTTGACTGCAGCCGGAGTTGTTTCAGAAAGCCAGAGCCGCATGAAAGGTTTCCGACAACCGGCCAGGCGGTAAATATACCGAAAAATAAGCTCACCTTCGCGTCCTGCGTCAGTAGCACATATGAGTTGTTCGATATCTGGTCTGTTGGCCAGCTGCTTAACAATTTTAAACTGTTTTGTTGTTTTCGGAGCAGCTTTTAGCTTAAATCTCTCCGGTATTATGGGCAATGTATCCATATTCCATTTTTGTAGTTGTGTATCGTAATCTTGGGGCTCAGCCAGTTCCACCAGGTGGCCGATGGCCCAGGTAACCACATACTTGTTATTTTCAAGGTAACCGTCCCGGGATGTGAATTGGCCCAGAACGGTTGCTAAATCCCGGGCCACTGATGGTTTTTCGGCAATAATCAGGTTTTTGATTGGCATTTCAGCACACCTCTCTATATTTTGCTTTAGACGTAATAATATCGGTATTTGTCCGGGTATTTTTCTTTATATATCTTCTCATAAAGTTTCTTCATTTCGCCATAAGGTAGATATATTTCGAATGTACCTTTCTCCCAGGTATGGTAGTATTCAAACTCAACTTCCATGCAAGGAACACAATTGTCTAAATGGGCAAAATAAAACTCATGAAATTTTAATCCATAGATATCAAAATATTTTAGCAGTTCGTCTTTATAGAATACGTCATGCTTTTTGGGATTAAGTTCATCAATGTGCCTATAGACAACTGGAATGATATATTGTTCGGAATTTAGTATCGCTTGGTAGATCTCCATTTCGATAGTACCCGGTTTTAAAGGTCTAGGGTCAGGGAGATCAATTAACCTGGATACAATTTTTACGGCTTTTCTCCACCAATTCTTCTTGCCGATTTGTTTTTCGTAATTGCGATACCACCTTTTATCCAAGTCGACCAATGCGGGGAAATCAGTCTTAAACGGCACTACTACAGATTGCCTAAACTTTTTGTCAGTAAGAAAACGTAATACGTCTTCATGGGTATATTGTGGTATATTATTTTCTAAGAAGATTATCATACTGTTTGTTTGATTACAGGATGCATCACCGAGGTAATAAGACGAGTAAATGGCATAATTCTCATAGACTATTGGGTTGGGTATCATTTTTCATTCATCACTTCTTTCAGGAGGATTTACTAATGAAAAACGCTCTGTTACCTAATGGGGAAATAGTTAATGCTAAAGAGTACGACCCAATGATACATGGCGATAAAATATATTGCTGTGGTTGCAAAAAACCTGTTAGTCACTCCAGTGCGAAAAACAGCAACATTGAGCCGTATTTTAAAACTACCGGTAAAGGTGAATCAAAACACACCTGATTGTTCAGAAAAAAGAGAAGTTAAGCAAATTAAAACTATGAGAAAGCTAAACAGGTACACAAGAAATATAAGCAAAGTCAGCACAGGTGATTTCCATATCATAAAGGTACAGCTAAGTAATATTAATATCGATCGTATAACTCATGGAGAGGTAAATGAAGTAAGTAAAAATAACCCCAAGAAAAAACTTGGCTATACCCTCAGATATTCAGGTAAACATAATTACTCACTTGGTCAAATTACTTCTCTGTCAACTATTGCTAAACTTTTACATGTGTTTAGAAAACTTAAGCAAAACCCTCTTGGACTTGAACGGCCAAATGATTCCGATTAATCAGTTTGTTATTGATCAAAATAAAGCATTCGGAATTGCTAAGTCAGGTAATCTTTACATTCCATATTTTGTTGTTTACGGTAAAATTGGCTCTGTTAGAAAACTAGATAAAGTTATGTTTATCAATTTTGATCAACAAGATGGTTTAAAACCATTTGTAGCCTATATTTTCTCGGGTCATTACAAATATTAAACTTACACCAAGGAGCAGTTGGAAGGATATTATGTCCTTATCCAAGGGCCTATTAAGTTCAATAATCGCTACAATCAAACCGAGATTCAAATTAAATGGAACAAACAGCTATATATTATAAAATAGCCTTAGAAGCTTTTTATGACATATACAGGGACTTGATTAATTCTTTTTTGCTTTTTTTCTTGGCCTCATTTTTTATTACTTTGGTTTGCCCTTTCATGTCACTGTTTTTTACTCTTGGTTCCAAAATACCTTTTAGGTAAAGCAAAGGATCTTTTATATCCTGCACTGCTATGGACATGGATAACTTATTAATCGCCTCGTAAACTGCATTATAGCCGTGCTTATTATATAAGCAGCCGATAAAAGCATAATCCCCCTTTCTTTGTTTAATATCATCCAGCGATCTGTAATCCCGGACAAGTTCCGCTATTAATTCTTTGGCAGTGGGCATATTTATCAACTGATCATTTTTTATTTCTTTTTGTGCGATATTAGCTGCTGCATTTGCTTCACCCGCTTGTGGGTGGCTATCGAATATTTTATGATCAGCTATTTTTTTGTCATGGGTTGTGCCAACCGCAGGGGATAAAGCCTGAAAGGCGAGTTCCCTGTTGTTTATATTGTTAGATATAAACAACGTATTATCTTTATTGTTATCTGGGTATTGTTTGGGTGCACCTGGTGCACCACCGGGTGCATCTGGTGCACCACCTAGTGTACCTGGTACACCACCCCCCCTTGTTATTTCGTTACAGGGTGGTGCATCTGATACACCACCCCCTGTTATCTCGTTACAAGGTGGTGTATCTGGTGCACTACCCCTTGTTATTTTGTTACAAGGTGGTGTATCTGGTGCACTACCCCTTGTTATTTTGTTACAGGGTGGTGTATCTGGTACACCACCCCCATTTTTACAGTTATTTTTTTCTGATATATCAGATTTAGGTGGGTCACATAATACATAAATGTTGCTATCGTTCTCGTTAGTGTTTTTTCTCCGTTTATTTTTTTTTACCCACCCCTTTTCTTCGAGTTCATCTATTGCCTTTTGCGCTGTTCTCCTGCTAATACCGCAAGCTTTAGAAATTCTATTATATGAAGGCCACGATACTCTATTACTGTCCGCACATCTCGCCAAATATAGTCTTACTAGCTTGGCGTAATTGGATAAATCCGAGTCAAACACTTCATTGTAATCCCAAAACCAATTTTTGCGCCTTTCGTCTTTTAACATGCTTTCACTACTCTTTGGATTGATAAAGTCTTGAGTATGCATTATCATTGATACAATCCTTTCGTAATTGCCATGTTATTGTTGGTTTTAAAAAAAGCGAATGGCGCTTTGTTTTGTAAGGGGCATTACCCTGTAAAACAAAACGCCGGGATATCACCGGCAATACTGTTAGACATCGGGCCATTAAATTTAACTGTCTAATAACCCAAGTACCTTTTTATTTAGCTTGTTCTGAGGTTTTACCAACTGTTTTTCACTTTTTCCGCTACTTGTATTATTTGTTTCAGAATTTTCCTTCTGTTGCTCTTGCTCTAATAGCCTTAAGACTAAAGGATCTCCTGCTTTTTTTAGTGATTGCAGTCCCGCCTGTAAAAGTTTTCTGCCAATAGCCCCCTGCTGCATTTTAGGCAGTTTATTATAAAAATCAATAAGCTCCCCGTATTCCAGCTGGTGCGTAACCCCAAAACTAACTTGCCAATTGAATCTCTTCGATGATTCCGCCATTTTTATCCCGCACCCTTCCTGCTAGTATTAAACTCAGCATTGCTTTGTAGAAACCACGGGCATTTGAAAGCTGGGGGCTGTTTATTAAAACTTTCTCATAATCACCAAATTTTAAAAAATCAAATATAGCCTGGCCGGCACCGCCACCAGTATAAATGGTTTCCAAAAGGGATTTATCTTGCCATAAGCTTTGGGCCTCAGCTTTAATAATATTAGCCAACTCTGTTAAAGCCTCTTCCCTTACTGACTTAATATCTAACTCTTTAAAGATATCTTTTTTAAGAATAACCTCGATATCCCTGTTTTTAACAAATCTATTGTGGCTGCTTAAAAAATTTTGCAAACGTTCATGTACCTGAGCTATTCCAAAATTGATGCTATGGCTGAAATCCTTGGAGATATTGAGATCTTCGAACAAAATTAGGTTAGATGTACGGCGGCCCACGTCTATTAAAGCGTAAATAGCATCATCTGCTAATAGTGGGTGTGTATCTATTTGTAAGCCATCGTCATCTAATATCTGGTCAAAAAAGACGCCCAATCCCTGCGGATATACTTTGCAGGCAACAATATTGAAACTCTTAGTTTCGCCGGCTAATGGTCCTGACTCAAAGGTGACCTCATAACTACCGGGTATGGTGTTCTCATATGTTTTTTTAAGGGCTGTTTTATTGGCCTTATAGTCTTCCAATGGCAAACCTGTGGCTAAAACGAAGTTTTCATTTTCTTTTTTACACAGAAGGGCCAGAGCTGCCAGTGCAGATGCCCTGCCTTTTTCGCTATTCCACCGGTCCCGGTCCTCAAAAAAATCTGCATCGCTGCCGCTTGCGGAAGCCATTTTGCCTACCCAAAAATGTTTATTGGTGCCGTTAAAGGAAAAGGAGATATCCAAGTTATTAATTAACTTAGCTTGTCCCAAAACGTCATCCAATCCCTCGTCGGTAATTTCACGGCCTGGCGAGACTATGTTGGGGTATATAATGGGGTCATTCCCATATCCAAAAACTTTCATGTAACTATAGCCGCTGTCCAAACCAACTGGAGTTAACTCCATAATCATGCCCTCCTCTATATAATTGTATGTTTTCTTATTACAATGCTATAATTTACTATATATTTGCTGAATTTTAATATGATTTCCAATACTTTATTACAATGTTATTGCAACTGTATATTTTTTCTTTGCAATTATATTCTGTTGCATTAATAGTTTTTTAATATTACATAGGGACCCAATTTTTATTTAATTTTTCCTTTTCTGCAGGTGATAGCTGGTTATAACAGTTTTCACAGATTTCAATACTCTCATAGGGCAACCCGTTATCATCCAACTTGCAAAAAAAGTAAGTAATATCAGTATCAAAGTAATCCATAGGATTCCTTGATTTCCCGCATTTTGCACAAAACGGGACATTTAACTCAAAGGTAAATTCCATATAAACTCCCCTTTTTGATATTTTTTAAGCTATAAAGCACGGCTTTAAACCGTGCTAAGAACAAACTTATTATTTGTAAATACTTCCGCAACATTTGGATCAAACTGAGTGCCTGAACAACTGATTATTTCCTTAACGGCATCCTCTTTCGATAAAGCTTTTCTGTACGGCCTATCTGTTGTCATAGCATCGAATGCATCGGCTACGGCAATTATTCTAGCTATTAAAGGTATATCGTCTCCAGCCAGGCCATCTGGGTAACCAGTACCGTCCCATCGCTCATGATGATGAAGAACTGCCAAAGCTATAGTTGATGGCTTACATTTTTTACTACTTGAAATTTTAACTACTCTTCTCATAATCATGCTTGCACCCAACAGTGGGTGCAAGCGCATTACTTCCCACTCAGCCTCATCCAACGGCCCAGGTCTAAAAATAATTTTGTTGTCAATTTCGGTTTTCCCAACATCGTGCATTAATGCCGCTTCAATTACAATGTCAACCATGCCTTGGCAAATTATTTTGCCCATCTGGCCTGCGTAAAAGGCAACGTTATTTTGGTGTTTATCAAGATAATTTTCTTTTAATAATGTGCAAATCATATAAAACCCCCATCCATAATTTTTAAATCTCGCAAAAATGCCTGCCACTTGCCCATAAAAAAAGACGGGTTTTATAACCAGTCAAAGATTTTGAAATCTAAACTTGATAAAATGTAACCAGTATTTCAGAAATTCATTGTCCTGATGATTAACCTCCTTAGGATATTACCGCTTATTTTAAAATTTAGGATTATATTTTTTGAAACCCCACTTTTAGTTCCAGTTATTTGTACTTGATATACCCCATCATCAGGCCATACGCCAGTCTCAGTTTTATCCGGCACAATAAATTTATACTCCCAGTTACCCGTGTTATTGTTAAACACCATATTTACTTTTGTAGACGATTCCCCCGCTGGTAAAGCAGGATCACCATTTTCAAACGTAGGTAATGGATACTCAACCGTACAATTATCCAATGAGACTTCTTGGCCTGTCGATAGCTTTGTTGCCGATGCCAAGATAGTTACTTTGCTTCCCCTTTCTGCCGGCTGCGGATCAATGAAACCGGTGATCTCAAAATCCAGATCACAATTGAGTGTAACCCTGTATATTTTGGGTGTCATTTGGCTATCGGTAGTATCCAGATCAGCTTTTAAAACAAATCTGTTGCCAGCAGGCACAGCCGTCCATATTCCAGGGGTTATAGCCGTATACGTACTGCCTCCGTCTGATGAAACATAGTAGTTGATTGACGTTCCAATAGGTATGTTATCGTTAACTGTAAGATGTGCTGCTGTGCATGTATAAGGGGCATCGACAACTTTTGAGTAATAGGATCTTGGATGCGCATATCCACTGTTTAAAGCTTGTGCGTTTATCTCAAGATTGGTATCTCTGACCATCTTTCCAGTCGCATCGTCATACGCCCACCACTGCACATTACCGTCACCGTCAATTATTGCCTGCTCGTAAGTCCCCGGCTTTAGTGATACTGCCACTGGTTTATTTAATGGGCCTGGGCTGAAAACATCTACCTTAGATGCACCACCGCTATCATCGTTTATATAATAACTGGCATCTGTGTCGGTTAGTATTGAATTGCCTTTGTCATCACTACTAGCAGCTATTACATCTGAAAGCCCTGTTACTCTTTTAGCCGGGTCCGCAACATAGTTACTTTTATAATCGTCATAGGCAAAATAGTAGGAGGCATCTTTAGTAAAAAGCCTAAAATCGGGACTGTTGTTCACCATAGAAATTGCCACAGGGTTGTTTATGCCAGAATTAAAGGTAAGGCTCGAGTTTAAATTTGAACCAGCATCATACCTTGTTATCACAGCAGAATTATTAATGTTTTGCAATAACAATGACGAATCTTTATTTTTAAATGAGGCAACCGATAGAACATTAACCAAACCTGTTGTCTTTAAAGCTGGATCGTTACTCATCCCTGACCCGTTAAATTTAAAATAGGTCAGGCTGTCAGCTGTAGTTACCCACATATTAAGGTTATCCTGCCTCATTGATACGCCGGTTGCTTCTGTAAGCCAGGAGCACGAATATAGAGGGTTAATTGCTATCTTTCCACTGGCATCGTCCATCTCATATAACGTTACCCCGTTTTTACTCGCGACAGCGTAGCCGTATCCATTGTCAAGCATATTAATGGCATTGGCTAGGGATTGAAGGGGAAGTTGCACCCAGTGGTTAGTAGTATCAACTAAGGCGGTTGTTTTTGAAGTGTCAACCATAGTTGTATCTATAAACCAGTCATCCAGGATAACATCGGCATTGGCTGTGCCTGTATAAGTAATAACCCCTATGAGAATAAAGAAAGATATTAGTAGAACTCGCAAGACAGGTTTTACACCCCCTTAATACTTGCCACATCAAGTCGACTGATCTTCCATGATCCATTAACTTTTACAAAATCAACAATAGAAACTACTGAATAAACCTTGTCTTCTTTTGTTAAGTTTGAAACTACCCTGGCAACAGCATATTTGTCGGTTACACCAAGGCATTCTATTGATTTAAATTCTTCCGATGTTTTTGTCTTAACGTCATTGTCATTCGGCAATAGCTTAGCCCTTTGTGAGTCATTTAGTGCTTTGCCGGCCAGGTAAAGGTAATCTTGAGAACGCCTTTCATTAATCGAAAGATTAATGTACTGACAAATTGTTTCTTCAGCACCGTTTGGGATCCGCCCTAGCTGCAGCTCACCATGAATGTAGTCTCCCCACTCAGTTTTGTAAATCTTCCAACCGTTCCCTGATTTTTCAAGATAAAACTTATAAGCCAGGCGGTCAGTGTTTGTACTACCATCAGTTTCGGTAAAATCACAGGTTAATTCCACGGTCTTTACAGTTATGAATTCGCCTTCAAACTCTTTTGCAATAATCTGTCTCTTGCTTTTTACCCGATCCTTGTTCACTTCGGCTTGAATAAGGGCCTCACCCGATAATTCTTTTAATGCTTCCGTCCAGTTATTTTCAGCTGCATTGATAAGATAGTTTTCAACAATAGTTTTAGCTGGTTTTAATGTATCGTTATCTTTCGTGTCTATTGCTTTTTTTTCATCATCACAACCACCTGTTGTCAATAAAATAACCATACCCAAGCATATTAGTGTAACTATTTTGTTTTTCAACCGAATCACCCCTTTTAAAAAAGAAATCCCGGGAGACCCGGGGTAAGTGAAGTTTACAGTTTTCTAACTATAATTGTTTTTGATCCAATATTACCGGCCTCGTCTTTTACTCTGACCGTAATTGTATTAGGACCTGAATTGCTTACCGGAGCAGATACGATGCCGCTTGCGGGTAATGTTGAATAGGTTCCACCATTAATGCTGTATTGCAGGTTTGAGCTAACATTATCGGAAGCTGTAATAACAATTTTAATACTGCTTCCGCTGGTAGCCATGGCACCAGAAAGAGTCTTTACTCCTATTGTAGGCGAAACATTATCAGTAGTGGTAATATTATTAACTGTGGTTTCAAGATTAGCTATTTTGTTAGAGATATCCGGAAGTTGCGTATTACGTATATAACCTGCAACATCGGCCACACTTTCAGAGGAACCCCCATATTTCCCAGAGTACCAGGATTGTTTCTTAGCAGAATCTGCTAAGTTTTTTGCATCCCTTGCTTCCTGTAAGACAGTCCCGGAAGAATCACGCACGGCATCTACCGTATTACCATTTTCATTAGCGACAGCATTATAAATAAGAGTGTCTATAGGCACATTTATGCCACCTGATGTAAATGTCCTAGGATTACCGTAAGGGAATTTATATTGTACCTTATACTTATTTACTGCGCCTCTTACTGGTGCTACATCGTTGACAGAAAAAGATGAAGTAGTTACTCCTGATTTAGTGGCAACGGTTCTTCCATCATTAGCATTTATTATTGTGTATGTTAGTTTAGAATTAGGACTATTTTGGGTAACTGTTATTTTTACATAACCATCATCTGTATTGCTTAAAGCTACATTATCAACCTTATATTCATCAACCGTGATATAGTGTAGTGTAATTGGTTCATCATATTCTAATCCATTAAAATCTATATCTGAATAAAATTCACTTATATAGGAATTCGAAGTATCAAAATTCTTATTATGAGCTGAAACTGTTTGCCTATAGCTTCCATCATAATATTCATCAAAAAAAGTATATCCTGGACTTCCGTTAGCAAACAATCTTGCATAAACACCGCCTAACCAATTTCCTTCAAGTATCAACCTATATGACCAATTCACATTAACTATATGGCACCAACCATCTTTAAAAGAATAAAGGTTATCATACCCTTCTTCAGTCCAAGATTCTTCAATATTAATAGTCTTTGTTGTTTTACTTGCAAAACTTGGTTGAACGGAAGTAAAAAATAGCAAACTGACTAATAGTGGTATGATAATAAAGATTTTTTTCATTCCGTAAACCTCCCCAATCACAATTTTAAAATGCGACCTATGAATGTAAACTGCATCTTATCCTGGCCTATTCCTGTCAAACTTTCCTTATAGGAACCACCCCCATAAAAAAATGCCGGCATTGTTGCCAGCGTAAAAATTAATTCAATTAAAAAAATCACATCCCATTATTAACCTGATACCCCACAACTACCTTCCAGCGAAGAAAACACATATCTGGGTACACTATTTTATCTCCTTGCATGACACTATATCTATAGCTGCGATATAGACATTTTTCGTACATATTAGGGAAATTGTAATTGCTTGCGTAATTTGCACTTTCCATAACCTGAATATCAATATCAGTTTTAAAATCTTTATTTTTAACATCGAAGCTGCAATTTTGATTTATACCTGTAACAAAGGCCACATGCCCTCTAGAGAAACCAATATCTTTATCAGAAAAGACCACAATATCACCTACCTGGGGAGTTTTATCTTTAATCAATTTGTACATCTTTCCGTTTTGAGTTACTTTACTTCCTACTAAATCCACCCAGTCTTTTGCATCATATGCTCCTGGCACCTCAAACGTAACCGGCCAGAAAAGGTCCATCATATCCCATGCAAAATAAGCACAATTACCTTTTCCAAAAAGATCATAAGGATTGGAAAAGTGTTTTTTCTGATTATCTACTTGGATAGATGTTTGTTCTGCATATGCGGAGTTGGGGATTAAAGATACAAAAAACATGAATACTAATACTAACTTTTTTTGATTTTTTATTAATTTCATTAATATTATATATCCCTTCTTAATTGATTAAAAAGAAAGCTTACACCATTTCAAAACTCACCTATTTCTTGTCTTATTAACTGTGGTCCGGCTGTAACGTGTACAGTCATAGTGCACTGAGTCCCCGTACCGGTTACCTGTCCAAGCATGCCATATTTAACCGGAAATTCGATTATTGCTGTCACTGATGGCTGAGTAATCGTCTCAGTAAAAGAGCCGTAGCTATAAGTGTAGGGCAGTTCGTCATTGTTTATAATTTTTAAATAAGCCACTGAAACCGGCCCGTCAATAATAGAACCGGTCAGTGGGTGCAGGTTACTGTCCAGACGCAGGTTTTTCTCAAGAGCCTCGTAAAATTTCTGGCTGGCAGCACTTTCATCAATTACTATATTCTCGTTTGATAATTCCTCTATGTCGATTTGTCCCGCTGCCGCCCTCACCGCAAGATTAAGCATATGTTTGGCTGATATTTTGACACAGAAAAAGTTACCTATGTCTGCAACCATAGCACCAACAGCAATAATTACCGGTATTATAAAGAGGGTCAGTATGGAAACTGACCCTCTCCGGTCTTTAAATATCTTCATTCAATAAACACCTCGCTGGGTACCGAAGCGTTAACCTTTAGGCGCAAATCTTTTTCACTTACCACCCAAGAAGCCAGGGCGTCAGTTAAAAAGAACTTATAGTGCCAAGGGTAATCAACACTAATAGTAATATATTGCCCCCTTTGAACAGGGGTATTTTCATCGGTCCCGTAAATATAAACAGTGTTCAGGTCCTTAGTGCCCGGCGGCCCAGTCCCGTCTACAATATAAGTATAATCTTTACCATTCGCTGACCAGCTTATTATATCAGCTGCCAGGCTTTCTCGTAATGTACTGGTTAATTGCCCTGTTGTAGCTGCTTTCACCGCTGTGGTACCGCACTGATAGTTCAGCACCGCCCAATCGTATACCAAGAATCCCATTTCAACGATAAACGAAAAAAGCATAAACAGGAGGGGGAAAACGAACAACATTTCAATGAATGTTTGCCCCCTCCTGTCACGATGCAGTTTTAACAACATCATGGCGTTCCAACCGACCCGATTTTATCGCTCATATCTTGCAATTTTTCCGAGGTTGTGCCGCTTAATCCGGACAAAAAGGGTGCCACAGCAAATACTACAAGGATAATAACCAAGGCAATCTCAATAAAAGTTTGCCCTCTTTCGTCTTTGTGAAGTTCGTAAAGATTTTCTTTTATCAAAAGATCATCTCCTTAATTCAAGTCGGGAACCGTTACGCTTTCCAGTTGATCTGTGATGTCGTCATATTTCGGCTGAATACCTTCAGTTTGAAGGCTCTTTACAGCAGGGTACATGGCAATGATAATCAATATGATAATAAATGCCATTTCAATAAAAGTCTGTCCTTTCTCATCCTTATGAAACTTTTCGACCATTTTTTTAATAGCTTTCATTTTGATACCTCCGTGATTATCGTTTTTAGATATTGCTCATTTTACCTATAATGTCAGTATAAAAAGGAACAATGAACATAAGCATGAATATCCATAACAATAGGGCGGGCAGAATTGTTATCAATATCGGTTGGAGTTTTATCCAACGCTTTATTTTCCCTACCCTGCGTTGGTGCAGCATCTTCGCGTAACTGCTCAGCACCTTATCTACATTAACATCAGCGCCCATTCTTATCCCCAGTAGGACGATCTGTGTAAAGTACTCCGCTTCCTTGATACCGCACCGCTTGGCGAAACTGTCCAGTGCTTCAGTTAAGGGCGACATTTCCATGTCGGCGGATAAAAGCCTTAACTCCCTGCCCATTTCACCTTTAATGGTATAGGGTACTATTTTCATGGCCTGGTAAAGGTCAGCAGCTTTTGTGTAGATGCGCACCTGGTTCACCATAAAAGTAAAATCATTTACCAACTCCTTTCTTTTCCGCTTCTCCAGCAACTCCAGCAGGCGATATGACATTTTCCAGACCAGGTAGGCTATAATTAAAAGCATAGCGCCTATGGTAAGATCACTGGACAGAATTATTGCTCCGGCAATCAGCAGAATTGTTGTAACGGCTGTTTTTAATGCCGCAAACATTTCACCTGACACCGGAATATTTAAAGCCCTTAGACGCTTGTCCAGGGCTTTTAAACTCTCTTCCGTACTACCGGTCCTACTTAACATGAGGAATAATTCAATTGGTCGGGGTATTCTAACCCTCATTGAAAGCCAGGATATTACGGCCATTGATATTAGTGTTGCCGAAATAAGGGAAATTTCAGTGAATGTTAAAATTGTTCACTTACCCCCTTTCGTTTACTAAAATACCATGTTATAAATTCAGCAAGCAGGGCAAGGCAAACCAGGTTTTGTCCTTTGGCACTGTATAAAAATATGTCCCGGGCGGAGGGAGATTTAAATAATAGGATTATTAAGACTACCGGAACGGCTATTTGGAATATAAGAATTGTAGCGCTTCTACCTCTTGTCTCGTTCTTTAATTCCTCTTGCAACTCCCTGCGCTCCCGGATAATATCCGAAGTTTGCCTTAAAACCTCGTAGGTGTCGGTACCATAAAACAGAGATAATATAATCCCCCTGGCAAAGGTTTCTATATCCCTGTTATCCACCCTTTCGGAGAACTCCAACAGGCAGGTGTTTAAGTCCTTATTCATGTTATAGTCTTGTATAAATACTTCCATTTCCTCTTTAAGAGGTGATTTAACCGCTGGGGTCACTTGCCTAAAAGCTTCTATCAAGTCCTTTGTCACCTCATAAACTTCAGCTAGAAGTTGGAGGGCAAGCTCCGCCTGTTCGGCCATCGGTTCTTTCACTTTCTTTACATACACATCGTCAAGGAACTTATGAATTAATATCATCCATATCACCGCAGACAGGATGCCCAGCGCGGGGTTGTTCATAAAGAGTACACTTAAAAATGCCAGAATAACACCGATCAACCCGTTTATAATAAGAAAGTACCTGTATGATATGTTGTATCCCAACCGATGAAGCTTGAACTCAGCGTTTTTTCGGATGCCCGGCGTTGAGAAAAGCGCTTCCCGGGTAAGCGCCTCAACTTCAAGTTCCTCTCTGATTCTTTTTATCCTGGCCGTAAAAAGATCCTCGTTAATCGAAACGTAAATAGCCGCCACAGCAATGACAACTAGTATGGAAGGTAGTACCATAACAAACTTGCTCAAAACTCTCCACCCCCGAAGGGTTTTATATCCGGGAGATCGCTAACGAGGTTGTCCCGCAAGCGCTCAATAGTGTTCTCACTTAAGGTTCCGACCGCTATATGCTTCTGTTCCTGGCTGTCAAACTGGTATATATCGTTAAACCTGGGCTCACCGTTGTCGTTAATTACTTCTGCAACATTTACTACCCGCCTTGAACTATCTTTATAGTTTTTTATATATATAGTAAGGTCGATGGCACTTGTAATATGTTTAATCAGTTCCCGGTCGGACATGCCCGATTTGATCATGGCATTTATAAGCCTTTGAATGAGATCTATTTTTCCGGAATTGGCGTGACCCGTTGTTATCGATCCTTCATGGCCTGTGCCCATGGCCTTGAGTAGTTCGAATGTTTCCAGGCCTCTAAATTCGCCCATAATGATCCGGCTTGCCCTCATGCGCAGGGCATTGACCATTAACTCATAAACTCCGGCCTTGTCTGATGCCTCCAATGAAATGACATGGGGGTTGTCCAGGTTTAATTCTCTTATGTCTTCAATAGTCACGAGTCTTTCTTTTGCCGGGATGAATGTTGCTAGAAACCGTAAAAATGTTGTCTTACCAACATCCCCGGCACCACAGATAACAATGTTTAATTTTCCCTTAACGACATATTCAAAAAAAGTCAGCATTTCTTCGTTAAGGAATCCCTGCTTCAGCAACTCATCTGCAGTAAATTTATGCTGGATGAATTTACGGATGGTTATCACCGGATATAACGCATTGGGCATAATTACTGCGTTTACCCGGGATCCGTCCGTTAGGCGGGCGTTAACTATGGGGTTGGAAAAATCTACTCTGCGACCTGCCACCTGTACCATCCGCCGTAGTAAATCCATGACCTCATCGATAGATTCAAATTTAATATCTGTTAAAATATCTTCACCGTTTTTTTCAATCCACACTTCATCGGGTTTATTAATCATTATTTCGTTAATTGTCTGGTCTTTTATATAAGCTTCAATTTCACCAAAACCAAGCAGGTGTGACAAAACGTACTGTTCAATTTCTGTATTTTCTTCACCTAGAATTGCCCGGGTTTGTTCACGGATTACCTCTTCTTTTTTATCCTTGCCATCTTCGTGTTCAATAAAAATGTCTCCGTAGTTATTTCTTACCGCTGTTCGTACCTTTTTGATCAGTTCCTTGAGGTTGGATTTGTTCTGATTGTGGTTCATATATATCGACTCCTCCTTTTTTTTGCGGACTCTCAGGTAAAAATACCAACTTTTTTGCCTTTGCCAGTCCGGCCAGAACCGGACCTGTCTGAGTAAATTTCATGGCCAGGGTAATTTTGTCCTGATAATTCTGGATAGGCATAGTCTGCTGAACCTGTTCTTTTGCCTGCTGGATTATGCCGGGGTTTTTATCGGTCGCAGCTCCGGCACCAATCACCTTAAGATTTTCAGTCAATTTAGTTTCCTGGTTATTTAGATATGCCACCGCCGTAAGGGTGTCACCCACTTTCAATCCTTCCGGCCATTTGGCTTCGTTTGTGCCAAAAGTAATGTATGTCTCATCCGGAGCGAGATAACTGAACGCTCCGTTAACGGTACCCGGGTTGGCTGTTATTCTTTCGGGAATTATTTGTTCCCTGGGGTATAGGCGTACTTCGGCATACTTGCCCAACACCTCTTCAATGTCCGTGATTGCGTTTGGATACTTATCAATTTTACCAACGGTCTTTAATTTCACATCCTGGTCCGTTATAACGGCCCTGGCTTCTATCAACTTATTGGGCACAACGACAGCAACAGGTGTATACAGCAGGTAGAAGGCGTAATAGATAGAAGCTCCGGCAGCCAGGGTTAGAAACAAGGCTATCCAGAAGCTTAGTTTCTTTTTTGGAAGTGTTATTTTTTTAATTTTTAATCACCATCCTTTTCAACTTTATTTCTTCCGCCATTTTTAGCTTTATAGAGAGCCTGGTCAGCTCTTTCTTTTACAATTCCTGGCGTATCCCCCTCTCTAAATTCAGCGATACCTAGACTTGCCGTTATTTTGATTTCCCCCGCTGCAGTTTTGGCCTGGCTTTTCTCAATTGATTTCCTTATTCTTTCCGCCACCTGCGCGGCCTGTTCAATGCTTGCTTTGCAAACAACAATGAATTCTTCGCCACCATAACGGGCTAAAAAGTCATCTGGACGGATTGCTTTTTGGACCACCCTGGCGAAATGCCGCAGCACTTCATCACCCACCCCGTGCCCGTATGTGTCGTTCACCTTTTTAAAGTAATCAATATCCATCATGATTATCGACAGGGGTATACTTTTATCCGCTGTTTCCGTTAAATAAGCTTCCAGACGCCTTCTGTTTGCCACACCGGTTAATTCGTCAATTGTTGAGCTGAACATCAGCACAAGGGAATCACCGGCCTGTTTTGCCGCCTGGTCCCATTTTTCTAACTCCATATACTTAATTCTTTGAAAGAGGGCTTTAAGGTCACTTTCCACATTAGTGAATTCCTTTATTGATAGCGGGAAATTACCACCCAATCCTTGTATTTGCTTGCGCAAACTGCGTATCCACATGAAAACAACAACTATCAGCGTTAAAAATGCCAATAACCAAAGTATCTGCACCAGTATGGCTATTGACGGGCTAGCTCTAAACGCTAAACCTAAGAGAAATAAAGCAACTGCACCGATTCCTGCAAAAAAGATAGTCAACTGTTCCCACCCCCAATTATTTTGATCATTTGTTCAAGCGAATTAGTGATATTTGTATTCTCCCCCTGTGTTGTAACTAGCGCCGGTACCGTTCCCGGCCAGTCTGTTAGATAAAGCTTTCCCATATATCCTTTGCCGGCCAGATAGCTTTGCCCGTCTTGCAATTTGCCACCGGTTTGTACCGGGGTCCAACGTTCGCCAAGAGGATCAATTTGTATCAATTCGCTTATTGCTTTGCTGCAGGCGCTGCACTCGGGGTTAAAAAATAAAACCGGTTTTTGCCCGGTGTCAAGGTGAATATCGGAATGCCCGTCATTTACCGATATATAGCGTCCGATAGTATCTGTATTTATGTTCACTGCCTGTCCTGTCGGGGTGGCCAGGATAAAGACTATAAACAATATCAATGTCATGGTGGCAGCCAGACCCCTGGTCAGTAATTTAAATTTGCTTTTGTCGAATACAACCAGGTATACGGTACCGCATAGAATTAAGGCGTCGGATCTGAGACAATCCAGGCATAGATATGACAATGCCGCCTGCATTATTAATGATCCGGCAATCATTATTACGCCTACTGCAATTGACCAGTTGTATTGTTTTAATGTGGCCAACGCGGCACTTGTAGCGCATAAGAGCATGGCTGATAGAGTTACATAATCAGGGGGTTTTGATACGGCCATGTAAATTGCCGCGGCAATAAAAAAACTCCCTCCGAGGAGTCTGTGCATAAAATCATCCTTTCCAGATTAATGTGATTTACTTTAATCGCATCCCTCTTCTGCGGCCTTGTGCCAGCGCCCATTTAGGTCGTAATAAAATGAACCGCCCTGAGAGCATTTGGAGGCGTTTAAATAAGTAAAATCTACTCCCGGGAAAAGTTTATTCAATGAGTTCATCATTATCGTTTTAATTTTGCCGGTTGAACGTACTAACACTGAAGGGTATCTTGGATCACTTCTATTACTAAAGATCTTGATGTCATTTATGGCTGATTGGCCACCTTGGGCTGAGTTCATTTCTCTGGGTTTGTTTAAATTAAAAAACATTATGGCGGCGTTTTCTGCATTGTTTCCTTTATATTCAACCCACCTATCCAGTATCTTTACGCTACCGCCGCCACAATTGCACAGGTAATCCTTATACCCTTTCTGGTCTATTAACTCGCTTTCTTTACCGGTCACAGTAAATTTATCGCCACAGGATTTGCAGCACGGGTAACTCTTATGATTTCTGTGGCAGGTTGTTTTATACTTTCCGGGGTCAATTTCCAATTTTACATATCTCGTTGCGCTCATCGCTCCTGCTAAAGACGCAGCATCGCCGGCTGTCTGTAGTTTTTCCGCCGCTATGTTTCTTCTTGCGAAATCAATAGCTATTGCCGATACTGCAAACAGGATAATTATCACAACTGCCATAATCGGCAATATACTTCCCCGCTGATCTCTTTGGTACTTGGATATTGTTAGCATTTTTATCTGGGCTCCTTTTTTCTATGTGAAGTCTTGCCACCCAAATGTTGCCTGTGCGTTTATATTGAAGTCGGTAAGACTCGACCCGCCTGCAAGTTTCGGGAATGTTTTTGAGAACAGATTGACACGATAAGTTACTACGCACGTTTCCAGGTTGCGGTTACCAATACTATCCTTGCGGAACTTTACTGTGAGCCGGTTTGTGTCCATACCCCACAGCCAGGCTGTTTGCACGGCCGTATCGTATGCGCGGTCTATGTTGCCGGTTATACATGCTTCCCGGGCTCCCTCTCTGGCCACTTTTTGTATGTTAATGTAATCCTTAAAAATAAAAGACATCGTAACCAGGCCCAGAAAGAATATTAACAGAACAATAAAAGATAAGGCTGCTTCTATGATAATTACCCCTTTTTGATTTTTAATTAAATTCTTCCGGATGTCTGAAACGATATTCACTTACTGTTGTCGCCTCCTTTTTTATGGTTACCTTTCCTGTCCACCCGCTGCCGTCCAGTAGTTTTTTGAGGCCGGGAAGGAAAGTTTCCATTTCGATTGTAACTTTACTGCTTGCATTGGCTCCTTTGTTCATTACTTCGATATTTTTAATTTTAGATAGTACAATAGTTTTTTGCAGGTAATCCCTTGCTTCTTGTTTTGCTTCATATGAGTTGCCGGTCCAGGCACATTGTCTGGCGGCTATTCTGGCTGCCTGATCAGTTTGTGATGAATTATAGATCCATAGCCCGAGTATAAATAAATAAAAGATGAAAAATATAAGCAAAGGTGCTACTAATGCAAACTCTACAAGCACCTGGCCTTTTTGCTCTTGTAATTTCATTACTATTGTATAAACACCTCCACCTTGAATTTATAATCCTAAAAAAAAGACCTTCTATAAAAGAAAAAAACCGGACTTGGCCGGTTTGACTTTTACATTATATCGTTATATTATTTTATTAAATAGGGAATATTGGTAATACGGCGGGAATGCCTCGTCTGTCGGGGTTTCATTCGGTATAAGCCCCTGGAGTTGCTGCGAACAACTTCAGGGGCTTTCCAATGCTACCGCCGATCTATAAGTAGAACGACGAGGGTGAGCAAAAGAATAACTGCTATGACAATTTGTATTGTATCTGAAACTGAGATCATTATTGCCCCACCCCCTTTCGGGTTTTGTAAACCCCGGCAGGTGAGGCCCGTATCCCAATATTCCCTTATCGCATTGTACCACAAATTGCCTTATTTTTTGGCAATTTTTTTGTTTAACTCACACGTCAATATCAATTAATTCCTTCAACATGTAGTTTACTGTCTGTCGGTTCCGGCAGTTGGTAATAAATAACCTTTATTACCTCTGTATCTACGTTATCTTCCGGATGTGCATCCGTCCAACTGCCGTCAGACGGCCAGGCTTCCGCTTTAATGTTATAATTGCCGGTATTTGAAACTGTAAAGTTATATGGTCGGTTTTCGTATTGACCGGGTGCCAGGTTAAAGGTAAATGTCTTGTTGCCGGCCGGGCCCTGAACGGTTAACTTAACCGGCAGGTTGCCGCCGCTGTTTTCTTTGCGCGTAACACTAATTGTGGTTTCAACCAAATCCGGTAGATTATTGGTTTCCCAGGGATTCATTGACGGAAGAATCTCTACCATGATGTCATTCACTGGAACCAGTATTGAAGCTTCATCACTGTTATTTGACCAATCAGCGTCATTTGAGGCATCAGCCGGCCATACTTTGGCCTGAACAACGCTATTTCTATTTTGAACGGTTACGGTTATTCTGTATTGTTTTTGTTCACCTGGCTGAAATTCTATGACACTATCGTTATCAGGTGCGTCTTTGGGGTCAAGTGGCTCCAGAGTAACCGGATATTCCGCCCCAATAACATGAAAAGCACCCAGCTTGGCTTTCTCCGGTTGTGGGTGGTCATCGTTCAGTTTATATGTCGCTGTAAGTGTAACTTTGTCACCGGGGTCCATGTTTTTAAATTCATGTTTGTCTAAAGTAACGGAGAAATCAGGAGGCTGTAAGGCTTGCCTCGGCACTCCGTACCAGTTAATCAACACCGGTGTGTACCAGCGCCAGCCTTGGGCCAGGTCGGAGAAGTCCTGGTCGGTCATGACTAACTCCTCACGGACGGCAGGATCTTTGAGGTCAAGCAGCTCTGGCATCAGGTCAAGTGTCTTTTGAACGGTGACTGTGCCTTGGGCTAAATCCTCGCCGATTTTTTCTGCCTTGTACTTGTTGGGGAGTTTGGTTATATATTTTGCGTTAAAAATATCCCAACTTTCGCTGCGGCCAGCACTTTTAAGTTCCTCATTCGTTAGGGTGAAGTCGTATTCTATCTCTACTCTTGTAACGGTAAAACCGCTGGTGTATTGCGTTTGAGGCAGTGTAAAAACTTCCGGCTTTAATGTTTTATTTGTCAGGCCGTAAGGGTCCGGCTGGCCGCATTGGTCGGTATCCTGCCATCTGCCGTCGGTGTGCTGCCATACGTCAAAGTTACCTACACTTACTTGGCGCAAAAATAATTGCTCCTGGGGTTCGGCTAAGGCCGTTCCCGGGAGCAACAGCAGCAGGGCTGCAAGGAAAAGTATTAATTTGGTTAAACGCATTATTATTTGCTGCCTCCTTTGTAGAGAGGATTTTTAATTGCCAGTGCCTGGTTACTAAATAACAGCATAATGTGAGTGACATCTTCGATCTTGGTACCGCCTCCCGGGTCTGCTTCCAGGCTAACGTAGTATCCGTGGGTGAAGGGGTTGCTGCTATATTCTTTCAGCGTGTTATCTCTTTGCACCGAGACATCGTTGCCCTTGGCTAGTATTAATCTTGCCGGTATAAGTCCACTTGAAGCCTGCTTAACATAAAACATATCCTTTTGCACGTCCACATCATAAATAATTGTATCATTGTTACTACCCATCGCAACCGGCTCCTGCCGCAGTTCCTCCACGGTCATTTCCATGATGCTGGCACCTGGTTGTTTGAATTCGTAGGGAATGGCCTTTCTCTCGGCAACCACATAATCATTCGGATCAAGCGGCTTGCCGCTAAAGGTCCGGGTTTCCCCTGCCGGTATTTCCGGATTTGCTTGCGGTTGTTCCTCAACCGGTTGTTGTACCTCCACTGGTTCCTGCGGTATTAATTTCCGGCCGATATATTCAATTACACTGCTAACATCCGGCTTCTTTGTCCCTTTGGGCCAGCATAGCACTATATTGTTTTCCGGCAGCCACTCAACCTGGTAACCCAAGGCCTCGGCCACGAACCGGGCCGGCAGGTATGTGCGGCCTTGCCTTAAAAGGGGAGTAACATCCATCGTTGTAGCTTTGCCATCACTCTTAATGGTTTTACTGCCCACGGTCAGCTCCACTACCGGAAAATCAGGTTCATCTAGGGTTACTTTAGGGCTTTCCCAACCAATGTACTTATCGGTTACGCCCAAGGCGTTAGATAAGTAACGAATCGGCACGAAGGTACGGCCTGTTTCAATGAACGGCTTGGCGTCCATTTTAACGCCGGGAGTTTCGTTGTTTACGAAGTAATGGTCATTGCCCACTACGAATACCACTGATTTAACCAACTGATTATCTTCATACACATTCACCTGCTCTTGTTCCTGAGCATTGGCACCTGTTATGAAAGGTAGGTTGATAACCAGCATGGCCAGAACCAGTATCAGACCGAAAAATAAAGCAAAACGCTTCATGTAATAATCCCTCCTTGTTTTAGTCTTTAATACTTAGACACCCGAACATATGTTTTTGTTCCATATTTTTCTTTAAAAGTAAGGCAACGTTTGCAAAAATTCACCAGGCGAACTAATCTTAAATCCAATTTGATCTTCCATGTTCACTTTTAAAAAATGTTTGTCCAGGCTTAAAAGCCAGTCAACTTCACCAGTTATAGCCGCTGCCAAAATGGGCGCATCTTTGTCGTTAATTAATTTTTGGGCTTGCTCGATGTCTTCTTCGGTTGGATCTATTAATTTAAACGGTAGTCTTTTAAACAGCGTATATACATGCGGCATACCACTTGGAAGTTTCTTTTGCACATTGCGAAATACTTCGGTAACAACGTTTTCACAAATACACGGTGCTATTATTTTTAATTCAGCCAGTACCAAGACTTCATGGGAACCGCCCTTATTTGATGCCAGCCCCGCTATAATCACACTACTGTCAAAGAAGACCTTAGTCTGTTTTATATTCATGATCGCCTTCCCTCAAATCCCGAAGCAATTTCTCCAAATCTACATTATCCTTTAACATTTCTTTTTGAAAGTTATCGGCGAGCTCTTTTACAACCAACCTTTCAGGTGTTGCAATGATGGCTTTACCGACCTGAAATATCTCCAGATAAGTATTTTCCTTAATATCTAA
Organism: Desulfotruncus arcticus DSM 17038; assembly: GCF_900113335.1. Lineage (GTDB taxonomy): Bacteria > Bacillota > Desulfotomaculia > Desulfotomaculales > Desulfallaceae > Desulfotruncus > Desulfotruncus arcticus. The sequence goes on from NZ_FOOX01000025.1 coordinate 40,530, forward strand.
TTTTTCCCTTATTTCAACCGGTATTGTTAGCTGCCCTTTTCCCCACACCCGTACTTTTTTAGATTTAACGGGTTCCATGTTATTAATTGACATACGTCTTTCCGCCTTTCCGAGATTCCGACTTTTTTATATTATACAACGGAAAGGAAAAAAATTCAAGCTTTGCCTCAAAAATTACCACCTTCTCTCAAAAATATTTTTCATTTTGATTAGTAAAAATAATATTGGTATACAGCAACCAATACGCACATAGGTCCTAGCAGGTATCCAAAAGCTACTGGTTTTGCACTTGGTAATTTTGCCGTGGCCATATAAAGGACCGAAACCGGGCTGCCTGTAGCTCTCCAAATTTTAACCCCGTGGATTACAAGCAGTAGTATACTCGCCAATACGGTACCTGCCAGAACTGGAATATGGCCGATAAATAACGCCAGGGCAACCGACAGTTTAACGTCACCGCCGCCAATCGGTTCTTCATCTCCCGGCAGGGGTATACCCCCGAGCATTACGGTGAGCTTGGCCAAGGTGTTTTTTGCCGCGTAAATAAAAAAATAGAAGGCGAACACAATACCGCCGCTTAATAGTAGGTCATACCTTTGTTGCACCACAGCCAATGCTACGCCCAGTAAGAGAAAAGGGAAAACATGTTTATTATAGATTAGCTCATCTTTCAGGTCGGTATATGAAGCCATTGTTGCAAGCACACCTGCTAATACCAGGTTGAAAATTGACAGATCCATTCTACTACCCCCCTTTCATAGAAAATAAAGCAAATAACCGCAATCAGAATTGCGGCTATAATACTTGACTTAACATAGGGCATTCCGAAGTCCAACATGTAGTATCGTATTAATCTGAAAAAACTTCCAAATAATAATGCTAAGAGCAAGGCTAATCCAATCAGGAATAGGTTATTTTCAATCAAATCGAAAAACCCGAAAAAATATGTTCTAATCACTGCGCAACACCTCTACAAGTTCACCCGGTTTTATCCCGAAGTTTGCAGGAAGCTCTATGACGTACTTTGCTTTTATTGCTGCCGCAAACCTAAAAGGGGCCATATTCCTTACAACCTTAACAACTTCATTGTTTTTGCCGATAAAAAGCACATCAATGTTAAACCGCATGAAACAGGTGTGTATGGAATTACACGGTTTTATGACCATGGCCTGTCCCTGTTCCATGCATGTTTTACCTAAAAGCCCTTTTAGACGTGTAAAAAGGTTGTCGGCCATGAATACCTGATCCGCTATTAGCCTTTTGCCAATATAGATTTTCATTGCAACACCTCCCCTAAAAATAAAAGCCCCCTACCATCAATTATTAGTGGTAGAGGGCTTTTGCTGCACAAATTAATCAAGTGCTTCGTTTACATCTCCAAATTTATCATTAATGCGATTCCCTATAAGAGTTAAAGCTCCAATTACTACAACCGCGATTAAGGCAATAATTAGCCCGTATTCGGCCATCCCCTGCCCCTTTTCGTCATGGTGCAACTTTTTAAGTGACATTAACATGTGCCCCACCTCCTTCCTTTGGCATCAAGTTTATTTATAATAAATCCCTGACCTAACGCCAGGGAAGGCTTTAGGCTTAACCAAAAGCAAACCAAAGGTGCCACATTACCGGGAAAAGCAAGAAGCAGATCAGCGGACCAAGGAAAAACACAATCATTGGCAGCAATAACTTTATAACCAGCTCACCGGCTACCTGTTGGGCTTTATGGCGTTTTTGCAACCTGATTTTATCTGCCTGGTGTTTAACCATTTCAGGTAATTTTTCGCCGCCGTAACGTATGGCCTGATTGATTTTCCTCACCAATCCGGACAGTTCAGGTACCCCACACCTTGCTGCCAGTTTATTAAAAGCCACCGCTTTACTGTCACCGGTTACGATATCAGAAAGTGTTTTATTAATTTCTTTGGTCAATTCACCTTTCATTGATGACGCGACTTCTTCAGCAGCCATCAATAAATCGGCACCGCTTTCCATGGCCGAGGATAGAAGATCACAAAAATCAGGTACGTCCGCTCTTATTGCCTTAACCCGTTGCTCCGCTTTTTTATTGATCCAAATACGGGGTAGAAAATAAAGAAAAATAGTAGGCAATATAACCCAATAAATATCAATCAGACCAGCCAGCATAAAGGGCAGAAATACTGCCAATAACAGTACCGGTAAGGCTATTTGCAGTCCAACCAGATACTCCGGTTCCATGTTATCGAGGTCAGCCTGAACAATTCGTTGTTTGAGTAAACTTTTAGTAAGTTCATTGCTAAAACGGTTACCTGTTCTTAACAGTATTTCTTCTGAATTTCCTTTTAACTTCATACCGCCAGGCAGGTTAAATCTACGACCGGCCACACCAACCAGAACAGATGTTGCAGCTAAAGTGGCGGTCATCATGGCTGTATCCAAACAATTTCACCCCCAAGCTATATATTTTTCCCCAGGGCAGAGACGACCATCTTTTCAATAAAAATGTTTCCGATAATTATCCAGCTGGTTAATATAATAAAAACCACACCGCCTTCAAAGGTATTGAACAGCGGTGCGGTAAAAGCCGGCGCTATAGTCCTTGCGGCCCCCAGAACTAAAAAAGGCAGCGCGGTTAGAAGTTTTACCGAGAACATGTTCTGTGCTATTGAGGCTTTTATCTGCCGTCTAAAGCTGTCCTCATCTTCATATGATTCAAGTGCCGACCGGCAGATTTCTCCCATATTACAACCGGTCCTGCTGTACAGGTTCATAGCAATGGAAAGCACCCTTAGCTCTTCCCAGCCGGACTCTTTACGTACAGCTTCAATAGCCTGCGCTAGCGTATCTCCTGAACGTGTATGCCTAAGTATTTCATAAAATATATCTTTAGCCGGCCGGGGCATCTCCGGTACCGCATCTTCGATTGCCTGGTATGGATTTAGCCCGCCGTATAGCGCTGATTCTATTTGCCCCAACACTTCGGCAAATTGTTCTTGCAGTAGTTCTTTTCTTTCCCGCTCTTTCTTGTTGTGATACCATTTCAGCACCAAAAAGCCGCCGGCCAGAGCGATTGACGTGAAAATAAGATTTCCCGTTATCGCATACGTTACACCGGAACTTAGCACACTTCCGGCCAAGGTAATGATTAAATCATTGGATGATTTTTTTAATGCCTTGGTTTCCAGCCGCTGGTCTTTAACCCGCACAGATTTAGATTTGTTGCTGATTATTTTAGGGCCTAATAAAAGATAGATGACCGCCAATCCTGCGGCCATCGCAGTGAGGTAAGTGATAATCATGTTTTCCAGCCCCCTTGTTCCACCAGCCTTTCACAACGATGAAACTTCTCAGCCACAAATTCGAAGGCGTCTTTTTGAGGGTTATATCTCCATACCGGATTAAGATTCACATTTAATATACCTTCGTTATTTTTTTTAACTCCAACCACTTCGCAAATATGATCCAGTCGGCGCCGGCCGTTTTTATCCTTTTTAACGTGTACAAACAGGTCTACGGCATCGGCAATTTGTTCGATAATTGCCTCGTAGGGCAGCTCCATTCCGGCCATCTGGACCATATTCACAAACCTTGAACGGCAGTGCCAGGCCGAGTTTGCGTGACCTGTGGTTATAGATCCTTCATGGCCGGTGTTCATTGCCTGGAGCATGTCGAAAGTTTCACCGGCACGGCACTCGCCAATTATTATTCTTTTCGGGGCCATACGCAGTGAGGATTGAACCAGTCTTCTCTGAGTGTATTCGGTTTGCGAATTGGCTTCCATGGGCCTAACGTTGGGATGCTGTAATTGCAGCTCTGCCGGTTCCTCAATGGTGATTATGCTTTCGTTGGCCGGGATGAACGAGGCCAAACAATTTAAAACCGTAGTTTTTCCCGAGCTGGTGCCACCACTGATCACAATGTTCAGCCTGCTAATTATTGCTGCCTTTAAGAAGTCCAATACTTCCTCAGAAACAGCTTTTCTTTTAAGCAGGTTTTCAACTGTCATATCCATTCGAAACCTTCTGATTGTAATCATGGTGCCCTTAACCGCTATGGGCGGGATTTGCGCTATAAGTCGCGAGCCGTCAAACAGCCTAGCGTTCACTTCCGGATTATTTAAGTCAACCTTTCTTCCAGTAGGCGCAATCATTCGTTCCAAAACATCCCTGATGTGCTGCTCGTCTCTGAAATGTACACCTTCGGCCGCATTTTCAATACCGTTCTTTTCAATATATACAATATCCCTACTGGCCTTTATCTCAGTCACTTCCGGGTCATAAAAATATGGTTCTATCGGGCCAAAACCCAAAAGGTCATTACCAAGTTCTTCAACCAGTGTTTGTGCCGCATAATCCCCCAGTGGTATAGAGAGGTCAAGCAAAGCTCTCATGACAATGCTTTTTAACTGTGACCTTACTTGTGGATCACGGCTTTTTGATCGGTCCTCCGGTCTAAGTCGCTTACTGAGCTGTTCCTGCACATGGCCCCTGATATTTAAAAATTGCTGATGGGTCATGCCCGGAATATTTTCAGCTGCTATAATCAGTTCTTCATCTGCTGATTTAAGTAATTCATCATTGACCACAAAACCTAAACAATTTTTTGCGAGGCTTTCAATTAACGCTACGTCTATTCCCATGTTTGCACCACCTAACTAATTAATTCACTAACCAGTTCATTTATTGCCTGGCTGAACTGGTCCTTGGGCTTTGAATGGCAGATTAGCTTTCTTCTGTTGTTTTCTTCGTTAACGTTTACGGAATAAGGCAACACTGCTGCTATGCCGATATCAAGCTCTTTGTTATTAAGCAGGTCGGCTGATCGTATCCCCCCGGGTATTGCCGATTGATTTAAAACGGTTATATACCTTTCACCACAACCCAGCCGGTTGGCGTATGACTTGTTTTCCGGATAGTGGTCGATACTCGTTCGGTCGGGCTTTAAAATGCTTAACACGATATCTGATACTATTGCCGCTGTCCAGGTGTTATTGGCTTGACCGAGGGGTGGGCAATCCAGCACGATTACGTCAAAATTGTTTTTTAATATGGTGAGTGTTTTAAAGATAAGATCCGGGCTTACTTTTTTTATATGGTCATAGTGAATGACTCCCGGGACCAGCACAACGCCTGACGTATGAGAATACATTGCCATGGCCATGTCTCTTACCCCCTGGACATCCTCCCAGTCAAGTATGTTAATCAGGCATTCACTGGCTAATAATCCGAAACGGCTCCTGACGGAACCATACCCGTCCAAATCAACCAAAGCTACTTTTTCAGGATTCCCTTTTGCCAAGCTGGCGGCAATGTTCGCTGCCACTGTAGTTGCTCCATCTCCGTGTTTAGCGCATTGAACGGTGATAATTGTACCTTCGCCCTGTATAGCCTTCGGGCTAATAGGTATGTTATATAAACTTGTAACGTTTTCTTCAACGTTTTCCTCTTGGCTGTTCGATTGATCGCTGCTTTTCCAGATTATCGTGCTTTCTTCATCTTGCTTATTTTTATTTCTCTTGAAAAGTTTACTAATACTAATCATTTTTTCACCTCTGGCGATAGCAGGGTAATTGAAAACTTTTTACCTTTTACGATACCATTGTTTACGTTTTCAGCTTCTTTAGGCTGTATCGCTACAACATAGGCCCCTTCTACATCCACGGGGCCACTTGCATCTTTATTCCCGCCCGGGACTTTAAGGATTATTGCGCCCTGCGCCACTTTAGTGGTTGTTGTGGCCGCTTTGCCTTGATCGATAAAATCAACTTCACCGTAAATATCTACCTTATCTCCTACCGCAACTCCACTTAGTCCGGTTGCGGTACCGGAAGGTAAATCAACGGCTTCTCTACCCGGAGCGAGGGTATTTAACAAAGCCACAAGACTGCCTGTGTTATCCTTTACATGCTGCAGTCTTATAATGTCGTCCTGCAGTACCGGCCCTTCAAACACCGTTTTCCCTATAACCTGGTTTTTGTCAAAAACAGCATCGTCAGGTACGGCAATTTTCGGGTATTTTTCAATTTTAATATTCTGATTCGTGATGACCGTTCCGATGGGCAGTTTTTCCCTTGCCGTAGTAACCGGTACTGTGGGAGCGTTAAGATTTATCATGTAAAGAACGCCGTAGCCGGCCGCAGCGGCTAATATTATGGCCAGAATGATATGCATATATTTTTTAATAAGGTTCATTTTTACACATTACTCCTTTTCATTTAATCCAATGTAATTCAGCTTTATCGGTTATCTTTAATGACATAACCAGGGCGTCAGCGGGGTTATTGCGAATCGTTACTTTAGGCTTAATTCCTTCGGGTATGGCCGGTGGAGCTCCCCTTAAATCAATGCCTGTAATTACGTTTTTCTTACCTTCTTGTAAGGCTTTTAGCCAGTGTATAGTAGTTTTGGTTTCAACCGGGTCACCACCGGGCACGATTACCAATAATACTGACCATCCATGAAAGGCAGCTTTTTGGGCAGAATTTATGTCATCTGCAAAATCTATAACCGTATAAGTTGCTTTTTTACGAACAGACTTGACCAGTGCCCATAGTTCTTCATCATAATTACTTTTTAAATTTTTCACCGGGTCTACGGCATAAATTTCTATATTGTCCTTTTCCACCGGTGCTTGCGAGCCGGGCACCCTCCAGTCGGACATAATAAGTTCTTCATCTGATATATCAAGCCACATTGAACCTGTGCTTAAGCTTGACGCTCCGATATATGCAACTATTGAATCATTAATGTCTGCCAACATCTTTACCGCTTGAGCGCATAGGCGACCGGCCAGGCCCGGTCGCCAGGGTGATACAACAGCAAATAAACCTCCTGGTATTATTGCGTTCGAATGACTAATTTCAACTGCATCGTCCTCTTTGTCTACGTTGCTATCGTCTAATGAAATACCTTCTCTTAAATTTGCCTTACCCTTGTGTTTCTTTTTGTGTTTGATCTTTAGTTGATCGTTATTATCTTCCTCTTGGGAACTTGTCTTTAAGATGCCGCCTAACCTGCTTACACCTTTTTTAAATACGCTAAGGTTATCTATGACATCTTTTTTATCTTGGTCTGTATCTTTATCGTTATTTTGTGCATTAATATCCGTCTCGTTAAGTTCTTTTACAATGTTATGGACATGAAAAACAAGTTCCTCTCCGGAAATAAATCCGCCTTCCTGACAGGTAAGGATGTGCCTTACTCCTGATGATTCAACTTGTTTCACAATCCTTTTACCCTCATCGTCAAGTTCACCAGCAATATATAAAACCGCCGGTACTTCTTTAACGGACCATTCTGCAAGTTGCTCAGACTCGGGAATACCGCCCATGGGTCCGTTTCGCATTAGAATAAGGATGTCCGGTTTATTATCATAGATATGTTGTTTTATTTCGTCATGACTTATTGATTCGATTATCTTAATATTAACTAATCGTGAGAATGTGGTAGTAAACCACTTATGCAGATCCTCGCTGTTGATTGCCAGGGATAAGGTTATTGTTCCTGTTCTTTTTCTAGATACAGGTTTGCCGTTAGACTTTGTATTACCGTTCTGAATCGGTACCGGCACTTCTTCTATTACCGGTAGTTTTTTATTATCCGATATTTTTTTTAAGCTGGAAAGCATTCCTGTTATATTTCCGACTTGCTTTGCTATTGCTGATTGTTTATTTTTATTGTTATTTTGTCTAATATCGGTACCGTCACCAGTGTCATTTTGAACTGAATAAATATCATTATCAACATCTTCAGTTGATACGTTGTCTTCTTCAACAATCTGGGCAGGTTTTTTATTATGTTCAGAATTTAGATTATCACTGTTCATACCCTGTAAATCTATGGACATCTCGGCGAAAGACTTTGCAACATCGCCTAAATTACCGGGATTTTTTAGCCTGTCAATAACATCTTTCGGGCTAACTTTATCGTACACAAAGTCATAAATTCCATAGGGTACCAAAGCTTTAACCAGTTCAAGTGTTTGGGGTAAAAAAGGGGAGCCAGGTAAAACTATAACCCTAATTCCCTTTTCCCTGACTGACCGGATAAGGGCTATTAGATCATTTTCACCGCTTAAAGCAGGTGATATTACCAACGTATCTATACCGGATTCATTTATCACCTTGTGTAAAACACTGCGATGAAAACATTGACCATAAGCTTCTATATCATTTTCCGGCATTAATCTTAAAAGGTGCTCGTCTAACTTTTCTATGCCGGTGGCCACAAGTACTTTCAATCAATTTTCCTCCTTCCCCCGCAGCACCAACATGGGGTCTATCCAACCTTCTTTTGCCAGATCCCATATACCCAGGTGTAAGTGTGGTCCATCCGATAGGCCAGTACTACCTACTTCACCAATTTTCATACTGGGTTCTACGGATTGCGAGTCGGCCACGGAGATTTTCGATAGGTGCGCGTAAAGATATCTATGCCTGCCGTCCTGTATAACTACTGTTAGACCATAGTCTGACATATTACCTGTGTGCGTTACCACTCCTGAAGATACAGATACAACTGTTTGTCCCATTGGGGCGGGAATATCAATCCCATCGTGATCCCTCCACGTATTTAAGATTGAGTGCAACCTTGGCCCGAACGGTGAGGATATTTCATAGTAGCCCGGGACAGGCCAAATAGCGGAATCCATAAACCGGAAGTTATCCGCGTATTCCCAGATGGGAGTTGCGTATTCCTCCCTGCATCTTTCTGTAGCGTCGCTACCCCTAAAGCCGCCGTAAAACGTTAAGACGGCTAGTGTTTGTTCCTTCCACTCACCGTCCCAATCGATGTTTTTTAGCCCAAGTTCCCTTAACATATAAGCTCCACATAATATTTGCGCTCGCGGATTTTCCCTGTCTACTATCGGGTCAAATCCCAATAATACTGAGTAGTGGTTCCAGTTTGAAGGTGTGAGTTGCATTAAGCCGTAACAATGTGTGCCGGTGTTTTCCGCCCGGGGGTTAAAGGAGCTTTCCTTGAATGCCACTGCAGCCAGGAACCACCACGGTATCCCGAATCTTTCTTCGGCTTCTTTAAAATATGGGATTAATTCAGGCGGTATCATTGCGATAGAAACAAAATCACCAATGTCTTTATTTTTAATTAGCCAGCGCAGCCACTCTTTTCCCTCGTTAAATCCCTGACCAGCCTCCCATACCGCTGTACGTGCCAGCGGTACATCATCGACCTTATTTAGTTTATATTCATTTACCAGCCAGTCCTCCAGACGCTGCCACTTATTGGGTAACAATTGATGGGTATCTTTGAGTTCCTCCTTTGTTATTGTCACCTTGTTTTCACCGCTGCCATGTGTTTCTGTCACCCATTTGTAGTGAAACTGATAATGTCCCTCAATGGTGAAGGCCTCTACCAGGAGGTATTGTATACTTTTTTCAGTTTCGCTGTTTCCGTCTGTGTAAACATAAGATTGCTTATAATAAAAGTATGGGTGCAACCCTTTGGTAATCTCTTCTTTATGGGTTATTTCCTCTTGACCGAAGTTATAAGCCCTGTAGAGGGCTGCTGCATGCACCTGGCCCCATTTAAGAGCCAGCGCTTTGTCGGAGCCGTAAGGATCAGGCAGAACGGTAAATTTTCTTATCCCCTGGCCCGGGTAAAAAGAGTCATCCGGACTTGCTTCGTACTTTTCACCTCCTGGTTCACAAGGGGCATCATTAATCAACCAGGCGTCCTCAAGGTTATATCGATCACACAATGCCTCATACTCCTGTTTTACCTTTTTATCCTCATCCGAAGGGTTTACCCCGCCAAGTGCGCCGGCCTCCGGCATGGCCGAGTATACTGAAGCTACCAACATAGCAAGGATCATAAAAATGAGGATAACAATAATTAAATAAGGCAAAAACGGTTTTATAGCTTTAAAAAGAAGACGTTTAAATAAATGCGCGATTTTTTTTGCCCCTTGCATGGTTTCTTTTTCAATCCTGTCTGCGTTCACTGTCTCACCCCTAAAAAAACAGAACTCCGGCTATTCAGTGCCGGAGTTCTGAGTTAACTAATTATTTTTCTTTATTCCGTTAATGTTCGGAGTCATTGCCCTTCCAGTCATCGACGCCCCCATTGACGCGGCCCTGCTACCCATGGGTGACATGGCCAGCGCCATGGCTACCTGTGTGGTGGCAGCCACATTGTTTTGTGAGCCTGTGATATCACGCATCGACTGCAAAAATCCCTGGCCGTTTGCTTTACGTGCCCTGATTTCACCGGCCAGGTTATAGGCTGTTGAGGTAACCCCTCCCATTGCTTTACCGGTGGCGGCGTATATGCCGGCTACCGCCGGAGCCGCCTCGGGCACGGCGAATGATGAGGCAGCCCCAAATTTAGCTGCATTGCCAGCGGCTTTGTTTCCCGCCTTACCGGAAATATTGATAATATCGTTCAGGTTACGCTGACCCATCGGCGGTGGTGTCGCAGCACCACCCTGCTCGAATGGCTGTGCACTGTTGCTAATACCTTCCTTTGGTGAAACACCCGCCGCAGTTGCCTGATTAGATACCCCACCGCCAACCTGATTGAATAACTGTCCTTGCATGCCATTACCGTTGTTATTTTGACCGGTTGTATCGGTTGTGAAAGTGTTATAACCTGATTCATTAAAACCGGACATATTTGTGGTTTGGCCTGACATGCCGGGTGAATTTGCATTAAAATTGGACAGGCCCGGCCCTACCGGAGGTACCGGTGGGTTTGGCGGAGTTATACCAACTCCACCTGTCGGTGGTGGCATGTTGTTGCCTCCCCCGAAAGCACCACCTGTAAGACCGCCAAGCATACCGCCTTTTTTCATTAAACCAAAGGTAGCCCCAATTGCACCGAGCCCGATCATAGCCCATCTGTCTTCATCAACGGTCCCAACCCGGGCCACAAGATTCATGAATATAGAGCTTAGCATTTTACTTACCGGGATAACCGTTAATAACATAAAAAATACTTCCCATACCGTTATCTTTTCCATTAACCTACCCCCCATGAGCCGGACAGAAGGATAGCCAAAAAAGACGCTATAGCAACACAAAGCCCCAGGATACCCAGACCGATTAATGCCTTAATTAACCCCTCTTTTGCCTCCGCTCTATCCTTTTCCGCCCGTGCCGTGATAATTCTAATACCCATGATTATCATAACAGCTACACAAATAGACCCGGCGAAACCTGCGAGGAATACACCGATTTGTATAAATCCACTTGAAAACCATTCAGTATCAATTACTCCACCAAGCGATTTTCCTGTGCCGGTAGCCACGCTCATAAATATCCCCAGTGAAAGTGCATGCGTTGTCTGCATGAATATAGTTTGGATAATTTCACCCACCCATATTTCCAGCACCTGGCGGTTAGCGGTTATGGCCCAAGCCCATGCAATGATCGGCGTTGCCACCAGGTTAGCTGTGATAACCCAGCGGCGGATGGTATATACAGCGTTGAAGTAAACGTCGAAACCTACCATCGAACCGTTTATGGTAACGTTTGCTATAGGGTTGCCCGTATCTACGCTGGATAGCAGTGAACTGCCAAATATATTAGTCTGGCCATTAAATATCAGTTCATCCAGGCTTTTAAGACCGAATATCTTATTGAACATATTAATAATTGAGTTGAACGGGGCAGCTATGATATTTTCAAACATGCCCACAGCCTGGTCCATCAGAGTTTCTTCAATTTCCGGCTTGTCCGCAAAATGATTAAGCAACTGGCCGAATAACCACACAAAACCATCGTTTATATCAGATAATAGGGATATAAAAACAGGCGCAAGAACGATAAGTACCATTGTTAAAACAGCACGCTGTACATCCTCTATAAACGAGGCCCTGACACCGGGGTTAAGCGCCGAATTCATATAACTGTACCCTGATTTAACAATACTAACAAGAAGAAAGCCCCCGCCGACAGAGGTAAGGACCACGTACCAGAATATTATGATCGACCACTGGCCATCCGTAAATATCGAAGGATGCATAATCGTTACCTCGCCAGAACTGCTTCGGGGTCAGATTTTAAGAAGTATTCCTCGAAGTGAAAACCTTTAAAACTAACAATCGCGCTTTCAAGGCCGGCCCTTAAAATGCCCTGACCGGGTTGAAAGGTTTCAATTCTGTTTATTACGCCCTGGGGCAGTTTAAATATCTCACCAAGTTCCCGGGCATCGTTGTGCTGCATCTTAAGGAAAAACTTTGTATCACACTGCGCCATTAGCACCTGACCTTCCTCCGTGGTAAACTCCCTGAAACTTTGGGATGCGACCATAGTTGATGTGTTGTATTTAGCCCCACGCCGCGTCAGATCGGACAAAAATTTTGCGGTGTCTTTATGGCGCATCATGAGCCAGGCTTCGTCAACCACTACCATCTTGCGTTTCTTGGATTTCTTCACAAACTTTTCCCATACCCAAGACAGCATTACGTACATGGCATACGTACGCTGAAACTCAGTTTTTAGGCTGGATACGTCGAAAACTACAAGATTGTTATCATAGAACGAGCCGATGCTTTGACCATCGAAGAAACCCATACCACCGCCCCTGCAAAAAGGCTGCATTATGTTGGCTAAGCGCGTGGCACCCATATTTCCCAGGCGTTTCACATAACTTGTTATGGTGGGCATTTCCTTATATGATTGGCCTACATAGACGCCTTCCTCCACCACCCTGCCTCCGGGAAGATAGATGCTTTCCTCGTCCTCAGTAATTTCCTTGGAAAGATACTCATCCCGGACAGCTTTCCCCGCCAATGCTCTTTCCTCGGCGGTTATCTTTTCTCCAGTCTGGGCCTCTATGATGGAGGAAATTAGTTGACATATATCCTCTGATTTACCGGCAATATCTACATACCGCCTGCCTGTTTCTTCATCTTCGTCCGGCTCAATATCAAATATATTGAACATGGGTTCCATGTTTGGCTTGAATTTAACCAATACCCCGCCCAGGGATTTAACCAATTTCCGGTACTCTCCCTCGGGATCTATGATTACCACTGAAATACCATGGGCCATAGACCTTGAGGTGATACCTTTGACCGTGTAACTCTTTCCGGTTCTGGTGGCACCAGTGATAAACATGTGCATACCGAAAAGCCTTGGAGGACCTATAAAAAGGTCTAGTAATGCCGGACTGCCCGTCTCATTTTTACCAAAGTATATACCTGAAGGGTGAGTAAAGTCGCTGGAAAGCAGTGGTGAAAGACACGCCGCGTTAGCTACTGTTACATCGTGCACTTCCTTTAGGTCGGCCCGTAAAAAAGGGAGGGTATTAGTAAACCCTTCCAACTGGCGGTCGTACATGGTTATCACGCCGGTAGCGCCAAGTATATCTTTAACCTGATTACACTTGTGAACCATCTGTTCATATGTGGGTGCCGTGACCTGTACGGTTACAGTAGCAGCCACGAGGTTGTTTCTGCGCAAATTGATGTCGGTTAATAACTGATAATAGAATGCGTACTTGGTTTCCAGTTTACCTATTTCGGTAGTCTCGCCGCGTTTCCTGGCTAGATGTAAGTCAGAGCCGACTACGGTCATGTTTCTGGCAACCTGATTATTGGCCTCTTTTTGGGTATACGGATACAGAGTCACAGAAACAGTTACTCCAGCCATAGAAGTTACGGCGTTGAACCAGCCGAAACATAGCAACTCCGGTAGTATTTCCACCACCAGCAACCGGCAGTACATGTCGTCTATCCTGATATGATCCTCATACTCCTTAACCCGATCCGGCGCGAAAAGCTGAGATAATGTCGGGACCCGTGCCGGGGCAATATCCTCTTTGTCTTTTTTATCTTTTTTAAACAAGATAAATTTGATAGTAATCACCTCCATTAAAAATACCCGGGTGTTAACCCGGGCATTTTTAAGCCACTTCGATATCAATTTTCTCTATTTCCCTTATATTAAACTTTACCGGTGCAAGACCGCCAAGGGCTATCATGTCCGAGGGTCTGGAAAGCTTTTCAGGGAGAATCATCTGTTGAATTGCGTCCACAACTTCCTCAGTTAATTCAAGCGGAGTTAATATAATTCCAACTCTGGAACGAAAAGATTCATGTAATAATGCCATCTTCTCCTTAATACGTTCCACAGGATTATCCTCTTCTGTACCGTCGTCCGAGATAACCAACCAGGATACCTGTGTCATAGCCTGACGGTTTCTTTTCATTTCCTCCAGCTCCGCTGCATATAGGTTGTTATATCTTACCTGTAATTCGTTATTAAAATTTGTGTTTGTCGACCGAATTTCTCTGGCAATAGCATCGGTGTCCGTCACTACAGTGCTGGTTATGTACTGCACTGGATATTTAATTTGGTTCTGGATACCGATAAGTGCTTCTTCCCTGGTATCCTGCTCGCCATCCGAGAGTACCGAAAAATTGGTGCCTCCAATGCGGGCAAGCCCCATGTATTTACCGTCCACATAAAAGATACCGGGGTGCACAAATTCAACTTCAAAGAGTTCATCAATATGCCTTCCGGTCGGAATTGACTGTTTTTTATTGGTTTTTATAGTAACGGGGTTATTTTTACTTTCTGGTCCGGTAGGTGCGCGATTTAAAAACAGCAGCATAACCAGAGCTGCTATCATTACAAAAATGATAAATATTACAACAACAGCAATAAGCAATTATTTAATCCTCCCGTCTAAAGTTTAAATATGTGTGCGGTCTGTACTTGTACTTAAGTTTTTTTATTAAATGCCTGTCTAGTGTTTCATATCGATCATCTTCCTTTACCCTTTTCCGGGCAAGGTAAAAAGATAGTCCCACAAATGGAATCATTACCGGTAGGCAAAGTATCAAGTACTGCAGTTTAGCGCCTATGGGCACAAAGATTATTAGAGCTATAACCAGACCGACTATGATACCGGCACCAATCCAGAGCATTTCTCTGACGTATAAACCGAATATGAACGGTGTTTCTTCTCGGGCCGAAAAAGGAACCGGGTAATACTTCATTATACCGACGCTCCTTTAATCAGGAAGGCAGCAAAGCCTACAATCATAACTGCCAGGCCGGTAACGCCTAAACCGATAAATACGTACATAATGTGTTCTTTGGTATCAGAACGGGATCTCTCGTTCCCAGTTTTTAATTTGAAGCCCAAGTAAATCAGCATACCCGCAGCCACAGCTCCTGATAATGCCCCGACACCCACCGCGATTAAAATAAACTTATCAGCCAGACTTTTGGCGTCAACCTGATCAAGACCGGCTGTAATATCCGGGTTTTCAGCCGCTAGCGAAATACCCGGGTAAAGAAAATAACTGAATATCATTACACAAAATAACGTTATTATTAAGTTTTTACTTACCATTTTAATTACCTCCCCATTATACCGTTTTTAAAAATTCAACAAGCCCTATAATTTCCGGAGCCCAAAGAATTAGCAACATAGCAATAATCGCCCATAAAATCGCAGCACGTGCCGATTTTATTAGGATACCAAGTATGCCACCGATTACTATTATTAGCAGCGTTAGATATGGCGATATCTCAACAGCTGAATTATGAATACTTATCACAATTCTCTTAACTTTATCTACTGCCTGCTCCGGCGTGACTGTGGGTATACCGGTATCTATGGCCGGAATATCCGCTGCAAGTTGTAGTTCTCCAGATTGTACGCAGTAGCCCGGAATGGTTGATGTTAGTGATAAAAATATAAATACTGTTACAAGGACTATCATTACCGGACCCATTTTCATCCTAGTCCACCCGCTTTGCTTGTTTGTTTATGCTATTGGCTGTTTTATAGGCGTCGTAAATACCGTATAGCCAAATAGCCGGAAGCAAGATAAAACCGATAAGGATTGTTGTTAAAAAACCGCTTATTATTGCTCCGCCAAACAGCAGTAACCCTTTTCCTATCTGGCCGTTATATATTTGGCCGAGACCGCAGATGAGGAAACTTAATACTGCTGCAACACCTGGATTTTTTTGCATTTAACCAACTCCTTTGTTTTTATAAAGGCTCTTGGAGGCCCCTTAATAAAACAAAAACCGGGCAGCTGCCCGGCATGTTTAATTGCTCAATAGTGTTAATTTACTTAAATCCATAAAACAACACTCCTTTGAAATATCTAACTGTTGCGTTTCATGGTTGGAATACGTAGTAACTGGAATCAGAGTAAAATGGTCAACAATCCAAGTTTTTTCAGCCATATAAAGTTGACCATCACAACGAGCAATTATCGGACGATTGTAATCAAAGGAGATGTCACCTTCGGGCCACTCATTCTTTGCCATCTGACCGCGTTTCAAAACCTCGTAGATTTCCAGCGCGTAGGGCTCGTCAATATTGATTAAAAAGTATTCCCGGCCCGGTTTCATGTGCTTAAGCATGTTTTTTCCGCCTTTACATTCTTTAGCTTCTTGGTTGTTATATGCACATTCCGATTTCAAACACAATGATAGATATAAAATTGAATTTTTTATTTAAAAAAAGGAAGAATACTAAACATATTTCAGAATTAGGGAGGTATTTTAATGAGCCGTATTGCAACTGCCGAAATGCTTCAGCTTCGCGAATTGTTACAGATGGAATCAAATTCCGTTGCTAAAGCAAAAGCAACACAATCATTAATTCAAGATGATGAGATGCTAACCTTGGCCAAATCTGGAATTCAGGCCAGTGAGGCCAGAATAAAAAATCTGCAAAAGTTTATAAGTGAAAATGATATTGTTGCAACGGAGGTGCACTAATGGCAAACATATTACAAAATATGCTTGGCAATGATGACGATTTTAAGATAAACGACCAAATCATTGCCAATGATACTTTGGCCGGTTTAAAAGGTGCGTCTATGGCTTATCTTGGTGCAACGCTGGAATCTGCAACTCCTGAAGTGAGAAGAATATACAGTGATTTTTTAACTCAGTGTATTCTTGCTCACGAAGGGATGACTGGACTGGCTATTAAGAAAGGTTGGTATAAGCCATACCTTTCACCAGAAGAACAGATAACGGAAACTTTTAAACAATCCCAATGGGTACTAAACGCAAATACTTAGGAACTAAGGTTTAACCTCCGGCTTAGTTATAGCCGGGGGCTTTTATTTATGATTTTGCTATTACACATAATTTAGCTTCCTGGTTGTACTACGAAAGCTCTAATGCTTGACCACATGTTGGACAATAATTTAAGTCATTGTCATCCCTGCATAGCTCTGTTTTACATATAGGGCATTTACAGAGCTCGGCAATTCTTTTATTGGGGATAACAGGATTAGGAGTTTGCTTTTCCATCGCAGCAACAGCTATTATAAAATACCCTTTTTGCTTGGTTAATTCAGTTTTCAGAGATTCGCTGCACTCTGCGCTGATTTCATCACTCTCTTTGATAGCATCCTTAAAATATTTAATTGCGGGAGTAAGCCCTTTCATGCTTAAATCCTCCTTCACATAATTTAGCTACCATGCAACATCGAATAATTTACTCCCACGCCAACTTTTCCACCGCTTGCTCCAGATCCTGAACTGATGGCCTGGTATACCTGGCCGTTGTATTGAGATTGCTGTGTCCCATCAAGGCAGCCACCCGGTCCAGACTTTCCCCGCTGTCCACAAGCATTTTGCCAAATGTGTGCCGCTAATGGGGCGCTCCCCATTAGCGGCATTATGTGGAGTCAAGTATTATGGGGAGTAAGCCATATTTCCCATTTGTTTATAAGTACTTTCACCTTGGAACACTCACCATAATACCGCATACTTATCCTATCTAAAAAAGAAAGGATGAGTATGCGGTATTATGGATGATTTACAACCCATTAGGGATGCAGTCGATGCTGTCCTGAGAATAATGGCAGAAAGAGAGTATGCTATTACTACTATCAAAAACCAACAAGGCGTCCTTAACACCCTTCTGAAATTCTTAGAGAGAAACCACTTTACTGAATTAAATGAAGAAGTTGCAATGACTTTTGTTAAAGAAAAAACAGGCGCTAGAATGAATGGATTCTGGGGACACTTTGACCCCAAAACGAACCGGGTCATGAAGCCAGTTCAGAACTTACTGTTTTATCTTAAAAACGGAGACCTGACTTTTTTCATTCGTTCCCATATACAGCCATTTATCTGTCCGTCAGCTTTTGAAAAGGAATATCGTTTTTTTCAGAAAGAGTACAAGGAACGAGGCTATGCAGATGCAACCATTATATGTAACAATAATATACTGCATAAGCTCCTTTATCATCTGGATAGGAAAGGAATATCTTCCTCTAAAGAGATTGCAGCTTCACAGATTACTGAATTTATAGCGCTTTACGCAAATTCTAAACCTAAGTATGTTTCCACTGTCTTGTATGTATTACGTAATTATTTTACCTTTCTGAAGGAAACGGGTTTTATAGAAGCAGACCTTGCCTCGTCGTTGCCACATGTAAGAATCCTACGGAATGCCTTCATACCACATTCATGGAAGACTGAAGATGTAAAAAAACTGCTTGCCGCCATTGACAGAGGGGCACCAAAAGGGAAACGGGATTATGCCATACTGCTGATGATTGTGCGGTTTGGCGTGAGGGTCAGTGATATACGAAGAATGAAGTTGTCCAGCTTGAACTGGAACCGAAAAACAATCACAATCATTATGCAGAAAACCAGACAGCCACTAGAGCTTCCACTTCTGGATGATATAGGTTGGGCAGTCATTGATTATCTGAAGAACGGCCGTCCGCAGACTGTATGTGACAGGTTATTCGTCCGGCACCGTGCACCGTTTGATGCGTTTGGTGAAAACGAAAGTTTTTATAAAGAACTGCACAGTTACATGGTAGCGGCCGGGATTGACATACCATCAGGTGTTCATTGCGGCATGCATTCATTAAGAAATACACTCGCCAGAAACATGCTTGAAGCAAAGGCTCCCCTGCCAGTCATTCCGAGACGCTGGGTCACCAAAACATCAATACGACCAGTATTTATCTTAAAATAGATATAGAAGGATTAAGGAAATGTGCCCTTGATCCAGAGGAGGTGTCCCAGCCATGAAAGACACCTATCAATGGCATAGTGAGATTTCCGATATGCTAGTAGCCTATTTAAAAGAGAAGCGGATAACGGAATTTAAATTTAATTTGCAAGAAAAATATCTCAAGAGATTTGATAATTACTATGACAGAAATGGTTACTCAGATATACGTCTCACCAAACAGATGACAGATGGTTTCGGAGGAACCCCCTATTATTAGAGTCTATATCCCATAATCTCTTGTTTTCATAGAATTACATAAAATAGTGCCGGGGTTTAAACTTTCCATGATGGACGGCGGCCGTGACAGCCCTAAGGGCTGTAGTGTGTGTTAGCTACCGATGGGCGGCTCCGAAAACATGCAAGGCTTAACCGTCCCATCGGGCTTAATATTATACCACAGCCCTCTTAATGGGGCTGTCAAGGCTACCCAAAGGCGCCTGGTGCTAAAACCTGGGGTACCTTCAGGGACTCACCAAAAACATGACTTTATTAAACCTTAACAATAAATGGTTTCACCTTGCCGGCTGCCAATTGTTCAATAAACTGTAAAGGTGATAAGTCATATAAACTGCTATGTAGGCGGCGCTGGTTGTAAAATTGCATATAATCACTAACTGTTTGATAAGCATGCTGATAACTGGTAAACTCATGCCTACTCAAACAATCCCTTTCCAAATTAGCGTGAAATGATTCAATATGAGCATTCTTATTTGGTGTCTTAGGCGGAATACGCTCATGTTCTACGCCATATTCTTCACAGGTTTCTTCAAAAATATGGCTTATAAACTGCGGACCGTTATCGGTCCTTATTGTTGGCTTTACTGGTGCTGAGATCAATTTACGTTTCCATAATACTCTTTGAATCAAATGGGCGGCATGTTTACCTTCACAGGATA
>NZ_FOOX01000026.1 GCF_900113335.1 Desulfotruncus arcticus DSM 17038
GCTACCCATCGTCGCCTTGGGGGGCCGTTACCCCTCCAACTAGCTAATGGGACGCGGACCCATCTGTCAGCGGATTTCTCCTTTCCTCCCCAGAATATGCATCCCAAGGAGCGTATCCGGTATTAGCACCAGTTTCCCGGCGTTATCCCAGGCTATCAGGCAGGTTATCCACGCGTTACTCACCCGTCCGCCACTAAAATTAGCAAAAAGTAAACTCCTCGCTAATCTCCGTTCGACTTGCATGTGTTAAGCACGCCGCCAGCGTTCGTCCTGAGCCAGGATCAAACTCTCCATTAAATATTTATAAAGAGTTTAATCTTTGCTCTCGTTGTTAGAATTTCTCTTTCAAAGTTCTTCACTTTGACGAGGTTCGTTTGCTTTGATTGCGCTCACACGCAATCGCATCTCAACTCTGTTTAGTTTTCAAGGACCTGGTTTCTTTTGCCACCGCTCATTCAGCGGCGTTTATTATTGTATCATCACTGAGCCGTACTGTCAAGACCCATTTTTTAATCTTATTCCCGCCTATTGCTCTTACCGGCTCGCGACGACTTTTACATATTATCATTGCAAAAAACATTTGTCAACATATTTTTCAAATATGGTTTTTAATACGACTATTGAATACTTTTATAATTATAAAGCTATCCTGAACATTGTGCTTCGAGGGCCGGTGTTCTGTAAATTGTCATTGCAAGGAGCAAGCGACGTGGCAATCTCGGACCCCCAAACTACACCCCCAAAGTAACCAAATCCTATTTTGACTCCCCGGTTCCCAGTAGGCCCCCGGGGAAATTTATAACCGTTTCCGGCACATCCCCCACTACGATGTTCTCTGCCACCGGCACCATAGTAGCCACTTTTACTTCTCCACTATAGAGAGGTACAACAATTCTAACAATGGTATTAAATGAAAAGTAAATTTTATGTCTGGTCTGATTTATACCTGCCTGTTCAAACCTGTCAATTACATCAACATTAACAGTGCCCATCGGGTGAATTGCAATTTGGAAATGAGGTCCCCAATCAGCAAAAATATAACTGCCAAGCATCTGCCCCAAAGGAATTGCTACTTTCTTCTCATCTAATTCCTTTAGTCTCTTTTGGACATCCAGTGTTATATCTGCTGCCATTTGATTAATTTTAACCGTGTTGGCCTGCATCAGGGCAACACGGCCGTTGTAATCCCTTTGCACGGTTATAAAATCCTGGTATTTAAGGTCCTTTTGGGTTACTTCATCCTGCACGGTTCTATTAATAGCTTCAACAGCCATTTGGGTTACTTCAATTTCAGCAATAGAAAACAGCGTAGGGCGAACCTGTCTATCAAGAAATACAAGTATTACGGTTGATACCAGCAAAAACAATACCGCCGCCAGGACTTTTTTATATGGTCTCCTTTTTCTGAACATTGGATCCTCCACCATACATATATTTATACATTTATATGGTGGAATCCAATGCCAAATCCAAAAATATATTGTAACTTTTTAACTTACATTAATTGAACAAATTTTCTTTTTCCTGCTTTTATAATTATTCCCTTGACAGGTTTTATTTTATGATTCGGATCATCAAATTTTTCTCCGTCAACCCGAACCGCTCCTTGTTGAATTAAACGCCTGGCCTCGCTGGTACTTGCACACAAGCCTGAAAGCTGCATTAACTTGGGCAGCCATATAAGACCATCTTCCAGAACATCTTCGGTAACATTAAATGTAGGTATTTCATCCGGCAAGTCATGCTGCTGAAAAACTCGTTTAAATTCGGTTTCAGCCTGTAAAGCCGCCTCTTGCCCATGATATATGCCAACTATTTCCCTTGCCAGCCTCATTTTTACATCGCGAGGATGCAGCTCACCGTTTTCCAGGCCGTTAGCTATTTTTTTCACCTCATCCAGGGAAACTGTTGTAACCAATTCAAAATAGCGCACCATTAATTCATCAGGGATACTCATTGTTTTTCCATACATCTCACCGGGCTGTTCATCTATACCAATATAATTGCCTAAACTCTTGCTCATTTTATGAACGCCGTCTGTGCCTTCAATAATTGGCATCATAATGGCGATCTGTGGTTCCTGGCCATATTCACGCTGTAATGTTCTACCCATTAAGAGGTTGAATTTCTGGTCGGTACCACCCAACTCAATATCCGCTTTCAGCGCCACCGAGTCATACCCTTGCATCAACGGGTAAAAAAACTCATGAACACTAATAGGCAAGCCTTCCTTAAAACGTTTATCAAAATCGTCACGTTCAAGCATTCTTGCCACAGTGTACTTGGCCGACAATTCAATCACCTGGGCAAAATTCAGGGGGGCAAGCCATTTGCTATTAAAAGTAAGGGTAGTTTTCTCAGGATCTAAAACTTTAAAAATTTGTCTTTCATAAGTTTTAGCATTTTCCAAAACCTGTTCTTCAGTAAGCTGTTTTCTGGCTTCAGATTTACCTGTAGGATCACCGATCCGCGCTGTAAAATCACCCAGGATTATTGTCGTGTGGTGACCAAGTTCCTGGAACTGCCTGATTTTCTGCAAAACGACGGTATGACCAAGGTGAATATCCGGAGCCGTGGGGTCCAAACCCAGTTTAATATGTAAAGGGCTACCGGTTTTCACCGACCTCTCCAATTTAGCAATCAGTTCATTTTCTGGAACTATTTCAACGGTACCTCTTTTGATAATTTCCATTTGTTTTTCAACGCTGATCATTTATTTCTTTCTCCTTTCACTAAGCCTCAATTCTTAAATTATATCAAAGAAAAAAGTTTGGATACAAGGCAGTAAATATTATCTATAAAATTTATGGTTTCGTTATGGTATAATTGCGTTGACATCTGAAAGGTTACTTTCCCCGGGAGGGAGATAAATGGCCAGAAAAAGCTCACGTAAAAAAAGAAAGTTTAAGCCCTTTAGGTTTATAGTTTTAATGTTAATACTCGCTATTTTAATTACTTCAGGCGCCGCCCTTGGCCTTGTATTTGTAAGCGTTAAAGACCTGCCCGCGTGGAACGAAAATGCTTTGGTCCCATCAACTGCAACACAAATTTACGACAAAGACGGGATACAGGTTTCACAAATCGGCCTGGAGAACAGGGTGCAAGTTTCTATTAATGATGTGCCCGAAAACGTTCAAAATGCATTCCTGGCGGCAGAAGACCATTATTTTTATGAGCACCATGGTATTAGAATTGAAGCTATTATAAGAGCGGCTTACAGTGACGCCCTTCATTTTGCGGGTATTAACAAGCAACTTCAAGGTGCCAGCACCATTACCCAGCAGCTTGTAAAGTTAACTTTTTTAACTCCTGAAAAAAGCCTGAAAAGAAAAATCCAGGAAGCAATCTTATCTTTTAAACTGGAAAGAAGGTACTCTAAGAAAGAAATTTTAGAAATGTATCTTAACCAGATTTATCTGGGCGAAGGGGCTCACGGCATCCAAGCAGCTTCCCAAACATACTTTGGCAAAGATGTCGGAGAGTTGACAGTGGCAGAGGCGGCAACACTTGCCGGCTTAAATAAATCGCCAAATTATTATTCGCCGTTTCAAAACAAAGACCAGTCTATTTCCAGGCGCAATCAGGTTCTAAAAAGCATGTTAGAGTATAACTTCATAGATCAGGAGACCTACGATCAGGCTATGTCAGAAGAACTTACTTTAAAACAAAATGACAGCGAATCTGATAGCAATTATCCTTATCCTTATTTTGTAGATTACGTTACCGATGAGCTAATAGATAAATTTGGCGAAGATAAAGTTTTTAAAGGCGGGTTAAAAGTCTATACAACGATGGATCCCAAAGTACAGAAATATGCTGAAACAGCCATGGCCAACCCCAATAATTTCCCAGCATCCCAAAAGAATGCGGAAGGTATTATGCAGCCTCAGGGTGCCATGGTGGTAATGGACCCGGATAACGGTGAAATCAGGGCAATAGTGGGCGGTAGAGAGCACACTCATATGAGGTCCTTAAACCGGGCCACCATGTCCCCGCGGCAGCCCGGGTCAGCAATAAAACCAATCCTGGCTTACGGACCGGCGGTAGAACTTAAAGGCATGGGACCGGCCAGCATTATTGACGACGTACCGGTAACATATAGTGCTTATAGTAATTACTCCCCCAAAAACGATGATGGGGTATACCATGGTTTAGTAACAATGCGAACCGCTATTACCAAGTCGATTAACGTTGTAGCGGTAAAACTGTTTACCGATTATGTGAAAATGCCAGAAGCCATTAATTTTGCCAAGAGAATGAATATTAATCTGGATCAGACCGGACCGGCGATGGCGCTTGGGGGATTGCGGAACGGAGTTACTCCCCTGCAGATGACTGCTGCATATGCAGCTTTTGACAACCATGGAATCTATAACGACCCTGTCGCTATATTAAAAGTTGAAGACCAGGACGGAAATACTCTATTTGAATCGGAAAACACCTCTCGCAGGGTCATGAAAGAAACCACATCCTACCTTATGACCAGTTTGATGCAGTCCGTGGTTCAGTCAGGCACCGGCACCGGGGCCCAAATTGGCAGACCGGTGGCAGGTAAAACCGGAACCACCGACGAGGGCAAGGACATTTGGTTTGCGGGGTATACGCCCGATCTGGTTGGTGTTGTCTGGATCGGTTATGATACGCCAACCAGAATGCAACGAAGTTACGGGGGTATTTACCCCGCCAGAGTATGGAAGGAAGTTATGCAGCAGGCACACAAAGACATTCCATCACACAATTTTATTGAACCACCGGGCATTACAACTGCTACAGTTGATAATAAATCCGGATTGCTGCCCGGGGCAAACACCCCGCCGGAAGATATGGTTACCGACATTTTCGCTGCGGGAACAGTACCTACTAAAACAGATAACGTGCATGTTCTAACCGAGGTATGCGCCACTACCGGCCTATTACCCAACCAGTATTGTCCGGATAGAATAACCAGAGTTATGTTAAAATTACCATATACAGTGCCGAAAAACGTGGCTGATTACAGCATGCGAGTACCCACTGAAATGTGTGATGTGCACGGGCCGGCGGAGACTTTTGACAATGATGATGAAAGCGATGACAGCTCGTTCTCGTGGCAGGAACTTCCCTCTGACCTGCGCGAACAAGACAACGGAAACAATTAGAATTTAAACATAACTAAACAGCATTTCCTTAAGCAGCAGGTGGACAGCCTGTTGTTTTTTTTACTTTAGCTGTGAAAGCACTGGCCATATAAGAAGCAGGCAGATGCGCTTAAACAAACTATATCAACCATAATATTCTTATATTTAAATTTCGCAGTTAGTATAGCTAGCTTAAGCCTGCTCCCCCTATAAGTAGACAACGGTTACGCCGCTGCCACCTTCGCCCTGCTCGCCAAGACGATAGGTCTTTACCCCCGGATGCTGCTTTAATACTTGCTGGACTGCGGCGCGCAAAGCGCCGGTGCCTTTACCGTGAACAAGGTAGACGACCGGCAGTCCGGCAAGGCAGGCATCATCCAGGTATTTATCGAGATCCGCCAGAGCCTCTTCAACCCTCATGCCCCGCATATCAAGCCTTGTGGATATATCTTTGGCTTTTTGCTGCACCAGATTTCCAGTTCCGGGTCCTAACCGATCTTTTTTCTTTCCTTTCGCCCTGGCCAGTTCTTTTCTGTTAACCGTCATCCTGATGATGCCGATTTGAACATGGACATCATCACCCGACACATCAAGCACAACGCCCTGCTGCCCGTACTTGGGCAGAAAAATTTCATCACCGGGCTTAACATCGGTTATCGCCTGCACATTCTCACGATAGTCATCTTCCGGTTCCATTGCTTCAGTTGTTTGCTGAATTTGTTTCAGCCGCTGCCTGGCGTTAGTTAACGCCTGCTCTCTGCCCCGCATCGAGTCTTCCTTTAGTTTGGACCGCATTTCCTCCAGCAAGCTTTCGACTTCACGTCTGGACTTTTTAATCAAGTCACGGGATTCAGCCACAGCCCTGGCCATAACTTCATCCTTGCTAGTTTGAATTTTATTCAACAGGGCTAAATATTGCTCTTTATACTCCTCAGCGTCAATGCGCAGCTTTTCTGCTGCAAGCCTTTCCTTTTCCGCGTGGACTCTGGCCTTTTCCAGTTCTGTCATCAAATCCGCTATTTTAACCTGTTCTTCTGACAGGAACCCCCTGGCCTGATCAATCACTGCCTTATCTAAACCCAGCCGCAATGCTATTTCAAAGGCATTGCTGCGCCCGGGCCTTCCGGTTAATAGCCTGTACGTGGGCCGCAACGTCTCCGGGTCAAATTCAACACTGGCGTTTTCAACCCGGTCATGGGCATAGGCGTAGCTTTTAAGTTCACCGTAGTGAGTTGTGGCCACTGTTTTGGCGCCGCTCAGGCGCAGCTTATCCAAAATAGCCTGCGCCAGTGCCGATCCTTCGGTGGGGTCGGTGCCGGCCCCCAGTTCATCCAGCAGAACCAGGCTCTTATTGGTTACTTTACCCAGCAAGTCAACAATATTGGTCATATGTGAGGAAAAAGTACTTAATGACTGTTCAATACTTTGTTCATCGCCTATATCAACAAAAACCTGGTCAAACATGCCGATCACGGTACCATCTTCAGCCGGCACGTGCAGGCCGCTGTGAGCCATTGCCACCAACAGACCGGCCGTCTTTAAAGTCACAGTTTTGCCCCCGGTATTGGGCCCGGTAATGACTAATGTATCAAAATCAAAGCCAAGGTGGATACTTGTCGGTACGGCCTTACCGGTTAAAAGAGGGTGTTTGCCGTGCTTGATATTAAGCCGTGATTCGGCAATAATTCTAGGGACCCAGGCATTGAGGCTGGCGCTGTATCTGGCTTTGGCCATAATAAAATCTATTCTTCCCAGCACTTCCAGGGTATAGAGCAAATCCTCCGCCCGGGTCCCGATCTTGGCGGAAAGCTCTCGGATAATCCGTTCCACTTCCTGCTTTTCTTCCGCCATTAAAGTTCTGACTTCGTTATTGGCCTCAACCACCGGCATAGGCTCAATAAATAAGGTTGCGCCACTGGCTGACTGGTCGTGCACAATACCGGGCACCTGGCTTCTGTATTCCTGCTTAACAGGAACCACATATCTGCCTTCACGCATGGTGACAATAGGGTCCTGCAGGTATTTTTGATAGCTGGTTGATCTGATAATGGCGTCAAGACGTTCCTTAACCCGCAATTGGGCGGAAGCCATTTTTCTCCTGATATTGAACAGTCGCTCGGAAGCCCGGTCGGAGATTTCACCGCCGGGTAAAACAGCTGAAGTGATACCTTTTTCAAGCTCCTTATAATCCCCAAGCCCCAGCGCTATTTCCCCCAGGCGCCGGTAGGTTTCCCGGCGCTCATTAAAAAAAGTTTTTATTTGCCTGGATGCTGAAAGGGTCTGGGCAACGTGCCAGAGTTCCTCACCGTCCAATATCCCTCCGCGCCTGCACCTCCGCGCCTCTTCCCTTACGTCGTTCCAACCACCCAAGCGTGCCGTGGGCTCAAGTCTGAGCAGTTCCCTGCCCTCGGTGACTTCAGCCAGCGCATCGATGATATCGTCCCGGTCCCGCATCGGCATCAGGTTGGCAATCATTTCCCGTCCGGGCTCCGATCCGGCATATTCGGCCAGCTTTTCTTTAACTTTGCCAAATTCAAGTCTTTTTAAATTGCGATTATCCATTTCCCTCTCCCTAATCCATAACGCCCCTGTAATAATGTCCTCTGGTATATCCGGGTCCCCGGGCGGTAAGTTCCTGCACCATCGCGCCAAGGTCGGGCAATTCTTCTCCCTTTTGGCGCAGGGAATTCAACACTCTCCGGTACGCCCCGGCAGTCCTGGCAATGTATTGCTCATCCTCGCGGCGCGCCTCCACCCTGAGCACCGCCGGGCCGGTTTCAACCAGGTAAGGCAGAGTATCTAATAAACATAATTCACGAGAATTATAAATGTGCATGATACAATTGGCATCAGTTTCCACGGGGAAGATCACCCCTTTGCGGTCACGCAGCGCAAAAGCCGTGCCGCGGCACGGGGCATTGCAACTTTTACCGGCTCCCTTGCCGCCCAGCAGGCTGCCGATGGCACAGTAGCGGGAAACCATCAGCGGCAACCTTCCCTGGACAACCAGTTCCGTCTCAACGGATACTCGCGGGATCAGGCCGGCAATTTGCTGGCCGGTCAGTTCAGGAGATAGCGTTACCCTGAAAACTCCCTTATCCTGCAATAATTTTGCGCTCTGGCTGTTAAATACATTTAGATAAAAATCAGTAATCAAAGGAACATCATAGGTATCCTGAAGTTTATGCAGTAATCCGTACGAAGAAATCACAACGCCATCCGGCTTTAAGCTCATGGCCTGATCAAAATTTACTAAAAACCTTTCCAACTCGCGATCATGTAAAATCCGCGGAGTTGCAAGATAAAACCCAATACTTTTTGCCCGACAATATTCCCTGGCCTTACGAAGCTGTTCCAGGTCATTATTACCCTGCCGCCGGTACACATCCCCACCGTAATAAATTAAATCCGCACCGTTTTGCACAGCTGCCCTGGTTTCCTCAAAGCCGTTGACCGCCAGGGCCAGAAGCGGCATCCCGAGTGTTTTATTTAAAACCGGGCCATTATAAGCCTGGTCCAGCCTTTGTTCCACCGTTTCCAGGCTGACAGGCCGGTTGCCGCGCAGGCGCACCCTTTCCTCCAAAATACTTTCCACGATCCCGCGGCGTGCTTCATTGATTTCACTAACAGGCACCATTACCCCGGGTTCAATATCGCATTCTAATTTTCCCAATACGAAAGGAGTGTTGCCAAGCCTGTTTAGCTGGTTCGCCAGGAAATCAGAAGTTAGCTGTTTTTTGATAGCCGCCTCCGCCCTGACCGCTGTTTCAGCCTCAGCTGCAACGCCTTCAGGATCGCGGGCCTGGATGTACATTGGCTCGCCAAGGCTGGCCTTTATTTTAAAATCAAGTGGAATGCTGATGTTTTCTCTGCTTGAGGAATAAGTCCGCACCGCTTTTTCCATTAGCTGTGCATCACTGGTTTTAAAGACCCTGTCGCCGGGATAAATGCGGCCGTCCAGCCTTACTGACACCGCAGTTCCAGGTCCGGCGGAGGTGATTTTTTTATTTTGCAGGAACATTTCTGTTACTTCAGTTCCAACACGGCCGCCCCGGGTAACCCACACCTCTATCCCGTCACCCAGTGCCAGCGACGCGTCCAGCTCAATTAAAGCCAGTTTCTTTTCTCTGTCGTACCTGCTGATGCGTCCCAGCTTCACGCCCCTGTTGTTGGGGCGCTTATAGCTCATCATTTTAGCCCCCGGCACCCCAAAAAAATAACCGGTTGTAAAGTCCCTGTTGAATATTTGTTTCAGTTCCCCCGCCTCAGCCGGATCAACGTAAAACTTGCCGCCTTCAAGAGCTCTGTCTATTAAATAGCGATAAACTCTGATAACCGTTGCCACGTACTCCGGGCGCCGCATCCTGCCTTCAATTTTAAAAGAATCTATTCCCGCACCAATAAGCTCGGGGATATTAGCGCTCATATTCAAATCACGAGGACTGAGCAAATATTCACCGGTTTTCGCCGGGTCAGCCAATTCACGCCCGCGATTGTCCACCAGCCGGTATTCCAAGCGGCAGGGCTGGGCGCAGCGTCCTCTGTTCCCGCTGCGGCCGCCGATCATGCTGGACATGAGACACTGCCCGGAATAGCAAACACAAAGTGCGCCATGAATGAATGTTTCCAGTTGGATGCCTGTGTGCTCTTTAATTTCGCGTACTTCAGCAAGGCTCAGTTCACGGGCCAGAACAATTCTTTTTAGTCCGGCTTCTTTTAGAAACTGGATACCGGGTGTATTGTGAGCTGTCATTTGCGTACTGGCATGCAGCTCAAGCTCTGGGATTACCTGTTGGGCCAGCTTTACCAGGCCGAGGTCCTGTACAATGGCGGCGTCGGCACCGGTGTTATAGATAAAATGCAGAAAACGCACAGCCTCTGACAATTCGGTATCGGCCAGCAAAATATTCACCGTAACATAAATTTTAACCCCACGTGCGTGGGCATATTGAATTGCTTCAATCAGATCTCGCTCATTAAAATTGTCTGCGCTGCGGCGGGCGTTAAACTGCCGCCCCCCCAAATATACTGCGTCCGCCCCGTTTTGTACGGCGGCCACCAGGGCTTCACGGCTGCCCGCAGGCGCTAGCAATTCCGGTTTGCTCATTTAATTTCCCCGTTTCATTGAACCCGTTTCTTAGCTTCTTTTATTCCTGATGAGACCTGAACAGGTTATAATTTCCGGGCCCTTGTTTTCCAAACCGTCCAGCAGCAGGTTCATGCCAATGGAGTCACTGGCCATATGTCCGGCAATAATCACATTGACATGATTCTTTTCGGCTTCCTTGCGGTGTTTTTCCCCAATATGCATCACCAGCAGGGTACCGACCCCGGCCTGCGAAAGCTTGGCATAAGCATCCTCCGAGCCACCGGTGCCACCGGTCATATCAACCAGAATTTTACCGGCACGCCTTTCCTTATTCCCCACCACAATTGTTGGACCGGCACCGTGTTTATCTGCTTCAGCATATTCCGGTATGGTCTTCAGCAGCTTAATGATATCGCTTAAGGTAACCGGCTTTTCTTTATCCATTAATTCCTGGAGGAAAGTCGTCACCTGGTTATCCGCCACGGTATGAGTGCACATAATCGGCAAGCCTAAAACCCTTGCCGCGTCAACAGCCCGGTTATGGTTAAGCGGCATTAATCCCCTTTTGACCTCGCTGATACGGGAAACCATGATTCCCTCGGCCACATTGATGGGCACGCCGAAATCCGCCAGAATATCTTCCTGCAGGTGCATAACATCGTGGAGTCCGGCCAAAGCCTTTCCTTCCGGGTGATGGGACATAATTAAATCAATCTTTTTGCCCTTCTCACCCAGCCGGTCCGCCAGCAGTACCTCTCCCACTTCCATGTCGATGCCAACCAACACACTTTTAACCTCGGTTTCGGGATCACCGTAAAGCACCCTGGTATCGCTGTATGGATTGGTCAGCCTGTCGGTATCATATGATTTCTTGTCTTCTTCCTTCATTTCCTCATAACGTTTCTTTTCCCTGGCCAGTTGCGCCTTCACAACGTCGATCCCTCTGGGGTCTTTTTCCATCCCCCTGGCAACTACATATTCATAAATCTCTTTAATTTTCATCATAGCCACTCCCTTTTTAAAATAATGTTAATAACATATATTTGTTATTTCCTGGATACATACCTGCTGTCTTGCAAATAAAAACGCAGGAGCAAATCAGTTCCTTCACGAATACCTATTCTGGTGGTAGTAATAATGGCCGAGCCCGCATCACCGGCGCAAAGATATAAATCTCCGGTGGTCAGGTCTGTACAATTTTGTTCAATACCAATCCCCATGGCCTGGGTAAGTTTTGCAGGTCCGGAGCAAAGATCCTTTAAACGTTCCCTGCCCCGCCGCTGCTGCATCAAACCTGTGTTATAGACGGGTTCCAGCGCCCTGATCAGCACGGCCTCCCCCACACCCTCAGCCTGGGATACCACGTTAAAACAATAATGCATGCCGTAAGTAAAATATACATAGGCATAGCCCGGCGGCCCGAACATTACTTTGTTCCTTGGGGTCATACTGCGGGCAGCGTGGCAGGCAGGGTCACCCTGCAAATACGCCTCGGTTTCTACAATCCTGCCCGCAGTGGCTCCTGCGGGGGTACGGTGTACTAAAAAACAGCCCAATAGGTCTTTGGATACCGTTACGGTGTCACGAGCGTAAAATTCCCCGGGCAGGGGGTGGCAGTTTATTTTAAAATCCTTCATCTTTGCAGCACCCGCACCAAATCATCAAATTCATATGTATTTATAACGTGCCCGGGCTCCAGCCAGGCCCGGCGCGCCACCGAGATGCCAAATTCCATCTCTTCAAGCCTGCGCAAGTCATGGGCGTCAGTATTTATGGCTATAAGCACTCCGCTCTCCCTGGCCAGCCGGACATAAAATTCATCCAGATCCAGGCGGTCGGGAGAAGCGTTGATCTCCAGTATCTTTTTATGCCTGGCGGCAGCCTCAATTATCGCTTCAACATCTACGGCATAGGGCTCTCGGTGTCCCAGTAGGCGTCCGGTGGGATGGCCGATAATATCAACATGTTCATTTTCAATGGCGGCAAGCATCCTTCTGGTAATGGTGGCACGGTCCTGCTTAAAGCCGGTGTGGACAGAAGCAACTACTACATCTATCCCGGCCAATATTTCATCAGGGCAGTCAAGCCTGCCGTCAGTAAGAATATCAACCTCTATCCCGGTAAAAAGTTGAAAATCCTCCCACTGTCGGTTTAATTGGCGGATGGTTTCATGCTGCATTAACAGTTTCTCCCGGGAAAGGCCTCTGGCCACTTTTAGCGAAGTCGAGTGATCGGTTATCGCCATGTAGCGGTAACCTTTTTCCCGTGCCCGCTGCGCCATTTCTTCGATGCTGTTCATCCCGTCGCTCCAGTTAGTATGAACATGCAAATCGCCGCGGATATCTCCCGCGTTTAACAACCGGGGTAAAGTACCGTTACCGGCAGCGCTTAATTCACCTTCATTTTCCCTTAATTCCGGTGGTACATACTGCAATTCCAACAGCCTGTAAATTTCCTCTTCACTATGCACCGCAGCCGCGTCGCCGCCGCTGCGCGGGTACAGGCCGCATTTGTTTAAGCGCCAGCCCCGCTTCCAGGCCATTACCTGCAGCCTCCGGTAATGTGCGGGACTGCCCGTGCTCCAAAGTAAAGCATACCAGTATTCACTTTCAGGGACAATATAAATTTCAACCGGCACTCCCCAGCGGCTGGCCAGTTGAAACCGGTCCTCTTCCCGCCAAACCACATCCCCAAGATCCGGGTGCAAAGCGAATGGTTCTTGAACATCCTGCATATCAGCCGCAACTACCAGGAGATCAATACGGTCTACCATCGGCGCCCAGCGCCTGATGGCTCCGGTTACTTCCACCCGCCGGTCAACGCCCATCTGTTTCAGGTACCTGCTGAAACCGGCGGCCAGTTCTCGTGCCGCCCCCAGTGGCAGCTGATTGGGTTTCCTTTTTAGCCTGCCGATACCGCGAATTATTTCCTGCTCCGTTCTGGAACCCATCCCCGGAAGTTCCCGGATCTTCTTGGCACGGGCTGCTTCCTCCAGCTCAGCAATTGAGGATATTCCCAACCTTTCATGCAACAGCCCAATTTTCTTGGGCCCCAAACCGGGCAGAGACATTAATTCCAGAAGGCCCGCCGGAACCTCGCGCTTCAACCTTTCGTGCAGCTGGCACTGCCCGCTAGTTAACAATTCGCCAATCTTGGCCATGATATTTTTACCCACACCGGGCACTTCAATTAATTTTCCGCTGTTATATAAATCTGCCGCGGACTCTTCCAAACCCGCTATAGCCCTGGCAGCTTTACGATAGGCCCGGATTTTAAAAAAATCGTCACCTTTGAATTCCAGCAGGTCTGCAATCTGATAAAAAACCCAGGCAATTTCCATGTTACGCACAGCCAAACGCCCCGTTTCAATTCTCATGATAATGTACCCCAAAAAATAATAAAAAACTCATGAAGTCAACTCCATGAGTGTCAGGGGCTACTTTTTCCTTTTCTTTCTGTCCGGCTCTCGCTCCTGCTCCTGTTCCATCATACTTACCAAGTTGCCGTACTCCTGTTTCAGTATATGGAGTTCTTCAGATATATTAAGAGCTACTAAAATTGCTGCCTTGTAAAGGGATAGCCTGGTATTCCTTTTCATGACCTGCTTTATCTTTTCGTCAACATCCAGGGACATTTTAATCATAGTTTCCGGTGAGGCATCACCCACTAGCGTGTAACGCTCCCCATTAATTTCGACCTCAACCCTGTTTTGCCCGTCGGACATTACCTGGCCCTCCCCTTTTTTAGGAACATTGGCAATGTATTCTACACATAACGCCATATTCCTTCAAAATGAGGATTTTTTTATTTTATTTGATCACGGGGTGCGGGGTGGGACAAGGGGACAGGTACCGTGTCCCACCTTCGAAGCAATCTCATATTGAGATTGCTTCGTACGCTCATAATGACCAAGACAAGGAACATTAGAAAATGTTTAACTGCGCAGGACGGCAGCAAACTTCCGCTCCAGCGCTCCGGTTATTTTTTCAATCTGCTTATTGACCTCATCATCCGTCAGGGTCCGGTCAGCCGCCTGGAATTTAAGTGCAAACGCCAGGCTTTGACGCCCATCTTCCACCTGTTTGCCCCGATAAACATCAAACAATCGAACTTCCTGTAATAAAGCGGAAGCAGCACGGTAAATTATATTAGTAATATCGGCAGCAGGAATGTCATTGCGGACCACAACGGCTAGGTCGCGTTCCACCCCCGGAAATCTTGGCAGCGATTTATACCGGCGCGGGTTCCCTGCAACTCCGGCCAGTTGATCAAAATCAACTTCAAAAATGGTCACCGGTCGACTTAAATCATAAGCCTCCTGTACATCAGGATGCAGATCGCCAATAATACCAATTTCAGTTTCGCCGCATATTACTGCGGCGGTTCTTCCGGGATGTAATCCAGGCGCATTGGCAACAGGGACATAGGCAACATCTTTAACGCCCACCTGCCCCAATAACGCTTCAAGTACTCCTTTAAGGTAATAAAAATCCATTGCAACCGTGCTGCTGTTCCATCCCCCGGGCGTAGAACCCGTCACAGCTGCGGCGAGCGTTGCAACTTCCAGCGGCAGCGTTTCGTTCTCCCTGGGGTGATATACCCGCCCCAGCTCAAACACTGCAGCGTCCTTAACCTGGCGCTTGGCGTTGCGCTGCAGCACATCCAACAAGCCGGGATACAACAGCGTTCTCATTACCGACTGATCTTCACTCATCGGGTTTTGCAGGGCCACCGTTTTCCTTAGCATGCTGTCTGGTTCCAAATCCAAAAGATCAAAAACCCGTGGATTTACAAAGGTGTAAGTAACCACCTCGGAAAAACCACCCCCGGAAAGGAAATTCCGTATATTTAAGGATAGTTCCTGACTGTAATTCCTGGCACCCGGGGTCATGGCCCCCACCGGCAGCGTGTTGGGTACGCGGTTTACACCGTATAATCTGGCTACTTCTTCAATCAAGTCAACTTCCAAACTTATATCGGGGCGGAAGCCCGGTATAGTTACCAGTAATCCCTTTTCATCTTCCTTAACTTGAAACTGCAGCCTGGTTAGTAATTCAGCAATTTCCGGTTGAGGAATCTGCAGGTCCAAAATGTGATAAACCCTTTGCGGGCGCAATAAAATTGTTTTTTCAACCCAGGGCCGGGGATAGTTATCAACAACCAGGTCCGCAACTTCCGCTGCCCCCATATCCGCCAGCAGTCGCGCAGCTCTGTCCGCGGCCCGCCGGCAGTCTGTTAAGTCGATCCCCTTTTCAAACCGCGCTGATGACTCGGAACGTAATCCCAAATCGCGGGAAGTTCGCCTGATACTAACTGGATCAAAATAAGCTGATTCCAGCAGGATCGACTGGGTTTCCGACGTTACTTCCGATTCATACCCGCCCATTACGCCGGCCACAGCCACGGGCCCGTCTGGATCGGTTATAACCAACATATCGGAAGAAAGCTCCCTTTTACTTTTATCCAGTGTTAACATTGTTTCACGGTCCGCAGCCCTGCGCACGATAATATGACTTTCCTTTAGCTTGCTGTAATCAAAAGCATGCAGTGGCTGGCCCAGTTCCATCATCACATAATTGGTTACGTCCACCACGTTATTAATAGGACGGACACCCGCCGCCCTTAGCCTCTCCTGCATCCAGGCCGGGGATGCCTTAATTATAACGTTCTTAAGTAGCCGGGCCACATAGCGCCGGCATAGTACCGGGTCGTCAATATCAACCTTAACGCTGTCCCCGGCCGCGTCAGCAGTAGGATTAACCTCAGTTTCCGGCATGATTAAAGGTTTATTGAAAATTGCGGACACTTCCCGGGCAACCCCCACCATGCTCATGCAGTCGCCTCGGTTGGGCGTCAGCTCTAATTCCAAAATAACATCATCTAACCCGATTAAAGACTTGACATCAACTCCGAGAGGCGTATCCGCAGGCAGAATCATGATCCCGTGCGCCTGGTCTTCCGGCATGGTATCGGGATCAAGCCCCAACTCCTGCCCGGAGCACAGCATGCCCCTGGATTCTATCCCGCGCAGCTTGGACTTTTTAATTGTCAGCCCCCCGGTTAACCTGGCACCAACCACCGCCACGGGAATTACATGTCCTTCCCTGACGTTAGTGGCTCCGGTTACAATCTGCAGTTCTTCATCTCCACCGGTGGTGACCCGGCAAACCACAAGTTTATCAGCATTGGGATGCTTATCAATCTTAAGTATTTTCCCGGTATAAACATTGGAAATATCTTTTCCCAGCTCATGAATGGCCTCAACAGCAACTCCTGCCAATGTCAGGCGCTCGGCCAACTCCTGGGGTGGCACGTCTATTGGCACATATTCCTTTAACCATTTATATGAAACACGCAAAATTTTTACCTCCTCACGCTGCTTTTAAGCTAATTTTTAAAACTGGGCCAGAAAACGCAGGTCATTATCAAAAAGCAACCGCATGTCATCTATATCATATTTAAGCATGGCTATGCGCTCTATCCCCATGCCAAAAGCAAAACCGGTGACATCTTCAGAATTATAACCTGACATTTCCAGAACTCTGGGGTGGACCATGCCGCATCCGAGGATCTCCAGCCAGCCGGTGTGAGAGCAAACACGACAGCCTTTTCCGTCACACATGCCGCAGGATATGTCAACCTCGGCGCTGGGTTCGGTAAAGGGGAAGTAACTGGGGCGGAATCTTGTTCTGGTCTTAGCACCAAACATTTTTTCCGCAAAAACCTGTAATGTGCCCTTTAAGTCACCAAAGGTAATCCTTTTATCAATTACCAAACCTTCCACCTGATGAAACATTGGAGAATGAGTAGCATCATCATCCCGCCGATACACTTTCCCGGGGGCGATTATTCGAACCGGCAGATGGGGAACGGTCCTCTCCATAGTTCTTACCTGAACCGGAGAAGTATGGGTGCGTAAAAGCACTTCCGGGCTAATGAAAAATGAATCTTGCATATCGCGGGCCGGGTGGTCTTTGGGAAGATTCAGCGCCTCAAAATTATAATAATCCATTTCAATTTCGGGGCCTTCTTCGATACTGTACCCCATTCCCAGGAAGATGTTTTCAATCTCCTCTTGAACTGCGCTAAGGGGGTGCTTGTGCCCGGTTAAAAATGGCGTGCCAGGCAAAGTTACATCTATTTTTTCCCCGGCCAATTTTATGGCCTTTACTTTTCTTTTTATTTCAGCAAGCCGCTGCTCTAAAATACTTTCTATCTCCGTCCTAACTTCATTGGCAAGCTGGCCAACCTTGGGCCGCTCCTCCGGGGTAAGACCGCCCATGCCCCTTAGAACCGTGGTCAAAGAACCTTTTTTGCCAAGATACCTGACCCTTACTCCATTTAATTCGTCCAAATTATCAGTTTTGGCCAAAGCCTCCCTGGCATCAGATAATATAGCGTTTAATTTCTCTTCCATATCCATCCTCCTCAGTTGTTATCCGCTCTTCCTATTATTCCCATGAATTATAGACAAATAAAAAACCGTCCCAAGGGACGGATTAAAAATATCCGTGGTACCACCCAAATTGTTGCCATTAAAGCTCAACCACTCATCCGGGACTAGTCCCGAGTCCCAGTTAACGGCGGGAAACCGGCTACACCTACTGGAAAAACCGTTCAGCTGCAGTTCCGGGGCGAATTTCGCGGGTTGTCTTTAAAAGGATTTCCAGTCAATGATCCTTTCTCCCTGTTAAAACAAGTAACCGCGTACTACTTCCCTTCATCACTGTTATATATCATTGGTATCTTAATGTAAAGCCAGCCTTCTGTAAAGAATATACGCCCTAACTGATCCAGTGGCTTCAAACAATTTCCAAAAAAAATCGGCGGTTAAAAACATTTAACCACAACCTTTCCCTCATTCTTTGAGGACCTTACCCGAGTTTGATTATATCATAAGGGCATATCGAAAACAAGGAAGTTGACTTAAAATGAGGCTAAGGTCTAGCAATAATCCTGCCAGCTGCCATCCTTTGGCGAACCGTTTCGTAAAGCATAATCCCCGCTGCCACACCTGCATTTAATGACTCGGCCCGCCCTGGCATAGGTATTTTTACCAGGCTGCCGGCATCCTTATGTAAATCCGCAGACACTCCACTGGCTTCACTGCCGATAACCAAAACTGTATCACGGGTTAGGTCGGCATGGCACAGCAGTTTCTGAGCAGCAGGATCTCCCACCACCAGCTTCCAGCCCCCCGCAAGAAGGCCGGTCAAAAAGCCTCTCCGGTCATCCACGTTAATAATGGGAATATGGAAAATCGACCCCATGGTTGAACGCAGTGTTTTGGTATTATAGGGATCAACGGTCCCTTTTAAAATGAAGACGCAGTCAGCCCCGGCTGCATCCGCACTGCGAATTATCGTTCCCAGGTTGCCGGGATCCCGGACACCGTCAACCAGTACCAGCAGATCCCTTTGGGCTTTGCTCCACTCCACCGGGTTAAAATCAAACTCCAACGGTTTTTTAGCCACCGCCAGTATGCCCTGAGGCGATTCGGTATCTGCTATCTCACTAAACAGCAATTTATCCACAGCAATAAGTGCAGCGCCGCTTTTAGACAAGTTTCCCAGCAGTAGCCGTCCCCTGTCCCCGCTTTCCAGCGAGGGCTCGTAAAAAACAGCTTCCAAAGGCCAGTTTGCATTGATGGCCTCTTCCAGGAATCTAATCCCTTCAATTAAAAATTTACCCTCACTGTCCCTGAATTTTTTTTGATGGAGCCGGCGCACATATTTAATTCGCAAGTTTTGCCTGCTCACCAGCATAGTCGTCTCCTTGTCCAATAACATGAAAAGCGCGCTAAATAAGTTCCCTTGCCGCGCGCTTTTCAGTGCTTTTTACTTAGCTCTGGTCATATATATGGCCAGATATACATAAAAGTATTAAAAATAAGCACGGGTTTTATAACCATGCTTATTCATAGCAGAATTAATTTTATAATTTACTCTTGGCCATATCAACCAGCTGCCCGAAAGCCCTGCTGTCGTTGACGGCCAGATCGGCCAACATTTTACGGTTAATATCAACGCCGGCCTTTTTTAAACCGTTCATAAAACGGCTGTAAGACATACCATTATTGCGAGCGGCGGCGTTAATACGGGCAATCCATAGCTTCCTGAAGTCGCGCTTTCTAGCCTTACGGTCCCTGTAGGCATAAACCAGGGATTTCATAACCTGCTGGTTCGCCACCCTAAACAGTTTACTCTTGGAACCGCGGTAGCCTTTGGCCAGCTTTAATATTTTTTTATGTCTTTTACGTGAAACCACACTGCTCTTCGCCCGTGGCATGACAATTCCTCCTTTTCAACGGAACTACAAATACTACTTTAAGGGAGCAGGCGCTGCAAATTAGCTGCATTAGCCGGGTGTACGATTAAAGCCTTACGCAGTTTGCGCTTGCGCTTGGGTGTTTTCTTACCTAAAATGTGACTGTGAAAAGCATGCGAAGTTTTAAATTTTCCAGAGCCGGTCTTTTTAAAACGTTTTGCGGCACCGCGATGTGTTTTGATTTTTGGCAAAACACCTCACTCCTTCCTACAGATCTTTTTGTTTTAAACTACTCTTGTGGTTGTTGCTTGGGTGCCAAAATCATGATCATATTCTTACCCTCAAGCTTTGGCGTTCTTTCAACATTAGCTATATCGGCAACCTGCACTGCCAGCCGGTCCAAAAGCTGCTTGCCTAAATCAGGGTGCACAATTTGACGGCCGCGGAACATGATTGTTGCCTTAACCTTATCGCCATCTTTCAAAAACCGAATAGCGTTTTTAGCTTTAACCTCAAAGTCATGATCTTCAATGTTTGGCCTAAGTTTCACTTCTTTAACAGTAATGATGCGCTGTTTCTTTTTGGCCTCTTTTTCTCTCTTGCTCTGCTCATATCTGAACTTGCCGTAATCCATAATGCGGCATACAGGTGGTTTGGCCTGTGGCGCAACTTCAACCAAATCCATGCGCCTTTCATCCGCCAGCCGTAAAGCTTCACGCAGCGGAAGCACCCCCAATTGGTTATTTTCGGCGTCTACCACCCTTACTTCCTTGGCTCGGATACTGTCATTTATCCGATTTTCTCTGGAAATAGTTATTCACCTCCCTAAAAAAATAAAGCGGGTTTTCCACCCGCTAAACTTAAAACTATAAATCTATAATAAATAAATTTATAGATATTCGTTTAAAACTGATAACCCTTTAACAACCAGACGGCATTATGGGGTGAGAAGCGAGTGGCTTCTACTTTTACCAAAATATTTATTTCGCACGCTATTATAACATGACAGGTCAGTGACGTCAACTAAGTTCCTTATTCTTTATTTCGTTATCCAGATTATTTATAAAGTCATCCAAAGCGGCTACACCCAGGTCACCTTTTTTGCGGTGACGAATGGCAACCTTTTCAGCAGCGGCTTCACGCTCTCCTATTACAAGCATGTACGGTATTTTTTGCGCCTGGGCCTCCCTGATTTTATAATTTACCTTTTCATTACGGGCGTCCAGTTCGGCTCTAAAGCCGTTTTCCGTCAGCTTGGCAGTTACTGCCTGGGCGTATTCCTGCTGCCGGTCGGTGATGGGCAGCACTTTAACCTGCACGGGAGCCAGCCAGGCTGGAAAAGCACCGGCAAAGTGTTCCGTAAGTATGCCGATAAACCTTTCGATGCTGCCAAATACCACCCGGTGGATCATAACCGGCCTGTGCTTTTGCCCGTCCTCGCCCACATAGGTCAGGCCGAATCTTTCGGGCATTTGAAAATCCAATTGGATGGTGCCGCACTGCCAGGTCCGGCCGATACTGTCTTCCAAATGAAAGTCTATTTTGGGACCGTAAAACGCCCCGTCTCCTTCATTGATCTTGTATGGCAGCCCACGCGCTTCAAGGGCCTCCCGCAATGACTCGGTGGCCAGTTCCCAAATCTCGTCGGAACCTATCGATTTTTCCGGTTTTGTAGACAGCTCAACATGATAATCAAAACCAAACACGCGGTAAAAATCATCCACCAGGTCTATAACACCCAAGATTTCATCTTTAACCTGAGACGGAAGCATAAAAATGTGAGCGTCATCCTGGGTAAAACAGCGTACCCGCATTAAACCATGCAGCACTCCTGATAGCTCGTGGCGGTGCACCAGGCCAAGCTCCGCCATTCTAACGGGTAAATCCCGGTAGCTGTGCATCCGGCTTCTGTAGATCAGCATGCCCCCCGGGCAATTCATGGGTTTAATTGAGTAATCTCCTTCATCAATTTTGGTAAAATACATATTTTCCTTGTAATTTTCCCAGTGCCCGCTCTGTTCCCATAAGGCCCGGCTTAAAATAATCGGTGTCCTAATTTCAACATACCCGCGGCGCTTATGTTCCTCACGCCAGAAGTTTTCCAATTCGTTGCGCAGCACCATTCCTTTAGGGTGGAAAAAGGGAAAGCCCGGCCCTTCCTCCTGAATACTGAACAGGTCAAGCTCAGCCCCCAGCTTGCGGTGGTCCCGCTTTTTCGCTTCTTCCAGCCGCTGCAGGTGCTCATCCAACAATGATTTTTTGGGAAAAGAGGTTCCATAGATCCGCTGCAGCATTTTATTGCGCTCGTCACCCCGCCAGTATGCCCCGGCGATGGAAGTTAATTTCACGGCTTTAAGACGGGCGGTGGAAGGAACGTGCGGCCCGGCACACAAGTCTTCAAAATCACCCTGTTGATAGCAGGATATCACCGCGTCTTCGGGCAGGTTATTAATCAGTTCAACTTTATAATTTTCTCCTTTTTTACCAAACCTCTGCAAAGCTTCCTCGCGAGAAATTTCAAATCGGGCAAACGGCAAATCTTTCTTGATAATTTTATTCATTTCCCTTTCAATTTGTTCAAGCTGCTCGGGTGTAAATTTTTGAGGTGAATCAAAGTCATAGTAAAAGCCATTTGCTATGGCAGGGCCGATAGCCAATTTAGTCCCCGAGAACAGCCTTTGAACCGCCTGGGCTAAAACATGGGAAGTGCTGTGGCGAAAAACTTCCTGCCCCTCCTCACTGTCAAAGGTAAGGAATTCAACCTGGGCATCACTATCAATTTTTTCATTGAGATCTACCAGCTTACCGTTTACACGGGCCACCAGTGCTTCCTTGGCCAGTCTGGGGCTAATATCAAAAGCCATTTCCAGCAAAGTCTTACCCGACTCATACCGCCGTATCGACCCATCTTTTAAAGTAATGTTGATCATAAATAAAACCCCTTTCAGCATTAAAAAAATATAAAACCCCTGGCAGCATTGCCAGGGGCGAGATATTGATCCCACGGTTCCACCCTGATTGAGTTTAATGGACTCTTCTTAAGGGCAGGTAACGGTGCCCAACCGACTGCATTTACTGGTATTTCAATACAGCAACTCCAGGGTGGTTTTCAGCTTCCCTATAACAAAGGCGCTCTCAGCCGCGGCGTCCTTCTCTCTGGGTAACGGTAAAAGCTTACTCTTCCCCTTCACCATCATTATTTATAATAATTTACAGCCATAATTATATTCACCTGCTATTAAGATGTCAACATACTGCTGTATAAATGCACCTGACTTTATAAGCGCATCTATTGGTGCTTTTTGCAAATTGAGCAGCCGCTGCACTTGGAAACCCGCCCGACAAACACACTTTTGATTGTGTTAACTATACTGGAAGGCATTTCCCCAGTGCCAGAGTGGAATTTGACCTCCCGGGGCGCAATAGTTATCAAAGCGCTGATAAGCAAATCTTCATAATTGATTTCATTTTCCACCAGATCAATCATAAAATCCCTTAAATAGTCGCTATTTATAGGCTGGTTTTTTTCGTCGTAAAGCTTAAATACCCCGTCATTCTGCAATACCACATTAACCAAATCAGCCTTGGGTTCCTGTATTTCAACGAAATACCTTAACAGCTCTATAAACTCTTTATACTCGCGCTCCATTAGAAAATCATCAACAGCCTGATCAGCGACGTCATAGAGTTGGTCAATATAGTCTTTTAATCTAAAACGGATAAATCCATCAATAACGAGGTTATTATTGGCGCTCAGGTATTCGGTCAGTTTATGCAATATAACCAGACGGTATCTTTCCTTTATTTTATCGTTCAGGTTTATTTTCTTCTGGGCATAATCATAAATAGCACCTTTTTCATCTTCGTCAAAGTAATAATAATTCTCTCTAATGATATCTTTTAATAAAATATCCTGCCAATTGTTTACAATTAAATTGGTTATGACTCCGGCAACCCGGTGACTGATTATAGGTTCCGTATGCCCCGATACACAGCAATCTAAAAAAGTAAACCCGTTGGTCTGGTCCTCCTGCAAGTTAACACTTAGACCTTCATGTTGTAAAGATTTAAGTCCCCGGCTCAGCTCTTGTTTGACAAGATCCTGCTGGCTGGCGGTACCAATACTGATGCATTGCTGGGGCATAGCTCACTCACTCTCCTTTGCTTACAATTATATGTATCTGGTGATTGCGATATACTGCATCCTTGTTGCTCAAGTATAAGCAAAAACCAGGCAGAGCATGCCCGGAAAAAAATATTAGCCAACCATAAGGCTGGCTTTATTGAGAAAGATAATGTTTTTTAACTTAATATATTCGTTAAATCTGACTCTAAGATAAACTTTTTAAATTCAGCGCAGGCCCTGGACTGGAATTTTTCATTATGCTGAATTAAATAAAAGCCGCGGGTTATGGGATTGCAACACCTGATTGGCTTGATAAAACCCAGTTTTATCTCCTTGCGCAATGTCCACCTGGAGAGCATTGATAC
The DNA here is from genome assembly GCF_900113335.1 of Desulfotruncus arcticus DSM 17038. Classification (GTDB taxonomy): domain Bacteria; phylum Bacillota; class Desulfotomaculia; order Desulfotomaculales; family Desulfallaceae; genus Desulfotruncus; species Desulfotruncus arcticus. The sequence goes on from NZ_FOOX01000026.1 coordinate 23,965, forward strand.
TCCAAGGTTGGCCTCAACGGATTCTTTGATAGCCTGAGTACTGCCAAGTGTAATTAAACTTGAAGGCTGAAAATTTAAATTTTCTAATGCTTTCTCCACAGCCAACCTGGTTCCGGAACCTTCTTCCCTGATAATAAAAGGCAGGTCTTTTATTCTGGTTGCAATTTCTTCGGGTTTGACTGAAACCCCGGCCAGCGGGTGATTTTTAGATACAATAAACACCAGCTCGTCATTAAGAAATTTATTTACTTCAAGCTGCGGGTCATCAACTTCACCTTCAACCAAGCCAATATCAATACTATCTTCCCGGGCGCTTTCATGTACAAACTCGGTGTTACCTATAGTAACGGAAAACTTTACATCAGGGAACCTCGTTGTAAAAGCTGCAAGAATTCGCGGTAAAATATACTCACCAACGGTAAAGCTTGCACCAATATTTAAGTGGCCGGTTACCAGCTCGACAAGATCGGAAACCGCCCGCTTGGCAACCCTATGCAAATCCAGTATTTCTCTTGCATAAGTGTATAACGTTTCCCCCGCCTGGGTTAAATCAACCTTTTTACTGGAGCGCTCAAATAATTTTGCTCCGTAATAATCCTCCAGCGCGTGGATGTTTTGACTGATAGCCGGTTGCGATATATTTAATACTTCAGCTGCTCTGGAAAAGTTTTTTTTTCCGAGACAGTTACGAAAATTAAAAGCTGGTGATCAAGCATAGACATACCCCCGTATTATAGTCTAACAGAGGAATCCCCAATACCAGATTGGAAATTAAATACAACAAACCGCACTTCTATATTTTATATATCCTTTTACCTTTAGTCAACTTGCAGCAAGCCCCACCGGAGTCTTTTTTAATAAAAAGCACCAGAACTGCAAATATTATTATCCACCTCTTATTAACATAGCTCCTGTGTCGTTGGGTCGGCGGCCAGGAGCATTTAAATTAATTTTTCTCGAAATTTTTGAAATTGTTCCAACGCTCCTACTTTTAGCTGTATAGTTTTTCAGCTAGTTCTATAAGTTCTTTTGACATATATAAAATTTCATTCACTGATGCGGAAATTTCTTCAATAGAGGCGGACTGCTCTTCGGATACAGCAGCAATTTGATATAGTTGATCACTTTGTTCATTAACGGAATTAGCTACTAACGAAAGCGTGTCAGCAATTTCCTTTACTGAACCGGCAGTTCTATTGGCAAGCTTGCGTATTTCCTCTGCCACAACATTAAAGCCTCTACCCTGGTCCCCTGCTCTGGCAGCTTCAATGGCAGCATTTAATCCTAATAGGTGGGTTTGGCTGGCAATATCTTTAATAAAATTCAATACACTATCTGTTTTATTTACATTATCCTTAATGATATTAGCTTGTTCGGATAAATTGTTTACGGTAGCTGCCAGCTGTTGAGAGCCGGCTGATAGATTTGTAACTGTGCGACTTATAACTTCAAGAGAGCTTTCCAATTTATCTGATTCATCTTTTAAAGTATCATGGAGCAACGTTGGCTCAAAAACACCAAGCGTTCCTATTACTTCGCCACTTGGAATAATAATTGGTGCAATCATCGCCATGTAAGGTACTCCATATTGTGATTTTTCCAATGGCACTTTTGCCGTAACTCTTTTACTGCTTTGTATTACCTGATGGGTTATGGTGCCAGTTTTAATCGGATCACCGGCCTTTGCTTGATGATCAAGCTTGATACCAGGTTCATAATAAAAATATTTTTCACGGTCACTTAAAGCAACTGCTGCTTTATCGCCGAGAAGAGTCTTTATTGCTTTAGCCATAATTACAAGTTCTTCCCAGTTATTTTCAGACATTTTTGTCACTCCCGTTCAAAAGAATGATGCATACGCTTACTTTAATTATTTAACAAATAATTAATCTTTCCTCTACATTTAATAAAAAATTTCTAATAATGTAAGATAATTTGTCGAATAATCCATTCAAACAACTACTGCTCTGCGTTTAATCCAATGCTTTGCCCCGCCATTGCCCAAACTGAGCTTTGACTTGTTTTCTACTTTCTGGTACTACATAAAAAAATATATTTTAAGCATAATAGCTAGTGTTGTGTTTAGGAAGGAGGTGAACATATTGCCCAACATCAAGTGCAGCGTTACAGAATGTAGCTATAATAAAAACGTACAATGCGATGCCCCTATGATTCAAGTTGCCAGGGATGGCAATCTCAATCATGCTCAAAATTCGGACAACACCAAATGTGATACCTTTAAACCGAAAAGCTAGCCACAAGGCCAACCTTCTGACGGGTTGGCCTTGACTCAAAACGTTCGCGCTTGTATAACTACATGATTAACTAAAAACCATCTTTACAGTAACTCCCCCCTGTGTCGCTTACTGATGCGACCAGGGGCATTTATTTTTTAATTGCTTTCCGAGATTACACTTTTGATTTAGCTCCATAATTTTCCTATAGGACAATTTTATTAATGATCATTTTAAGGGCATAATAAAAAGGCGTAATATGCGAATATAAACATTCACTTTTTATAAAAAAGTAATTACTTATATGGAGGAACTACAAAATGAAGATCATGGACCTTAAAGATAGATTTGCAAGGATATTGGCGGCTGGAATTATTGCATCTATAACCTTATTAGGTTTAAATTTGTTTTCCCATTATGTACTTAAACTATCTGAACGGCGTTTCATAAATTATTCATCACTAATGATTTTTGGAAGAAAGTCCGGCAGTTTTGCTGAAGATTTACTTAGTTCTATCGCTCAAATTGGTTTTGCTGCAGGTATATTTATAATTTTTAGTCATTTATTTCTAAAAAAAGAAAAGCAAAATTTTTTGTTAAGGGGATTATTTATAGGTTTTGGAAGTTGGTTTATAATTATGTCATTAGCTTATATCATAGGAATTCACAAAATATTAACTATAAGCTTAGGTTCCGCTGTTTCCTTTATGGTCACCTCTTCTATTTGGGGAATTACAGGAGCTTGGGTTTTACGAGCATTAGACGAAAAATACGTCAATAATAGGGAACCTCAATTGGAGGTTAAAAAGCAAAGAATTTCCAGGCTCCCCGAGCCTTCCTATAAGTTAAAGCCTAAAAAATAAAGCCATAAAAATCTATTTAACCCTATTATTTATAGCTGGTTACCATATTACTGCCTTAGTTTAACATAACAGAAAAATAAACCTTATTTTTTAAAAGGACGTTTTTTTCACAAACCCTGATATCCGATCATAAAATGTTAGAAGTTTAATAAAGACATCTCTATAATAAATCTAAGCAGTTTTAGCAAAAAAACAAGAAATTAAGATCAACAGAAATAATTGCTATTGAGATGGGAGGTTATCCGTTGCCTTTACCTGTTCCAATAATTAATATTGGATATATTAAAGTAAACGTAGTGCATTCTGCAGCTATGATTAACATTGGAATAAATCTCCCTATGAAAACCAGTAGTCAACATAAAACTAACCGCGCTGCCGGGGATAATTATGGCGACAACAATTTGGTATCCAATAAAGAAGTTAGTCTGGTAGATAACGATTTGGAAGATTTTCAGGTAAAAAATATTTGATTTTGTTAAAGAAAAGAGTATCGATATAAAGGAGGAAAAACTTTGGTGCCGTTTCCAATTATCAACTTTGGAGCTCTCAAAGTTAATCAGGTATCTTCAGCCGGTATGGTGAATATGGGACCTATTAACATACCAATAGGTTCTAATAGCCAAAACAAAACAAACAGAACGGGAGACAATTATGGCGATATATCCTTGTTAAATTATATTGGTTCTAATATAATTGATACTGATCTGCTGGATCAGCTGATAGAGGCTGTTAATATTCCTTAACAGCATTATAAAAAAACCGCTAAAAAGGCGGTATCAAAGGAGATATGTTATTGCACCCACCAGCGGCAGCCGGTGGGTTTAAAAGTATATATACTCGCAATAATTTTGCTTATAACAAAGGCCTCCCCTTATCGGAAGGCCTCGCTATTACTGGTGGGCGGGATAAGAATTGAACTTACGACCTCTTGCGTGTCAAGCAAGCGTTCTCCCACTGAACTACCCGCCCTCAACTGTGCAACATTAATTATGCCTTAACCAGGCTAAAAAGTCAAGTGGGAATAATCGCATGAGATGTATGTTTCCTAATTGAACTTTATCCCCCAAAATCGTAAACAGTGGTTTTATATGCCGGAATTATTCAGACATCCTGTAAAGCAAACGGTTTAAAAATGCTTTTGGTTCAACCTCTTTAGATGCAACCAAGGGCACTTTGGTCAGCTTATATCCGTTTATCGAAAAGTATGCACTACCGAGTACCTGGCCTTGACGAACAGGTGCCGTGGGCATTGGGTCTAATGTTATTTTAACTTTAATATTTTTTAACTGATCCCCGGCTACATTAACTCTCACCGGATCTGCTACGGTGACAGTTACCTTGCTTTCAATACCGTTTTGCACCGCTACTTCCCCCAGTTTTTTACCCGCGGGGAAAATAACCACTGGCTTAACCTGTTCGAAGCCATATTCCAGCAATTTGACCGCTTCCCGGTAACGATTGCCCGCATGCAGAACAACAGCAATAAATTGCTTATCCCCCTTGGTGGCAGATGCTATAAGGCAATTCCCCGCCCTTGCCGTGCTGCCCGTTTTGACCCCGTTTATTCCTTTAACCTCTTCTGTGAACAGCAATCGGTTGGTATTTCTTACTTCCCTCTCCTTTTCAGGACTAGCCCACTTAACAATCGTTTCCCTGGTTGATACCAATTCCCTAATTCGTGGTTTTTGTAAAGCATAACGGGCTATTAGTGCAAGATCATAAGCCGTTGAATAATGTTTGGGATCGTAATAACCATTTGTATTAGCATATTTTGTATCCAACGCCCCAATTAACAAAGCTTTCCTGTTCATTTGATATAAAAAAGCATCGTGACTGCCGCCAACATGTTCGGCAATAGCAACTGTCGAATCATTTGCCGAGGTGATCAGAGCCGCTTTTAACAGGTTATCCAAAGTAATTTTATCTCCTTTATCCAACCCTATAGTGGACCCCACCGAAACCGAAGCAGCCCGCCGGGTTATTTCAACAACGTTATCAAGATTGCCATTTTCCACTGCAACAATAGCTGTCATTAATTTAGTCAAACTTGCGGGAGACCGCCTCTTATCTGCGTCTTTGGCATAATAAACCTGACCTGTCTCCCCATCTATCAGTATGGCGGCCCTGGCGTTTATATTTAAGTCTTCCGCTAGTGCTGAAGAAGTATTAAGGCAACCGGCGGCTATAAATATAACAACAGCGAATAATAAACGAAAATAATATGCTAACAATATTATCACCATCCAGGCATTTTTTTCCTCATACTTTATTAGGATTTTTAACATACCAAACCAATGTTGGAAATATTATTTAACTAGCTTTGATAAAAGAGGTGATGATTTGTTATGCGCGTATTTCTACTGGATTATAAAAAAATTAAAAGAAATTTTTTACTGGGCGCGCTGTTGCTTACTACCGTGATACTGTTTTTTGTTATCATACAGCAAAAAGCAGTTAATGTAGACACTGACCCCAAACCACACGCTATTTACAAGGTAGCGACTAAAAAACCTGTTGTAGCCTTAACTTTTGACATAAGCTGGGGGACCAAAGTCCCCGGCCCGGTTTTAGACATTTTAAAAGAGAAACAAGTTAAATCGACATTTTTTCTTAGCGGACCCTGGGTAAAACAACATCCTGAATTCCCTAAAAGGATTGCCGCAGAAGGACATGAGCTAGCAAGCCACGGCAATGAACATGTTAACTACAGTGAACACGATCAGGAATGGATTAAAACAGATATTTTAGCCGCCCAGGAATCAATAAAAGAAGTAACCGGCGTAACCCCCAATTTGATCCGCACCCCCAATGGCGATTGGAACGATAACGTGTTAAAAGTAATAACAGGTATGAATTACAAAGTAATCCAATGGAGCGACGACTCCCTGGACTGGAAAAAGGATCGCTCTGTAAAACAAATAATTGACCGGGTACTGCAAAAAGTCCACCCTGGAGCAATTATTCTGATGCATGCCAGCGATACTTGTGACCGTACGCCGGAGGCACTGCCGGCAGTTATAGACGGATTGCGTCAACAGGGCTATAATCTGGTCACAGTCTCCGAGTTGCTGGATTATGGCCCGGGCGTAATTGACTAAAGTTATTATTAGCAAAAATCAATAAAAAAACCGCGCGCTAAATCAGTTCCTTTAGCGCGCGGTTTTTAATACTTTAGCACGGGGGTCTACCCTTTTAGTTGGAGCGTCTTGCAAATACTTCTGTAGTTGGCCGATATTGTAGAAGCCGACACATTATACATAAGCGCCAGCTCATTTTGACTAACCGACTCATCACCAAGCAACCTGGCAACTGCATATATAATCGCTGCCGCCCACGCTCCCGGTTTTCTAAATGCCGGCCTTGCGGCTTTACTGTATTGCTGCCACATCTCTAGGGCATTGTTTACTTGCTGCGCATGGTACCCCATTTTTTTCAAGCCATCCCGAATCAGTTCAGCTACTCCGGCATAATCGGCGGCAGAGCTTTCATCCTGTGCGCCCTTAGTCATCCTGTTTCCAACCTCAGCCGGCAATTTAAGCTTTTTGCGCAGCCTTGTAAGATCATAATAAGGCTCACCCTTCTGTGCCCTGGCCTTTTCAATTTTACCCAGTTCCTTTATCAGCGTTTGCAGTTTTTCCCGTCCTTCTTTGGTTTTAGATGCTTCCATAGGAGTCTTGCCCTGCAAAACATCCATTGGCTCGTTAACCCAACGGTCGTAGAAATAATCCAAAAAAATATTTGTTACCTGCTGGGCCATACCGTCCATATGCCCTTTGTTTGCAGCTGATGTTTTTTTGTTTGTCTCTTCATCGAAAGATGAAAAATTCCAAATCGTTTCTAATTCTACTACCAGGCTATTTAGAACATGAGCTCTGTCAGCGAGATACTGGTCCCAATCTCCACGTTTCTTATACTTACTCCAATACAAGTCTGCATCCTGCTTTACCCTGCTTAACAAATAACTTTTGCATTCCAGAGGCAAAACCATACCGCCTGTGGAAAATTCATAATCGTTCCCCACCGGCAATACTCTCATTAGCATAATATGCCCCTCTTCAAGTTCCTTGGCCGCGTTTTTGTCGGTGACTTTAACCTGCCGTCCACGAATTAAATCCTCTATCACCAGCACAGATTGTCTTTCTATTCTAACCACCTGATAAAAAGAACTTTTGGTTTTCTTCCAGCTTTCGAGCAATTCTCTTTCTTCACTGGCTAAATTGTCGGCAAGGCTGAAATATTCCAAAATGGTTTGATTTTGAATTTTGTAATCGAATATAAACCATTCAAAAAACCTTTCCAGCATTAAATCGTCTTCTTCATCTACCAATTCTGGATCAAAGGTATCGAAAAATAATTCCCTGGCGATTTCAACATCATTTGTAAAAATATCGTTATCCGCAAATTCAGCCAGTTTCCTTCGGAGATGCCGTCCAGCACGCCGCCAGCGGTATTCATTCAAATCAATAACTTTTCTGCTGGGCCCGCAACACGCATCGGCACTTTTTCCACTACCGCAGGAACATTTTTTGTTCGACATCATGAGCACCTCCTTTTTATAAAACAACCCGTTCGAAATTATGGCAACTGCCTGGTTAGTTCATAACTATTGCCATTTTGGGTTAAAATGATATTAAATTCCTTTAACATATCTATAACAATGTAACCAGTTCCGTTTTCCAGCAATAAAGAGGAATGATCAAACGAACTTAATTCCTTAATTTTACGTTCACCGGACATAACCTTAATTATTCCGTCCTGCCAATCCACCTGATATAACATAGCTTCCAGCACAGGTCTTAGTGGCAGGTAATCACGATTATCTTTTTTTATTATATTAATGCTTAAGTCGACATTTTGACCATTGATTTTAACATTTTTTGCGCCGGAATCAAAAACTATATCCGGATTATCTTCAGGATGCAGCAGTTCCCAGGCCACCTCTTTTTGTAACGCCTCCGTCAATACAAACTGGTCCGGCTCAATCCCCACCTGGTCAATATCTGCGCCATTAGGAGTTAGATATTTGTAGACAGTAAACTTTATTGCCCCTCCGGTGCTTAAAGGAATTACGTTTTGTACAACTCCTTTACCAAAAGTAGTATCGCCTACAATAGTAGCCATTCCGTAATCCCTTAAAGCGGCGGCCATGATTTCCGAAGCGCTGGCAGTGTAGCCGTTAACCAAAATAACAGTAGGCAGGTCTTCGACAAAAGGCTTTTCCTCTGTACCTATCTTTTCTTTTTTACCTGTATTATCTACAATACTCACAACTGTAGAACCCTGGTTAATAAAGTCATCCAGCATATCAACGGCTGCATCGAGGTAACCGCCCCCATTGTCACGCAAATCTATAATCAGGCTCTTCATTCCAGAATTTTGGAGGTTTTTAACTGCATTATCAAACTCTTCTGCAGTGGAAGAGCCAAATGAAGCTACACTAATGTAACCGGTATTGCCTGCCATCATCTCAGATTTAACTGAAGACACGTGAATATCAGCCCGGTTAAGAGCTACATCAAATTCTTTTTCACCACGCCTTACCGTAAGAGTCACCTTTGTACCATGGGGTCCGCGTATTATATTAACTACCTCGTTTAATTTTTGCCCGGTAGTGTCATTGCCATCAACGGCAATAATTAAATCGCCTTGCTTGATTCCTCCCTTTTCTGCCGGAGTGCCGGGCAGCACATCTGCAACAAACGGGTTTTTTTCGCCCGCGCTTACCTGAATACCAACACCGACCAAATCACCATTTAATGAGTCGGTAAAACTTTGAATTTCATCGGGTGAAAAATACTCGGCGTATGGATCATCCAAGGTGTCCAGCATTCCCTGTATAGCGCCGTAGTTTAAACTATCCTGTTCCGGATTGGAAAGATGATACTCTTGTAAATAGTACATAATCTCATATATCAGTGCCGCATCGTCATTATTCTGTTTGTCTGCTGCCGCAGCCGGTAAAACCGGAAAAAACAGCGCTAAAAAAGTAAAAACCAGGAACACCAGTCGCCTGGACATGTATCTAACCCCCTTTTATTATTAATATATTTCTATTGATTGTAATAAAAGTCCTGCTGCTTCAAACTAACTAATTAGATCAAATATTGTTGTACAGCAGGTATTTTAAAGGCTGCCGTTGAAGATACTGTTCCCAAACATCGTTATTAAGAGACACCAATTAGCCCGGCGGGCAACAAGGGGTAGATGAAACCATGTCCAAGAATATTTTTCTTATTATTGACGGAAACAGTTTAACTCACCGCGCTTTTCATGCCATTCCGCTACTTACTGCCACCGACGGTACACCAACTAACGCAGTTTACGGCTTTTTAAACATGTTCTTTAAAGCATTGGATAAAATTGAGCCGGATTATATAGCCGTTACGTTCGACAAAGGCAAAACAACCTTTCGGCATCAAGATTATGCAGATTACAAATCGACACGGAAAGCCACGCCTGACGAATTAAGAACCCAGTTTCCCCTGCTGAAAGAAGCTTTACAATGTTTGAGGATTAAATACCTGGAAATGGATAATTTCGAGGCAGATGATATTATTGGAACTTTGACCGTGCTGGCCGAAAAAAACAATATCAATGTAGTAGTTCTGACAGGCGACCGGGACCTTTTGCAACTGGTATCGCCCAAAGTCAGGGTAATGCTGACCCAAAAGGGCATAACGGAAATTCAGGATTACAACGAAGGAAAAGTGTGGGACCGTTACGGCGTAAGCCCACCGCAAATAACAGATATTAAAGGTTTAATGGGCGACGCCTCGGATAATATTCCCGGAGTGCCCGGTATCGGTGAAAAAACTGCCTTAAAGTTGATTCAGGAACACGGCAAAGTTGAGGACGTTATAGCAGACCTTGAAAAATTGCCGACACGCTGGCGCAATAAAATAGCGGAATATAAGGAGCAGGCACTGCTATCCAAACAGTTGGCCACGATTAATTGCCAGGTGCCAATTAATGCAGAACCAGACAACTTCCGCTGGGAAGGACCGGATTACCCTGCCCTGCTGGCATTGTTCAGTAAATTAGAATTTAAAACTTTAATCCGCAACATTATTGAGAGGACGACCGGAGGGGATAAAAAAGCAGGCAATAGTTTTATGCAGTCAATGAATAAGCAAGCCGAGCTGGATGTTTACCAGGTTAATTATACGATAGCCTCAAACCGGGACAAGTTAGCCAAAATAAATAATGAAGTTGAGACTAACGGTTATATTGCTCTGGAGCTGGCGGGAGCACCCTCCAGCGGCATTATGGCTGCAGCAATTGCCCTGGAAAACGATAAGTGCTTCCTGCTGCCGGAATGCAATAAGGTTGAATGCTTAAACACAATAACAGCTATTTGCGTCAACCCCAAATTCAAAAAAATTTGTTTCAGTGGAAAAGAAGCCATTTGGTATCTGCAGAGCCACAATCAGCAAATGATGGGCTTGTATTTTGATATTACTGTAGCATCTTATTTGCTTAACCCGGGACAATCACCTAAAACGCTTCAGGACCTGGCGCTGGAACACTTTGACCTTGTATTGCCGGCGAAAGAAGCGAACGCACTCCCCGCCAGGGCGGATACCGTGCTGCGCCTCTACCCCCTGTTGCATCAAAAACTGGTTGAGCTTGGCATGGACAGGCTGTATTACGACGTAGAGTTACCCCTGATCTCGGTCCTGGCGGAAATGGAGATTGAAGGGGTTAACATCAACCCTGTCATACTACAGGAAATGGCCAAAGAAACAGAGGGTCAGATTTTAAACCTGGAAAAGGAAATATATGATCTGGCAGGCGAGTCATTTAATATTAATTCCCCCAAGCAATTAGGGTATATATTATTTGAAAAAATGGGGCTTCCGGTAATTAAAAAAACCAAAACGGGCTATTCAACCGACGCATCGGTGCTGGAAGAACTCGCCACCACTCAGGTAATAGCAGAAAAGATTTTGGAGTACCGGCAGATAGCCAAATTAAAATCCACGTATGTTGACGGGCTGTTCAATCTGATTAATCCTGTTACCGGCAGGATTCATACAACTTACCATCAGGACGTAACTGCAACCGGCCGGCTGTCGAGTTCGGACCCTAATTTGCAAAACATACCTATTAGGTTGGAACAAGGAAGGAAAATTAGAAAAGTTTTTATTCCCGGCCGGGAAGGAAACTTAATTCTTGCCGCCGACTATTCCCAAATAGAGCTGCGCATACTGGCCCATATGTCGGCAGACCCCAATCTGGTTGAAGCTTTTTTACTGGGACAGGACGTCCATACCCGTACGGCAGCGGAGGTTTTTCACCTACCCATTCAAGAAGTAACACCAGAGCTGCGCAACCGGGCCAAAGCTGTTAATTTCGGCATAGTTTACGGCATTAGTGATTTCGGGCTCGCCCGTGACCTTAAAGTTAGCCGCGCTGAAGCCTCAAGTTATATAAAAAGCTATTTTGAACGTTATTCGGGCGTGAAAAGATTCATCGACCAAAAAATTACCGAGGCCAAAGAAACAGGCTATGCCACAACCATGCTCAACCGACGTAGATACCTGCCGGATTTGTTTAGTTCCAATCGAATCGCCAGGGCTTTCGGCGAGCGTACTGCCATCAACACACCCATCCAGGGCAGCGCCGCAGACATAATTAAGCTGGCGATGGTAAGAATAAATAACGAGTTAAAAAACCGCCAGATGAAAACAAAAATGATCCTTCAGGTTCATGACGAGTTAATTTTCGACGTACCTCAAGATGAATTGGAAAAGGCCAAAAGCATAATTAGGGAATTTATGGAAAACGCCTTGCAATTGGATGTCCCCCTGTTGGTCGATATAAAGGTAGGACCAAACTGGTATGACGTAAGAAAGGTGTAATGCAGATGCCGGAACTCCCCGAAGTGGAAACCGTCAAAAGGACACTGGAGAAAAAAATAAAGGGCTTAACCATAACTGATGTTGAAATAGATATGCCTAAAATTATCCGGGATACTACGCCGGAAGACTTTAAAAAAGCAGTAACGGGTATAAAAATTTTACGACTGGCGCGTCGCGGGAAATATTTACTTATTTATTTGTCAGGTGAAAACGTGCTGGTCATTCACTTAAGGATGACCGGGCGACTGGTTTATACAGAGGCATCTGAGCCGGTACCCCGCCACACTCATTTAATTTTCCACCTTAGTGACGGCTACCAATTGCGATTTAACGATGTAAGGCAGTTCGGACGGGTTATATTGGCAACCAATAAAACTCTTAGCCACATTAAAGGGTTTAAGGACCTTGGCCCCGAGCCTCTGGAAAAAGATTTTACCAGGGACTTCTTACGACGCGAACTAAAAAGAAAGCGCACCAGAATCAAACCACTGCTTCTTGACCAGACATTCATTGCAGGTCTGGGCAATATTTATGTTGATGAAACCCTGCACAGGGCCCGCATACACCCGGAGCGGTTAGCCTGTAACCTGTCGCCAAGAGAAATCGCCAACCTGTATCATTCTATCTGCGAAGTTCTGCGGGAAGGAATTGATAACCGTGGAACCTCGATGCGTGACTATGTTGACGGCGATGGCCGGACCGGTAATTTTCAGGAGTTCTTACGGGTTTACAATCGCGAAGGGGAAAAATGTCCCCGCTGCGGTGCCACCATAGACCGCATCAAAGTTGGCGGGCGAAGTTCTTATTATTGCCCGGTTTGCCAAAAAGAGTAGATCATTACAGAGCACCAGCTATCCATAACCAGGAACATTTCGACTTTCCCCACCATAATATTTAAGAGAAGTTGTCATAATGGGGGGTGAAAGTCAATGGATTTTTTGGCGCTGACACTTTTTGCAATTGCCTTAAATCTTGATTCATTTGCCGTTGGAGTTTCCTATGGAATAAGAAACATTAAACTTCCAACAACATCACTTTTAATCATCAGTTTAATGTCCATGGGAGCAATAACCTTTTCAATGCTTCTGGGTAAAACAGTTGCAGGTTATTTTTCCCCAACCTTTGCCCACAGGCTGGGTGGTTTTATCTTATTGCTAATCGGACTATGGGTTCTAATTCAGTCACTGCAGGAAAACCGTCATCAAAATAGTAATTTAAATGAACCCCAAGATGACCAATCATCCGATACCCTGGTTAAAATCCACATTAGGTTTTTGGGGTTGGCGATACAAATTTTAAGAGAGCCTTCCCGGGCCGACCTGGACCGTTCAGGAACAATCTCCGCACGGGAAGCGGTTCTACTGGGGATAGCGCTGGCAATGGACGCCTTTGGAGCAGGCTTTGCAGTTTCAATGATGGGGTTTAGTATTGTATTTACCGCCCTGATGGTGGGAATCGGTCATTTTATACTAACCTATGGGGGACTTCTTGCCGGGATGGGAATGAACGGCAAAGGTCTCTGCCAAAAACTAAGCACCCTGCCGGGATTTATTTTAATTGCCCTGGGCCTATTTAAAATTCATTAAAACAGTTGTAAAATATATACTAAATGCTAGTCCGGCACCCTGCCGGGCTATATTTTTATATACTTGAAAAAGAGATTGACAAAAAAGAGATTTGTTATTAATTTTATTGCGGAGGAATAATCATGCTGGTAGTTGGACTTACAGGCAATATAGGCAGCGGCAAAAGCACCGTTGCACGGATCCTGAAGGATTTTGGGGCCAGGGTTGTGGATACCGATCAAATTGCCAGGGACGTAGTGGCTCCAGGCACAACCGGGTTGGACAAAATCATCAAGCACTTCGGAGTTGAAGTCATGAATCCCGATGGCACGCTTAACCGGCGAAAAGTGGCCCAAATTGTTTTTAGTGACCCGGAAGCGCTTGCACGCCTGAACGGCATTATTCATCCGGAAATAAGATCTGTCTTACTGGATATAATCTCTGATTATAAAGAAAAAGCAGATGCAGCGTTATTGGTTATCGAAGTCCCACTATTATTTGAAACCGGAATGAATCATTTAGTAGACGAAGCCTGGCTTGTTACGGTGGACCCGGCAGTTCAAATTAACAGGATCATAACCCGGGATAATACATCAATGGGCGAGGCTAAAAGTCGAATAGCAGCCCAAATGCCGCAGAAAGATAAAGTACTGCTTGCCGACAGAGTAATCGATAACAGCAATGGAATCAATGAAACATTAATTCAGGTTAAAAAAATTTGGGATGCGGCGGTAAAACAAACAGATGGAGTGGTATAATTGAATGCCCGCAGGCGCAGGTTTAAAGCATCAAGATTATTATTTCTTATATTACTTGTACTTTTAGTTTTTAACTATAAACAAATAGTTAAAATAATTTACCCAATGCCCTATGATAATACCATATATAAATATTCTGAAAGGGCTGGTGTAGACCCCTTTTTTATGACGGCGATTATGAAAGCAGAAAGCAGTTTTAAACCAGATGCCGTTTCCGCCAAAGGAGCCCGCGGTTTAATGCAGATTATGCCTGAAACCGGCCAGTGGATTGCACAGCAAATTAATCTTAACCCCTTTCACCAGGATCTGCTGTTCGACCCGGAAACCAATATTAGGCTGGGCGCCTGGTATATTGCCAACTTGGAAAATGAGTTTAAAGGAAATAAAATAATGGTTCTTGCGGCTTATAACGGTGGACGGGGTAACGTCAACAAGTGGATGGACGAAAAAAAGATATCCGGTAGCATTAAAGATATTCAAATGATCCCGTTTCCCGAAACAAAAAACTTCGTTGCCAAGGTGTTATGGAATTACAAAGTATACCAATGGCTTTACGCAAAATGAATGCACCATGCTAAATACAGCAGTAATAGCTAAACTTACACTATTGACAAACCTAGTCTGTCAACATATAATCCTGTCTTTGACAGTTATAAGCCATGAAAAAGCTTGAAGACCCTGTAATTGCAGGGTCTTCAAGCTTTTTTGCACTATTAAAAAAGTGAGTAATATTTTTTATTTTTTAGTTATGCTAAAAAATTGTTTCATCAATGTCTTTTTTATAATCTCGTAATCTGTTCGAAAACCAAAAGATTCATGTAGTGCATCAGTAAATTCGGTTCTTGTATAGGTCGGTATATACCCCTCGCCCTTAATCTCATAGAAATTCATTTCTTTTAATCCGTTGATGATTTCACTGCATGAAAACTTATTCCCTAGTTTCTTTTCCAATAATCGATAAATAATGAGGGACATAAAGCAGGTAGTAAAATGTGCCTTAATTCTATCCTCGCGACTTAAGTACACCGGCCGGGCTTTAAACTCGCTTTTCATGATCCGGAAACATTCTTCAATCTCCCAGCGCCGCTGGTTAATTCGAATGATTTCCTGAGCACTACCTTCGAGGTTCGTACAAACGGCATAAAATCCATCATAGGCTTCTTCGGCAACGATGGTTTCGTTATTTAATGCATAGGATTCATTGTCAGCTATTTCGCCATCAGACGTATAGCTGGTTTTTTTAATAAAACGTTTATAGTCGTTCTGATTGTTTTTTGAAATTTTAGTCGGATTCGAATCAAGTAATTTCTGAGCACGTTCGATTTGTGAATTACGAATTTGACGTTGATAGTTTTTGTACTTGATGGAGTAAGTAACAATAAGTTTTTGTTCTAGGCCATTTTCTTTAATCCAACGTTCTTTGAAGAAGCATTTGTCCTTGTAGGTCTCCTCGTCAATCTGGGCGATATCATAAGTTTTATCACGATCTGTAAGGTGCCAGCCTTTTGAATCAAGGGACCATTTTTTTAAATGCTTTTTTAGTTTTTTAATCGATTG
>NZ_FOOX01000027.1 GCF_900113335.1 Desulfotruncus arcticus DSM 17038
TGCTGGTTTCCAAGTGGATGGTAATAAAAGTTATACTGGCTTTTATCATTATTCAGCAGCTTGAAGCAAGCGTAATTTCGCCTAAAATTCTGGGAGGCCGGGTGGGCTTGCATCCCCTGTTTGTGATTCTGGTGCTGCTTGCCGGCGGTCAGCTATACGGTTTGACCGGACTAATCTTAGCCGTTCCCGTGGCGGCTATTTTAAGAGTATTATTATCCTTTGCTTATTGCAAGCTGGTGCCGGAATTTAAGTAAAAAATAGAAAGAAGCGCTGTTCTTGACAGCTTTCAGGTTGATTTTGTATAATTATAGCGCAATTTAATACCGCTAAATTTTGGGAGAAGAGTAAACTGGAGCAGAGTCTGCAGAGAGGAAACGTTTTGGGTGCAAGTTTCTGTCACTGCCGGTTGAAGGCCGTTCCCAGCATATTGCGAAATTGAATTTGAAGTATGTTTCGCCGCCGGCAGCGTTAATGTCTTTAAGTGAGCAATTTTCTCTAATCTGAGAAGTTGTTAATCAGGGTGGTACCACGGAACCTTCCGTCCCTGACCGGGGAGGGAGGATTTTTTATTTTAATTTGAAATTATGTAAATATTGAGGGAGGTTTCAAGCATGACCGGTAACGAAATAAGGGCGAAGTATTTACATTTCTTTGAAAGTAAAGGACATAAAATTTTACCCAGCGCTTCTTTGATTCCTCATAATGACCCAAGCATACTGTGGACAGCTGCCGGGATGGTTCCATTCAAGCCCTATTTTACCGGAGCGGCCAAGCCGGATGTTTTAAGGGCCACTACTTGCCAGAAGTGCCTTCGTACTCCGGACATAGAGGAAGTGGGCAAAACTGCACGCCATCATACCTTCTTTGAGATGCTCGGCAACTTTTCCTTTGGCGATTATTTTAAGCAGGATGCCATACCCTGGGCCTGGGAATTCGTAACCGAGCATCTGGGCTTGGAGCCTGAAAAACTCTGGATCACTATTTATCTGGACGATGACGAGGCCTTTGAAATCTGGCATAAAGATGTTGGGGTCCCTAAAGAGAGGATTGTGCGTATGGGTAAAGACACCAACTTTTGGGAAATTGGCGTCGGCCCCTGCGGGCCTTGCTCGGAGATTTATTACGATCTCGGCCCGGAACGCGGCTGTGATTTGCCCGATTGCGCGGTGGGCTGCGACTGCGATCGCTACCTGGAAATCTGGAATCTGGTTTTTATCCAATTTTTCAGGGATGAAGAAGGGAACTATACCCCGCTGAAAAGTAAAGGCATTGATACCGGGATGGGCCTGGAAAGGGTGGCTTCCGTGCTGCAAAAGGTTCATTCCAATTTCGATACGGATTTACTGCGGGATATCATGGATTTTACCGGAAACCTAACCGGGAAGCCTTATGGGTCGGGCAGTGACATTGACCTGGCGCTAAAAGTAATTGCCGACCACTCCAGGGCGGTTACTTTTGCTGTTTCCGATGGCGCATTGCCTTCGAATGAAGGCCGTGGCTACGTGCTGCGCCGCCTGCTGCGCCGGGCCGTCAGGTTTGGCCGGGTTTTGGGGATGGAAGAGCCGTTCTTATATCAGGTAGCCGGTGCGGTGATAGAAAAAATGGGGGCGGCTTACCCCGAACTGGTTAAAAACAGTGAGCTGGTAACAAAGGTCATTAAAACAGAGGAAGAAAGGTTTGGCGAAACGCTGGCCCAGGGGACGGAAATCTTAAATAAATTAATCGGCGAAGCAAAGGAAGCCGGCCAGAATTATATTGACGGGGAAAAGGCCTTTCGTCTCTACGACACCTATGGTTTTCCCATTGAATTAACCCAGGAAATTGCTGAGGAAAATAATCTAACCGTGGATGAAGAAGGGTTTGCCCGGGCCATGGAGCAGCAGCGGGACAGGGCACGCAACGCCCGCCAGGAGACCGAATATTTGTCGGAAAAGGCGGCGCAGTTGAAGTCGATTTTAGAACAGGTGGGCGAAACTGTTTTCACCGGTTATGACACGCTTGCCGGCCGGTCCAAAATAAAGGCTGTTTTTTCCGGCGGACGGCAAGTGGAACAGGCTGCTGCCGGTGAGGAAGTGGAAATAATTCTGGATATAACACCCTGTTATGCTGAATCCGGCGGGCAAATGAGCGACCATGCCATTATCAGCGGCATTGATGCACAAGTTGGCGTTGATGAGGTTACTAGGCCGGTGCAGGGGATTCACCTGCACAAGGGCAAAGTCAATTCAGGAGTTGTACGCGTAAACGATGAAGTCGATATACAGGTAGACCGCAGGCGGCGGATGAGCATAGCCCGCAACCACTCGGCGACACACCTGCTGCACAAAGCTTTAAAAGAGGTGCTGGGCGAACATGTCAACCAGGCGGGGTCATTAGTTGCGCCGGACCGCTTGCGCTTTGATTTTACCCACTTTGCGTCAATTGAGCCGGAAGAGCTGCAAAGGATAGAGGAAATCGTAAATAATGCTGTTTTAAACAATCTGAAGGTGGAAGTCGTTGAAACTTCACTGGACGAGGCCAGGGAAATGGGTGCCATGGCTTTGTTTGAGGAAAAATACGGGGACCATGTAAGGGTGGTTAAAATGGGCGACTTCAGCCTGGAGCTCTGCGGCGGTACCCACGTGGCAGCTACTTCCGAGGTCGGCCTGTTTAAATTACTGGGCGAAAGCAGTGTTGGCTCCGGCCTGCGGCGTGTTGAGGCAGTAACCGGGGAAGGCGCCATGGATTACATGCGGGCCAAAGAAGATCAATTGCAGTTAATCGCCAAATCTGTAAAAGCTCCTCTGCATGAAGTTGTCCACAAAGTAGAAGCAATAGTTCAGGATTTGCGTGATCTCGAAAAAGAGACCGAGACCTTGCGGGCACGGTTGGCCCGGTATGAGGTGCAGGGCATACTTGACCGGGCCAGAGAAATTGCCGGAGTAAAGGTGCTCGCGTCTCGCTCCGATGCGGCGGATATGGACAGCCTGCGGGCCATGGTTGACCTGTTAAGGGACAAAATGGGTTCCGGGGTGATTGTGCTGGGCGCTGCAGTTAACGGAAAGGTTAACCTTGTGGCCGGAGTGAGTAAGGATCTTGTATCCAGGGGTTTGCACGCCGGTAAATTGATCAAAGAGATTGCCCCACTTGTCGGTGGGGGCGGCGGCGGCAGGCCGGATATGGCCCAGGCGGGCGGAAAAGACCCGTCCGGCCTGGAGGGGGCCCTGGATAAAGTTTATTCCCTGGTGGAAGCACAGGCTGGATAAAAATTGTTTTTCCTGCCTGCATCACTTCTCTTATTGGATATATCCGGTTATAATAGAAGTTAAATTCCGATATTGAGGAAATGTCATTGCGAACGAAGCGAAGCTATAGTTGGGGACATTACCCGAGCGGGCGGACAGGTCGTCCGCCCCAGCAAGCTTGTTAATTGTCCGTGGTTATACCGAGGAGGTTTACTCATGTCCAGGGAAATATCCGAACAGACCGTAATGTTCAAGGTGCAGGCAGAAGAGAATAAAGCCCGTGATATTTTACTTAAAGTTTACGAAGCGTTAAAGGAAAAGGGCTATAATCCTATTAATCAACTTGTGGGTTATCTCCTTTCCGGGGACCCGGCGTACATTACCAGCCATAAAAACGCCAGAAATATGATTCGCCAGCTTGAAAGGGACGAGCTGCTGGAAGAACTGGTAAAAAAATACCTCATATCATCATAAAAAATCAGGAGTCAGGAGCCAGAATTCAGTAGTCAGTAGTCAAAAATGTTCTGAGCCGGTTCTTTTATGCTGACTTCTAACTCTGGTTTTCCGACACCTGGTGGTTAAATACTGAAAAGTTATAATTGGAGTTAAAACATTGCAGTATCATCAATTGGGCACAACAGGGCTTTTAGTTTCCCGGCTTTGTTTCGGCACACTGACCATCAGTCCGCTGCAGCGTTCATTTAGTATACCTGAAGGGGCAAAGCTCATCCGGGCGGCACTGGAAATGGGAGTTAATTTTATTGACACCGCCGAAATTTATGATTGCTATCCCTATATTCGCGAGGCCTTGACAGGTTATTCCGGTGAAGCGGTAATTGCCACTAAAACCTATGCTTATTCCGGTGCAGGAATGGAGCAGAGCATTAACAAATGTCTGAAGGCAATAAACCGGGAATACGTGGATATCATGCTGCTGCACGAGCAGGAATCCGTATACACTGTTAAAGGACACTGGGAAGCAGTGGAAGCTATGGTGCGGGCCCGTGAAAAAGGTTTGATCAGGGCGATAGGTATTTCCACTCATTACGTTGCCGGAGTAAGGGCTGCAGCTTCAATTCCGGAATTCGACGTTATTCACCCTATTATCAATAAGTATGGCATAGGGATTCAGGACGGCTTAACCAAAGATATGCTGGAAGCTATTTCTTTTGCCGCAATAATGGGCAAAGGCTTATATGGAATGAAATGCTTTGGGGGCGGGCATCTTATACCTCAAGCGGAAGAAGCCCTGGATTTTATTCTATCGGTACGTGAACTGGCAGCAGTTGCCGTGGGCATGCAATGCCTGGAGGAAATTAAATATAACGTGGCGAAATTTTCCGGCGTTGAGCCCGAATCAGATTTAAACGAAAAGTTGAGCAGGAACAAACGGGTTTTGCACATTGAAAAATGGTGCCGTGGTTGCGGTCAGTGTGTGGAAAAATGCACAGCCGGCGCCCTGAAAGTTGTTGAAGGCACGGCAAAGGTTGACATGCTGCGCTGCCGACTCTGCGGCTATTGCGCCTCAGTATGTCCTGAATTCTGCATCAAAGTAATTTGAAATATGGGAAGGCTGGTTTGTTTATTGCGTGTTATGGGTATCGACCTGGGCGAAAAGAGAGTTGGTGTGGCTGTTAGCGATGAACTGGGCTGGACGGCTCAGGGTGTCAAAACAATTAACAATACCGGTAAGATTAAAGATTTAATGGAAGAAATAAAACAGCTGGCTCAAGAATTAAATGTGGAAAAAGTTGTGGTAGGCCTGCCCAAAAACATGAACGGCACCACCGGGCCGCAGGGAGAAAAGGCTATTGATTTTGCAGATAAACTTGCACGCCATTTGGGGTTGCCGGTTGCAACCTGGGATGAGAGACTTACCACGGTTGCTGCTGAACGGATTTTGGTCAGTGCTGATATCAGCAGGGCTAAAAGACGCAAGGTAATAGATAAAATGGCGGCATCGATAATCCTGCAGGATTACCTTAGCGCCAAAGGCGGTAAATAATATAATTTCTTGACAACGTCTGTTAATTTGTTTAGAATAGCCCTAACTCATGGAAAGAGGTGGATTTTTTGCCTGAACAGGATGAAATAATCACTTTGGTGGACGAAGATGGCAATGAGCATGATGCTATAATATACAGCATCGTTGAGTTTGATGGAAAAAACTATGCCATAGTAATACCGGTAGGTGAAGAAGAGGAAGAAGAGGAAGAGGCTGAAGCATTTGTACTAAGAATCGACCAGGATGATGAAGAGGGTGAAATCCTGGTGGAAATTGACGATGAAGAATGGGAAAAAGTTAAGGATGCCTGCATGGAAGAAATGATTTTTGAAGAAGAAGATCAGGATTAGCTCTGGCAAGCATTAAGAAAAAATTTTACTAAAGCTGGGCGGTATTTCGCGGCCAGCTTTATTTTATCTACGGGGAGGCCGGACCTTTGCGTCGAATGAGCTTAATTGCTGTTTTTGCGTTAATTGCAGCGGTTGGAATTTTTTTTAGCCTTTCCGGAGCATCCTATGCTGATAAAATAGTGCAGGGTGTCAGGGTCGGGCCGGTCTCTCTTGGCGGATTGGCCGGGAATCAAGCCGAGGAAAAGTTGGCGGACCTGGACGCCCGCATAAGTAAAATACCAGTGTTAATTAAGCATGGCGAAAGGTCCTGGCAGATTGAAACCGGCATGCTGGGGGTCAGTTTGGATTTTAAAAGCACTTTGGAAAAGGCTTTGCAGGTGGGGCACACCGGTTCATTTATTGCGCAATGGCAGGACCGGCACCGGATTAAAAGCCATGGCCTGGAATTGGACCCGGTAGTTAAAGTGGATCAGGCCATGCTAAAAAAGAAAATTACAGCAGTGGTTGGGGATTTAATTATAGAACCCCAAAACGCAGGATTTACAATTACCGGGGACGACCAGGTGGAAACAATTCCTGGCCGGATGGGCAGGAATGTCAATTTTGCCTTGCTGGAAGAAGATTTAACTGAATCAATAGCTTCCGGCCGAACCGCGGCTGATCTAGAGTTGCCTTTGGTGTCTACGGCTCCCCAGCGTTCTCTAGAAGATATCAAAGCTATGGGCATTAACGGCAGGATTTCTGCTTATAGCACCAAATTTGACGCCTCCCAGGCCGGACGCACCTATAACATCAAGGTGGCGGCATCAGCCCTGGACGGGTTGCTGATTGGGCCGGGTGAGGAATTTTCATTTAACCGCGTGGTCGGCCCGCGCAGCTCGGAGGCGGGTTACAAAAATGCCAACGTTATCATTAATAATGAGCTGGTTCCGGGACTGGGCGGTGGAGTTTGCCAGGTGTCTTCCACACTTTACAATGCTGTACTGCTGGCCAATCTAAAGGTTACCGACAGAAGCAATCACTCTTTGCCGATCGGTTATGTCCCTATGGGAAGGGACGCCACAGTTGCTTATGATGCCATAGATTTCAGGTTTGTAAATAACGGTGAAAGCTATATTTATATAAAAACCGCTGTTGACGGCAATAACTTGATAATCAAACTCTTTGGAAATAAAGAAAAAACTTCCAAGGTTGAAATAAACAGTTGGGTTAAAGATCAAATAGAACCGACAATTGTATACGAAAAGGACCCCAATCTGGCGTCCGGGGAACAGGTGGTTAAACAAAAAGGGTCGGAAGGCTTTATTGCTGTTACTGAGCGAATTGTTTGGCAGGATGGGAAAAAAATAATCGAACAGCTGCCCGAGAGCCACTACCAGAAGGTTAACAGGATTATTGCGATTGGTACCGGAGAAGTAAAACCTTCACTAGTTGTTCCCACAGATGATGAATTGGCTCCGGCTAATATCTCAAAACCTGACGCAGCGGTGCCCGGCAATATAATAGAACCAGGCGGTATAGAACCAGGTGGTACAGCAACACCTGGCGATATAACGGTACCGGATAATACAACACCACCTGGTGAAAATGCAGCACCGGATAATGCAACATCACCCGGCGATAATGCGGCACCTGATAGCCCGACATCACCGGAAAGTACAGCTGATACTGATGAAACGGCAGGTGCAGGCGAACAGTGGGATTTGCCCGATGAACCAGGCAGCGGCCAGCTTAAGCCACAGCCGGAAGATACATCTGCAAGTGAACAAAAAGTTACCAATGGCAATGAACCGCAGCCGGAAGCTCAGATGAGCCCTGAGGGAGATGAAGAAATTGAGCCCGAGACTGACACGGAGCTTTAAAGTGGGAGAAGAATTATGTTACCCGACAGAGTAATAACAGGCAGGGATAGAAAAAAACGAAAAAGCTGGGCCACCTTTATTGTTACAGCCGTAATCTTAACTCCACTGGTGTTTGCGATTATGGCCTTTAAGATATCACTAATGCCGGTTAACGACCAAAAAGCTGTTCAGATTACCGTGGTTGTGCCGAAAAGTGCCGCAACTTCGACAATTGCGGGAGTATTAAAAAAAAGCGGTGTAATCAGAAATGCTTCGGCATTTCGCCTGTATGCCAGAATTCAAGATGTTGATGGTAAGCTTAAACCTGGTTCATATACAATGAACACCGCCATGACGGTGCCGGAGGTTATCAGAGATTTGATCAAAGGCCCGCCGGATCGGATTACATTAACAGTTCCGGAGGGTTATACTGTAGCTCAAATAGCTGATTTACTGGAGCAAAAGGGATTGTCAACAGGTGCGGCATTTAATCAAGCGCTTAATCAAAACTGGCAGTTTTCATTTTTTAAAGATTTGCCGGCTCAAAAGAACAATCTGGAAGGATATCTATTCCCGGATACTTATTATTTAGGATCCGATTCAGGAAGTGAAAAAATTGTTGAAATGATGCTGCAGAATTTTGAGCAAGTGATGGAACGCTACGACTATATCAACAAAGCCAAAGCCAAGGGGCTTACTTTAAATGAGGCAGTGACTGTAGCGTCCATGGTGGAGCGGGAAGCCCGGGTTGAATCGGAAAGGCCCAGAATCGCCGGTGTGATATATAACCGCTTGAATGCCGGTATGCCGCTGCAAATTGACGCTACAGTACAATATGCGCTGGGAAAGCAAAAGGAAAAATTGCTATATAAGGATCTGGAAATTGATTCACCTTACAATACCTATAAAATTTCCGGTTTACCACCCGGTCCCATAGCCAATCCAGGCTGGCCTTCACTAAAGGCGGCAATTGAACCTGAAAAGAACAATTACTTTTATTACTGCGCCAAGCCCGACGGCAGCCATGCTTTTGCCCGTACGCTGGCTGAACACAATATAAACGTGCAAAAATACCTGTGATGGGACAAGGTACCTGTCGCTTGTCCCGTCCTGCTTAATACTTAACAAATTCAAGAAGGAAAAACAATGAAGCCTGAAATTTTAGCCCCTGCGGGCAGCCCGGAAAAATTAAGATATGCTATTGCTTACGGTGCCGATGCGGTTTACCTGGGTGGCACGGATTTCGGCCTGCGGGTGGCCGCCGCCGCTTTTGACCGTGAATCCATGCTCAGTGCGGTCAAATATGCCCATGCCGGGGGAGTAAAAGTTTATGTCACTCTGAATATATTTGCCCATAACCGGGACATTGAAGCATTGCCGGGTTACATCCGGGAACTGGTTGACGCCGGGGTTGACGCCGTCATTGTATCAGACCCGGGTGTGTTTTCTCTGGTGCGTGAATTGGCACCGAATCTGAAAATTCACGTCAGTACCCAGGCCAACACCACCAACTGGCGCAGCGCCAGGGTTTGGGAGTCGATGGGGGCGGACCGCATCGTGCTGGCCAGAGAACTTAGCCGCGGGGAGATAAAAACTATCCGGGATAAGACCGGGGTGGAATTGGAAGCTTTTGTACATGGCGCTATGTGTATGTCCTATTCAGGAAGGTGTTTGCTCAGCAACTATATGACGGGGCGGGATGCCAACAGGGGTGACTGCGCCCAGGCCTGCCGCTGGAAATACCGGCTGGTGGAGGAAAAAAGACCGGGTGAGTTTTTCCCCTTCAGCGAGGATGACCGGGGTTCCTATATCTTAAGCTCAAGGGATTTATGTTTGCTGGAATACCTGCCGGACCTGCTGGCTGCAGGTGTCACCTCTTTTAAAATAGAGGGGCGGGTTAAAAGCGTTCATTATGTCGCCACCATAACCAGAGTCTACCGCCAGGCGCTGGACGAATGCCTGAAGGACCCGGATAATTACCAGGTTCGCCCGGAATGGCTGCAGGAAATAAGCAAGGTCAGCAACAGGGACTACACTACCGGCTTCTTTACCGGCACCAGGGCGGGCAACCCGCCGCCCCTGGATTCAATTTACCGGCGCAACTATACTTTTGTCGGGGTGGTGCGTGGTTATGCCCCGGAGCGTGGCTGGCTGCGCGTGGAACAGCGGAACCGCTTTGTCACCGGCGAGGAATTGGAGATTCTCACCCCCGGGGAGGTGTTTACCTGCCCGGTACATAAAATACTGGACGAAGACGGCAATGTGGTTGACAGCGCGCCGCACCCCCAGCAAACCATCTACCTGCCCTGGCCCCGCCCGCTGCCGGAGTTCTCCTTGCTGCGCAGGCCGGAAACGGCATAAAGGGAGATGAAAAATAGATACCGTTGGCCAGGTGATCCGGTGGCTTCCCGGAGCAAGCGGAGCACTGGATGCGGAAAAGCGGTCAGGGGACACACCTCCTCTTATGGCCAAGGCTTTGGGGTCGGAGGTATGTCCCCAACGATACCGTCAAATCCCCAAAGATTGACCTCGAAAGGGCGTAAAGTAACGTAAGGCTGTCTGTTGCAAGCGTTATGCTATAAGCAGCTACATTAGCTACAAGGAAAATTGCGCAGCGGCGGAGGGAACCACCGGAGCGCCAGTGACGAGTAGCGTGAGAATTTCATATTGGTATAAAATCCCACTTGGATGGTCACCTTAGTAATAGTGATAAAATCCGAAAGAGGGGTTTTTTTATTTTGCTGGAACTCCGCAAAAAACGCATAATGCTCTCATTTTGGGCCATGACCATGGCTTTTGCCTTGATTACCTGGCACTTGTATAATATTCAATTGGTCGAAGGCAATAGCTATGCTTTGCGGGCAAGCCAAATCAGGTCGCAGGAGGTTGCTCTGGAAGAATTTATGCGGGGAGAAATAACGGACCGGAACCAGGTTCCGCTATCCGGCGGCTATTACGCCAACCGTGTGGTAGTTTTTCCTAAGCTGATGCAAGATCAACAGAAAGAACTGGAACAACTGGCGCAAGTTATTGGGCAAAATTCTGCTGATCTAAACAAAAAAGCCCGCGACGGGGCTTTTTATCTTACCTTGAATTTAACTTCGAAGCAACTGCAAGCTTTGCAGACAACGCCACCGGAAGGCGTCTTTTTGCTGCCTGTGTACATTCGTTACGGTGACAAGCCACTGGCCGGGCACATTACCGGCTATTTGGGCAAAATTTCAAGCCAGGAACAGTTTGTGCTGCTGCAGCAGAACAGTGCCAAAAATTATAATTTAGGTGATTGGGTTGGCCAATCGGGTCTGGAATATTTTTACGAGCAAGAACTTAAGGGCACCTATCCGCAAAGGTGGGCCAGAGTGGCGTTGGATGCCAGAGGCAGAGTGATTAACGGGGAAGGGTTAACAGTAAACACATCGGCTGCCGACCCGGCGCGTCTTAATGTAGTAACCACGATAGATCGCAACATTCAACAGATTGTGGAATCAGTCATGGACGCTCATATGCAAAATGGCGCTGTGATTGTAATGAAAGCAGGAAGCGGGGATATTCTGGCTATGGCCAGCAGGCCGGGTTATGACCCCTCACCCGCCAGGCTGGGCCACAGTCTCGCCGGCCGACAGGGGGATGTATATGTTGACCACTGCACTTCACTGTTTCAACCGGGATCAGTTTTTAAAGTCGTGCTGGCGGCGGCCGCCATAGACCTGGGGATGGTTGATTTGGATGAACATTTCACCTGCCTTGGCGCCAATGCCGGGCCTGTTCGCTGCTGGCTGGACGGGGGGCATGGACGGATAACTTTTCAACAGGCCTTTGCGGAATCCTGCAACCCTGTTTTTGTAGAAATCGGTGAAAGGTTGGGTGCTGATACCATTATTGACTATGCCGGGGCTTTGGGCTTGTCCAACCAGGCTATTGCCGGCTATCCAATTAAAGGGGATAAAAGGCAAAACTTAGCTGCTATTGGTGAAAGGTTCAATCTGGCCAACAGTTCGGTTGGCCAGGGGCCGGTGCTGGTTACTCCTGTCCAGGTAACCGCCATGTTGAATACAATTGCCAGCGGCGGTTTATACTACCCTCCCCGTCTGGTTGCCGGTGTGGCCGATGATCAGGGCCGCTTTGTACGGGAAATTAAACAGCCCGAACCCACCAGCGCGATAAGCGCATATACCGCCGGAGTTATGCAGGATCTGCTGCGCGAAGTGACAGAAGTTGGTGTGGGTACGCGGGCTCAGGTGGCGCAATGGGGCAGTGCAGGTAAAACCGGTTCAGCCCAACTCAACAATGCGGACGGGACGGTTGACGCCTGGTTTTCCGGCTTTACTCCAGTAAATAATCCCCAATATGTGATCACCGTTATGGTGCACGATGGAAGCAGCGGCGGTGCAACCGCGGCCCCGGTGTTTAAAGAAATCGCGGAAAAGATTATGCAGATTTAGGGAAGGGGGCACCTCTTGAGGAATGTCCCAACATATGCCCGGGGGGGCGATTCTGCCCGCCCGCCCGGGCATATGTCTGCATTTTACAGTCTTATCCAGCTATTTGATAATAAGTTACTTAATTGATCAAAGGATCATAAATACATAGAAATATGCTACTTGCAAATAGGCAACTTAAAATTATAAAATAAGTTGTCTGATTAAATATGTAAAAAATTTTACGGGAGGTCTCGAATGCAAGCTAAGTTTAATGCAACCGCCGCTAATTGGAATGACTGGCGGTGGCAGGTTAAAAACAGAATTACAACTGTAGATAAATTGCGTGAAGTAATTGATATAACAGAGATTGAAGCAGGCGAAATCAAACAATGCCTGAAGCATTTTCGTATGGCTATTACCCCGTATTACGCCAGCCTGATGGATCCTACCGACAGAAACTGCCCCATTAGACGCCAGGCTGTACCACTAATGGAAGAGCTAATACATGATGATTGCGATATGAACGACCCTTTGCATGAAGACGTTGATTCACCGGTACCGGGGATTACCCACCGTTATCCCGACCGGGTGCTGCTGCTGGTAACCGATCAGTGTTCAATGTACTGCCGGCACTGCACCAGGCGCAGGATGGCGGGCGGAAAAGACAGGGCGCTTCCCAAAGCGCAGATAGAAAGGGCTATTTCATATGTTAAAAACAACAGCAAAGTGCGGGATGTATTAATTTCGGGCGGCGATCCGCTTACTTTGTCCGATCAAAGTCTTGAATACATTATCTGGCGTTTGAGGACAATTAAGCACGTGGAAATTATTAGAATCGGAACCAGAATGCCTGTGGTTTTGCCGCAGAGGATTACACCGGAACTGTGTAATATGTTAAAAAAATATCATCCCATTTGGCTTAATACACATTTCAATCACCCTAAGGAAGTTACCCCGCACTCAATGGAGGCTTGTGAGCGTCTGGCCAATGCCGGCATCCAGCTTGGCAACCAATCCGTATTGCTGAGAGGGGTCAATGATTGCACCAATATAATGAAAAGACTGCTGCATAAACTATTGGTGATGCGCGTCAGGCCGTATTATCTTTACCAGTGCGATTTGTCCCGCGGCATCGGCCATTTTAGAACTTCCGTGGGCAAGGGCATTGAAATTATGGAAAATCTGAGAGGACACACTACCGGTTTTGCGATACCTACATTTGTAATAGACGCGCCGGGTGGCGGGGGGAAAATTCCTATTCTACCGCAGTACTTAATATCTCGTTCGGACAAAAAAGTAATTTTACGCAACTTTGAAGGAAATATTTATTCCTATACAGAACCCGGTCACAGTGATAGCGAATGTAATTGCGCAGACTGCAATAGCCAAAAGGGTAAAAACAGCCCGGGGCCGGCAGGCTTAATGAAAGGCGAGGAAGTGGCCCTGGAGTTGAAACCTTCTGCCAAGGCTGCAGGCTAATAAAGAAGACTTGGTTCAGGTGGGGTTTTGACCCCATCTGAACCTTAGTCGCACTTATTTCGAGCTTACAGGCTGTTAATACCCGACCTAAGAGGGCGGGGTCTTACAGGCTGTGCGAAGATAAAATCTATGGGTCCGCCGGTTGGCGGACCTCGCTATGGGGGTAAGGCATGTTTGCGCCTGTTAAAATGAACACAATTAGTGAGAATAACCAATACTTTAGCATAAAAATGACCCTGGACAGCTTTAGCAAACGCATTTGGGTTAAATCCTTTTCCTGCGAGGACCCACTAAAAATGATCAAATACCTAAAAAACTGCTGCAGGGAGCACGGGTTGGAAAAAATTATCATGCCGGCTGCGCAAGAGCATTTAAAGAGTTTCGAAAAGGGCGGTTTTCGGCCTGAAGGATTGATAGAGGGATACTTTAACGGCCGGGCAGCATATTTTCTTACTGCTTATACAGATCCCCGGCGTGCCAAAAGTGATAAATATGACCAATACCTTGACAATGTTCATAAAATAGTACAAAGCCCTCTAAAAAATCCCGGACCATTAAAACCCGGCTACCGGGTGGAAGTGCCCACGACAAAAGATGTAAACGAAATGGCCATGGTCTTTAAGAAGGTATTTGCAACCTATCCCAGTCCGGTTGACCAACCCGATTACCTTGCCGCGGTGTTGGGGAAATCCACACTGTTTAGAGCGGTAAAGTATAATGGAGCTATTGTGAGCATAGCGGCGGCAGAGGTTGACCGGGATAACAGCAGCGCGGAACTGACCAACTGTGCCACATTGCCGGAGATGCGCGGTATGGGGCTTATGAGCAAACTGTTGCAGGAGTTGGAAAAAGACTGTCTGGCCAATCAAATAGACTGTTTATACAGTCTGGCCCGTGCTTCGATGTACGGTATGAACCTTGTATTTCACAGGCTCGGATTTGTTTACCGGGGCACATTAATTAATAATTGTCATATTGGCGGAAATTACGAAGATATGAATATTTGGGTTAAACCAGCCATAAGCGGTTAACTGCATGTTCTTCCGTGGATTGACTATCTAACCGGAGTATAGTACCATAATAGTAATACTACAAAATGAAAAAATCATATATAAAAAATCCCGGTGGGGATTTTTTTAAGTCGTAACTTTGGTTTCTTTTTAAACAGCTATGTTACAAAAAGTACATGGTTTAGAAAAGACTATGAAAAGTAGATCTATTGCTCCGTACAGATAATAAAACCGGGAGTGTTTGCAATGATTGTTAGGGGAGAGCAGATTAGAGCGCTTAGAGAAGAGCGTGGTTATACCTTGCAGGACCTGGCAAAACGGGCCAGTTTGTCCTTGTCATATTTAAGTGAAATAGAACGGGGTTCCAAACGCCCGTCGTTAAAAACTATTGACAAGCTTGCTGCTGCATTAAATGTCTCTAAATCGCAGTTGATCAAAGGAGATGTTGCCGACACGGGTTTGTCACTGGGAGACAAAATACGGCTGCTGCGATTGGAAAAGAACATGTCCCTTCAGGATTTGGCTCAAAATGCGGGAATATCCTTATCCTATTGCAGTGAAATTGAGAGGGGAACTGTCTACCCTGCTTTAGCCACTCTGAAAAAGATTGCCGAGGGTCTGGAAATTCCGGTAACTTCACTTATCAGCCATGAAGGATCACTGGGACATAAACTAAAATCACTGCGTGAGGAATATGGTTTGACCCAGGCCCAGTTGGCCGGGCTGGCCGGGGTGACAGCAGGCTTGATCGGCCAGATTGAGCATGGTAAAGTGCAGCCTTCACTTAAAACACTGGAAAAAATATCAGAGGTAATGGGAGTTTCTCCGTGTTATTTCATTATGGAGCCCGGGGCGGTAGACCAGATGTTAAGTTTGATGAACCCGGAATTGCGGGAAATGCTGATGCACCCCAATGTACAAGCTGTACTTAACCTGGTATGCAACCTCAATGAAAAAGAAATGCAGTTTATCTTAAATTTTATCCAGTTATTTAAACGGTCTGAATTAAGTTAACTTTTGGGTTGATAAACGTATATTTGTATATTATAATAAAGCCATATAGAGTTGAAAGGACAATGATTTTATATGGCTGCGATGGTAATTAAAACATTATGTATTGGTTGCGGGGTGTGCAGCCAAATGTGCCCCAAACAGGCTATAACCGTCAGGGTAAAAACCGCACATGTGGATGAAACATTATGCGATGAGTGCGAGGAGTGTGTATTTGCCTGTCCCAACGGGGCGATAACAGTATGATTTATACCGGGGAGGTGGATGGATTGCCTACTTATGATTTTCGGTGCAGTGACTGCGGTCATAAATTTACCATTTTTATTACAATTAGCGAAAAGGATAAAGTTAAGTGCCCGGCCTGCGGCAAAGATAAAATAGAGCAATTATTTACCGGGTGTTCCGTGCGTACCGGAGGGGGAGGCGGCGGTTGCGACCTTCCCGCCGCCGGTGGCGGCTTTGGCGGAGGCTGAGGAATATAATAGCAGCGGCCGTGTGCCGTATCAAGAGACAGACTGCAGCAATGGCGGCCTGTCTCTTTTATTAAGTTTAATGCAGTACCTTTTCCAATTTTTCACGGTCGAAGCCTACAATGTACTGGTTGCCAACAGCCACAGTGGGAACTGCCATCTGGCCCGTGTGAGACACCATATCATTGCGCGCTTTTTCATCGGCTGCTACGTTTAGCTCCTGGAATAGGACTCCTTTTTTGGAAAGAAACTCTTTCACAGTACGGCAGTGCGGTCATGTTGGGGTGGTGTAAAGTAGAACTTTATCCATCTCTAAAACCTCCTTTTTTCTTAGTTTGCCCCTATACAGCACCACATTATTTAATACCAGCGGAGGAAAATTTTTGAGAATGTAGAATTATAGCATAAAGGCTTGATCTTTTTCGATCTTGATCGGTTTAAACACTAAGCCGGACTGCACAGAATATAATATATAAATAGGAGTCAGAAGTCAGAATTCAGGAGTCAGAATGAGGGAACCGGCGAAAAAGCATACTTAAGAAGCTGGGAGATTATTCTTGGGTATTCTAAATAGATTGTTTTTGCGTATTCTGAATTCTGACTCCTGTCTCCTGAATTTCGGGGAGATGTCAAAACGATGCAAAAGACCGGTATTACCGGCATCATTCTGGCAGGTGGTAAAAACGCGCGTATGGGTACGGAAAAGGCCCTGCTGAAGGTAGGGCCGCATTTTATCATAGAACATATTTCTTCCGCGCTGAGAATTGTATCAAAAGAAATTATTGTGGTTACCTTGGAACCTGACAAATATGCCCGGTTTGGTGACAGGAGAGTAAAAGATATTATGACCGGACACGGCCCGTTGGGTGGAATTCATGCCGGGCTGGCGAGTGCCGGGCAGCCTTTTGCCCTGGTGACCGCCTGTGATATGCCCTTTGTCAGTGCCGGGCTGGCTGCACTTTTAATTGATAATGCTGCTGGCTATGATGCTGTAGTACCGTTTTATCGAGGATTTCCGGAACCGTTATTCGCTTTATATAGCAAGTCTTGCCTAAAAGCCATCGAAGAGCTGTTAAGCAATAACCGGAATAAAATTACCGGCTTTTATGATCAGGTAAAAGTTAATTTTATCAACGAACAAAAAATGCTTGAAGCGGAAACAGAGCTCGCTAAAGTTTTTTTTAATGTAAATACACCCGAGGATTTAAAAAAAGCGCAAACAATGGTTTAGGGGGGCAAAAATGCTGCGCATATTATATCCCCATATGTATGTACCTTCTATTTTGGAGATTGATCCGATGGAACTGAAAAAAAGAGGCATTAAGGCACTGTTAATGGATCTGGATAATACAATTGTGCCAAGGGACATGGAGGAATTTTCCCAGGAAGTTGTCGTGTGGCTAAAAAGCTTAAACAAGCAAGGAATAAAAATTTGTGTAGTGTCCAACAACGGTACGACCAGGGTAAATAAACTGGTGGCGCCGCTGGATATACCTTCTGTGGTCAGAGCGGTAAAACCGAGGCGCCGGGCGTTTAGAAAAGGCATGGATATTCTCGGTGTAACGCATGCGGAAACCGCAGTGGTGGGTGACCAGATATTTACCGACATACTGGGCGGCAATAGGTTGGGCTTATTTACCATACTTGTTGTCCCCATGGCGGGTAAGGAATTTTGGGCAACCAGTCTGATTAACAGGCGACTGGAAAAGCTGATTCTGAAAAAAATATCCCGCAGGGTGTCTCATAAAGATAAAAAATATACAGTCAGGTAAAAAAGCTACAGTCAAGCTAGATCGGAGTGATAGTTATATTTGACGGTAAAACCCGGGTTTACTCTCTATTAGGTTATCCGGTGGAACACAGCTTTTCGCCGGCGATGCAAAACGCTGCGTTTAAATCAGCCGGCTTGAACAGCGTTTACGTTCCGTTTAGTCCTGAGTCCGAAAAATTAGCAGCTGCGATAGCGGGAATCAGAGCCCTGGGCATAGCGGGTGCGAACGTTACCGTGCCCCACAAGGAAGCAGTGATTCCTCTTTTAGATAACCTTACTGAAATTGCCATGACCTACGGCGCCGTTAATACTATAGTTAACCGCGGCGGCAGTTTGACGGGGCATAATACGGATGGTGAAGGGTTTATCCAGGCTTTAAAAAAGGATTGCGGTTTTGACCCGGCTGGCGGGACGGCTGTTGTTTTCGGCGCCGGGGGGGCAGCCAGGGCGGTGGCCCTGGCCCTGGCCAGGTCGGGTTGCCCCGGCATGGCACTGGTCAACCGCAGCACGGCCAAGGCGGAGAAAATAGCTGGCTTTGTCTGTGAAGCCATCGGAGTTCAGGCTGAGGTATTTGAATGGAAAGCCGGAAATAAAGAATTGGCTGTATGGGCCCAAAAAGCGGCATTAATGGTCAATTGCACCTCCATTGGCATGTCCGGCGGAGCGGAGGCGGCTTTTCCGCTGCCGGATGAACTGCCCGGCAGCGGGCAGCTTGCTTATGATGTCGTTTATAACCCAACCCATACGGTATTTATGCAAAGGGCGGAACGAAACGGCGCCGCCACGGCCAACGGGTTGAGTATGCTTTTGCGCCAGGGCGCGCTTTCCTTTGAATTTTGGACAGGACTGACAGCACCGCTGGAGGTCATGCGCAATGCGCTGGAATTAAGGTAAGGGGACACACCTTTTCTGATGGGATAGGACATTAGGGTCAAAGGTATGTCCCCAACGTAGAAACAGGTAAGGAGGCGAAAATTTTGCTGCGTTATCTAACGGCCGGGGAGTCCCACGGTCCCAGGTTAACCGCTGTATTAGACGGAGTTCCCGCCGGGCTGCCCTTGACGGCCGCCTATATCGACGGCCAGCTGGCCAGACGCCAGGGCGGCTACGGCAGGGGCGGGAGAATGAAAATTGAACAGGACAGAGTGATGATAACTTCCGGGGTCAGAGGCGGGATGACCATAGGCAGTCCGGTGACCCTAACCATAGAGAACAAAGACTGGGAAAACTGGCAAGAGGTTATGTCACCGGGACCGGAAGCGGATCTGAGCCGGCGCATTGTATCCAGACCCAGGCCAGGGCATGCTGATTTAACCGGGGGCGTTAAATATGGCCACAGGGACCTGCGCAATGTACTGGAACGTTCCAGCGCCCGTGAAACAACGGTCCGGGTGGCGGCCGGCTCGGTGGCGAAGCGGCTGTTGGAGGAAACCGGCGTAGTTGTTGTTGGCTCAGTGGTACGAATAGGTGAAATTTGCGCCGTGGAAGCCGGCATGGACGCTGACCAGCTTGGCCAAGCGGTGGAAAGTTCACCGGTTTACTGCGCGGATGTTGCCGCAACCGAGAAAATGATCAATGCAATTGATCAGGCCCGTGCCGAGGGGGACACCCTGGGCGGCATATTCGAAATAAAAGTATTTGGCCTGCCCCCGGGACTGGGCAGTTACGTTCAGCGGGACCGGACCCTGGACGGTAGACTGGCCGGCGCACTGATGAGTATTCAGGCCATCAAGGGCGTTGAGGTAGGGGACGGTTTTAGCGCCGCATCCCGCAGGGGCTCCCAGGTACATGATGAAATTTTTTATGACCGGCACCGGGGCTATTACAGGCAAACAAACAGGGCCGGAGGAATTGAGGGCGGCATGTCCAACGGAGAAACACTGGTGGTGCGCGCCGCCATGAAGCCCATTCCCACCCTGTACAAACCCCTAAAAAGCGTGGATATAGCCACCAAACAACCCTTTGAAGCATCGGTGGAACGTTCCGATGCCTGTGCCGTGCCTGCAGCCGGCGTAGTCGGCGAGGCTGTTGTGGCCTGGGAACTGGCGTGCGTGCTGGTTGAAAAATTCGGGGGAGATACCATGCGGGAAATATTGCGGAGAGTCGGTGAGTACCGCACCTATTGGAAAGGGTTTTGAGGTTGAAGAATAATATTGCCAGGAAAAATGTTGTGTTAATAGGCTTTATGGGAACCGGCAAATCAACCCTGGGACGGCAGCTGGCCCGGAGAATCGGCTATGATTTTATCGACACTGACCTTGCCATTGAAGAAGTAACCGGCAAAACGGTGGAGAAAATCTTCCGTAAGGACGGGCCGATCAGGTTCAGGTCCGAGGAAAACTTGTTGGCCCGCAAGCTGTCAGTACGCTCCGGTTTAGTTATTGCCACCGGTGGCGGTATGGTACTTAACAGTGAAAATGTTAACCTGTTAAAGCAAAACGGTGTGCTGATCGGGCTTAAAGCGGAAGCAGAAATTATATTCAGCAGGGTGCGTAATAAAAGGCGCAGGCCGCTGCTGCGCAGGGGGAATTTGCGGGAAAACGTGGAAAGGCTTTTACGTGAGCGTGAAGGGGCTTACGATGCGGCGGACTTTACTATTGATACCGGTAAGCTGTCTTTTGGTGAGGCACTGAATGAAATACATAGCTACTTAAAACAAGAGGGTTGTGTGTAATGAAAGAAGTTGAAATTAACCTGGGATCGCGGGCTTATAAGATAATCATTGGCGGCGGGGAACTGGAACGGGCCGGCGGCCAGGTGGCCGGTTTATTTGGCGGAAGCAAGGCGCTGCTGGTAACTAATCCCATCGTGGGAGCCCTCTTTGCCGAACGGGTGACCGCGAGCCTGAAGCAGGCCGGCATAGAAGCAGTTGTTGCCGAAATTCCCGACGGGGAGGAATACAAAACACTGCAGAGCGCGGAAATGCTGTATGACCGCGCTTTTTCCGCCGGTTTGGACCGGCATTGCCCGGTGCTGGCGCTGGGCGGCGGTGTTGTGGGCGACCTGGCCGGCTTTGTGGCTGCCACCTACATGCGGGGGGTGCCATTTGTACAGCTGCCTACCACTTTGCTGGCCCAGGTGGACAGCAGCGTGGGCGGCAAGGTTGCCGTAAACCACCCCAGAGGGAAAAATATTATCGGGGCTTTTTACCAGCCGGCGCTGGTGTTGACTGACCCTGTTACGCTGCATACCCTGGACAACGGAGAGATTCTTTCAGGACTGGCCGAAGTGATCAAATACGGAATTATCAGTGACAGTGCATTTTTTGATTGGCTTGAAGCTAATATCGAACGGGTGCTGGCGCTGGAGTCAGATGCCATAATCCATGTGATTGAACGATCCTGTCTGAATAAAGCCAGGGTGGTAGAAGATGACGAAACTGAGCAGGGGAACCGGGCTATTTTAAACCTTGGCCACACTGTTGGACATGCCATCGAGGCCATTGCCGGTTACGGCCGTTACCGGCACGGAGAAGCTGTTTCCATCGGCACTGCGGTGGCGGCAAGGCTGGCGGTGGAACTGGGCGTGCTGCAGGCGAGCGAGGAAATAAGGATTAAAAACCTGCTTTTACGGACAGGGCTTCCGGTGGATGTACCAAAGGACCTGGCAACGGTGGATATGGTGCGATCGATGTATGGTGACAAAAAGAATTTCGGCGGGCAGATTAATTACGTGCTGCCGACGGGTATCGGCAAGGCTGTTGTTTATAAAAACATGCCTGAAGAGAGAATTAAGCTGGCTTTGGATTCGCTGCGCCTGTAGTACCCTTTATGGTCATTGCCAAACTGTCTTCAGTAGCCTGCGCTTTTTTAAAATCACCGGTAGTGACCTACGCTGTAGTTATCGCAAACGCAGCTTTTATGTCATTGCGAGCGCAGCGTGGCAATCTCGTGTCGTTTCACCCTCGCAAGGATATGGACAAAACTGGTTTGAGAAAATTAAATTTTCAGGGAGATGGAGCTTTTGGCAGTTTCCAAGGCAAAAAAGCTTCTAGGCGATCAACTGTTGGAAAAAGGCTTAATCACCAAGGAACAACTATGGGATGCCCTGAGGGAGCAATCCAGAACCGGTGACAAATTAGGGGAAGTTTTAATTAAATTAAGCTTGGTTTCCGAGCAGGTCATTGAAACACTTACCGTTACCCCAAAGGAATCCTTGACCAACCTGGACCCTGAGCTGCTTAAAAGTGTTCCGGAAGAGTTGGTGAAAAGGCACAGGGTCATTCCGTTGCGTAAAGAAGGCCAAAAACTTATCGTTGCCATGTCCAATCCCGACAATGTTATGGCCTTGGATGATCTGCGTCTTATGTTGAGTCTGGAAATCGAACCTGTATACGCAGATGCCTCTGAAATTGATGCGGTTATCCAAAAGCATTATACCATTCCCAATTTCGAAAAGATATTTAATGACTTTGATAGTGTTAAAGGACAATCAGTAACCGGGGCAATGACTCTGGATGAGGAATCTATAGCCAATGAGGCGCCAATTGTTCGTTTGGTCAACTCCTTATTTATTCAGGCCATCGAAGCAAAAGCCAGCGACATTCATATCGAACCCCATGCTATGGGGGTACGGGTGCGTTTTAGAATTGACGGAATGCTCCGGGAAATAAAACAGTTGCGGAAAAGCATTCAGGCAGCCGTTATTTCCCGGATCAAAATTATGTCTGAAATAGACATTGCCGAGAAGAGAGTTCCGCAGGATGGCCGTATCCAGCTTGAATTCGGTCAAAGAAGTATTGATTTACGGGTTTCCACTTTACCTACCATATTTGGTGAAAAAGTAGTTATACGCGTACTTGATCGAGACGGATTGGCTGCATATACGCTTGATCAAATTGGTTTCTCAGATATGAACCTGGCCCTGTTTCGTGAAGCATTGCGAAGCAGTTACGGGATGGTTTTAGTTACCGGGCCAACTGCTCGCGGGATGAAACTGCGACAGATTGCTATTTGGGCTTAGTTTTTTTTTATCTGTTAATAGTGAGATAGCAACTTCGCCTGTATCACCGTCCCAATATACTTTGTCGATAATTGTTTGTAAAAAGGTTTTCTTTTCTCTGTTAGAAAGCCCGTCTATTACATTACTAAAATTTAAGATGTTATTCACCACCAGGTTAAAGCCTTCGGTTTCTTCTTTCTTCTCCTCATATTCTTTTTCCAGTCTGTCAATTTCCGCATCCAGTTTTTTCACTTCCTGGTCCTTAATTTCTATTTGTGGTAGTATGTACTTTGCAGCTACGGCACTCTTAGAGACTTCATTTACCAGGTTATTTATTTCGCTTAAGAGTTGTCTTTTTTTATTTTTAAGCTCATCCAATATATTTACCTTATCCGGTTGTTTGTTTTCCCTTTGGAGTGCCTCCAGTTCGTTAAGGAGCGTTTCTTTGGATGTAGATAGTTCTATGATTTTATCAATTACCGTATTATCAATATCCACCCCGTTGGCGTTTGGATTTTGGCATTTCGCCTGGCCCGATATAGTTTTTATATTACAAACGTAATAGTGGGGGATGGTACCGTCCTTCCTCTTTGATCCATACGTAACATTCATGGATGCGTCGCATTTTGCACACCGGAGGATACCGCTGAGTAGTGCAACCTCGGATGTACCTGTCCGTGGTAGTGTCATACTATTTTTATCAAGTCTATATTGTACTTCTAACCACTTCTCAGATCCGATGTATCCATTGTGTTTCGCCACGGCCCCAACCCATTCTTCGAGACCGTTTTTCAGCCCTCGTTTGTCCTTTTTATTATATATTAAGATACCCCTCTTATTATTTATCCTATCTTTGCCGGCCACTTCAATCCCTTTATTTTCGAGGTACCTAACTACAGACTCATTCGCTGTTACATAAGCCGGGTTCCGCAAAATATCAGATAAAACACGGGATGAATAATATTTACCGTTTGCGGTCCTCTTATTTTTTTGTATTAGGTATTTACGAAGCTGATGGATTGAGCCTAATTCTATGTACTTATCGTAGATAAATTCAACTTTTGATGATTCTTCGCTATTAGGAAATAATGTTACTAGCGATCTCTCTTTAAATTTTTCGTCAAGATAGGTTTGTCGTTTAGATTTAAAACCCAAGGGGGGGACCCCTCCAAGCCACCGGCCTGTCTTAGCAAGTTCCAGCATGTTATCTCTGACCCGTTCCTCTATAGTCTCCCGTTCCAATTGTGCAAACACTGAAGCAATATACATCATAGCTCTGCCCATTGGGGTGGTGGTGTCGAATTGTTCGCGGATAGAGACAAATGAGATGCCATGACTTTGTAATTCTTCCATAAGAGTTGAGAAGTCAGCAATGTTTCTGCTCACCCTGTCTAAACGATAACACACCAAGACATCAAATTCTTTGTTTTTAGCATCTTTCAGCATCTGTTGAAACCTGGGCCTATCGGTATTGCCCCCAGAGAAACCTTCGTCCTCATAAATAATAAATTTTTCTACTTTATATAGCTTATTCATATACTCCTTGCACATCTCTATTTGATTATCAATACTTTCACCTTTACCCGTAAATTTACTTTTTCTTGAATAGATTCCAATCTTCATATAAAAACTCCCCTTTTTAGTCTATCTACATCCGGTAGGCGTAAAATATCTTTCCCCAGGCATTTCAGCCCGGTTTTTCTATATCATTCTATTGATTAATCAATTAGTTTCGATACCTGGCGCATTTCCCTTCTTTTAAAAAGATAACTGGTTTTTATTTAAACTGCAAGGTACCAAATTAACATTGAATAGGACCATTGACTCATGTTATTTGTGGTCCAAGGTAAGTATAATTAACTATGGTTTTTATTTAAATTGCAAGGCACCAAATTAACGGTAAAAATATCGCGGCTACGTACTTTAATTCCTGTTGCTCGGAAACAGCTGCGTAAAAATCCCAATTTTTTCCACATAAAAGGTTGTGTTACTTCGAAGTAATCAGCTAACTCCCAACAACTGCGCAAATTAAGTTCCGATACGGCATATGCAAGTTCTACGTCGGGTATAAGATAATCAGTTGCCCAGCGCATGGCTTGAGTTTCGTCTTTTGCGATGGTAATTCGGTCCTGGTAAGTATCTGTGATCATGAAATTTCTGCGAATACCGGTTATATGATGACCTACCTCTTCAGATAATGTGGTTATTTGTTTTCGATAATTGTTTTTTAGGCTTTCATCCAGTAGTATACATGGTGCTATCGGGTCCCAAACATAGAGACCAATTAATTTGTTCGTTGAATTTTGTTTTAAAGGGCGATATAAAATTGAAAGGTTTTCTTTGTTCTCAGCTAAATCTGTCAGCATCTCCAACTTAGTCAATGTGTGTAATATGCCTCCTTTTATGTTAAAGAATGGGACTGTAAAAAGAAATATTTTGTCGAAAAAAATAATAGGCCACTACTTATTGTTAGTAGTGGCCTATTATTGCTTTTTTGATTGCCAGGAAGCCTTTTGCGTATTTATGCATACTCATTTCACGATCCATTATGATTTTTTAGCGGAAAAGGGAACGGTTTGGTGGACCGTTTGTGTTTCCCCTTTTTTTCGCCCCTCCACCCCTCCCCTAATAATTGCCGTTAAAATAAATATCGGCATATGTCAATTAATATTGAGTATTAAAGTCATATTAGGTGAAATAAGCCATTGGCGTTGTTATTGCTGTAA
This sequence comes from Desulfotruncus arcticus DSM 17038, assembly GCF_900113335.1. Taxonomy (GTDB): domain Bacteria; phylum Bacillota; class Desulfotomaculia; order Desulfotomaculales; family Desulfallaceae; genus Desulfotruncus; species Desulfotruncus arcticus. Next base: position 25,250 of record NZ_FOOX01000027.1, read on the forward strand.
ATTACAGTATATGGTATAATCTGCAGTAACCATGTAATCACAAGCGGGTGAAATCATTGTCTGAATACATAGCTGACTCGTCATTTTTAATCTCACTGTCCAAAATTAACGCCCTCCAATTGATTAAGCTATTACCCGGGTCCGTGCTCTGTCCGGAGGAAGTATACAAGGAGGTTGTTGAGATAGGTTTGCATCGTGGTTATGCTGATGCGTTTCTAATCAGTAGGGAAGTTTTTCTACCCGAACCACCGCTGGTTAAAAGCGTAACAGCATCAACTCGCCTTCATACAAGAGGAATATCGCCGGTAGATGATAGAGTTTTATCTCTGGCTTTTCATCGAAAAGCCGTCTTATTAACGGACGACAGAAGGTTGTATAATAAGGCCCTTGACATCAACCTGAAAGTGCATAACTCACCGGAATTTCTGCTTTATTACCTTAATTACGATAGTTTAAAATCGGCACTTGAAGGTCTGGTAAAACACAAGCGACTGGACGAGAAAGCCGTAAAAACTTATTTGGAGGCTAAAAAGCAATGGAAAAAAGAACAAAAATAAACACCGAATTTGATCCGATACTCTTAAAAAAACTGGACGCTTACGCGTCCAAAAAGTATCTTGATCGTTCATCCGCCCTTCAACAGTTGGTTTCCCTTGCGTTACGTGAAATCCACAAAAAAGAGGCTGTTCAGGCTTATCGTGATGGCCGAATGACCACTAGACAGTGTGCCGAGATGTTGGGAGTTGATTATTTCGAGATGAACGAGATTCTTCAATCAGAAAACGTTAACATCATCCCGGAACCATGCCAAAACGCAGAAACACTGCTCAATAATTTACAAGAATCTTTTAATCAAAAGCAATAGAGTTGAGGAAGTGCTGATCGAATGTGCCAGGCGTGTGGAAGAAGCGCCCACTCAATGGCGGCCGGACCTGTATCTAGGTTTGGCTATATTCTCATCATTGCGGTTTACCACGAGCTTATACTAAAAATAATCGAGGTGAGCAAAATGGAAGCGTCGCCTTTGTTTGACGGAATCCGTGAGAAATGGATTGATCAAGGTGAAAAGAAAGGGATGCAGCAGGGGGCTTATAATGAACGGGTGGAAGCCATTTTAGATGCCTTAAAGGAAAATACAGGGTCGTATCCGAATAACGTACGGGAAAGATTGCAAAGTGTACGGGATATGGACACGCTGAAAACTATTTTTCGCTTTGCGGTAAAGATTAAAAGCATTGACCAATTTACTAAAGTGTTGAATGAATTACTAACAAGAGATAAAAACTAGCTGAAAACATGCTGGCCAAAACCCCCGTTTGGGGGTTATTTTTATCCTCAAGTTCATCTAACAATAATAAGGCCACTACTCGTTGTTAGTAGTGGCCTTATTATTGCCTTCTTTCTTTTTCTGTTTAAGTTTAGCTTCGCGTTCTCGTTTGAGTTGCCTTGATTCTCTTATTCCGTCTTTTATTATATCTTCCAGTTCCGGTGTTAGTGGTATGCTTTCAGCATCTTCCAGGTGTGCTGCCATTGGAGTGGAACGGACGTCTATTTTATCATATTCTCTGGATGATTCTGCTGCTATATAGAGTTTATTTCTTTCTTTATCTGGATATTCGTAAACTTTTGGAGTTGGTGACTGTTTCATTGGTCTTGGATTTTTATCTTTTTCAGTTTTTTCAACATTAGTATCAACCCACGTATCCAGTACAGATTTTAACACCTTAAGCTTATTCAGTGGTAATTTGTTTATCCTTTCTATTATTCGGCGAATTTCGATATGTTGTTGGGTATCATCAGGAATTGGCTGTAGATCAGATGATAACTTGGTTTCCTCGGATGGAGCAAAAAAATCATTAAGAGTAATTCCTAATGCATGGCATATTTTATCAAGATTTTCTAAGGAGCATTTTTTAGTACCAGCCTCAATACCGGAAACAAAACTTTGAGCAACACCAATATCTTGGGCTAGCTTACTAACAGTAATTTTTTTAGATGTTCTAATTTCACGAATCCTATATCCAATATCAATCATTATTAAGTATCCCCCATTAATAACCTGAAGGTTATAACTATTATAAACTAATAAATTTGTTGTTGAAATAGTTTAGTAAAAATATCACCTGGAGGATATGAAATTTATTGACAATATAACCATGAGGTGATAATATTGCTATAATCGCAGCACCTGGAGGTGATATGGTGGTAGATAAACTCGTCGATAAACTTAAGTTGATTAGATTACAAAAGAAGATTACCCATGAAGAGCTTTCCCGTCTAACCGGATTAAGCCAGAAACATATTAGTAACGTAGAAAACCATAAAGCTATGCCAAGCATAGAAACGCTTCAAAAATTAGCGTATGGTCTTGGAGTACAAATTGAGTTAAAACTTCTAGAAGAGCAAGCAAGTTGATTTTAGGTTCGCCTACAGACTTCAGTTTAAGGCTTGGTTATTATAGGAAAAGTTAATTTCTTTACATATTGAGAAGGTGTTGATGCTTTTATGCAACAGGTAAAGATCTTTGCTGACAACGACCCGGATGTTCTTGAAAACCGGTTAAATGATTGGTTAGTAAAAAGACAACCATATATTTTATCCCGTCGGTTAGAAAGTGACGGCACCGAGTATGCTTATAACATGATTATCCGTTATTGCAAGAACCTCCAAACCCTATGGTTTTATGCTGATGATATCACAGTTCTTCGTGAAAACATTAACCGATGGTTAAAAAAGGCAAAACCGCAAATAATTGATGAACAAATGGTTGTAGATGGTGCCGAATGGGTTTATGTATACGTAATTTGGTATTGTACATAGCAGTACACCTAAATGTTAACTTTAAGAATTCTTTAAAAAGCAATTAAAAACCTGCCAACTAATGGAAATATTCTATAGGGCAGGCCAACTAATTCTAGAATCTAAATAAACAATTTCCTTGGGAAAACAGAAACAAGGATTGTGGATTAAAGTCTACTAGCATTAACCGTAACGGGGAGGCAGCAAAATTGGCCAAAGTGAAAAGTTGCATCGTCCTAAATCCTCCAGCGACCCCTCGGGAGCAGGAGGAATACGATAAGACGGTAGCAAGAGTGCTTGCAAAAGCACTATATCGGTCACTAAGCCCCTTAGAGTGTGAAAATATTATTAAAAGTTTACAGGCATCTATTATAACAAAAAGACAACATACCGGGTGAATACTAAGTGCTTTTGGTATTACTTTTACGAGAAAAAGCAATCGAGGAAGGGCTTACAACAGACCAGAAAAACAGATTGGAGAAAGCGTTCCAAGATCTCAGGGAATTAGTATTGAATTTATCAAATGCGGTTTAGTCTGCTGATGCTTGGCGGGGGGGTAGGGGGGAGGAAATTAATAGCCTATCTTGACGGTAGGCCCCCGGGCAGTAGGGTAACTGTCCTAGGGCGTGCCGTTAAAATCGGCAGTAGGGCGTGAACCGTCCGATGTTATGCCTGTTAATATCATGTGAACAATTTACATCAATGAAATCAGGAAGCTCCCAGCCGGGCAACCAGGAGCAGTTTACCGGTGACCGCAAGCCGGTTTGATCCTTGATAATTACATATAATACCCCGTCACGTAATTGGTGAAAACCGTTTGCCTGGCGGGAAGATGATTGTTGATTAATAGGTCTGGCAGATATCGGCAAAGAGAGCCGGAAGGCCTCCGGCGAAGCAAATGGTTTATTTCTTGCGCAGGTTTGAGGATAGATAAATTTATGCGGATCTAAATTATGTATTATCAAATACCACGCGAATAAGTAGCCAGGCGCATAGATGCTAAGAGCTCCCCCTACCCAGCTGTCTAACTAATATAGATTTAACATTATTATTAATAATGATTATATTTGCCTTTTAATGTTACTAAGATGATGGCGCAGTATGAAGGGGCTTGTCGAGCTCCCCCAAAAGGGTCAAAGGATATCGCCGTTGTTATAAAGCAATCATGTTAATTATAAAACAGCGTTATTATGCGCTGTCGTACGGGGTCGGACTGCCGTGCCGGCCCCTTGGAGAGCGTATATTTAAAGATGTTTTATTGGGAGGGAAAGCATTGACTGAGATATTGGGTAATAAATCTGAAATCCGAACAGCATGGAAGTTTAAGCCGGAATTAAGAGTTCAGATTGTTAGATTCGTGATGAAAAACTGTGGACGTGCCGGAGTAAAGCAACTTGCCAGTGTTTTAAAGTTAACCCATCGGGAAATATATGAAATTGGCGGTATAGAAGGTTGGATAAATAAGCGCAAATGCCAGCGCCGGAAAAGGCGTAACCGACAGAAGAACAAATTACGTGAATATAACTTGGAAGTTACATATGCAAAAGAATCTGTATCCACTGGCGGAGGGAAACGCGGTAAAGGCGGTGGTTTACAAAATGTCGGTCGCCGGGCAAATATGCAGGCTCTTAATGGACAATAGTTATAGGTTTTAGAAATGCCAGGCAGAAGCCTGGCTTTTTAATAGTAGAACAAGATATTGAAAGGAATGGTGACATGCCAAAATTACGTGAATCTTTTTCTAAACTGCCAAGAGACGTAAGAGATGCCTTAATAAGTTATTACGGTTCTCCGGAAAAAGTTATTAAATATTTGTCAAATCTCCATGAATCTTTTTCACAGCTGTCAATAGACGTACAGGATGCATTAGTAAGGTATTATGGTTCACCAGAAAAAGTTATTGAATATTTCGTTGCCAGATTTAGAACATATGCAACGGAAGTCATGGATTCAATAGGAAAACGGAACAACAAACTGGGACCAAATGACCCGATCATCGGAGTAAACGTTGCCACTGGTAGAATCCATTTTAACTACCTTGATGAGTTTAACAATTTTCCCTGGGACGACTACAATCCGAGGCCCGGGAGCCATATGGAGGCATTGAAGTTGTTTAAAGCTATAAATAATGAAAATGAAGATTCCGACAAAGTAGAATTAGGCAGGGCAGTTTAAATGGCCAGGCAAAAGCCTGGCTTTATTACTTTTATTTGGCGATTAGAAAATTTACGAGGAGCTGATATTATTGAGACATCAAAGTTTTAATAAACTGGATAGTGTAGTTGAATATGGGCAGGCTGATTTATTTGGAGTAATTCCATCAGCCGAAGAGGTAACACTAAACAAACTGGGCAAGGGTTCAAATGTAATAGAAATAAGACGACAGGACAATCAACCCCAAAAGTTTACATTAAGTGTTAAGAGGATATTCCCTGGTCCGGACAGCCGGTATAATAGCCCTTTTACACAAGAGGAGGCAACTCAAATACTAATTAATGCTGGATTGGAAGATGTCGAAGTACTTGGCACATTTTTATCCGGTTGGCCTGGTTGCGAATATCACGAGCCGCTTGGTCCAAGCCAAGTTATTTTAATTAAGCAAAATAATGAAAAAGCCGAGCTATACTTGCAATACTTAAAAGAAGAAGATATACGGAAAATTATAGAAGGCAAAAAGGTTAATTTGTATTTGAAATGTTCAAAGATCAAACCTCTTTGGCATGTAGTGGGAGTTAGGAAAATTGTTCTAGCCTGATAAATAAATATTCTTTTTCCCCATAAATGGCCTCGGGAAAATCATGCCCGGGGCTATTTTTTTATGATAAAACAGGAGGTATGCAATATGGAAGGCACATTACAACTCAAAGAAACTGACAGCGGATGGCGGCATTATATTTTGCTTAATAACGGCGGCCATTACGATCTGCATTGTGGCAACTCATTAGAAGTCCAACTTGGCGAGTGGATACCTGATGACGAAGGTGAACGCTTTCAGGCTAATAACTGGTTACCAGGTCGTTATGAAGCTAACCTAAGCTATGACAAACCTAAAGCTCACTTATATATTGGCTATGCAGCTCCTTTTGGACAAGGGCTATATATTGTTCTTCCTATGGGAGTGAAAGTAAGGATACCGGAACGATAAGAGGAAAATAAGGAGGCGGGAAAATGGACATAATATGGGCACGGATTGAAAACAGCCGAGCTGTTAAATAATAGTTATTTTGGGCATAAAAAGTGCTTGATAGGTAAAAGAAGATAACACTTACCTCCTCTCCCTATTAACCCCGGGATAATTTAGCCCGGGGTGTTTTTTTAATTGTAGGGAGGTGTCTTACGTGGAAAATATTGACCAGAAAATTGAGAGTGCACGGCTAAAATTATATTCCACAAAAGGTTCTTTGATAAGCCCCGAGGTAGTGAGGGCCAGCCAGGAACTTGATGAGCATATTGTGGCTTATTACAAGCAAGAATCCACCTTGTTCCGGGAGGAAAAACAAGCAAGTGCTTGATAGGCAAACTTAATAATACACATCTCCTCTCCCTAATCAGCCCCGGGTAAACCCCGGGGTTATTTTTTTTATAGCTATTTAAAGCATAACCAAGGCAAAAAGGAGGTAATTGTCTGTGTTTAATAATGCAATGACAAAGATAAGGTCTGAAATTACTCAAAATCCAAATAACCCATATGTACAGGTAGTTGGTGAGTTTTTGATTAAACACCTGGAAGCCAACCCGGAAGCAGCTGAAAAGATAATTAATCAAGATAAGACAATCAGGAAAAGCCTTGATGAGATGCGGAAAGTGGCTGAGAAAAAGAAGGTGGGGAATTGCGCAGTTCTGAGTGACCAAGAGGGGTTTACCGTTGTCTTGAAATACTTCGACATCGACGAGGATGCTGCACTCCCCGTCCCGGCAGCTGCCCCAGTTGTTTCGCCGCCGGCAGCGGCAGTCCTAAGTAGCGTGGACTTCGACGTTAAATTGGACGATCTGTTATAGGAGGGCGTTATTATGGCAATGACCTTTGAAAAGTGCTGTTCTCATATCCCTGAAATACCGGCCCAAGAAATCGAAAGATACGCTATCGAAGAAGTATTCAAACTGTACCGCTATATCTTCACTCGGCGGGAAGGTAAAAAACAGTACGGTTACTGCACGTACTGCCATAAAGAATTCTCGACCGCAGGCTTGTATCATAACGAAAAAACAACCTGCCCAGAGTGCGACTCCCTCTGCACCGTAAAGGCCAGTGGCAAAGGCCGCAAGAGACTGATTAACGAGGCGTATTTCACATACTATCTTAAATCAGCCATTGAACCAGAGGCGATCGCGGCCGTGGGCATATACGCTGTGCAGGACTTTTCTGGCGAATACTGGGACGTCCGGACACTCTGGGACTGTCAGTCAATGTACGTTTTTGAACCCGGTATTGGCGGGTCCGCTTTTCACCGTGCGTGGATTTTTTACAGCCAGGCCCGAACCATGAACATGGGGAGTTTCAGACCATCCAAGTCCTGCAAGTGCCGGTTTGATTACGGCCATAACTATAATATCTACTCCACTTATTCCCGTGAAAGTATTGCAGTTGCGGTTGCAGGTACACTATACCTTTATAGCACCTGGGAAAATTACGATGTAGGCGACATGACAGAATTCTCTGATCTTTACTCTAAATACCCTTGCGTTGAATACCTAACAAAACTGGGGTTTGGACATTTGATTGAGGACAAGCTCACCGGGGACCGTACCTACAGCGCCATCAACTGGCGCGGCAAGACCTTACTTCGGGTGTTGGGACTTACAAAACAAGAGCTGCAAACTATTAAAAAACAAGACATTCACATGACTTTTCTTGACCTACGGCTATTACAGTTGGGTAAAAAAGATGGCTCTAAATTCACCCCTACCGAATCAGTAAAGCTAAGCCAAGACTGGGCCGTGTTGTTAGATGATTGGATGAAACTTCGGCAATACGGGAGCATTCGGCAGGTGAACCATTATCTGACCAAACAGTCTGCTAAGAAGTATCATAATAACAAACGGTTAGCCTTTATTGCTTGGCGTGACTATATTCATGACTGTATCACGTTGGGCCTTAACCTGACCCGGGAGCGTGTAGTTTTCCCAGGTAATTTGTACCGGGCACACCAAAATACTATAAAACAAGTCAAAATTAAGGCTGATGAAGATCTGAATAAGAAAATAAGGGATAGAGCTAAAAGCCTGTATAAAAAATATTATTTTGAACACCAGGGATTGTTTATAAAACCGGCAGAAAGCTCTAACGATCTGATAGCCGAAGGCAAGGCACTTGACCATTGTGTTGGCACCTATGCTAGCAGATACGCTTCCGGGGAAATAGTGCTCCTCTTCATCCGGAAGATGTCAGAACCAGATAAATCGTTCTTCACGATGGAGATTAAGAACGGGGTAGTGGTGCAGGTCAGGGGCTTTGAAAACTGTGACCCAAATGAGCAGGTGTGGGAATTTGTTGAAGTGTTTAGAGCCGAAAAACTTAGAAGAAAAAAGCGTGAGTCAAAGGTAAGAATTTCGGCTTAATCCGGTGAAGGGAGGCAGTTTGATTATGGAGCAAAACGTTTTGATTAGTTCAGATATCGATACGTTAACTACCGAAATACTAATCCTCAAGCAGCAGACAGCCCAACACATCATTGAGATTGGAAAAAGGCTGATTGCGGTCAAAGAAAAGCTCCCTCATGGTGAATGGGGCAAATGGTTGGAAGAGAAAGTTGATTTTAGCTACAGGCAGGCAGCGCGGTTTATGCAGGTTGCAAATGAATTTTCAAATGTGCCAACGTTGGCAGGTTTGTCTGCTTCAAAGGTTTATGCTCTTCTAGATCTGCCCCGGGAAGATAGAGAGGAGTTTATTCAATCCAATCCGGTTGATGAAATGACCACCAGGGAACTACAGCAGACCGTTAAGGAGAAAAACGAAGCACTTAAAAAATTGAAAGCTACTGAGCAAGAGCTGCAACGGGAGAAAGACCACTCCAAAACATTATCAGAGAGTTATAACAGGCTCGAAGGTGTTAATAAAAAGCATTATGAAAAATCAGAGCAACTCAGAAAAGAGCTTGAAGACCTTAAAACCCAGCTTGCTGAGGCCCAAGCATCAGGCAACAGTGACCTGGTTGAGCAGCTGCAGGGTAAGCTTGAAAAAACTGACAACGATCTTGCCAATTCCAACAAAAGAATCGAAGAGCTTGAACGCCAGCTTAAAGAAAAACCCATCGAAACCACTGCTGTTGAAGTCATTGAAAAGGTCCCGGATGAAGTTCAAAGAGAACTAGATGAGCTGAGGGAAAAAGCCAAGCAAAATAACAATACCGCAGTCCTTAAATATTCCGTTTATTTCGATTCGCTGGTGAAAGGTTTTCAGAATTTGCTCAGTGCTCTTACGGATATCAAGGAAAGTGACCCGGAAGCACATGGAAGATATAAAAAAGCCACATTAGGACTGATTGAAAAAATGACCGAGCGGATATAAAGTAGTTTGCCCAGGGGGCCATGACCACGGAGGAAGTTAATAATCAGAATCGACAGAGAAAAAAGAAGGGATATTATGATCTTTAATCATGATTATACTTTTAAAGAGCTATTTATAAAGGTTAAAGAGCTACTTTATGTGTATCTTCTAGGAGCGATGATATTTCTAATAATAAATAGCTGTATTAAAATATACATCATTTTATCGTTAAAGATAACTAATAACATTTCAAAATTAGTATTTATTATTAATTAGTAATGATGCGGCAAAAAATATTTCTTCAATAATAATAAATAATGCTGCAAATAAATAAAACTGAAAGCTGTTTTTCTTTTTTGTTTCTAGCAATAACAAGGTTCTTTTGGCTATATAGGAAGTGGCCATTTTCATAAGTAATATAAATAATATTATTACGGGTATCCACAAATAATAATCAATATACGTGCTAACTAAATTTAATATCCAAAGGAGTGTATCTTTTAATTGGCCATAAATGGGCACCCGGAAAAAGGTTAGAATTTGAATTATTATGATGGGTATAAATGGAACCACTGATGATACAACTAAAACAATGCAAATATTTTTATAAGACAACCACTTATTAACCAATATAAGCAATGGTCTGTTTAGTAATTTTTTTATAGCCTTTTCGATTAAATTAAAAAAATTATCAATACTGGGAATGTATTTGGGCAATACCTTGAGCATTATTATTATCCATGTAAATCTTACGAAAGCTGTTGCATAAGCATTAAAATTTTGCGATATATATTGATAAAAATATATAAAAAATATGTTAAGTAAGAGGACAAAAAAGTAGTTTTTCAAAAGGGTCATTTTATTGCTCCTTACATAGCAAAGTAAATACAGAGTGGTAAAATCAAGCTAATGATATCCCCTTATTTCTAAAATTTTATCATGCGCTTGCCAATATTAAATGTCGAATAATGTCGTTGTATAAAAAAAACAAATAAGAGGTCTTATACGAAAAAAATAGCTGAAAAAGTTCGAATAGGGCATTAAAATCCCCCACTTAACGGGGGTTTTTTATTTCGTATAAGGAAATTGCATTCAGGAGGAGGTTTTATGGAGATATTAGACAGCTTCAAAATACACTTAAAAGGCCGGGGTTTGTCCGAGCGAACAGTTACTTCTTATGTAACCACAATGTACCGGTTTGCTAAGTGGGTAGAGCAGGCTTATGGCAGCGAGTTTGATGCAGTTGCAATAACTTCCCTGGATGTGGCTGATTACCGACGTCATTTGATCGAGATGAGGAAAAAGCCCGCTACTATTAATCATGCGCTTGATGTTTTAAATAGCTTTTTTACTTGGGCCAGCGCTGAAGGAATAGTACAAACTAACCCTGTAGTTGGTATTAAGAGGGTGCAGCAGCAGAAAAATGCACCCCGGTGGCTTGACAGGAGGGAACTGGGATCTTTAATCAGGGCGGTGCAAAAATATGGGAAGAAAAGAGATACAGTACTGGTTATGGTTCTTCAACATACTGGATTGAGAATTTCTGAAGTAGTATCACTTAAGCTTGAAGATATCGTAATTAGGGAACGTTCTGGATTCGTCCGAGTCCAGCGGGGCAAAGGCGATAAGTACCGTTAGGTGCCACTAAATATAACTGTGCGCCGGGTACTAGAGGGATACAAAAATGAAATAAAAGGAGAATGGTTATTTCCCGGGCGTCGGGGCAGACACATCACAACCAGAACAGCAGAGATCGCTCTGGCCAGGTGTGGCAACCAGGCGGGGGTAGAAGTAACCCCACATATGTTGCGGCATTATGTGGAGTCAAGTATTATGGGGAGTGTAATGATTTTTCTTAGTATTTATGGGTATATTATCTTAAATCACTCCCCATAATCTCCATAATTCGAAAATTACTCACACAAGGAATTCAACCAGTTCATTAAATCTCCATCTTCTTCCCATTTGGGAACAATATCCGGTACCAAATCAATATATGCATCTTCAATTGCTTTTCTCTTCATTTCACTATCTGCCCTCGCGTATACTTCAGTTGTAGAACAGTCAACATGACCTAGAAAATCACGTATATAAATAATATTGACTCCGGACTGAAGCAGATGCATTGCTTTCGCATGGCGAAGCACATGGGGTGTCACAGGGAAATCTACGGTAAATAAAGGGTTACTCTTTGCCATATCTACGTATTTTTTTAAAATATAGGAAATTCCCCATCGAGACAGTTGCTGTTTCTTCTGGTTTGCAAAAAGGTAATTGTCTGTCCTTGCAATTCCGGGGTGATATTTCTTTATTTCCAGATACCTTGCTAGCAATTCTGATGTCTTACTCATAATTGGAACCCGGCGTACTTTGCTGCCTTTTCCATGAAGTGTTATGACAGATGGTGACGATAAACGAACGTCTTTTACTTTAATATCAGTAAGTTCCTGTACCCTTGCACCAGTATCATATAATATGGATAATAGTGCCATGTCCCGGAAGCCTTCATAGGTAGAAGTATCCGGTTGCTCTAACAGGATCTGCATCTCCGGACCGGTCAGATAAGGAACCATCGGTTTCGGATGCTTCTTACTCGGGATGGAAAGAATCTTATGGAGTTCATACAGGCTCTCCGGTGATTCCTTCTGTACATACCGGAAAAATGAATGCAGTACAGCCAGTCTCTGGTTGCGCGTCGAAATGCTGCATCCTCTTTTTGCCTCAAGCCAGTCGAGATAACCGATAATCAATTCTTTTGTAATGTCAGACATCCGGATTCTTTCAGGCCTCATTACTTTCTCTTCTTCGCAGAATATCAAAAACAGCTTTAAAGTATCCCTGTATGATGCTATGGTATAAGTACTGGCATTCTTCTGGCCGGGGAGGTATTTTGATAGAAAGTATGACAGATGTTTTGGAAAATCAGCCTCTTTCATCATCCATGCCCCCTTCCGGTATGACATAACCGAAATCGTCTTCGGTACGGCTGATGATATCAGGATACAAATCAGCCGTCAACCGCAGGTAATACTGGGTACCTCTGAAATCAGAATGTCCCATGTAGGCAGCAAGATAGGGTAGTATGTTAGTCAACTCCTCTCCCGCCAGAACCCAGCGTTTGAGGCATTTTACAGCAAAATTGTGGCGAAGGTCGTGTACCCTCGGACCTGCATCCGTATGGGATATTCCGGCACGATGGAGATACCCCCTGAAACGGCGGTATATAGTTGCTCAGATCAATCCTTGACCCATTTATTGAGGGAAACAGGTAATCCGTATCTTTCGAAAACTTGTGGATTTTTTCCGCCAGTTCCATTATTTGGTGGCTCAGGCTGAGTGAGAGCGGAACCAACCGGTCCTTATTGTTCTTTGCATGGTATACGGTCAGTATGCCTTCCGCCGGATTGAAATCTTTCACTAAAAGGTTCAGTGCTTCAGAGACCCGCATTCCAGTTCCATAAAGCAGGCGGAAGAATATTGGATCAATAAGGTTCCTGTTGGTATAAAATGAATCCTCCCATAAATCAATTGCTTTAAATATCCGTGCCATTTCAGCCTCTGTAAAAATATATGGTACATGAGAACAACGTTTTTTCGGTGCCGACCTGATTTCCGGCACATAGATTTCCCTGTATCCATTTCTGATAAGAAACAGCGCAAAACCACGTAATAACCGTTCTTTTATGTAATGGGTGGAAGGTCTCTCAGGAACCGTATAAATAAAACCTATTTAGCCCCTTTATGAGAATTGAGTCTTGTCCCCTGATGGTATAAACTAAAATTAACGGGAAGGGGATAAGCAGCATGAAAGGAAAAAGATACCCAAAAGAATATAAGGACCAATTAATCAAGGAAGCATTAGAAATCGGCAACGTTGTACAAGTAGCTAAACGCAATGAAATTAACGTTAAAACACTATACCGCTGGATCAGCGAGTCTAACCATAAAGCATGGCAGAATACCAAAAGTGATGCTAAGAAAATGGGCGTTTACGTGCCATCGCATCAGGAATTTAAACAGTTAGAGAAAGAAAACGATAAACTTAAAAAAATCCTTGGTGAAAAAGACCTTGAAATAGCTGTACTGAGGGATCTGATAAAAAAGCAAAACCCCGGCTTTCAGACAGAATAGCAATAGCCGACAAATGGATTGACCGGGGTTACCCAGCAGCAGTTGTGCTTAGAATTGTCGGTGTACTTGAAGCTACCTAT
>NZ_FOOX01000028.1 GCF_900113335.1 Desulfotruncus arcticus DSM 17038
AGGGCTTCTTAAATAATTAAAATATGGCGGTCTCCAGAGGGAAGGGGAATTTCTCTATAGTCACAATGCCACAACAAGTAGCCGCCGCTTGCGGTCGGAGCGAAGCGGAGATTCTTGACTTCATGTGCTAGGCTAAAAAACCCCGACCGCAGACAATTATTTTTTGGCGTATATCCGTCGGTCGGGTACCTTTAAATTAGCACATGGAGTCAAGGACGGCAGTGAAAGTTCTACAACCTTTTGGTGATTTGTCAAAAGATCAAGATATTCTATGAAAAATGAAGTAATACTTATGTTTTGTGTGTCTATTTAACGGGGGACGCCGCATCCAATCTATTCAACTGTATTTGTAAAGAGTGATCATATTGACCAACGGAGTTCGATAGTTGCTTCATTTCCGAATATCGTTTCTGAGATGCAAACAATTTTGAAGATACTTCTTGCTCTTCCTTGCGTAACATAGTAAGTTCTTCCGATACATCTTTCACATTGTTAGCGGATATAATGGACTCTTCTTCACCTTTCTGGGCAATTAACCGCAATTGGTAAATCTGTTGTTCAAAACTATCTTCGCCATTCCATGTATATGTAGTTAACCCCAATTCACGCGCGCGAGCAATCCATGAATGCACTTCTTGCTTCCAATTCTCCGCAACATCTTTAATGTTATTTAAGTCTCGTGTTAATTTATCTTTTTCCTTGCGCAAACGTTCTATCTCTTGCCTAGCGGCTAAAACGTGAGGGGTAACCGCTCCCAACGCATATGGAAAGATATTGATTAGCTTTTGCCGATGTTCACTCGTATCGGCTTTATAAAAAAGAACATCCGCATTGGCCACTATATTTTGCGGTTGAAAAATAAACGCCATAAAATCACGATAAGATGGGCGTGCTGAAAAATTGCTGGTCGTAGGGTCGAGATCAAGAAAGGACATTGAGAAAAGTTCATTTAGTATATTTTTAACCTGTGGTGTGGTCACGTTTGATTCGATATTCTCTGGAACTTTGACTATCATATCCCTGGAAAAATACATTTCGTTTGTGGAACTTCGTGATCCAGGTTCCTTACGACACAACAAAATCTGCTCATTATCCAGATCAAATAAGACACCAAACCATTCACAGGCATTTCTTATTATATCAACGGGAATTGTGCATTTATCCGCGCCTAGACAATAGTCAATAATAGGTATAATCGCGGACTTTCCTGTTCTCGATGAGCCCGTGATGATATTCACCTTATCGGGTTCAAACGGTATTTGTCTGTATGAAAATTCCTTCTTCTTGGGCCACAGAATAATTGAGTTTGTGAAAATTTCATATCAAAACCTCACTTTCAAGAGGGTGCTAATCTCATGTAATGTTAATTCTGAGCACCATACCCCAAGCTTTTCCGAGGCATCCAACAGATATTTCGCTGATTGTGTAATACCAGTTTTATTTGACTGTGTTAGTGGAAGCACTAATGCGGTCTTTGTATCAATAATAAATAGCTTGGCACTCATCCCAATACTTATTGATGACAACGTAAGCTGCTTATATTGCTCTGCCGCATTATGAATATAATAAAGCTGGTCATTTTTACGACCACTAAAAAGTTTTTCAGAAACTTTTGTGAATCCTGATTTCTTCTGTGTACTTTTAATTACCTCGCACAAATCCTGTCTAAAAATAATCGGTAGAACAAGGAATAGTAAAGGAAATGGCGCGGCCTTATTTTCCTGACTATAGTAACCACAAATAAAGCGCCAAAGTATAGCGGCCCCAATCGAAGGATTTTGAACAAGATATATTTCTCTATTTAATTTACTACTCATTTGTGTCACCACTTGCCTTTAGTAAATCCTTGTACATAGGATGCCAACCAATCAAAGGCGCATGAGATGGTTCATTCGCAAGCGCGTGGAGTGATCCCGCGCCAAAAAATTCCGGCGTATCATTTCCTTGCACTTTGGCAGTACGAACAGCGTCTTGACATATAAGGTACAATCTTTGTCCGCTTTGTATATTGGTAGGAGATGGCGTAAGAGACACGAGACGTGATTGGGTACTCCATATCCTAATCAAACCATCATGATAATCATCAAAACTTTGTGGAGCGACAATACCGCGTTCTGCCCACGCTGTTTTCTCGGCGCTTGTCCGGAGAAAATCGTTAGCTGCTTTGAATTTATCCGAAACATCCAGTTCGACAAATCCCAATTGCTTTATATAGATGTCTTGTCTATCCAGTTCTTTTTGAGTTTCATGTTCGCTGGGTCGTGTCGCTACAGAAGCGAGGATTCCATTTTGATTGTATCTCCTTATTTGTGACTGCAGCGCATCCCTAAAATCCTTACACTTAATATAAGCAGCCAAACCATGCTTTGTCTGCGCGTTAACTCGTTCATAAACCCAACCTAACATGTAGGTAAATAGTTCTTCAGCATACTCAGGCGGAATTGTCTGACTACAAAACTTTTTATAAAAACTGTCATCATAATTGGATGGGTGAGTCTCTATCTGCATGGCTTTGACTATTTGTGTTACAATGGCCAAATTTCCAGCATTAAAGAGAATATCTAAATATGAACTATATCCACTAGGAACCTGTGCTTTCAACTCGTTTTTGGTTCCCCAAAGCGTATCTTGGGCGGCTTTAAGAGCGGCTTTCGCATCTTCATCAGTATGTGCCGAGTGGAAAGTTTCAGGAATTACACCGGTAGTAACGTTCCTATTAGAAATGACTACAAATCGAAATGTTGTATTATACAGTGAGAGATCACCATTTTTTATATATTGAAACCAATTATATAGTGATTTCCAGAATACTTCAGATCGATCAGCAATAGGATTATTTCCCGATTGGACGCTTTTGATTTGCTCGACAACTACGCTATCTTCGGATTCAATCGCCACATCTTCTAATGCTTCGACGCTAACTACTTTCTCCAAGTCAAGAGATATTAGCTCACACATCATATGTCTTACTTGAAGTGTATATCCATGTAACTTATCTGGTACATGCGTGTTGCCCGCCATCTTTATCCCCCTCTCAGGCGCTGGGTGTTTTACATACTGAAATTCCTGATTTGCGTACTCAATTAATATCGTTTGTCTCTCCGCACTCAGGCTGACCTTGGCCCCTTTCCATTGTGGTGGCCACGTTTTGAGCGTAAATCTCACGGATTTTCGCCAAACATCCCGCCGTGTCCTTTATGATATCGCTTTCCCAAATTCGGATGACCGTCCATCCCATCTCGGCCAATTGCCAGTTGACTTCCTCGTCTCGTCGGATGTTGCGTCTAATTTTATCTGCCCAAAACTCGGAGTACCGCGATAGTTCCTCGTTCAGATCTTTGAGTCCACGCAGCGCCCAATTATGGCCATGCCAGTAATCTCCATCGCAAAATACCGCGATTTTCGCTTTCGTGAATACGATATCAGGTTTACCCGGTAAATTTTTATAATTCACCCTAAACCGTAAACCCTGATGCCAGAGCGCTTTCCGCAAAGCGAGTTCTGGGCGCGTGTCCTTTGACTTTACCGCCGACATGATTTTATGAGTGATTCGCGGGTCTCGTCCCATCTTAACCTCCATTTCGCCCGCCAGTGCGGGCGACACAAATAGTAATGAAAACGGGATGTGTTATCCACTGGATTAAGGTACAATCAGTCTGAGAAGAAGACACACTACAAAGCACGGTGAGGTGAGTAGTAGACTGATCTTCTTAGACTTAAAACAGTATCTTAACCAGTGTAAGAACTGCCGTTCAAGCACAAATAAGTGGTTCTCCGAGACCGTACGCTAATCATTGTTTTAACTCTTCGTTGAATGTGTGGCGGTTCAGTCACTGTCTTCTCCTCATCATTTTACTTGTGAGGAGGCAGTAACTTGAAAGTCGTTTATCCTATCTGCTGCGGTGTCGATGTCCATAAGAAATTTCTCGTCGCCACAATTATTACTTCTAAGGGAATTACGCCCAACTACCAGAAGAAACGGTTTTCCACCTTTAACAATTCCATCCTGCAATTTAAGCAATGGTTGCTTGACAATAATTGCTTTGATGTCTGCATGGAGTCTACCGGGAAATACTGGGTGCCAGTATTCAATTTGCTTGAGGATTCCATCAATGTCACCATTGCCAATCCCAAGTGGGTCAAGGCAGTAAAAGGCAACAAGGATGATACGAAAGATTCCAAATGGATCGGCGACCTGTTTCGTCTCGGCCTTGTTCCCGGTAGTTTTATCCCAAGCAAACACCGATCCGAATCCTGCGGGAGTATACCCGTTATCGCTTTAAGCTTGTTTCCTGCAAATCCAGCGAAAAGAATCGATTCCAAAATGTTTTTACCGTCTGCAATGTAGCCCTTGATGCTGTCGTTTCCGACATGTTTGGCAAATCTGCCGCTTCCATCACTGACTACCTTGTAAAATCAGATTCCTTTGTCCCCCAGCACTGTATCAGCCTGCTCAAAGGTTCTCTCAAAAAGAAGGCTGATGACGTAATCAAGTCTATTGAGGGATACCAAATGACCCCCGAGCAAAAATACCGTGCCACTATGATCCGCAAGCATTTGGAGTTTGTCGAAAACTCTATCAAGGAACTGGACGAAATGCTGAATGTGCTTGCCGCTCCTTATGAGAGCGCCATTCTGCTTCTTTGTACCATTCCCGGAGTTGACCGCACTTCTGCCATCACGATCATCTCCGAGATTGGCACCGATATGTCTCATTTCTCGTCTTCAAAGCGGCTCTGCTGCTGGGGGGGTCTGACGCCCGGCAACAATGAATCCGCAGGCAAGAAAAAGTCTGTTCGCATCACAAGAGCCGGTGTTTACCTCAAACCTGCCCTTGTGCAGGTTGCTCATGCTGCTGTCAAATCGAAAGACAACCCTTACTACAGAATCAAGCATGAGCGTATCGCCAAAAGAAGAGGAAAGAAACGAGCCATTATCGCTATCGCAAGGATGATTCTCACCGCCATTTACCACATGCTTTCTACTGGCGAGATTTTCAATCCATGTGACCTCTATCAAGTCGATATGCCGCAGGTACTCCGCGATAAGCAGAAAGAAAAGGCTTTGAAACAAGCTGCTAAACTTTTGATCGCACAGGGTATTATTCAAGCCTCGGACATTTCAGCAATATCCTTACGACCCGCCTAAAATTTCATTTTTACACCAAGGGATAAGTGCGCCCTTTTTTAGGTTTTCGACTTCAGCCAGGCAATCGAAATGTTTTCACGCTAATCACCTCTCTGGTGTCGGCTCATCCATGTGCGTGAAAAACTCATTTAAATATATACTTACTCGTTCCTCTAATTGCTCTTTAGTAAAGGCGCATGGCTGTAATCTCGTCGCCCACTCACGCCCGGGATGTAAGCAGTCCCACGGCGGCATTTTACCACTGTGGCGTCCCTTACCGGGATCATGATTGCCAAAGCCATCAAGGACGCGGTTCCACACGGGCTTAAACCGTTCAATCAACATTGATTCAGCCAGAGGTATCCAAATATCGTCCACTACGAGAAAGCGGCAGAAAAAGTCGCTACTCTCTAAGTTGCGCGCAGCGTTGATAGATTCCGCATGCTCAGCTAAACGCCGACACAAGGCTTGTCCATGCTCCACTTCCAGCCCAAGCCCGCCTTTTCTTGCGCCAGCAGGAACCGCCTTCCCCACATAGATAGGATAACGAAATCGCCCATCGCGGTTGACTTCGGATAATTGTCCGTAAGCGGAAAAAGAGCCTATGTAGTACAAAGCATACACACCCGCGCCAATAAACGGCGCGGGTGGAAGGGGCTGGACTATTGTTTCCAATAGCGCGTCCGCGACGCTCTCGCCAAGATTACGCTTATCTAACGGGTTAAAGGGTTTTATCATTGGAATGTCTTCTTTTGGCATCGCAATCATCCATCCTTTCCAGTTGTCTCGCCACCGACTCGCCAACAACGTTGGCGAGTCTCACTGGTACAGCGTTTCCTATCTGCCGCATGCTTTCCGTCCAAGAGCCATGGAACAGATAGTCATCTGGAAAAGTTTGTATCCTCGCGCTTTCGCGGACTGTGTAATACCGCAGGGAGCCATCATCAAGTGCCAACATATTCTCCCCACCAGGGACACCATGCGCGCCCGCCTTGATGGTTTTGGACGGCTCATCTAAAACACTACCGGAATGCCCCGCGTATGCCCGAGCGCCATCACGAAACTCATGATTCGCGTACCGTTCCGCTTTCTTGCTTCTGGGATCAGGCAGGTCGTTGATCGCGTCGCGCACGGTCAGCCACCTCATCCCACGCTCCCTTTGATCAAAGAACCTCAGTATATTATCGCGTTCCCTCTGACTGGCCGTCGAGCGCCGCGCTTTCGCGATACGGTGTTTCTCCCAATAAGAACCATCAATATACTTAGAATAGAGTAGCGCCTCTTTGGAGTGCGTTGGCTCCGGGAAAGACCAGTTTGCGTTTAAATCACTCCGGAACCCAACAATCACAACACGATGACGCGTTTGAGGCACCCCATAATCGGCGGCATTCAACAGACGGAAAACCACGTTATATTCAAGGCCAGCGTGTGTGCCGGACGTATGGTATTCTTCCAGCAAACGGAGATGATCCGTCCAATCCCTGTCCTCACTCGCTACGACTTCAGGGTGGGATAACTGGAGAAGAATATAGTTAAAGTATGAACTAAAAGATTTTCGGAGCAAACCCTTTACATTCTCAAAGATGAATCCCTGCGGGCGTAGTTCACGAACGGCTCTAACCGCCTCCGGAAACATATCGCGGTTATCGGTATGCGCTTTATGCTTTCCACCAAGGGAGAACGGCTGACACGGCGGTCCTCCCGTAATGAATTGGATATCTAATCCATAATCACTGTAACTCACTAAACGCACGTCGGTTTGCACGACGTTCCAGTCTTGAATACCGGGATAGCCAGCCATTATATTAGATTTGATGTTATCGCAGGAATCCTTATCCCACTCGAAAAGCGCCGCTGGCTCAAAACCCGCCTGGTGCAATCCAAGAGCGAGCCCGCCAGTGCCACTAAAAAGTTCTATAGAACGAATCAACCAATTCACCACCTTTCTTCGCATACATCATTCGTCATCGATAATTTCCATAATGTCCGCAATATCGCAATCGAGAGCCTTACATATCTTTAACAGTACATCCGTCGTAATATTCTCACCTTTACCTAATTTAGCGATGGAGGCTGTACTGATACCAGATACGCTCTTTAAATCTTGCTTATTCATTTTTTTGTCAATCAGTAACTTCCACAATTTGTTGTAGCTGATAGCCATCTATACACCTCGTTATTTTTTAAAAGCACAAACTTGCTTTGCACTTATTATATTATTCACAATCGCAAATGTCAATTAAATATTTGCAATCTCAAAAATATTATTTGCAATCTTATATGGCAAAAACTAAAATTTAAAAGCCCGATTTGCCACTATCGCACCTATATAGGCTTTTATCGGCTGTTTAGCCCTCTAATCCGTAGCGATTTACGTCTTATTTTTGAATATTGTAACTGATCTTTCAATAAATGAATTTAAGGGGCGATTTTGGCATAGAAAACGACGGTATGAACCTACATTCCAGAAAAATGTTCAGAACTCATACCGTTGTTCAAGTTGCTTCATTAAATATGTGTTATTGTGTTTGTCTGACCCTGTCTACACGATTTCATTTGTGATAGTTGACAGTTTTTCAGCAAAGGTGATAAGGAGCTATAAATAAAATCATTTGTCGTCATCGCTCTGGCTCGTGTCGTCCCCTCAACATCATTTTCAAATTGTCGTTCATGTCCTTCCCGCGTTTTGGTGGCTCATCGGAAACGGTGTAGGTGGAGGAAAGGAGGGCCTTGATGGTCTTTGCTGCCAGCCTTCCCGGTGCGTCGTTGTCCAGATGCAGGGCAATCTCGGTTATTTGCGGGTAATCCTTGAGGTATTGTATTAAAGCGGCGGGTAGGGTGCTTTCCCCGATGTTCTTTTTCGGCTTGTAAATACCCGCCAGGGAGAGGCAGTTTTTCCGCCGCCAATCCCTGCCGGCCAGCAGTTCCAACGTACCGTAGGACAAAAGGTCGATGGCGCTTTCAAACAGGTGCAGCTTGGTGGATTTTTCCCTTGCCGGAATGGAAAAGGAGAAGCGCTTGTCGCTGCCGCTTGCGTCCCCCATGAACCGGCTGCCGGATGTGCTCCGAAGCGCACCGTACCGGGGAACACCCTGCGGATCGAAGCCGACAAAGACCGTGTTGTGGCGGTAACGGCTTTCATACAGACGTCCGGTTTCAAGGCAGTAATCAATCAAGGCGCTGTGTATGCTGCGCCCAATGAGATAGATAATCACGCGGTCATTGTTTTTGTTTTTCTCCGGCAGCAGCAATCTTTTTGGTGCGGCGGATTCCCGCACCTTTGACGGAACAAACGGCATGGCGATCGCCTGCCCGTCAATCTGAATCACCGCCTCGGGGAGCGTTATGCCTCGAACTTTTATCAAGTAATCTAAGGCGGAGCGCCCTCCGATGCCTTGCGACCACCAGCACCATTTTCCATTAGAGATTTTTAAGCTGTCGTGGGTGCGCGTGGTAAAGACATTGCCAGAAAAGTGAACCAACTCCTGCGGTTCGTAATGCTGCAGATAAGTTAGCAGATCCATCTGTTTAGCGCGCTTGATTTGCTCCGGTGTGACGTAGGGCATGTTTTTTCACCTCACCTTTCATAGCCCACAGCTTTCTTTTCGGGAAAATCCATGTCCGCGTCCGGCTCGCCGTCCATCATCTGGTTTTCCGCCTTGTCCATATTCAGCAGAATGTTCAGTTCATGCAGCCGTGCGGATTTGCTTTGCAGCTCCTGCTCCTTTTCAAAGGGGATGTCAATTTCTTTCTTGGCCGTTTCCACCTGCTGGCGGAGAGTTTTTAGTTGTTCCCGGCAATGCTCCAGTTTTTTCGGCATTTCGGCCAGAGCGTTGTTAAGCCTGGTGATGTTGCCGTGCACGTCCGCGCCCAAGGCCACCGTATGGCTGAGGGCGCCCTGGAGCGTGATCTGATACTTCTTGTTGAAGCTGTCGAAAGAAAACAGCATCGGAAAACCAAAATAACTGCCCATTTCCTGCGGCTCCGGCGAGGTCATCAGATTGCAGGCTTCCAGGATGGCCGCGCCCGCCTTGGCCTTTTCGGGGTAGGAAATGCCTTTGACCGTCATGCCCGCGAATTTGCTTTCCTCGGCATCCCCTACGGCGGGTGGCAAGGCGCTGTGCCTTTCATACATGGCAATGTCCTTCTCATAGCCCGCAATGCGTTCCTCGGTGGATTTGATCTGCCGGGGGAAGTGTTTGAACAGCCGGTCCTCCAGTGCATATCGCTGGCTCAGGTGGTTGGCTTTCAGAAGCTTCAGCTTGGAAACCTGGATGTCTAAATCCATCTTTTCTTTGATGTGGGGGTTTCCGGTCGCCAGCGCCTTAACCTCGGCATAGCTTAAAGCCGTTTCGTCAATGTCCTCGGCAGAACGCACCGGGGATTTGGAAGTCATGATTTGCGAGATAAAGTGTTGCTTGTTCTCCAATATTTGATAGAGATAAGCGTCGAAGGTGTTTTCCGTCACATACCGGAAGATATGCACCTCGTCGTTTTGGTTGCCTTGGCGGACAATTCTGCCGCTGCGCTGCTCCAGGTCGCGGGGCCGCCAGGGACAGTCCAGGTCGTGCAGCGCGATCAGGCGGTCCTGGACATTGGTGCCCGCGCCCATTTTAAAGGTGCTTCCAACCAGGATGCGCACCTGTCCCGTACGCACCTTGGCAAACAGCTCCTTTTTTCGGGTTTCCGTGTTGGCGTCGTGGATGAACGCGATCTCGTCAGCAGGAACACCGCGGGCCGTGAGCTTTTGGCGCACGTCGTCGTAGACGTTGAAATTCCCGTCGTTCTTGGGGGTGGACAGATCGCAGAACACAAGCTGGGTCAGCTTTTTATCGCGGTGATCCTGCCAGAAACGGAAGATATTATCCACGCAGGCGTTCACCTTGCCGTCTTCATGGTCGGGCAGCAAGGGATTGGCCAACCGCTGGTCAAGGGCCAGCTTGCGTCCGTCGTTGGTGATTTTCAGCATGTTGTCTTCGTGTGGTTCCACCATCCGGTTGCGCACCCTTTCGGCGCGCTCCGCAAGCTCGGCCACCATGTCCCGCTGAAAATCGCTGGGCTTGACGGCCACGTTGTGATAATTGGCTTTGGGCACGGGGAGGTCCAGCATATCCGCCGTTTTGATGTCCGCCACCTCTTTGAACATGGACATCAATTCGGGGAGGTTGTAGAACCGGGCAAACCTTGTCTTGGCCCGGTAGCCCGTGCCCTCCGGCGCAAGCTCAATGGCGGTCACGGTTTCCCCGAAGGTGGAGGCCCAGCAGTCGAAATGCTGGAGGCCTTGTTTACGCAATACTTCGTATTGCAGATAACGCTGCATGGTGTACATCTCGGTCATGGAGTTGGAGATAGGCGTGCCCGTGGCAAAAACAATGCCGCGGCCTTCCGTCAGTTCGTCGAGGTAGCGGCACTTGGCAAACAGATCGCTGGATTTCTGGGCCTCGGTCTGAGCCAGGCCCGCCACGTTTCTCATCTTGGTGTAGAGGAACAGATTTTTGTAAAAATCCGCCTCGTCCACGAACAGCCGGTCAACGCCAAGTTCCTCAAAGGTGACAACATCATCCTTGCGGCTGGTGTCGTTAAGTTTTTTCAGCTTTAATTCCAGGTTTTTCTTGGTCTTTTCAAGCTGCTTGATGGCGTAGCGTTCGCCGCGCTCCGCCTTGAGTTCCCGGATGCCGTCGGTGATCTCCCATATTTGCTCCTGGACTTGGCGTTTTTGCCGCTCGGCGGAAATGGGGACTTTCTCGAATTGGCTATGCCCGATGATCACCGCGTCGTAGTCGCCGGTGGCGATGCGGGCGCAGAATTTCTTGCGGTTCTTGGTTTCAAAGTCCTTTTTGGTGGCCACCAGGATGTTGGCGCTGGGGTAAAGCTGCAAGAATTCCCCGGCCCATTGCTCCGTCAGGTGGTTGGGCACAACGAACATACTCTTGCTGCAAAGCCCCAAATGCTTGCCTTCCATCGCGGCGGCGGCCATTTCGTAGGTCTTACCCGCCCCCACGCAATGGGCCAGCAGGGTGTTGCCGCCGTAGAGGATATGGGCCACCGCGTCCACCTGATGCTGGCGCAGGGTGATCTCCGGGTTCATGCCGGTGAATTTGATGTGGCTGCCGTCGTATTCGCGGGGGCGGATGCTATTGAAGCGGTCGTTGTAGATTCTGGTCAGCCGTTCCCGGCGCTGGGGGTCTTTCCATACCCAATCCCGGAACGCTTCCTTGATCGCTTCCTGCTTCTGCTGCGCGATGGCGGTTTCTTTTTTGTTCAAAACCCTTTTTTCGATGTTATCCTCATAGATGGTGTCGAAAATGCGCACGTCACGCAGGTTGAGAGTATCCTCAATAATCTTGTAGGCATTGACGCGCTTGGTGCCGTAGGTGACGTTGGCCTTGATGTTATCGCTGCGGTCGTCGTTCTTGCCCTTGACGTTCCAGTTGGCGGTATAGCTTGAATAGAGAACGTCGATATACTGCTGGTACATGGGCGGCGTCTCCAGCAGTTCAAACAGGAAGTTTTTGACCACATCGGGAGGCAGCCAGGTCGCACCCAAACGCACGTCGATCTCGGAGGCGGACAGGTCTTGGGGCTGCACCGCTTCCAGCGTCTTGATGTTGGGGGCGATCCGCTCCGCAAGGTCGGGCTGCATTTCGGCAAGCCGCCTGGCTAGGCGGAGCTTATTCCGCACATTCCCCGAAAGATATTCATCGGCGGTAACGAAGGGGCAGCGGGTGATATCGAAAAAGGCTTTCGGCACTTGAGCCGGGTCTCGGTCTCCGAGGCTGCGGAAGATCACACCCTGCAGGTCGTCGGCAAGCTGTTCCTCGGAAAGCCCGGTCAGGCTGTGCATGAAACCTAAGTCCACGCAGGCTTTTTCCGCGATGGAGATGGCCAAGGCTTCGGCGGCGGTGTCCACATGGACCACGCTGGTACGCTGCCGGATGGTGCGCTTGCTGAACATGTCCGCCTTGCGCTCCATCTCGCCGTTTTCGTCCAGCACCTCCAAAGAGCAGAGCAGGCAGTAGGCGCTGTCGTCGGAAAAGGCCATGCTGTTGCCGCGGCTGTTGATCAGGCCGTATTTGGCGGTAAAGGCATCGTACAGCCGGTTCAGCTTGCGTTGCTGCATCCGGATGGTTTCGTCGCTGTAATCCTCGGTCTGGTACTCGATCAGTTTACGGACGCAGTCCCGCAGCTCGATCATGCCCCTGATGCGACCCTGGGCCGTGACGGAGGTTTCTATCCGGTTCATCCGGCTGTTCTCCCGGAAGTAGATTTCGCCGTCCACCAGGCAATGGCTGAAATTGCGGACGCTGGGATCCGCCGGGATGGAGGAGGTATCGGTGTCCTCGCTGATGTCGTCCGGCTCGTAGTCACTAATCTCGGCGTGGATGTTTTCCAGCGCCTCCCGGAGAAGCTCGGCAAGGTCGGCGTCCTCATGGGGGATACAGGTATATTCCTGCCGTCCGTATTGTGTATTTTCCTCTGTGAGCTGTCCCAAAATCATATCGGGATTTTGGACGAAATAGCTGTTGACAGTGAAACCTTCGGGGGTTTTGTCGAGATGTACCCAATCAGGCTGAATGTCTATCATACGGTCGCGCTTTTGCAAGAAGACGATGTCTGCGACGACCTCTGTGCCGGCGTTTTTCAAAAATGCGTTGTTCGGGAGCCTTACAGCACCTAAAAGCTCGGCCCGTTGCGCGATATATTTTCGCACTTCGGGATTTTGCTTATCCAGCGTACCGCTGCTAGTAATAAATGCCACTATGCCACCCGGACGCACCTTATCCAAGGTCTTGGCGAAGAAATAGTCATGGATGAGGAAATGATGCTTGTCATATTTTTTGTCTGCTACGCCATAGCTGCCGAAAGGCACGTTGCCCACGGCCAGGTCGAAAAAGCTGTCGGGCAGGCTGGTTTCCTCGAAGCCCTGCATCGCGATATTGGCCTGCTGATAAAGCTGCTTGGCGATCCGGCCCGTGACGCCGTCCAGCTCCACGCCGTAGAGCCTGAAGTTTTTCATGCTCTCGGGCACCAGGCCGAAGAAGTTGCCGCTGCCGCAGGCGGGCTCCAAAATGTTGCCGGTCTGAAAGCCCATGTTTTCCAAACAGGTATAGATGGCTTTAATCACGGCGGGCGACGTGTAGTGGGCATTGAGGGTGGAAGCCCGCGCGGAGTTGTATTCGTCCTCGTCCAGCAGCTCCTTCAACTCCGCGTATTCCTTTGCCCACTGGGGGTTCTCTTTGTCAAAGGCTTGCGGCAATCCGCCCCAGCCGACGTATTTTGCCAGGATCTCCTGTTCTTGCGGGGTGGCCAGCCGGTTTTCTTCCTCCAGTTGCTTGACCAGACGGATGGCCGCGATATTCCAGGCGTATTTTGTCTTTTGGCCGCCTACGCCCAGGTTGTCGTCGGTGATCCGGAAATTGACGCGGGGCTGCTTCGGCGGTTCCGGCGCAAGGTGCAGGCGGGCTTTGGCAGCCTCGCCGTCCTGTGTCTTCTGTTGTTCCAAAGCGCGGCGCACGAAGCCGACGCTCTCCCGACGAAAGATGGGGAAACCCACGCCATTTTGAAAGGTAATATCCCGCAGGCTGACTGTGCCGGTTTTCTCGTCGATGGTGTCAATGGCAAAGCGGTGGTCGGCGATGGACAATTCCAGGCCCGCGGCTATTTCTTTTTCGGCTGGTTGCTTTTCCGTTTTCCCGGCTTCGCCGTCCGACAGCTCTGAGTCAGATTCCACATCGGATTTTTTGCCCCCGCCCTGCTGCCAAACCGCGTCAATGGCTTCCTTGGGAATAGAGAAAGCGGAGGATTTTTCGTCCTCCGCCTGTTCTATGGCCTTTATTTGCTGTTCCTCGGTTGGCAGCAGGGTTAGCTGTAAATAAGCTCCGCCAGTATGCTTTCCTCGGCCTGGTGCTTGAGGCTGTTCATGTGCCCCGTCCAGGCCAGCGGATCGGTCGCCTTGTCCGGCGCGGGGTTCTTTGCCAGGAGCTGCGCCGTGATCCACTCGACGCGCTCCCGCGCCGTCCGGTCGATCTCCGCCAGGTGGCTGTTCAGGTCCCCGGACAGCATCAGGCTGGCGTACATCCCTTCCCGGTGGTTTTTCAGGTATGTTCTGCGCAACATCCCATATTTGCCGATGTGCGTTTGTTCCTCCGGCAGGGCCAGGTCGGGCAGCAGGTAATCGCCCTGCCGCGTGTAAGTCAGTTCCATGCTCACCGCTCCTTTCATCAGTTTGTTTTACGCCTTTATTGTGCGCCGGTCTTCGATCTTTGGCAAATGTGCGGCTTTGCTTTCGCTCCACTTTTTGCATGTCCTTGACCGTGGCCTCGATTTCCCGCAGGAGCATTTCCGCTATGTCACTGGTGGCCGCGCCCAGGCGGGAAACGGTATTCAACGTATTGAAGCTAATAACGCTCTGGAAATCCTCTAAAGCCAGATATTTGCCGGCGGGATAGCCGCAACGGGTTAAAAGCATGCAGGCCACGGAGATTTTGAGCGTATCCTTAAAAACAACCTTTATATTGAGGTCGTCCACATCTTCAAGAACACTATCCTCCCGGTAATCCATCAGCTCGGAAAGGTAATCGGAAAAATTATCGTCCACGGCGTTCTGCGCGGCGGAAATGAGCGCGGCGGGCAGATTGGTCTTATTGTCCAGTTCGCCAAAGGTGTTTTCCAGGGATTCCGTTACTACCTCGGCATATTTGTCCCGCATCTCCCACAACGGGACGGGACGGTTGTAGCGGCTGCTGGTGTCGCTTACGTCAAACACATGGCGGAGCCTTAAGCGGCTGCCGCTGTCGTCGATGAGGGCGATGCCCTTCGCGCCTTTGTTCACCCACCGTCCCAGCTTCCCGTTCCACACTTCAATGGGAGCGCAGGCCGTCGCGTCAGGTCGCTGGGCGTAAATCAAAAGCTGATCCTGAAACGAATATTTGTAGCTCCAGGCTGCGGTTTTCAGGAAGGAAATCCAGTTGGCATGGCTTCCGGTGAGGCTGCGGGCCGTCCTTTCGGAAAGCTCTGTAATCAGTTGCAGCTTGGTCGCCAATCCGTATCCCTCCTTTACTTCAATGTATATTGGTTGGACAGCCTGCCGCCGTCCTCGGAGTACCGGGGAACAATGCCGATCATGCCCAACCGCCGCCGCAAGCGGTTCAGATTGCGGCTGGTAGCCGAACGGAACAGGCCCACGCTTTTGCCAAGGCTTTTGATGGATATGACCACACTATGGTGGCGGCCTCCCGCCATATCCAGCAGGTAGCAGTAGAGAAGCTTTGCCGACGCGGGGGCGTGGAGGTCCGCGCACAGCCTGTAGCTGATCAGATCGTTCATCTTTTCCCTCCCTCATTGTCGGCGGATAGATAATTTTATAAAAATATGAAAGAGCGCTTGACTTTGCCCTAACTGGAAGCCGTATACTCCAATCAGAACATGTTCAAATGCCATCGGGTGGTGATTCTATGCTCACAATCGGAGAATTCTCCAGGATCAGCAGGGTGTCTACCAAGACGCTCCGCTACTACGATCAGATCGGGCTGCTCAAGCCCGGATTTGTCAGCAAGAACTCCGGCTACCGCTATTACGAGGTTTCTCAGCTTCGGGACATGCTGCTGATTTCGAGACTGAAGCGTTATCGGTTTTCTTTGCCTGAGATTTCCGCTGTTCTGGCCACAAGGGATAACGGCCGTCTGGCCGAACTCCTGCAAGCCAAAAAAGAGGAGTTTCTGCGGCAAATCGAGGATCAGCAGCACCTCCTGCTGCAAATGGAGCAGGACATTGAAAAAATAGAAAGGTGTGAGAATATCATGCAAGCGAATTATTTGGTGAAAACCGTGGAAATTCAGCCTAAAACCATTTATTCCCTGAGACGAGAGATGAGTGTCCGGGATTTTGCGGAAGCCTTTGGCGCGTTATGCGCCGGGTTGGAAAAGAACCGGCTGAAGCCTGCCGGGCCGTTCCTGTCCGTCTACCATGACGAGGAGTTCAATCATGACTGCACGGATATTGAGGTTGGGGTGGAGGTAGCGGTCGGCAGCGGCGAGCAGGTGCGGACGCTTGCTCCGGGGCTTTGCTGCTTTGCCACCCATATCGGCCCCTATGATGATTTCACTCCCTGCTATACGGCGCTGATGGAATGGATTGAAAGAGAGGGGTATACCGTTGCCGGGCCGCCCTTTGAGTTGTACATTAAAGGCTGCGATGACAACGTTCCACCCAGTGAATATGTAACCGAAATTTATTTTCCCATCAAAAAGTAATTGCGCGGGATAGAAGCAAAGGCAGGGGGAACCTGCGGAATCTCCCTGCCTTTGGCTTTACAAGGGTTATCCCACTTATCGCTCCGGCTCGCGCCTCTTCTTGGTGGTAGCAGGCTGCGTTGGTTTGCTCTGTGCTTGCTCACGCAGCCGTTCCTTTTCGTTTATATAGCAGTAGATGTAGAAGTTGTAATCTCCCCCCTGCGGAAAACAGCGGATAAAGTAGCGGTGTCTGCCGGTATCCACCCGAAAGCCGTAAACGTCGGGATGCCACGCGCCCGAAAGCCTGGCTTCTGGGTGTGCATGGCAAAATTCCGCCATGCTGCCGCGGTCCTTCAATAACCCCTGTTTCCGCAGGAAGTTGATAAGCACGTCAAACTCGTCCTTAAATGCCTGTGTTTTCAGGTCCCCCTGATGCTCCCACCAGGTGCTCCAAAACTCCTTGCCGCCATGCCCGAAGTCGCCGCGCAGATGGCCGACGCAGCCAAGCTCCTTGTCCTTTTCGGCGTTGGAGTAGAACAGGGCGGCTTCCTCCGGGGCGGCGGCATTGATTGCAAACGCCATTTTGCTCACCTCACCGTTCCGGCTCGCGCCGTCTTTTAATCTGCTGCTCCGGTTTTTCCCTGCTGTCCCTTTGGGGCTGGAGGGAGCGCAAATACTCGATTTCCTCCAGGGCGCGCTTGCATAAATCCTCCACGGCGGCCAGCCGGTCGCCCAGGTAGTGGCCCCAAAAGTAATCCTTTTCGCCCTTTCTGCATTTCCAGGTGACAAACTGCGTAGACGCTTTCTCGTTGTGCCCGATGACGAATTCCGCGTTGCCCACGGCCAGCCGGTCAGTAATGACATACCCGGCGTTAATCTCTTTTTCCATATCCCGAAAGCCTCCTAACGCTCCTGTACTTGTTTTTTGTGCTTGGCCTGTTGTTCCGCCAGTATCTGTTTTAACCGTTCCTTCGCCCAACCGGGCATATATTCGGGTTTCAGAACACCCAGGATGTCCTCCCGATTCCAGCGGGATTCCTTGCCGGAATAGAGATTGACGGTGTAAACCGCCCGGCCCCTGGCGTTGGCGTGAGCGCCAAAGCCGCCCACGGCCAGCACAAGCTGCCTGTCGGCGGTGCGGTATTCGGGACGCAGGCGCTCCACTCTGATGACCACCACCTTGTTTTCAATGCTTTTGCCGTAATCGTTTGGTGCGCAATGTTCCGGCGTGAAGGGCGAAAGCGGAACGGTAATTTTATCCCGTTCTGCTTTGACCGCTTCAAGCTGCGCCTGCACCCGGTCGGCAAACTCGGCCATCATTTCCAGATAGTCCGCGCTTCCCACGGCGTTAAAATACTGGTCGATGCCCAACGGATTATCCCAGGTGCAGTCGCACACCATGTACGGACAGTCGGTTTTTCCGTCGTCAACCGCGAAAAGGATTTCTCTATCGCCAATATGGATGGCGTGTGTTACCTCGTAGGTATCCACCATGCGTTTTTCTTCAGCCATTTTCCATGCTCACGCTCCTTGCGGGCAGCAAAAAAGGAACGCTTATCCGCCCCTTTTCCGCAGGTCCGTTATTTTTCTTTCGTTTGTGCAGGTAAACCGCGCCACCTACAATTACGAGGCAAAGCACGACGGCTAAAATCGTCTTCAACTCCACAAGAACACTCCCTTGTATTCAGTCAGCAGGTCAGTCCATATATAAAAAGAACACCGGCGCAGATAAAAAAGCCGATGCACAAAAATACAGCCAGCGGTATGCTTCTCTGCCGTGTAGCCACTACATAAATGCAAGCGAGAAGCAGGGCAAAAAAGAGAATGGCCGCCAGCGCGTTCAGGCCAAAACAAAAGCCCAGCGCCGCCGTCAGCTTGATGTCGCCGCCGCCTACGCCGCCGTATTTCACGGCAAGCCCCGCCGCGATGCTTGGAACGCTGATGGTAACAAGGCGCTGGTTGTTTTCGCAATGCGGTCAAGCAGCGCGTCGGCATAAGCCGCCGAGCTTTTGAGAGAAGAAATAGTCTCCCTTGGCAACAGCGGTCTGCGCCACCTTGCCGACAATCTGCGCTTTGTCGTTCAATACGCCCTCCGGCAGCCCGCAGCCGCCTACCTCCACGCTTGCAAGGTGGTACTCCGCAAGCTCCGCGCCGGCCGGGATATCCTGCGCCGCCCGCAGTACTATGACCGTTGCGCCTTTATCCTCGTAAAAGCGCGGCAGGAACAAAAAAACGCCCGCCGCCAGGATAAGGCAAAGGACGCTTAAAAAGATTCGGTTTTTTATTAATTCCAAATGAATACTTCCTCCTTCCGAAGATTTTAGTATAGAGGATGGCCTTACCTCCCGAAAAAGAAGGGAGGCCGCATGGTCTACTATCCTTTTTTTTTCGGCCGGTGGTTTTTGGGACAGTGGTGGGAAGGGGGATGACGAAGACGGCGCGGTCTGCGTTTTTCGTAATTAGACGAACCAGCCCCTTCGTGTAAAATCACTTTTTTAATGCATGGGATATTACGCACTTTGTTTTGCCGCATTTTCCTTGATACTCGTCAAAGTGCGGACAATGCTTGCAATCCCGTCTTTCCTCCGCTTTAACGGGTTTGCGGTCGTACCCCGGTTTTTCCCGCATTATACGTTCACATTCGCGCAGCCACCCTTCCGTAAAGTACATCTAAGCACCTCCTTCCAAAGGGCATAAAAAAATCGCCCTCCTTTAAGAGCAAAGCTGCCGTGGTTCAGCGTTCCTGTTCCCGCTGCCGCTTTTTGTACCAGCTTTCCAGGAGTTGAACGATTAAATCCTCTTTTTGCTTTTCCGTAAAGTTACTCGGAAAAAAGCGGTCGATGCGCTCACGCCGGATATTGAATTTTTCCTTTTGATTCGGCTTTTCCTCGGTGAGAATGGAAAAAATGACATCCATGTTCAGCCTGCCGTCCTGACTGAGCCTTTTCATCCGTTGCGCCTGGGCCAAGGACGGAGTGCAATCTTCTGACTGTATGGTTTCGTAAAGCTCCTGCTGTTCCTTTTCGGCCAAATAGGAGATTTCCACAGCGGGGCGAAAAGCAATTTGATTATCGTCAACCATTTGCAATATGGAAGGATTAAGCTCTGTAAGTCGGATATATCTTTGTATTTGTCTACCGCTTTCGCCAGTGTTTTCTCCTAATGCGTCTGCGCTTTCTAACTTCCCGACCACTGGTCGAGAAGTTAAATCCGTCCTTTGGCCCTGGTGCTTTATGGCTTCCAACTTCATTTTATATGCAAAAGCTTTCTCACTCGGCAGGATGCTTTCCCTTTGCAGATTGCTGTCAACCATAATAATTGTTGCGGCATCGTCATCCATTTCACGGACAATACAGGGCATGGTTTTCTTGCCCGCAAGCTCGCTTGCCTTTTTGCGCCGGTGTCCGGCCACCATTTCATAGCCGCCGTCCGCTTTTGGCCGGACAAGGCCGGGGACTAAAACACCGTATTGCTTTACACTGTCCGCCATTTCCAGCATGGCCTCATCCGCTTTCACATTAAAAGGGTGGTTGGGAAAATCACTGATTTCCGACAGAGGGATGTCTATAACCTTCTCGCGCTGCTGCTCGGCGCGGTTCTCCTCGGTGGTGAACAAGTCATCTACTGAGGTCAGCTTTATGCTGTTTCGCACGTCGTTTTTCGCCAATGTCTTGCACCTCCTTTGTAAAGGCTTCATAGGCTTTTGCCGCCAGACCGTGAGGATCGTGGGCATAGATGCTTTTCCCTTTGGCGCTGGTTTCAGCCGCACGGATGGATAGGGGGATTTCCGTTTGGAAAATGCGCAGCTTGTCGCCGTAGTCGCGGCGCAGGATAAACGAAATGTCCTTGGCAAAGTTGGTGCGGTTATCCACCATTGTCACCAGAACGCCGTCAATGGTCAGCTTCGGATTGATTTGCCGCCTTACCCTGGCTATGGTCTGTAAAAGCTGCGTCATTCCTTTGGCGGGCAGATAATGGGCCTGAACCGGAATAATTACGCTGTCCGCTGCGGCAAGAGCGTTGATGGTCATCATGCCCAGGGAGGGCATACAGTCGATCAGCACGTAATCATACCTGTCTCTGATGGTGTTGATGTAACTGCGCAGCACCGTTTCCCGGCTCATGGTGTTGACGAGTGATACCTCCATTGCGGACAATTCGATGTTCCCCGGCATGAGGTCAACGCCTTCCGCATGGTGGAGGATACCCTCATCAGGTTCATACGGTTCCTCCAAAATGCTTTTGGTTAAAACGGTCGCCAGTGAAACAGGTAGATTATCCGGCTCATGGAAGCCTAACGAATCCGTTAAATTGCCTTGCGCGTCCGCATCCACTAAAAGCACCTTTTTACCCTGCATCGCGAGGCCGATACCCAGATTGACCGTTGTGGTCGTTTTGCCCGTGCCGCCTTTCTGGTTGGCAAGGGCGGTTACTTTTGACACCAGAAATTCCTCCTTTCACGCAAAAAAGCCGCCTGCTTTTATGAGGCATAAAGCAAACGGCTTCATAATATATGAAAAGAGAACGCAGAATAAAAATTACGTTCTCTTTGTCATT
The DNA here is from genome assembly GCF_900113335.1 of Desulfotruncus arcticus DSM 17038. Taxonomy (GTDB): domain Bacteria; phylum Bacillota; class Desulfotomaculia; order Desulfotomaculales; family Desulfallaceae; genus Desulfotruncus; species Desulfotruncus arcticus. The sequence goes on from NZ_FOOX01000028.1 coordinate 20,916, forward strand.
TCTCAGTATTAATTTTTATTTCTTCGTAGGAAGTAGTTTTTACTGACCGTAATATCAGACAGGCATTTCTATTATCTCGGGTTACAAAATATCCTTGCTAAACCGGTTAACGCTGGCAGCGATGTCAGCCAAGGTAACGGTCGCCAGGCGCGCGGTTCGCCTCCACCGCGGCCCTTCTCAGACGAGACAATTCGCGCCTCGCGTAGTCCGGCCAACGTGCGGCGGATCGCAACCGAGTTTGTGCCAACGCAAGCAGCCATCTCTTCTGATCTCATACCCTTATGGTTTAGTTTGGGAGCTTTGATAGAGATTATGCCGTGCCAAGAACTTTAAAAAGGCATTTAGGTTATTTTGTTGTTCTTCATTGGTAATTCTGTCTATAGACCTGTATGGTACGATACTGTCGCTTGGCAAGCAGGAATTCAGCGTCCACGGTGGCGGGGTCGCACTGGTAGGCACTAATCAGTCCTCCGTTCTTGGTCTTGTCCGGGTTTTCTGCGTAGTCGGTGCAGTCTTTGAGCGAGGCTGCGATCGTTTTCCCCTTGCCGATGTGCAGTGAGATTAAGCGGGTGGTTGCCACAGATGCTCGCCTCCGATCAAAAACGACGGGTAGGTATTGAAATGAAACTTATCCCGTCGTTTTTCGTATTAATCTTCTTGTTTTCTCGGAAAAATCTGCCGCTGTTTTCGCCGTTGCAGCGCTTCAATTCACAGGAGAAATAATCTCCAGCGTGTCTGACGATGATTTGCTTATTTTTCTCCGCGCATAGCGGACGGTATTAGGCCAGACCATACCCGCTTTTTTTCCGCCATCGCATATGGTTATCTACGGCGCCATAGAGCCGCCAGCGAATAGTCGACGCACCGGATAACGGTGCGCTCGAACATGTATCTCTCTGCATGCCGCATAAACAAGACCGACACAGACCGTTTGTCCAGCTGCCATAACCGAATTTTATTGCTAAAATAATCAAGTTTCCGGAATAGAATGTTCTTGCAGCACTTGTATCAATTCCTCAATTTTTAATGCCGGTGTTTTTCTGTGTATCATCGCATGACAATTGGGACATATCGGTCGCAAATCTTTTTCGGGATCAACATAGTAATTTTCCTTTATTTCCGCTAAAGGTTTTAAATGGTGAACATGTATAAAGTCTTTTCCCAGTTCGCCGTATGTTTTTTCAAAATCAAAATTGCAAACAACACATCTATACCCATAAATATTGATACACCTTTTCCTGGCTTCCGGATTTCGTTCATAAATATTGACGATATGCTCATGCCTGGCTCCTTCTTTTATGACACTTATTAACATATCGGCTTCTTTCTGCGAAAATTGTTCTTCGTAAGAATTATTTACGATTTTCCATGTAATCTGAACAGGAGTTGTGTCCTCGTAAGAATAAGGTATGCCGGTTCCGGCAAAGGTATAAGGTTTTGAATTGTCAAATCTATAGAAAATGTAAATATATCCGGGCGGATTAAGCAATAACTGTATTTGTGGATTACTCAATTTCGTTTTGCTTTTTGCATACCAACGGAATAGATTACCTTCAAATTTATTTTTATAACTATGACCTGTTCTTCCGGGAGTGTCTATGTTTGCAAAAATAAAGAAATCGTTATTGTATAAATTATAGCCGGTGTCCCAATTACCGCCGTGTGTGTTTGTGGATATTCCTATAATTTTATAAATATCCTTTTTGGTATATTCTTTATCAATAATAAATGAGTACATGATAATCCGCCTGCCTTTTGAAATAGTGGATGACAGCCGTTCAACAAACTACCAATCGAAAAAGAATCCGATATTTTTGTTCTCAAATGTCCCGACAACCAATCCTCTGTCAAGAAATACATTGTATTCTTCACATCCGGTTTCAGGTATCAGTGCGCAAGCGTGGCAGGCGGCAAGGTTCAAAGAGTCGCGTCCCTGTCCGTGACTCAAGATACAAACGGGATCGTTGGAGCAGATCTTTGCATTCTCTATTGCCTTTCTGAAAATACGTCCGAATGAATCCGGTCTGCCTTGCCTGACCAAACCGCCGAGAGTGCCTTGTGAATCTCCGCTCGCGGTGTATATAAATATTCCGGACATTTCTTTTCCGTCTGCCTCCTCGCCGCAATATATCCTTTCGCGCAATGAGGCAATACTGTAGCCGCACTCAAAACTCAGTTGCTTAATCAGCAAATGAGCCAATGTATGCAACAATACAAATTTCGGAGTTACGGTTCGCGGTCGCTGTTTTCCCATAAACGAATCGGCATAACTGGCATTTATAAAGTTTACACGCTCGGTCACTGACGGATTGTTTGCCGCCCATTGTTCGATGTCCGCTTGGGAAAACTCGATAAAGATGCCTTCGCCGCGCACCTCATATGCCGGATACCATCTTGTCTCCGGTTCTTTTACGGATACAAAATTCGGATCACCGATACCGTTTGCGCTTGCCGACGGGGATAATCTCGTAAATCCGACAAGAGCACGAACTTCTCTTATTTTAGTGATAAGAGAAATACCCTTTAAATGAGGTAATCCGTACTCTATTATATCCATCGATTCGCGTGAGAAGTCTCCCAAAGAGGTACTCTGAATACCGGCAGCCCCATTTAGGGCCTCATACTCTTCGGCACGGTATTCAATGCTTGTGGTGTCATACTCGACAACTGGTTCTTCCAACCATTTTCTTTTTAAGATAGTTTCAACTTGGATGTCGGTGGCACCGATTTCTACACCGATGTCATGTGCCCATTTTGAAATCCTTTTTTGTATTTTATCGGTTCTGTCTTCCGGGTCTTCGTCTCCGATGATCGCGATGCATTTCCGAAAAGATGCACTCTGTTCGATTTTTTCCGTCAATTTTTCCGCATACGGCGGGATAACCAAAGAGCTTAAAGTAACTGGGAAGTATACCGAGGAAGAACCGCGTTGCATGGTCCTGGGATACTTGCCGCATTTTTCTTTGAGGTGTTTATACGGATGATTGCCTTCGCAACGGAAATCGTCTCTGTCGTCCTTTCTATCCAATGCCTCAAAAATTTCAGGGTCGAAAGCATCCTTTAACGTGGTTGATGCATCGCAATTTTCGCAAGTGATAACCAAACCTTCCAGTCCCTCTGAGGCGGATGTGCCGGTTTTAAATGTCAGAGACGGATTGGAACAAACCTCTTTTGCGCCGAACCTACTGCGCCTGTGGACCCATTTAATCCATGGAAAATCACTGATATGCCCGCTTTCACAAACTGCCACAATACGGGCAACGACCAAATCCTGTCGACAAGTCGTGCATTTCATATGTCGCACCATATGCGGGTCTAAGTCACGGGTTTTCTGAGAAGCTTTTTGTTGATACTCTTCATGCCATTTTTTTATCGGTTGAAATTTGCGGCATTTCGGACAAAAATACCACTCCGGAAACCGAACGTAAGAGATACCTTCTCTGAACTCCGCCTGATCTTTGCCGCCGGGCATACCGAAGTAATCCACATTCAACGCTTTTTCAAAACGCTCGTCGTGGATTTGTATCACTGTTTCGCTCCAATATTCGGGTGCCGCTGTCATAAGCGTCTGGTCGGGGAAATCTATCATCGCGCCGACACCGTACTGCAACACTGACTGAGAAGCTCGAACAGTGTGTGTTATACTGTTCAGTTTTTCTTTGCTTTTCGGTGATTCCACAGCCATCTCGTCATTCCCCCCAAACCAATATGTTTCCCGCAATGGAACTGTCAACATTTCTCATGGAAGTCAATGTGTCAAAAGCGGATACGTCATAACCAGCTGAGCCGAAAGCCTTCAACAAACGCCTTTCTCCGGCACTCGGCTGCTTGACCATAAACCGTCTTCCGAAATACAGGTTTCCGTTCGGCGCGGTTTTAGCCAAGCGACTCCAAGCGTCGAGAAAATTGTTTATCTCTGTTTCAATTTCGGTACTGTCGTCGGAAAGACCTGTATCCGCTCTTTCGTTGATCTCTTTAATCCTTCCGACAATAAAATTCCTAATACCGTCAATGTTTGCGGCAAAAAACTCTCTGTCGAATCGGGCGGCATCCCTGTCATCGCTCAAACCTGCGGAGTATCTTATCATGGCGGTAATCACGGCATGTAAAGCACGATCGCGCGCCGGCTTGGAAAACGGAGTGGCACCGGTTGGCTCTACAAAACGGTAAAATGACTCGTGATATGCCTTGAATTGCTCGAAATGCGAACGATCACGGCTTTTGGAGCCGTCATACAACACGAACGCCACTCCGGGATATTGGCGTCCCACACGGCTTGAGGCCTGAATGTATTCGCTTGTCAGTTTCGGTTGTCCGACAAGCAGCATCACATTCAATCTCGGAACATCGATACCGACTGAAATCATATTTGTGGCAAGCAGAACATTGGAAGCGTAACGCTTATTTGAGATATTTCCCTGCGAGTACTCCAGTTTTTCAAGCTTGTCCAATGTTTCGTTCAGCTCGGTCGTTGTGACGCGGCTCGTCAGCTCATCCGAACCGACAATCAGTCGTGCGTCGCGTCGCGTACCGAGACGGATGGACATTCTGATGATAAAATCTTTAACGTCGTCGTCGATCAGCGTTGCGCATTTGCCGAGGTCTTTCAGACTGTTGAAATAGACTGTGAGCGTCCATATCTTATCTTTTACTTCATCGGGCAAATCCATCATTTTTGCCTTCTGAAGCAAAGCGGCGAGAGACCTGACCTCCATCATGGCCTTTGTCTTCCCGGCAGGCATAAGCCCGATGTATTTGCGTCCGAAAACACCGTCTTCATGGGAAATTTTCGATTCCCGTGCAAAGAATGAATCATCCGCGTTCAGCCCCGGAGGGGGAAATTGTACTACATTTCTGTTATACAACACCGAGCATTGTTCTTTTGCCCGCCGAATAGTCGCTGTCGAAGCAATGATTTTTGGGGGCACACCTTTAGCTTTGCACAAAGCGTCTATAACCGTTTCATACAGACCGACAATCGTTCCGAGGGGACCGGAAATAAGATGAAGCTCGTCTTGTATGATTAATTCCGGTGCACGGTTATCGTTGCATGCGGCAAAAAACGAGCCTACCGCGCTTTCCCACGGAAGCATGGCAAACTTATCCACAGTACCGAACAGCAAAGTCGGTGGATTATCGTATAATTCTTCATCGACAATTTGAATAGGCAATCTTGAATTGAAATCACAGGACTCCTGGGGACAAGACAGATAAAAATGTTTGTTGTCGCGCATTTTATAGCCCCATTGCCCGACCAGTTTTCCGTCCTTGCTGTCCTTGACGAGTTTCGTTCCGCACCATGGACATTTCAATACCTGAAATTTGTTGTGCTTCTCTTTATCGTTGCGAACACTGCCTGCGGTTGCCGCAAGAAGTTTTTCCAAGCACTTTTTCGCATACCCGTTCTTGTTCGGAGTATGTTCTCCGCCTATCCACAATCCGATGGTGACAGCTTCATTGCCCAATTCGTAAGACGGATATCTGTGCTTCTTTGCTGAGCAATCACGTCGAATGAATTCACATGCACAGATAAGCGTCGCGGCCCGCGTAAACTGTTGTGCGGCCAGCAATCTCAGCGTATATCGCATAATAACGGCCGTTCCCGCCGATGTCTGACGGTGGGTCAATCGTCTGAAAAAGATCACAAATGCCGCCAATCCCAGGTATGCCTCGGTTTTGCCGCCGCCGGTCGGGAACCAAATCAAATCGACAAGGTTTCGTTCGGAACAATCGTCATAAACGACAGAATTGACACCCATAAGAATAAACGCAATCTGGAACGGACGCCAGCGATGTTTATCCTCTGCCGAATAATAATTTGTCTTATTCAAAAGATCTGTAAGCTCGCCGTCATCGGGATAACGGTCCGTATTTGCCGTTTGCGCCTGTAAACGCAGCTGTTCTCTTTGCATGAACATGGCACGATTGGCGAGTTGGAAAGAGTTCCACGCATTCTCGTCAGTTTCGAGAGTACCTATGCCCGCATACATTCTGTCGCAAGCTTTTCTGCATTCGGCAATGTTATTCTCCGCTGCCCGACGATAAGGGACATCCAAGTCAACCGCCGCCGTTTCAAGTCCGTCGATCCACTTTTCATAAAAATCGACGATTCCTTTCAATGCGGATAGTTTTTTATCTTTGTCCGTGTCGTTGAGGTCGGACAGATACTTCATGGACAGCATGTCTTCCGAAACGCTGTCATTCTTCGGCAAACCGAAATCCATAGACGGAACCTCGGTTTCCGGGAAGAAATCCGTGTAAATTGTTCCGTTACCCGACTTATCTATCTGCCAATCGACGGATGTCCCCAATCCCGAACCGTAAATTCTTTTTTCCCTGTACAGCAGTGCGAGAGACTGTTCTTCCTCATCCATACAGGAGACGTCCGAGATCGCTCCATATTCGCAAAATATAAACGAATTATCGGAAGACGAAAAAGAGATTTTCGGTTGGAACAGGCAATTGGTACCGTTGGGCTTCCCGTTACCGTCATTGACCAACATAACGGTTACAGACCAAACGCCGTCGCCGATTTTTCGTCTCAGAGCCGTTATCTTTGCCTTAGTGCCGTCAATGTTCCTATTGTTATCAATATAATCGCTTTGCGAAAAAACCAATGCGAATTCAGCCTCATGCGGCTCTCTCACGTGACCGGAGTTCAATTGATCGCAAAAACGGTAAGCAATATTTTTAAGAGCAAAATTCTCTTCTTCAGTCAATGTGTCCCATTCGATTGTTTGTGTGATTTCTTTCTTTTTTACCGGTTTTCGGAGTCTTACGCAAGAGGTATCCGTTTCGTATTCCATTATGTGCGCAAGCACGGCGGGAACGGCATATGTCTCGGGATTGGGCGGACAAAAAGGAATTCTGCAATCGGAAAGCTTTGCCCGTCTGTATGTTGCGAAAGATACCTTCCCGCAAATCGTGTCGGCATTGCCTTTAACGACAAATGTGATACCCATAGAAGAAGGTAGATTTTGTGAGGCGAGTCCGATTTCCTCGTCCAAGTTTTCATTTGCATAAGAATCGGCCTGAACCTTACTTCGTACGGTTTTGCCGTTCTCCGACATGCTGTCTTTTTCAGTGGAGAAATCGTCGTCTTCATCGTCGCGATCTACTTCCGGGTGTTCCTCAACCCGCATGCTTTCGGTATTTTCGGAGTTGATGATGTTGTCCTGCGGAAACAAAACGCCGATGGAATACCGCTTTTCCGGCGCATTGGTAATCAGTTCGCGTTCGGCATCCGGCACGGAATACTCCGATCCCGGCCCCAAAAGTTCGTTTTTTATCAAAACGATATATTCGTCGCGAACACCGATCAGTTGCTTATTGAAATCCATATTGACCCGTACCCCTTTTGATGGACAGTAAGAACACGTAGTATACTAGAAATTGAAAGGGGCAAAAAATATGGCAAGGCAATACAGTACAGAATTTAAAATGGAAGCTATAAAACGAGTAGAAGCTTCCGAAGGATCAGTGGCTTCTGTTGCAAGGGAATTAGGTATAAAAATCAACACGCTACATGGTTGGTTAAAAAGATATCGTGAAAAGCCTGAAGGGCCATTCCCTGGTAGTGGTAAGTTAAGCCCAGATGATGAATTGATAAGAAAACTTGAGCGCCAGGTCCGGGATCTTCGAGAGGAAAATGAAATCTTAAAAAAGGCGGCAGCTTACTTCGCG
>NZ_FOOX01000041.1 GCF_900113335.1 Desulfotruncus arcticus DSM 17038
AGCTTTTAACGATATCATGATTTGTCTGATTACGTTTCTTGCTGGAACCATTGTTCAGCTTAAAGATAAAGCATTACCAAATGTAGCTTAGTAGCAATGATTTAATATTTGCTTTGCTTTTTTGTGTCTGTTAATTGGGGTGATTTCTACTCTTTTTTAGAGTTAATTTGTTCAATTCCATCTTTACTTCAAATAAATAGGTTAATTTTGGTAAACCTATGCTTTAGTATGATATTCTCTTTTTTATGTCAGTTTAAAATTTTGAATTCTGCAATTGGCTCCAAAAGCCTTAAAAATTATCTCCTTCTTGCTTTCAAACAAATTCAATAAATTCTCTTTTGATTTCTCGCCATGTAGTGGGCCTTGAACGGTAACTGCCAATTTGCAACTGTGATTGATTATTACTTTTGCTTCCTCTAACGCCTTGAATACTCCGGCCAATTCTTCCCCTGGGCTGTCGGGTATACCTAAACCAACCTTGTAATCATCACCAGCTTCGCCTTCTTCTTTTTCCGGCTCAACTGTAGTATCCATAAAAACTGTCCAATCAGCAATATTGTATTGGTAGTTGAGCCCACCTTTGTAAATCGCCTTAGTATCCAGGCATTCACCGATAATGCCGGCAACTTCTTTCCGTGTGATTCCAGTCAAACCCATTTCAATCTTTAACATTTGAAACCCTCCATTTCTTTAATTTAAGCACCATCACATTAATCACTCAGAAGGCACATTAAATCAAGTTAAATGAAGGGTTTTGGGTGAATAAAATTATTTACTTCGTTAGATATTTAACTTTTTCTCTTTGCCTTATGTTCTTTAAATCTTTCTGATGTTACGTATATTATCATAGCTTCAACTATCTGTTTAATAGTTTGATAATTTTCGCCTTCATAATAAGCCGTTGCATTTCCACTATGGTATTTTGAGGGATCTGTTACTACACAAAAATCTGTGTTTTTTAATTTACTTTCTAATTCAAAAGCAATTTCCAAAGGGAAAAAAGCCCATAACTTACCGTCCCTATAATCAATGTTAAAAATGCTCTCTTTTTCCCCGGCATTATATTTTATATATGAGCTAACAAGGTTGTTGTCTTTATATATCACATTATTTTTTACTTCTTCAAGAGCTTTATCAATTAAGTTTTCTACTTTTTTGAATTCATCCGACATACAGCGATCCCCCTTATAATTTAAATACGCTTATTATAAACCGAATGATTAATTAGTCAAGTCTGGTAACTTTTTAAATAGCATATAAGAGATCTTATTTTTATAAATCAACTTGCTTCAACAACCTGCTCATTCTTTAAATCCGAGAATTTATACTGTTCCCCATCCCTTTCAATGATTACATCATCACAGTTTATGCCATCCTTATAATTTATCCAACGTTCAATAATCACCTGGCAGTATTTCGGGTCGAGTTCGGCACCAAAACAAATCCTATCCACATTATCGGCAGCAATCAAAGTAGTGCCACTTCCAAGAAATGTGTCTAAAACAATATCTCCATATTTGCTGGAATTTTTAATTATGTACTCAATTAACGGCACCGGCTTCATTGTTGGGTGGACATCATTGGTTCTCGGTTTATCAAAATTCCATATTGTGCTCTGTTTCCTATCACTATTCCAATAATGTGATCCAGTTGGCTTCCATCCAAAAATTGCTGGCTCATGTTGCCATTGATACGGTTGCCTTCCCATAACAAAAGTATTTTTCACCCAGATACAACATTGAGAATGTTTAAATCCTGAATCAATAAAAGCCCTTCTAAAAATTAATCCTTTGGCATCGGCGTGAAATACATAAAAACTTGCCCCTTCATCGGATATTTCATATATTCTCTTAAAAGCACTTAGCAGAAAATTATAAAATTCCTCATCATCCAGATTGTCATTTTGAATGGTTAATGAATCCTTTGTTTTCCCCACATATGAAATTCCATATGGAGGGTCGGTAACAGTTAGCTTTGCCTTTCTACCGTTCATCAATCTGGCTAAATCCTCACTCTTGGTAGAATCGCCACATATTAATCTGTGTTTGCCTAGCAGGATTATATCACCTAATTGAATTACCGGCTTATCAGGCACATCGGGAATCTCATCTTCCTCTTTCTTATCGTCCTTCGGCATAAATTCATCCCAAAGTTTCTCCGCTTCTGAGAAATCAAAACCGGTAAATTCTATGTTGAAATCCTTTCCCTTTAATTCATCCAGCAACTTTGCTAGTGATTCCATGTCCCAATCGCCGGAGATTTTATTTAAGGCAACATTCAAGGCTTTTTCCTTAGTTTTATCAATATCAATAACAACACAGTCAGCTTCTTGATATCCAAGTTCTTTTAAAACCTTAGCCCTTTGGTGGCCTCCAACAATGGTCATATCGCTATTAACAATTATCGGCTCCACATAACCGAACTCACTAATACTGTTGCGGATTTTCTCAAATTCAGCATCTCCAGGTTTTAAATCCTTTCTGGGATTGTAATCGGCATGTTTTAGAGCGTTTATATTAAATTTTTTAAATTCCATATGATTCTCCTTTCAAATTAAAAAGGGACACCACAAGGCATCCCTAATAAAATCTTATAAATTAATAATTTTTCCTTTGCTGCTGGGCATTCACGCCAACTATATAGTATACTGCCATGCTTCCAGAGAACTTAATATCAAATAACGCTCCTTTATGCTTACATAATCTTTTTCACCATTTTCAGTGATAGTACACAACTCTCCATTTATACGATAGATTTCAGTACCATCTCTTAAAGTTACTTTCCTAATCATAAACTCCTTCATGAATTTTGATAATCTCTCGTATCTACCAATATAATTTGCCATAATTTAATTAGTCCTCTCATTCTTTAATTTTAAAAATAAAAACTGCCCACTCAGAATTTGAATAGGCAGAATAGACAGTAAGGGTAGAGTGCTAGCAAAAACGCGCACCCCTAATTTTGTCAGTAAGCTAATTTAACCCGAATTTGTTGTATTTTTATTATTTCCTAACATAGAGTGCCTACCGGCGGTCGCCTGCCAGCGGGTCATGGCCGTATAAAAATTTTTCGCCTTTAGGGGGCGAAAAATTGTTTATCCGCCCATAATGGATTTTTTATTTTTATAATTTATACTGAACTGAACCATTGAATTTTAATTTTGCACGTTAATTTTTAATTTTATTTCTACCAGTGTATGGGGGCAAGCCCCATCCCCCAGTCAGAAAGGTAAAATATAAAATGAATCCTGAAATTAAAATGTTAAAAAGCTACTTTTTACTATATCATTCACACACCCATCAGAGAATAAAAATTTTTACCAAAGGTTACTTATACCAAATAGCCCCAAAACCCTTGATTTTATTGCCTTTAGGAAAAATCCCTCGGATAAAGTGTATATACTAATAATACAACTTGTCCATACTATATGCTTAAAATGCTGCTTAAAATGCTTATAAAACAATGATTTATAGTGATTTACTTTTTTCTCGCCTTTGGTAAATTTTTTTTAAATATCTTCTCGGCTTTATTATATGTAATTGATTGTATGGCCATAAAGTTTTTAACTTGTATATGCTGCACATATCGATATACGGTATCTGGTTGAAAAGGTTTAGAACGGGATTTTAGAGCATCCTGCAAACTCTTTAAACTTTTTATATCGCCTTCTTTCATTTTCTTTAGTTCGTTAATTATCGCAAACCAGCAACCCCCTTGCTTGGAAATAGTTGCATTATTAATTCCATTAAAATACTTTGGTAACCAATTCATTCTCTTTAAAGAATAATGCTTTGTAAGTCCTTTAATTAATCCAAGTCTATCTTCAAATAGCATATAGACATTTACATCTTTGCCTTCTCTTATACAAATCCTTCCAATTTGCTGAATACAATCAATAAGATATTCATTAAGTGCAGTGACCTTTGAGCTACCACTACCTATAGCGATTGTTTTATTTGTATAATACAATTCTCCCTTATTTAACATCCCAATAAATACTATATTTTTATATTCCCTAAAATCATTAACCCCTGTAGTTGCTGCGCCAAAATGCCTAACTGAAAAAAGTTTGGAATCCAATTTTAAAAATTTCAACATTTCATTAAAATCATTTTCAAAATTAAATTCATTCCCATACTTGTCTACAATTAATTTGTAGCAAATAATTAATGTTTTCTCATTTGTTGAATTAATTATATCCTGAACTTCCTGAGCAATTAGCTCAACATTCATTAAGTAGAAGTTCCTATCACCTATATAACTTCTATATTGCTCTTTTGATTTATCTGTCTTAATATTGTTTTTATACATTAAAGAACTTTTTGTCGTTTTTTGCGGACTATAATATAAATTAATCTTGCCATGAGTCATCTTATTTAAACCATTTAGGAAAACAACATTACTTTTTTTATAATCTTCGTCCAGTACTTCTCCATTTCTCGCGCTTGTTGCATCAAGAATAATAGTTTTCTCAAAGTGTTTTGTATAATTTTCAAGGTCGATGTACCTTATATAACTAAACTGCTTTTTATCATCTTTTCGCCAATTCCGGCTTGTTGTACCTCCATAATTTATAAATTTTTCTACTGCCACTAGGGTCTCGATATCCTCATAATCATCCATAAATATCCCGTATACAGTAGCATCAAATTCAAATTTTGGGTCATATGGAGATATCTTAACAATTGAGCCATCGGAGCGTTCTGGATATTGTAATTGATTTAAGTATGATCCAATTTTATTAAATTGCTCTTTTACTCCATCAGATAAACTAGATTTTCCTACTTTGGTTAGAATGGCTTCCCATTGATCAAGCAGTACATCTCCGATATCTTTGGTTTCTATTTTTTCGTCAATGATTAAAACTTTTCTTCCTGATATGCTATCGGCAATCTTATCCAAATCATTGCTTAAAAATAATCTCTGGTGAGTTATCACCATTACCGGATGGTTAGCCACAGTCCATCTGCTTAATTTTGCGCCACATGTCCTTGTGCAATTTTTGCATAAGACCGGTGAGTATTCTCTGTAATGATCAGGCATTTTGCCAATAAAATTCTTCTTCTCGTTGGGGTCTTCATATTCAACACAATCCTTATAGTTAAACCCCCTCAGCAATCTTGCTATAAAAATGTCCTCTTGTGGGAACTCATCAGCAAATCCATATTCCTTGTATTTTTCAATATCTCCATAATACAAATTTTCTAATTCTTTTTTGAGGTCAATGCTCCACTCTAATAATCCTCTTGTAAATTCAATATCTTTTATTCCAGCATTAATGCAAAACTCTCTTCCTTCTTGAAGTGTTTTTTTAACTATAACTGTTGAAAAATCTTTATCAATTTCGTAAATATATTTTATGAATTCCAGCAATAGAGTGGATTTACCCTCACCAATATCAAGATTAACCACAATTGGCTTATCAACTTTCACTTTATTTAAGAATAAACTTGCTAGTTTTTTTAAATTTTCTTCCTGCCTTCTGGGAATCACTCTGTTAATTGTTTTCTTAAAGTTATTAATAACATTTTTTACATGAGTTGTATAGCCAGGTGTTGGGATAACTAATTCCTTAATGTTCTTGCTCTCCATATATTCTGCTCCTATTTTGCTACTGGCTTATTGCATCTTTAAATGAGCCAATTGCATAATTCTAACCCCATAAAACACAAGGGCTCATTAAACATAGGAAGACAAATTTACCCTAGCCAAAAAAGTTAAAATATCTCAATAAAGCTGCCAAAAATAAAAGGTTTCACCCGATTGCTATAGAAGTGTTTTTCATTCCCACAACAAAAAACACAAGCGAGGTGAAACCCTACATGTATATTCTTGGTGGAATGCTTTTTTCCTTTGAAGTTTTAGTTAAAAATTTCGATGAGGAAGATAAACTATATCAAATTTTAAAGCAAATTGATTGTAAAGAAATTGAAAAATTAAATGGCTGTTATATTGG
>NZ_FOOX01000052.1 GCF_900113335.1 Desulfotruncus arcticus DSM 17038
AAAACCAAACAAAAAACTGTTAGACAAGAGAATCCCAATCCTTTAACTATGCCAGCTTTACGTAAGTAATTTGATATTTTTAATTCTAAAAACGTAGATTGGAGACTTTTTGGCAGTTGCTTAACCCCTGCGTTTTTTATTATCATGATCATGGACACCTTCCTTGGTCTGGTAATTTTGGTTTTTGGCAATTCCATTTTACCAAAAGGATTGGTGTCTTTTCTATTTTTTCTCAATGATTGTCAAGGGCTATTTTATTTTCCAGCAAGGCCGCTTAAATGTTGGGATTAAGGTTATTTTGCAAGTGGGAAAGTTGAGTTAGGTATAAAGGGCATCTAAGCTTTTTACAAGTATGCATATTAATATTTTCCGTTCGTCAATTTCTGAAGCTCATTATAAAATATATCATTTCTTCCCCAAACATCTTTTAAATGATATACCTTATCTAATATCAATACCTTACATGATTCCTTAGACTTTATATCCTTATTGGCATCTGATAAAACTACTGAAAGAATCAAGCCTTCAACGATGGAATAAGGAAGAAACATTATTTGCCCTTCCCTTCCGATCTCTTCCCCCAATCTAATTGAATCATCAATATAACCATCATGCAGCAAAGAACATCTGATGCGTTTATATATTATTTCCTGCAATGTTTTATTGCCAATCTTTACTTCGCCCTTTGCAATAATTTTAATATTTCCGGTACTTAAAATAATTGGCATATGATTTCTTAAAAAAAGTTTATATCTTTCTCCAACACCTTTATCTGCCGGATTTAATAATTTGTTATATTTTTTTAAAGATGCATCTATAGCTATACAGGCTAAAGCCAATGACACCATAGGTTTTGATTCGAGTAAATCGTATGAATCAATAATTAACCTTGCTAAATAGTCCACTAATTCTTACCTCCTTATATTAATAGTTTAATCAGTAGCATTGAGTATAATTTGCCACATCCGCTAACAAAACCTTTTTATTTCTAAAAAAAGAATCCATTTAAGATTTGTTGTGGTTGGTCATGGCTTTGGTTGCTGGCATGGTAATTAACGAATGGCATAAATTTTACAGGGTTTTGTTATGGTATTGTTTGGAAGTATGCCGGGGGTAATTTGGGGGAGGTATATGTAATTTTATGGTTATGTGATGTAATGCTGAATTTGCCGTATATAGTATTGTTGTGATTTGTTCTACTGATGCTATTACTGGCATAATGGAATTTTTATTAACAAATTTTAGGGTGTGGGTTGTTGTGGGGTGTGGGTGTCACAGGGTGTATGCAGGAAAATGTGTTCGGGGGGCGTGATTTGAGGGGGGTCCGGTTAAGTAACCCCCTTGACCAACTACTTAGCGAGATTGAAAAGCGATTTACATTCCACGATGGTTAGATTAAATGGAAGTTAATGTAATTAAACCGCACCTCGCTAATCCTATTTACATTCCACGATGGTTAGATTAAATGGGTAGACGGCTATCTGATTGAAGCTGCCCTTACAAAATTTACATTCCACGATGGTTAGATTAAATGCATATGCAGCTTTCCATAAGAGAGTTGAAAATTTGCGATTTACATTCCACGATGGTTAGATTAAATGCTGAAAATATTCTCTCTGTGCTAAGGCGAAGCAAAAGATTTACATTCCACGATGGTTAGATTAAATGTCATAGGCTTTTTTACTACCCAGGTACCACTGGACTAATTTACATTCCACGATGGTTAGATTAAATGGGTT
>NZ_FOOX01000031.1 GCF_900113335.1 Desulfotruncus arcticus DSM 17038
GAGCTTATCGAGTTTGCCCAGAGCTTTCATTCTGTCGTAGATTAGCTGCCAGGCGCAATCCACGTCTTTGCTGATTTCGCATTTGCCATACTGGGACCCGCCGCAGGGGCCGTTTAAAATGCTCTTGGAGCAGCGGATAATGGGACAGATGCCGCCGGTACGGTGCAGGATGCATTCACCGCACAGCCCGCATTTCTCTTCCCAGTTGCCGTGTACGGTTGAGCCGCCGATAAACTTGGTGTCCAGGGCGGGCACAACCCATTTGTCAGTGAAACGCTCGGCCAGGTACTGTACTCCGACGCCGCAGGCTAAAGAGATAATAGCGTCAACATCTTTGGTGTAGCTGTCGATCATCGCCACATATTCGGGGTCACACTGTCTGGTTGCGGTATAAGTTACTGTTTCCAGGGGGTTATTTTCAATTTTTCGCATTATGCGAAGAGAGGAAGCCAGTACTTCGGTTTCCTTTTCGCCGCCGGCAAGGCAGACGGTTACGCAACCGGCACAGCCAACCAGCAGAACTTTTTTACAATCGCTAATCATTGCTGCAATGTCTTTTATTGGTTTTTGTTGAGCGATAATCAAGCTACGTCACCTTCTTTCTTAGAAGACCTAAGGGGATTAGGCCCCAATTTCGAAATGCGCTCGGTCATCTCTTGAACAATTTCGGCAAAGCGTTGTCCTTGGGCGGCAGACAAGTTAAAGAAATCTAAGCGTTCCCCGCCGAAACCGATTTCATCAAGAATTTGTTTAACCTGGTGTACACGCTTCTTGGAACGGATATTGCCTTTAAGGAAATGGCAGTCACCCTCCATGCAGCCGGCGACAAACACTCCGTCTGCGCCATTCTCAAATGCTTGTAAGAGCACTCGGTGATCAATAGTGCCTGAACAAGGCATTTCAACAATTCTTACATTGGGGGCATACTGTAGCCTCATCGAACCTGCCAGGTCCGCAGCTGAATATGCTCAGTAGTGGCAGCAAAATGCTATAATTTTGGGTGAAAATTCCATTTTAACGCACCTCCTTAAATAAACCGCCGATCATTTTTAGATACATGGTGTCATTGTATCCCTGTAAAGTGATGGCTTTGTTAGGACACTCGCCGGCACAAGTTCCACAGCCTTGACAAAGAACAGACTCAATTTCTGCTGCGTAGTTGTTTATATGGGGTGCATTAAAGGGACATAACCGCACACAGGTCAGACAGGCCGCACATTTTTCAGGCTTAACCTTGGCAACCACTCCGGAGGATTCCAGCATTTTCTTACTCAGGATAGTGGCAGCCCGCCCAGCGGCAGCCTTGGCTTGGGCGATATTTTCTTCCATGTTTTTCGGTCCGTGGGCAATACCAGCCATAAATATTCCTTCAGAAGCTGAGTCCACAGGACGTAGTTTCATGTGTGCTTCCAGGAAAAAACCATCTGCGTTTAATGGCACTTTAAACAGCCGGTTTAGCTTGGCGTTGTCTTCCGGCGGCAGTATGGCCGCGGCAAGGCCGACTGCATCAGCTTCTATGACTATGGGCTCTCCAAGTACATGGTCTGTTACGGTAACTTTGATTGTGTCTCCGTCCTTTTCCACCACAGGCTTATTGTCAGTTGCGTAACGGATAAACAAAACACCTTTGGATCGTGCCTGTTCATATAACTCTTCAAGGAAACTATAGGTTCTGATATCACGGTAAAGAATAAACACGTTGGTATCAGGATTGTTTTCTTTCATCTTCAGAGCCAGATTAATGGATTTGGAGCAGCAGACTCTGCTGCAATAGGGCCGCTCAGGTTCGCGGGAGCCAACACAGTTGATGAGCACAACATTATTGGCGTCTTGCACCTGTCCACGGTCAATGGATTTCTCTAACTCCAGATGAGTCATCACCTTTTCACTCTGGCCGTATAAATACTCCGCAGGCTCGTATTCCCGTCCGCCAATAGCGATAATGGTTACGCCGTGGTTGATGATCCTTCCGTTGGTAAGCTCGGTTTTAAAATTACCTACGTAACCGGATACATCTTTTATTTCAACGGAAGTATAAACGTTTATCAGCGGATTATCAGCTACCCGGCCGACTAACTGGGTAACAAAAGATTGGATGTCTTCGCCTTTAAATCCTTTTTTAATCCTCCTGGCTATGCCACCCAGTTCAGCAGCTTTTTCGAGCAGATGCACTTCATAACCCTGTTCAGCGAGGCTTAAGGCGTTGGTCATACCTGTTACACCGCCACCGATAACCAGTGCGGATTGGGTAACGCTTACCTTACCCTGTTTGATTGGCTGCAGCAGAGCAGATTTAGCTACAGTCATTTTAACCAATTCCTTGGCTTTTTCGGTAGCTAAGTCTCGTTCGTGCATATGCACCCATGAACACTGATCTCGAATATTGGCCATTTCAAACAAGTATCTGTTTAAACCGGCTTCCTTTAAGGTTTCCTGGAAGAGCGGCTTGTGGGTTCGGGGACTGCATGAAGCAACTACAATCCGGTTGAGGTTGTTCTCCTGGATAATTTGCTTCATACTTGACTGGCTATCTTGCGAGCATACATATAAGTATTCGCCCGCGTAAGCTACATTAGGCAATTGCTTGGCCATTTCAACTACTTCAGGCACCCTGACTACCCCGCCAATATTGATGCCGCAGTTGCATACAAAAACGCCAATCCTTGGTTCTTCGCCGGTTACATTACGCTCCGGCGGGAACACTCTTTCTTTAACCAGTGTGCCGCGCACATTGCCCAGCAGGCTTTCAGCAGCGGAAGCCGCGGCGCTGGCCTGGATTACAGTTTCAGGAATATCTTTTGGTCCGGCAAAAGTCCCGGCCACGTAAATACCTTCCTGATTGGTTCCAATACCGGTTAAAGGCGCCAGTTCGGCAAAACCGTACCTGTTAAGTTCTATATTCATCATATTAGCAACTTCCATAGCTTTCTTGGAAGCCTGGAAGCCTACGGACAGCACAACCATATCAAATTCTTCCGTGCTGATCGTGCCATCTTCATTAGCGTAGCGGATGATTAAATTCTTATTGTCGTCGCCAGCCTCAGTCACTTCATAAATGCGTGAGCGTACAAATTTTACGCCATGTTCATTTCTGGCTCTGTCATAATACTTTTCAAAGTCTTTACCGTATGAGCGCATATCCATTAAGAATATGGTGGTATCGAGCTTTTCGGTACTATGTTCCTTGGCTATGACTGCTTCCTTGATGGCATACATACAGCACACCGAGGAACAATAGTTATGCTGTATCCTTATGTTCCTTGAGCCGACGCATTGAATCCAGGCGATCTTGGCAGGTTCTTTCCCGTCGTAAGGTCTGACGAGATGGCCTGCGTAGGGGCCGGAAGCGCTCAATATGCGTTCAAACTCGATACTCGTAACCACGTTGGGGTACTTTTTATACCCAAAATAATAAAGTTCGGTGGGATTGTAAATCTCAGCGCCTGAACTGAGAATTATGGAGCCCACTTCAATTTCTATTTCTTCATCTTGCATGTCATGGTTAATCGCTTCACGCATGCAGGTTTTTACACACTCACCGCATTCGGAACATACGGCGCAATTCAAGCAGCGCTCTGCTTCCCGGCGCGCTTCTTCCTTACTGAGGCCGAAAGCCACTTCAGCAAAGTTTTTAATCCGCTGCCCGGGATCCACAAAGCTGCCGTGAGCCCTTTCGGTTGAAACCATGACTGTTGGGGCATGCTTGGGAAATTCAACAATGCTGTCCCTGGAAGGTTTGTTATATGTTGCAGTAGCCTGGTCACCTCTCAGGTAACGGTCGATGGCATAAGCAGCTTTTTTGCCAGCGCCGATGGCATCTACCACGGTTGCCGGACCTGTAACCGCATCACCTGCGGCAAATACGCCGGGGATGTTGGTGGACAGAGTATCTTTATCAACAACAATTGTATTCTTTCCGCTTAACTCAATTGTTTCTTGAATCGAAGATACTTCAGGAGACTGTCCAATAGCAACTATGACATTATCGACAGCAATGCCAAATTCACTGCCTGCTACGGGTACCGGCCGGCGGCGCCCTCCGGCATCAGGTTCGCCAAGTTCGTTTTGCAAACATTCAATTTGAACGACCTTGCCATTTTCTCCCTTAAAGGATAAAGGGCTGGTCAGCATTTTAAAAATAATGCCTTCTTCTTTAGCTTCGATAATTTCTTCTTCCGCCGCCGTGATTTCCGACTCGGAACGGCGGTAAACAATAGTGACTTCTTCCGCGCCGCAACGTAAAGCAGTGCGCGCAGCGTCCATAGCTGTATTACCACCGCCGATAACGACGACACGTTTACCCAGTGTGATCGTTTCTCCAAGGCTAACTTTACGTAAAAAATCAACTCCCGGGATTACACCATCGAGATCTTCGCCGGGAATGTTTAATGTAACTCCTTTATGTGCGCCAATAGCCAGAAAAATTGCTTTATAACCCCGGTTGAACAATTCATTGATGGTTAGCTGCGGACCCAATGGAGTGCTTGTTTTAATTACTACACCCATTTTTTCCAATAAGCTAATTTCCAAGTCAACTATTTTCTTGGGCAGCCGGTACTCGGGTATACCTACCCTGAGCATTCCACCGGCTTGTGGCAATGCCTCATAGATAGTTACAGAATAACCCTGTTTGGCCAGTTGATAAGCTGTGGATAGGCCGGCAGGCCCCGAACCGATTATTGCTATATTGATACCGTTTGCGGGAGCTGCTTCCGGTAATGGAAGCCCGTCAAGATCCCGATAGGCAACGTCTGCAACCACACGTTTTAATTCTCTGATGCCAACCGGTTTATCCACGCTCTTGCGGTGACATTCCGATTCACAGGGATGGGTACACACCCTGCCGCATACTGCCGGCAGCGGGTTATCCTTATAAATTAGTTGCCAGGACTCAATGAATTTACCTTCTTTAACCAATTGTACATAGCCCTGCGCGTTGACTCCCGCAGGACAAACAGCTTTACATGGTGAGCTTCCTTTTTTATCTATTGCATAAGCAGCAGGCATAGCCTGGGCATACATTTTGTAGATAGCTTTTCTTTTGCCCAGGTCGGCATCAAATTCGCTAGGCACTTCAACAGGACATGCACTGGTGCACTCACCGCATCCGGTACATTTATCCATGTCGATATAACGTGCCTGCTTGCGTAATTTGACCTTGAAATTACCCGGCTCGCCTTGAACATCAATAATATTTGCTAACATATGTTTTTCGACGTTCAGGTGCCTACCACACTCCACGAGCTTGGGAGAAAGGATGCACATGGAGCAATCGTTGGTGGGAAAAGTTTTATCCAGCCTCGGCATGGTGCCTCCGATAGCCGGGGATTTCTCCACCAGATGAACATAATAGCCGGATTCCGCAAGGTCAAGAGATGTCTGAATGCCGGAAATGCCGGCACCCACAACCATTACTGCTCCTACATTATTTTTTTGCATGACATCACACCTATTCTTTAGGTTTGAAGTCCATCCAATTAAAGCACTTAAATATTTAAAGCAGTAAAGTTGAAACAGCTACCAGCACACTACTCTTTTTCCGGCATTATTAGCGCTCTTTCCATTAATGAGCACATGTGCACGTTCGGTGATTTAGCTTTTTCAGGGTACCACTTGTTTAGGTCGTTAAACTGATCCATGCAGTTATGGCAGGGCACGATGACAATTTCCGCACCGGTGGCCACTACCTGATCCACTTTGCGCTTACCTTTGGCCTTACGAATATCGTTGTATTCAGGCATGGCCATAGCGCCGCCGCCGCCGCCGCAGCAGTAATTCATTTTGCCATTGGGATTCATGTCCACAAAGTTTTTGACAAAACTTCTCAGCAATTCCCTGGGCGCTTCGTATACGCCTTCTTTACGGGCGGTATTGCAGGGATCGTGATAGGTTACCACTTCAGAAATGGCATCAGGATCCAGCTTTAATGTACCATCTTTAACCAATTCGTTAAGCAGCTCTAAAATATGGCGAATGGGAAACTGCTTACCTTTCCAGTATGTTCTGTAACCCCAGCGCATGGATCGAAAAGCGTGCCCGCACTCGGTAACAATTAACTCCTCACATTCCAGGTCGGCAACTTCCTGCCACAGCGGCATTGAAATAGCGAGGAAGTCATCTGTTTGGCCGGTAAACAGGGCTATGTTGGTGGCGTCCCAGCGCTTGGTGCTGATGGTGTAATCGATGCCGGCCACATGAAACAGTTTGATTGTAGCCTGCAGCTCATTCGGATAGTACTTGATATCCCTGGCGTTAAAGCCGTAAAAATATTTTGCGCCTTTTTTGTTCAGTGGAATTTTAAAATCAGGATCTCCGAGTTCTTCTTGTAATTCTTCTTCGATCCACTCCAGGGTATCCTCATAGTCTTCCTGGCTAACATTCATCTGGTTGCCGGATTCAATGTGTTCGTTGGCAATGGTTTGCAGGTAACCGGGGATTTTATCTTTATCCCAGGTGCCGCGCAAGCTGCGTACCAGAGCGGCGATGTTGACGTTCATGGGGCATTCGACGGTGCAGCGCTCGCACATGGTGCAGTACCAGATATACGGGTCTGCATATGCTTCGTCTTTCATGCCCAGCAAGACTTTGCGCAGGAATTTGCGGGGGTCTTGATGCTCATGAATGTCCGAATAAGGGCAACCTGCTGTGCACATGCCGCAGGCCAGACAGTTGGTAAAATCATAATTTTTAAGCAGGCCGGCGACCTCATCCCTAAATTTAGGGTTTAAATTGGTAGCTTTAATAGCTTCCATAATATATAATAGCCTCCCTCCGAGTCTTGGCATGCAAAACGGAGAATTCCCTTAGCGCCTCTTTAGAGGCGCTAAGTTTATATTTAATTAATATTCATTGGGTAGCTCATTAAGTTGAGCCCTTGTAAAAACAGGACCGTCTTTACATACGTATTTACCGCCGACATTACAACGGCCGCACATGCCAATGCCGCACTTCATGCGGTTTTCCAGCGACATAATGATTCTTTCCTGTGGAAAACCTAATTTCTCCAGTACAGGCATAGTAAACTTAATCATCACCGGTGGTCCGCAGATAATTGCATAGGAGTTTTCGGCATTTGGCGCCACTTCTTCAGTGACGGCAGGGATAAAACCTACCCTGCCGTTCCAGCCGTCTACGGCACGGTCAATGGTGGTGACCAAGTTGATGTCCGGGTTCTGTTCCCAGGCGGCCAGCTCTTCTTTGTAAAGCAGCAGACCGGGATTTCTGGCTCCATAGATAACCGTCAGGTCGCCGTAATCGCCACGGCGGACCGGGTCCATCATGTACGTAGCCAGCGAACGCAGTGTGGTGAATGCAAAACCACCGCCAATAATGACCAGGTTTTTACCTTTAAGCTCTTCCACGGGATAGTAATTACCCAGCGGTCCGCGCACACCCACGGTGCTTCCTTCTTCCATCATATGCAGGGCGGTTGATACAACTCCCACCTTGGCAACTGAGAATTTAAGGAACCCGGGTTCAGTCGGTGAAGAAGCAATGCCGAAGGGAGCTTCACCTTTACCGAATACACATAACTCGGCAAATTGGCCCGGCATGTAGGGGAAACTCTTTTCGTCTTCTTCGCTCAGGTACTGCAGGGTAAAGGTGTGGATAAGCTTATCTTCTGTTTCAGTAAAGTTTTTGACCAACTTCATTGGCAGCGGTAGATATGGATTTTTCATTAACTATCCAACCTCGCTTCCGAACCCCGCACATCCTCCAGTACCACCCGGATGTCCATATTAACGGGGCAGTTTTTGATGCACCTGCCGCAACCTACGCAGGCTATTTCGTTGTTATTGTCAACGAAATATTTAAATTTGTGCATGATTCTGTTGCGGTAGCGCTCTTTATTGCTGGTGCGCGGGTTGTGACCGGAACCGTGCAGTGTAAAGAGCGGGAAGGCGCAGGAATCCCAGTTGCGCACTCGGCAACCGTTGCAATCCACAGCGTCATCCACTATATCAAAGCAGTGGCAGGTTGGGCACAAATAGGTGCAGGCACCACAGCCCAAGCATTTTTCGTGGATTTTCTCCCAGATAGGATCATAGAAATTAACGTCCAACTTGGCTTTTAAACCGTCCAGGTTAACCTGGCAGGCAACCACGGCATCTTCCTTGGCCTTGGCGGCAGCAGCCTTATCAGCATCTGCAGCGGCGGCAAAACCGGCTTTTTCAGCAAGGGCTTTACCTTTGTCGGATACCACCTCAACCACATAAGCGTCACCGGTATCCACAAGCAGTAGATCCAGTCCATTGGTGTCAAAAGGACCACCGTTGACCGAAGTGCAAAAACAAGTGCTGGCCGGGTTGTTGCAACCAATGCCGACCAGAACAGTATTGTCACGCCTAGTCAGGTAATAAGGATCCTGGTATTTGTCGTTATTGAAAACATGGTCCAGCAAAACAAGGCTCTTGGCATCACAGGGGCGAACGCCAAAAACTACTTTTTGCTGATCGTCGAGAGTGGTTTCCAGCTTGGCGCCTTCTTCAGTCACGCTGTAGCTGTAAAGTTTTTCCGACTGTGGGAAAAACAATTCTTTAACCGGTAACTTGGTATTATCCGCTGTTAAAACTGCATCCTTGCCGGAGCAGATTTGCTTGAAAACTGTAAAAGTATCTTTTTTTACAGGTGCAAAAACTTGATAATCACTAATCAATTTGTCCAGGAAGTTGGGTATGTCCTTTTTGCTTACTATCATCAGTTTCACCTCATTCCTTCACCAAGAAAGGTTCTGGGTCATCAGCTGTGAATGTAGCAAGGGCTGCTTTGTCGTCAAGATTAACCCCGGCTTCGGCGTTAAACAATCCTTTAACGTCTTTGACCAGTTTACGGGTTAACAGACGTAAGTTAATGCCCATGGGGCAAGCCCTCTCACAAGCTCCACAATCGACACAGCGACCAGCGCTGTGGAATACCCTAACTGCCTGGAATAAAATATTATCCTGGACATCTGTCGCACTCTTGCCGATCCACTCGGGAGTGGTGCAGTCTACGAAACATTCGGTGCAGTAACACATCGGGCAAGCATTACGACAGGCATAACACCTGATGCATTTGCTGAATTCCTGGGCCAGATACGCGCGGCGTTCAGCCGTGGTCTTAGCTTCAAATTCCTTAATATCCGCGAAAGCGTCTTCACCTTTTTCAGGGAGCAGTTCTCCCACTAGCTCATCATAAACCACCGGGTTGCCGTAACGACAGTCCAGACAGGAATTATGCAGCAGATCCGAAAGTGCGACGGTTTCGCTAAAATCTTGGCCTTTCAGGACAACGGTATCGCCGTTGTCTTCAATGGCTAAAACTTCCCTGCCTTCAAGCAGTTTATTGACCTTTTTGCGGTCAATCATGCCGTTGCAGGGGACACCGATGATATAAAGGTTATCCCGGTTGATCTGGTTTTCCTTAACCAGGGCAACGATGGCACGAATGTCGCAACCCTTGGCAACAACAGCAACTTTTTCATCCCTTTTACGCAGGTAATTGGCCAGGTTATTTTCACAACCCCTGCCCCAGGTCAATTTTTCTGCTTCTTCGGGAGTGCGGGCAAAAAACGGAGTGCCCCGCAGTGGCAGACTGCCTTCGGCAAAGCCCACTACCAGGTCAACCTTCTTATCTTCCAACAATTTTTTGGCTGCGTCTTTTATTTGAGCTGCTAGCTTTTGCATCCGCAACACCCCGATTCACTTTCATTTAGACCTTTGTTGGGTCCCAGTTCCTTAACCTTGTTTGTAACATCCTTGACCAGTTCGGCAAAACGTCCGCCTTCAGCCGCAGATACCCATGAGAAGTTAACGCGGCCTTCGTCTACGCCGATGTATTCTAAAAAGTCTTTCAACAAAGCAAATTTCCTACGGGCCACCAGGTTGCCACTAACATAGTGGCAGTCACCGGGGTGTCACCCGGATGTCAGCAAACCGTCCGCACCATGACGTAACGCGCTGATCACAAATAGCGGATTCATTCTTCCGGTACAAGGTATGCGCACCACCCGGATATTGGGCGGGTACTGGATACGACCTATCCCGGCCAGGTCTGCGCCGGCATAACTACACCAGTTGCATAAAAATGCTACAATTTTGGGTTCGAATTCCATATCCGTTTCCCTCCCCCATCTATAGAGCATTGATCATGGCCATTATTTGCTGGTTGGTGCAACCCTTGACGTTAATTGCTCCGCAACGGCAAGTGGAGGCACAGGCACCGCAGCCCTTGCAAAGGGCTTCGTTGACCACGGCTACTTTTTTAGTTTCATCTACTTGTACAGCCTTGGCCGGGCAAACAGCTTCACAATCGCCACAGCCGGCGCACTTCTTCTCGTTCACGAAGGCGCTCTTTCCTTCAACGGAGATGGACTGTTTGGCCAGTACTGTACAGGCACGTCCCACGGCAGCTTTAGCCTGGGCGATATTTTCTTCCAGGTTCTTGGGACCATGAGAAAGACCGCACATGAATACACCGTCAGTACCAAAGTCAACAGGACGAAGCTTCATGTGAGCTTCCAGGAAGAAACCTTCCTGGTTGAGCGGCACTTTGTAGAACTGGCTCAGTTTACCATTAGTATCCCTGTCCGCTACAATAGCGGCAGCCAATCCAACAACGTCAGCATCAATTTCCACCGGCACGCCCAGTACGTGATCGGTTACAGTTACCTTCGCGCCGTTGGCGCCGGCTTCCACCACCGGTTTGTTTTCCACGGCGTAGCGGATGAAGATAACACCTTTGTTGCGGGCTTCACGGTACATCTCTTCATAGAAACCGTAGGTTCTGATGTCACGGTAAAGAATAAATACGTTGGCATCAGGGTTAAGTTCCTTAACTTTCAGAGCCTGCTTGACCGACTTGGTGCAGCAAATCCTGCTGCAATACGGACGCTCGGCATCCCTGGAACCTACGCACTGGATAAAGACAACGTTTTTAGCTCCGGTAACCTTGCTGTCCTTGACAGCCATAAGGCCTTCCAGTTCCAGTAAGGTCATCACACTGTCGTTTTGACCGTACAGATACTCGGTGGGCTTATATTCCTCAGCACCGGTAGCTATGATAGTAACACCGTGCTTGATCACTTCACCGTTGCTTAAAGTGCTTTCAAAATTACCGACAAAACCGTGTACGTCAGTAATTTCAACACCGGTATAAACTTTAATGTTGGCATCGTTATTGACCTGGTCAATCAGTTCGCCAACAAATTGAGGCAGGTCTTCGCCGCGCATGCCAAAGCGCAAGCTGTTGGTTATGCCACCCAGGGCAGTTGTCTTTTCAACCAGACATACCTGATATCCCTGCTGGGAAAGGTTGGTGGCAGCAGTCATACCTGCTACCCCGCCGCCGATAACCAGAGCATCATGATTCATATCCAGGCTGACGGAAGCAATGGGTTCAAGCAACGCAGCCTTGTAAACAGCCATTTTTACCAGGTCCTTGGCCTTGGCAGTGGCCTTTTCCGGTTCATGCATATGCACCCAGGAGCACTGGTCGCGAATGTTGGCCATTTCAAACAGGTTGGCGTTAAGTCCCGCTTCCCGCAATGTTTCCTGGAACATCGGCTCGTGCGTCCGCGGGCTGCAAGAGGCTACAATAATTCTATTTAAGCCGTACTGCTCGATAGCTTCTTTAATTTGAGCGGAAGTATCCTGTGAGCAAGCATACATTTTTTCATCGGCAAAGGCAACGCCGGGCAGTGTCTTGGCGTAGGCCACCACTTCAGGCACGTTGACCACGCTGCCGATGTTAATACCGCAATGGCAGATAAATACACCGGCACGCACAATTTCGCCGGCAACGTCTTTTTCTGCCGGGTATTCTTTGACTTTAGTTAGGCTGCCGCGTACGGAAGCCAGATTGGCTGCTGAAGCGGCGGCTGCTGCGCTGGCCTGCATCACGGTTTCGGGTATATCCCGGGGACCGCTGAAGGCACCGGCAACATAAATGCCGGGTTTATTGGTACCAACACCGGTTAATGCGGCGGGTTCACAGAAATTAAACTTGTTCAGGTCAAGTCCCAGTTTACCGGCCAGTTCCACTATTTCGGGATTGGGTTCCAGACCCAGGGACAATACGACCAGATCAAAGTCCTCGTAGCTAATTGTGCCGTCTTCATTGGAATAACGGATACGGCAGTTGCCGGAACCGTCATCGGCCTCCGTTATGTCATACACACGGGAGCGAATGAAGCGGACGCCGTTTTCCAGTTTGGCGCGGTCGTAGTATTTTTCAAAATCTTTACCGTAGGTACGCATATCCATAAAGAATATTGCTGTGTCCAAAGGATAGTGAGAGTGTTCTTTGGCAATAACAGCTTCTTTAATGGCATACATACAGCAAACAGAGGAACAGTAGCCATTTTCTATACGGCAGTTACGAGAACCGACACACTGAATCCAGGCAATTTTCTGAGGCTCTTTAGCGTCGGACGGTCTTTGGATGTGGCCTCCGAAAGGACCTGAAGCGCTAAGAATACGCTCAAATTCAAGGCTGGTTAAAACATTGGGATGTTTGCCGTAGCCGTAATAAGCCAACTGGCCGGCATCAAATTTTTCAAAGCCGGGGCACAGGATTACGGAACCAACATCAATCTGAACGGTTTCATCCTGCATCTCGTGATTGATGGCTTCAGCCTGGCAGACTTTAAGACACTTACCGCAGGCCTTGGGTTTCTTAATTTTCAAGCATTTAGTCGGGTCAATGGCATAAGCATTGGGATATGCCTGGGCGTAAAGCTTGTAAATAGCTTTTCTTGGACTGAGGCCCTGGTTGAAATCATCCGGAACTTTAACCGGGCACTCCTCAGCACAGGAACCGCATCCGGTACATTTGTCAGGGTCAACAAAACGCGCTTTTTTGTTGATGGTTACCTTGAAATTGCCTGGATCACCCTGAATATCCAGTACTTCAGCATTAGTTATGGTGTTGACGTTCAAGTGTCTCCCGCAGTCAACAAGCTTGGGAGACAAGATGCACATGGAGCAGTCATTGGTAGGGAAGGTTTTGTCCAACATAGGCATGGTACCACCAATGGCGGGAGTTTTATCCACCAAGTACACATAGTAGCCTGATTCTGCCAAATCAAGCGATGCCTGTATACCGGCGATACCTGCGCCCAGCACTAGTACGGCTCCGACCTTATCAGGTTTTGTACTCATCTAAGCATCACATCCGTCCTCCTAGTTTCGGCATCACAAAAAAATATCTTTGCGCCGGGCTAGTGATCTGTGAACCTACCGGCGCCCTAACCGGTCGTTCAAGGTATAGCATAACCGAACGTTTAAAATATTCTTGATACAGTTATAATATACATTTAGTTAAACCAAACATTAAATAAAGTAGATTTGTTTGAATAATCTTGATATTGTTCAATATTTCGCGATTATGCATACCTGTCCATAGTATAATATTTTAACGTGTTTTCTGTCAAACAAGTTAACTCACCGGTTACCGGCCAAAAAATGCTATAAAAAGGCGACTTGTTAAGCCGCCTTTTTATTAACAAGAACCGGCTGTTTTAGTCGGTCTTTATTTAATACTTATTACCTGGAGCGGAAAGTTTTCAGGAACGAATCGCAGTAAATGTCTTTGTTCAATAAGAGATTAGCTGCTGCTACCGCGTCCAGCGTATCTTCGTCATCAACGTCGGCGATGGCTGAATCAAGACCGCAAGCCATGCTCATGATCAAGAAGGTGCGGTTGATCAGGTGCCGGTTGGTGCAGCGCTGCGAAGCGTTGCTCAGGCCCATAGTGGTACGCGGTGCCGGGTCGGCCAGCGTTTTAATCATCCGCAGGGTTTCCAGCACTTCCACGCCGTGCTCCTGGGCTACGTTGCAGGGCAGCATCAGCGGGTCAATATACAGGTCTTCCATGGGCACACCGTGCATGTCACAGTTAACCACGATTTCCATCGCCAGGGCGATACGGTCGGAAGCACTCTTGGGCACACCCTTCTCGTTCATAGCCAAACCAATGATGGCGGCATTGTATTTGGCGGCCATAGGAATGTAAATGTCCATTTTAAACTGGTCAGCTGTTGTAGAGTTAATCATGGCTTTGCCCTTGTGCACTTTCAGGCCGGCTTCAATGGCATCAGGGTTGGTGGAATCAATGCAGCACGGCAGTGTAGAAACTTCCTGTGCTGTCTTAACCAGCCATTCCATAACGGCGGGCTGATCTTCCTTTTCTACGGTCGGGCCGGTGTTGATGTCAAGATAACCGGCACATTTTTCCTGCTGGCGCTTGGCCCAGTACTTGACCGGCTCCGGGTCCTTGTTTTGGATAGCTTCCCGGATGTCTTTGAACATGCCGTTGATCCGTTCACCAATAAGGATCATGCTCATAGCCTCCTCATTTTTAAATTAATATGCATTGCTCTCCATCATCTTGTTAACGTGAACTTTAACCTGCTTAACGGTTTCAGGGTGACGCAGGATGAAAATCGAGCCGCCGGCCTGGGCAAAGGTGGTGGTGGTAAGCACTTCCCATAGAATGGCGCGGCGTTCCTGGGCGCCCCACTCAGGAGCTTCTTCGCTCGTGCTCTTGGCCTCTTTGGCTTTCCAGGCTTCCTGTCCCACGAAGCAGATAACCGGCATAGCCAGCATTTTATCGCCCGTCAGAGCGCCCATGCGGGCTCTTTCCATGATGGAGTACGCGTATTCAATACCATAGCCCAGCGCGCCAACCAGCGGGTCAATGGCAATGCGGTTGGTTGGCAGGTTCATTTCAGTCATTAAGATATTCAACTGTTTGGCCAGGTTAATATCCAGCGGGCTGGAGGCAATAACGCTGTGGCCGTTGACCATGGCGGTAGCAGTGATGGTCTTATAGTTTTTCTCAGTGGCGCAGCCGATCAGACAGTTTTTGCCGGCTAAGGCTTCACCGGCTTTTTCCAGTACTTCAGCGTCTTTTTCTTCAACGCCGCAACCGATAAGAATCAGGGGAACATTGACTGCTTCAGCAACTGCTTTGGCAGTGACAGCGCAATCTTCCGGAGATGCATCTTTAAAATCAGGATGAGCGCTCATAAAACGAAGAGCGACAGCGTCTGCACCATACTCAACGCACTTTTTAGCCCATGCGACGGGGTCGGCAAGTACATCAGCAAAAGGTTTCCTCAAAATTTCCGGCCAATCTGTCGGATCGAGATCCCATACTTCAAGTGCCAATACCGTCTTGTTGGGCATTTCTCCCTCAAAATGCAGGAATGGTAATGTGCTTTCCCCGCCGACCTTAACGGATGAGTCGGCTCCCAGCACCATTTCACCCACCTTGCTGGTCCATTTTTCTTTAGCTATAGTAACAGCCATTGGTTCCGCTCCTTTCTGCGTTAAAAAGCATAATTTTGCGGTATTAAATGATGGCAGCTTTTGTTAAGATATCATTAACTGCTGCCACTACCGGTGACTCATCGGGCAAATTTATCAGTGGTTTGCTCAGTAGATCGTATTCCATTACCTGTTCGTCCATAGGTATCGTGCCGATTAATTCCAGGCCGGTCTTTTCAATTTCAGGTTTGAGGGCATCGAAGGTTGCTTCATTTACCCTGCTTACCACAAGGTACATTTTTTTAATGTCAAGTTTTAAGTTTTCAACCAGTTCCCGTACCCTGCCGGCGGATCTAATGCCACGCGCAGAACAATCACTGGTTATAAATAACACATCGACGTTCTGGGTTGTACGCCTGCTCAAATGCTCAAGACCGGCTTCATTGTCCATGACCATGTACGGGTAATTTTTGCTCAGGTCGGCAACAAAACCGCGCAGGAGATTGTTGGCATAACAGTAACACCCAGCACCTTCAGGCCCACCCATTACCAACAGGTCGACATTATCACCTTCGGAAAGGGATTGGTGTACTTTAAACTCTACGAACTGATCCTTGGTCATCCCTGCCGGCAGAGGGTCCAGATTATTATTTATCCGCACAAGCAAGTCGGCAATGGAGCCTTCAACTTCCAGGCCCAGCGCCTCGTTTAAATTAACGTTGGCATCTGCATCCACGGCAAATACAGGCTTCTTACCGGCTTTAACCAATTGCCTGATAATTAATGAGCATAATGTGGTTTTACCTGTGCCGCCTTTACCGGCCACTGCTATATTAAATGACATAAATATTCCTCCCTTGTTGGTAGATACAGCTGGTATAACTTATACAGGTTAGTATTTTCCACACTGCCCGCAATTATATCCTACTTGCCCCAGCGCTGCTTATAGAACGAGGGGATACCAGCTGAATCGCGTGGTCCTACCAGTACTTCCCAACCACTCAGTTCCTGCAGTTTGCCGCTTAATACAGCAACGCCGCCAGGAATGATCACTTTTCTGTGAGAGACTTTATCAGTAATGCCGGATGTATTTAACATTTCAGTAATTTTTTCTGGAGTAAACTTACCGGCAGCCCAACCGGTCAGCACGGAAATACCGTCTGTGTCAACCGGCAGAATGTAGGCCGGGAAGCGACCGGCTTCAACGTCACCCTGAACGTTGAAATAAGTCAGAGAGAAGTTGGTGGTTACAAATACAGGATCATCCGGACCGGGGTTGGCAATTTCATAAAGCTTGGATTCTACGGCAATCGGCTTCTGCGGGTCGGTGTAAATGTTCAAGCGCAGAGTGATCAGCGGCAGAATGTCTGCGGGATCCGCAGTGTTTAATACCACGATGCCTGCGTACTTGGCAATATATACACCGGCGTCCACGATAACCTGAATGGGATCCGGGTTATCCGCAAAGGTAATGGTTGGATAACCAAAGGAGCGGAATTTTTTCAGCGCCTGGCGGCGAATTTGGGTTTGGTCGGCCAGAACCTTATTAACTTCACGTGCACCGGAATCCAAAATAACTTTCTTGTAACCGGCTTTTTCAACCAGCGCAGCCAGTTCATCCAGTCCTGCACCCTTGATTACTAACGGAGCATCGTATTTCTTGGCCAATTCAACCATGGCGTCCAAGTTAGCTGCATTGGCACCACAAATAAGCGGGGCATTAGCACCTGCCACTTCCAGGGCAGCTCCCATGGCGGCAGCATCTTCGCTGATCAGTACCAGCGGGAACGGGGTGTTCTCCTGAACTGTTTTTGCGGCTTCGGCAAACTTGGCAGCATCACCGGAAGCATTTACTACGGCTACCAGGTTAACGTTATGGATTTGACCTACGCGGTCAAATACCAGCTTATTGATTTCTCCCACTTTAAAAGCGATTTCACTGTCATTGTCATTAACGGCAATGGCAATGCCGGTGGGGTGTTCAAAACGCTTGTCATGACGGAAAAGCACGGTTTCATTACCCAACTGCAGTTCTTTCTCACCTTTACCGATTTTAACCAGCGCAACCGGCGGTGCGGAAGCTGAATCAAGCGCTTCTTTTGCTGCGTCACTGACGTGGGGGCACTGATCCAAACCAGCCTTACCACTGGCCAGTTGCATAGCGAAAGCCAGGCAGGTAGGCTGTCCGCAGTCTTTGCAGTTTGTTTTGGGTAGCTGTTTGAAAATCTCTAAACCTGTTAAACCCATTACTCCATACTCCTTTCTCTGATTCGACTTATCATATATAAGGAATACACCCGGCGGAACCTTTTAAAAGGCTCCGCCTATGGTGTTTCCCGTAACTCGAAAGGAAATACCAACTTAGTATAACTACTTTATTACATTAAAGGATCCATAGTCAAAGCGGGGTGTCCCTTCTCTTCCAGGAAGGACATGATTTCCTCGCCGCTGGTACCGACAGTTTCGTCAGCAATCTTATTTACGAAGTCTTTGCCCAGGCCGGCGTTTTCAGCGGCCTCTTCCAGTGAAGCGCGCAGCTCTTCTTTCAGCGCCTTGGGCATCCATACCAGTCTGCCCAGGCCGCCGTCGGCGGGTACGAACTTGGGCGAGGCCAGATATGATTTACCGATACCCATGAAGCCGGGCATCTGAGCGCCGCCGCCGATGGTACCGGCCAGGGTGGAGAAGGTCATGCCGGACGGGGTCATGCCGCCGTGTTCACGGTTGACCACCATGAAGCCGTTGCACTCGGGCACCATGGAGAGGATACACTCAAAGCAGCCGCAGGAGGTCATCGGGTATTCCATAATGGTATAGAAGTTGACGGCCTCAATGGTGCGCTGTGAGTTGTTAAAGGTAAATTCGTTAAAGGACTGCCACTGGCCCTTGAATTCGTCAATAATGCCTTCCTTGGGCAC
>NZ_FOOX01000011.1 GCF_900113335.1 Desulfotruncus arcticus DSM 17038
ATAATACCGATACAGGCCGCCTCGTTGACAGTGAAACCCAGCAGCAGCGCCCCGAAAAATGCCGAATATACGCCCAACTGGGCCGCCGCCCCCAGCAGCAGTGTCTTGGGATTGCCAATCACCGGGGCGAAATCCGTCATGGCGCCCAACCCAAGGAAAATCAACGGCGGTATTAACTCGGTTTCAATACCATAGTGATAAAAGATATAAAATAGGCCACCCTCTTCTAAAAGGCCGGTAAGAGGGAAATTGGCCGCAAATATGCCGAACCCGATGGGAATCAAAAGCAGCGGCTCAACCCCCTTGGCAATGGCCAGGTAAAAGAGGACAAAGGCAATCAGCCACATCGCAATGTTGCCCAGGGTTAAACTCATAACCCCAATTCCGCTAAAAATATCTACCAGCTGACCCAATGCCCTTTCCTCCTTGGTTAGTTTTATTTAAGAATTCAGAATTCAGTAGTCAGAATTAAGAATACTGCAAGATAATAAATTAGCCTCTCATCCTGATTCCTGGCTTCTGTCCCCTGAACACTTACAATTATTTACTTAATAGTCAGCACCAGGAGTCAGAATATTACGAGATAATAAATTGTTTTTTATTCTGACTCCTGACTCCTGAGTACTTACAATTATTTCAGTGCTACCAGCACAGTGTCGGTGTTAACCACATCACCGGCGCTAATGTTAACTTCAACTACTTCCCCGTCGGAAGGAGCGTACACCTTAATCTGCATCTTCATAGCTTCCAAGGTCACCACAACGTCGTTTTTCTTAACCTGGTCGCCCGCTTTAACATCAACCGATACTACTTTACCCACCATGGGAGCATTGATCTGCACCATACCAAAATACCTCCTCTAAAATAAAAAGCTACGCTTTTTGCTTTTGCTGCTTTTTTTGAGCCTGGCTGCTAATTATTCTACCGGAAACCTGAACAGTAATCATAAGCACAGCCAGCACTGCAAAAACAGACAGGACACCTGACAGGGCCACTGAGGTGGCCGCTTCCCAATCAACCATTTTTTTACCTCCCCGCCACGTTTTACATATTAATGTTGGAGAATTTCCTCCAGGGCCGGGCCACAGACTTATTCTCGAGCAGATCCAAAGAGGCACAAATTTTCTTCCTGGTTTCGGAAGGCAGGATAATGTCGTCAACATAGCCACGCTCCGCTGCGTGGAACGGATTCTCATACAGATCCCGGTACTGCTGGATCCTTTCCGCCCTAACTTCCGCCGGATTTTCCGCGTTTTTAATTTCTTTGGCAAAAATTACACTGGCTGCCGTTTCCGCGCCCACAATGGTGATGGTGGCTTCCGGCCAGGCATAAACGATGTCGGCGCCGGTGTCTTTGCAGCACATGCCCAGGTACGCACCGGCAAAGGATTTACGCATGATAACGGTAATTTTGGGCACTGTGGCATCGATGTAGGCATACAGCATTTTGGCGCCGTGTCTGAGAATGCCCTTCCATTCCTGCTCGGGACCGATCATGTAGGCCGGAGTGTCATGCAGGTTGACCAGCGGAATATTAAACAAATCGCAGAATCTGACGAACCTGGCAACCTTATCGGCTGCGTTGCAGTCAATTACGCCGCCCATCCAGTTGGGCTGGCTGGCCACGATACCTGTGCTGCGACCGTTGAAACGGGCAAAGCCAATGATTACGTTCTTGGCAAAATCAGGCATAATCTCCATGAAGACTCCGTTGTCCACCAGCTTGAAGATGACTTCGTGCATGTCATAAGGAATCATGGTTTGCTCGGGGATCATGCCGTCCATTTCCGGCACCAGACGCATAGCCTCGTCACCGGTATCAATCCGCGCCGGTTTTTCCTTGTTGTTCTGGGGCAGGTACTCCAGCAGCTGCCTGGCTCTATCCATGCAGTCCTTGTCGTCGCCAGCCACGATATGGGTGCAACCCGATTTAACAGCATGTGCCTCTACGCCGCAGAGGGTTTGCAGATCAATGTCTACGCCCAGCTGGGTTTTAACAAAAGCTGGACCGGCGATTCCCATATAACCATGATTTCGACTTTGAATTACAAAATCCTGCATCACCGGGTGATAAGCCTGGCCACCCAGGCAGGGGCCCAACAGCAGCGCAACCTGGGGGATAACCCCGGAAGCCAGGTTTTGTGCTTTAAACAGCCAGGCGTAGGCCTGTAGGGTATCAATGCCTTCCTGCAGCCTGGCGCCGCCGGAATCGTTCATACCAATAAAGGGAATGCCCATATCCTTGGCCATGTCGATGGCAGCGGCAAATTTTTTGCCGTGGTATTCACCAAAGGTACCGGCCATAGCGGTATAGTCTTCAGCGCCAACCATAACCATTCTGCCGTTAACTTTACCGTAACCGCACACAACTCCTTCAGCTGGAATATTTTTTTTGTCCATGCCAAAGTTTGTTATCCGGTGTTTCAAAAATGTGCCGATTTCAGTAAATGTACCGGGATCAAAGAAATATTCCACTCTTTCCCGCGCAGTTAATTTGCCTTCCTTGTGCTGTTTGGCGACGGCCTTCTCGCCGCCCATTTGCATGATTGTTTCTCTTCTACAATTAAAGTCGTCGTATTTCTGGCTCATAATAAACCTCCTCGGTATTGATTATTTGTTGCCTTTACGGTATCCCACCAGGGCATTGGCGGCAATAATCATTTCCTGAATGCCGCTGGCGCCCTCAACTATTTGGCAGGGCTTGATACTATGATCCTAACGGTTGGGCGCGTAACCAAGTTCAATGTTGGCAATGATCATCTGGTGCATGTTGGAGGTTCCCTCCAGGGTTTCAAACTGCTTACAATCGCGCAGCCACCTGCCACAGGGATATTCATTGGAATAGCCATATGAACCGTAAATTTTCATTGCCAGGTTGGCAGCATGAACAGCCGCGTTACAACCTGCCAGTTTGGCAATGGAAGTTGCCTGCTGGCTGGGTAATTTATTATCTTTTAGCCATGCAGCGCGATAAACGAGATTTTTGGCTGCCTCATCTTCCAATATCATTTCAGCAATCTGAGCTTGAATCATTTGATATTTGCCGATTGGTTTGCCAAACTGGATACGCTCTTGCGCATATTGAACAGCACCATCCAGGCATGCCCTGGAAAGAGCTGCGGCACCGGTGGCACAACCCATGCGGGTATTGTTCAACTGCCACATACAAATATAGAAGCCTTTGTTTAATGGGCCTAAAAGATTTTCTTTAGGAACCACTGCATTTTCGAAAATTAATTCCGAAGTCGGAGCAGACCACATACCGACTTTTTCGTTAATTGGAATTCTGGTAACGCCGGGGGTATTGTTGTAGTCAATTATGAAACAGGATATCCCCTTAGCGCCTGCGCCTTTTTCCGTGACGGCATAGAGTAATCCGGTATCGGAAGTATGCCCGCCGGATATCCACGTCTTGGTGCCATTTATCAGCCAGTGGTCACCCTTATCTTCTGCAAACGTCTTCATGCTGGCTACATCGGAACCTGTATTGGGCTCGGTCATAGCAAAGCTTCCCACCGCTGACCCATCTAACAGTCCGGGGATGTATTTCTGTTTTTGTTCTTCAGTGCCATATTCATTGATGGTCATTGCCGGACCCCAGTTGTTGCCGCTGATGGAAAGTCTCCAGGAAGTATGAACCTTGGATATTTCATACAGTGCTATACAACCTTCCATCCAGCCCATGCCATTTCCGCCGTATTCCTCCGGAAGACTCCAGCCCAGCAGGTCCAATTCACCCATTTTTTTCAATATTTCTCTGCGATAATAATGGTTTTTTTCATCCTCTTCAACAAAAGGAGCAATTTCCTTTTCTGCAAAATTGCGAGCCATATCCTGTACCATTTGTTGTTCTTCTGTTAACCCAAAATCCATTGTTTATACCCTCCTAATTTAAATAATGTTGTTACAAATGGCGTAAATGGTAATTCTTTTAGCCCATTGGCCGACATGCAGGGCTGGATGATCCCGCCGGCCCGCCCCAAACGCAGCCCAAATATCCTCCAAAACACATCTTTGTTTCAAAGAAGTTATTTATGCAATGGACGTGCCACAAGCCGGTCGCGGGGTACGGGGTCATGCTTTGGGGATTTGACGTGCTATGGACCGCACCCAGTGCTCCGCTTACTCCGGGAAGCCACCAGATCACCTTACCAACGCTAGCTATTTTTCATCCTCTGTTGATGCCGCTTTAGCAGCATGGCGATTTATCCTGTACTATTGAAATAAAAAACGGCCCTTCCAGGGAGGGACCGTGATGCATTTTTACATTATTGATGCATTTTTGCAAAAGGAGCCGTGGAGTCGCCCCCTTCTTTAGACCCGGCGGGCAGAGTCGTCCACCCCAACTTGCCACTGATGCATTTATGCAAGGGGAGAAAACTCCACTGGTTTTTCCGCAGCAAGGCGATAGGAAAATTTGATCGCCTGCGCAATTCTGCCGCAGGCCCGTCCGTCCCCGTAGGGGTTAATGGCCTCGGACATAGAGCGATAGTGGCCGGCATCGGATAGCAGCCGTCCCGTTTCCTCACGCACCGTTTGGCGATCCGTCCCCACCAGTATCACTGTCCCCGCGTCCACCGCCTCGGGGCGCTCGGTGGTATTGCGCAGCACCAGCACGGGCTTGCCCAGTGCCGGAGCTTCTTCCTGCATGCCGCCGGAATCCGTAAGCACCAGATAGCAGCGGGACATCAAATTGATATGGGGTTCGTAATCAAGGGGTTCCACCAGGTGCACCCGGTCATTGCCCCCGAGTACCTCCTGTACCACCTGGCGCACGGCCGGGTTTTTGTGTACCGGAAAGATCACCCGGATATCAGGGTAATTGTCCAGCGTGTCCCGCAGCGCCAAATAGATGTCCCGCATGGGCGCGCCGAGGTTTTCCCTGCGGTGGGTGGTCATCAGTATAATCCGCCCTTCTTCAGCTAGCAGCCGGTTCAGCAGCGGATCGTTAAAACGGTAGTCCGGCCTCACCGTGGCCATCAGCGCGTCGATCACCGTGTTGCCGGTGACGAAAATACTATCGGGGTTGACCCCTTCCCGGAGCAGGTTGGCCCTGGCCTTCACAGTGGGCGCGAAATTCAGCTCGGCCAGTGCCCCGGTCAGCCGCCGGTTCATTTCCTCCGGATACGGAGAGTATTTATTGCCGGTGCGCAGCCCGGCCTCAACATGACCAACCGGAATTTGCATGTAATAAGCAGCCAGCGCCGCCACAAAAGTGGTGGTGGTGTCACCATGCACCAGCACTAAATCCGGTTTTTCCAACTCCAATACTTTTTGCAGTCCCGCCAGGGCCCTTCCCGTTATATCGAACAGGGTCTGACCCGACCGCATAATGTTTAAGTCGTGATCGGGCACTATATTAAAAAGGCGCAGCACCTGATCCAACATTTCTCTGTGCTGCGCCGTAACAGCCACCCGGCAATCCAATTGTTCATCCCTTTGCAGCAGCTGCACCAGCGGCGCCATTTTAATCGCCTCCGGCCTGGTGCCAAACACCACCAAAACCTTCATCATTATCACCCCCGGGATCAGGTATAAGATTTTTCACGTAACTACCGGATCGCCCTGCCTACTGTACAATTACTCAGACTCAGGAACAAGGTAGCCTTTGCGGATCAATTTATTAATATGTTCATCCAGCGCTTTTTCTATACTTACATGGTAATGCTCTTCCAGCACGAACATCATAGAAACTGCTGTCTGGGCCACATCCAGCAGCTCTCTGGTTATCAGCGCCAGTACTTCACGTTCGTCAATGGTACATTTTTCTCCACTCATACCCCTGAGCTTGCCAATAGCCTGGGCCAATTCCCCTGCCTCTTCCATCAGCTTTAACGCGGTGGATTCCATGGAGGGGGTCAGGTTATTTAATTTTGGCAGGGCTACTATTTTTTTCTGCACCTTTCATCACCACCGCTAACCATTAAAGTCCATTTTCTTTAATTCAACACCTGCTTCAGCCAGCATCTCCAGCGCCAGTTTATCGGGGTAATCCCCCTGATAAACGATTGTTTTAATCCCGGCGTTGGCTATCATTTTTGCACAAAGCACACAGGGCTGATGAGTCACGTAAAAAGTCCCGCCCGCAATTGATATGCCGTGCAGGGCGGCCTGAATCAGGGCGTTTTGTTCGGCGTGCAGCCCCCGGCACAACTCATGCCTTTCTCCGGAAGGGATGCCCTGGCTTTCCCGCAGGCAGCCTATCTCCAGGCAGTGCCGCAGGCCGGCGGGCGCGCCGTTATAGCCGGTGGTTAAAATGCGGTTGTCCCGCACGATGATCGCGCCGACCTTTCGTCGCAGGCAGGTTGACCGGCTCGCCACCACTGTGGTTATTTCCATGAAGTAGCTATCCCATGAGGGGCGCTGCATAAACACCACCCTCTTCGTAAATGGGGAAACGACGGCATAAACCGGCGGCCATTTCCGCGGCTTTTTTAAGGCGCGCCGTATCGTCACCATAACTCAGGGCCAAATGGATTATTTCAGCAACCTCGGCCATTTCCGGCTCTTTAAGGCCCCTGGTGGTTACGGCCGGCGTGCCAACGCGCACGCCGCTGGTGATCACAGGCGGCTGTGGATCGTTGGGAATAGCGTTTTTATTAACAGTAACTCCGACTTCGTCTAAAACTTTTTCGGCGTCGCGCCCGGTAATATTTTTATTGCGCAGGTCCACCAGCATCATGTGATTATCCGTTCCGCCCGAGACCAGCTCAAACCCGCGCTCCAGCAACGCATTGGCTAAGGCAAGCGCGTTTTTGACTATCTGCTGCTGGTATTCCTTAAAGCCTGGCCGGAGGGCCTCACCAAAGGCAACAGCTTTGGCGGCGATTACGTGCATCAACGGCCCGCCCTGTATGCCCGGAAAGACGGCTTTATCCACAGCGGCACCGTGTTTTTCCCGGCACAGGATCATCCCGCCCCGGGGCCCGCGCAGTGTTTTATGAGTGGTGGTGGTAACAATGTCGGCGTAGGGGACGGGGCTAATATGCAACCCGGCGGCGACCAGGCCGGCAATGTGCGCCATATCAACCACTAAGTATGCGCCAACCTGAGCGGCTATTTCACTCATTTGATCAAATAAAATTTCCCGGGGATAAGCGCTCGCCCCGGCGACAATTACTTTGGGCTTGCTCTGAACGGCAATTTCATAGACCTTGTCGTAATCTATCCGCCCCGTATCCTCTTCCACTCCGTAAAAAGCAACTTTAAAATAGCGGCCTGACATATTAAGAGGACTGCCATGCGTCAGGTGTCCCCCGTGGGCCAGGTTCATCCCCAGGATGCTGTCCCCGGGGTTTAGCAGTGTGAAATAAGCAGCCTGGTTGGCCTGGGAGCCGGAATGAGGTTGGACGTTTACATGCTCTGCGCCAAAAAGCTTTTTGGCCCGCTCAATGGCCAGAGATTCGGCCACATCCACACAGGAGCACCCGCCATAATAACGATGCCCCGGCAGTCCTTCGGCATATTTGTTGGTTAATACCGATCCCTGGGCTTCCATAACTGCCCGGCTAACGATATTTTCTGATGCAATTAGTTCCAGCGTGTTGCGCTGCCTGTCAAGCTCCCGCGCAAGCGCGCCGGACACTTCAGGGTCAATATCAGCAAGGGGGCTGTAAAAGCTCATTTAACTTTTCCTCCCAAATTACCTGTTTTTCTTCTCTATTTCGCTTATTTTTTCAATCCTGCGGGCGTGCCTGCCTCCGGCAAATTCCGAATTCAGCCAGGCATCCACTATGTCACAGGCCAGGCCAGGTCCTATAACACGCTCGCCAAGCGTTATGATGTTGGCGTTATTATGCTCCGAGGCCATACGGGCCGAGAAGGTATCGTGGCACAATGCAGCCCTGATGCCGGCCACTTTGTTGGCAGCTATGCAAACACCAATACCGGTGCCGCAGCATAAAATTCCACGGTCACAGTCCCCACCGGCGACAGCGTCCGCAACAATCCGGGCAAAGTCCGGGTAATCGACCGAATCAAGTGAATAAGTGCCGAAATCATGATAGTCAATTTGTTTTTCCTTAAGGTAGCCGATAATTTCCGCTTTTAGATTAAAACCGCCATGATCGCTGCCAATAGCCACCCGCAATATATAACACTTCCTTTTTAATGATATTTGTTTCTTAATTTACAAATTATACGAATGCCAGTTAAATTGGCCGGGTCATTTGTCCGCCCGGACCTCAACCTTAATTTATTCTACATTATTCGCAAGGTTTCCTCTAAACGAATTGACCAAAAATAAACAAGCACGGCATGGGCGTCCATTATATTGATTAAGCCTGTCCCAGAAATTTGCGGAGAGCATCGCGGATGAGGGCATTGAGTTCGCCCGCTGCGATGCGGTAGATTTCTTCACCCAGACCAAAGGGGTCGGGAATGTCTCCGCCCGCGCCGGCGTATTCCGCCAGGGTAAATATTTTCCCCGCAGCGTCGGGGGCCAGGCGCAATAGCATGTCCCTGTGCGCGGCAGTCATTGTTAAAATTAAATCAGCTTCTTCGATATCACCGGAAGAAACCAGAGAGGCCCGGTGCCCGGTTAAGTCTATGCCCCGTTCCTCCAGCACGACGATAGCCCGGTGCGATGCACCGTCACCGGGCAGGGCGGCAATTCCGGCGGATTTAAATTCAATATCTTGCCGCCCCGGGTATAGCTCAGCCAGCGCCCTGCGGGCCAGCGCCTCAGCCATGGCACTGCGGCAGGTATTCCCGGTGCAAATAAACAGTATCTTTTTTTTCTTCATAGGATAACACCAACTGTATTTAAAATTCAGGAGTCAGAATTCAGGAGTCAGGAGTCAGAATAAAATATTAATGCTAAACCGTTTTTCCATTCTGACTCCTGACTCCTGTATATTTACGGCAGCATCATGCGAATGCCGATCCCCACCAAAAGCAGCCCGCCCCCGGCTACGGCCCGCTCACCTACTTTGATTCCCACAAAACGGCCCAATATAAGACCTGCTGCAGTCATTACCCCCGCTGTGACGCCGATTATCATGGCGGTTAGGGGCAGGTTGACCTGTCTGGTACCAAGGGAAAAGCCCACACTCAGGGCATCCATGCTGACACTGGCGGCCAGCAGCAGCAAACCCCAGGTATTAACCAGAACAACTTTGGGGTCCATTGCGTCACCGCCTTTAAAAACTGAGCGAATCATTTTAACTCCCAGGTAGACTAAAAGCAGGGCACCGGCAATGCTGGCCGCTCGTCCCGCAAAAGTGCCCACAAATTCACCGGCATACCAGCCCACCAGCGGCATAACGATGTGGAAAATTAAAACCGTCAGGCTGACGATTAGAATTTGCCGGCGGGTTACCCCGGCCATACCCAAACCAAGGCACATGGAGAAAGCGTCTGTACCAAGTGCTACTGCAAGGGCAAAAACGGTATAAAGGCTCAATCTCAATTCCTCCAAAAAACCTATGCTGTTAAATGTTTATGCCAAAACAACCAGTTTCATAATCAGGTATTCAGGAGTCAGAATTCAGAATAAAACAAAATGATAAACCCATCTAATTCCTTGAATCCGATAGTTCCGTGTATCACCCCCTGGAGATAACCCGAGGGTCGGTCGACGCATTCCAATTCTTATCTCGATTCTCCATGTCCCAATGGTTCCGGGGTCAGCCCCCTGGAGAAGTCCTGAAGACCAGGTTTTTTATTCTGACTCCTGTCTCCTGACTACTGACTCCTGTTTTTTATACTGTAACAACCTTTCCCCCCGCAGCCCTGATTAATCTATTCATAACCGCCAGGCCGACACCTTCCCGGGCAATCCCCTGGGCCAGGATTCTGTCAACACCCAGCCGGTCAAACCGCCTCAGGGAATCATACAGTGCTGCTGCAACTGTTCCCGGATTCGAACTGCTGCCGGCCAATACGATATCATAACCCCGGCCTGCATAGATGCGAGCAGTGTCCTCATAGGTTAAAATTCCCACCCTTAGCCCCCGCGCTTTAAGCCGCTCGGCCTCGGCCAGGATACAGCCCGCCAAATCTTTCATATTAGCACCCTCGAACAACAGTAATGGCGCGCGCGGCGCGTAATGCATGTACTTCATACCGGGGGAACGGGGTTTTTCCACCCTGCCGCCATGCACCGCAGGGTCAATTGCCACCGGACCCAGCACTTCTTCCAGTTCCCGCAGAGTCACCCCGCCGGGCCGCAAAATAACCGGAAGTCCGCCTGTCAGGTCCAGCACAGTGGATTCCACACCCACACCCGCCGGACCGGCATCCAGCACAAGGTCAATCCGGCCGGACAAGTCTTCAATTACATGCCGGGCCGTGGTGGGACTGGGCCGTCCGGAAGCATTGGCGCTGGGCGCAGCCACAGGAACTCCGGCCGCTTCAATTAAAGCCAGCGCCACCGGGTGGGCGGGCACCCGAAACGCAACCGTGGCCAGACCACCCGTCACCTCCCGGGGAAAGCTGTTCGCGCCTTTAAGCACCAATGTCAGCGGTCCCGGCCAGAAACGTTCCGCCAGCTGTTTTGTTACAGGGGGTATTACTTTAATGTAATTGGCAATAGCTTCCGGTTTACTGATATGTACTATTAAAGGGTTATCCGCCGGCCTGCCCTTAGCGGTAAAAATCTCTTTTACCGCCCGGGAATCAAGGGCGTTGGCCCCCAGGCCATAAACAGTTTCCGTGGGGAAAGCAACCAGGCCGCCCTCCCGCAGCACCTCTGCGGCCGCTTGAACCAACCCGGCTTCC
The DNA here is from genome assembly GCF_900113335.1 of Desulfotruncus arcticus DSM 17038. Classification (GTDB taxonomy): domain Bacteria; phylum Bacillota; class Desulfotomaculia; order Desulfotomaculales; family Desulfallaceae; genus Desulfotruncus; species Desulfotruncus arcticus. The sequence goes on from NZ_FOOX01000011.1 coordinate 10,720, forward strand.
GGATTGTTTGGATCAACCGCCAACAACCGCGTGGGACGCTGACAATGTTCCATGTTTTACCACGCTCCCGCTCTCTGAAGTAGTATACCACAAAGAGGATTATGGTAAAAGAAACCGCTTTTTTCAATTCTCATTAGTCGAACTCATGCGAAAGATGGCGATATTTGTAATAAATTTTATACATTTTTTTGCAGGAAAATGGCAAATCCATACATAAGTAATCTTTTAAATTCTACAATAACCAGACATTTATGAGTTAATCGGTCAATCAGTGAGGGAGATGAGGGTTTGACATCAATTATCAGCCGCATTTCCAATTATTTGACAAGAGAAACAACCGGTTATAATAAAAACCCAAACCTGAACAGTGAGGTTTTTGCCTACGCCTTAACTATAATTTTGCTCAATATCACCGCCATTGGGGGATTTATCCTATTTTCCTGGCTGCTTGGCACTTTAAAAGCAACTTTACTGATCTGGCTGGCCTTTTATCCCCTCCGCATTTTATCCGGGGGGCGCCACCAAACCGGTCCGGTGGCGTGCTGGGTGTTAACCGTTGTAGTTTTTACCGCGCTTGGCTATATCGTTTCATACGCAGCCCCGTATATCATCCAATTTGCTTCTTTAATTGAAGCCAGTGGTTTCATTTTTGCCCTGTACGCGGTTATTGTCTACGCGCCGGTTACTATAGCCAGCAAAAAATTCAAGCCACGGAAAAAGAACCTGTTGAAGACCTCCGCCATTGTTGTGATTATTCTTTGGGGCAGCATCGTTTTTAACCCGACGGCCATAGTGGCCGGGCTTGATCCCATTTGGCCCCTGGCCATAACCGCCGGCCTGGTGGCACAGTCTTTCTCCATCATACCTTTGTCTTTTGCCAAAAGAAACAATTTAGCTGAGGGGAGAACAAAAAATTAAGCCAGCATCAAAAAACCCAATGTTAAGGCTGGATTTCCCCAAAATATTACAATATAATCAAGAAAGGAGGGATAAAATGAAAAGAATACTAATACTTTTAACCGCCACTGCTTTATTCTGGATTGCTCAGATCAGCGCTGCATCAGCTTGTGGTTGTATGTATTATGAGCCGGAATTACCAAGGAGTTTAAGTGAATAAAGAATTAATTGATACTTTAATTAGCGTAGTTATCATCGGAATACCAGAATGTATTGTCTTAACAATGCTGATGCTGGCTTTTTTACAACTGCCGCTGATCTGGAAAAAAATTATTAGCGTGGGGATTATCCAAGCTATAACAGTGATAATCTTCCGGTTGTTTGCCAACAGTTTAGAACTGCCGGGACTTCATACAGCCGCCGCTGTAATAACTTTGGGCCTTTTAGTTAGTTTCTTTTGGCAGGCCTCCAGGGTAAAAGCGCTAACTTGCAGCATAATGGTTATGATTGTCCTAATTTTACTTGAATTTTTATATTATAATCTATTTGAGTTATTGTTTACCGTAAACTTGGATAAAATTGTGCAATCCAAGCTGTACTGGGCTCTTTGCGGCTGGTCACACGTAGTTACGATAAGTTTTATTGTTATACTGGTAACCAAAACCAAATGGTACCAAAAAGGATTACTTAAATATACGCCTTTTAATCATAGCGGGGCACGGTAACAACCGTGCCTTTGACCTGACAATTAGGAGGCTGTCGCATTGATAAAACTGGAAACGGGTTTGTCCCGTTTAAAAGAATGCTATTTATTCGCCCACCTGACTTATTCTGTCCTATTCGTTACCTGCTTTTTGGAATGGCTCAAATCAAAGCATATATATCTAAGCAATGATTATATTCTTTTATGGATCACCTGCTTGATTATTATCCTGGCTTTGATTCCAGCCCAGCATGTTATTATCACCAAAACCTTTTTTCAAGACACCAAATATTTGATTTTATATAAAATTGCCTACGCCGCAGCAATCTGTATTCTTTATATACCCATTGTTACCGGAATATTTGCTGCAGGCAATCTCGGTGTTTTAATTATTGTGCCGGTGGTTCTAAATTCAATCATTTGCGGCACCATTTACGGCTTGGCCACTTCCCTGGTCGTTGCCGCGGCTATGGCTTTTGTCAGCAATACCGGAAGCGGGTTTACTCCGGAACTTATAACCAATCATATCCTGGCTCTGGCGGTGCTGGCCACCACCTCCTGGTTTATCGGCCAGGCATTTGATTACATAAAAAACCTACTACACCAGTTATTGGAAAGCGAAAGAAATCACCGGGACATCCTGAATCAACTGGACATAGCCACCCTTTACCTGGACGGCTCGCATCAGTTAATTGAAGAAAACCAGTGTTTCAGGGATCTTTTCGGGATTAAAAAATATCACAGTTTGAGTTCGGAAGAAGTGATCGGCAAACACCTGCCATTTATGAAAGACTACCTGGAAGGCAATTCCGGACACGCCATTGAGGGAATTCCGGTATTCGGACAAGCCTGTGACAGCCATGGCAATATGATCCCGGTACAGTGCGCGGCTTATCCGGCCAATGCCGACTTTGGAGAAAAGAAAGGTTTAGTATTATGCATCAACGACATATCTCTGTCTAAAAAGCTGGAAGAAGAGAAAATAAGAACTAATTTTTTTATTGATTTCTTAAAATCGGGCCTAATACTGGCTGACGCCACAGGCAAAATAATTGAAATTAACCGGGAAGCCGAAGTATTGCTTAACCAGCCTAAAGCGGTTGCTATCAACAAAAACATGACAGCTTTGTTAACATATGCTACGGGGGAAACAGCGGACCCGTTATCGCTGAAAAAATCCGGATATGAAGCACAGCTGGAAGGTAAAACATTGCTTTTTAACTGGGCCGACCTGCACAGCGGCGATAAAATAATCGGCAGCGCTTGCATTATTAATGATATTACGGATCAAAAAGAAATGGAAAGAAAAATCCATAGGTCGGCGATGCTTTCAGCCATAGGGGAGCTGGCTGCCGGGACGGCGCACGAGATCAGAAACCCCCTTACCTCAATTAGAGGCTTTCTCCAGCTTTTACTTGAGAAAAAAGATGCCAAAATAAGTAAATTTGAAAGCTATTTTGAGGTTATGTTAACTGAAGTTGACCGCATTAATGCTATTATTACCGAATTTTTAAAGCTGGCCAAACCGGAAAAGATAAAGCTATACCAGGTTAATTTAAACGATGTTGTTTTATCAATTTGGGAATTGCTGAAAAACGAGGCGATACTGAAAGAGATTAAACTGGAACTGTCACTTGATCAAGCAGTAAACCCAATTATGGGCAATAAGGATATGCTAAAACAAGTCATCATCAACCTGGTTACCAACGCCTTCCAGGCCGTAGGTCCGGGGGGACAAGTGCGGGTTGCCACATCCATGGGGAATAATGGCACTATACTGCTTTCAGTACATGACAGCGGCCCGGGGATGGACGAGTCAGTTTTGGCCAGAATTTTTGATCCATTCTTCACTACCCGGGACGAAGGAACAGGACTTGGACTGGCCATAACCAATAAAATTGTTAATGATCACAATGCCATGATCGATGTAACCAGCGGTCCTTCCCAGGGTAGCACCTTCTATATTAAGTTTCCACCGCCCGTAGATCCGGCAGCTTGAGCTAAACGGGCCACAACAAGCCGGGGACGGCCTGCCAGGTCGGCCAGTATCCTGGAATCCCAACGTGGCGCAGGTACCAGCGCCACGGCTGCTTCTTCCTGTCCGGGCGTTATTTCCATTAATAGATACCCATTGACAGCCAACAGCACTTCGGACTGGGGCACCAGGCGGCGATAATGGTCCAATCCGTCACCCCCCCCGTCCAATGCCGGTAATGGTTCGTAATCCCGAACATCCCGGGGCAGCCCGCTAATTTCTTTACCGGGTATATATGGCAAATTAGCGGCAATTAGGGCGACTGAGCCAGGCAGAAGCACCCCTGAGAGCGGACTAAGCAGATCACCTAAATAAAACTTAACTTGCACGTCGTGCCGCACGGCATTTTTTTGGGCTATTTTCAGGGCATCGGGCGATAAGTCGATGGCGTAAACAGCCGTACCCGGCGCCAAACAGCCCAGGCTGACAGCTATGGCCCCGCTGCCGGTTCCCACATCCACCGCCAGGCGATTCCCTGCCGGCCAACCGGCCAGAACGGCCAGAGCGTATTCCACCATTAATTCTGTTTCCGGCCGGGGAATTAAAACATGGGGCCCGACTAAAAAGTCAAGCCCCATAAATTCCTTGCTGCCGGTAAGGTAAGCCACCGGTTCTCCCCCCGCGCGCCGTTCAACCAGGTCCCTGTAAAGCCCGGCTTCAGCTAAAGATAACTCCCGGTTTGTCTCCCGGTACAGGTAAACCCGGTCCCGGCCAAGCACGTGAGCCAGCAGAACCTCGGCATCAATTCTGGGTGCCGCCGCACCGTTTTCATTAATGGTTTTTTTTAAATAATTTGTAGCGCGAATCAGCGCTTCACCAATGGTTACACTCTTCATCCTTTTAATCCACCTGCTGCAGCTGCTCCGCCTGGTCGGTTGTCACCAGTGCGTCTACTATTTCCTGTACATTACCCATTAGCACATCCTGCAGGCGATGCAGGGTCAGCCCAATACGGTGGTCGGTAACACGGTTCTGCGGAAAATTATAGGTGCGTATTCGTTCGCTGCGGTCACCCGATCCCACCTGGGATTTCCTGGTGCTGGCGAGCTGCTGCTGCTGGTCCTGCTGTGCCTTGTCAAGCATCCTGGCCCGCAGTACCCGCATAGCTTTGTCTTTGTTTTTATGCTGGGATTTTTCGTCCTGGCAGGAGACTACTATACCTGATGGTATATGGGTTATTCGCACCGCGGACTGGGTTGTGTTGACCGACTGGCCACCGGGCCCGGTAGAGCAAAACACATCAATCCGCAGCTCGTTCGGGTTAATCTCCACATCCACTTCCTCTGCTTCCGGCAGCACGGCCACCGTTGCGGCGGAGGTATGAATGCGACCGCCTGATTCAGTGGTGGGCACCCGCTGCACCCGGTGCACACCGCTTTCGAATTTCAACTGGCTGTAGGCGCCCTTACCTTCGATGACAAACGTAATTTCTTTAATTCCGTTCAAGTCCGTATGGTGGGCATCGATAATCTCGGTACGCCAGCCCTTGAGTTCAGCAAACCGGGTATACATGCGGAACAGGTCGGCGGCAAACAGCGCAGCCTCTTCTCCGCCGGTTCCGGCGCGAATTTCCATGATTACATTCTTTTCATCGTTAGGGTCCTTGGGGAGCAACAGAATTTTTAATTTTTGTTCCAGGGTCTCTTTCTTTTCCTCTAATTCAACTTGTTCCAGCTCGGCCAGTTCCCGCATCTCGGTGTCCAGCTTATCCTGAAGCATCTGCATAATATCATCCAGTTCGGCAGATGCCTGTTTATATTCATGGTAAACAGCAGCTACTTCGCTGAGTTCGGAATGTGCTTTAACATATTGCTGCCAGCGTGCCTGATCCCCTATAACAGCAGGATCAGCAATAAGTTCGCCCAATTCTTCATATTTTTTTTCCAAACTGTCAAGTTTATCGAACACTGACCTCACCCCTATCTTCCTTGAGCACAGCCTTTAAGGCGGCTATGGCCACCTCAACCATATTATCGTCGGGTTCCCCTGTGGTCAATTGTTGTACCCACTTGCCGGGTGCGGCCAGTATGCAGAAAATCAAGTTGTTTTGATACCGGGCTGAAGCTTTTAACAGCTCATACGATATCCCCGCCACTACCGGTAACAGCAAAATGCGGGACAAAATACGCCACCATAATACCTGTTCCCCCAGCATGGCAAAAACAATAATACTAACCACCAGCACGATGATTAAGAAACTGGTGCCGCAGCGGGGATGGTAGGTAGCATAGCGCTGCACATTCCCGGCAGTTAATTCTTCACCTGCTTCGTAAGCGTTGATGGTTTTGTGCTCGGCGCCATGATAACGAAAAACCCGTTTTATATCATTCATCTGGGCAATGGCAATTACATAAGCCAGAAATACCGTAATCCTGATCAGGCCTTCCACCAGGTTTTGCAGAATACTGCCTTGCACCCAGCGATTGAGCAGGTGGGCCGCCCCGGTGGGTACCACCACAAAAAGCAAAATAGCCAAACCAAAAGCCAGGGCCATGGTGATGGCGATATCACGCGTTGTTAGTTCCTCTTCTTCGCCTTCCATGGCCTGGTTGGCTGAAAAGGACAACGCCTGCAGCCCTACTATCAATGATTCAAAAAGCACTACAACACCTCGAAGCATAGGCCATTTAAGCGGTTTGATCCGCGAAGTTATTGATGAAACAGGCTTATGGTCAATAACGATGGTACTGTCCGGCCGGCGAACGGCTACGGCAAGGGATTCCGGACCGCGCATCATTACACCTTCAATAACGGCCTGACCCCCGTAATTAAATTCAGGACGCATTTATTATCACTTCCTTAACAAAAAAGCAGAGCATCCGCCCTGCTTAAAACAGCTTATTTTAAGCCGTATTTTTTGCGGAATTTTTCCGCCCGGCCGCCTGTTTCTACAGTTCGCTGGGAACCGGTGTAAAACGGATGGCATTTAGAACAAATCTCAACTTTGATCTCTTTTTGGGTAGACCCGGTGGTAAATGTTTCACCACAAACACAGGTTACTTTAGTTTCATGGTACTTAGGATGAATTTTCTCCTTCAAAAGAGTTCACCTCTTTCCGATCAAGATATATATTGGCAAAACAGCCGGTTAAACCGTGTTTTCCCTGATACGGACACTTAACAATTATAGCATAACGACCTTATTCAGGCAAGAAATATTGTACTTATAAGTATGAAAACACATTCTTACATTACAGGCCTTGAATAATTCCCAATTTCAAGACTGGTAATAGAACGCAGCCTTCCGACAAATTGAGGTATTCCTATTATTTCACCTTGGGTAGGAACTACGCACCCCAATAAATCTGGATCGATGTTAAGGTTTCTTAATTGCACCTTATTGATATCGTTACTTTCAATAAATTTCACGATGGCATTAGTTTCCTCCACAGTATCGTTCAAACCTGGCAGAACTAATAGATTTAAAGAAACATAAACACCCATGGACCGGGCTATCCTGATTGATCTGGCTACATCGGCCAGACTGTAGTCCCGCGGGCGGTAATAAGCGTTATATACTTCATCCCGAGCACTAATCAGACTTACCCGGATGGAATTCAACCCGGCGTTGCAGATTTGTTCAATCCCCCGGGTATAGCCGGCGTTGCTGTTTATATTGATGGTGCCGCTATTGATTTTCTGTCGAACTTTACCAACAACGCGTGCGATATCATCTGCTGCCAGGGCAGGTTCACCTTCGCAGCCCTGTCCGAAGCTGATGATGGCATCCGGAGCGTTGTACAAATGGTGCAGCGCTATTTGGGTTGCTTCTTCCACTGTGGGGCGAAAGGTCAGCCGAGACTGTGGTGAGGGGCAGCATTCCGCCGGTTGCAGGGAGATACACCCCAGGCAGCGGGCGTTGCAAACAGGAGACATAGGCAACCCGCCTTCCCAACGGGTATAAAAAATATTTTGGGCGGTAAAGCAACCGTAATCTAACGCGCACCGGGCCAGTTGTGCCAGCACCCGGTTCTCCGGGTTTTGGTTTAGCCTCCTTTGGACCAAACCGGGCAAATCTTTTGAGTTATAGTGTTTGGGATCCCAACGGTCAGGATCGTCAGTTGGCATTGCAGCCACAAATACTTTGTCATCCCGAAAGGCCACGGCGGTATAGCCATAAAGCGGCAGTGGCCGGTCTGCCTTACGCCGGTAACCCGGCAGGAGAGTACGAGTATATCCCTGAGGCAACAATGCCCCTACTGCCCTGGCCTTACTTCTGTCGCCCGGCGTAAACTCCAGCAGCTTAAATTCGCCCTGGTTATTCATCCCAACCGGCGCGCTGTCCGGTAAGAGCATTAATGAGGCTCCTTCCGGCAATTCAATCATGTCTTCATCGATAATTTCCACCAACCTGTTTCCCGTTCGGCCCACTGCAGCTAAATCATGATCAAACATCCTACCCTTTTCGTCAGCATATAATAACTTATACATACAAGCTCCTTTGCCAAGCATTACTGTTAGGTATTCAGAATTCAGAACATTTCTGAGTAGCATGAGTATATTTTACCATTACCATGGCCTTCATTAGAAGTTAGAAGTCGGATGTTAGTGTTTGGATAGCGCAAATAAATAAAAAACAGGGATATATACCCCTGTTTTTTATTTATTATGATATTAAGCCTTTATAATTGCCCCCCTGTTAGGCATAGGTGCGTTTGAGGCAGAGGAGGGGGTCGAAGGGAACGCCGTTTAGCAGTACCTCCAGGTGCAAATGGGGTCCGGTGGAACGGCCGGTGCTGCCAATCCTGGCGATGGGCTGGCTGGCCAGCACCTTCTGCCCGGAGTTTACCAACAGCTTGGAGTTATGGGCATACAGGGTGCGCAAGCCGTTGCCGTGGTCGATAATCACAGTGTTGCCATAAGTCCCCCTGGGTCCGGAAAAGACCACCGTACCGGCCTTGACAGCTCTTACAATTTGTCCGTTATCAGCAGCAATGTCAAGTCCCTCATGCATGGCGCCGTCTCTCATCCCATAAGGTGAGCTTATCCAGCCAACCACCGGCCATTCCAGCTGATTAAGCGGCAGGGACCGGGATACTACGGTCTCCCCGCCTCCCTGGCCTGCCGGAATGGTTAAAACCTGTCCCGCCATAACCCTGTCGGGATTGCGCAATCCATTCATTGCTGTCAGTTCTCTTTCTCCAACGCCAAAACGGGAAGCAATCAGACTAAGACTTTCGCCTTTTTTTACCTGGTAAGGGAAAGAAGTCCCTGGCAGCATTAACACCTGTCCTTTGATAATATGATCGCTGTCTTTAAGGTTATTCATTGACACAAGTTTACTCATATCCACGTTATTTTTGCAGGCGATTTCTCCCATGGTATCGCCTTCACGCACTATATAAACCCTGGGCGCGGCTGTCCCGACTGCTGTTTGTTGTGGTTGTTCTTCCACCGGCGCCGCCAGATATGGGGCATCAGACCGCAGCAATTCGTCAAGCCGGGCCTGTGCCGCTTGCGGCGACATAACCATAGCGACAGCCATAATTACAGTCAAACCGCTAATCATTACTTTAGCAGTAAACCTGATCTTATTAATTTTGGTTAACGTTGTCACAAACATTGTAAATAACTTTGTTTTTAAATCTTTAAACATTTTTGTCTCTCCTAGAAGTTTTATCCAAAGACATATTTTATCTTCGCACAGCCTGTAAAACCCCGCCCTCTTAGGTTGGGGATTAACAGGCTGTAAGCTCGAAATAAGTGCGACTAAGGTTTAGCGGTCAGGGGACACACCTCTGCTTATGGGTCAAAAACCCCACCCGAACCAAGTCTTCTTTATTAAATTATTACCGGTTTTTGCTATTTTTATACTAAAGAGGAAAGGTTATATAGATAGCAAAAGACGGGTATAACCCGTCTTTTGCTATCTATATAACCTTTTATGATAATCTGTTATGGCAGGTCTAACGCAGCCTGGTTGCCATTGCTGTTCTTGCGCGCATTTCGGAAAGCCCTTAGCATATCCCCATTAGACTTGGTTTTTTTCAGGCGTTCGGTCATGTAATCAAGTGCCTCGGCAGGGGACAGCCCCGAAGTGGCTCTTCTAAAGTACCAGTTCAATTCAAGCTCGTCCCTGGTCAGCAGTAAGTCCTCCCGCCTGGTTCCTGAACGCAGCACATCAATAGCGGGGAAAATTCTCCTTTCCGCCAGCCTGCGGTCCAGAATCAGTTCCATATTACCGGTCCCCTTGAATTCTTCAAAGATAACATCATCCATCCGGCTGCCGGTTTCCACTAGCGCCGTAGCCAAAATGGTAAGGGAACCTCCCTCCTCCAGATTACGGGCCGCACCAAAGAACCGCTTGGGCCTGTGCAAAGAAGATGGGTCCACACCACCGCTGAGGGTCCGCCCGCTGGGGGGTACAATTAAATTGTGCGCCCTAGCCAGACGGGTGATGCTGTCTAAAAGAATCACTACGTCACGCCCGTGTTCCACCAAACGCTTGGCCCGTTCCAACACCAAATCGGCCACCCGCACATGGTTTTCCGGCGGCTCATCAAACGTAGAACTAATGACGTCACCATGCACCGACCGTTCCATGTCGGTGACTTCTTCAGGACGTTCATCTATAAGCAATACAATCAGGTTTATTTCCGGATGGTTTGCCGTTACGCTGTTGGCTATGGCTTTAAGCAGCACAGTTTTGCCCGCCTTGGGCGGGGAAACAATTAATCCCCTCTGTCCTTTACCTATGGGAGATATAAGATCAATTATCCGGGTGGAGAGTTTGTCCTTTTCTGTTTCCAGAACAATCCGCTCTTGGGGAAATAGGGGGGTATATCCTGCAAAGTGCAACCTTTTGGAAGCTTCCTCGGGGTTTGCTCCGTTTACCTGCTCCACGCGGAGCAGCGCGGAATACCGCTCGTTATCCTTGGGGCCTCTGACCTGCCCGCCTACCAGGTCTCCTGTTCGTAAATCAAACCGCCTGATTTGCGAAGATGATACATAAATATCATCATAGCTCGGCAGAAAATGTGACGGCCTTAAAAAACCGTAGCCGTCCGGTAGTATTTCCAGTACGCCGCTGGAAATCTGCAATCCGCTTTTTTCCATTTGGGCTCTGATTATTTCGGCTGCCAGTTCCTTCTTGCGCAGCCGGGAATAACCTGTGAGCTCAAGATCTTTGGCCATGGCATATAACTCGGCCAGTGTCTTGCTTTCTAACTCAGCGTTGTTCAACGGCATCCCCCCTCAGCAAAAATAATTATCATTATAATACAACGCCCCAATTACTTAGCTATTATGCCTTTTCGTTTTTGCCTGGTCATCATTAATTTACGAACTCCGTAATAAAGCAACAGCCAGGCCAGAATCGAATTAATTACTGCGCCAACCATAAATGGATAACCAAATTGAGACAGGTAGTTAATCCAATCTGCCGGTGTTAAAGTGGCTGATTTCATTACCGGCATAGCGTGGTCATACTCTTCAATGCCCATTACCAAACTTCCGGTGGCTATGTTAAGCATATACAAAAATGGTACGGTCCACTTAAAAAATGTCGCTGTCAGGGCTGCGGCCAGGCCGTTGCCGCCTACTACCCGCGCTATTACATAGGCGATGGGAATCCCGATAATCGGAACGGGCATAAAATCTATGGCAAGACCGATTGCCGCACCCCGGGCAACTTTTACGGGCGCATCCGGTATGTCCATGACCCTGGTGTAATATTTTTTGAGGCGCCCCTTGATGCTCAATGATTTATCCTCCTTGTCTTTTAGGTACTTTTTCCCAATCAGCCAGGAATTTATCAATTCCCAGGTCCGTAAGCGGATGCTTGATCATCTGCAGCAGTACTTTATACGGTACGGTAGCGATATCGGCACCGGCCAGCGCAGACCTTGTCACATGCATGGGATGTCTGATACTGGCGGAAATAATTTCAGTTTCCAGGCCGTAAAGGTCAAAAATCTGAACAATTTCATCAATTAAAACCATGCCGTCCTGGCCGATATCATCCAGGCGGCCCACAAACGGGCTTACGTACGTAGCCCCGGCAAGCGCCGCCAGCAGAGCCTGGTTCGCAGAAAATACCAGAGTTACATTGGTTTTAATTCCTTTTTTAGATAACACACTTACAGCTTTAAGACCTTCCGCATTCATCGGTATTTTTACGACAATATTCGGATGAATGGCAGCAAGCTCCTCGGCTTCGGTTATCATTGGCCCGGCCTGGATACTTACCGCTTCTGCACTGATCGGGCCGTCAACAATTGCCGTGATTTCCCGTACCACGTCAACAAAATCTCTGCCCTCCCGGGCTATCAGGGAGGGGTTGGTGGTAACTCCGCTGATCACACCTAGTTCACTGGCGGCCTTAATTTCTTCCACGTTGGCAGTATCGATGAACAGCTTAATGGGTAACACCCCCCAATTTCAGTAGTCAGTAGTCAGTAGTCAGAATTCAGTAGGAATTTAAGCATTCCATTTATATTGTACCCCAAAAATATTCTGGCTTCTGGCTCCTGAGCAGTTAACCCCAATAATTATATTACAAGTTCTGGAAAATGTCGAGTGAATTCAAGCACTTGCTTTGCCGGAACTGCCGAATAGTCTTATTTTTTCCCTGATTAATTCTACCGCCGCCTCCCGGGCCGGGCCTAAAATCTTACGGGGATCAATTTCATCCGGATTAGCGGCGATTACTTCTCTGCACCGGTCAACAAAAGCTTCGCGGATATTGGTATCAATATTGACTTTGCGCACACCCAGGCGGATAGCCTCCTGGATAGCCTCACCGGGCACACCGGAGGAACCATGCAGAACAATAGGGATCTGCACCAGTGACCTTATTTTTTCCAACCGGGCAAAATCCAGCTTTGGCACACCTTTATAGCGTCCGTGGGCGGTGCCGATGGCTATGGCCAGGGAATCAACCGCTGTTTCCTGCACGAAGCGGCGGGCTTCTTCAGGATCGGTAAAAAATGCGTCAGCATTACTAACTGATATATCATCTTCAGTACCGCCGATTTTACCTAATTCAGCCTCTACGGATACTCCCACCGGGCGGGCGGCCGCAATAACCTGCCTGGTCAGGGCGATGTTTTCATCCAGGGGATGTTTGGAGCCGTCAATCATCACCGAAGAAAAACCGGAACGAATGCAGCGCATTACCTGTTCGAAACTTGTCCCGTGGTCAAGGTGCAGCGCCACCGGCACGCTAACCATAGCTGCTGCCGTGTTAGCCATTGCCGTTATATATTCTATACCCGCATACTTGATGGCACCCTGGCTGGCCTGCATAATCACCGGCGCTTTTTCCGCCTCCGCCGCCTGAGCAATGGCCTGGACTATTTCCATGTTATTGCAGTTAAATGCACCTACGGCGTAACCACCCGCTTCTGCCGCTTTAAGCAAATCACTAACTGGAACCAAACCCATGAATCAATATCCTCCTCACATCCAAATTTAATTTTCGTTACTTTTTCGTTATTATTCAAGCATTTTAGAAGAATTCAGTAGCCAGAGAAGTCAGTAGGATTTAATTACGCTTTGATTTTGCTGCAAAAACTCTATTCTATAAATTAACTTCAATATACAACCCATTAAAAGCTCAACGATAGCTATATATAGTCAACATTGCCGAAATTTAGACTTTTTATAGTGAAATTATATTTTTTCCTATTAAATTATACCCAAAATTATTCTGAATTCCGACTCCTGTCTCCTAAAACTAGTATACACCCCCTGGGGGGGTGCTTATCAGATAACCTCTTTATTTTCTCCTGCGCTTGTTCTTTTTACCCGGCTTACCCGAGTTAGCCAGACTGTCCAGGCAGTTAAACCCGTTACGTGTCAACTCAATTGTATCTACTTTCCGAATTACATTTAGATCATCTTCGGTTTCCGCGTAGATGATGTTTACACTATCACAGCCTTTGCAGTGCAGTTCAAGACGGTCTGGGAAAATATCCACCTCAACATCGTGGTTGCCGCACTGGCAGTAAACAGCCCCCTGTTCGGCTATGTCATGCAAACAGTTTAGCACTTCATACATTATCTGAGCATTATGAAAGTATTCGTCCTCATTTTCAAATTCTTCAACGAGCGCTTCCATACTCTCTTCTTGTGCAGCAGCCAGCACCCTTACTTCTTCTTCGGGCCCCAGATAACCAAGCTCCAATCCGGTTTCATGACAAAACAAATAATTCACCGCTTCGGACCAAAGCCTGCCTGAGCTAATGGTGTGAGCATGTCTATTTTCGCAAACCACACATGACACCTGAAACAGATATTCCTTTCTGTTCCTGGTGGTAATAATTAGTTTGGTATAACCACATGTGCACTTAATTTCCATTCTATTTTGGCCGCTAAACTCAAAGCGGGAAAGATTGTAGTAATCAAGTTTTCCACATTCCGGGCAGCGCATTCCCAGTAGAGTTTCGGTTTGAATAATCATTATTTTCCCCCTGCAGATAATGCTTGTGCAAATAATTTCATTCGACACAAACCACTGCAAATCCTTTTTTACGACATAATCGTCTACCCTGTCTTAATACCTGTTTGGGAGGCTACCCCCCTGGAAATAATAGCTTTAACCAGTGAACGCAACTCATTCAGGTCGAAAGGCTTACTGATGTGATCAACACCTTTTCCGTTTATCTTTTCCAGAATGTCCAGTTCACCGTAGGCTGTCATCATAATCACCGGAATGCCGGGATCAATTTTCCTAATTTCCGTCAATGTTTCCAAGCCGTTCATTCCTGGCATTTTTATATCCAATAAAATAAGTTGATATTTTTTTTGGGCCAGTTTTTTTAGTGCTTCCAAACCGTTCGGTGCCTGTTCCACCAGATGGCCATCATCTAATAAAGCCTCACAGATTAACCTTCGAACACCGGATTGGTCATCTACCACTAATAATGTTTCGGTGTTTTGTGTCACCTTTCCACCCCCCCATCAAACCTGTTGAAATTCACTTCGACGGGGGAAATAAAATCCCTGCACTAAATTACTAAACATTTCTATTTTTTTGCAACTAGTGCAGCGACACAAAAGTCCTGAAACAAAAACTAAGGGCTTTAAAACACTAGATAAACCGTCCAACCGGTGGGTTGGCCATTGTTGCTCCAATAATTACCATGAACACTATTGCCAGAACAATAAGCACACCTCCCGGAATGATAACAACCAGGGCCGCTTTACCGGTGCTAAATTGGTGTACCTCACGCAGTCCAATGACAAGCAGCACAGTGCTCCATATAAATATCGCGGTCCCAAACAAGGCTGCTGCCAGTGTCTGGAGAAAACCCTCGGGGAAAATCATCAGCATCACCTGAACCGGCAGCATAAATACAACAGGCAATCCGGCAATACCGTAAACGGCAAAAACATTCCGGGCATTGCCCTTGCCGCCGAATAATTCCGACAGCAGGTTCAGCAGCCCCGACATAAAAAACCATTTGCCCAGACTAAATACAAACCCGCCCATAGCGAACAACATCGAAGTTAATTTTATATAATCATGTTCCAGCATTCCCGGTACGCGCAGGCTTTGCATAAAACGAGGCGTAGTATAATAACCCATTAATGCTTCCAATAGGTTTATAGAGATAACTATTAAAACGGCGGCACCAATCCGGGGATTACGGGCAAAACCGGCAAAGGTCCGGGCAGGGTCAAACAGCGTTCCGTAGATTATATCCAGAATTCCAGCTTGCACAGGTTCATTTTTGGACTCCGGCTCGCTGTTTAAGTTAAATTCACTACCTTGATTCGCTATTTTATTTTGACTTAATTCATCATTATTTAGGATAATATCCCTTTCTTGTTCTGGATATACATGTTTAATTTGTTCTTCCCGCTCAGTGCCGTAAGTCCCGTCCTGGTTTTCCATGGTATACCTCCTTTAATTCTCTCCCGGTGCGCCGGGGTCGTATAAGAACCAGGCGCCAGATTGCAGCGGAGGCAAGCCAAGTTTGACTCTGGCCAGGGTTTCCCACCAGGTACGCTGGGGGGCCAGCTCAATTACCTCGGGCGTACCCTTGATTCCAGCCAGCTCAGCTGCCAGACCAATGGCGTCGTAATAGTTGCCCAGCACATCAATCAAACCATTATCCAGCGCCTGCTTACCGGTGAAAACCCGCCCGTCCGCCAATTTCCTGACTTCGTCAGGGTCCATGTGCCGTCCTTCAGATACAGTGGCGATGAACTGTTCATACATTTCGTCAACCATGCCTTGAAATATATCTTGCTCTTCACCGGTGATATCACGATTTGGCGAGCCCATATCTTTATGCTTGCCGCTTTTAAATACCCTATTTTCCACGCCCAGCTTCTGATATAGCCCCTGCAGGTCGTTGGTGGTCATAATCACACCGATGCTGCCGGTGATAGTGCCCGGGTTGGCCACTATTTTATCGCACCGGGAAGCTATCCAGTATCCCCCCGAAGCAGCGACGTCTCCCATTGATGCTACAACCTTTTTGCCTGACTGGCGCAGCCTGTCCACTTCCAGCGCAATTTCCTGCGAGGCGCCCGTGGTGCCACCGGGGGTGTTAAGTCTCAACAGGACCACTTTAATGGCCGGATCGGCGGCAGCCCTGCGCAGTTGTTCCATTATTGTTTCCGACCCCACTGCAGATTCAAAAAGCCCCGCGGCATCCACCCCTCCGGCGATAGTGCCGTTGACGCGGATCACTCCCACGGCGCCCCCGGCGGTATTTTTACCGTATGTACTTGTCCCGCCGCCTTGATAAAGGGCAGCAACGACTAAAGAAATAAGCACAAGTCCTATTATTGTCCCGGCGATAACTTTTCGCTTCAAGCTATTCACAACCTTTAAGGGAATTTTTTTATGGAGAATTAGTTAAAGAAAAAGCCTTGGTCTGACCAAAGCTGCTAAAAATTTTTGTAATCTTATATTATTTTATCGTAGCGCCGATAAAGTCCCTGAATAACGGGTGTGGTTTATATGGACGGGATTTGAATTCAGGGTGGAACTGGGTTGCTACAAACCACGGGTGATCCTTAAGTTCAATTATTTCCACCAGATAGCGGTCGGGGAGAGTGCCGCTCACTATAAGACCGGCCTCAACCAGCGCGTCTCTGTATTTATTGTTAAACTCATACCTGTGGCGGTGCCTCTCGTAAATAATTTCCTCACCGTAGGCTTGCCGGGCCAATGTACCCGGTACCAAACTGCAGGGATACCTGCCTAAACGCATGGTACCGCCCATCTTGTCCAATTCTTTTTGTTCAGGGAGCAAATCTATCACCGGATAGACGGTGTTGGCGTTAAATTCGGTGCTGTTGGCGGAAGTCCAGCCAAGCACGTTCCTGGCGTATTCTACAACAGCCAGCTGCATGCCCAGACATAATCCCAGCAGGGGAATTTTTCTCTCACGGGCAAACTTGATAGCGTTTATTTTGCCCTCAATGCCCCTGTCGCCGAAACCGCCCGGCACTACTATGCCATCAACATTGGAGAGCAGCTCTTCCACGGGCCGGTTTTCCAACTCCTCGGAATTGATCCAGCGGATTTCCACCCCGGCGCCGTGGAAAAGGCCTGCATGGCGTAAAGCCTCGGCCACGCTGATATAGGCATCGTGAAGGGCCACGTATTTTCCCACCAGCGCTATGGTTGTGCGGCGGTACAGATTTTTCATATTATCCACCATAACCCGCCATTCGGAAAGGTCAGGCGCAGTTAAACATTTAAGGCCCAGCCTTCGCACAGCCAGATCGCCCAGGCCCTCTTGTTCCATCATCAACGGCACTTCATAAATGTGGGAGGCATCCACCGCCTGGACCACGGCGTCACGGTCGGTATCACAAAATAGGGCCAGTTTTTCAACCATTTCCCTGGAAAGGGGTTTTTCTGTACGACATACCAGCACGTCGGGCTGAATGCCAATGCTGCGCAGCTCTTTAACGCTGTGCTGGGTGGGCTTGGTTTTAAGCTCATTGGCCACCCTGAGGTAGGGGACCAGGGTCACGTGTATGTACATGACATTATCCCGGCCGAGGTCACTTTTTAACTGACGAATAGCTTCCAGGAACGGCAGGGACTCTATATCACCCACGGTGCCGCCGATCTCGCAGAGAACCACATCCGGTTCCAGTTCCCGGGCGATCCGGAGTACCCGGTCCTTAATCTCATTGGTAATATGGGGAATCACCTGTACGGTGGCCCCAAGGTAGTCTCCCCGGCGTTCCTTGTTGAGGACCGACCAGTACACGGTACCGGTGGTAACATTGCTGCTTCGGCCCAGGTCAACGTCTATAAACCGTTCATAATGACCTAAATCAAGGTCTGTTTCGGCGCCATCCTCGGTGACAAAAACCTCTCCGTGCTGGTATGGGCTCATGGTGCCGGGATCTATATTAATATAGGGATCAAGTTTTTGAACGGCTACTTTAAGTCCACGGCTTTTTAGCAACCGGCCCAGGGAAGCTGCTGTTATCCCTTTACCCAAAGAGGATACAACCCCCCCGGTAACAAAAATAAATTTGGCCATGGTGCTCCTCCTGTTGTCTTGTTCTATAATCACCTTAAATATTCTATCACGACCTAACGGCTTGTCAACAACAGTTGGTCGATTTGATCATGGAACAGGCCGCTTTTTGGCGGTTACATTATGGTGGTCTATCCAAAATATTTGTTAACTGCAACATAGCCCAGAAACAGCCCGACAATGCCCATGACACCGGCCAAAGTGGGGGGGGCTGGGATCGGGAGTTTGAACTTGGCAAATACTGCGCCGATTAAAAATCCGGCCAGGGTGGTTACAATTATTTCACGCATGAAACCTCTCCTTACATTTTCTCGGGTGCGCTTACACCCAGCAGCCCCAGTCCGTTCTTCAACACCACCCGGGTGGCTTCCACCAACAGCAGGCGGGCATTGCTCAAATCAACATCATCGGTTATCACCCTGTGCACGTTATAAAAGCTGTGCAACAGCCCCGCCATTTCGTGAACGTACCGGGCAATACGGTGTGGGGCCAGCTGCCGCGCCGCCATGGCCACCTCTTCCGGATAATCCGCCAGCCGCCGGGCCAGCGCCAGTTCGGCTTCCTCTTGCAGCAGCTTCAGGTCCACCCCGTCGGCCGGGGGAATACTCCTGCCCTGTTCCGCCAGCTGCCTGAAAATGCTGCATATACGTGCATGGGCGTATTGAACATAATAAACCGGGTTGTCATTGGACTGGGATCTGGCCAGGTCCAGATCGAAATCCAGGTGACTGTCCGCGCTGCGCATAATAAAAAAGTACCGCGCCGCGTCCAAGCCAACCTCATCCACCAGTTCTTCCAGGGTTACGAACTGACCGGTGCGCTTGGACATGCGCACAATCTCTCCGCCGCTGAACAGTCTGACCAATTGCATCAGAATTACGTGCAGGGCCTCCGGGTTATAGCCCAGCGCCTCCATGGCCCCCTTCATTCTGGGCACATGGCCGTGATGGTCCGCGCCCCAGATATTGATCACCCAGTCGAACCCTCGTTCAAATTTATTCATGTGATAGGCTATGTCGGCGGCAAAATAAGTGGGAATCCCGTTCTTCCGGACCAGCACCTCATCTTTTTCCACGCCAAAGGCGCTGGCCTTAAACCACAGGGCGCCGTCTTTTTCATAAATATGGCCTCTCTCCCTGAGGCGGTTTACCGCTTCTTCCACCTTGCCGCTGCTGTGCAATGATTGTTCGGAAAACCAGACATCGTAATGCACCCCAAAATCGGCCAGGCCTTTTTTAATGGCACTGATTTTTTCTTTAAGAGCATATTCGACCAGGGTATCCAGTCTTTTGGCACAATCTGCGTCGAGCAAACCGTCACCGTGTTCTTCAATAAAACGTCGCACCGTGTCAATGATATCCTGCCCGTGGTAACCGCTTTCCGGGACTTCGGCTTCCCTGCCCAGCAATTGGAAGAAACGGGCTTCCAGGGTAAGGGCGAAATTCTCAATCTGGTTGCCGGCATCATTAATATAATATTCTCTGGTAACCTGCCATCCGGCAGTATCCAGAATGGAAGCGATGCTGTCGCCCAGGGCCGCGCCCCTGGCGTTGCCCATGTGCAGCAGGCCGGTGGGGTTGGCGCTGACAAACTCAACCTGCACCTTGCGGCCTTTTCCCGCCTCCACCCGGCCATAAGCAGACTGCCTGGCCACCGCCTCCGGCAGCGCCTCCAGCACCCAGCGCGGGTCCAGGTGAAAATTAATAAATCCGGGGCCGGCCACTTCTGTCCGCTCCAGCCACTGCACCGAGCGGGGCAGGTTTTCCAACAGGATTTCAGCAATTTTTCGCGGTGACATCCGGGCCTGCTTGGGCAGCAGCATGGCCAGATTGCTGGCAAAATCTCCGTGATCCCTCTCCCGGGGCACCTCGACCACGTATTCCGGCAATTCCACCGGTGGCAGTTGGCCTGCCTCGACAGCAGCCGCAGCAGCACCGGCCAGTGCTTGTCTTAAACTATTGCGCATTTTGTCTACTACGCCGATCATGATAACGGTCCTCCCAGTATCTTATCTTAGTGTTCAGGAGTCAGTAGTCAGAATAAAGATGATAAACCGTTCTCTCATTCTGACTCCCGGCTTCTGAGTACTTATAAAGTATTGGTTATTATAGGTATTCAGAATTCAGGAATCCATGCCGCTACGCGGCACCAACAAAGGATAAAAAGATGTAAGGGCGGACGACCCTAAATGGTTTTAACTTCCGCACCTACATATTATATCCCTTTTTAGTCATGAAAAAATAATAAAAAGAAAAACTGCCCTAAGGCAGTTTTAGTTAATTTTAGGACCGCGAGTTATACCCGGCGGTGAAGGCGGCGTTGTTAATTTCCAGAAATTTGGGCGGGACTGTGGCAGCCAGGGCTTCCCTCCAGATTTCTTCTTTAATCGGCAATTCCCTGGCCATTGCTCCCAGCAGGACCACATTGGCTGCTTTGGCGTTTCCGCACTGAATAGCCTGCTGCAGCGCATCCAAAACCAAAACGTCATTTACTTTGCCTTTGATTTGTTCGATGATATCGGCGGGATATTCCGCCGCCCCTGCCAGAACCGGCACGGGGTAAATCTTCTGGTTGTTGATAATTACTATTCCGCCCGGCTTCAGGTAGGAAAGCCAGCGCAACGCTTCCAGCTGCTCAAAGGCCAGGATTACATCAGCTTCACCCTCCGAAATCAACGGTGAATGGACTTTTTCCCCCAGGCGGACCTGGGTGACCACACTGCCGCCCCGCTGGGCCATACCATGAATTTCAGACATTTTAACATCATAGCCGACGGCACGGGCTGCCGCAGCCAGCACCTTGCTGGCCAGGATGGTTCCCTGTCCGCCAACTCCAACCATAAATATATCAACCGGTTTAAGCATCGGCATTCCCACCTTTCATCGCCCCGGTTTTGCATACCTGGACGCACAGGTTGCACCCGACGCACAGGTTGGGGTCCACCGCAGACTTTTTGTCGGTAACTGAAATGGCCGGGCAGCTCAGTCTCAGGCAGGTTTTACAGCCGTTGCATTTTTCCCGGTCCACTGTAACGGCGGGCTTGGTCTCCCGCTTCAGCAGCGCACAGGGCCGCCTGGCGATAATAACCGACGGGCCGGAAGCGGCCACTTCGGCTTGAACGACTTCTTTTAATTTAGACATATCCAGAGGGTCAACCACTTCCACCCTTGGCACACCCAGGGACTTGCAGAGCATGGTCAGGTCCACCTGTGGAGCTTCCCGGCCTTTAAGGGTACGCCCGGTGGCGGGGTGGTCCTGGTGGCCGGTCATAGCAGTGGTGCGGTTATCCAAAATAATCACCGTAGTATCGCTGCCATTGTAAACTGTGTTTAAAAGTCCTGTAATCCCGGAATGCAAAAAGGTGGAATCTCCGATCACTGCCACGGTTTTACCCTTAAGGCCGGGGATAGCCCTGTCGATGCCGTGAGACATGCCAATACTGGCGCCCATGCATACGCAGCTGTCGATGCCTTCCAGGGGGGGGAGACCGCCCAGGGTATAGCAGCCGATATCGCCGGTTACGGTCAGCTTAAGTTGGCGCAAGGTGTAGAATACGCCGCGATGCGGGCAGCCGGGACACAATACCGGCGGACGGGGGGAAGCGGCGGGCAGCCCCTCAACCGGGTTTTCCGCCGCCGGCTGCGCGGGCAATACGCCTGCTTCGATAAATTTGCGCCTTACCAAACCCTGGCTGAATTCACCGGTATCGGGGAAGAGTTCTTTGCCGGTAGCCTTAATGCCCAGCATGCGAATTTGTTCTTCCAGGAAGGGCTCAAGTTCTTCAACCACATACAAAGTCTCAACACCGGAGGCAAATTGTTTGATCAGTTCCGCCGGCAGCGGATTGGTCAGGCCCAGTTTCAGCACCGAGGCGTCCGGCAGCACTTCCCGGACAAACTGGTAGCTGATGCCGCTGGTAATAATGCCAATTTTGTTACTGCCCCTGACGATAAAGTTTACAGGGGCACTTTCACTGTATGCGGTTAGTTTGGCCAGTCTTTCCGCCAGGCTGACCCTGCGCAAGCGTCCGAAAGCGGGCACCATCAGGTTCTTTTTGACATCCCTGGCATACTGTTTGATTTCCCTGGCTCCCGGTTCGCCCAGTTCAACCATGCTCTGGGAGTGGGCCACCCGGGTGGTTGTGCGCAGCATGACCGGAATATCAAATTTTTCGCTGATTTCCAAAGCCAGCCCCACCATGTCCTTGGCCTCCTGGCTGTCAGCAGGCTCCAACATGGCTATTTTGGCAAACCTGGCATAATAGCGGTTGTCCTGTTCGTTCTGGGAGCTGTGCATACCGGGATCGTCCGCCGACACCAGCACCAGCCCTCCGTTTACGCCGGTGTAGGCCGCTGTGAACAGTGGGTCGGCAGCTACGTTAACGCCAACGTGTTTCATGGTAACCAGTGACCTGGCTCCGGCCATGGCGGCGCCGATGCCCACTTCCAGGGCCACCTTTTCGTTGGGGGCCCATTCACTGTAAACCTCATCGTAACGGGAGAGGTTCTCCAGGATTTCGGTGCTGGGGGTGCCGGGATAACCGGCGGCAAGGGTAACGCCGTATTCATAAGCGCCCCTGGCGATGGCGGCATTGCCGGAAAGCAATTCCTTCAAGACTCTTCCCTCCAATTCTTAAAGAGTCAGAATTCAGGAGTCAGGAGTCAGAATTAAAACATCCATGCCGCTAACGCGGCATCAACAAAGATGAAAATATGGCTTGCCTTTCGTTGCAATGTGCAATGCGGCGTGGCAATGCCGTTATCTTCTCCTGACTCCTGTCTCCTGACTACTGACTCCTGATTTCATTCTTTTGGGCGGTTGTCGATAACCCGTTTGATCTTGCCCTCGCTGCGGGTAAGTGAACGCGGTTCCAACAATCTCACTTTACAGTTGATCGATAAAACATTGAATATTTTCTGCCGGATTTTACCTTCCAGGGCTTCCAGGTCCCGGAAGTGACCGGTAAACATCTCATCGGTAAGTTCCACCTGAACCTCCATGAAATCAAGGTAGCCTTTTTTGTTTACTAAGATTTGATAGTGCGGTGACAGGCCGTCTATATTCATTAGTACAGTTTCAATCTGGGACGGGAATACGTTAACCCCGGATATGATCAGCATATCATCGGTCCGGCCGCGTATTTTACGCATCCGGGCCAGGGTCCGGCCGCAGTCGCATCTTTTCTCGGTGATTACAGTTATATCTCTGGTACGGTAGCGCAGTATGGGGAGAGCCTCCTTGGTCAACGTGGTTATAACCAGCTCGCCCTCCTGCCCTGGCGGCAGCTGCTCACCCGTAACAGGGTCGATAACTTCCACCAGGAAATGATCCTCGTTAATGTGCTGTCCGGCCAAATGCAGGCATTCACCGGCCACGCCGGGCCCCATAACTTCACTGAGCCCGTAGTTGTCAGTTGCCTTCATGTTCCAGGTGCGCTCCAACTCAGCCCGCATGCTTTCGGTCCAGGCCTCGGCACCGAACAGGCCGGTGCGAATGCCCAGGGATGCCGGGTTTAGTCCCAGCCCGCGGGCAGTATCGGCCAGGTGCAGGGCATACGAAGGGGTGCCGACCAGGGCGGTAGCCCCGAAATCCTGCATCAGCATAATCTGCCGGGAAGTATTGCCCACAGAAGCAGGCACCAGCGTTACGCCTACTTTTTCCAGCCCGTAGTGCAGGCCGAAAGCGCCGGTAAAAAGGCCGTAGCCAAAGGTAATCTGCACCACATCCTCATCGGTAACCCCGGCCATAGTCACCACCCGGGCCACCAGGTCGGACCAGTTCTCCAGGTCCTGGCGGGAGTAACCCACCACGGTTGGCTTGCCGGTAGTGCCGGAGGAGGCGTGCAGCCTGACTATCTGCTTTTTGGGCAAGGCAAACAGCCCGTAGGGGTAGTTGTCACGCAGGGCGGTTTTATCGGTAAAGGGCAGCCTGGTTACATCAGCCAGCGACTGAACGTCCCCCGGCAGGACTCCGGCCTTGTCCATGGCCTGACGGTAAAACGGGACCCGCTCGTAAACCCGGGTCACCGTCTCTTTTAATCTCTTTAATTGCAGGGAGCGCAGTTCCTCCCTGTCCATGCATTCATGTTGAGGATCCCAAATCATAAGTTTTCCACTTCCTTGCTCTTGTAAACCTTAGGTATTCAGAATTCAGGAGCCAGAAGTCAGAATATTAAAAGACAACAACCCAATCTCTTATCTTTTCTACTGACTCCTGACTACTAACTCCTGACTCCTTTTATATTTTATAAAGTTTGACAAATTCCTTCTTGTTGTATGGCTGATATTTGAGCCGGGGCGGATATTACCCGCGGACGCACCCCGCAGCGGCGAACAAACCTGGCCATCCGGCGGAATGCTTCACTCAAATCGTCAATGGAAGCGGCATAAGAAACCCTTGCAAACCCCTCACCGGAATTTCCAAACGCGTTGCCCGGGACAAGGGCCACTTGTTCCTCTTTAAGCAATTCTTCGGCAAATTGCTCTGAATTTAAGCCGGTAACCGATATCTGGGGAAAGGCATAAAAAGCCCCGCCGGGTTCAAAACACGGCACGCCCATATCCTTAAAGGCCTGAACCACCAGGTGCCGCCTGCGGTTATAATGTTCGACCATGCGGCGCATGCCGGCTTTACCGTTTTTAAGGGCCTCCAGTGCTGCCATTTGCCCGGTGATCGGTGTGCACAGCATGGAATACTGGTGAATTTTGGTCATGGCACCAATAAAATCGGGGTTGCCGGCGGCATAGCCAACCCGCCAGCCCGTCATAGCGTAGGCTTTGCTGAAACCGTTCAGCAGTATGGTGCGCTCCCTCATACCCGGAAATGAAGACATGCAGGTATGCTGACCGACATAAGTAAGCCGGTCGTAAATCTCATCGGAAATAACCACCAGATCGTGCTCCATCGCAACTTCAGCAATCCTGGCCAGTTCCTCCCGTTCCATTACAGCGCCGGTGGGATTATTGGGATAACAAAGCAGCAGCGCCCTGGTATTGGAGGTTATGGCTTGCCGGACCTGGTCGGCGGAAATTTGGAAACCGTTTTCCAGGCTGGTAGGCAAAAACACCGGCCTGCCACCGGCCAGCGTGGTACAGGGCGCGTAAGATACATATGAAGGCTCGGGAATCAATACTTCGTCCCCGGGCTGCAAAAGGGTGCGCATAGCCAGATCCAGCGCCTCGCTTACACCCACGGTAATTAGAATTTCATTACGGGGGTTGTATTGCACGTTGTAGGTGTTGTGCAGTTCCGCGGCAACAGCCTCCCGCAGTTCCAGCAGGCCCCAGTTGGAGGTATACATGGTATAGCCTTTTTCCAGGGAATAAATACATGCCTCCCGAATATGCCAGGGCGTGACGAAATCAGGCTCACCTACACCCAGTGAGATTACTCCTTTCATTTCAGATACCAGGTCGAAGAATTTTCTGATACCCGAGGGCGGAATGTTTTGCACCACCGGATTAACTCTTTGCGCCCATTTACTCATCGTCATGGTGATATCACCAGCCTCCTGTCTTCTTCACCATCTTCCAGGATTACCCCATCCTGTTTATAGGCTTTAAGCACAAAATGAGTGGTTGTGCTGACCACTCCTTCTATGGTGGCCAACTTGGTCGAAACGAAATTGGAAACTTCCCTCATGCTGCGCCCTTCCAGAAAAACAGCCAGGTCATAAGTGCCGCTCATCAGACGCATGCTGCGAACCTCAGGGAACCGGTAAATGCGTTCCGCCACTGCATCGAAGCCAACATCCCGCTGAGGGGTGATGCGAACCTCGATCAGGGCGCTGACCTTTTCTTCCCCGACTTTCTCCCAGTTGACAAGCGTAATATACCTTAGTATAGCTTTTCTGCCTTCCAGTTCCCTGATGATACTTTTAACTTCTGAGGTATCAACATTAAGCATAACTGCTATTTCTTCAGCTGTTAGCTTGGCGTTATTCTCAAGCAGCTCCAGTATTTCCTTCGCTATATTGTCCATATAATCACCCCTTTCAGAACACAACTTAGCAATATTTGTTTTAGAATTAATCAAATGTCAGCACTTGGGCGCCACCGGGGAAATCCAGTTTTACAAATAAAAAACCCCGTCCTTAAAAAGGGACGAGGTAGATATTTTCTCGCGGTACCACCCTACTTGACCGGCCAAATACGGCACGGGCCTCTCGGATTCTTTAACGGCGACAAACCGGCACGGCATACTTTCCAGTTCAGGATTTCAACCGGCAGCTCCGGGGCGGCACGGGAGCATCAAATCTGCCGGGCTTACACCATCCCCGGCTCGCTGGCTGATTTAACAGGACCCTTCTTCCCCATCTTGGCTTTTGCTTATGTTTGCTTATAAACGAATACGGTTATTGTAGCATGGGGCACAAGGGGTGTCAACAATTAACCGGCAAATTGACAGTGGTATTTATTACACTATTATCCCCTTTTCTATCTGAAAAACTTTTTAAGTTACTTGTATCTGGCGCTCCGGTGGTTCCCTCCGTGCGCTGCGCAATTTCCCTTGTATTTAATGTAGTTACCTGTAGCATAACGCTTGCAACAAACAGCCTAACGTTACTTTACGCCCTTTCGGAGCCAATCTTTGGGGATTTGACGGGCTACTGACCGCATCCAGTGCTCCGCTTACTCCGGGAATCCACCGGATCACCTTGCAAACGGTATCCTGCCGCTGGTGCCGCGTTAGGGGCATAGCGGTCTATTTTACTGGAACAAATACGTTATATCAGCGCTGGCATTGATTTCGGCCAAACCGGGGGTTACCGGGGTAGACGCGGCGGCTTCATCGTAGCTGGCCATTCTTTTTTCGTAAATAACCGGCGGGGGGGCATTATTGTCCCAGTTGCCGGTAGCTGATTTTATACCCACAATCTTTTTACCCAGCGCAGTGGCAATGACTTCAGCCTTGGACCTGGCGTCTTCAATGGCCTGGCGAAGCGCCTGATCTTTATATTCCATTCCGCCCTCGTAATAAAACTGAATGTTCTGGACCTGATTGATACCGTTATCAACTGCCAGGTCTATAACTTTCCCTACGGAATTGATATCCCTGACCGTCACTGCTATTTCATTGCGAACCTCATAACCGCTTATGCGCGGCGCTTTGTTATTCTCGTAAACATATTTGGGGCCAAGGTTATAACCCGAGGTGATTATGTCATTTTGACTGATTCCGCCGGTTTTTAAAGCACCTATAACTTTATTGACCAGGTCGGAGTTCTTGGTTTGCGCCGCACCGGCCTCAGCCGCCTCGGTGATAACGGCGAAACCCACTTCAGCGGTATTGGGGGCAACTTTTACCGTGCCGCTTCCATTAACGGTAATTACGTTATCTGATACGCCATTATCCTCTGCGTAAGCGGCAGCACTAAAGGAAAGAAGGGTCAGTGCGGTCAAAAATACAACCAGCAAACTCTTTATTCTTTTCATTAATCATCCTCCTTTGACATATAAGCTTTAAAGGATTCAGCCGGCCGGCTTCAATACCCCTTTATGGAGTTGCAATATAGACGTTTAGACTTTTAAATTTGTTCCGCTATTTCGAGCCCGGCTGCTTTTTCCCATAATCATACAAAACAGCGCCACCGGCAGGCCGGCAAACAGCGGGTGCACTCGTGACGGCATTAAAAACGCCCAGAGCAATGTTGCCAGCGGTGCCAGGCAAACCGCCCTGCTCACCCAGACCCGGTTGATCCTGCCCGTTAACAACACGGCACCCAGTAATGGCAAAAAAACGGACGCCCCCCTAAGGGCGTTGGACATATAAGACCAGTCCAGAATTAGAGAATCTTTTGATAAAAACACTAAAGCCAGCACAACCACGCCGACTCCCGCCACACAGATCCTGTTGAGCCAGAGCAGGGTCCGGTCGGGTGCATCCTTTTTACAGGTTAAATAAATATCTCTGGTTAAAACAGTACTTATCCCCAATGTTAGCGCGCCACCCGTAAGAACCAGGGAGATCAGCAGGGTGGCATTGGCCATGCCGCCCAACCATGGATTCAGGTGCGTACTGAAAAAATAAGGCAGCGCGTCAGAGGAGTTAATGCCTGGATGAACCTTCTTCATCATCAGCCCTATGGCGACTCCGGCCAGCCCGTATAATGGAATGATTGCGGAAGCACCCAGCGCGCCAAGCCTGGCGGACCGGACATCCCGGCTTGAAAACAGCGGCTGCAAGAATGCCTGGGTGGAGATAAAGCCGACAATTACTGAAAAAAAGCCTCCCAGATCCACTGCCGCCCCCCGTGGAAAAAGTGAAAAATATTCCGGAGAAGCCGATACCAACTGGGAAACCCCGGGAAGACCGCCCAGCGCAAGAAAACTGACAAACCCTCCCGTAAATAAAGAAGCAGAAAGCAGCATCAGCTTGACCAGGCCAACCATACTGGTACTCCATACTCCCCCGCCGATTATGTAAAGAGTGATTAATAGCACCGTCAACAAAGCTGCCATTGAAGGGGCTACCGGAATTATACCTCTTAAAACAGGCACAGCCGCCATAACCTGAACCGCTACCTGAATCAACATTCCAACAACGCTAAACAGGGCAACCCAGGCACGCACCGGTGTGCCAAATTCACCAACTAAATATTCAGTTACGGTGGATACCTCTTTCTCTCGAAGCGGGCGCGCCAGAAACAGCGATAAAACCAAACAGGAAATACCTGCCCCGAAAGTAAACCAGATGGCGCCAATTCCGTACTGGTACGCCATTTGCGCAGTTCCGATGGTAACCGTTCCACCGGCAAACGAGCCTACGATAGCCCCGGTAATTCCGGGCAATATAAGCCTCCTGCCGCCAAGGTTGAAATCTTCCGATGTTTTAACTTTGGCAAAAGATAGTACCCCGACTATGCTGACTATAATTAATGTTACAACCAATCCTGCGTAATAAGCAAAAGATAAACTGAGCATGACTATTTCCCTTAATTGTTTTTTGACTTTTTTTAATTATACGTCATTTAACACCCCTTTGCTAATAAAAAAAGCACGCTCAATCAGTTCCCTTACAGGCAAGGGGACACACCTCCCCGGAAGTATGTCCCCAATGGACTTTGTAAGATTGGACGGTCTGACCCCGGTTATCCACCCCTACATTGTCAGTATGCCGTTATTTGTATCGAGAAGCCGTAACACCTTTTCTTCTTGGCCGTCAACGGCATTGATATATACCAGGTAGGTATCTTCCCCGAGTGTGCCTTTAAACTCCCAGGTAAGCTTTTCCTTGTCTACATCCAGTGGGATCAGCGCCAGACGCCCGCTGCCCTGCACTTTTAGACTGTCACTGACAAGTTTTCGCGCCTGGGCTTCGGTTAACTTGGACCGGGGCAGCTGCCGTTTATGGTGCGACATGAGATACCCTCTTGCATCCATGCCCACAATTTGGCCGTTATCAAGGGCCACGGTTACTTTTATCAGGTCGGGATAGATAATAACTCCCTCCTGGTTTAGTGCAAAATTAAAGGTTGCCGTATTATCATTAATCTGGTAATAGCTAGGTTTAAGGTTGTTATAGCCGTGGCTTTGCAGATAAGCCAGAGCCCTTGATCTGGCCTTGTCGATAGTCCAGGTGGAATTATTAATGTTTCGCGGGTTTAGCATCCAGATCAGATGGCCTCCCTTTTTGGAGACATCCGCGACCACCGGTTCGCCGACAACCTTACCATTATTGCGCCGTGCTATTTCCACTCGATACGCGGGTATATTACTCTCCACGGTCCCTGTGACCTGGGCAACAAGATTTGCGCCGCCTTTATTGTCATAATGATTAAGAGCTATTGACCTGGCCCGCTCCTGCTTGACCTCTTGCCCTGTAACTCCCCTGGCGCCGGCCAGTTCCATATGGTCTGAAAAAGGCCCGTCATAAATTAGAGTCGGATATCCATACATTTGTTGGTCAATGGTTTGAAAGTTAGGGCCGGCAAGCTTGGCTCCTTCCCGGGCCAGGCTGCGGGAACCGTTAATAGCCAGTTCACTAAAGGTATATTTGCCGTCCATGATGCCGGCGTGAATTGTCCCTAGTTCTTTGTTTAGGCTGGATGCCTGGTTATACAGGTTATTCAGCGTTCCTATTTGGTCGGCGGTGACGGACTTACCCCCGGCCACTTGCTGAGAAAGCATGTGGGAGTAATCACCAAGCTGGGTAATAAATTTTACCGTACGCCCCAGAAGTTCATCACCAACGGGTAGCTGGGTCAGATTATCCATAGCCTGATTGCTTTCCGCCCAGATTTGGTCAAACAATTGCTGGTTATTGCCCACCCCGGCCGAAACAAGGCTTTTGCCCAGCAGAACTTCTGTATTTTGGACATGGTAGGCCGCATTGTAAAAAGCCCTTTGGTAATTGTTAGCCAGCGCAGTTTGCAGTATTTTTCTGGATTGGTTTTGCTGGAAGCCCCAGTATCCCAGACCAAACGCTGCAATAGCTGCAATACCAAGTATTGCCGTCCACTTTTTAATCATCCCGAAGCCGCCCCCTTAAACTATACCGTAAAAGTACCATAAAAAGTTATCATCCATTTATCTGGCAAAGACATGCCGGCCAATTGTGGTAATAACCCGCCGGCTCCAGATCCATGGACTCACATCCTTTGAAGGATTCCAGAAAAACGTAGCCCCTCCGGAGGGGTCCGACCCCGCCATAGCCTCTCTGGCCGCCCTAAGAGAATCCTTAGTTAATGGACGGTTTACCTGGCCGTTGGCAACCGACTCAAAAGCCCTGGGCTGAAAGATTACTCCGGCAATGGTATCAGGAAAGGCGGAGCTTCTCACCCTGTTTAGGATTACCGCTCCTACTGCAACTTTACCGAAATAAGCTTCATCTGACGCTTCGCCTTCAATTACCCTGGCTAAAAGCGCTATATCCCGCGATTCTTCAACAAACCCCCTGTCGGCAACTGTGCTGTCAGACTTAGTGGCAAGTTTGTCGGCGGTATCACTATAACCCAATGCCGACCATGTTGAGGGGCCAACCACCCCGTCGGCCCGTAGGCCGTTTTTCCTTTGGAAATCAGTAACGGCCTTGTAGGTTGAAGAGCCGTAGGTTCCATCTGCCAAGCCCTTATAGTAGCCCCATTGCCTTAGTTTTTGCTGCAGCGCGTAGACGTCATTGCCGCTGCTGCCCCAAAAGAGCGTTTTCTTTTGGGCGTAAGCCTTACCATCGTTAAGCGTGACCATGAATGTTGTTAGAACCAGTAGCGCCATTAATAGCAAAGGCAACATCCTGGTGATGATTTTCCGTTTATACAAGCATCGGCACCCCCAGAATTTTTTTTAATAGTTTCTCATAAAAAAACAAAACCTATGTGCCAAGGAAAACATTTTGTATAGAGGCAAGGATTTACAACGTGGAGCAAGAATATATTCAGGAGACAGTAGTCAGGAGTCAGAATAAGAGAACGGCAAAAAGCCTATTAAACTTGGGGTATTGGTGAGCTTACTACTGAATACCTATTACTGAATTCTGGCAACCTGACTGATTCAAAAGTCAGAATAGGAGACGGTTTATCGCCTCGTAGTATTTTAGATTTTTTCTCCTGACTTCTGACTCCTGAATTCTGACTACTTCTTTAAGGGAGGCTTGTATTCCTTTGATCAACAATATTGACGTGGATGGCTTTGTCAGAGAGAGACAGGATGAAATCATGCAGCTTGTTAATTCGGCTTTAAACCGGGCCGGTGATATCGTCAAAGAAAAAGTTTCTTCCGGCGAGGTGGAAGCGACAATTCAGGATGTGCTTCCGTTACTGCTTTACGAGGTGCTTGTAACTAATACTGTATCCACACTGCGCCTTGTGGCGGAAATGATTGATTTTAAGCAGGCCGGCACTGGCAACAACAGGGTAGGCCATTAAATAGGAGTGAATTGGGTGAATATCAAAACCTTGGCATTTTTGGCATTTCTAGCGGTTGGTGGAGCGGCAGCCTTTATGTACGGGGCCTTTTACGAGTACCGCAAAAAAAATCGCCGGTAATCTCCGCACCGGCAATTGCTAAACCCATCCGGAGTTGCGCTCCGCTCCGGCTGCCACCAGTTTTTCCGCCCACCCCGGAGTGGCAATCGAATGCAGGTGGGTATAACAGGCAAGTACATTTTTATATATCAGACCATCGTGTTTTCCGTCCAAGCCAAAACCTCTGGTAACCTTAAAGGCAAATTGCACCTTGTCCCGTTCCAGGTTTTCCACCTTTGAATGGTGAAATTCGTGTCCCCTTAAATGCTCCCCTTCATTAAAATATAGATTGCTGTTTTCCACATCCAGGGAAATATACCCGTGTCCCTGAGGCTTGTCCGTCACGCTGACGTCAAAGGGTAGTATTCCTGTCATTTCGTGCTCTTTACCGTTCCATTTCAATTTCCTGCCCAGGTACATCAGCCCGCCGCACTCTGCATAGACAGGCAGACCGTTTTCGACCATCTCCCGCAAATCCTTTTTTAAACTTACGTTGGCAGCCAAATCTGAAGCAAACATTTCGGGGAAACCACCTCCGATGTAAGCCGCGTCAACCTCGGGCATGCATTCGTCCCGGATAGCGTTTACCGGCACAAGCTCCGCCCCCGCGGCAGCCAAAGCTTCAAGGTTTTCCGGATAATAAAAGGTAAACGCCCGGTCTAAAAAAACCGCCACCCTGGCACTGGGACGTTCCGGCTTTAATGCAGCCAATCCCTGTCTGTTCAATACGGGGGCGCTAAGCAGTGGTTGGTTTACCTCAAATGATTCGGCTTTTCGGGCAATATTGATGATGGAATGCAGATCCAGGTATTCCCCCGCTGTTCCCCCGGCGTCTTCCACAGCAGCTGCCAGATCATCACTCTCTGCGGCTGGAATCAGGCCCAGGTGACGATCGGGAATGTTAAACTGTTTACCCTTGGGGATAACCCCCAGCACGGGTATCCCACAGTATCGTTCTATGGCCGCGCGAAGCATTTGCTCATGGCGCGGGCGGCGGGCTACTTTGTTTAAAATGACTCCTGCAACGTTAATTTCAGGGTCAAAATGCATGTAGCCGGAAACCATGGCCGCCACGCTGCGGGTCATTCTGGTGGTGTCAACCACCAGCAGCACCGGCGCTCCGATAGCCTTGGCGATTTCCGCCGTGCTGCCACTGCCTTCAAGATCTACGCCGTCGTAAAGGCCCATAGCTCCCTCCACTACAGCTATATCGGCATCCAGGGCGCTGCGGGCGAAGGAGGCGCGGATGGCTTGGCGATCCATCAGAAAACTGTCCAGGTTCCGGCAGGGGCGTCCGGTAATCCTGGTCATCCAGCTGGGGTCAATAAAGTCAGGACCTTTTTTATATGGTTGTACGCAGTAGCCGGCTGCTTTCAAAGCTGACAGCAGCCCTATCGTAGCGGTTGTCTTGCCCGACCGCCCGTGCGGGGCCGCCACCACCAGCCGGGGTATATTGCATATATGCATCTTCATTCACCGCCTTTCTTTTCGTTACTTGTATGCCATAAAAATAACAGGCACGGTGGTCCCGGCGCATTGCAAGCGCCGGGCATTCCCTGTGCCTGAATTTTAACAGATTTATTCAACTACTTGCAACTCATCCCTCATCCAGTAAGGAATCAGTTACCGGCAGCGTTACACACAACCGGTAGGCTTGGGCAAACCGGCAAGTTTACAAGCTCCCTTGGCCGGCCCGGAAGGGAAAAGATCATAGATATATTTCAAACTACAGCCCGTTTCCTTGCACAATTTACGAACCATAGGCGCAATGTGATACTGCTTGAAATAATCCCGCAGGTAGTTAATTATCTTCCAGTGGTCGTCAGTTAGTTCGATAATGCCTTCGGAGGCTGCAAGCGCCCTGGCAACATCCTCGTTCCAAAGGTCGGGAACGATCATGAAGCCGTCTTCATCAAATTCTATTTCTACGCCATTGATAATTATACCGGGCATGCTTAACTCCACCTCCATCCACCGGCTAACAAAAAACCATTACTTCCAAACCAGCGCCTTGCCGACCAGGTCGATCAAGCCTTTAACTTCCACACCCAGCTCATGCTCTTCCACCATCGGGTACAGCTGGGCCTTGCAGATGGAGCACGGAGCGCAAAGGATGCCGTCACCGTTTTTGCCCACTCCGGTGGCGCGTACCTGATCCGCCTTCTTCTGGCTGAGCTGAATACGGCGCTGGTACATTTCCGGATCGTCGAACAGAATTGCCGAGCCGCCGCCGCAGCAGAAGTTATCCATGCCGTTGGGGTACATTTCCCTGAAATCTGATACCGACGCACGCATCAAAACGCGCATATTTTCGTTCAAGCCGCAGGCCCGAACGTAGTTACAGGGATCATGCAGTGTAACCGGCTTGGAGTTTTTAGAGGGATCGAGTTTCAGTTCGTTCTTACGAATCATGTCCGCAACTTCATCATGAATATGGGTAATGGGCCAGCGAATCGGCCTGTCAGCCAGAGACGGTATATACATCTTGGCCGCCCGCCAGCCGTGACCGCACTCGCCCCATACAATCTTTTTGATGCCCAGGTCCTGGGCCGCATTGAGCAAGCGCATTACGTTGCCGCGCTGAGTCCAGTACTGGTCAAACAGCAGTCCGAAGTTGCCGGCCTCGGTAACGGTACTGGGAATGGTCCAGTTCGCTCCGATATAGGTAAAGTACATTCCCGCGCCCATCAGGGTATACGGGTTCAGCAGGAAGTCGGCCGAGGAGGGAATATACATAATGTCGGAATCGGGCTTGTCAACGGGGAACTCCACTTCCACGCCGAATTCGTCCATAATTTCCTCGGACATGAATTCCAGGGTGTCCACAATACCGGGTTTGGGCAGATTGGTGTGGTTGCCAACCCTCTCCATGGCGGCGCCCACACTGGCATGCAGCTTGGGTGTAATACCCAGCCAGTGCAATAGCTGGCGGCCGATAAAGGTTACCTCACAGGTATCGATACCGAACGGACAGACGTGTGCGCACCGGCGGCACTGGCTGCACTGGTAAAAGTATGAATACCACTGTTCGATAATATCAAGGCTGATATCCTCGGCTCCCACTAGTTTGCCGAACCAGCGTCCCTCAAGGGTAAAATACCGCTTGTAGATTTTACGGATCAGTTCAGCCCTGTTGGTTGGTATGTTGTTGGGGTCCCTGGTGCCAAGATAGGTGTGGCAGTTTTCTGCACACTGCCCGCACTTGGTACAGGACTCCATCGCCATCACAAAGGAACGGAATTTTTTCCGGATCTGATCCAAAAATTCAATCGCTTTTTCCGGTTTAAGTTCATCCGCCACGGGCTCAATGTGGATTTTCCGCATTTCTTCCACCGATGCCCGGACAGGCTGCACCATACCATTATATTCTGGCATAACTTACACCCCCTCTTCTGCGGCATCCGAAGGCACTCCAAGACCGGCCGTACGGGCCGCCGCCACGTCGATGTTGGGTAAACCGGGGGCGGGATCTTTGTAGACCCGGTTGACAATATACCGTTCGGCAAACATGCCGAACAGGTGCATCAGCTTGCTGAACGGGAACACAATCAACAAAATCTGCACCAGCAGGAAGTGGATCAGGAAAAACGTACTTTCCATGATCTCCATGTTTACCACGGGCTGGAACAGCGCCAGCGCCACGATATAATCGCGCACCACTTCGTATTCAACATGGAATTCATGAAACAAGCGCATGATATTACCCACGCCCACCAAGACCAGCAGGTAAATCAGCCACAAGTTGTCGCTGGGTTTGGTTACCAGTCTGACCGCCTGAATAGCGTAACGCCTGTAAAGCAAGTAAAGTAAAGCAACAAAAAGTAAAATGCCAAAGACGGTACCAAGCAGGTCCGACATTTCTCTACTCAATTCCGGGCTAATACCCAGGCCCGGGATCAGTGCAAACTGTTCACCTAAAAAACCGAAACCAACAATGTGCCCGCCAAGAATATTCAGCAGGGCCAAGTGCATCAAGATGGCTCCGACCCACAAGGCCTTGTCAAACCGGAACAGGTTACGGAATAAGAAAGCTTCCGAACCTATTCTAACGGCAACTTGACCATTGTTCTGCAACCAGGGCGACAGGGTGATATTATGGATTATGCGCGCCCCGGCCCAGCGGCCTAAACGGTAAAGTATTCCCAGGGTAAACAGCGTAACGGTAATGTACGGAAGTATTTGTCCAATTAATAATTTCACTCGCACACCTCCCTCGGAGCATAAGCCCTGAGCCAACAAGTTAGTTAACTATTAAGACTCTTCAACTTTCACTGCGCCGCTGGGGCATACGGACATGCAAGTTTCGCAACCCAGGCAGTCATCCAGTTCGCCGGTCACCTGAGCCTTGCCGTCCACCATTTCTAAAATGGAAGCCGGACAGTTGTCGGCGCATTCGCCGCAACCTTCACAGGTGTCCTGGTTAATGGTCACCACGTACATTATGTTCACCTCCTTAATACAATTGGCTTTACTTCTTCCAGCAGGCAACCCGTCGCACAAGATATCTCCTCCCCGGACAGGATTGCACGGCTGATAAAATACGGTTAAACCGTATAAATCCCCTATACCATATTCGTTATCTGCGAAATTATTCCTTCAGGAAAAGCATAACAAACACTGTTTTTTTTCAGAATTACGCTAAAAGTCGTTGTTTTTAAAGCAATTTTTAATATTCTAGACAAAAAGACCACCGTTCCGGTAGTCCGGAAATGGGGCCGTTATTTGTAGATTAGCATGTCATTTATTAACCTGTCAACGATCACAATATGCCAAAGTGAAACGGGGACACACCTTTAAATTACTTCAGTACGGTTTGACGCACCTGTTGGCGTACTGATATAATAAGGAAAGGGGACACACCTCCTCTTTAGGGTAATGCTTTGGGGTCGGAGGTATGTCCCCTGCGTATGAAAGGGAATACACTCCCTTAGAGAAATGTCTCCAACGTATGAATGTTCCCAATGTCTATATAAATACATGAGGAAGTGAAGGACATGCCTATTTTTGAATTCCGTTGTCTTAAATGCGGTAAGATTTACGAAAAACTCTTTATTATTGGGTCCCGTGAAGAGGTTGATATTAAGTGTCCCGAGTGCGGCTCGGAATCTTCTGAACGCGTACTCAGCAAAACCAATTACGCTATGGGGCAGGGGGGCGGCGGCAAGCCCAAGGTAACCACCAAATCCTGCGGTTCCGGCAACAGCTGCACCTCATTTGAAATTCCGGGCCCGGAATAAACCGGAATAAAGAAGAGCTATCCTAATTTGAAGGGCGCGTAAAACCAATGCAAATTTTTAATTCCAGCACAGGACAGCAATTTGTTGGCAGGGATAGCAGGGTTAAGCCCCGTTGTCCTTTCTGCGGACTCCCCATTGACAGGCCGCAGGAGCAGGAGGTGCACAGACCGGTTGAAATGCCGATAGGCTCCTGCTCCTGCGGCGCGGTATATGCCTATGACGCCACGGGCCATAACCTGGGGGCGGCCTTCTCCGAAGCACTTGTTTTCGCTTGCAACATGGACTGGGATCTGGCCTGGAACCTGCTGCCCGAAGAGGATTACCTGGAAGCCCTGGTAGAAAATTATGATCTTGAAAGCAACTACATTATTCCCGTAGGCTCGTTCGAAGGCAGACGCATTTCCGGGGCGCTTTATTTTATCAGACTTCATAACGATATCAGGGAAGCAACAGGTGAAGCGGTACAAAGAAGAGTGGACAAAGCCAGGCAGGTGGAGGCCAAGCCGGAGCCTGTCGCCAGGGGTTATACTAAAAAAAGTTTTACCAAGAAGGATGTTGAAAAGTGGGTGGCAGATTACCAGCTGGAAACCATTATTGAGATAGCGAACCGGGATAAACGAATTCTGCGGGATTTGCAGCGTTTGCTTTACTCGGTGGACGAATTAACCAGGCTCAAGGCAGCCAGCGCTCTAGGCAAGGCATCAAGAGTGGTTGTCGAAAAAGACCCGGGAGCTGTATCCGACCTGCTGCAAAAAATTTTTACTTCTGTTTCGGGTGCCGATTATGGCTCCTCCAACTGGGGGGCTATTGATGCTATCGGTGAGATAATTGGTAATTCACCTGAATTATTTGCCGGGTATGTCCCCACCCTGTACCAGTTTATGAATGACCCGGAACTGCGGCCAAGGGTACTGTGGTCCATGGCTAGAATTGCAGAAGCAAAACCGGACCTGATTCAAAAATCCCTGGGTTATTTTACCGGTTTCCTTCAGGCAGCCGAACCTGAAACAAGAGGTTACGCCGCCTGGCTGACGGGTAAATTGCTGACATCAAAATCAGTGCCTGGAACAAAAGAAGCAAGAGAGGCACTAAAGCGTATGACTGAAGATGATAATCCAGTACTCATTTACCAGGATGGAAATACCCATGTAAGAACTATCGGTGAGCTGGCAACAGTAGCACTTGAACAATATTCAGAAAAGTAACTACTACACAGAATTTAGCATAAGAAAAAACTAATCGGCTCATCTTATTCTGACTCCTGAATTCTGACTCCTGACTCCTACACAATAACCAAGGCACTCTTTTTTCTCCTGAAAGCAAAACGGGAAAATAAGAGTGCCTTTATCTATTTTAAAATTTCCTTCCGGGGAGTTGCAATGGACCTGGCCATGCTAACCAATAGCCCGGCCTTATCCAAATCCGACTCTCCCGCCCTTTCCAGAAGCTCTTTGGACAGCTCAAACAGCTCTTTGTAAATTTTATCCAAATCAAAAGCCGGGTAGGATTTACCTTTTTCAAAGCCGGCCTTCCAGCAAGCGTGAATCTTGCCGTTAATAATTGTCGGGATGCCGTATACCCGGCAGGTAACAGGCCGGTGGGCATAAATAGAACACTTGTGGTGATCATTCAGCAATGGACATTTAATCCGCTGCGTAGCCATGATTTCATTTATTTTTTCCGTATCGTCACCGCAATCACGGATTTTTTCCTGCATTGCCGTCAGTGATTTTTCAAAGTCCGCCAACCTTGCGGTTATTTCCTTTTGAGCAGGTTCATCGAGCTCATGGAACCGGTAGTTCAGGTAGGCAGATTCAATGGGAAACAGCCCGAAAACCGCATTACAGCAGTCGGAGCACTGAACTGCACATTTCACGCAGTCACCGTAGCTCTGCTGCATTTCATTAAAAGATTGTTCCGCCTGAGCCGCCAGCTGTTCGTATTTCTCGAAAATATCTTTTAGTTTATCCATTTTTACGATATTGCTCCAGTTCTTTGATAAATTCGGGATGAGGTTTAAAACCCAATTCAACAGCCTTGTCGAGATGTGTCAGAGCCTTTGACAAATCTTCTTTTAGATAATAGGCATAAGCAAGATTATTATACGCCAACGCGAAATCGGGCGCTAATTCAACCAGCTTATGTCCGGTTGCTATGGCTTTGTCCAGGTCGCCCTTTTGCAAGTAGGCGTTTAACAGATTGCTCCAGGCCTGGGCAATTTCGGGGTTTAATTCGATGGATTTTTCCAGCGCTGTAATCGCCTCGTCTGTTTTGGCCAGCTGCAGATAAGCAAACCCCAGGTTGGCGTAGCCTCGGGCATATCTTGGTTCTATTTCCACCGCTTTTTGATTGGCCTCGATTACTTTTTCCATATCCCCCAGCTTAAAGTAAATATAGCCCAAGTTTACGCAGGCTTCAAACATTCTGCCGCTGTTGTTGATCGCCTCTTCAAAAAGCCCGATGGCCTCATTAAATTTACCCTGCTGCATCAAAGCCACTCCCAGGTTGTATTGGGCATTGGCGCACTCGGGGTTCTCATTGAGCATGTCTATTTGTTCCTTGATAAATTTAGTGGATTCCTGCGGGGTTTTCATAGCATCTGCCTTTCGTATTGTAGTATTCAGGAGTCAGGAGTCAGAATTCAGAATATTAAAAGACAACAACCCAATCTCTTATCTTTTCTCCTGACTACTGACTCCTAAACAAAGAGAGGCTGCCGTCCTTAGGGCAGCAACCTCTCCATAGTCACACGGTTTATTCCGGATCTTCGGTCATGCCTCTTCCCTTTAATCCGTACATCGTGCTGCTGCCGGTGGAGAAGTAGATCATTGTTCCGTCGTTGATTAAAGCTGTGCAGGCTTTTTTAATTTCTCTCATTTTGGCGTCGGGCATAACTTTTTGGACGGCTTTTTCTATATCTTTAAAGTAAAACTTGGTTTTTTTGCTGGACTCGGCAAATTCAACGATAATCTTTTTCATTTCGTCCATATTAGCATCTCCTTTTAAATACAGGGACAGCCCTGCGGTAATTACTGGCAGGTCTGTCCCCATATTTTAATTCTCAGATAAGATTATTCTATCCCGCCAACTAATTTTGATACATTCCACGCTGCATCGGTATATTTAAACTGAGTGCTGGTGCGCCAGGTGTCGTAGGCCAGGCGGTAGTCGTCAATAAGGTGCTCAGTGAATTCCAGGCCGGTTTTTTCGAAGAATTTTTCCCAGCCGATACGCTCGGCCCAGTCGCCCAGACGTTCGTATTTATTGGCATCCTGCGCGTAAGCGTTGAAGATCTTCTTAACGTTTTCGACCACTTCCGGGAACCTCGGGAAGTTGTTCGGCAGCCAGGGCACAACAACTTTGGAGAACTTGGGCATACTGATCCGGTTGGAAATCTTACCACCGGCCAGGATGGTTACGCCGTCACCCTCTTTATCGGAAAGAGGCAGCGCCTGGCACATGGTGTAGCAGTTACCGCAGAACATGCAGCGTTCCTGCTTGATCTTAACCGTCTTTCCGCCTTCCGGTGTCTTGTCCGGAGAAATGGCGCCCAGCGGGCAGGCAGCGATAGCCAGCGGAATTTCACAGACCTTGTCAATAACCTCGTGGTCAATAATGGGGGGCTTGCGGTGGTAGCCCAGCAGGGCGATGTCCGAGCAGTGCACGGCACCGCACATGTTCAGGCAGCAAGCCATGGAAATTCTAACCTTGGCGGGCAGGTTCATGCCCTGGAATTCTTCAAACAGCGCGTCCGAAACGGCCTTAACCATTGAAGAGGCGTCGGTTGCCGGAGTATGGCAGTGGATATAACCCTGGGTGTGCACGATATTGGTTAAACCAGCGCCTGTCCCGCCGATGGGGAACTTATAGCTGCCGCCGGCGAAAGTACGGCCTTGCAGGTCTTTTTTCAGGGCATCCAGTTTGGCTTCACTGTCAACCAGAAACTCAATGTTGTTCCGGGTGGTGAATCGAACAAAGCCGTCACAGTACTTGTCGGCGATATCACAAATTTCACGAACGTGCTGCACGGTCATGAAACGGGCAGCGCCGCACCTTACTGTAAATACTTTTTCTCCTGTTTCAGAAACGTGTGCTAATACACCCGGCTCCAAGACATCATGATAAGCCCATTTGCCATAGTTATTTTGGATGACAGGAGGGAAATACTGCCAGAAATGTCTGGGGCCCAGGTCTGTGAGCCTGTTTTTTTGCGGGTCCTTGGGATCGTATTTACCGAGTCTTTCTAAAGATAAAGCCATTACACAAACCTCCTATCCCTTATCTCTTATGTCTGGTCCGATATTCTTTAATATCACGCTGCCAACCGCCGGGTACGTCTTCTTCCTTCCATAATACGTACGGGTTTTCACGCGGGGCCTTGACCATATACGGTGCAGCCGGCAGTTCGACTGCTTCCAAGAACTTAGGCATGCCAACGCGCTGCATCAGTTCGCCCAGACGCTCGCGGTTTCTGCCTTCTTCCATCCAGAATTCCCATACTTTTTCAATGAATTCTTTAATGTTGTCGTACGGGGCTTCGGTTTTCATAAAAGGTATCATCAAAGTAGCCATTTGGGCGCCATCCAGAATGGGTGCTTTTGCTCCCAACAGAATGCTTACGCCGGTGTCTGTACCCGGCTTTAAAGCCCTGGGCATGGTGTTGATGCAGTGCATGCAGCGAACACACTCGGCGTTATCGATTGTCAGTACATCGTCTTCATACTTCATGCATTTGGAAGGGCACAGATCGATAACTTCTTTTTGAATGTCAAATTTACCCCAGTCTCTTCCGGCATGAGCGCCGGCGTTGGGGATAAAGTCTCCGGCAATGTAACCTTTTACCGCATCCTGGTCGATACGGATATCGTCTTTCCAGGTGCCGATGAAGGACATATCGGAACGGGCGATGGAAGCAACGCAGCCGTTAGGGCAACCATCGAATTTAAACTTGAACTTGTAGGGGAAAGCCGGGCGGTGCAGTTCATCCTGATAGTATTGGGTCAATTCATAGCTCAGAGCCTGAGTATCAAAGCAGGCGAATTCGCAACGAGCCTTGCCGATACAGCAGGAGGGTGTACGCAGGTTGGAGCCGGAACCGCCGATATCCACACCCATCTCGTGAGTCAGCTCGAAGAAGACCGGCTCTAATTGTTCGGTGGTTGTTCCCAGCAGAACCAGGTCACCGGTGGAGCCGTGCAGGTTCATCATGCCGCTGCCCCTGTATTCCCACATATCGCATACGGACCTCAGGAAATTTGAATCATAAAATTTACTGGCTGGCTGGTTAACACGAATGGTATGGAAGTGAGCAATAGAAGGATATTTTTCCGGCAGGTCGGAATAACGTCCGATAACGCCGCCGCCATAACCAAACACACCTACGATACCGCCGTGTTTCCAGTGGGTTTCACCTTCGTCAAAAGATACCTGGAGCTGGCCAAGCATATCTTCAATACCGTCACG
The DNA here is from genome assembly GCF_900113335.1 of Desulfotruncus arcticus DSM 17038. Classification (GTDB taxonomy): domain Bacteria; phylum Bacillota; class Desulfotomaculia; order Desulfotomaculales; family Desulfallaceae; genus Desulfotruncus; species Desulfotruncus arcticus. Next base: position 53,473 of record NZ_FOOX01000011.1, read on the forward strand.
GTCAATTAACATCCTGTCATCGGCAAGTTTCCGCCTATGCAGGGCACCTTGTTTGGCGTCAGAAACAAAGCTGGGCCACGGGCCTTTTTCTAGTTCTTCCAAATCGGGAATATCATGTTTAATTTTAAAGTTTTTCAGTTCTTCTTCTGTATAATTGTTTAGTTCTGCGTCGGAGTAAATACGCATCTCGGCGTATTTTATTTCCTTTTGTTCGTCTTTAGGTTCAAAAGCCAACTGCAATACCTCCTTTGGTTAAGTACAAGTTATAGACCAAAGATTTCCGTTAACGGGTAGTTTACCTAACTCCACCCCCTTCCGAAATTTAATAGTTCTTAAAAACTCATATTGATACAACCGGAGTTAGTCAATTGTCAATTAACCCCGTTGTAATTCCGCACCCACAGCTATACCATGAGTGATCATGTAACCAACCTATGAGTTAATTAGATTACATTTTAATTAAGTGAATACCTACTGTAGGGCACCAACCACATGGACACGAAAAACTCAGCGCCGTTACTCGCCTTTGAGACGTCCCGGGCCAAGAACCATCGCGCTCTCCTGTTGGGGGCATGTTTCCGGACCTATGGTTATAACCCCAAGGAGAGATGTTTCCCCTTTCCTATTTGCCGTATACGTATGCTATTCGTTACAATTCGCATTATTCCTTCCCGTATTATTATTTTTTGTGGGATTTGGCACAAAAAAATTAGGACTAATGCAAAGCCTGTCTTATTTATTTTAACCAATTAGTTCGAAACAGTCTACAGGTGATAGATGGCATAATTCGTGAACTTTTTTTATTGTTAATCTCGTTAACCGCCGCTAAGACTCCCGCCTCTATATGCGGAAGTTAAGCGGCGATAAACTCGAAATAAGTGCGACTAAGGTTCAGGTGGGGTCAAAACCCCACCTGAACCAAGTCTTCTTTATTAACCAATAATGTACAAAAAAAGAAGATCCTTAAATTAATCATGGATCTTGAAATGAAATAATCCAATAACTCTTATTCCTTGTTAGCCCGTTATAGTTTTTGATTGGCCCGGTCCGGCAGTTTCATGGTATTGATATTCTTTCTCCCAGAAATCAGCATCGGCAATGCCCAGCTTCACCGGGTCGAATACGGGATCTTTTCCTTCTTTTTTCTGAGTCTCATAATCTTTTAATACTTTTAAGGCTGGTTTGGTGAGCAGCAAAATGGCGATAATGTTCAACCAGGCCATGCTTCCTACCCCAATGTCGCCCAAGGTCCAGGCAAATCCCGCTGTTTTCACTGTGCCGTAGTAGACAACGCCCAATATCGCAATTTTTAAGGCATACTCCGACCAAACCCGTCTTGTTTTTTGGTTGATATAGGCAAGATTTGTTTCAGCCATATAGTAGTAGGCCATAATTGTGGTAAAAGCGAAAAATAGGAGAGCAATGGCCACAAAGGGGGCGCCGAAGCCCGGTATCACCGATTCAACCGCTTGCTGCGTATAAACCGGACCGGGATCGACATTAGCCAGGTTGGTGACAATAGGTGCTGCTCCCTCCGGTGTTACATTATACATACCTGTGATCAAGATCATAAATGCAGTTGCGGAACAAACAAATAAGGTATCGATATAGACGGAAAAGGCCTGAACCAGACCTTGTTTAGCGGGGTGCGATACTTCTGCGGCCGAAGCGGCATGAGGCGCGGTGCCTTGCCCAGCTTCGTTTGAATAAATGCCCCGCTTAACGCCCCAAGAGATTGCCGAACCAAGAATCCCGCCAAAGGCGGCATTGGTACCAAATGCGCTGGAAAAGATCAGGGAAAGCACACCGGGCAATTGAGAGATATTGGAAAGTACAATATATAAGGCAACTAAAATATAACCCAGGGCCATAAACGGCACAACAATCTGGGCAACGCCGGCAATTCTCTTTACCCCACCGAAAATAATAGCTCCAAGAAAAACAACCAGTACAATCCCGGTAACAACAGGGTTTACCCCAAATGCATTATCGATTCCGGCAGCAATACTGTTCGCCTGCACGCCCGGTAAAAACACACCTGTTGCCAGCACGGTAACAATCGAAAATAATACGGCATACCACTTTAATTTTAAACCTTTTTCAATGTAATAGGCCGGACCGCCACGAAACTGACCGTCCAGTTTGACTTTATACACTTGCCCAAGAGCCGCTTCAACAAATGCAGAGCCGGCTCCCAAGAATGCGATAAGCCACATCCAGAAGACAGCTCCCGGTCCTCCAAACGCAATCGCAGTAGCCACACCGGCAATGTTACCTGTCCCCACCCTGCCGGATAAAGCTATGGTTAATGCCTGGAAAGAAGATACCCCGGCTGCGGAGCTTCTGCCTTGAAACATTAACTTTACCATTTCCTTTAAGTGTCTGACCTGGAGTAAGCGGGTAGCAACGGTATAAAACAATCCTGTTCCCAGGCAAAGATAAACCAGCGCCGGACTCCAAATAACCCCATTCAACCAGTTAACAAATGCATCCAAAATAATTCCCCCTTGCGTCAATCTTTTTTGTTTAAACGCTATTTCTTTTTTCATCAAATGGGCTGCACCAATAAACCACCCCCTGCAGTTTCTTCCTTTCATAAACATAGCGAAATAGATTATTAAATTATTTGGCAAGTTAAAATTATTTCGTAAACTCCAGGCAACACAGAGGCAATAACCATCTCCATCAAGAATGAAGATGGAGGATGGTGGACGCTATTTCATTTTTTCTTTTGGATTTGCAATATCATAGGCGACCGGTGTTTCCATGATTTTTTTAACCTCTTTGGGATTATCCGTCTGACCTAATGCCCACATTAACTTGGGCACAATCGCTTCCGTGTTCATATCCCTGGAAGAAATAATCATCTTTTGAGCCACTTTCCATCCCGCTTCATACAGACCCAGATCTTCTCCTTCTTGAAGACATTGCGTAGTGGTTACGACGGAAACCCCTGAATCTATCAACTCATGTATTTTAGGAAGAAGATTCCTCTCCTGGAAAGGTACTCCGCCGGTTCCGAAACTTTCAAAAATCACACCTTTGTAAAGATGCTTAAAACAGTCAAAGAGCTCCGGTTTTGTACCGGGATGAAGTTTCAACAAAAAAACATCGGGACAAAGTGAAATATCTAGTTTTAGCCCCCCATGCTTAACCGGACGAACAGGCTTGTTATACTTGACATCAAGCCCATTGATATAAGCAATATAGGGAAAATTGATGCTTTCAAAAGCATCATAGCTTTTAGTCCTTAATTTCATAGCCCTTGTTCCAATTATTACCTTGCCGTCAAAAACAACGAAGACCCCGCCGATGTCTTCAGAAGCAAAGCAAATAGCATCAAGAAAATTTCTTATGCCATCAGTTCTTTTACGAATAATTGGAACCTGGGAGCCTGTTAGCACAACTGGTTTAGCTATATTTTGCAGCATATAGCTAAGTGCCGCCGAGGTATAGGCCATAGTATCGGTCCCATGAGTAATAATAAACCCATCATAATTGTCGTAATGTTCATAAACAGCTTGCGCTATTTTCACCCAAAATTCAGGCTGCATATTGATACTATCAATAGTCATTAAAACTTTACTGTCAATCTGATTCCGCAGGTGCTCTTTCGGCAAGAAACTTATCAGCTCTTCAGCCGTCATTCGAGGAATTAGTCCCTCTTCCGCCGGTATTGAAGCTATTGTTCCTCCAGTAGCAAGTAAAAGTATTTTTTTCATACTACCCACCTCTTGGTTTAGGCGTATACACTGCACCGGTTATAATTATAATATTCAGAAAATTATAAATCATGAATCCAACCGTAATACGCATATTGCGTACTTACATGTTTATTATAGTCATTTCGACAATTTAACACAAGATTTATCTCGTTAACCGCCGCTAAGGCTCCCGCCTCTACAGGCGGGAGCCTTAGCGGCGGTTAACTCGAAATAAGTGCGACTAAGGTTCAGGTGGGGTCAAAACCACCCCACCTGAACCAAGTCTCCTTTATTATTCAATACGCGAACGTTCTTGGTCGTCTTCATTAGTTAATGATTGATGTTATAATAGAGAGGGGTGGGGAGGTTACGGGGATATGTTAAAAAGGCTGTCAGAGTTAAGAAAAAGCAAGAAGTGGTCTTTACAATATATTGCCGATCAACTGGGCATTGCCAAAAGCACCTATGCGGGGTACGAATCAGGGTACCGGGAACCGTCATTGGAAGCAATGAAAAAGCTGGCCAATCTTTTTGGGACCTCGGTCGATTATTTAGTAGGCAGGGTTGATCATCCTACCACAGAAGAGAAAACAACCTTAAATGATAAATTTGAATTAGCAGAGTTTACAAGTGAAAAACTGAAGGTAGATGGACAATCCCTTACAGATGAAGAAATAAAGTTATTTATTGCCTTTATTAGAGCTAAACGGGAAATAGAGACGTGAAAAGTGAACGATTTTAAAAGTAAGAAGCAAGGGGACACATCCTAAAAGGAGATGTGTCCTCTTGCTTCTTAATGAGATTGCTTCGTTTTTTGCTCCTTACGATGACAGACTAATTAACGTTAGCGGCATGGATGTCTACCTTAATCATTACAGCCAAGGGCGGCTTTAATTCCTTTTGCTGTCGGGTGTTAATAATTGATCAAGGCCCTTAAAAACAGGGAGCTCGTATTGCTCCACCCGCCCGGCATCGCATAATTCGGCCAGCACGGGGTCGACCGGCAGTTTTTCCAACAGGCGCAGGCCCATGTCGGCAGCCAGCGCACCGGCATGACTCTCACCGAAAATATTGATCTCTTTACCGCAGTCAGGACATCGCAAATAACTCATATTTTCAACAAACCCGTAAATTGGCACATTCATTTTACCGGCCATGTTAACAGCTTTTCTAACCACCATATTGGCCAATTCCTGAGGAGACGTGACAATTATCACGCCATTTAACGGCAGCGACTGCATCACAGTAAGCGGAACGTCACCCGTCCCGGGTGGCATGTCCACCAGCAGATAATCAAGTTCACCCCAGGCAACTTCGGTCCAGAATTGTTTCACCACACCGGCAATAATCGGCCCCCGCCAGATAACGGGCTGATCCTCACTTTCCAGCAGCAGGTTTATTGACATAACCTTGATTCCGCCACCTGTGGCAACGGGGTATAGCATTTCCGCATCCTGGTCCGGGCGCTTGCCGCTGATGCCAAACATTTTGGGAATGCTGGGGCCGGTTATATCAGCATCCATAATCCCAACTTTATAGCCTGCACGGCTTAAACCAACCGCCACAAGGCCGGTGACGGCTGATTTGCCCACACCGCCTTTGCCGCTCATAATTGCTATCACTTTTTTAATTTTGCTTTTGGTATTTGCCGACAGTGTTTCAACCCCGCATTTATCAGGGGCGCAATCTTCCGACTTTTGATTGCATGAACTGCATTTGTCTTCTGCCATATACTACCTCTCCCTTTGCGTTTATATTTTTAAGCCAAGCTTTTTTCCCGAAGAGTTAACTAATTCCCTTTCCTTATATCCCATAAATTAACATGCATATAAAACACCCTTTAATATTCTCGGCATCTATCCCAATTCCTTCAAATCCGGTTCTTAGAAGCTGGTCATGCTTTTTAGCTGTGCTAAAAATTATTATGATTTCCCCGATATTATTAAAAGGGGCCCCAACGGACCCCCTGGCTATTTGATCATATTAAATTGTTCGTTCATTTGATCCATTTCCTCCGGTGGAATATCAAAAACTGTGTTATGCGGCGGCAGCGGTTCCCTGCGGAAAAATTCAGGCAGCCTGTCGTGGGCGGGAGTAAAGCCGGCGCGCCGGTTGAATTCTCTCTCAACACGCAGCACCTGGCGCCCCATCTCCATTATGTCATCAATGGAATGATTGTCACCGTTTTTGGCATTCCAGATATCAAGCACCGTCGGCCACCCATCGGGATTGTCCAGCAGGGCAAAAGCTACAAATATGCAGAGGCCCATGGCATCCAGCGCCGCAGTGGCAACCTGCAGGTTAACTGAAAGCGCCACCTGGCCTTCAGCTTTGAGCGGGTCCACGTAGCCGCCTGATTTTAATACATTCATGGTAACGGCATATCCGGCGGTATGATCGGCGCCCATGGTGGTCATAGCGTATGTGGCGCCTATACCTTTAACCGCACGGGGGTCGTATGCCGGGAGGTGCTGGCCTTTTACAGTAGCCACCCTGGTCACGCCGTACGTTTTGCCAACAGTATCTGCGCCCTGACCGATAATATGGCCCAGCGGCGTATCTTTGCCCACTTCCTCCAACAGATTGATTGCTGCCTGGCCGTCACCGAAGGGAATAATCCCCGCCTCCATGGCGACTCCCAGCGCGCCCCCCGCGTCAATGGTGTCAAGACCGAGGTCGTTGCAGATCCGGTTTAGCCTGGCTACCACGTCAAGGTCGTCAATTTCCAGGTTTGCCCCCAGAGCCCAGGCTGTTTCGTACTCAATGGGTGAGCAAAGAGCCTCACCGTTTTCATCAGGATAAATATTGGAGCAGCGTATGACGCAGCCGGGGTGACAGTTATGGGTTGGCGCCCCCACGCCCCCCCTGGCCTTGGCCCGGGCCGACAATTCCTCGCCGCTGATCTTGCTGGCGCCTTCAAAACGCCCATACCTAAAGTTCCTGGTAGGCAGGGCACCGGCCTCGTTAATAATATTCATCAGTACGTTGGTACCATATAACGGCAGCCCTTCACCGCTGACAGGGTTTTCCCGAAGAATTCTAGCAAACTTTTTGGATGCCTCACTATATTTTTCTTTATCGACAACCGGTGCATCAAAGGTTTTACCCGTGTCAACCACGATCGCTTTAAGCTTTTTAGAGCCCATAACGGCCCCCAGGCCACCGCGCCCGGCGAACCTGCCCGGACCTCCTTCGGGGTCGTTGCAGGAAATACCCGCGTTTGCCATTTTGCGTTCACCGGCCGGGCCGACACAAATACAATAAATCTTTTCATGATAGCGGCCCCGTACCCTGCTGTTAAATTCATATGTGCCCAGGCCGGCCAATTCCCCTGCCGGCTCCAACCTGGCGCCCGCATCGGAAATATGCAGCAGGTGATACCCTTCGCCCTGTGGGAGTCCTTCCACAATTATAGCCTTGTAGCCCAGACTGGCCAGTTTATGGGCCAGGGGTGTGCCTGCGTTTGCTTCCTTAATGCCACCGGTCAGCGGACTTTTGCCGCCGAATGAAAGCCTGCCGGAATTGGGACATTTTGTGCCGGACAGAATTCCGGGAGCGACAATAAGCTTGCTGCCTTCACCCAGGGGATGGCAGGTTGCATCAATCTCATCCAACAAAATGCGCGAGGTCAGCCCGCGCCCACCAAGGTCTTTATATGCCTCCGGGACTTTCTCTTCCTTAACTGTTAAATTTGACATATTAACCCGTAAGAGTTTTTCCATTATCAGCACCACCGTTTGATTCGATTTTAAGTATATATCTCCATGATGCAAGCTTTTCATACCAGTACAGCAAATATAGCGTTTGTGAATATAAAAAAGGCCCTTTCGCAACGAAAAGGCCAGACTGTTTAAACCAGCATATTTGTTTATCATGAACCCTTCTTAGCTGAAATTTTGGCCCATGAATCTTTTAGCGATACAACCCGGTTAAAAACCAGCCCACTTTCCAAAGTATCCTTGTCAACACAGAAATAACCCTGTCTAAGAAACTGGAAGCGGGTTCCGGGATTTACCCCGGCCAGCGCGGGCTCGACATAACAGTCACTTAGAATTTCCAGCGAGTTGGGGTTTAAATTGCTTGTAAAGTCCTCATCCTCTTCTGGGTTGTCCTTCAAGAATAAATGATCGTACAAACGAACTTCCGCCTTAATGGCATGTTCCGCCGAAACCCAGTGCAGCGTCCCCTTTACTTTGCGTGCGTCAGAGGAAGCACCACTGCGTGTTTCGGGGTCATAAGTGCAGTGCAGTTCAACAATTTCACCAGTTTGCTCATCCTTGACCACCCGCTCGCATTTAATGATATACGCATGTTTTAAGCGGACTTCCTTGCCGGGAGAAAGGCGGAAAAACTTTTTCGGGGGATCTTCCATAAAATCATCCCGTTCAATATAGATTACCCGGGAGAAAGGAATCCGGCGCGACCCCATATCCGGGCTTTCGGGATTATTTTGGGCATCCAGCATTTCCACCCGGTCCTCCGGGTAATTGTCAATAACCAGTTTAAGTGGGCGCAATACTGCCATAACCCGCGGGGCCCGCCGGTTTAAATCCTCCCTGATGCAATGCTCCAGATAAGCTATATCCACGACGCTGTTTGCTTTAGCCACACCAATGCGCTCGCAAAAATCACGCATAGCCTCGGGCGTATAGCCGCGCCGACGCAGGCCGGATATGGTCGGCATCCTGGGGTCGTCCCAGCCATTGACAAAACCTTTCTCGACCAGCTGCCTTAACTTTCTTTTACTCATGACGGTATGGCTTAAATTTAACCGGGCAAATTCAATTTGCTGCGGCGGGTTCTCTATATCCACCGCCTCCAGCACCCAGTCATAAAGAGGCCGGTGATCCTCAAATTCACAGGTACAAATGGAATGGGTAATTCCCTCAATTGCATCGGAAAGCGGGTGGGCGTAGTCATACATTGGATAGATGCACCACTTGTCGCCTGTGCGATGATGTTCTGCGCGCATGATACGATAGATAACCGGATCGCGCAAATTTAAATTGGGCGATGCCATATCAATTTTAGCCCGCAAAACTTTGCTGCCGTCTGCAAACTCACCTGCCCGCATTCTTTCAAACAGGTCCAGGTTTTCTTCCACCGAACGGCTGCGATACGGGCTTTCTTGCCCGGGCTGAGTCAAAGTGCCCCGGTGCAGCCTGATTTCTTCCGGGCTTAAATCACAGACGTAAGCTTTGCCGGCTTTAATCAGCTGGATGGCATATTCATAAAGACGCTCAAAATAATCGGATGCGTAAAACAGCCGGTCCCCCCAATCAAAACCCAGCCATCTTACGTCTTCCTTAATGGAATCTACGTATTCCACTTCCTCTTTGCTCGGGTTTGTATCGTCGAATCTCAGGTTGCAAAGGCCGGCGTAAAGTAAAGCGGTTCCAAAGTTTAAGCAGATGGATTTGGCATGTCCAATATGTAAATACCCGTTCGGCTCAGGTGGGAACCTGGTGTGAACCCGTTCATATTTATTATTGCGCATATGTTCTTCGATAATATTATGGATAAAATTGCTGGATTTTGTAGTCATCATTACTCAATGCTCCCTCTCACATCTATAATTGGGGACATTCCTTTAACCCAAAACTCTATTAAGGACATTCCTCCACCCCTAAAGCTTCGACCCTAAGTGGAGGTGTGTCCCCTTCCCTATTTCCCCAAAAGACAAGGTCTGTCCCCTGACCGATAAGATTAGATCATATTTCCATATATTGCCCAAAACTATGTAAAATATTTATTTACACAATCTATCCTATCCTGAAAAATTCCCACGCTACTTGTAACTGGCAATCCCGGGCCCATTAAATTTTGTCCAATTGGGAGTTCACTACTTTATTCTACAGGAGGAATCAATGCAAAACAATATTTCCTTGGAAAAACATGGCCCGCCTTTCATCCCTTTCTATTCTATTATCATTATAAAAATTCCACATGAATGATATGGTCATTCTGTTGCTTCTTTCTAAATCTTATTTCCAGATAACTATTGCGGTAGGTCGCCTTGGCGCTCTGAGCCTCAACTTCAACCGGCAGCTTGATAACCCGGCTGAATATTCCGGGCGTTCCCTGGGCAATGCTTATTCTTTTGCTTTCCCCTGATATAAGAAGGGTATGGCCCCGCAATTTAATATTTAAATTACCCTGCTCAACCCCGGGTAGAATACCCGAAACCGTTATGTCCCTGTGCCCTTCCATTATTGTTAGCAATGGTCCGGAGTCTCTTTCCTTTTCAATCTCCCTGGTGTTCCAGAAATCCTGCCAGGCTCCCAAGTTCTCCAGCTCGGCTTTGGGCGTTTTGTCTGAGGATGTCCAAGCTCCTGTAAAATTTTTTAGCATATCAGAAAACTGGTTAACCCAATCCGGCTGCATTTGTTGAGACTTTCTCTGCAATTCTATCATCTGTTCAATCCATTCTTTACCAAAATTCATTTGGCAACCCCCACACCCCAAAATGCTTAACACTGTTATTTCATATGTATGCAGTTTAAGGCAGACATGTTAGCGGTGGTACGGTTCATTCTTTGATATTTTGAAAGCACGGTAAATCTGTTCAAGCAAAATTACCCGCATAAGCTGGTGCGGAAAGGTCATTTTGGAGAATGACAACCGCCAGTCCGCCCGCTGTAACGCCTCACCCGGCAGACCCAGGGTGCCTCCGATGAGAAATGTAATATCGCTTTGCCCGTCAAGGGCCAGTTTTTCGATTCGGGCAGCCAACCCTGGGGAAGATATCTGTTCGCCCTGCACATCCAAGGCTATGACATATGAGCCGTCACGAATCTGCCTGATTAGCCGCTGCCATTCCCTGGCTTTGACTTTATCCTCCTCCGCTGTTGATATACCCTCCGCAAAGCTCTCGTCGGGCGATTCTTTCAATTCCAGGTTACAGTATGACCTCAGGCGTTTGGCGTATTCCCCGATGGCATCCCGCCAGTATTTTTCTTTTAATTTCCCAACAGCCAGCACGGTTATCTTCAGCATTTTTCACCTATCCTGAAAAATTGTGTTTGTCCCTCTAAATAAAATAACACCCATGGAGTAGATTAATCAATTCCACAGGTGTTAGACAACCTAACAACGTCGTTTATGCTCTTTCAACCCGGATTCCCAATCTGGTTAGCTTTTCTTCCAAACGATCATAGCCACGGTCAATAAAACAAGCATTAGATATAACCGTTTTACCCTGGGCTATTAAGCCCGCTATCACCAGTGATGCACCGGCCCGCAGGTCGGTAGCCCTTACATTGGTTCCCTGCAAGCCTTTTACACCTTCAATTACAGCCATGCGGCCCTCTACCTTTATCCGGGCCCCCATCCTTTTAAGTTCATCGGCGATCTGAAAACGGTTTTCAAAAATGTTCTCAATAATCACACTGGTTCCCCCGACAATTGAAAGGAATGCCATCATTTGCGACTGCATGTCCGTGGGAAAACCGGGATAAGGTAATGTTTTTATGTCAACGGGATGCAGCTGACCGTTGCCTTTTACTACAAGGTTGTCCCCTTCCTCCGCTACATAAATTCCGGCTTCACGCAGCTTGGCACAGATAGGTTCAACGTGGGGCGGGATGATGTTTTCCAGCACCAAATGGCCCCGGGTGGCTGCGGCAGCTACCATGAGTGTGCCGGCTTCTATCCGGTCGGGAATTACAGCGTAACGGACACATCCACCAAGTTCTTTTACCCCTTCAATTTTAATAATATCTGTACCGGCGCCGCGAACCTTGGCGCCCAGACAGTTAAGGAAGTTGGCCAGGTCTACTATTTCCGGTTCTTTGGCCACGTTTTCCAGCACTGTTTGTCCTTCAGCCAGGCAGGCTGCCATCATAATATTTTCTGTCGCCCCAACGCTGGGAAAATCAAGGTAAACACGTGCTCCCTTTAGACGGCCGTTGGTTTTGCCCAGGGCAAATCCACCGTCAAAACTAATATCCGCCCCAAGGAAAGATAACCCCTTAAAATGCAGATCCATTGGCCTGACACCGATATTGCACCCACCGGGAAGAGAAACCCTGGCATACCCAAACCTTGCCAGCAGCGGCCCCAGTAATAAATTAGAGGCCCTTAATTTTTTTACCAACTCACAAGGCGGATCTGCCACTATTTTAACCGGGGAAATTATCCTCAAAGAGGAGTCATCCACCCAGGCAGCCTCAGCACCTATAAATCTGATTATATCCACCATAACCCGCACATCACTGATGTCCGGAATGTTTTCCAATAGTACCTCTTCACCAGCCATTATTGAGGCACACAAAATAGCCAGAGCCGCGTTTTTGGCCCCACTAATGCGAATTCTCCCGTTTAATGGCTTGCCCCCGTAGATAACGAGCTTCTCCATTTAAGACATATCCTCCCGCTTGCTGCTATTGTGCTGCTTGTTTACCCGATTTCAGCCAGTAATGCCATTCTTTTTCAAACTGTTCCTGATCCAGTTCCAGGGCTTGTTTAAGCGAACCATTAAAACTGTTGCCCTGGGCCAGACTATTTATAATCCTATGCAAACCGTCTTCACCATAGACCGCAACAATAAATTCAATTGCATTTAATGATTGCCGGTAAGCCAATGATTGATCAGGTAACGAGTCGAAATTTCGGTCCATCTTTTTTAATGGATACAACTCTTGTTCCCAAAATCCTGCTTGATCGTCTAAGATAAATCCAGTAATTTTAAATTCTTCATACTGTGCTACACCTTCGGTAAACCAGCGGGGGTAATTTCCACGCGCCACATAATCTAAAACCAGGTGGGTCATTTCATGGGCCATCGGACCTGCTTGCTGAAAAATTTGCTTTACGGTTCCCGGATCGCTTTCATCAATCCAAACTTCCGGCGCCAGCACCCTGATTACACCACCCCAGTAAACGCCCATGGCATTTTCACTGGCCGGCCAATTGAAACTGGCATTTAATTCTTCCTTGGAGGAATAAACAACAATAGGTATTTTTTGTTCCGGCGTATAGGAAAAATCACTGCAAATACGATGATAAAAAAGACGTGAGCTCTCCTGAACCAAACGGGCCGCCTGTTCATTGCCACGATAGCGAATAATAAACTGGCTGTCATCAAGTTGATGCCAGCCGGTGGTTTTAAACAGCATTTGTCCTCTGGCCACATCTCTAAAAATAGAATAGATATAACCTCTTATTCCATCCGGCACCCGAATCAATAAAAAGACGCTAACGATAAAAAGAACTGCCAACAGTGCCGAAGCCAGCTTTGCAGTTCTAAAATTGGATTGATACAAAGTCTGTTCATTGGGTGTTGGATTAGAATTCATTAATGCCACCTTTTCAATGATTAATAATCTAATTATATAATTAAAAAGTCCCGCACTGTCGAGGTAAAATCTGACAAAAATAAGGCCAGAGAAACCCTGGCCCTCAAATTAACTACTTATTTTCAGCTTTTAATGATTGGATCATTTGCTGTGCTTTATCCACATCAAGGCCTTCCTTTTGCAGCTTAATGAACTCTTCCAGCTCTGTTAGCCCTTTTTGCACATCTCTCTTGTCATCGCCACGATAAGCGTAAAACTGCCCCAGCAGGTAGTGCGCCTCGGCGTCAGAAGGTGCTTGCTTGATTACTTGTTCCGCTTGGCTGATAGCATGATCATACTGTCCCATCAGGTAATACGTAGACGCAAGGTCTTTGCCTAATTTTACATCCCCCGGTTTAATTTCCAAAGCTTTTTGGTAGGTTTCAACCGCCTGCTGCCCCTTGCCGTTTTGCCAGTATAACCCTGCCAGCCGGGCCAGCAGCTCTAAATCTTCAGGCTTTTCCTTAACTTGTTTTTCGAGGTCGGTTATTTGTTTATCTATACTTTCCTCTGATTGCTGTTGCTGCTGGGCGGTTGCCGTATCGGAATTCTGGGGCATGTTACTCCGGCTGCCAAAGGCCCAGAACATTGAAGACCCTACCAGACCGACACCCAGAACAATTGTAAGTATGACAAAAACAATTTTTTGCTGTTTTTTACGCTTAGCTATGTTAACAAAAGAAAACGGGTTACTTGTTTTTTTATTCGCCAAATGTGTCCGCCCCCTTGCTATATCCATACACACATAAAACAATTATACCTTAAACGACTTACAAGGAAAACAGTTTTTACTTGGAAGTTGCGGATGCACCTGGCTAGTTGGTTAGTAAAATTGAAACTACTTTGCTACACCATGGGGACGGTTCCATCGGTCCTTCATTGCACTTCGGGCCGCTCGAACCACCCCCATGGCTCCCGCCCCGTCTCTTTAAACCACTAACCACTAACTACTAACCAACTAAAATTAAATAAACAGTGACGGGTTTTTATGCACCCCATTAACTATTACTTCAAAATGCAGGTGTGGCCCTGTCGAGTTGCCGGAAGAGCCGGATCGTCCGACAAATTGCCCGCGTTCAACCCGCTGCCCCGCCTTTACGGCTGTGGAAGAAAGATGCGCGTACCTGGTAACAACTCCGCCACCATGACTGATATCAATGCGCAGGCCGTAACCGCCAAGAGTGCCCACCCTCATTACGGTACCGGCCTCGGCCGCCACCACAGGGCTTCCGTAGCTTGCCGCTATATCAACACCCTCATGCATCCTGCCCCAACGTTTGCCGAAGGGAGAAACAATTGCACCTACGGTGGGGTAGGCCAGACGGCTATTTCCGCCACGAAAAGCCAGCAATTTCTTTTCGCCCTTGGCTACGATTTGTGGTACGGGCTCTTGCAGCACTTTTGCCTGAACAACTTTCTTGCTTATCTCTACGCCATTTTTCGAGGTCACATTATAAACAACTTCCCTCTGACCGGGTTTACCCTGCTGAACCAATTTTTTTTCACCCAAATATAAACTGTTGTCAACCTTTTCCTGCACCCGAAAGGCCATCTCTTCCTGACGGGTTTCGGTGCAGGTGGCGATAACATCAATAAGCGGAGAGGTCTGTGAAATGACGATTTCCTGGTCAATCTGCATGGTTTCCGGCTTCAAGTCGGGGTTGGAGCGCGTCAGTTCTTCCACATCCATATGGGCCGCTGAGGCGATATCCCAGAGGGTATCCCCCTCTTTGATTTTATACTTTCTTGCTTCGCTGCCGCCAAACCTGATATACTCCACAGCCTTGTCGACATCTGCCAACTCCGTCGGGTTGGTTTCAACATGTTTTAGTTCAACTTTCTGTTTAAAAGCTACTGTAGTATCACTATTGCCTTTATAGGTATCCAACAGCCGATCAAACACCTTTTGGCCGGTTTGCTGATCTTTAACGGCAACGACCATTTTACCGTCTGCGAAAATCCCGGTGGCACCGTATTGAACATTTATTTTACTGGACAGCAGTTTTTGCATTTCTCCCTTGTCAACCACGGAGGAAAACCGCCAACTGGGCCGGTATTTAATATCCTTATCTATTTTAACAGGCATTCCGGTTACCTGCTCCAGGTGATTAAAATATTCCTCTACCGCTGTTTCTGCAGCTTCCCGGGTTGATGCAACTGCAATAACTTCGTCTCCCATTACAACGGCGCACCTGGCGGAGCTAAAAAAAACCAACACGGCAATTACCGGGATACACACCAATAGCGTTATTTTTAAAACCGGTCGTGAACCTGTTACCTGAGACATCCCGGTCGATAGTTTTTTTAAATAATCAACTAATCTATTTTTTAGTTCATTGCTTTTAGAAATAGTGACCACTCCTTGCATCGTGTTAAGTTGGCATTATTTTTATAGCACAACTGTTTAATTGTACCATAGTTACGCATATATCGCAATTTTTCCCCCGTAAATGATAAAAGAGGGCCTAAAGCGCCCCCTGTTACCATTTTCCATGTTTATCTGCTGTTAGGACTTACTATTCTTCAATATAGCTGTTATACAACTTTGCCTTTAGATATAACGCGCATTCAAGCCGCTTACGGGCCAGAATGCAGCCAAGCCGGTAAGGCTCGAACAGACTGCCGTTAAAGGCCAGGGCATTGGCATGGCAACCACCGCTGCAGTTAAATTTAGCCCAGCAATTCTTACAGGCGCTTTTATTATAGATATGTGCCTTTGAGAATGAATATGCCGAATTTTTGTTAATAGCGTCGTCAAAAACCGTCCCCAGATTGTAATCCTCTCGTCCCACAAACTGGTGGCAGGGATACAGGTTCCCCCCGGGGGCCACCGCCAGATACTCGATACCAGCACTGCAGCCGGTCAAGCGCTTGGCCAGGCAAGGCCCTTCTTCAAGTTCAACGTTATAGTGAAAAAAGTCAATCGGATTCCCTGTGCGGTGTAATTCTAAAATATACCGGGTCAGCTTATCATATTCCAGCATTATTGTGGGAACATCTTCTTCGCGCAATGCATAGTCAGTATCTGCTCCCGCCACAACCGGCTCCACCGAAATTTGACGGCAGCCCAACTCGGCCAGGTGCCGGACGTCCTCGGAGAAATCCAAATTATGCCTGGTGAATGTTCCCCTGACGTAATGCTCCCCACAATACGGTGAATTAATAAATTGTACGATCCTTTCCGCCACCCGGGCATAACTGCCTTTACCGGCGGGAGTAGGACGCATGCGGTCGTGGACATCTGGGCGGCCGTCAATGGAAAGCACCACCGCCAGATTATTTTCTCCGGCAAACCGCTGCAAATCAAGGTCAAACAACAAAGTATTGGTAGTAAGCGTAAATTTTATTTCTTTGCCGGCTTCCCTGGCCTTAACCTGCCCGTAATCAACCAATTCCAGCATCACCGGCCGGTTGAGGAGCGGCTCTCCGCCAAAAAAATCCACCTCAACATGTCTGCGGCTGCCGGATGCCGTAAGCAAAAAATCTATTGCTTTACGCCCCACACTGGCAGACATGAGCCCGCGCTCGCCCCCAAAGTCACCCTGCCCGGCAAAGCAGTAGCGGCAGCGCAAATTACAGTCATGGGCCAGATGAAGGCAAAGCGCCTTAACCACAGGTTCACGTTCCGGCAGATTGAATCCCCCCGCCAGCGGGTCAGCGGAAAAAAGCAGACCTTTATCTATTAATTCCGCTATTTCCTCCAATATTTCCTCCACCACCGCAGTTCCGTAAACCGGGCAGTACTTTGACTTGAGTTCATCTATCCCCATTGTTTCATAGTCTTTAATTAAATTAAAAGACGGTTCGTCCACAATATGAACCTGATTGCTGTTAACATCAAAAACAATATTGGCGCCGTCAAATGTATAGGCATGGATCATACCATTCATCCCCTTCAAAAAAAAGACCTCATCCCGTTAGGGATCAGGTTCTTTACTTTTTGTTTCTGTTTTCGCAAGCCTGATTGCCTACTGTACAGGAAGTTTTGCAAGCTGACTGGCATGAGGTCCGGCATTCGCCGCAGCCGCCCTTGCGCACACTTTCCTGCAGCGTCCGCCCGCGTAATGTTTTTATGTGTTTGCCCATCGTCTTCCTCCTTAATTGAATATCTAATAAATTATATGCCATTATAGGAATAATACGCAAGCCAATTTCAATTAATGCTGATTTTTTTATCGGGGCTTCCTTTTAACCGGTTTCTCTTCAAAACAAAGGCATTCCTTGCCTGTAGCCTTGATAACTTCCGTAGAGAGGTTATATTTGGTCTTAATGCCATAAATCCTACAGCCGTTGGGAAATCTTGCATCCCAGGTTATGTAATAGTGTTTGCATTTAAAGCAGTTTTTGGCTTTTTCCATAGCAATACTTATTTTGCCGCTTAACATGGTTCTTCCTTTATGATTTAAACAAAATACCGGTCTAATTTATTTTCAAGCGCTGCGGTAAAACCCACTGCTCTGCGAGCATCGATAACTCCCATTCCCTGGACATTGGGGTCGTACCCGTCAAGCTTTCTAGCAGATTGCATCAATCGGGTTTTAACTTGCTCCGGCGTTAAATAATTGTCGGCCTGGAGCATTTGCGCCACAACCCCGCAACAAACCGGAGTAGCCATGGAAGTCCCGGAAAACGAAATATACCAGTTCCCAACCCTGGCTTCTCTATTCTGTTTATCCAACATTGAGCCAGGGGAGCGCAGGGAAATGATATTGGTACCGGGAGACACTATATCGGGCTTTGTAAGGTTGTCGATTGTCGGGCCCCTGCTGGAAAAATCGTTCACCAAGTCATCTTCCAAAATCAGGGTATTTTTATCATCCAGCGCTCCGACTGTTATTATCAAAGGATCTATACCCGGCGTATTAATTGTTTTAGACTGCGGTCCCTCGTTTCCGGCTGCGGCACAAACAACTATTCCCGCCTCCCAGGCTTTTTCCACCACCTGGCATACCGGGTCATTACGGTATGAGTCGTGGGCGGCGGCCCCCAAAGATATATTAAGAACCTTTATATTGAAATAATCTCTGTTATCAATGCACCACTGAATGCCTTCAATAACCGTTGAAAACGATCCCGACCCCATCTTATTCAGCACCTTTACCCCTACCAGGTCCGCCTCAGGAGCCGGCCCCCGGTAAAGATAGTCGGATTGGCTGCCGTTTGAGGCTATATCACCTGCCACATGTGTGCCGTGACCGTTATCATCATACGGACTGGTTTTCTGTTTGACCAAATCAACAAACCCTTTTATCCTGCCTGCCAAGTCAGGATGATTATATATACCGCTATCCAAAACCGCCACGGTAACACCCTTGCCAGTCAGGTGCTGCTCCCAAACCGGAGGTGCCTGAATTGTTGGAGAAGCAACATCTAAAACAGCTTTAATCTCCCGGTCAAGCCAAATCCTTTTAACATTATGATTGTTTTCCAGAAGGCTGAGGCTCTTAGCATTGACCCTTGTTGAAAAAGCATTAATCACCTTTAGCTGCTTTTGGATGCTGCACCCGGCAAAAGCTGTTATTTCTTCAGCCGATAATAAACTGACTTTTTTTTCATCTATTTGGACAATAACAGGTACCTTCCGCCAGTGCTGTTTGATAAATTTTAATGGTTTTTGAATAAAGCAAGGTACATATTTTAACGGACTGTACCATCCTAAAGCGGCCTTTTTTAAAGCCGGGCAAAGCTTGCTGCTGGAACGGATCCAACTCACCTCGTGAAGCATCATTATTAACAACCCCCGTATCCAATCTTTTATATAAACTATGCCGATTACCTAAATTTGTTAAAATAAAAGGCAAATTTTAACAAAGAGCAAGCAAGCTTTAAAAACTGAAACAGTTAATTATTTTAATTGAAGTTTTTTTATAATAAACTTATAGGAGAAAAGATTTATTGAGGTGATGTCGGTGGCAACTATGGCAAGCAGTGTAATAAAAAAAATGATCCTTTATTTTGATGGTGACATTAAGCGTATCAACCATGCCCTTAAGGTGTATGCGTTTGCCAAAAGCATAGGGGAGTTAGAGGACGTTTCCGGTGAAAAACTACAAATCCTTGAATTGGCTTCAATTTTACATGATATCGGAATCAAAGAGAGTGAGAAGAAATACTCATCATCTGCCGGAAAGTACCAGCAAATCGAAGGTCCTCCTGTAGCACGGGATTTATTGCAGGAGTTTAATATAGGTCAACATTTTATCGACCGGGTTTGCTATTTGATCGGAAACCATCATACCTATACCAGAATAGACGACATAGATTTTCAGATTCTGGTAGAGGCTGATTTTCTGGTCAACATCTTTGAAGATGACCTGGGCAAAGAACAAGTAAACTCAATCAAACAAAAATATTTCAAAACCAAAGCCGGTCTGAGTTATCTGGATAGCATGTATAGCAGCTTGTCGAATTTGTCTTTTGTAACGGGGCAAAGCAGATACCCATAAGAACCTATTTCACAAGCATCCAGCACATAATCCGGCTCATCCGAAATAAAAACAACTCTGATGTTTTGATTTAAAGCAACCATTATCCTGACGGTTTTAAGCCATGGTATTTCATCATTTCCGAGACGGACAAAAACAAGATCGGGGGGTTCCTTTTTAATCCCTTCCAAAAATTCGTCAGGCTTTTCAAAAACCGCGATTACTTTAACCATAGAATTATCAAACAACCAGAGCAGCATTTTATCCAGAGTTGCACCTTCGGCATCCAGTATGTATACCTTCATAAACACACATCCTTTAATGAATTAAATATATAAAACTAAAACTTACCGGGTAATATTGCTTAAAAGCCTGATTATTATATATCAAAAAATTCTCCCGAAATTCTCCCAAAATCATTCCACAGCAGCAAAATAAAAAAGCTGTCAAACCAGTATTGCCAATAGTTTCACAGCTTTTTAGCCATGCTTGTAAAATTATGAAAAATTATGGATAAAAAAGATTCCGGGGCTTATTAAAGCCCCGGAATCTTGTTATAACTGGAGCGGGTGACGAGGATCGAACTCGCAACCCTCAGCTTGGGAAGCTGATGCTCTACCATTGAGCTACACCCGCTTATGTTAAGAAGCATAAATTATTATAGCATTTTATAATTAAAAGTCAAGTTAGCCTTTTCTCCAATTATAACCTGTAAAATTTGCGGGCGTTTACTTAACCGTTTGTTCCTCCAACAGTTTTTGTTTTTCATGCCGGCGCTTGGCTTTGGTGTTTAATTCCGGGTCATCTTCCCACCAGTTGATGCCGATTTCCCTGGCCTTATCCACAGAAGCCACCAGCAACCTGATTTTAATGCTCAGCAATTCAACGTCGGCCAGTGATATTTTGATGTCGCCTGCTATGACAAGTCCTTTATCCAATACCCTTTCAAGTATTTCCGCCAGGTTAGTGCTCCTTGTTGAATGTTCCAAATTTATCCCTCCGGTCTACATTAAATTGCCGAGGGGGCCCAAGTCTATATTCAGTTCCTCACCTTCCAAACCAAATACAATTTTTAATTCTTCCAATTTTTCTTCCAATTTCATCAAGGTTAGCCCCACTTTTTCAATCTCTTCATCAGTTAAGGTGCCTCGCTCAACGCGGCGTAAAGCCTGTTTTTCCATCAGTTGCCTGAGTAACTCCACAACAGTTAATACCAGCTTGGCTAATCCCTGCTCTACATTTTCCGGATCCGCTTTAATTTTTTGGGGGTATTTCTTTATCGTTTTTTCCAGTTCACCGGCTAATTCTTCAACCATGTCCTGTTCGTAATCAAAATCCGTCACCACGATCATCACTTCCCACCGTGCAGTTGATTTTTACAAAATTATAGGGCGGCCACGGACCGCTCAGCAGCAATTTATAATTCGGATAATTTTTCTTTAAGCGTACGTATTCTTCCCGGAACCCGCTTACGTTGCTCCGGAGCAGCAGGTACGCCCCGGACAACATAAGGGAGGGCGTACGCAGGATAGAGCTGTGTGCTTCTTCGGCTATTGCCGACAGCGGGCTGTGTATTTGTTTCGCATTCTGTGCTGCCATCCGCTGCAGGTACATCTCCGGCGCCCTTTCCCGGTACTTGCGGAGCAAGTATTTGTGACCGGGGGAACCGGTGTGTAGTTTTTGGCGCAATAATGCCTCCAATGTCTCTGAGTCCGGGAGTTCGACCCGGGCCTGTTGCACATTCCATATAACATTAACCCCCATTTCCACCTTACCGCGCAATCTTTGCAATTGCCGCCTAAACTCACCGTCATACCGGTTAAACAACTCCTGTACGCCACTTGCACCGTTAATTAATGTGCCGAAGCTGACGGGCAGAACTGTAAAATGTTCTAAAATGCGTTCCATAACAGTGTTATGGGCCAGGATATTACCCGTGCGTTTCTCCGCATCTTTACTATCCGCTGCTGAAACGATCATGCCCAACCCGTTCACCGGCAGGTTATAAACCTGCCTGCCGCTGGTGGTCTCGATAAAAGAATACGGCTGATCTGAATCTATAATACCGTACAAGTACAACATATTAATCATCCTGTATCACCGGCATTACCTTATCCACCGATGCCAGCACAAGCTGTAATCCAAGGTAGATCAGGTCCACATCTGCGATTGAAATGATTACTTCCCCCTTGATTACCACGCCTTTATCTAAAATGTGATCTAAAATATCCAGCAAGGTTACATTTTTTTCAGTTAAGCTGCTCATTTTCCCCGCCACCTTCCAGATCGCTAAAAGAACTAAAATTATAAGGAGGCCAGGGCCCGGTGAGGGCAAAATCAAACCCCAGGTTTTGGTATTTCTCGCTAAGATCAACTACCCTCTGTTTAAAATCATTTATTTCGCTCTGTCCAACAAGATATACGGCATTTAAGGCCATTGTCTCCAACCGGCCCGTTATTTCACTGCCCAAAAGACGGTTTATCTTTCCTTCCGCAACGTATGGCGCAAGTTCAGTATTTACATACCCTGCAATTTGGGTGGCAGTGTTTTCCATTTCTTCAGCCAACAAATCATCCATTTTCTTTCTGATAAAATATGCAGCCCCGGCCCCTTTAGCTTCGGCCATCCCTTTGGTCTCCTGTATTAGGGCACTGTTTCTTGCCACGTACCGGCTAAGCTGCGCTGGTTGGTAATAAATTTTCAACCCCCACTCTTCTTTGCCTTTAAGGCTGGCCAGCATATTGTTAAAATCACTTTCCTTGTGTGACAGCAGTTGCCTTACTCGCTCATGGGTATGGAAAATGGTACAAAATTTCATAGGAATAACTGGAAAATGCTCGGCAACGTACTGGATAATTTCTTCGTGCCTGGTAACCCGGCTTTCCAACCAGTCAAGGTTTTTTACCAGCTCTTCCAAGACATCTTCGGAATATGTCTCCACCGGTACGGAACTAACTATTGCTGCAATGTTGC
Source organism: Desulfotruncus arcticus DSM 17038 (assembly GCF_900113335.1). GTDB lineage: Bacteria > Bacillota > Desulfotomaculia > Desulfotomaculales > Desulfallaceae > Desulfotruncus > Desulfotruncus arcticus. Next base: position 75,911 of record NZ_FOOX01000011.1, read on the forward strand.
CGTATTCAACACTTCTAACGCTTCCACCGTCGGGCAGCCCCGGAACTATTTCATTCTTTAACATTAGAGCCGCTTCCAAGGGTGCAATGCAGTACAGGTAGATAAAACTTTTGGCCTGCCGGTCTTTTTCAGGCCTAGACTCCATTAACCGGTGATCTGTCTCAGTTTTTTTTTCCTGGTCTGTCGCCGGGCTATCCTGATTGTTTTCAGGAACTAATTTATTAATAGTTTTATTATTGGCTGCAAAAATATGCTCCAGCAACAGCTCAGTAAACACATTGGTTAAAAAATCCTGGCACTGTGCAGCGGCCCGCTCCCAGGCGGAATTTTCAATTTGCGCGACTTCTTTGTTCAGCCGGTCAAAGAATATTGTTTTTAATAGCTCTTTTTCTTCCCGGTTTAATTGTTTCACGCTATTCCTCCTCGGACCGTTCTATATTCCTCTCCCTGGCTATTTGGAGCCGCTCAACTAAATCTTCTTCTGCCAGGTCATATTCTTCCTCTGTAATATCACCAAGTTGCAGCGACGTTTGTAAAGAACGCATTTGATTAATTATATGCTGCTCATCGTAAAATTCTTCCTCTACCCGCTTGTGAATTTCTTTAAAGATAAAAAACAGGCCTCTAAAAGGAGCTAATAGCAGATCATCTATGATCAGCATGACAATCACTCTTCCAAAGAGAATTTCATATCTATAAAGCTATACGGCGGCCACGGTCCGGTATATTTAAACTCCAGGCCATCGGAATAGCGATTATAAATATCATTTACCGCCCGGTCAAACTCCTCCTCCCTGGCTTTATCCACCAGGAATGAAGCATTAACAACTATTTTTTCGTTATTAATGTTATCGCTGATCAATACATCGGCAGCAATCTTTTGCAACGGATCGATGAGCAGCTTTTTATAATGATTACGCCTATTGTTGGCCAGGAGCTCCAGCTTCTCGCCTAATTCAAGCAACTGCCTGTACGCCACCTCTCCGCCGCCTTCTTTGGCAACTTTTTCCCTAAACGCTTTTATACCGGGATCTAATGCCTCCAATTCATTCACCAATGCATCTTTTTGCCAAAAAATCTTTAACCCTACTTCAATTTTATTTTTGATTTTATCCATGGCAGCTAACGCTTGGTCATACAGTAGTGCAAGCAATTTCATAACTTCTTCGTAACTATCTACGCATGTACCAAAGCTAACCGGCAGCACATCATAATTCTGGAAAATTGTTGAGATAACTTTTTGATGGGCCATGGCATTTTTCCGCACGGGGTCGTATACTTTAACCGGAACCCGGCTTACTGCCACTGCCAGGTCTTGATAATGCAGAGTATAAACTTTATTCCCCTGTCCCCCTATCCCTGTACAGTCAAACTCCTGCGGCTCTTTTTCGGCAAAAATAGCATACAGGTAATAACCTTTTTTGACTGTCAATAGTTAGCTTCCTCCTCCCCTGATTTCGCCTCTTTGTTGTTTAAGCTCAAATAAAGCCTGGTTGAAGTGGCCGCTGTCGATTTTAAACTCAGCTTCATCGGCAGCTCCTTTTTCCGAACGCCCCAGATATTCCCGAATGGCCTGCATCGCCGCCCGCTGGCACAAATTCCGCAGTTCCGCGCCGGAAAAACCTTCTGTTTCCCTCATCAGAACATGGTTATCAATATCTTTGGCCAGGGGCAGTCCTTGCAAGTGTATGATTAAAATTTCGCATCTTTCCTCCGCACCGGGCAAATCCATGCGCAATATCAGATCAAACCTGCCCGGACGCAGTAAGGCAGGATCAATCATATCTATCCGGTTGGTAGCCGCCAACAGCACAACGTGATGCAGTTCCTCCAACCCATCCATTTCCGTAAGCAACTGGCTTAACATTCTTTCCGTTACCTGGTCGCCCTGACCACGATGAGGCACCAGTGCGTCTATTTCGTCGATAAAAATGATACAGGGAGCAACCTGCCTGGCCTTTCGGAAAATATCGCGCAGGGCTTTTTCTGATTCACCAACCCATTTTGACAGCAACGCCGGGCCTTTGACGGAAATGAAATTAGCGTTAATTTCATTGGCCATAGCTTTGGCCAAAAGTGTTTTCCCTGTTCCAGGGGGACCGTGGAGCAGTATTCCTCTCGGAAGATCAATTTTGGCCAGCTTAAAGATCTTTTCAAACTTAATGGGTCCTTCAACCGCTTCCTGCAGCTGCTGCTTGGTTTTTTTCAGCCCACCTACGTCATGCCACTTAACGGGGGGGACTTCAACAGTCAGCTCCCTGGTAACAGACGGTTCAACTTCCTTTAAAGCTGACTCAAAATCCTCCATAGTTACGTAGATCTTATTTATTATGTCAGTTGACAAATTCGTTGACTGGTAATCCAATTCAGGTATTACCCTGCGCAAAGACTGCATTGCCGCCTCCCGGCAGAGGGCTCTTAAATCAGCACCGACAAAACCGTTAGTGAGCTCCGTGATTTTATGCAGGTTTATATCCCTGGTCAGAGGCATGCCGCGTGAATGAATTTGTAATATTTCCAGCCGGCCGGCCCGGTCGGGAACGCCTATGGTTATTTCCCGGTCAAAACGGCCGGGCCTGCGCAGAGCACTGTCCAGCGCATCCGGTATGTTGGTGGCCCCGATGATAATAATCCGCCCCCGGTCCTGCAACCCGTCCATTAAAGCCAACAACTGAGCTACTACGCGTTTTTCAACCTCACCGGTTACATTTTGCCGCTTAGGGGCAATGGCATCCAGTTCATCCAAAAAAATAATGCTGGGCGTATGCTTGGAGGCATTTTCAAAAATCTCACGCAGTTTGGCTTCGCTTTCCCCGTAATATTTGTTGATAATTTCAGGGCCGTTGACATGTACAAAATAAGCATTGGCTTCATTGGCCACGGCCCTGGCAATTAAAGTTTTACCGGTCCCCGGAGGCCCGCATAGCAGTACCCCCCGCGGGGGGTCTATCCCCAGGTGGTCAAATAGCACCGGGTATTTTAAAGGGAGTTCAATCATTTCCCTGACCCGCTGCAGTTCTTTGGGCAAGCCACCAATATCTTCATAGCGGATCGCAATGTTGCTGTCCTGCGTGTTATCTCCGGCGGCCTTAATGGTCACACCGGTATCTTTCCCCGAAAGGACAATGCCATCCGGTACGGTATTGACAACCACCAATTCCTGACTTTTCAGGCCCAGCAGGGAAATTCTGATCTTGTCTCCCTTTTTAACAGGCAGGTCCTGTATGCTATATAAAATATGTTCCTTATTGACCAAACTATGGCTGAAAAGAGGGCGTAAAACAACCTGTCTGGCCGTTTGGACATCAGTCTTAGCGACAACTACCCTCTCGCCCAATCCGACGCCCGCATTTTCCCTGATAATGCCGTCAATCTGGATTAACTGCCCACCCCTTCGATCCGCATGGATGGGCAGTATCCTGGCCGCCGACTCTCTTTTGCCGCGTATTATAACGACATCCCCAACGTTAACAGCAAGCGCTGCCATATCAGCCGGGTCGATTCTGGCAATACCTCTACCCATATCTTTAGTTAATGATTCTGTAACCTTTAATAAGATCCCGTTTTCCATTACCCCCTGTTTCACCGCCTTATAACGCCAGTTATTACTAAGTATTCAGAATTCAGTAGTCAGAATTCAGAATATTTTCCACGGTTATACTGTTTTGAATCCTGTCTTCCGAGTAGTTACAGATGCTTAATAAACCGCCATGCAGCAAGCAGAGTATGAAAAATAGATACCGTAGGCAAGGCGATCCGGTGGTTTCCCGGAGTAAGCGAAGCACTGGATGCGTTCCAAGTTGCTATTGTTTTTTCCTTAGCGTAATTTCCACGATACCGTTTTTAAAGACTGTAACTATATTTTGGTCTTCAACAGCACAGGGCAAAGGTACACTTTTTTTATAATTTCGGATACCGGAGGCCACAAGGTGCAAACAGTTATCTACAATTTCCAGCTGCAATTGTTTTTCTTCAATGCCCGGCAGTTCAGCAACCACCAACACATGGTCTTCTTCATCAAAAACGTCCAGTATGGGCTCCCAGACTTCCTTGAATTCAACTGAATCTTTAGCCGCTCGCAGATTACCAAAGGTTTGGATGGTGGATTTGCCCGGTTCACCAATCCTGACCCGCAAACCATAGGCTCCCTTTAACCCCTTGGGTTGAGACGAGCCAAATTCGCCGGTTTTGTTAATTTCATTAACACCCTGGGCATCCATCTTCTGCAATACTTCCAGCAAATCACCCAGGCCTCTGAATATATCGCCAAAGCCCAAACCGCCTGAATTAAATTTCTTGCTCATCTTTAGATCCTCTGCTTACAAGTAAGTTTTTAATTATTTCCCGGGCCTTCAGGTATGACTTGGATTCACTGTACCTGATTTCGGACATGAGCACATCATTTACAATTTTTCCAAAAAACTCCTCGTCATAAGAAGCATCCTCCCGCGTAAAGCGGAAAATTTGAGCAATGCGAATGGAGCTGCGTACCGAAACGTTGTTATTAAATCCGCATTGCTCCCTAAAACTACGGACCAAGTCAACTATGGAAGCGGCTTCATCCTCCGGCAAGCCGGACTTTTGGGAAGCAATAGCAATCTCGGTTTCCCGGTCAAACCGGTCCATTTCCAGGTTAATCATACGGTCAATCAAAGCGACCTGAGCACGGTGGACACCGGCATATTCCTCGGGATTGCTGGTAAAAACAAGTCTGAAGTCCGGGTGTACTTTAATGTAGTTTTTTTCTTTCTGCCAGCCCGGCAGACTTAATATTTTTTCTTCCACGATAGATAGCAGCAGGTTGTTTATTTCCGGCCTCGACCTGGTGAATTCATCATAAATAAGGGTCATACCATTACGGCAGGCAATGCCAAGCATCCCCTCCACCCACTGATATTGTAATGACTCTTCAAATTCTTGTACTGAGTGGATATAGTTATCTATTCTCATTTTCTTTTTATAACCGAAATTGCCCCCGACCAAATTAGTTGACGAAATCCAATCACTACCATGCAGCAGTGCTACCGGGCGACCGACTTTTAATGCCAGGTATAAGGCCATGGTTGTTTTTCCTGTCCCCGCGGGCCCGCTTAAATTAACGGGGAAACCCGCCTTAATGTATGTCAGCGCGCGCATGGTTAGATCATTAAGATACGGTGTATTTACAAAATCCTGTTCCCCAAATTCCATCGGTAAAAATTGTTCTATATTCATAAATGCACCTCATAGAAGCCAGTATTCTTCCAAAAAAATGCTCAGCATGATCCATACTGAGTTATGATGACCAACTTTGCTTAAACGTCACCGATGTTGATAGAAGTCCTTTCCCGCAGGTGCTTTCTCTCAAAGGATAAAATTTCCAAATCACTATCTACAACAACCTCGTATATGGCTAAAAGGTCATCTTTAGCCCGCCTGCGCATGTATTCAACTTCTTCGGGAACTTCTATCTGCACCTTGTAGATATCCGTATCCCTCAGGACACCAATAACGACCCCGGGTTTTTTAATGACATCATTAAAAAAATTTTCTACAGTGGCCACCACTTCAATAATATTCAAACAGACTTCACCCCATCGGCTTAAATTTTTCCTGCGCGGATCATGTTCATGGTGTGCACGGCTTTCGCCCAGCTTTCCCATGACTCCATTCTGATTTGAGTTAATTCTTTTAACATTTTATTCACTTTGACCTGGCGATTATGACGGGTTTCATATAAACTTTTCCACATATCCTGCGCCATTTCCGCCCGGTCTTTGGATATTTGCCCCAGGAGACCAGCCACGTATCTTTTTCTTTCATACATATCCTTTTGTCTCGCTTCGCAAGAGCTAACCATTTTTTCAGCAACGGATTGGAGATAGTTGACAGCTGCCATGATTTAATACCCCCAGTTAGTAAAATTAAAAGCTGTTTTTTTGGGGCATACTAAATGAGTATGCCCCAAATACTCCACAACATATTAGGGCTTATGCAGTAAGCGGCACACGTTCATGATGATGGTGATGCACTGTCAGACCAACTGCTTCAGCGTACTTCAACCAGGTTTCAACGCTGGCAATAACTACTCTGGCCTCTACAGCAAGCAATTCGATTCCAACCAGGGCTACTCTGACATAAGCATCAATAACGATGCCTTTTTCTAAAATCCTGTCTACAACTTCTGCCAAACTTGAGGCGCTGACACTCTTTTGAATGGCCACACTTGATTCCTCCCTTTTATTTTTTTTCCTTTTAACAAGGAAATTCAGCCACTAGTATAAGATATTCCCAGGCACAAAATTGTGTGTCAAACATGCAGACAGTTTTTATAGCTACCTCTTTATATTTATTTAGCAAGCTAAGTCGAAATACATGGAATTAATTTGTACTGCTTGGATTTTATAGCAATGCTATCTTCAAAAAGACCAGCCTCTATGGACTGGTCTTTTATCTTCCACGTTATTGCTCAATTATACTTAAACCATCATTTATACCATATTTAGTTATACCATTAGACAAAAGTGTCAATGGCATTAATTGGCACAAATACCTGGTCACCGGCCACGAAGGGTTCTATGGGCTTCCAGGCGCCATCCTGGATAACTACGGTACCGACACTTATCTGCACAATGGCGTCACCAATAAATCTGATGATGGTGCCAGGGATAAAAGATCCGCCCGCTATAGTATCAGGGAACACTACAACGGGTGATCCGACACGCTTACCTGCAAGGATCAAAATATTGATAAACGGATACTTTTCCATATGGCCGGCCTCCTTTTTACCATTAAAAGAATCATCACTATAACCGCGTGTTAATGACGGCCTAGCGAAATGTATTTTTGCTCCGCGCTCAACGGTTCCCCCCCGTTGGGCCAGTTCCCCCCGCGAGATTTGTTCGCTTCTTGTTTCATCCACTCCACGGGTTAAGTGATCTTTCATTATATTTCCTCCTCCCGTGTTTAAACAAACGCTTTAATGGATCTGATGGGTATAAATACCTGGTCCCCCGCAACAAAAGGCCTTACCGGTTTCCAGGCCCCGTCCTGAATAGTTACCGTACCCACAGATACCTGAATCAGCACTCCGTCAAAAACTTTGACCAGTGTTCCAGGCACATACGACCCTCCCGCTATGTTGTCGGGGAACACTACAATGGGTTTCCCAAATTCCTTGCACTTCAACAGATCCTCAACATGGTACTCCACAAAAAAGCCCTCCTTAAAATATCTTATTGAGAATTCATCTCTCGTTATAAGATATGACATAATTATCCATTTGCTACTATTTTATGACATCTTTGCCAATGGTTTTTAAATTATTTATCACCGACAGAATCAAAATTGATTAATTGTTCCATTTAATCCTTTAAACCCTTAATTTAAAACCCCCGTGCCGGTTTAAAGCACAGGGGTATTTTTTCGTAATCAGGTTATATAGCCAACAGCATAGAGATTAACTTGCTCCCATCGCAGGGTAAGCCGGCTGAAGAAACAGTTTAAATGCTTAATACTTACCAAGAATATGGCCAAGGGTATCAACAACATAGTCAATATCCTCTTCGCTTAAATTATTATGAAATGGCAAAGCAAGCGTAGTTGCTGCAACGGATTCCGTCACCGGGAAATCTCCCGGTTTGTAACCGAACATTTGGCGATAAAACGGCTGCAGGTGGATGGGTTGGAAATAAGCCCGGCAGCCAATACCCTTCTCTGTAAGCTGCTGCATTACCACATCCCGGTCGATCCCGGGAGCAAGCCGCACCACGTATACAAACCAGCTCATTTTAATTCCCGGTGCCACATAAGGAACGATAACACCATCTATATGTTTTAATTTGTAATTATACTTTGCGGCAATGGCAGCCCGCTTGGCTAGTATTTCCGTTATTCTGGAAAGCTGCGCGCAGCCCAGCGCCGCGCTCATTTCATCCAAGCGGTAGTTATAACCCAAACGTTCATGGTCGTACCACCCTGATCCTGCATCCCGCCCCTGATTCCTCATGCTCCGGCATAAACCGGCCAGGTCTTGGCGGTTCGTCAGTATGACCCCGCCTTCCCCCGTGGTGATCTGTTTATTGGGGTAAAAAGCAAACACAGCCACGTCGCTTTCACTGCCTGCCTTTTTCCCATTATATTCCGAACCGAAAGCCTCACACGCATCTTCTATAACCGTAAGCCCATGCTCTGAAGCAATTTTCATAATAGAAGCCATATCCGCAGGGTGGCCAAAAACATGGACGGGTAAAATACCCCTTGTTTTGCCGTTAATTTTGTTTTCCAAATTGCTGCAGTCCATGTTTAATGTCAGCGGGTCAATATCTACAAATACAGGACGCACCCGCTCAAACAACAGACAATTCGCTGAAGCCACAAAGCTGAACGGCGTAGTGATTACTTCATCTCCGGGGGGCAAACCCAGGCTTCGCACCACCAAATGCAACCCGGATGTACCGCTGTTGACAGCCACAGCATATTTAATCCCAACATATTCAGCTATTTTTTTTTCAAAGTTAAGCACCACCGGTCCCAAGCTGAGCCATCGACTATTGAGCACAGCCATTACCGCATTCCTTTCCCGGTCGCCAATATCGGGCCTGGACAAGGGAACTTCCTTTTTCATCATTCATACCTCCGCTAAGAACAGAAAAAAATTATTCCGGCTCCTGACTCCTGACTTCTGATTCCTGATTTTAATATATGTAGAATAATCTGGTTTCGTTATCCCGAACTACTACAGAAAAATGGCATGAAGGTCGACAAGGAATCTGTTTTTTTATAATCCCACTCACACTTTTTTAACCCCTGAATACAATGTGATTAATAGCTGCTATTACCTTCGGGAGATATGAAAGGAGGCGAAAGACAATTAAACTGACCAGACGGGACATTTTTTTCATGGTTTCCATAGCCTGCTTGGGAGTATTGATTTTATGCGGGACTTTTATATGGAAAGGAGAGACCGGATACGGCGAAGAAAGCATTGCTGCCAACGAATCCGCTGCAGAGGTGGCGGAACCGCAAAAAACTGCCGCAGCTCCGGCAACCCCCTACTATTCCGCCAGCCCACAGCCGTCACCTCAACCTGATCCGCTGGAGCAAATGTTTATTTCCGGAGCCAAAGTAGGTGACATTATTAAATTAGGAGATGTGGAAATGCAGGTAACGAAAGCCCCTGCCAAACATAAAGTAATTGATCTCACGTTGAGCGGCAATTCTTTAAATCAATCTCCTGAATTAATTCGTTCGGAAAACAACCGGATTATGTACGAGATTCCTGCAGATGTCGATGTCCATCTGGACATAACCGAGAAAATAATATTTGATCAATAAAAATTGCTTAAAAAAATTAAAGTGCTGTAAACTGCCGGAAATCAGCCGGCTTTTTTTATCGGAGGATACAAATTTAGAGCAAAAACTAATAAACGCGCATACTATAGATTACCCAGAAAAATTCTCACGGTACGTATACCTGGCGCTCCGGTGTCAAATTTTTTAAAAGACAGGGGTGAAAAAAATTAAAGACAACCGGTATGCATTATTAATTATGGTCAATGTTGTATTTGGAATTGCCATCCTCTTCCTGCTATATGCCAATTTTAGCATTAAACAGCAATCTCCATCAAATGCCTCAACAGCCGCTCCGCAATCTCCGGCCAATGACAGTTCAACCAGTGATGATTTGCTGACATCTTTGATTGTAAACGGCAATTTTGAACAGGGTGCGCTTGGTTGGAGTAATCCCAAAGCGATCCAAAAAGAAGCAAACGGCAATCACTACATTATTAACAATTATAACTGGTTAATTAAACAGGATCTGAATTTGCTCGTTAATAAAACTTATGAAATCAGTGCTTCTATCAAAAGGGGCACAGCAACAGGGCCGGCTAGAATCGTTATAACGTTTCTCGATGTCAATGGCAAACGATTGAACAAATATTATGATATAAATTACACTAATCAGGGCGCAGGCTGGGAGGAAATTCCAAACCAGTTGATAACAGTACCCGAAAACACTTCCAAGGCAAGAATTTATCTATTATGCAAAGATAAGAAAGGCTATTATTGCTTTGACAATATCAGGCTAGCCGGCGCAGCTGCCCCGGCAAATTGAGAAAGAGCGGCAGCTATCCGGAGGATCGAGGAGTTTATATATGAAAATAGCCTTTCTGCTTCCGGTGGTTTCGGATGCGAGAGCACACAAGCGAATTTCAGGCTTAAAAACCCTCGGAGCTCAGCCTGCTGTCCTTGCTTTTGAGCGAAAGTACTACAAAGGCAAGGACCTTCCCGGGGGATATATCACTTTGGGCCAAATCGAGCACTCCCGGTACCATAAACGCCTGATACCTTTTTTAAAAGCTCTGCTTAAGGTACGCGCCGCGGTCAAGAAAACAGATGTAATTTACGCCTTCGGTTTAGATATGCTTTTATTGGGATGGCTGGCGTGCCTGGGTCCGGCCAGGCCTTTTACAGCAGTTTACGAGGTTGCGGACATTCGGGAGGTGCTCCTGGAAAAGGGACTGCTGTCCCGCTGCCTGCGCCGGTTGGAGCGTTTTTTACTGCGGCGCGCCAAATTTATCGTTGTCACCTCGGAAAGGTATATCTCCGGCTATTATCAAGAGATACAGGGACTAACAGATCTTCGTTATTTGGTGGTTGAAAATAAAATTGACCCAGCCACCACTGTAAAAGCACCGGCGATCCCCCGACGACAAAACGGGAGCATTTTGAAGATCGGCTATTTTGGCGTCATCCGCTGCCGGCGCTCCTTAGATATACTTAAGCAGGCGGCGCTGCAAAGCAGCGGCCGGGTGCAGGTATATTTACGGGGCTTCCCGCTGGGAGTGGGGAGCCTGGAAAAAGTGGTGCAATCCCCCGCTGTTACATACGGTGGAGCATACGTAGCCCCCGATGATCTACCGGACCTTTACGGTCAGGTAGATCTGGTTTGGGCTTGTTATCCTTACCTGGGCAATGTGACCGGGAATCATTGCTGGGCGCGAACAAATCGTTTTTACGAGTCCTGTTATTTTAAAAAGCCCATGTTGGCGCAGGAGGGTACGGAAGACGGCAGGATTATAGAAGCTTTGGGGTTGGGCCTGTGCCTTGATCTTGCTGATGATCAAGCAGCAGTTGAGCGCATTTTAAGTATTACCAGTCAAGAGCTTGACCGGTGGCAGGGCAATATCAGCCATCTGAATCAGAAAATCTACATTATGACTAATGAACACACCCGGCTTTGGGAGATGCTGACCCGGGAGTTTTCCGGTCATATTCAGGGAGCCCCAAATGAACTGGATGATTAAACTCATTAACTTGGGCAAAGAGTTGTTCAACTTGGGTTTAAAAAAATCATGCTTTAGAATCGGCTACGAAATTTTAAACCGCTCCGGAGCAAGGTGTTACCTGCAGCCGATAAAACCCTGCCATAATGTTGCCAGGGCGGCTTACCTTGGAAAAACGGCTATGGACATACAACAGTTTCGCAGAGAAAAAAAACCATTTTTTATGCCACCACGGGAGGAATTGGCTGCAGGCTTAAAAAGGATACCGTTGCTTTCCCGGGAGAAAATTCTGCAGGAAGCCATCCGGGCCGAGAATGGACAAATTAAATGTTTTTCCCGCTGGCGCGCCGACTATGGCAACCCGGTCAACTGGCATTTAAATCCTGTCCGGGGGGTAAGCTGGCCGTTAAATGTACACTGGTCAAAGGTATTAACTTATGAAAAGCAGTGCGGTGATTGTAAGTTAACCTGGGAAATCAATCGCTTTCCTCATCTTTACACCTGGATCAGGGCTTACGCTTGTACAGGCGACTCCCGCTGGTTAAAAGCCTGGGTAAGCCAGCTAAAAGCATGGGAACAGGATAATCCATACCGGTCGGGGCTGAATTGGCACAGCGGACAGGAGCTGGCTATGAGAAGCCTGGGCTGGATAGCAGGTCTCTATGTTTTCATGGAAGATAAAAGCTTGCAGGAAGAAGATTTTACCCGCTTGTTAAGGTTGTTATACCTGCATGGTGAGCACATTTACACTAATATCAATTATGCCCGGCTGGCCGTCCATAATAATCACCTTATCGGTGAAGCGCTGTTATTATATGCGTTGGGAGCCTTATTCCCCTGGATGCGGGGTGCAAACAAATGGAAAAGAAAAGGCAGGGAACTTTTAGAACAAGATTGCCTCCGCCAATTTTACAGCGACGGCGGCTACTGCCAATCCTCACATAATTATCATCGCTTGGCATTACATTATTACCTGTGGGCGTGCAGAGTTGGCGAATGCCTGGGGGAACCGTTCGATGAGGAAATTTACCGGACGCTGCATAGATCTCTAAATTATTTACGCTCCATGCTGAATGAGCAAGACGGCCGGCTGCCCAATTGGGGTTGTAATGACGGAGCCTTATTATGCCCCTGGACCTCCTGTGACTACAGCGATTTCCGGCCCGTGTTAAATGCTCTGTCTTATTTAACCACCGCCGGGCGGTGTTTTATCGACGGCCCCTGGAACGAAGAATTGCTCTGGTTTTGGGGGATAAAGGCCTTAATGCAACCGGTTGGAGAGTATCAGTACCAAAATATCGCTTGTTTCCCTGAAAGCGGCTTGTATTGTATCCGGCAAGGTCCCGGCGATTTTGCCGTTTTGCGCTGCGGGTCGCTGCACGAGCGTTTCGGCCAGGCGGACCAGCTGCATTTGGACATCTGGTGGCGGGGTCTGAACGTGGCCCGGGACGGCGGATCTTATTTATATAATGATGAATTGTCCTATCACCGATATTTTATGGGCACTGCTTCCCACAATACCATAACAGTGGACGGGCAAAATCAAATGCTGCTGATCAGGCGCTTTAAGTGGCTGGAATTGGTCAAGGCAGGCAAGGTCGGCCTAAATAAAACAGCGCACCAACTGGAAGCGGCCGGTGAGCATTACGGCTATTGCCGTCTGCCCGGCAAGGTCGTTCATCGCCGGAGGGTTATACTGACAGATGGTATCTATGTTATTATTGATTATTTAACGCAAACCGGAGCAACAAAACATGACTACGCCATCCATTGGCTTTTGGGACCGTGGCCCTGCAACATGGTCAAATATCATTCCTGGTGGCGGGTGGATCAAGCTACTCCGGCCGGCGGCCATACTTTAAACATCGTTGTACTGGACAAAGAATTTAAGCCTGTCGCAGATGATAACGGCACTATTGTTAAAGGGGAAGCAGAGCCCTCCCCCCGGGGCTGGGAATCACGTTATTACGGCAGGCGTCAAGCCGTAACCTCAGTACAAGTAAACTGTTCCACAGATAAGGATATTTGTGTGATCAGTATATTTGCACCGCCCGAAGTCAATGCGCCAACTATGGTTAATGGCAATATATTGGATGGTAAAATAAAGCTGAATTTGACCTGAGGAATACGGGGTAACAACTATGAACGTTAAAAATTGTATGGTAAAAATAATCAAACCGGTCTTGAGCGTATTTCCTCTCGGCCTTGTTGGTTTAGCCCCCTTTTTTCGAGGCTTGATTTTTGAGCGGGAAATGAGTATCCATCATTATCTGGTCGCTATGGTTTCTTTACTGGCGCTGATCCTGCTCATTTTCGAGTCCTTCAATGCGGGTGCCGGCGCAGCGCACGGCAGCTGCCAAAAGCCGGGCAGCAACGGTGGTAAAGCCAATGAGGGGCAGCATTTGCCGGTGCGGCAGCTGGCAGCATCACCGTATTTTTGGTCGCTGGCTGCGCTTACAGCCTTATACGGACTATCCTTTTTTCAAGCCATCAACTTACGGGAGGGCTTTTTCACCTGGCTGAGGCATCTTGATTACCTGTTATCTTTTGTGCTCGTTTTTCTGGCAGCGGGGATATGGGAAAAGGACCGGCCACAGGTGAGTTTTGTTCGCTGGTCTTTTACTATTTTTGCGATTACAGGAACAGCCGTGGCTGCCGGGGGCATTCTGACAGGTCAGGGTATTATGTTGATTGATGGCGGGCTGATCTTTAACCGCCTGGCCTCCACTTTCCTTTATCCCAACTCCATGGCGGCCTACCTCATGGCAACGTTGCTAATGGTTATCCACCTGGCGGTGCAAAACGCTCGGCCTTTAACAGCGGGAGCCTTTGCCGGGATGGGCTTTATAACCTTCCTGGCCATCTTAGGCAGCCAGAGCCGGGGGGTGTGGGTAATGCTGCCGCTCATCCTGGCTATATTCATTTTGGGGCAAACGGCCAGGAAAAAGGTTGTTTTATTTACCACAGTCATTTTTAGCCTAGCTATAATCCTGGGGAACCTCACTGTGACACCGCAAGTGCAGCAGATACAACCCAACTGGGTTGCTTTCCTTTATACCCTGGCAGGTTGTTTGACCACCGGTATTGTCTGGGGCGGCTGTGCCATATGGTTTCAAAAAACTTCTCAGTTAAAAGGCGCCAGCAACGCCGGGAAAAAACCACTCCTACAAAAGATACCCGCCATCAATGGAGTTGTTAAACCTACCCTTTTGAAAGCGGGCGGATGCCGGCGAGGACTTGTCACTGTTATGATTTGCGCCAGTTTAATTCTTTTTGCCGGGGCAGCCTTGATTTATAGTCATCCGGGCAGTGCCCGTGAAGCAGTCATATCCGGCAACCCCCTGCTGAACAGGCTTATGCATATCAACGCCGCGGATAGCAACCTCCAGGCCCGCATGGTGTATTATGCCGACGCCCTCAAGATGGTCAAGGACCGTCCCCTGTTAGGCTGGGGGGGAGGCGGCTGGAACAGCGGATATCCTGCCTACCAATCTTATAATTACATTTCCACAACAGTACACAACCACTTTTTACAGGTTTGGGTAGAAACAGGTACGTTGGGCTTGATTATGTTCATAGTACCTTTCCTGGCTTTATCCCGCGGCCTTTTATATCTCTACCGTGCCCGTACCACCCGGGCCCCGGCTCCGGAAACCTGGACCGTTGGCACGGCTGCTTTAGCCATTGGCATGCACTCGGTGATTGATTTTGACCTCTCCTTTAGCAGTATCGCCTTGCTCCTTTGGTTTTTACTGGCGCTGTTTGCCTACTGGGAAGCTCAACGCCAACAGCTTACTCAAACATCCCGGTACAACCGTAGTACAAACGGAAGCGGTACCATCAGGCCAGCCGTATTGTTAATCCTGTTTCTAAGCCTGGCTTCAATGCACCTGGCAGCCGCTACTATCACCCTGCGGGCCGCGGCAGCCAAAGCGCAAGCGTGTACCTCGGCCGCTCAAAAAGGCGATAATAACAGGGCGTTGGAATATATTCAAACAGCCGGTTATTTAGATCGTTGGTCGGCCCAATACCCAATGGCGCAGGCCCGGTTCTTAATGGCCGGCATCGAATATACCCAGGATTTACAGGCCAAGGAAGCTTTGGCTAATGAAAGCCTTAACCTGGCTTCCCGGGCTGTGGAACTGGACAGATACAATTCGGACAATCGCTTTTTCTACGCCCGGCTGTTATTGGCCAACGGCCAGCTGGAAAAAGCCCTGACAGAAGCCGAGCGGGCCAGGGAACTGAAGCCCTGGTTTATCAAAACCTATGAAGAACTTAACAGTATCTACATAAATGTGGCCGTGCAACAGCTCCTGCGCGGCCAGCCGGAAGCTGCCGGCGATAATCTCCGCCGGGTGCTGGTGGTTACCCGGGAGGCCGTTACCCAAAAAGACAGGTTACCGCCCCGGCTAAAAAGCTTGTGGGATAGGAACTCGGATCTGACGCTTACTCCGGCTCTGGCCCTTACCGCGGGTCAGTCCGCAGTGCTCTTGGGGGATTATACCGGGGCCGGATATTTCCTGACGCGCGCCTGTCAGGCAGAAGATCCGAATGCCAAAGCTGTCGCCCAGCTGTGGCTGGGAGTAGCCCTGCAAAAGTCCGGTGATTTAACGGGAGCAGAGTTACAGAAAAGCGCCTGCCGGGCCAGCCCTGAAGCAGAGAGAGAATACACCATGATTAACCAATTGGTAGAATGGTAAAACGCCAACATGCAAAAAACAGCTTTTAAAGGCTCCTTTATGATTGGTATAAATAAAGGAGCCTTTTTATGTAAAAATATACCATAATATTGTCACCGGAAATAATTTCCACCCATATATTAATAGTAAATAATTAAGAGGAGGATTATTAATGAATTATTTTAAAACCCTTAAACGACAAAAGATTAGTCTTATTTTAGCGTTGATCTTTATGATGGCACTGTTCGCAGGACCGTATACGGCACTTGCCGCCAACCTGGAAACAAGAATAACCGAGCCCGTCCTCTCCCCCGCTCCAAGCCTATATAACACCTACTCCATCACCGGGCCGGTTGTAGCTCCCAGCAGTGAAAAAGCTACGATTATCAATATCCAACAAAAGCTTGTCGGTCTCGGTTATGACACCGGCGGCATTGACGGGATTTATGGTCCTAAAACAAGGAACGCAGTGATGCTGTTCCAGGCCAGCCGAAATTTAGCTGTCGACGGTATTGCCGGCCCGAAAACATTAGCAGCGCTGGGACTTTAAAAACCAGCCGGGAATAACGTAGGTACCGGGTACCTACGTTATTCTCCAGTTGAGCCAATACCGTTGCCCGGCTGGGAAGTATTTTCAAGCCGGCTCCCTTGCTTGTTGCTTTCCGTGATTATTTAAGCTGTGTAATAACCAGATCATCAAAGTCCTGGGTACCGTTATCGCCGGGCATACCCGAGAGGTAAATCCTGGTGGTCACTGCCGTGGCAGGCACCGCAAGGGTCATCCCGGGCATGTCCTCCCAACCGCTGTCCTTATTAATATAGGTAAAGGTTTTAAAATTGTCGCTGCCGTCCTGATAGTAGAATCTTACCACTACCCGGGCCCCTTTTACCGCCGTCCCTTTGCGGGTCCTGGCATTGATTTGATAGGTGCCGGGCTTCAGCTGCAGGTCCTGGTAAAAGTAAAAGTTATAGGTATTGGTCAAATATTTGTTGCCATTGCTTTCCGTCTTTATTTGCGCGGTATTGTTTATATTCACCCAACCCGTGCTGCCTGCACCAAAGTCGCCGTTATTAATTAAGTTTGTAACGTTATTGATTTGAATAGCAACCGGGTCCGAGGTGGCATTGTTCCCCGCCGCATCAACGGCCATAGCCCGCACGTAGTAAGTAGCATTGGCCAGACCGGCAACATTCCAGGTTAAATTCCAAACACCCTGTGCTACCGAACCGCTGCTTAAGGTGGCATCTCCAATGGTGGTCCAACTGCCCTGCGGATTGGTGGCATAAGCAAAGGTTAATTTTACTACACCCTCATTGTCACCCGCCGTGGCTTTCAGGGCCGTTGCAGCTGTTACGGAACTGCCGCTTGCCGGCGCGCTGATACTCACCGCAGGCGCCTCGGTATCCGATTCCGCTGGAGGTGTAGTGTCGTCCGGCGCGGAAGTATCTCCTGCCGCCACCAGGGTCAGATCGTCAAAGTCCTGGGTACCGTTATCGCCGGGCATGCCCGAGAGGTAAATCCTGGTGGTCACTGCCGTGGCAGGCACCGACAGGGTCATCCCGGGCATATCCTCCCAACCGCTGCCCTTATTGACATAGGTAAAGGTTTTAAAATTGTCGCTGCCGTCCTGATAGTAGAATCTTACCACTACCCGGGCCCCTTTCACCGCCGTCCCTTTGCGGGTCCTGGCATTGATTTGATAGGTGCCGGGCTTCAACTGCAGGTCCTGGTAAAAGTAAAAGTTATAGCTATTGGTCAAGTATTTGTTGCCATTGCTTTCCGTCTTTATTTGCGCGGCATTGTTTATATTCACCCAACCCGTGCTGCCTGCACCAAAGTCGCCGTTGTTAATTAAATTGTCTCCGGCACCCGGTTCGGGAGTGGGATTGGGATCGGGGTCGGGAACTTCACCAGGTGGTTGATCAGTCTCCTCATTTTGCGCCAACACATAATTCATATACGCCAGCCCCTGAATTTCAGGCGGATTTAAAGACGATTTATTCTTAATCACATTATAAGCAGCATCGAATAAGGAAGGCGACCATGGCGCGAAAACCAGCCAGTTGCCGATTTGACCTTGCTGCTCAATGGTGCCGCTGCCGTTAAGGTAATTGGCAATAGTGCCATCGCTTTTAACCAGCACTTTGGCAGCCGTGTTGGCAAACTTCCGCATATCAGCCGCACTAAAAATGCCGTTATCATAAGCCATGTTGATAAACTGGAGTGCAACGTTGGCATGATTGGTATCTTCTATAGTATTGGTGAACCTGGGATCACTTGGGTAGTACTTCCAATAATAGCCGCCGGAGGAACTGTTGGTGAGTAAATTTTGTTTGAAAAAATTAGCCATCTTTTTACCCTTATCAAGATAGGAGCTGTCCCCCGTCGCTTCATAAATAGCCAGCAAAGCGCTGCCTACAGCTAAATTTTTATTGATGGGCCTGTCCAAATGCAGAGTATTGCCATCCTCAATCCAGGTGAAATTAACGTCGGAATTGCGAAGTTGGCTCATGAAAAGCACATTTACAGCATCCTTGGCCGCCTTTACATACTCATTTGCTTTAGCCCGATACGACGCCAGATTGGGATCTTTGTTGACGAGGGCCGCAAACTGGGCCAGCGGTGTCGCTATCAATCCCGTTTCATCGGCATAAATATAGTAAGTTTTATAATCCGTATATTTCCCATCCCGCCAAACCGGCAGGCTAAGACCGCGGTAATCGATCACTCCCCGTACACTGTCCCTGCGCGCCAGAGCGCTGTCGGCATGGTCAATAAAATTATTAATATATTGTTTATCCTTGGTAGCCTGATACATTACCAGGTACGATCTCATTATGTATGTTTCCGACCAGGCCAGGGTAGGGCTGTCTACCGCGCTTTTCAAAGAGCTCCACCTGGACGGAGCGCCATATTTATCAAACATTTGCTTTAAACCGGCTGCATCCACAGTGCCGGCCCAGGCAAGCGGAACCGAGCTAAAAAACATAGACAAAACAAAAACCAGGAAAATGCAATTCTTTAACTTTTTGGGCATATTGATGTGACCTCCTTTATTATGCATGACCTACTGAATTTCGACATTTTTCTCATATCTTCCTGGTAATTTATGTATGTAAATAAAACCACCCGAGGATATTGGTGGAAGCGACAAAAAAAAAGCCACTGGCGTTGCGCAAGCAAGGCCTGTGGCTTCCTTATTATTGTACCAATACGCAGATGCAGTCTCTGCCCCGGGAAATGTGCCAAGTGGTTTCACCCGTTAGGCTTGGCTGCCATACTGACTATTTAAATATTGTTCTATCCCGGCAATAAAGGTTCTAGCATTTTGCAGAGACTGTTCAGCATCTTTCCTGCTAACGATATAAAAATCATCATAATCACTTGCTAAACGCAAGTCTTGGGCGCTGATAATGATCTTGCGAAATTCCTTCGGCAAGATACCTGTTTTAACAAAGTGCAGGTTAAAAAGGCTAATTACCCCCGAGTGCTTCCTTGAATCAAGCTCTATAGTGGCTAAAACGGCCCGCGCGGCTTGAAATATGGCATAATAAGATTTGGAGGCTGCGTCCATATAATGTCCTAAATCAAATAATTGCTGGGCAACTAACAGCCGGTCCTGGGCCGACTTTAGCCGATAAAGGGCTAAATCCTTAGAAGTTAGTTGGTCCACAAAGTTTCACCCTCTTCCATAACGTTCATGGCGAAGGGGGCCTTTACAGCTGACAGCCGCTGAAATTCCCTAACATCATAAATGTTTAATGAAAAATTCAGGCTATAATCAATACCATCATCCAGCAAGAAATCATAAAGCCGATCTCGGTCAATCTCATTACGGTCACGCACTAAAACCAGCAGATCAATATCCGAATCCTTGGTAATATTGCCTCGCGCCTTTGAGCCATATAAAATCACAGAAACCAGTTGATCATAGCAAACCTTGGTAAGGTGATTGATAACCTTATCCAATGCTTTTTGCTCTTGTTTGGTTAGTTTCGCCATTGTGGCCACCCCCTTTGCTTTATTATATAGGGTATCGCCAACATTTTAACGAAAATATACGCTAACAGACATATATTACCAGCCACATGGCTGGTTTCTTTACTCTAAGACAGTTATTACCATACCCAAATAAATGTACCGATTTCCTTTAAGGTTATTATATCTCCTCTAACTTTTGTTTCCGCTACATAATGGTTAAAATGCGACAGTATCTCTCTTGATAGGTAATCCTCTTGCTGTTAAAATTTATGAAAATCATTAACACGAGGAGGGTTTCTATGAATATTCATTACCGGGATGCCCAAAAAAATAATTGTCCGCTGTTGGCTGAATACATCTATTATGCCTCTGACGGTGTACTTGAGTATCTGTTTAAAGGCATTTTACCCGGTATGACGGTCACGCAACTGTTAACCCATGGTTTGCAGGATGAGAAAAGGTATAACTCATACAAAGATATTACCGTTGCAGAGTATAACCAGAAAATTGTTGGGATGATACAGTCGTACTCTTCCATACATCACAGAATAGATGATGAAATGAAATCCTTTCTCCCCGGGGAAAGGTTGGAAAAATTAAAAGAGTTTTATAATTCCAGGGTTGATAACAGCCTCTTAATCAACGCAATGTTTGTTGATCAAAAATTCCGCCGTAAAGGTATCGGCAACACATTTATCTCGCTGGCTAGGAAAAAAGCTAAATCACTTGATTTCGATAAACTTAGCCTGTTTGTTTTATCAGACAACGTAACTGCCCAAAAAGTATATCATTCCAACGGCTTTAAAATCATAAAAGAAATAGACTTTAAAGATGCAGCGAAAATTAATCATAGAAATGGAATTTACTTAATGGCTTGTGATATTTAAAAAGAGGCTTATCTTCTCTTGCCAAATGCCTTTGTTGCACATTTTTTAGCTACTACGCAGTAACATAAGTTTAAAGTGCATCATTACGAAAATTTGTAGCGCTTAAATATTTCCTAGAAATACTATTCTCGGAAATATTTTTTTGTTTTTCCATTGATATTATGCCGAGAATACGTTAAAATTACCTCTAAATTAATTGCCAAGAATACGTTTAGCGCATTAACCAGCTTAACTTTAAATTAAAGGTGCTTATTATGGGTGATAAAAAAAGAATACCGGAAAGTGCGGTAGATCCACGTCCAGAAAATAAACCGTTCTACATAGAGCCAAACTGCCCCAAATGCGGTGCTGAATTGGTATTGCTTGATACTTTACTATTTCCAAGCAAACCCCAAAATCAGATTTGGCATGATGAGTTTACTTGCCCGATATGCAGAGATGGTATTTATATCGATTGGCCGGAGGAAATGGAGTTGGATATTGAATTGCAAAAGCTATTTATAAGGATTGATCAAAAGAAAAAAACTTTAAATGCTAACAGGCCCCTACCGCCTGAAGTGGTTGAAAACCTGAGAGAATTTTTTCTGGTAGACTGGACTTATAACAGCAACGCCATCGAGGGCAATACCTTAACGCTGCTTGAGACTAAAGTTGTACTTGAAGGCATTACTGTTGGTGGTAAATCCTTACGTGAACACTTTGAAGTTGTAAACCATAAGGAAGCCATTTTATATGTGGAGGAACTAATATCAAACCAAGAACCTTTAACGGAACATATCATTAAGCAACTGCATTACCTGATATTGAAGAATATTAGAGATAGGGATGCTGGGAAATACCGTGAAGTTAATGTATTTATTACCGGGAGTAAACATGTCCCGCCAATGAATAGCCTGGTGCCGCCGCGCATGAGGGAACTTGTTGATTGGTTATATTCGGATGAGGCCGGTGATCTCCATCCCATCGAAAGAGCAGCTAGATTTCATCACGATTTTGTTAATATTCACCCCTTTGTTGATGGTAATGGAAGAACCGGCAGATTACTGATGAACTTGCTTTTAATGCAGAATGGCTACCCGGCAACAGTAATTAAAAATGCAACCAGACACGAATATTATAAAGCTTTAGAGAAAGCCAGTGTTGATAAGGATTACAACGATATTATTACTTTGGTGGCTGAAGAAGTGGAAAATTCCTTGGACATTTTTATCAAGGCTTTGGGGAAAGACAATGAGGGATAGATTATGAATGATGATTATATCACATGGCTTAAAAATGAAGGTAAAAGCGAGAAAACAATAAATGAATATCCTGTGATACTCAAAAAGCTTATAAAATGGTTTGAAGAAACCGAAGGTAATAAGTTCGAACCCAACCTGGTTACTACTCTCCACATACATGAGTTCATTTCTTTTTTAGCTCAGGTTAAACATTATGAGCCGGCCTATATAAATAAAATACTGGCTTCACTTAAAACTTTTTACAAATTTGCCGTGGAAACCGGGTTAGTTATATATAACCCTATGCAAAAAATTAAAATGAAAAGAACGATGAAACAGTATGCGGCTCCTAAATGGCTGACCCAACAGGAAGCTGCTAAATTTTTTCATGCTATTGAACAAGAAAAAAACATTAAAAGAAAAAGCAGAGATATGGCAATATGCAGACTGATGACCGGGGCTGGTTTAAGAGTCCAGGAAGTATCTAACCTTAATAGCTCTGATGTCTGCATTGAAAAACGTAGAGAAAATGTTATTGTAAGGGGCGGCAAAGACGGTAAATTTAGGATCGTGCCTTTGAATAGTGACACTGTTGAAAGCCTTAATGCTTGGTTTAAATATCGGGAATATCCTAATAATGAGCCTCTATTTTTAAGTGAACGAAATTCCCGGTTGTCGGATAGGGCTATTAGGCATATGGTTAATAAATATGCCAAGGAGGCGGGACTTGCGGATGTTTCTCCCCATACGCTAAGGCACACGTTTTGCAAAGGCCTGGCGGATCAGGGAATCCGGCTAGAACATATTGCATACCTGGCAGGTCACGAAAGTCTAGAGACTACCAGGAGGTATACACAGCCGGGGGAAAATGATTTGAGGAAAGCTGTTCAAACAATATCGGATTTCACCCTATCGCCTTATGATATTGAAATAATTAACCGGCACAGGAGGGATCATAACCGGTGAGTACCACAGACTTCTTATCTACCTTAGCGCGCGTTTTACACTTTCGACTTCTCGGTTAATTGCCGGTATACCTCCCGGTATGCTTGCGCAGTTTGCCTCCAGTTAAAATCTTTTGCCTTGATCAAGCTTCTGGCCCGCCTGCCCATTTTCCGCCCCAGTTCAGAATCGGCCAGCAGCTTTTCCAGTGCCGACGCAGCCCCGTCAACCTGGCCCGGTTCTACTAAAAACCCGGTTTGACCGTCCACAACCAATTCCGAAATTCCCACCGCTTTGGCAGCTACAACTGCTTTGCCGCAACTCATCGCTTCTTTTATTACATTGGGGAGGCCTTCATAATAGCTTAATAAAACAACCACCTCGCTGGCCGCATACCACCGGGCAAGCTCCTTTTGAGGCAGATTACCCGCGAATATGACCTTGTTCCATATTCCTCTTTTAATGGACAGGTCCTTTAAAGATGCTTGCTCGTTGCCTTCTCCCACAATAGCCAGAACTACCCGGGAAAATTTCCGGGCAACCCGGGCAAATGCTTCAATTAATTCATATACACCCTTTTCCCGAACGACTCTGCCCACGAAAAGAACCATACGCTGGTCTTGACTAAAACCTAATTTCATTTTTGCCTGCGTATGGCTTATACCGGCCGTGTCGAATGTTTTATCGTCAACGCCGTTATAGATAACCTTAATCTTTAAATCAGTTAATTGCAGTTTATTAATTTCCAAGGCCAGTTCCCTGCCCACCGTTATTATTTGCCCGGTATTGGCCAGAACATATTTGGCCATCGCCTTCATTGCAGCTGATTTTTGGGCGAAAACGTTGATATCCAAACCTATGGCGGTGCATGTTGAGCGCAGATTTAATCTGCCGGCGGTTAATTGCCCGGCAAAACCCGCCGGCAGCACACCGTAGGAGTGGATCAGATTAAACCCGGCCCTGCCGTGCAAAATTTTTATAACCGGATAAGCACCCCAGTACATCAAAAGTATATTCCAGACCATAAATCGTTGCCCGGGTATACATAAATAACGGGGGTAGGTTATTTTTATTCCTTCAATACAATCCATCCACGGAACCTGCCCCTGCCTTCTCCATTTTTTTTTGAACCATAATAACGCAGGAGCATAGGGAACAGGTGCCACTACATGTATGTCTATACCCAACGCTTTTAGGTTTTGAACCAACCGGAAGGCAAAAATTCCATAATTCTGGTCGTAGCGGTTGGGAAAGGTGGGCGCCAGGAACAGAACTTTTTTTTATTCATTTCCCCGGGCATTCCTTTTAAAATGCCAAATTGGGCTAAAATACAGGGGATCAGCATACCTAACCAAAAAAATTTTCTGTAATGATCCGTACTGGTCAGCCCGGCAAAAACTAAAAAAACAATCAATAGCTTGCATAAAACAGCATCGGCCCGGGTTTCGGTACGATCTCCCAACCGCCATAACCCCCCCAAAATAAGCACAAACAAAATTAATCCGGGGATGCCCAACTCGGTTAGATTAGCCAGGTAAATATTGTGCGGGTCCCTGTTTAAACCAACCGGCCGGACAATTCCCTCGGCAGCGGGGAAATATTCCGTAAAAGCGTAAGGGAAATTATTAATACCTACCCCTTTAACCAGGTTATCTTTGGCAATTTCCAGACCCACCAGCCAAATATCAAATCTTCCGGCGGCTCTATTGGTTTGATCTGAGATTTGAGTTAAAGTTTCTGCTCGTTGAACGATAACCTGGGGAAGATGATTAAAAATCCAGGGGCTGAACAGAGCAACGGATAATATAATTACCAATAAGCTTATTAAAAGGTGCCTCTTTAATCTCAAATGCCTGACAATCCTGGGCCCCATGACTGCCATACCGGCTATAAGCGCCGCCAATAAAGCCAGCCAGGTGCCTCTTGACCCTGATAAAAGCACAGCAAAGGTTATAATGACACAGCAACTAAAACTTAACCAACGGATTGCCGCATTTTTGCAGGAAATTACAAAATAAGCGCCAAACAACACGCCCAGGCCAATTATTCTGGCATAAAAATTGGGGTCTAGAAGTCTGCCGGAATCTATTCTAACCATAAATTCATGCAGGTAACCGTTGTATATACCCAGGACTGAAGCAAAAAGCGCCCCCAGGAGGTAACTGCCCAAAAGCAGCTGTAATTCCTTCCTGCTATCCACCAGATTATAGCCGACAATTAACATCAGCAGCATCTGGCCTAAAGAAATCACCCTTGGCCAGCTTTGATCGGGCTGCATGGCCCAGGCAACTGACAGTAAGCACCATACCAGGTAAAGCATTAAAAGGATAAAAAATCTGTTCATTTTAAATACTTTTTTGCCGATCAGTAAGTGAGTTAAGCACCCCAAAAATGTCAATCCACCGATTAGTTTAATTAATGTAAATGAAGGGGAAAGCATGGTTAAGTTTTCCAGGGGCATATAAAAGGCCATCATGCACAGGCCAAGTAAAGGCTGCCAGATAATCAACACCGCCAGCAAAAAAACGGCGACAACAATTAAAGGTAAGGTAGAGTTTAAAGCCGTGCATAGAACGGCTAAAAGTGCCAATAAAGCCAGCAAGCCCAACCAATATTCATACACGCTTCTCTTCATGCCCACAACTCCTGACGGTCTCTGGCGATCCACGTTATTTCACACTATATTACGCTCTTTGCAATCAAACGGTCACTGCCATAACCCCGGCAAGTTACATTATTTTCCGCCTGCCGGAGAACAAAACCCCCTGTGCAACGGCAACTAATAAGCAGTTCCGGCATATTTTAAACAAAATTACTTCGTTACCGAAAGGGAAAGGGTATAAAGATGTTGCTGATTGTTACACTGGGTTACCCTAAAAGAGATCATTTAAAGCAGCATACTTGGAATAAATATAATAGGTGCGGGCTGCAGATAATTAATTGGGAAACGGGGGCAACGGTAAAAGAAGCTGCCTATAGATCACCCGACGATAGAATAGCTCCCAACGGCAGTATCCAATTCGGGGCCGGTTCGCTATATCAACAAAATTTTTATGTACCTTCCCGCACCGAGATACTTGTTTACAGCCTCCCTGAGCTTAATAGGCAAAAAATTTATAGCCATCCCACTTTTAACGACATACATCACGTCACTGTACGAAACGATTTAATTTATATTTGCAATACCGGGCTGGAGATAATCCAAATAATGAATTTACAAGAGGATTTGCTGGCAGAACATAATGTGGGGATAAGCAACACCTGGGAACGTTTCAGCAGGCATATTGATTACCGGCTGGTCCCCACCACCAAGCCCCACGAAATTCATGCCAATTTTATATTTTTTTTAGAGGAAGAATTATGGTGCACCCGTTTTCTCCCAGGGGATGCTGTTTGTCTAACTGCTACTCACCCCAAAATCGATTTGAAGATAGGCAGTGGCGGCCCGCATGACGGGTTGGTGCGAGGTGATTTTATCTACTTTACTCTGACCGACGGTTACATCGTAATAGTTAATAAACACAATTATAAAGTGGAAGAGGTTGTAGATTTAAATAAAATCAGCAATTATAAAGTGCTGCTGGGATGGTGCCGGGGCATAGAAGTGATCGGCAGTAGAGCCTATGTTGGTTTTTCCGCCTTAAGATCATCTATCTACCGGGAATATGGACTATGGATAAAGCACGGAAAAAAACCCCTTTACAGCAGAGTTGCCGAATATGACCTGAATACCAAAACGCTAATTAAGGAACTGCCCATAGCTCAGGATACCGGCGCAGCAATTTTTACCATTAGATGCCTATCTTTGACTTAATTATTTTGTAGATTTTGTAGCACTTTAATTTACTTTTCATAAATTTATACTATGGAAAAGATTTGTGTTATCGGATTGGGTTATATAGGATTACCCCTGGCCGGCCTTTTAGCTAATAACGGCTTTAATGTCCATGGTGTGGATAATAACGTAAAAATTGTAGCAACCATCAACAACGGCGGTCCTCATATTCAAGAATCCGGGCTGGATATCCTTGTTAAAACAGCAATTCAAAATGGCCATCTGGTGGCCGCTTTGCAGCCTGTGCCCGCTGATGTCTTTATTATTGCCGTGCCCAGTTTAATCACAGAAAAACATTTACCTGATCTAAAACATATTCAGGAGGCTATCCACTCCATCGCACCTCACCTGACTCCGGGCAACCTGATTATTCTGGAAACAACGGTTCCCGTCGGCACAACCGAAAAAATTGCCGGCTGGATCAGTGAATTACGCCGCGACCTTTATCTTTCACAACTGCCTGCGCCCGCTGCTCCGCTGCCCGGTGCCACCGAAAAGCAAATTTTTCTGGCACATTGCCCGGAACGCGTTTTGCCGGGCCAAATATTAAAAGAATTAATGGAAAATGACCGTATTATCGGAGGTATTAATCAGCTTTCCGGGGAAAAAGCCCGGGCATTTTATCAAAAATTTGTCAGTGGCGGTTTATTGTTGACCGATGCGCGCACGGCGGAGTTAACCAAATTAGCCGAAAATTCCTTCCGCGATGTCAATATCGCCCTGGCCAACGAGCTGTCTTATATTTGTGATAAATTTGGCATTAACGTTTGGGAACTGATAAAATTAGCCAACCGCCATCCCCGGGTAAACATCCACCAACCCGGTCCCGGCGTAGGCGGACACTGTATCACCAAAGATCCCTGGTTCATTATTGATGCAGCGCCGGACGAGTCAAAAATTATCCGCGCCGCCCGTGAGATAAATGACAATAGGACCAATTACGTCGCAGCCAGAGTTAAAGAAAAGGCAGCTTGTTTTAAAAATCCGGTAATTGCCTGCCTGGGGCTCAGCTATAAAGCCAACACAGGCGACTTGCGCGAAAGCCCGGCACTAAGAATTGTTCAACAATTGATTCAAGAAACAGTGGGGCAATTTTTGATTGTCGAGCCGCATCTTAAGACGCTGCCGGAATGCCTGACCCAATTAAACAGCGTTCAATTGGTTAACTTACAAGAAGCTTTGCCGCAGGCAGATTTAGTAATTCTGCTGGTTAATCATAACGCCTTCCAAAACATTGATCATAAGCTGTTAAAAAATAAAGTTGTAATCGACACAAGGGGCACATGGCGCCAATAAAGAAGACTTGGTTCAGGTGGGGTTTTGACCCATACGTTGGGGACATTCCTCGACCTAAAAGTTTGACCCATAAGCAGAGGTGTGTCCCCTGACCGATAAACCTTAGTCGCACTTATTTCGAGTTTATCGCCGCTTAACTCCATTAGTTGGGGACATTCCTGTCCCCAGAGAAATACCCAAGCTTCAGCAGGTGTGTCCCCTTTCCTTATGCGAGGTGGGAGTCTTAGCGGCGGTTAACGAGATCAATTGACGGATAAACGGTAGGGGCACGGCATACCGTGCCCTTACAGGGGGTAGTTTTGGTGAAAGAAATATGGTTTATCAACCAGTATGCCGTTACCCCGGATCTGCCTGGAGGAACGCGTCATTATGATTTTGCCGTGGAATTAGTTAAAAGCGGGCTGGCCGTACGTATTTTCGCCAGTAATGTTAATTTGGCCACACGCAAATATGAGCGTGATTTAGCAGACAGGCTATGGTTGGAACAGCCAGTGGAAGGTATATTTTTTGAGTGGGTCAAAACAAGCCTTCACCGGCGCAATGACTGGCGCCGGGTCCTGGGTATGTTCAATTTCAGCTGGAATGTTTACCGGGCCGGGTTAAAACAAGGGGTTGCACCGGATGTAATTATTGGCTCGTCGCCGCATCCGTTTGCCGCGCTGGCAGGGTGCTATTTAGCCCGCCGGCTGGGCTGCCGGTTTATACTGGAAGTGCGCGATCTGTGGCCCCAGGCACTGATCGATATGCGGGGACTTGCCGATAAACACCCGCTGGTATGGCTGATGCGGCGGGTGGAGCAGCAGCTCTATCTTCATGCCGATCAGGTTATCGTACTGGCCCGGGGCTCTATTCCCTACCTAAAAGAAAAAGGCGTTGCCGAACAACGCATCACTCATATTCCCAATGGTGTGTATCCAGGGCATTGCGCCCCCCGGACAACACGCGAACAAACCAGGAATTTATTCAATTTTAACCGGTTTACCATCGTTTATACCGGTGCGCACGGCCCGGCCAACGCGCTAAATGTAATCATGGAAGCCGCCGGCGAGTTAAATGGAGAACCGGATTGCGAATTCATTTTAATCGGGGATGGACCCGTAAAACCTGATCTCCAGGCGCAAGCCCGTAAATTAGAGCTAAAAAACCTGAGATTTTTAGACCCCGTTCCCAAGAGTAAAATTCCGGACTTACTGCACGCGGCGGATGCGGGAATTATAACTCTGAAGGATGCCCCGGCTTTTTATGAAGCGGTAAGCCCGAATAAACTTTTTGATTACCTGGCGGCCGGTTTGCCGGTTCTATGCACTGCGCCCGGTGACGTGGCCCAAATGGTAAAGCGGTATGGGTGCGGTTTAATCTCGCCTCCTGAAAACGGCAAGGCACTGGCGGAACAGGTGCGCACACTGGCGGCGCTCACTGCCGAGCAACGCGCGCTGATGAGTGCGCGGGAGCGGAGGTTGGCACTCGAACATTTCAGCATACCCAAGCTGGCCCTAAAACTACTCCAAATCATCAATGACAACGACCAATAGGGATATTGCAGCTGCTCTGCCCATTCTAAAAACGCTTCATATTTCGATTATCTTGTGTGAAATATTTGACAGAAGCATATAGTTAAGTTATATTATGATAAATAAGATAAGGTAAGAAGGTGTAAGCAATGTACGTTATAAAAATCTCCTCCAGGGGACAGATAGTAATTCCGGCGGAAGCAAGAAATAGTCTTAATCTAAAAGAAGGAGATACACTGTCTGCCTATATCGAAGACGAAAAAATTGTGCTGAAGACCAAGCAAGCACGGATTACAAAAGGAATAGTAGATCAGACTTTCGGTTTACTATCTGATTTGGATTATGATTTAAAAAAGTATGTCAATGAACTGCGCAAGGATTCCGGAAGAAGGTTGGATACCCATGAAAGTGGTTGTTGACACTAATATAGTTATAGATCATTTAAAAGGTTTGCCCGAGGCGCGAGAGCAACTGAAAAACATTGAAAATGGGGTATTTGAAGGATTAGTTTCCACAATTACAATAATGGAACTGCTTTCAGCACCGAAAATTTCCGAAAAACGTTATGAGGCAATTAGAAATCTACTTGAAATATTTGAACATGTATCTGTTAACAAAAAAATAGCAGTTACCGCGGGTAAATTCTTATCAATGTATCGCGCTTCACATGGTCTTGACCCGATGGATGCCCTTATTGCAGCAACAGCCTATGTTAACGAAGCAGTATTATTTACTTTAAATACAAGGCACTTCAGATTTATTGAAGGGCTGGTTCATATAAATCCATATCTAATAAATGCTGAATAGCAACTAATGAAATTATTTTACGCCTTCAAGGAAAATTATAAAAACCCGGGGCTATTAAAACCCCGGGTTTTTATAATTTTACAGCGAGTCCGTCAATATCCACCCGGTAACCCTTTGAATGCTCGTTCTTGGTTTGGGCCACTTCAATTCGTATGGTATGCGGGTTAGCGTCGAGAGAAGCGGTGAACACCGGCCGGCGGCACTGATACTCCTGATGGTAAAGATCTACCGTAGCCCAAATATGATCATCGATATAAACCAAAGCCTGCCCCCGGTCCGGCCCTTTGGTGGAAATCCAGGCTATTTCCCGGCTTGTAAAACGGAATGAAACCACCGCCCCGGGGTTTATAGAATAATGTACAGTATTCAAAAAAGCTCCTTCGAACTCTGTGAGATCCCAGCTGCCTTCATATTTAATTAACGGGCTGCGGTTGTCCTGGGGAACAATTGTACACATGGTATCGGACCATTTGCCCCAGTTCTCCAGGTCGTCTTTAGCCCGCACCCGGAAGTAATATGTATGACCGTTAACACCCAGGAAGTTACTTTCGGTTTCTTTGGTCTCGGTAAGCCAGTTTTGCCAGGTCCCCCAAGCCCCTTCTTTCACCTGCACATTAAATCCCCCAACCTGGCCGCCTGCATTATATCCGGCCCATTTAACGGCGAAATGCAAAGAATCGGCATTATCGGTGGAATAGGTTGGGCTGTAAATTACTTTGGCGGTTGGCGGAATAATACTCCCTTCCATCGCTTCATACGGACCGATGTCATAATTTTGGCCCTGCGGGCGCGCGCTGCCGTTGATGTCGGTATCAGGCGCACCCTCTTTGGTGCCGCGGTCAATAGCCGGGCTGTTTTTGGCCGGCCGGAAATCCCGGCAAGCCGAGTCGACAAATAATGGGTCCCGGCAGAAACTATGCTTCCCCTGGCCGGTTTCTTTAAACCAAACTTGCCCATTTATTTCTTCTCTGGAATATTTGCGGTTAGTCGTGGAAATTTCAGCATCCAGACGGCTCCAGTAAATATTGTAGTCCTCTTTTTCCACCGCCGCGGCGCTGCCAAAATGAATGCCGCCGTAGTTAAAAGCAAAAATATTATTTATTAACGCTACTCTGACAGGCAAAGAGCCCGCTGCGGAAGCAGCCGCCATGCCATAATCGCCCTTGATACCGCAATTAACAATAAGGTTGTTATATAGCTTATATACTTCTCCGCCTTCTAAAGCCAAGCCGGCCATGCCATTAGTGTCAATGATACAGTTAACCAAACTGTATCCATTGCCCGCGCATTTAATCCCATAACTTCCGTTGTCCCGGGTTATACAAGAGGTAATCGCAGTATTGGAAGTTGAACAGTTAAAACCACTTCCGGTATTATATTCAGCCATGCACTTTTCCATAACAATATCCTCTCCGCTGTCCAAAGAGAAACCATCCGGCAGCTCAAGGTTATCATTATTGGATGAGCGCGTGCGGATAATCCTGGCTGTTTTTAAAGGACCCGGTGAAACCACCAGGCCGGGGCCGTTATTATTATGAAAGTAACAGTCTTCAATTAATAAATTAACAGCTGATATAATGTGCACACCGGTACCGCAGCCCAATATTTCCAGGTCTTGCAACTCAATGCTTTCATTATCACCCCACAGAGCAACTCCCGCCCCCTGGAAATTTTTTACTCTAAAACCTGAAAAATTAATAAAAGAAACGCCATATGCAAAATTAAAGCCGTACTTCCAGCCTACTCCTCCTCCATCCAGCACCACTTCCTCACCCGGTGATACACAAACAACAATGGGGTTTGCACTGCTGCCGGATTTATCAAATGATATATATTCGCTATATACGCCCTCACGCACCAATAACCTGTCACCTGGTTGTAAATTTTCAATACCATGTTGCAATGTTTTCCAGGGACTTGTGTGGGAGCCGTCATTACTATCATCGCCCCAGGAAGCTACCGATAATACTCTATCTTCTCCGTTATCCGGTTTTGGCGTCCCATGTTCCTGTCTTTCCTCTTGGTCTTTAAAAAATTTAACATATATTACTAACCAGCCCAGGAGAAACGCAATTCCCATAATAATAATCAATATCTTCAAACAAACACCATCCTCCCGGATCATTATAATTTCATTTAATATACTTTATTCTTGCAACCATACTTAATATGTTTATATTAGCCAACATTTTATTAAACTTTTATGCTGAATCCATGTATTTAACCCGGAATATAGTAAAAACTTGGGACTGTATAGGGGCGGCGGCCCCGTACACAACCGCAAGGAATCGCGCCCAGGTAACCGGGTGGGATCTGACCCCGTGCACATCGTCAACCCCGCCGCAGTCCCGTCCATTAATAGTATCCCGGATTATCCAAAAGCCATTTATACGTTTCCGACAGGCCCCGGGTTAAACTAACTGAGTGTTTTAGGCCTAGAATTTTTTTTGATTTTAAATTATTAATAACAAGCCGGCGGCCTGCCGCCGGAGCATCCTTAAACCAAACCGGGCTGCCGCTGCCGGTAACTTTTTTTACCTCCAGGGCCAATTGGTGCATGGTGACACATTCATCGCCGCCTATATTAAAAATCTCACCTATAGCTCCGGGACAAAGCAAACTCATAACCACTGCTTCCGAAAAATCATCAATAAATGTATAGGTTCGGCTGTCAGATCCGTCTCCATAGACGGTTATGGGTTCATCCCGTAAAGCCTGCAGTAAAAACTTGATCGGTACGCTTACCCTGGTATTCCTTGGCCCGTAGATATCAGCCACCCTTAAAATAACAACTCTAAGCCCGTGACTTCTTGACAGCGTGGCGCACAGGTTTTCGCCGGCCAGTTTAACCGCACCATGAATAAGCACCGGTTCCAGGGGATGGCTTTCATCAATGGGATTATATTGGCCATTGCCGTAAACGGCAATGGATGAAATATAGACCAGCACGGCTTTACGGCGCAGGGCGGCTTGAATTAAGTTCATCAGCCCGGCCAAAGCAGCTATTACGGCCCGGTTATCCATTGACCGGCGGCGTAATTCCATGGGAAAAGCCAGATGGACAATTGCATCGACATCCATTGCGGCCCTGGCCACAACATCTTCGGAGGATACGTCACCACACACCAGATCAATCTTTTTTAAAACCCCGCTTAGATTGGCTTTTTTGCCGGAATTAAAAATATCGAATCCCCGAACCCCGGAACCCTCTATCAGCAATTTCTCGCACAGGTGAGAGCCAAGAAAACCGGCCGCCCCGGTTACCAGAACTTTGCGTCCTTTTAATCTCATTTTATATCCCTCAACTAATTAAGGAGTCAGGAGTCAGAATTGACTCCTGACTCCTCCTTATTATAATTTCATAAATGGATCGTTCTCTTTTCGATCCGCTTTGGCGGTGTCACCACGGCGAAACAGCACCACTGTAACCGTCATTACCAGTATTTTTATATCCAGCCAAAATGAATAATTATCGATATACCATAGATCCAATTCAATACGCTGCGGCCAGTATAAGGCCAAACGTCCCTTTACCTGGGCCCATCCGGTAATGCCCGGTTTAACAGTTAACCTTTTTATCTGCCTTTCATCGTATATTTTAAGGTGGTGCAATGGAGCGGGCCGGGGGCCAACCAGACTCATCTCGCCGCGCAGGATGTTTAATAACTGAGGAAGTTCATCAAGGCTGGTTTTTCTGAGAAGCTTGCCAACGGCTGTGATCCGCGGGTCATCTTTTTCAACGAACATGCCTGACCCCATATTTACAGCATTGGGAACCATGCTCCGGAACTTATACATCCAAAAAATTTCGCCGTTTAAACCTAAACGCAGTTGCTTAAAAAGGACGGCGCCCGGCGAAGTAATTTTTATAGCCAGCGCAATTATTATCAATAAAGGGCTGAGAAGCAACAGTATCAGCAATGTACCTATCAGGTCAAACGCTCTTTTAACGGTCTGATTAATTTTTGTTACCGCCATATTTAATACCTCCGGTAGCTAGGGAAATAACTTTCACTTTCCCGGGGTTTTTGCGAAGCCATGATTTGTTCCAACCTG
Organism: Desulfotruncus arcticus DSM 17038; assembly: GCF_900113335.1. Taxonomy (GTDB): domain Bacteria; phylum Bacillota; class Desulfotomaculia; order Desulfotomaculales; family Desulfallaceae; genus Desulfotruncus; species Desulfotruncus arcticus. The sequence continues at coordinate 110,396 of NZ_FOOX01000011.1, forward strand.
CTTACAGCCTCCTGGTTGTGTACCTTTTTCCCTACGTAAAAATCCAATACCCCGTTACTGGCAAACGATAATTTATAACGGAAGATGCCATCTTCATCCCGATAGCCGCCACCAAGTAAAAAATAATTAATTCCTTTGTTTTTGGCCCACTTAATTACTTCATGTTTCAAAATATTATTGGGGCGATACTCATAAAATTGTTCTAAAGTCCCCCCCAGAAAAGAATGGATATAAGATTCGTTGTATAGCAACAGCTCCGTGGAAATTACCCGCCCGTTAATTAGTGTGTGAGCATATAAAAAATTACCTCTTAACTCCCTGTGCAGGTATTTATAAAATTCGGTATTGAAGTAATAAAAATTTCCAGCTTGGCGCCTGGCCAGGGTCTGGTGATAGATACCTAAAAAATCGGCAAGATGCGCCGGCGCTTCTTCCAAAACCACTTTTAGCCCTTCCCGATAAGCTTTGTTAATGTTTTTGCGGTTGTTGCGCTTATATCCCGACCAAATTTTCTCAACCGAACCCCTGAGATCGACACATACTACCGAGGATACTCTGGCAACTTCTACATGATTTTGCATTAATCTGTGGTTGCCCAATATAGGATGAAATCTGATGAACTCCGTGATGATGTTTTTACTGTTGCAATAGTTGGCAAAACACCGGTAAAAGCTGCTTAATACATTATCGCCGGCAGCCGGGGTGGCCAACGGCCCTCCGTAGCCGTAAGGACCGGTTATGTCATACAGATCCAGCGACAGCTTATCCGCAAGTCCGGGAATTAAATTGACCTTTCTTAAAAAAAAAGGGTAAATTACTGTTTCCGTTCCTTCGTGATAAATAAATAACCGTGCCTCGCCCATGTCGCCAAACAATCCCAGGTATTCAGGCCGGTAATGCAAATCGGGCTTGATATCCTTTAATTTATCAAGTTCCCGCAGCCACTGTTCCCGATCCCGCAAACCCAACACATCATAATCCACATCAATACACCGCCTAGTGTTTTATATCTACCAATACCTGAACCAATAATAGATCAGCTTGATATACTCCCTCCTTACTATCTCTTTGTCTCTCTCGCTGCTGCATTGACCATCCACATTAAAATCCGAATTATTGGTCGGACTGTAAAGCAATTTCACGCCGGTATTTTTAAACACCCTTTCAAATACCAGCTTGGTGCGCCGCATATGATAAGGTGAAGAAACTATAATGGCGGATTTAAAATTTTGGGCCAACATAATTCCCTTGGAATAAATGGCATTCTCATAAGTACTTACGGCGTGTTCCTCTAAAATAATGTCCCTGGCCCTAACCCCTGCCTTGGTTGCCTTTTTAGCCATTTTGGCAGCTGATGAGCCGCAGCCGGACATAATAATTTTGGGCGCCAAGCCTTGCCTGTAAAGCTCCGCCGCATAAAGTTCCCTATCTAAATCCCCTCCCAGGGTTACCAGAACATCAACCTTAGTAAGCCGGTCCTGAACGACCAGTGATCTGGCCAATAAAGGCCAGGGCGAATATATTAGGGGAATAATTACACCAAGAAGGAAACCCAATAAAATGGCAATACACCAAACTTTTATATTAATGTGGATCACCTCTTCAAACGTTGATCTAGCGGTTCTAAAATCTGCTCATAAACAGCCATAACTTTTCGGGCTACTTCTGCTTCATTAAAATACAGCTGCATCTGTTGTCTGCCCGCATTCCCCATATTCAAGCGCAGTTGGGAATCCATCAGCAATTGGCGCAGCGCCTCGCCCAGAGCCCTGCTGTCTCCCGGCGGCACGAGGAATCCCGTGCTGCCTTCCACAACGACTTCCCGGCAGCCCCTGATGTCAGTGGCCACACAAGGTAAGCCCATCGACTGGGCCTCGATCAGGGAGCGGGGCAACCCTTCCCGGTAGGAAGGAAGGGCATAAACATCTGTAATTGCCAGCAAGTCATTAATATCACTGCGCTGGCCAAGAAAATGAATCCGGTTTTGCAGCCTATAACTGTTTATTTGCTGCTTAAGCTCGGTTAAAAACCCCTCATCCGGGCCTATCAGCAGAGCCTGCCAGGGCATATCATCAATCTGATGCAACGCCTCCACCAAATTGTGATACCCTTTTTCCCGGTTTACACGACCGATCATGGTGATCACCGGTTCCGTTCCCTTGATGGCCAGACTTTCCCTGATCTGCCGCTGCCGGTTAATGGAATATTGATCGGGATTAAACTCATCAAGATCAACGCCATTTCCGATGTGCGTTAAATTGCCCCGGCGGGGTTTAATGCCAAGCCTTTGCGCAGTCATTATGTCTTCCCGGCTCTGGGACAGCATCATATCTGTTATCCCGGCCAGCTTTTTTTCAATCTCCTGATAAAGGAGGTATTTTATCTTGGGCATTCCGGAGTGGAACGGAAATCCGTGCACAGTATGCACAACATTGGCAATCCCGGCCAATCTGGCTGCTATCCTGCCCACCACACCGGCTTTGGAAGTATGGGTGTGTACAATATCGGGTTTTATAGCCCTAAAATAATGCCACAGCTTGAAAATAGCCGCGGAATCGGCCAGGGGGTTAATTTTTCTGTCGATGTAAATCTCTTTTACGGGAAACCCCAGGCCCAGCAGCAATTTTCTTTCTGCAGAAGGACTGAAAACAAACCCCACCTCCATACCCTTTTGCCGGAAAAAACGGCATTGAGCCAATAAAGCCCTATATGAGGTAATACCGATAGTGGTTACATGAATTACCCGGGGAACACCGGCAATTTTTTCTGTAAAATCAATACCCACAGGTTGTTCTTCCATGGAAAGCAGCTTCATTAGCTATCCCCCTACCGCCGTTCATTACGTTATCATATGGCTTGCTGCCGGATAATGTTACTAGGCCGCTCTCCCCGGGAAAAAGAAAAAACCCGAACCCCGTGGGATTTCTTCCCGGCAGGCTCGGACTTTCCAATCGTCTTTCACCATTTCTGGCATTAAATTTCTTGAATATTAAATAACCTGTTTCTTGCCGAAAATAAAAGCAGAGTCTTTTCTCGGGGAGATCTGCTCGACAAAGTCTGGGGATTTGAATATATTTGAGATACACGGACCGCTGATATTCATGTGCAGAGATTAAGAAAAAAACTTGATGAAAGTAAGGGAGGCCCCCTCATCAGGACCGTTTTCGGGATAGGGTGCAAAATCGAATAGAAAGGTACCATAGGATCCCTGAAAGATTAATGTTTTCCTTGTAAAATTTCCCATTTTACTGTTATAATTAAGAAAAGAAATCCAAAGTGGTGAAGATATGGATAAATCAATTTTCAGTATAAATGAAATAAAAACAATACTATTTCCGGTATTTGAAACTGCCCCTGTCTATCGCGCCATACTGTTTGGTTCGTATGCCAAAGGCAGCCCAACCGACAAAAGCGATATAGATATTGTCATAGACAGCAAAGGCAAGCTTTTAAACATGGATTTTTACGGAGTACTTGAGGACATTACAACCCGGCTGGGTAAGCGTGTTGATCTTTTTGAGATTACGGAGCTAAAAAACAATGCGGCCATGCGATCCGTAGTGGAACAGGAGGGAATTGTTTTATATGACCGGCAAAGATAGGATTATTTTGCAAAAGATAAGCACTTATATAGACGATGTGACGCTGTATGTTGACGGGTTTTCTTTCGAGGATTTTATGGCGGATAAAAAGACTCTTTCAGCCTGTGCCTTTTCAGTTTCCCAAATTGGTGAACTGGCAAAGGAAATCAGCGGGGATACGCAGGAGAAACATTACTATATACCTTGGAAAAGCATTCGGGGCATGAGAAACAAAATTGTCCACGATTATGAAAACATTGATTTAGCAGTGCTTTAGGGAACTGTTACCAAAAGTTTACCGGAACTTGCCAAGCAAATTAATAGTGTTTTATATCACGAAGTTAAGGAAATCAATGTTTTGGACGATGAAGAAGATGAGGAATTTGAGAGGTAGTTTTATAACCTAAACAAACCGCAAATACCCATTGAAACAAACAATTCTTAGTCGCAAAAAAGACCCTATCCCAAGGATTTTGGATGTGGTCTTTTATACCGATTTGTTGCTGTCTACAATGTTTTCGATCGTTTGCTGAAATTCTTCCCAGATACTAATAAAAAACCGGCGCGGGGGCTTGCCCGGCTCCCCGCACCGAAAAAAATTCAAAGTATTGCCGCCATAAAAGTACCGGCAGCCATGCCGTACCGATAGCCCCGGCCACGCTCGGCCCCATGGCGCCTAAACAACCTGCGCGTTATTCGAAAACCAGGCCACGGTTTGTTGAAGGCCGGTTTCCAGATTTACCCGTGGGCAATATTGGAGCAGCGCTTCGGCCTTTTTAATTGACGCCAGGGAGTGTTTTACGTCACCGGGGCGGGAATCGGTATATAATGCCTCAACGCTTTTGCCCGTAATCTTTTTAAGCAAGCCCAGCAACTCATTTAGGTTAATCATTTGACCACGAGCTATATTAAATACTTCGCCGGCCGCTCCCTCAGCTTTGGCAGCCAAAATATTGCCTTTAACCACATCAGAAATAAAAGTAAAATCGCGTGACTGTTTTCCATCCCCATATATCACAGGAGGATCACCTTGCAGCAAGGCCATAATAAATTTGGGGATCACAGCGGCATACTGGGAATTGGGGTTTTGCCGCGGGCCGAAAACGTTAAAATATCTTAACCCCACTGTTTCCAAACCGTACAGCTCATAAAACAGACTCCCGTAAACTTCGTTGGCCATTTTCGAGGCCGCATACGGAGACATCGGCTTTAACAGCATTTTTTCTTCTTTAGGCAGGTTTTCATTACTGCCGTAAACGGAAGAAGACGAGGCGTAAATCACCCTTTTTACACCCTTATCCCGGGCTGCCAGAAAGACATTTAAAGTCCCTTCGATATTGACCCGGTTCGTGCTGTAAGGATCCGCCACCGATCTGGGCACGGAAGGAAGAGCAGCTTGGTGAAATACCACATCCATACCTTCCACAGCCCTTAAAACATCTTCCCTTTGGGATAAATCCCCTACTACCAGATCAATTTTTTTTATTATTGGCTGTATATTTTCAAATTTTCCTGTTGCAAAGTTATCCAAAATGCGCACTTCATAGCCCTCAGCTACCAGAGCGTGCACCAAATTTGACCCGATAAAACCGGCACCGCCTGTAACCAAACATCTCAAGTCTGCATCCCCCCATTACGTTATATAAATCCTCGTTCACCCAGCCATTCTCCACCGTGGTATGCATTAATCGTTACTTCCGGATTGACCGGTTGCATTATTAATTGGGCGATCCTGTTCTCCATCCTCAGCTCTAATAGAAGCTCTGAATAATGCTACTCCGACAATCAACAGCAAACCAACTGCACCCGCCAATAAAATATTTAAATTATGGTTTGGCCAAACCGGGGTATTAGGCGGTGAAGCAGGGTCAATAATTTGAATATTATCCAAAACCATTAATTCGGCCACCTTTTCCAGCAATACCCGCGCCACCTCATTGGCCAACATGGCAGAAAGTGTTGGATTCGTACTATTTACAGTTATTCTTAAGAATTCCGTCTCACCCAGCAGCTCAATATTAACTCTCTTCCTTAAATCATCAACCGACATTTTAAGGTTATTCTGCTTAATCACTTCTTCAAAAATCATGGTGCTTTTGGCCAGCTCACAATAAGTCCTAACCAGCCTTTGGTTTAACATAATGGTTCCGACCCTTACCTCATAAGGAGAAGAAGCTGTTGGCTGATTAAACACCATTAAAGTTGTTGATGCCTTATAGACAGGAGATAAAACATATAAACTAATTACTGCGCTAAATATCATGGCCAAAATAGGAACTGCCACCAAAGCCAATTTTAACTCACTTAGTACACTTGTAAATTCTTTAGCCCTCAAAAAAAGCTACCCCCCCGCAATCATAACAATATCCGTAATGCTAATCTTATCGCTATTCCGTTAAGTAATTTAAGTACCTTTTGGATACCCATCCGTCCAATCCGTTGTCCATTCTTACTTTGACCCACTCAGAACCCTCAGGTACTTCCACTTCGGTTACAATTTGGCCATATTGCACATTGCCGATTATTTCAGCATTGTTATCGGCATCTGACCGGACATTAAGTTCGGGGACCATTACAATCAGCTTTTTATCAGCTGAGCCCTCAGGCGGTGTTTCAGCTGATAAACTAATATCTTCTGTTCCATCCTCAGCAATTGTTTCTTCCTGAGCATCATTTTGTTCAGAATTTTGTTCTTCTGTTGTTTGTACCTCTAAGAATGGCTCTTCAAAATCTTTTAGCTCTCTTAATTTGATTTCGGCCGGTTTGGGCTCATATGAATATTTTTGCAAAATTGGAGAAGGAACACTTAATAAGGTACCTACCACTGCGATAATAGTAAAACAAGTTAAAATTATCCACATTTTAGCGTAAGGTCTTTTTAACTCCAGCTGTACAATGCTGAAGAAACAAAAAAGACAGCTTAAAGTAATCAATATAATAATCAGCCATGACCACATCTACAAACCCTCTCCTTTAGAAAACTCCCCTTAAACTAAAGAGGGTGTCACCGAATTTATAATTATAGTTAACCAACTACCCTTACGGGTTATCACGACTCACAAAAATACCACCAACCTTTCTTTTTATCAGCACTAAAATCTCCCGTTCTTCATGGTTAAACCCCATAAAACACAGCAATCCCGCATAACTTCCCAAAAGCAACAATGACATTATCGGCCAGCTAAGATTGGGGAAAAATTTATTCAACATTATTACCAAACCATAGGTTATAAAGGCAGCCAGGAAACTCTTCAATACATTTGCCGAGTAAGGCCATAAGCGATATAAAATATACATTTCCAACAAGCGAACCAGATTAATAATCATCATGGATAAGCCAAGAGCCAAAGCAGCACCTAAAATACCATAATTTTTTATAAATAAATAATTTAAAATTATATTTATCAAAACAAAGGCACAGTTATTAATCAAATCCAGATCCTGCTTACCCATAATTAACATATATTCAAGGGGTCCGGTGCATACATTTACAAACTGCGCCAGACAACATAGAATTAAAATATTTTTACCAACTACATATTCCACCCCAAACATGCCCATAATCAGTTCTGCATAAATAATAATAAATAAAACAAACGGTAAGGTTAAGGATATTGTCCACCTTGTAACTGTTTTAAAGAGTGAATTTAATTCTTTAAGCTTGTTATTGTGAAAATGTTCTGCAATAACCGGAGCAACTATTAAATTAAATGCCTGCATAAATATCACTATTTGAGCGGCAATTTTACCCCCGGCGGCATATACGCCTATATCACCGGCCAGCACCATTTTTCCCAAAATTACTTTATCAAACTGATTGATTACCAGCGGCAAAAACCTGGCTATATAAACAGGCATGGCAAAACGAAATAATTTTTGAGGCTCATAAATAGGTTTGCCTTTAAAAAGCAAAACCCGACTGATTTTAAATATAGCTATGGCGCCAAAAACAGCAACCAATACCCACGCTAAGACAAAGGATTTTAACGCATGGATAATAGTTAATCCCACCAGGCAAGAAACAACAAGGCAAATTATATATATTGCAGGGTGTAATATATATTGCATTAATGAATAGTAAAATATACTTTGCGTAGCCCTGGCAGACGCGGTTAAGATAGCCGCAAAGACATAAAAAGGTATGGAAACGGCAAAAAATTTTAAAACAAATTCCAATTCCTCTTTATCAAAGATATTCTTGGCAATATGAGATGCTGATATAAATATAAAAATAGCTGTTAGTGCGGCGACTATAACCGTGAGTATACTGGCCAGCTTGAATAAACCTTTTAATCTGGGCTGATCTTTTTCGGTGCTATACACACTGCCGAACTTAATAATCCCTTCCGACAAACCTAATTGGGAAATTTGACCGGCTATAGTAAAAATGCTAAAGCCGATCGTATATAAACCGTATTTTTCAGGCCCAAGTAATCTTACCAGTAATACTTGTGTTAAAAACCTGATCATATTGCCCAGAAACGAACCGACAATTGCTATGCCACCATGGCGAGCCACGGCCAAAGAAGTTTTAAAAGTTTTATCCTCCCGGGTGTTTTTATTCATAAATGCCTTCCCTGGGAACTCCCCAGATATAATTTGTTATACCTGTTATTTTATGTTTCTTTTTTAAAAGTGTTCCAAAAAAGAAGGCGGTTTTGTTTCAGTGAACAAAACCGCCCTACTATTTTGGGTATTATGACCTTACTCAATAAGCTCCTGCTCTTCGCTTTCCCCCAGGATTGTATATCCCATTACTCTTAGAACATAGTTGGCATTGGCCAGGGTATCATGTATCATGTTGCTTTTAATGGTTTCGGGAGAATTGTAGTACAATATTATGGCTTCAGCAATCTTCTGAGCCAATAGTTCTTGATATCGCGCTTCCTGCAGAAGTTTTCTTTCATGGGCATTGCTTAAATAACCCACCTCCACCAGCACGGCTGGAATTTTGGTTTGCCTGACCATATAGCAATTGGTGATCTTGGCGATTCTTTGGGTCATGCCGGGAATACTCCGTAATTCCTGCTGTATCGCCAGCGCCAGGATTTTGCCATCGGTTGATTTGGCATGGTAAAAGGTTTCCGCGCCTTCATAACCGCGTTTACGCGAGCCGTTAACGTGAATGGTTAATAAAATATCGGCCTTATGGGCTTTAGCTATTTCTATCCGCTGGTTCAGGTCATAGCGCTTCGCTTGACGTCCCCGCATCCCCGGCAGAGCGTAATTATAATCTCCATCGCGGGTTAATATTATTTGTGCGCCGTTTTTTTTCAGATTATCGGCCACCTTTCTGGCTACTATCAAGTTGATGTCCTTCTCATAAAGGTCTTCCCATAGTGTCCCCGGGTCATAACCACCGTGTCCCGGATCAATGGCAATGATTTTTGAGTTTAAAGGCAATGATTTTTTCGCCTTGGGACTGGCGCACGCCGTGCTCAGCGGCAACAAATAAATTGCCAGTACCAGCAGCGCCAAAAAAATTCTTCTCATAAATGGCCTCCCCCAATTAATGTACCAGTTCAGAAAGGTAGACAAATTCGATGCCCCGGGCCTCCATAACAGGTATCATTTCCTTAATCGCCCGGGCCGTCTTATCCCCGCCATTCCCTACATGTCCAATGCCGACAGCGCTGCCTTGGGCCAATGCTTTTTCCGCCAAAAGATTGAGCTGTTTTTTGATTTTAGCTACATTTTTGATGTCATCAAGAAAAACATCCCTTTGCGTACAAGCGATGCCCATATTTTGGGCTATTTCAAGCATCTTGGAGCCTTCCGAAGTTTTGCTGTCCAGAACCATAAAGCCCCTATCTTTGGCAGCTTCCAGCACGGGAGTTATTAAATCCTCCCGGGATGTGATCAATGACCCGGTATGGTTGTTAAACCCGGTGGCGTAAGGCACCTGGTTAAAATCCTTTATTGCCTGTTCACGTATTTCCACCGGGGTCATGTTGGAAGTTATCGCCCCCGGACCGAGCCAGCTGGCTTTACCCTTTAGCGGCTGCAGGGGTAGATGGACAATGACCTCATAACCCCGCTGGGCCGCCTGTTTGGATTCGGCTGTAGTATTCTCCAGGTTGGGCATAACCGCAAAAGTCAGCGGCCTGTCTATTTGCATCATTTCCTTTACGCCATGCCGATCACTGGAACCAAAGTCATCAATAACAATGGCCACTTTGGCTTTTTTGCCTTCCATTAAACCGCCGGCCACTCTGGTAAGTGACATTTTATTGCGGTCCAGCGGTTTGCTGATATCCATATGCCTGGCTAAAGTACGCACTTCTGCACCATTTACGGTCAGTTTGACACTGTGCAATTGAGGCAGTTCAAAAAGGGTGTATGCTATCGAACTAAGAGCAATCCATTCCTCTTCGCTCCCGATGCTGTCCAGATTTACATTATCTATTTTCAGGTCCACCCGGGCCAGGGTACCCAACACCTGTACGTCCTGGATATTGACACCACGGGGTATACAAGAGCTTAATTCCGAATTGTTTCTGGGCCCTTCCGCTAGTTTTTTTAGAGACAGCCGGGCTTTTTCCGCCAGGCTCTTGTCTTCGAAGCTTTCGTCACCTGCTTCAACTTCCTCGGACAGCATTAGTAATTTACTTGGATTTTTAGGTAAAAAAAATGCGCCAGGTTTATTTTCACCTGCTTGTCCAACGTATTTTTCTTTCTGTGCCGGCAAATCCCCGGCTGTTTTAACCGGGTTGGCTCGATTAAAGTAATTATTGATGCCCGTGCCAATAGCATGGGCGATTTCTTTTTGATAACGGGAATTTTGCAGTTGTTTAAAATCGCGAGTATTGGACAAGTACCCCATTTCAACCACCACGGCAGGTATGTCCAGATGGGTAAGCACATAATAATTTCTGGCGTGGCTTGTTCTTTTAACCATTGCAGGTATGCGCCGCAACTCCCGCTGGATGTTTTGAGCCAAGTCCCCGGCGGAATAATTGGCATCATTGTGGAAGACCACCGCCCCGGCCTTACTGTTCTTGGAAGAAGCATTCACATGCAGGCTTACATATATGTCGGCTTCGTACTTAGCTGCCTGGGCGATTCTTGCATCAAGTTCATTTTTCCGCTTAAAGAACCACCGGCCCGGTTCGTAATCCCCGTTCCTGGTCAGTTTGACCTCGGCCCCTTCAAGTTTTAGCATTTTAGCCAGGTTTTGGGCTACTTTAAGGTTGATATCTTTTTCAACTTGCTTGCCGGCTTTACATCCTAAATCCCGCCCCCCATGTCCGGGATCAATAACAACGGTTTTCCCCCGTACACCATTGAACGCCAGGGCCGGCTTATTTTGTTTTACGGAGCCGTCTAAATGCATGGTCAAAAGCAAACAACCGATAAGCGCCATGATCAAAAAGCACCGTCTATATCTTTTCATAGATTCTCCTCTTCCCATTGCATTAAATTTTCTTAACTTATTTTTTGATAGAATCCATAATTTTTTCCCATGAAGATGTGAGCAGCCGGACTTTTATTTTCCATAAGCAACACTACATAATCACAGCATAAGGACCGCCTAAAAGTCGACGGTCCTCTGCTTCTATTGTTTTTAACTTCTATTTGTTTTTAAATAGTTTTTAAATGCTAATTATGTTTAAACCGGCTTAATTTTAGGTGCCGGGTTTATTTTAACCTTCCTGTTTCGTTAAAAAATCCCCCAAAAATCTCACGTTACCTGTGTCCGGCTCCGGTGGGATTACATACTTTAGAACATTAAGGCAGGTGAATTGCTTGAGTCATAACTGTAAAATTACCAAGGAAGACCGTTATCTTTTAAATGGACACAGGGGCTGCGTGCTTTGGCTGACCGGGCTGTCCGGCGCGGGTAAGTCGACTTTAGCCGCAGAATTGGAAGCCGAGCTTTATCGGCGCCGAGTACATGCTTATGTGCTGGATGGCGACACTATCCGCAGCGGCTTAAATAATGATCTGGGTTTTAACCCGGAGGACCGCCGCGAGAATATTCGCCGGATCGGCGAGGTGGCCAAATTATTTTTTGATGCCGGTTTTTTTGTGCTTTCGGCATTGATATCTCCTTATCGAAAAGATCGCCGGTTGGCACGCAGCCTATTTCAGCAGGGCGAGTTTTTGGAAATATACGTCAAATGCGCTATGGCCGAATGTGAGCGGCGAGACCCCAAAGGTTTATATAAAAAAGCCCGGCATGGAATTATTAAAAACTTTACAGGCATCAGCTCTCCTTACGAAGCTCCTATAAGCCCTGAATTAATTATTGAGACGGATCAACAGCCGCTACAGGAGTGCGTCAGGCAAATAATTAGTTATTTAGAAGACCATGGCTATTTTAATAACTAGTTTATTATCCTGAAAAAGTCTTTAAGTTACTTGTATCCGGCACATCTAGTCCAAACATTTCAAGCTTACTCCCTCGCTGACAGTCACAACTTTTAAGCCGCGATTTTTAATCTCTTGAAATAGCTCATTCAGCCTCTGCTGGTTGATACCGTGATTGGCAGGGGTTTGATTTGCTTCCGTAACAGAGTGGGTATAAAAAATCACCCATCCTCCCTGAATAACCGCCTGATCCAGCAGATCTGTCAATTCATCATTGGCCAACCCGGAATCCAGCATAATCCTTTCCAGATTATAACGATTAATTGGCGGAATATTAATTTTATTGCCAAAGCATTTAACAGCGGACTCGTGATATTCACTTACTACCGGGTAAGGATCGGTATCAAACCAAAAAGGATAAGCAAAACTTGCATACTGCAAACCGTTTTTCTGCAGCCATTCTTTTGGTTGTAACAGCTGCTGCCTGATCTCACGATCCCTTAAATCCTTAAAATGAATATGATTCTTTGAATGAGAACCGGTCTCCCACCCGGCCTGCTCCATTTCCTGCAACTGCGCTATGGTCATCATGCCGCGGCTGCCCACATTGGACGGCAAGATATAATTAACCCCCGGGTAGCCATAGCTTTGGTGCAATGGAAAGGCATTATCAAATATTGATTTCGAACTGTGATCATAACATATGGTCACTAATCCGGTACCCTTACCCGATTCGTAGATCAACCGCACCAAAATTACACTGGCTTCGGCCCGGGTAACCGGATTCCAGGGGCGAAAGGTTCCATCGGGATAACCCGACATTAAATTACGCTCATAAACAATACTGACATACCCCCGGTATGCCGGCGGAATATTAATACCATCATCATAACCTGTATAATTCGACTCAACAGCAAGTTTAAGCGCCCGGACTATCAACCTTGCCACTTCCACCCTGGGAATCGGCTCTCCGGGCTTTAGTATGCCATTAACGCTTTCCTCGGGTTTTAGTATACCGGACACCACAGCCGTCTCAATATACGGAAAAGACCACGATGTGTTGCCAACATCGGCGTAAGAGGATTCCACCGCACCGTATACGGGAATTTTTAAAGCTAATATCAGGCACTTGATAAATTCCTCCCGCGTCACATTAGCTTCCGGATGAAAGCTTCCGTCAGGGTAGCCCCCCATGACGGATGTATCCGCCAACTTTGTAATATACCCTTCCGCCCAATGTCCGGCTACATCATTCAGCGGATTGGCAACAGCAGCAGGGACTAATGTAACAATATAAAAAAATATCGCCATTATTAACCAGGTGGTTTTTTTCATTTTTACCTCCCCCAATGACTAATTAATAATATATATGTGTAACAACCTGAAATTAATAACATATTATAAAGTTAACTGTGCCCAAAAGCTCAGTGAAACCGTTCAGTCAAAGCTGAACATAAAGAGGAACTCCCACTATAGCAGCGGGAGTCTTGGAAGCAGTTTTAATACGGAGGTGAAAATGTACTTATCTGTAATTATTTGTAATTTATATAACAAGGAGGGTTTTTTTATTGAGTGTTAAAAAATATCTTGTTTTGGGGGTGCTATTAACCCTACTGGCAGGTTTACTTATCGGGTGCGGCAATAAAGACCAGGATTTAAATACTGTTAATGCCAAGGAACCGGCCGTGCCTTATACCCATCCGGAAGCCATGATCAGTGCAGACCAATTAAAGAAAATCTTAAGCCAGCCCAATTTAACTATTTTGGACACCAGAACCAGAGACATTTACGAACAGGGCCATATACCCGGAGCAATCTGCTTTAACGTTAAGTCGCTGATGGACCCCAACCGCCGGGGCAGGTTTACCTCCCCCAAGCTGTTCAGTTTAACCATACGGGAGTACGGGGTAAACAGCTCGGACCACATCGTCGTTTACAGTGATAACTACAATCATGCAGCTTTATGGTTTTTTTTAAATATGTATGGGCTGAATGTTCAAATGCTAAACGGCGGGCTGGAGCAATGGCTGGCCAAGGGGTACGAAATGGAGACCGGAAGGGTAAGAAGGGGTAATCTGGGGGCATTTAATTTAGCAGGCGAACAACAAAAAGCTAATTTCATCATAGAAACGGCTACTTTAGCAGAAGCACTGCTGCAAAACTCAGAGGGCATCGCTGTAATTGATGCCCGCTCGGCTGAAGAATTCAGCGGCAGAGGCCATATACCGGGGGCGATAAACATAACCTGGGATCAGCTCATCAACGAAGATATGACTTTTAAAAACGCCTCCGACTTAAAAGAATTGTTCACAGATAATGGAATCACCCCCGAAAAACAAGTAGTAATCTATTCCAATAACTCCATTAGAGCTTCTTATATTCATTTTGTTTTAAATAGACTGCTTGGCTATGCTAACGTTAAGATCTATGATGGATTTTACCTGTACTGGGCCAGAGAGAAAACCATTGTCAAAGGAAGTGTTTAAAGGGAAAGGATTAACCTTTCCCTTTAACTTATCAATAAATCTTTAAAAAAGCTTTTCATGCCATGCAGATACCGGTGGTAATTACCTGTAATTAAGCCCTTTAATAATGGGAGTAGACGGCGGGAGCGCCCGATCTTTTTCGTCTGCTCCCTTAATTGCGCAAATTCCAACCGTTTTTCACATTCTATCAAATACTCATTAAGCCTGGTACGGTTACTTAAGCCTAAACTTTTATTTTTAGAAATCTCAACCAGGCGCTGCAGCATTGTTTCCCAGTGTCTTCTATCCTTGGTGTAATCCGCAATCCCCGCCACCTTTAATGCCATTCTCCATTTGTTAAGCCATCCGGTTTCAAAGAAAACATCATTGCCGGAATTATTTTCGTGTCTGCGGTAAAACATTAACGGGGTGTCCAACGCCCTGCTGCCCATAACAGCATGGGCAATAAAGGCTATCCAATGATCATGCCCCCATTCTTTAGAAATGGGCAAAATAAGTTCTTTTAAACTTGATCGAAAAGCCATGGTACAACCATTTACCCCGACCCCGGCCACTAACTGGTGAGCAAACCGCTGTTCATTAATATGCATATGGCGGCGACAGCCAAAAAGGCTGCAGCCAGTTGGCCGCAATGCATCATCTGTCAAAATAGCATTGCAGTATACCAAACCTGTTTCATCATTTTGAAAAGGCTCCAGCATTGTTGCTATTTTTTCTTTAAACCAAAAATCATCTTGGTCACTTAAAAAGATTATATCCCCGGTTGTTTGCTGAATTGCTTTTTCAAAATTTTTTATGCAACCTAATTGGGGTTTATTTAAAATAATGTTAATATCGGTTGAGCATTTAGAAGCTATGCGTTTCACTATATCAACAGTGTTATCCGCTGACGCATCGTCACAAATAATCACCTCTTGTGGCGGTAGTGATTGTCCTAATATGCTTTCCAACTGTGGCCCGATAAAATGACCACCGTTAAATGTACATAGAGCCACAGAAATTCTATAGTTCTGCAAGATAATCTCTCCCCGCAGGCTAACATTTACTAAATATTGTAGTTAATCTCCCCCTACTTCCCTAAGCGGGCGGGTGGCACCCAATTCAAGATCATAGATTTTTAAATCAGCAATAACACCTAATCTGTCTCTACCGGATACATAGCTCAAACTACCATATTTATCTTTTGATATCCTGAACTTGCCTTCTATATATCCTTCTTGTGGAGTAACTACCTTAAATGGCTGTGATAGATCTTTTCTAACAAAGAATGCATTAACACCCACACTATTAGAACCAATAAAATCATATCCCTTGGCATCAGCCAGCTTACAAAGAGCCGGCAAAGAGCAACCAAAATATAAACCGGAATAATGTGCCTGTGTTGCAATAAAATGAGGATCATAGGGAATTGTAATGGCATAGTCATCTCCCAAAACAGTATTATACTCACATATGACAATTCTCGGGCTCACCATTGTAATAGCATCCCAAATCCAATAATCATTTCCATCTATATCAATGCTAAGTAGGCCGATATCTCCGCTTATTCCAGCTGAAGCAATTAAATCGTTAATATTTTCTCTGGTTATAAATTTACAAATTGCAGTTAAATCATGTTTCCAGTAAATGGGGTCGCTTTTTATGTACTTAATACTTTTAGAATTGCCGTCAATAATGAGCCCTTTCCAGTTATCATTAATAAGTAGAAATCTGGTGTTGGATTCAGTATAATTTTCCATACCAATTTCAATAAAAATTTCGTTTTCAATTGGAATTTTACTTAAAATATATTGTATAATTCCATCTTCGCCCCACTGCGAAAAAACCTTAAATTCAACATCTTTCAAGGAATTTATATTGCTTTGCTCCTTAATTTTTTGCATATGCAACTTAGCCAACAGCAAAGAATTAACTTCTGTATTTTTAAGTGTTACATCCACTTTATACGAAAATTCTCCAAGCAAAAATCCACGAAAATTATCAATTATTTTTTTTAACATTTTCATATAGCAAAACATTACCCCCAATTTATAATTATCAATACCAAAAACATTTTCTTAGCTTAAAAAGAAAATATTCTTTAATACCTAAATTATCCTTAATTAGCCTTGGCCGATCTTCTGTAAAATTCTCATCTACATACTTGGAGCTTAGCCCAAACCCTTCATAATCGGCGATAACTTCATTAATATAATTCTTTTTAATTTCTTCACAACCAAAGCATTTCAAATTAAAAGCATAATCGGCTTTAATTTTATATTTCAGGTCAAATTTGCCAATAATATTAAAGATATTTCTTTCATAAAATATAGCCTGGTGGCAGATATTTCTCTTGTTTAATTTAGATTTATTGAATAACCCGTCATAAATAACATTTTGATCCAATCTATACACATTGCCATAAATAAAATTTAAGTTGCTTCGCGGTACTATTAAATTAATTTTTTCCAATACGCCATCTTTTAGCTGGTCTCCCGCACCCAAAAAATACAAATACTTACCTGAAGCAATATTGATTCCTTTATTCATGGCATCATAAACGCCGTTGTCTTTTTCAAAGATTAGTTTTATATAGCTGCTATATTTTTTAACCTTTTCCATAGTGCCATCAGTTGATAAACCATCTATAATAATATATTCAAATAGCGTCATATTTTGGCTTAATACTGATTGTATTGTTTTTTCAATTTTTGCTGTACAATTATATGTCGGTGTAATAATAGAAAATAATTTTCCTTCCAGCAATTTATACCTCCGATATCCTGTTGATACTTATATAGAAAGCTGTGAATAGATTTCAAAAGTTTCCCGTGCACATTGTTCCCAACTAAACTTTTTTTCCTGCCGGTAACCTGCATTTATTAGCGTTTTTTTTAATTCCTCATCATAAAGCACTTTTTCCAGGGTATAAGAAATCTCCGCCACTTCGCCGGGATTAAATAAAAGTCCCGCCTCTCCGACAACTTCGGGAATAGAACTAACATTGCTGGCAATAACGGGACAGCCATGATGCATTGCTTCCAAGGGGGGCAGGCCAAAACCTTCGTATAAGGACGGGTATACAAAACAAGATGCATTTTTATATAAATTAATTAAAATTGCATCATCACCAAAGATTTGATCAATTTTTTCACTAATCCCCAATTCCTTAAATACATTTCGCTCTTCCGGGTTAATCTTTTCCCCGCCAAAAACTACTACCAGGAAATCCGAGCATATTTTACTATTAGAAGCATACGCTTTGATAAAATTAACAAAATTCTTATATCCTCTTCGCCAGCCAACATATAGAATATAGGGCTTCTTAATTATAGCTTCACTACCAGCCGCATCATAGGCGAGGGAATTGGCCAGGTATATAACACAAATCTTTTTTTTATCCACGCCTAATATATTAACTAAATCCTGCTTTGTGGATTTAGAAATAGCAATTATTATATCAGCATTTTCCACCGTATGCTTTTTAGCTATAGAAGTAAGGTCATTTTTTGAAAAATATTGCGGATAAAGTTCATGAATCATATCATAAACAGTTACCACCTGTCTTGCCTTAAATCTTCTTTTTTCGATATGATAATAAGTTGGATGGTAGATATCGTATAAGTTTTTGTGAAGCATATACCAACCGGTAAATAAAGATTTATTTACTACATTTACTGCTCGCCATACAGTCCCTATTTTAGATAACTCTGAAAGTTTTTTTCCCAATACCATAAGATTTTTATTAGATAATACTTCAAGCCCATAATCATTTTTATGAAATCCCGCACATACATCGGCTTTAATCCAATGATTTTCAGTATTTCTTTTAATTATCTCATAAAAATATCTGGAAATACCTCCATATTTCTGCTGTTCCCAAATTTTATGATCATATAATACTCGAATCATAACGACACTTTAAACCTTCTATTTTTAAGTCCTCTTTAACCATTTCTTCGATAATTTCCGTCAGGTTCTTTGTTGTTTTCCAACCCAATCCAGCCCTAATTTTTTGGCTGTCGCCACTCAAAGGTACTTCTTCCGCCGTTCTATAAAACTTTTGATCAGTCACTACATAATCTTTATAATTCAAATTCAACATCTTGAAAGTAATTTTTACAAAATCTTGCACAGAATGCGTTTTACCGGTTGCAACAATGTAATCATCAGGCATATCTTGCTGCAGCATCATCCACATGGCCCGAACATAATCAGGAGCATAACCCCAGTCACGCCTGGCATTCAGGTTACCTAAAATAAGTTTGTGTTCAAGCCCTATCTTAATTTTGACGGCAGTTGACGTGATTTTTCTGGTAACAAACTCAAAACCCCGCCTGGGGGATTCATGATTATATAAAATCCCCGTACAAATAAATATGCCGTATCTTTTTCTATATATATTAACTAAATGATAACCTGCCAATTTTGAAATACCATACATTGAACGTGGCCTAAATGGTGTCAACTCATTTTGTGGGGATATATCGGCATAACCAAACATTTCGCTGGAACCGGCAAAATATAAATGGCAGAATGGAACTATTTCCCGAATCGCTTCCAATAAATAATGTGTTCCATTAAAATTAGTTGTTAAAATTGATGCTTCTTCCAAGCCGTAATTAACAAAACTCATGGCAGCTAAATGATAACATTCATCGGGTTGAACATCTTTAACAACTTTATAAAGGGACAACTGGTTTTCTAAAGACGCACCGTGCAGGTAAATTTTATCTTGTATGTGAGCAATATTCATCAACCGGTGTCTGGCGTCTTCAAAAGAAACTTTTCGTATAATACCATGCACTTCATAACCTTTTTCTAGCAATAATTCAGCCAGATAAGAGCCATCCTGGCCACTTATCCCTGTAATTAACGCTTTTTTCATTCATATATATCCTCCATAATATCAACTATAACTTCTTTAAACATCATTTTTAACTACAGCATAAAAAATAGGATGCAGAATTTGCGGGTTAATGTTTCTATTAATTAACCGAGTAAATCTTATATATTTCCAATACCATGTTCTTAATGTTTTTTTTACATTTTCCCTCCACCCGCCACAAACATACTCTTCAAAACCGTCAAAATGTATATTCTTGAAACCGGCTGCCATTAAAACTTGCTGAAAACTATGCTCAATGAATCCAACTTCATGAGTAAAATCATTATACCTGTGCAGCTGTCCATCCGGTGCCTGGAGATTGGGAACCTGAATAATTAAAGTTCCATTGTCTTTAAGCGACAATTTAATTGCTTTCAGAAATTCAATCGTATGTTCCTTTTTAATATGCTCTAAAACATCAAGCAGGGTAATTAAATCAAACTCATTATTTTTCTCTTTAAGCCAGGCCGTGGAATCCTCAACTAACAAACAATTTAACCCAAGCGATTTGCAAAAACTAATTGTGCTTGGAGAAATATCTACACCGAAGTATTGTTCATATCCCCAATTTTTCATACACGAGAGCATTTCACCTCTTCCGACACCGATATCCAAGAGTTTGGCATTGTTATTGGAAGGAAAAAAACACTTATAATTCTTTTCGAATTGAATAAATTTTAGCGAAGCTTGTTCGTATCTACCAAAAGTATTCTCAACGTAAGAATCAAATATCTCTTTCATCAAATTCTCCTTCCATTCCCCGGACCTTACCACAGCTCCCAGCAAACCACTCATAAGTTTTCTTTATTCCATCTTCCAAGACCGTTTTCGCTTGCCAACCCAGTGCCCGCAACCTGGAAACATCCAGCAACTTGCGGGGGGGGCCATCCGATCTGTCCGCATTGAATTTTAATCTTCCTGCAAACCCAACAATATTTTTTACCATCTCGGCTAATTGTTTGATAGTTAGGTCTTCACCTGTTCCGATATTGATAATGGCACCAATATCTTTATAATCATAATTGTTCATCAGGAAAACAGAGGCATCAGCCAGGTCATCTACATACAAGAATTCTCTTTTTGGTTGCCCTGTTCCCCAAATTTCTACCTCAGACTTGTTTTTTATTTTAGCCTCGTAAAATTTTCTAATGAGTGCCGGCAAAACGTGGGAGCTATTTAGATCAAAGTTATCATTTGGCCCGTAAATATTTGCAGGCATTACTGCAATAAAGTTAGTACCATACTGTCTGTTATAAGCCTGGCACATTTTAATTCCGGCAATCTTGGCAATGGCATAAGGTTCGTTAGTAGGCTCCAGTTCCCCGTTCAACAGGTATGTTTCTTTCATTGGCTGCGGAGCAAATTTAGGATAAATACAAGAACTACCAAGGAAAAGCAACTTCTTTACCCCGTACCGGTATGAGGCATGAATAACATTTGTTTGAATCGCCAGGTTTTGATAAATGAATTCGGCAGGATAAGTATTATTAGCATGAATTCCACCTACTCTGGCAGCAGATAAATATACATACTCAGGCTTTTCTGAAACAAAAAACTCATCCACTGCTTGCTGATTTGTTAAATTCAATTCCTTACTGGTTTTATAAATTAAATTTGTATACCCGTCTTTTTCAAACTTTCTCTTAATGGCCGAACCAATAAGCCCTTTATGTCCCGCAATATATATTTTTGCATTCTTCACTTAATTTCACCTTCGATAGTACCTTACTAATGCGGATAAATTTAATAACCCCATAAATTCAGGTGCAGCGCAACCTGCTATCTTATATTTAATCTTGAATAGTTGAATTTAAATTATGCAATGTATTATGATCTTCCGTTGTTTTAGAAGGCATTACTCTAGTTATATAAGGGAAAAGAACCTTATTAATTCTACTTAAAGCATTTAGTTTCCAGGTAGATATTTTATTTTCTGATAAATAGTGTAATGAACGACCATTACTCCAAAGATTTAAATTGTATTTTTCTGCAATCCAGCGTAATGTTTTAATATTATAAAATGCAATATGTTGTCCTGTATCAAAAACGTAATACCACCAATCATCCGGATTGGGAGGCCAATTACCGTACAGAACTGTTGAAAATAAAACATTCTTATTTTGTAAATATGAAAATATATCATCTAGTGTTTCATTTGGGTTATCAAGATGTTCAAAAACTTCAAAAGCAGTTGCCCCTACATACTCTTGACAACTGACTGCCTCAAAGCCTTTGGCAAATAAACTTTTATTATATTTATCATATGAATAAAAATCATAACCTACATCTCGCATTAATCTTGTAAAAATTCCATATCCGCCACCATAATCAATAAATTTTTCATCTTTAGGCAGTAAAAAATATATAAATGCAGAAGAAATTTTGCATAAATTTATATTGCGCGACATTATACCCGTATCTAATGAAGTACTAATTGAAGAAACATAGGCTTCTTCAAGCCAATAAGGTTTTTCTGTCTGCAGTAATTGGCAATTATTACAAATGTAATATTTCACATTATATTTTTTTAATATTAAGTGTGAAAATATATATTCCAACTGATAGCCACCACATAATCTACATTGCTCTTTTTTCATTATGAAACCTCGGCTTTAACATTTTACCAATTTTGATTTTCCTCATATTTAAGCGCGACTAAAGTAAAACCAAAGCAACTTTTAAACAGATCTTTATCACGCTCGGTAAACATATCTCGCCAGCTCCCGACTTTACCACTTCGTATAAACTTTATCTTTTGATTTGTATTTTTGAACATATTTTCTTTCCCTGTTCTTTTCTCGTGTTCAGCCATTTTTTCAAATGAACTATCTTGTACTGCAAGATCAATTTGTTCGATACTTTTCGGCAACCCCAGGAATTGACAAACTTTAAACAATTCTGCTTGCGCATCTCTTATTAAATCCTCGTATCGAATCATTAAAAATCGATTTGATTGCTCTCCTACATTCTGCATCCAGCTATTGATGTTATCCCCCCATGTGCCAAAATCATCCAGTTTGCCTGCGGCAAATTTTTTGAGATAATCGCTAAATTCCAAATCCATTCTGTTTTCCCTTTTTAAATGGTAGTAATAGGATACTGCTACATCTCTGCCATCGCGAATGAGATAAACAACCTTGTTATAACGAGGATCATATGGTTCATGGCTCTTAATATACCTTGGCGAAGGCAGAGCATGCATATGTTTATCAGTATTCCAGTACATATCAGGCACCAAATATTCTACGTTGAAAAAGTTTACCGGTTCGTTACTGAGCAAATTACCTACAAGAAAGCGCATCCAGGTATTTCCTGACTTCGGATAAGATACAATAAACCGGTCATCATGCCGTACTTTCAAAGCATTTCCTTCTCGAACAGGGCGACCTAATATTTTCTTAATAACTCTTTTGAGCCGGTACTCCAACGGTAATTTTTTTTGAGCCATGCCAGGCGGCCTCCAAAAACAATGTTATGCATTCAGGAGTCAGGAGTCAGAATTCTTAAATACTTCGAGACGATAAACCGTTTTTTCATTATGGCTCCTGAATACTGACTCCTGCTATAAATGTTTTCGCACCGAGTTCAGTTTTATTAAGATATAAATTATCCCCATACCTGCTACAAACAGGGATATAACTTTTCCCCACCATAAACCGGTCCCTAAAAGGTAAAGACACGTTATTACGGAAATAAACCAGATTACCATGTCAAAATGAAGATACGTGATCCCTATGCGAAGGTAAATCTGCACACTCTGCAATATGTTAGTCATAATGTTACTTAATAAAATAGCACCAGCAGCACCAATTACTCCCATATGGGGAATTAAGATTAAGTTTAGAATTACATTTAATAACATTAATAGTATTGTGTTTAAAAATTCCAGTTTATTACCATCTGTCATCTGTAAAAGTGCGCCGGTCGGGCCAAACCAAGAAGATACAAAACTTGAGGCGCCAAGCAATATCATAACTAGATAGCCGTTTCTGGACGTAAAATCAGGACCAAATAGGTTTAATACGTAACTCCCCAAAACCACTACTAAAATAACAACAATGCCACTTACACTTGCCAACATCTTGCGAGTAATATGATAATTTTTTTTTAATTCACAGAACTCTTTGGCTTCGTAAGCACGTGCTATAGGTGGCATAAAAGCTGAAATTACGGAACCATGAAACAGCCCCGCGGTTTGAATAATATTGCTTACAGCGGTATACTGCCCAACTCCTGCAGTGTATCCATAGTAACCAAGCATTAACCTGCCTGTTTGCTGTACCTGAAAATAACCAAAACCAGCTACTAACAGGGGAAGCGAATAGTTGAATACTTTGGGTATAAGCCTACAGCCGGTTTTCAAATCAGGTCGCAGTTTGACTCTTATAATAAATAAAATTGCAAAAAATAGCTGAACAATTGAAGCCAGGCCAACGGCTGCAATAACACCCCCAAGTGAGCCGAGAAAAGCTAAAATACAAACAAAAAATAATCTCCCGGCACTGTTGATTACATTAAGCGCCGCCGCCTGCTTCATATTTCCTTGTGCGCGCAACACGGCGGACAACAACTGCACCGGTACCGTTATCAATAGGATCGGGCCAAACCAGGGAAGAATCTCTGCCAATGCTTTATTTTTAAATAAAGCATTGGCTATAAAAGCGCCCGAAAAAAAAAGCACACCCGAAAAAAATATCGTCCCAAGCAGGCCAATTAATATTACTGCTCCGTAATAGGCCCGCACCTGTTCGTTATTACCTGAAATAAATCTCTGTATCGTATTGGATAAACCTAATAAAGCAATATTTTGACTAACTGCATAGATAGATAATGCCAGAGCCAGAGTGCCAAAACCGTCTACTCCCAAAATGCGTGTCGCAACAATAAGAAAGAGCAATGCCGGACCTTTACTTAGCACATTACCTAAAAATAAAATGCTGCCTCCCTTAAATATGGTGCTAATGTTTTCCAACTTTTCCGTATTACCCATTTATATTTTTTCCTTGCCAGGTCTCTGGCATAGCAGGCTTTTTTCAACTTCTTTCATGTCGGCATTGATCATTGTTTTAACTAATTCTTTAAACGTAACCTTTGGTTTCCAATACAGTTTATTCTTGGCTTTTGCCGGGTCTCCCAACAGAAAATTTACTTCCGCCGGCCTAAAATAGTTAGGGTCTACTGCCACCAATACCTTTCCTGTGTCCTTATCAACTCCTTTCTCCTCCAATCCCTCGCCCTGCCAGTCTATCCTAATGTCGACTTCCGAAAAAGCAAGTTCTACAAAGTCCCTTACCGAAAAGGTTTCTCCCGTGGCAATTACATAATCGTCAGGTTTTTCCTGTTGTAAAATCAGCCACATAGCTTCAACATAATCCGCAGCATGACCCCAATCTCTCTTAGCATTCAGGTTGCCCAAATAAATTTTCTGCTGCAACCCAAATTTTATCCTGGCAACAGCTCTGGTTATCTTTCTGGTAACAAAGGTTTCTCCTCGCAGCGGAGACTCGTGGTTAAATAGAATTCCATTGCACCCAAAAATATTATATGCCTCGCGGTAGTTTACCGTAATCCAATAAGCGTACAATTTAGCAACTGCATATGGACTGCGCGGGTAAAACGGTGTTTTTTCATTTTGGGGAATTTCTTGCACTTGGCCGTATAGTTCACTGGTCGAAGCCTGATAAAACTTGGTTTTCCCCGTCAATCCCAATATTCTGACGGCTTCCAATAATCTCAGCGTGCCAAGGGCATCCGCATTGGCTGTATATTCGGGGGTTTCAAATGAAACTTTTACGTGGCTTTGTGCAGCCAAGTTATAAATTTCGTCCGGTTGTATTTCCTGGACAATTCTGATTAAATTTGTAGAATCGGTTAAGTCTCCATAGTGTAAAAAAAAATCAACATTTTTTTCGTGCAGATCACGGTATAGATGATCTATTCTGGCTGTATTGAAACTGGACGATCTCCTTTTGATGCCATGTACCTGATAGCCTTTGCTTAACAGTAATTCAGCCAGATAGGCTCCGTCTTGCCCGGTAATACCGGAAATTAACGCCACTTTTTTCATTTACAATCCCCTCGCTGAGTGATCAACCTTAAAACTAACATCTTCCAAAGTCATCTTCAAATCTGACAATATCATCTTCTTCCAGATACTGGCCAATCTGAATTTCTATCACTTCTAATGAAATTGCACCGGGATTGACCAATCTATGCCTGGACCCGGCTTTTACAAAGGCGCTCTCGCCGTTTAATAAAAGATATTCCCTGTCATCCACGGTAACTCCGGCTGTCCCGCTGACCACTATCCAGTGTTCACTGCGGTGATAATGTAATTGATCGCTTAATTTTTTTCCCGGCAAAACAGTAATACGTTTTATTTTGTAAGAAGCCCCCTCCGCAAGTATTGTGTAGGAACCCCAGGGTCTGTAAGCGGTTAAATGAACATCTGCTCTGGGATCATGGCTTTCCGATAATTTTTTTACTATCTCCCTTACCCGGTGGGAATGATTTTTTTTACATATTAAAAGAGCATTTTCTTGATCAATGACAATTAAGTTATCAACACCTATTAAAGCAACAACTTTGTCTCTATCCGCATACAATAGGTTATCCTGCGCGTCAATTGCAATCTCTTGGCCAAATCCAATATTATCCTCACCATCACCAATAAATTCTTCATAAAAATTATCAAAACTACCCAGATCGTTCCATTTAATGTCCAGAGGGATAACGGCAACCCGGCGGGATTTTTCCATAATGCCCTTATCCACCGAGATGCTCGGCGTCATTTGATAAACTTTATTAATATCACCGGCTTCAAAAGCCTCATAAACTTCCTGGTTACATTGACGCACCTCCTCCATAAAAATATCCGACCTGAACATAAATATGCCGCTATTCCAGAAATAACCTTTGTTAATATAATCTAACGCTGCCTGAAGATCGGGTTTTTCAATGAATTCATCAACCTGATAACCAGTTATTAAGGATGCTTTTGGTTTAATATATCCATAACCCGTATCTGGCTTATACGGCTTAACACCATAGGTTATGATATATTTGTCAGTTAATTGTTTACCTTGATTAATACTACGGGTAAACTCTTGCAGATTATTTATTAAATGGTCGGAGGGAAAAACCGCTATAATATCCTCTCCTAGTTTTCGTATTTCTTTTACTCCGTAACATATGGCCGGCAAAGTATTTTTGCCTGTTGGCTCAATTAAAATTTGTTTTTCATTTAAGCAATAACCAATTTCTTTAATTTGATTTAATATCAGAAATTTATACCTGCTAGTAGTTACTATAAAAATTGTCTCAACAGTTGTTAAGTTTAAACATCTTTCAAATGTCAATTGAAAAAATGATTTATCCATATTTTTTAATTTTATAAACTGTTTGGGGAAATTTGTTCTGCTAAGAGGCCATAATCTAGTACCAATGCCTCCTGCCAAAATGATAGCTTTCACTTTTTAACTCCCTTTTTAAAACAATAAACAGATATCCTTGTATAACATCATATGCATTTTTCTAAAAAATGACACTTTAGAAAAAAATAGAGACAGGTAAAAAACCTCTCTCCAGTAACTTCATTTTAAATTTATTTATTGCTATTAAATTTGGTATGTTATTTTATTACTCTGCCAATAACAGTTATCCTGCCCGTCATTTTAAACCAGGACATCATGGCCGCAATTGGAAAACTCAACTTATTAAATACATTTAAATGGTAAATATTTCTTAAACTCTTGGTTAACATATTTTGACCATATTGTTTCTCAATGGTTAAGGCCATACTGGCAGGAATATTACTGATATTTTTTTGGTAATAAATTTTTTCCAACTTTAAACCGCTTCTGGTGAATAATTGTCCGATCGAGCTGCTGGTAAAATGAGAAAAATGCCTGGGTACCTCCAGGGCAAACCAATTGGGACCAAACAGCCTAAATTCCCAACTTCCTATATTAGGCACACTAAAGGCCACTTGACCTCCCGCTTTGGTAATGCGCCCAACTTCTTGAAGTGTCTCCAGCGGATCAGGCAAATGCTCCAATACCATCCACCCGGTCGCCAGATCAAAAAAATCATCCGGAAAGCGCGCACTTTCAAGTATACCATGATGAATATTCAATCCCAGAAACTCTCTACCGTATTTTACAGGTTCATCTGCAATTTCAACCCCATAGACTTCCCAGCCCTTAGCGCGGGCTTGATCCAGAAAACCTCCGTAAGAACAACCTATTTCCAATAAACGGGCGTCCGGGCTCCCTGGTGGCGGCAAATAATGGCTTCTTATATCAAATAAAGACTTAATTATCGCCTTTATTTTGCCGTTTCTGCTTCCTTCGTAACCAGCGTGCTGATGAGGCGCATAAGTTTTGGGGTAATAGAAACTGATTGCTTCAGGTTTAGGACGGGGATTTAAATAGATTAATCCACAGTCCGTACATTGCACAATATTAAACTCACCGGGCAAACCATACCAGCAATCTCTGACGGGCATTAATAGTTTAGATTGCCCGCTTCCACATATATAGCATTTTTCAACCCGTTCTAACAATTGAATAGTCATTTATTTCATCCCTAATATTTCAATCAACTTATTCACGTTTACAGCAATTGAATATTCGTTTTCAACAGTTTTGCGTGCCTGCTGCAGCATATCCAGATGAGCAGCAGGTGATTTGATTATTTTTTCAATTTTGGCTACCCATTCTTTGGTGTCTTTTGCCAGATAACCATTGATACCGTCCACAATAATTTTGTTGTTAACCCCTACCGGTGAGGCCACTGCCGGAACACCCGCCGCCATATATTGCAATAGCTTTAATCCACATTTACCACGGGTCCACGGATCATCGGAAAGCGGCATGACCCCAATATCCAGCGAACTGATATCCTCCACTTCGCTTTCCAAAGACCAGCGCCAATATTCAACTTTTACCCCCGGGCACTCAAAAGACCCGCCACCTATAACTCTGAAAATAATTTCCCTTTGCGCAGCGATTTCTTGTAAAACAGGAACTATAACATTTAAGTACGGTGTAGTACTGGGTGTACCGATCCAACCAATGACAACCGGGATACTTTTCTTGCCCTGCAACATTCGCACAGGATATTTGGCCAGATCAATCGAGGTAGGCACTACATAAACTCGTTGATTATACTTACGCGCGAACTGACCAAGATAGTCGTTGCCCGCCACAACACTGTCGCATAGACTGATGATCTTCCGCACTCGCCCGTTGTAGGTTAATTTTTCAAATAATGTTTTGGCCCGCACTTCTGACACAGTATAAATGGCATCATCGAAATCAAAGATAACTCTTCTTTTTAACCATTTGCCCAATTTGCACAGCAATATTTCAGGTAACGGGTAAACGTGGGGCAATACCAGTTTTTGAATAAATATCACATCATAAAACGGCACTCTAAAAAGAGCAACCATCCTGGATAGAGCTGATAAGACAAAATAAATAATTTTATGCAAGCTTCCTTTGGCCGGCGAAAATTTGCCATAAAGAAAAGGGGTTAAGGCACTGTGCGTGCCGGCATCAATATTTTTTTGTTTCAGGAGCGGTATATACTGGTAAACTCTGTACCTTGCCGATGGTCCATTGATGGGGGTATTGGTTAAAAATAAGACTTTCACCGCTTACTCCCCCTAAACCCGGCCATACCATTTATTGTAATAATCCTGATAGACACCTGTTTTAATCCGCTTCCACCAATCCGGCTGCTTTAAATACCAGTTAACCGTAACCATTAAAGCATCCTCAAAAGAATATGCGGTCTGCCAACCCAGTTCCCGGGTCATTTTAGCACTGTCTATAGCATACCGTTGATCATGCCCGGGCCGGTCTTTTACGAATTGAATGAGTGTATCCGGCTTACCCAGCAAGTACAAAATTTTTTTTACCAATTCCAGATTACTCAGTTCATTATTACCTCCAATATTATACACCTCACCACCCAGCCCTTTTAAAATTACCGTTTCCAAAGCCCGACAGTGATCGTTTACGTAAATCCAGTCCCGCACATTTAAACCATCACCGTAAACAGGAATCGCTTTACCTTCAACTGCATTGGTTATTATCAGTGGTATAAACTTTTCCGGAAACTGATACGGGCCGAAATTATTTGAACACCGGGTAACCGTTACCGGCAGGTTATAAGTCTCGTAATAAGACCGGCATATGAGATCGGCCGAAGCTTTGCTGGCCGAGTACGGGCTATTGGGACAAAGGGGTGATTCCTCGCTAAATTTACCTTCAGACTCCAAAGAACCATAGACTTCATCAGTGGATACCTGAATAAATTTTTTTATCCCATAACTCCTTGCCAATTCCAATAAAACGTAGGTGCCTGCAATATTGGTTTTTATGAATGGTTCGGCATCTTGGATACTGCGGTCGACATGTGACTCCGCGGCAAAATTAATTAAAACATCGATGCCCCGTTGAAAAAAAGGCTCCATAAAGCTTTTATCCGCTATATCACCACGGTAGAAAGTATACTTAGCCTGTTCATTTAAATCCATTAAGTTTTCTAAATTTCCCGCGTAAGTCAGCTTATCAACGTTGATGACTTCCCAAACCGGTTGCTCTGCAACAATGTGCTTGATAAAATTTGTACCGATAAAGCCGGCGCCACCGGTTACTAGTATTTTCATAACTTTAACTTCCCCCTTTTAGCCAGGTACCGGGATAAAGCATCATCCCACCCCGGCAACAGGCAGCCTGTTGTTTCTTTTAAGGGAAAAGGATCTAATACCGAAAAGCCGGGCCTTGGGGCCGGGCGATTCATTTCTTTGGTTTTACATGCGACTAATTTAATTGAGCTATTGCATTTTTTAAATATACTTTCAGCCAAACCAAACCAGGTGCTATAGTTTTGATTGGTAATATGGTAGGTGCCATAACAACCGGTTGCTACCAGATCAGCTGCCGCCCGGGCCAAATCCTCTGTGAAAGTGGGACAGCCAAACTGGTCGTCGACAACTTTAATATCCCTTTTACTTTGCCCCAGCCGCAGCATCGTGTCCACAAAGTTTTTTCCATGCAAACCAAATAGCCAACTGGTTCTAATTAAATAAAATGACTTTAAAATTTCCCGAACCGCATTTTCGCCCCACAGCTTGCTGGCGCCGTAAACATTTAAAGGATTGGCCGGGTCATAAACTCCATACGGACGGTTTTGGCTGCCGTCAAAAACATAGTCCGTACTGATTTGTACCAATACGGCCTTGTTTTTTTGGCAGGCCAGGGCTAAATTACGGGGACCCAGCCCGTTAATTAAATAAGCCTTTTGCGGTTCAGCCTCAGCTCTGTCCACATCTGTGTAAGCGGCGCAATTTACCACAATGGCCGGCTGATAATGGTCAATTGCTTGCTGGACCTGTTCTAAATTGGTTATATCCAGATTTAAGTGATCTTTAGCAATTACTTGGCGTTGGCGGGACCGGAATTCAGCAACCACATCCTGACCCAACATACCCGCCGCACCGGTTACTAATACTGTCACCTGTGCAATACCTCCCAGGAATAGGGAATAGACGGATCGTTATAAGGCAGCCTGTATTCATCCGGCTGCTGATAGTTATAAACTTCGGTAGGTACATTGACTATTAATATTGCTTCGCTGCCCTCAGCGGTAAAGCCGTGATATACTTCGGGAGGAATTTTTAGCAGCACGGGATTAAGATATCCCATGTGAAATACATTTACCTCGCCAAAGGTTGAACTGTTTTTACGCGCATCATACAGTACCACCCGGGCCATGCCGCTGACACAAACGAAATGGTCCCACTGCCGCTGATGATAATGCCAGGCCTTAATTACTCCCGGATAAGCCGCAGTGACATAAGCCTGCCCAAAGGTCATGAACTCAGGCCAATCCCGGCGCAGCATTTCCATAAGATAACCACGCTCATCAGGTATCACCTTTAACTTTTTAACAATTACCCCGTCAATTAAATTCATACCAGCCAACAGCCCCCTTCGCGAAAGTCAGACCATAACTTGCGAATCATCTCCCACAAAAAGGCGTATGGCCTGCCTTTGTGTACTGCCTTTTTGTACATGAGTGTTATAACCGATTAAACTGTCTTCAATCCGATCCACATGATAAAGATGGCAATTTTCCAAAATTACAGAATGCTCAACCCCAATTTTTTCAAAGCAACAGTTTTTGCCGATAGTGGTAAAAGGGCCAATAAAGGAATCTTTAATTATTACACCTTCATCTATGCATACCGGGCCGCGCACAGTGCTGTTAATGATTTTACTGTTTAATCCGACTTCAACCCGCCCAATGATTTTACTCGTTTGATCAACATAACCTTTATTGATACTGCGCATATATTCGTCCAATACCACCCGGTTGGCTTCCAAAATGTCATCTTTTTTACCGGTGTCCAGCCACCATCCCTCCTGGCGACGGGCTTCTACCCGGTATCCCAAATCAATTACCTTTTGTATAGCATCGGTTATTTCCAGTTCACCTCTCCAGGAAGGGCTAATTTGATCGATAGCCGTAAAAATACTGGATTTAAACAAATAAATGCCAATTAAAGCCAGGTTGGAGGGTGGTTGGGGGGGTTTTTCAATCAGCCTGACAATTTGGTCGCCCTCACCCAGTACGGCTATGCCAAATTGTTGGGGATTTTCAACTTCTTTCAGCTGAATGATTGCTTCGCTGTCCGATTGCTCAAAACTGTCCACCAGGTGTTTAACACCACCCTGAATTAAGTTATCCCCCAGGAACATTAGAAAAGGCTCCCGCCCTAAAAAACCCCGGGCCGTTTTAACCGCATGGGCCAGCCCCAGAGGCTCTTGCTGAATAATATAAGTAATTTGGCAACCCCAGCGCTCACCGTCACCTACTACCGCACGCACTCTCTCCCCCGTTTCAGGAGAAATAATTACTCCGATATCGGTTATTCCGGCCCCTAATATCTGTTCGATGACAAAATAGATAATGGGCTTATTGGCTATCGGTATCAGCTGCTTTGCCGTGGTATGCGTAAGAGGCCGCAGGCGTGTTCCTTTTCCCCCGGATAATATAAGTGCCTTCACCGGCTCACCTCCTTGCCTTCCTGGTAAACCTCTTGCCAGACCCTGATCGTCTCCTCAGCCTGGCGAGTTAAAGTGAAATTATTACAAATTACTTCCCGGCCTTTTAGAGCCATGCTTTTTTGCAATTGAGAATTTAAAATAACTTTTTTAATAGCCCGGGATAATTCTGCCGGGTTGCCGGGTTCAACCATTAGTCCATTATATTCATCTTCGATAACTTCCGGTACACCTCCAACATTAGTGGCAATCACGCACCTGCCGGCCATCATCGCCTCCAGCAGGGCATTGGGGAACCCTTCCGTATAAGAGGGCAGAACAAATAAATCCAATTGATAAAGCAGTTCTGTCACATTCTCGACCAGTCCCAATAAATAAACCTGCTCCGTCAATCCCAGGTTATGAATTTGCTCCGTCAGTGCTTTTCTCAACGCGCCATCGCCAACTATTAAATATTTAAAAATAATTTCCCCGCCCAATTCGGATTTAACTTGTGCCAATGCTTTAAGCATTACATCATAGCCCTTTTCAGGTCTTAAATTAGCCACGGTCCCTATTGTAAAATATTTCTTTGCTATTAAAGGCGGCGGGGCCTTTAGCTCAGGTACCCCGTTATGAATTACGGCAATCCAGGTAGGATAAGCGCCAAATATTTGCAACAGTGTATTTTTCCCGGCGCAGGAATTGGCTACATAACAATTAACCAATTTTTTGGTTAGCCGTTCATACAAAGGTCTTAATCCAATAAAGTGCCCGGCTCCCACAATGCCCACCACAACTTTAACCCTCATTGGCCTGGCGATAAAACGGCAGAGCATACTTGCAGTAAAGCCATAAACCTGAATCAAATCAGTTTGAGTTTTAACTATTATAAGGAAAAACCGCCAGGCTACTGCGATAAAATTCAACTTGCTGGGCCATAAACCAAGAGAGTGGCAATTAACCCCGTTATTACAGCACCATTGAGTAACGTATCCCCCGCAATCAAGTACCAAGACCACAATTTTCAAACCGCGTTCCTGTAAATACGGCAACAGCCTGATGGTGTTTAATTCCCTCCCCCCCCTTCCGGAAGAAGACAAGAAAATTAAGACACCCAAATTAATCACTCCTCGTTAATTGTGCTTCTTGCTGCTGTTTTTGGCCCCACAAACCATGACTGATAAATATAAACAGGATCGACAGCACCTGAAACCGAACTCGGTAAATGCCACCCATATTCGACCCGCCAAGGGCGTAGATTAAAGTAAAACATGAAATAAGAATCAACAGAAATAAACACTCGCCCCGCCTATGCCGCCACAATCTGTAAATGCCCGGCCATACAGACAGATATAAAATATACAGCATAAACATTTCAGGCATACTAATAATTTTTAATAGCCCTCCTGATTGCCATGGCAGCGGCCCGAAAGCAAAGTAAAACAACCCCAGCGGCAGATACATCAAGGCTTTTACAGGTGAACTAAAGTCAACCTCTTGTGAGTAGGCTGAATCGCCTGTCGCTCCCGCATTATGCTGTTCCCCTATAGTTTCCAGGCTCTGACTGGCTAGATAGTCTTTTCCTAAAAACCCATAGCCCATTTGCAGCAGGGAAACACCCACAACCAAAACCAATAACAGCGTATAAATAATTCTTTTATTCCAGTTAAAATTAACTGCTGAAAAAATATAGGTAAGCGCCATAACAACGCCCAGTAATATGCCCACATAAAACCGTAAAGTAACCAGGGGCAACAGGGCCAAAGCTATGGCAAATAATTTAGTAAAGTGAAATTCCTGAATTATTTCTATAATTTTTTTTACAATATAGGTAATTAGAAAAACACAGAGGCTTTCTTTTAAATTAAGTGCCGACCATACAACAAAGGAAGGGAAAAAAGCCGTTAACGCAAAAGTATACCTGGCTGCTCTTCTACCGCTTAAATTAAGGGAAATAAAATAGAGGTTCAGCGCTGCTCCAATAGCTATAATACTGTTTATCAAACGAACAACATCAGGGTAATAACCGGTGGCATAAAAAATAAAAGCATTATAATAATAATATCCATAATTAGCCTTGCCGATGATATACTGATCGCCGGCATGCCAGGTTTGAACGATTTCATTGCCTATACGCGCATAAGTTATGCCATCGGCCTTTAAAAATGGATTATCAAATGCCTGGGTGGCGATGATAAAAACAACTCTTAATAACAAGGCGCCCAGAGCCAAGGTCCAGATTATCGAGCGGTCCTCAATGTGAATACGGTAACCACCGGCTAAAAAGAACACTGCCACAGCTGTAAGTGCCACTACTGAAAAAATAACCATTTTGTCATACACCAAAAGTCCGGCCAGTATAGCCAAAGCCAAAAACAGAGCCAGTTCAAGGCCACGATTTTTTAAGCCTTCTTTCATCAGGTTACAGACCACCTTCTCGTTAATTACCGGAATAAAAGGAAGGGTTTAAATTTTAATAATTTTTTCCCTGCCCTTTTGCACTTGCCTGGTAGCATTACGGGTATCCATAACCAATTTGGCATGGTCAATAACGAATTGATAATCAACACTGGAGTGATCAGTTACTATTAATACCAGATCAGCTTTAGCAATGTTTTCCCCGGTTAACTCAGTACAATGCAGCAGGCATTTGTTATCCGGTAAGGACAGCTGTGGTATATAGGGATCGAAGTATTGAACAACTGCTTTTTTGTCTTGTAAATCCTTAATAATTTTTAAGGCTGGGGACTCCCGTATATCATTAATATCTTTCTTATAGGCCACCCCTAAAATTAAAATTTTAGAGCTGTTCAGACATTTACCGTTATCATTTAACACTGTTGTGATTTTTTGGATAATGTATTCTGGAATCTGGTTATTTAATTCTTCCGCCAATTCAATAAATCGCGGTTGAAAGCCATAGGCCCTGGCCTTCCAGACCAAGTAAGCAGGGTCTATGGGTATGCAATGCCCTCCCACACCCGGGCCGGGGTAAAATACTTGAATACCATATGGCTTTGTAGCCGCAGCGTCTAATACTTCCCATATATCCAAGCCCATACGATTGCATAAAAGCATGAATTCATTGACCAGGGCAATATTCACCGCTCGATAAGAGTTTTCGAATATTTTGGTCATTTCAGCCGCATCAGGTGAACTAACTATAACCAAAGTGTTTAAACTTTGCTTGTAGAACATAGCCGCTACATGACTGCAAAGAGGTGTTATACCGCCCACTACCTTGGCTATATCTTTTGGATGGTACAGTTTATTGCCTGGATCAACCCTTTCCGGAGAAAAAACCAGAAAATAATCAAGACCTGCTTTAAGTCCACTGACTTCCAACATAGGTAAAACTATTTCCCTGGTTGTTCCGGGGTAAGTAGTGCTTTCCAAATTAATTAATTGACCGACTCTAAGGTTTTGGGCTATTTCCTGAACGGCTGATTTGATGTAGGATAAATCAGGCTGGCGCATTTCTGAAAGCGGAGTGGGAACACAAACTATTACTACATCGGCTTGGGGCAGACAACTAAAACCCGTAGTTACACCTAGCCGCCCCGACTTGATCATCTCACCCAGATCTTTATCGTTTACATCCTGGATATAATTTTTGCCCTCTTTGAGCATGTTAATGCGCGAATCATCAATATCAATGCCCATAACTTTAAAGCCTGCTTTAGCTTGCTGCACTGCCATCGGCAGCCCCACGTAACCCAGGCCAATTACAGCAATACTCGCTGTTTTATTAATAAATTTTGCAATAAGTTGTTCGGCTAATTTCCCCTGTTTAGTGCCAAACATTCGCAGACACCGCCCTTTAATTCTGTTTTAGACCCACAACGTTCATCAAATATGCCAGCAGCTCCTGATTTGAATAATTGCACTGATCTACAATCTCCAACATATCAATCAGTCCAATAAAATTATTCTTTTTCGAAGCTATCTTGAAAATTCGCTCATGTTTCGTGGGCATAATCTGTTCTTCATCTGAATAAAGCTTTTCTTCATATTTTTCCCCCGGACGAATGCCAGTATATTGTATCGCTATATCTTTTCCCGGTTCATAACCGGACAACCTAATTAAGTTTTTAGCAAGATCAGTTATATAAATTGGCTGACCCATGTCTAAAACAAATATTTCACCTCCCCGTGCCAAAGCTCCGGCCTGAATAACGAGCTGTACCGCCTCGTATATAGTCATAAAATAACGCTTCATAGCCGGGTGGGTTACGGTAACCGGCCCACCGGAGGCAATTTGTTTTTTAAATAAAGGAATTACACTGCCTCTGCTGCCAAGTACGTTTCCAAACCGAACTGCTACAAAATTAGTGGTGCTTACACCGTTCATCCACTGAATAACCATTTCCGCCGCCCTTTTAGTGGCTCCCATAACACTGGTTGGGTTCACCGCCTTGTCAGTTGAAATTAGCACAAAAATTTCCGTATTGTTTAAATGAGCAGCTTCAGTTAGTATCCTGGTTCCCTGAATGTTGTTTTTTACAGCTTCTTCTTGATTTTTTTCCATCAAAGGCACATGCTTATGGGCCGCAGCATGAAAAACAACAGCGGGACGGAATTGATTAAAAATTTGGCTGACCCGCCGGCAATCCCGAATATCTGCAATAACCGCGGCTAAAGGCACATCCGGGTATTTTTGCTTAAGCTCCCGCTCAATTTCATAAATACTGTTTTCACCATGCCCGAGCAAAACAATCATTTTAGGCTCAAAGACGGCTATCTGGCGACATATTTCCGAGCCAATTGATCCTCCAGCACCTGTAATCAGAACTACCTTGTCTGTTAGATAGTTGGCTATCTCGTTAATATTTAACGTTACTGCACTGCGACCAAGTAAATCTTCAACCTCAATGTCCCGGATATCGCTAATTTTAATTTTTCCGGTGATCAAATCATAAATCCCGGGTAAAATCTTTAATTGAACTTTTGTTTTTTGACATATCTCCACAATTTGCTTTATTACTTCACCAGACACAGATGGCATAGCTATAACTATGTAATTTATTTTTAGTTTTTTTACTATATTGGTTATACAATGCCTATTGCCTAAAACCGGGAGGCCATGGAGTATGGTAGTTTGTTTCTTAGGATCATCGTCCACAAAGGCTACCGGCACCCATTCACTGTTTACCCTTTGCTTCAGCACTTCCGCCACAATTCCCCCGGCTACACCTGCGCCGACTATTAACACCTTTTTTTTGTGCCCAGCCAAAATCTCGTCCCTCTCTTTTGAAATATATTGTGATTGCCTTACCTTACTTTATTTTGCATAATATGGCAGCATTATTAAAAAGGTGCATACACAATCCATTAATTAAAAAAGTGCGCACTTTTGATACTCAAAATCATCAGTTATGGGCAAAGCGGAAAGCGGGCACAAAAAAAACACCTTCAACATAAATGAAGAAGGTGTTTTATTGGTGACCCCACCGGGATTCGAACCCGGGTTACCGCCGTGAAAGGGCGGTGTCTTAGGCCTCTTGACCATGGGGCCATTTTGGTGGTTGGTGAGCCATCCGCGACTCGAACGCGGGACACCCTGATTAAAAGTCAGGTGCTCTACCGACTGAGCTAATGGCTCACAAATCCTACAGTTCTATATATTACATTAGATTAACTGATGTGTCAACAATCTTATAATTCCAGTTTTGTAAATTGCTTTTAACGGGCGGCGCTAATACGCCGCCCGTTAGCTCCAAAATTAAATCAAGCCTAAAAAATCTCTTTTAGCACCAATGTTTGCGCCCTGCCCGGTCCAACGCCAACTATAGCAACCGGCACACCTGATAATTGCTCAAGCTGTTTCATATATTCCAAGGCATTTTTAGGCAGCTGGTGATAATCGTCTATTGACGATATATCTTCCTGCCAGCCGGGGAACTCCTGATACACCGGCTCACACTGGGCCAGAACCTTTAAACTGTCAGGGAATTCTTTAAGAATCTCGCCTTTATATTTATATCCCGTACATATTTTTAACGTTTCCAGTCCCGTGAGCACGTCAAGTTTGGTAATGGCCAGATAGCTCAGGCCGTTGACCCTGGCCGCGTAACGGGCAATAACAGCATCGTACCAGCCGCAGCGGCGCGGCCGCCCGGTAGTGGTCCCAAACTCATGTCCACGATCCCTGATCTGATCTCCCAGTTCGCCCTGTAGTTCGGTTGGGAAAGGACCTTCACCGACTCTGGTTATATACGCCTTGGCTACACCAACAACAGTATTGATCTTGGTGGGCCCTAATCCCGCTCCCAGGCAGGCGGCCGCAGCTATCGGGGAACTGGAGGTGACAAACGGGTAAGTCCCGTGATCTATATCCAAAAGTGTTCCCTGAGCGCCTTCAAACAGCACTTTCTTACCCTGGTCAACAGCTTCATTAACTAAGATTGAGACATTGGACACATGTTTTTTCAGTCGTTCGCCAAAGCCGCTATAAAGCTCTAAAACCTGTTGACAGTCATGCTGTTCTTTAAAGTTATAGACCTTGGCAAGAACGTCATTTTTGTGTTCAATAACATCTTTTAGTTTGGCTTTCAACTCTTCCCGGTCTACCAGTTCAATCATGCGTATCCCGATACGTGAAGCTTTATCGGTATAAGCAGGACCAATGCCCCGGCAGGTTGTTCCAATTTTCTGTTCGCCCTTGCGATCTTCTTCAGCCATATCCATACTCTTGTGGTAAGGAAAGATCACGTGGGCACGCGGGCTAATCCGCAGGTTAGCAGTGCTCACACCCTGTTTTTCCAATGAATCAATCTCTTCCAGCAGAACCTCCGGGTCAATGACAACCCCGTTGCCGATCAGGCAGGTTTTGTCGCTGTAAAGTATACCGGAGGGAATCAGGTGCAACTTGTAAACTTTATCTCCAACCACCACTGTGTGGCCTGCATTGTTACCTCCCTGGTAACGAACCACCATTTCGGCCTGCTGAGCTAAAAAATCAGTAACTTTGCCCTTGCCTTCATCGCCCCACTGCGCTCCAACCAAAATAACCGTAGACATCGGTATCCCCCTTACTGTCTTCTAAGGATTTCCCTGGCAACCACTACGCCCGCAACTGAAGCCTGGGCCAGTCCTCTGGTCACCCCGGCCCCGTCACCTGCTGCAAACAGATTTTTATATTTTGTTTCCAGCCAGTTGCTGAGTGCCAGCCGGGAAGAATAAAATTTAACCTCAACCCCATATAACAGAGTATAACGCGAATTAACCCCGGGCGCAATTTTATCCATCGCTTTGAGCATTTCAGTAATACCCAACAAATGCCGGTAAGGAAACACCAGGCTTAAATCACCCGGGGTGGCTTCCTTCAGTGTCGGCTGCACCAAACTTTTCTTCATTCTCGCTTCAGTGGAACGGTGGCCGTCCAGCAAATCGCCCAGGCGCTGGACAATCACGCCACCCCCAAGCAGATTGGCCAGGCTGGCTACATACTTGCCATAGGAGATGGGCTCCCTGAATGGTTCCGTAAAAGTTTTGCTGACCAATACGGCAAAATTAGTATTACCGGTTTTATTAAACGCATGGCTGTGCCCGTTTACCGTAACCAATCCATCATTGTTTTCCAGCACCACTTCGCCATACGGGTTCATACAAAAGGTCCTGACCCGGTCATCAAAAGTCCTTGAATAATAAATTAACTTAGACTCATAGAAAACTTTGGTTAATGGTTCCATGACTTCAGCCGGCACTTCCACCCTTACACCGATATCCACCGGATTAACAGTGGTCTGCAATCCGAGCCTGAACGCTTCCCGGGCCAGCCATTCCGCACCTTCCCGGCCTGGAGCCATGATTATATAATCCGCAAATATTTCTTCGCCGCTTACAGTGCGAACTCCTTTGGCCCGCTGCCCTTCAACAATAATATTATCCACTGCCGTTTGGGTACGAATTTCCACACCTTTTTTCAGAAGATGATCCTGCATGTGCTGAAGAATCTCCTGGCACCGGCCCGTGCCCAGGTGGCGAATGGATACCGGAATTAATTTAAGCTCGGCCTTGGTGGCCTTGTGCTGAAAGTCCCTAATCTCCTCCTGATGTTCCAGGCCAAAAACTTCATTGGGGGCCCCGAACTTCAGATAGATATCGTCAATATATTTAATCATCTTATTGAGTTTGTCTTCACCAAGATACTGTTCCATGCTTCCACCGATCTCTGATGAAAGGGTTAGCTTGCCATCGCTGAACGCACCGGCCCCACCCCACCCACAAACAGTGGAACAAGGATTGCAATTAAAACAACTGCCGCCCTTTTCTCTGGAAGGACAGCTCCGGTTTTTGATATCGCGCCCCTTCTCAAGTATCAATACCCGCATGTGATCATTTTGTTCAGTAATTTCCAAGGCTGAAAAAATACCAGCCGGGCCTGCGCCTATAATGACAACGTCATATTGTTGCGACACTAATACTAACCTCCTGTTGACCACTCATTATATTTTGTGCTACCGGCATAAAAATAACCCAAACCAATGCTGGTGTTTGAGTCATCAATTAATAAGTGTAACTAGATTATTAGTTCATAAATAGTTCTCCGAATTATGTTATAAAAGCACAGCAATACTATAGTATCAAAAGGAGACGCTGTCTGTCAAGTTATTCATTCGTGGCCGGTTCATCTGTTCTGCGGGCGAGGTCCATAAATTTAGTATATTGTTTAAGGAAGGCCAATTCCACAGTTCCCGTAGGGCCATTTCTTTGCTTGGCGACAATTATATCTGCAATGCCTCTCTTTTCAGTCTCAGGGTTATAATATTCATCGCGGTAGATAAACATTACTACGTCAGCATCCTGTTCAAGGCTTCCGGATTCCCTCAGGTCAGACAATTGCGGCTTTTTATCCTGTCGTTGTTCCACCGAGCGGCTTAACTGGGCCAGTGCCATAACCGGCACATTTAATTCTTTGCCCAGCGCTTTTAGCGAACGAGAAATTTCTGCTATTTCCTGCTGTCTGTTTTCCACCTTGCGGCTGCCCTGCATTAGCTGCAAATAATCAATAATAATTAGCGCCAGGCCTCTTTCCATGTGCATCCGCCTGGCCTTGGCCCTTAATTGCCGGATTGTCAGCATGCCGGAGTCGTCAATGAAAATAGGCATTTGGGCCATATCCCTGGCCTTTTGGGTCAACTGGGACCAATCAGTGTCACTGATAAACCCGGAACGCAGTTTATGCTGATCTATCCTGGCCTCAGCGCAAATCATCCGTTGCACCAGCTGTTCCTTGGACATTTCCAGGCTAAATATAGCAATTGGCTTTTTCGTCTGCAGCGCTGCATGATAACCGATACACATACCAAAGCTGGTTTTGCCCATGGAGGGCCTGGCCGCCACTATGATCAGATCGCCGGGCTGAAGTCCCTGGCAGATATTGTCAAGCTCTTTAAAACCTGTCGGAACACCGGTTATTTCACCCTTATGTTTTTGCAGAAACTCAAAATGTTTAAAGGTTTCTAACAGAATATCCTTTATTTCTGTAAAGGCAGTGAAGGTACGGCGTGAACCAAGTTCAAACAGCATTTTTTCGGCTTCTTCCATCAGCCGCTCAGCGTCTTCGTTGCCCTCATAGCCCATATCGGCTATGCGAATTGATAAATTTATTAAATTTCTTAACAGTGCTTTTTCTTCAACAATTCGGGCGTAGTATTCAACATTGGCGGCAGTGGGTGAAATATTGGTCAGGGTGGCGACGTAAGTAGCTCCGCCGACCTTTTCCAGTTCGCCCTTGCGGCGCAATTTATCTGTAACCGTAACCAGGTCGGCGGCCTGACTGTTTTCTTCAAGTTCAAGGATGGCATTGTAAATAACCCGGTGAGATTCCAGGTAGAAATCTTCCGGGTTAAGAAAACGGATTACCTTGGATATAGCTTTGTTTTCCAAAAGTAGTGCCCCAAGCACGGATTGCTCGGCATCTATATTATGGGGGGGTACCTTATCCCACATTTATTAATCACCTGTCGTTTTGTAGAATTCAGAATTCAGGAGTCAGGAGCCAGAATACTAAGAGACAATAACCCGTTTTTTCATTCTGAATTCTGTCTCCTGACTCCTGACTACTAATCAATTATCTGGTTGTATCGACGTTTTAAAAACGTGCTCAATTATTTCCTCTACTGAAACCACTGTGACAACATTAACCCCCCTGGTATCAGTGGGCACATCTTTTTGGTTCTCCCAGGGGACATATACTGTTTTAACACCACACTGTTTAGCACCATAAATCTTTTCAGGAACACCGCCCACGGCTTTTACCCTACCCTGAATGGACAGCTCGCCGGTAACAGCAATGTCCTGAGGAATTGAGCGATTTTCCAGAGCGCTGTAAACTGCCAGAAAAATTGCCACACCCGCCGAAGGGCCGTCGATGCGCCCTCCGCCCACCACATTAACATGCACGTCGTAATCATGCAGATCACGCCCGGTCAGCTTGCGCAATACTGAGGCGGCATTAAAAACTGAATCCTTGGCCATACTCCCCGCAGTTTCATTAAACCGGATCACT
The DNA here is from genome assembly GCF_900113335.1 of Desulfotruncus arcticus DSM 17038. Lineage (GTDB taxonomy): Bacteria > Bacillota > Desulfotomaculia > Desulfotomaculales > Desulfallaceae > Desulfotruncus > Desulfotruncus arcticus. The sequence goes on from NZ_FOOX01000011.1 coordinate 153,211, forward strand.
CCGCCACCCTTGCGACCGGCCGGAAAAGCCATCGCTTCAATTTCCAAAGCCGAACCCAGGTAACCGGAAACACCCAGTCCGAAAATCCGGCCGACTTCTCCTTCACCACCGGCCTTTCTGCAGGTATACGGTGTCAGCCGGCTGACCTGGATAACCTCATACACATCGTCCAATACAATTACAGGTTGATTGTTTCCACCGGCTTTGTAGCAGGCAATAGCATAAGCATCTGCCAGAAAGTTTACAGCCTTTCTTCCTTCTATGGTGTATTCGGCAATAACCTCGGCAACTCCCTCTTGAAGAGAGACACCGAGCCTGCCGGCAGCCTGATAGACGATTTCACGAATGTCTGCCGGCGTTAATGGTTCAAAATATATTTCAGCGCAGCGGCTGCGAATAGCCGGGTTTATTTCTTCCGGTTCCCGGGTGGTAGCCCCAATCAAAATAAAATCGGCCGGAGCGCCCTCTTCAAACAACTTTTTAATATACCTGGGCAGATTAGCATCAGCCGGGTCATAATAAGATGATTCAAAGAAAACCCTTTTATCTTCCAGAACTTTGAGCAATTTGCTTTGTAAAATGGGATCAAGTTCCCCTACCTCATCAATAAACAGCACACCTGTGTGCGCATCGGTAACCAATCCCGGTTTCGGTTCCGGAATGCCGCTGTCGGCCAGATCGCGCCTGGCACCCTGGTAAATGGGGTCATGCACCGAACCCAGCAGCGGGTTGGTTGATTCTCGCGGGTCCCAGCGCAGCGTAGTTCCGTTTACTTCAATAAACGGCGCATCTTGGTTAAACGGACTGTTGGGTAAAGCACGCGCTGCTTCCAGCGCCAGTCTCGCTGCTGTCGTTTTTCCCACACCAGGCGGTCCGTAAAGAATAATGTGCTGGGGGAAAGGCGAAGCCAACTTTGACAAAAGAGATCGTACCGGGCGTTCTTGCCCAACGATTTGGTCAATGGCAGCAGGTCTCAGTACATCCAGAGCACGTCTGGTCAGGTTTTTTTGATCCAGCTTTTCAAGTATGGCCAACTTTTTTAATGTTTGGGCATTTTCGGGTCCGGTGTTTTCTTTAATGATTTGCATCTTAATTTCACGAACGTATTCTTCGTGACGTTGTTGCATGCGTTCATTAATTTTTTTATCCAGATCATCTTCTACTGTTCGTCTGGCTATGATGTCGGCCAGTTCTTCACCAATTTCATCCAATATGGCCGGTATCTCATCCATACCCGGTACTGTATCGGGAGTAGGGTCTTCAAAAACCAATTTTTTCAACGCTAATACTTGTTCCGTCAGATTTTCCGAACGCATCATTTTTAAAACATTTAATTTCCCAGCCCGTAAAACAATTTTATCCGACCCGTATAAATCGGAAAGAACATTATATAAAGCATTAACTTGTCTTTTAAGCTGTTCAAGCTCCCTGAACTTTGGTCCCAGATCTGTTTTGCCTTTGATTTTCTCAAAAAAACCTTTCATTATGTCTGTGCTCCTTGTTGTCGATTTACTGTATTCAGCACAAAATCACTCCGCTACTACGTTTACAGTGATTTGAGCCTGCACTGCAGGGTGCAGCTTTAAAACCACGGGATACTCACCAAGCGCTTTGATGGGGTTTTTTAAGATGATCTTTTTCTTATCCACAACCAGTCCGTGATTATTTTGCAAGGCATCGGCAATATCCTTATTACTGATCGCCCCAAAAAGTTTCCCTGCTTCACCTACCCGGGTACTTATTACAATCTTTAGACCCTCAATTTTACTCCCCAGTTCCCTGGCCTTGTCTTCAGCTTGTTTCTTTTGTTCATTTACTGCGCGCTTTTGCATTTCCAGATTTTTTAGTTTGCCTCCTGTTGCCTCTACAGCAAGGCCTCTGGGAATTAAGAAGTTTCGGGCGTATCCTTCAGCCACATTGATGACATCACCTTTTTTACCTAGCTTTTTAACATCATCAAGGAGTATTAGCTGCATCTATTAACCTCCTTTAGATCCCTCATCACTATCCGTAGACAGACGTCTCAAATTTGCCACGGGGTCAACAACACCCAAGGAGAGTATTATAGCCGTGGCGAGGGGTAAATATAAAAATAATGCAACGGTAATGATAATTTTCACTACCTTAGGCATCTTCCAGGCCCGCAAAAAAAACATCAACACAGCTGTTCCAAGGACAAAAAAGATAAATGCTGATATATACAGTATATTTTTACCGATTATATTCACTATTCTTAACGAGAATTCTTCACCGGCCATTGCCATAGCTAGACCGGTAATAACCAGCCAAATTGAATACCAGGGTAACCTCCATTCCAAAAACTTAAATTCAGGGGCGGCATCATAACCAAGTTTTCGTATTAGTAGCCTGGTAATAAAATAAGTAAAAATAGTCATAAAAATTGTCCAAACTGCTATTGTACCCGGAAGCAATACCTGAACCAGATGAATTATTTGATCTGCCACCTGTTGAAATTGTTGCCTTCCAATTTCATCCATCATCCCATTTTGACGGTACATTTCAGCCACTTGGTCCATAGCGGCCCGAAATTCGGTTGTTACATTGGCATACCCGACCCCTGACAGTACAAAACTGACGAACAAATTTAAGGCCGCCACTGCCAGCGCCCAAAAGAATAAAACAGCCATGCTGCTGTCAACCGAGACCTTATTTTTGATAAGCAAACCAATAATTACGCCAGTGGGACCAAATTGCATAACCAACATTAATGCTGAACCAATATGTCCAAAGGCGACTATTAGCATAAAAGTAGCCAAGCCAAGCGATAACAGCCCATATAACAAATTGTTTTTAATTATTAAATAGGCCAGTGGCACTGGTAAAAGCAGTGTTACCAGATAAAAGGCCGGAACAATATATAAGCCAAGCAGTCCAAGCAATGCAAGTAAGCCGGCCACAACTACTGTTTCAATTAAAGCCGGATAATTATCCTTTGCAATCAAGGAATCACCTCAATGGTGGAATCAAAAATTATACTTCTGCAATAAAACGATCATTTCCTTCCGTAACGTATAGTTTTTAGCCTGTTATTTGTTGCCCGGCGTACCAGGTCCCAAAAATAAAGGAAGGGGAACCATATTTGTTCCCCCCCAACATTATATTGAAGGGGACATTCCCCGCGAGGTGTGTCCCCTTTCCTTAATCTTTATTCCAGTGTAAATGGCAATAAGGCAATATTGCGAGCCCGCTTCACGGCAACAGTAAGCATTCTTTGATGCCGGGCACAGTTGCCGGAAATGCGGCGGGGCAGTATTTTGCCCCTCTCAGTTATATATTTCTTCAATCGGGGTACGTCTTTGTAATCAACTTTTTCCATTTTATCGACACAAAAACTGCAAATACGCTTTTTACCCCGGCGTCCACGTTCACGCTTCATTTAAACTTCCTCCTAAAACGGGATTTCTTCCTCGTTGAAGCTTATCTCACTGCCAAAACTTTCACCTTCAGCAATGCTGCTCCCTTTGGGTGGTACTCCCTGTTGTGATTCCTTGGGCCGGTCCAAAAATTTTACTTCATTGGCAACGACTTCGGCGATTGTACGGCGAATACCCTGATTGTCATCATAAGAGCGGATTTGTAATCTGCCATCCACCGCCACCAGCCGTCCCTTACTCAGGTGATTGGCGCAGGTTTCGGCTAGCTTTTGCCACACAACAATATTGATAAAGTCAGTTTCCCTTTCGCCCTGTCTATTTGTAAATTGACGGTCAACAGCCAAGGAAAATCCGGCAACAGGCGCACCACTTGGGGTATAACGCAATTCCGGGTCCCTGGTTAACCTGCCGATAAGGATAACTTTATTCATCATTTTTACCAACCACCGCCTTGGTAATTCTTTTATCTTTTATCTATTTTTCATCTTCGTCTTCGCGAATTATAATGTGACGCAATATTTCATCCGAGATTTTTAGTACGCGGTCAATTTCAGCCGCAGCTTCCGGTTCTCCGTTGAAATTCATAACAACGTAAAAACCATCGCGTACATGCTTGATTTCGTATGCCAGCCTGCGCTTGCCCCACTTATCAAGCTTAGTAACCTCGGCACCGTTATTTTCCGCTAAAGTCCTGACCTTGGCAATAGCAGCCTCAAGTGCGTCTTCTTCCAGGTCGGGCCTGATAATGAATACCATTTCATATCGGCGCACGATGTTCACCTCCTCCCTTTGGACATAAGGCCCTACTTATTTGTAACAAACCACGGCTAACAGTAAAGTTTTATCAACCGGGACTGTCACAGGTAGAGCAGGGTAGGCCAATTATTATTTTTTTGGCTACAAAATTATAACACATTTGCCTTAACGGAGCAAGAAAAGGCATAATAAAACTCTGCATTTGAGGATATTTCTCCACCACGAATAAATTGGGGACATACCTCCGACGCTAAAGCTATGACCCCAAAAGGAGGTGTGCCCTCTATCCTTAGCCCCCTCGTAAAAAAGAGGTATATACCCTCTCTTGTTAAGCTTGTGATATAATTTTTTTTACGCTTTTTTCAAATTTTGGGCGCGGAACCATAACAACTCTGCCACAGGTGGTGCATTTAATTCTAAAATCTATCCCGGTCCGCATTACTTCCCATTCATCACCACCGCAAGGGTGAGATTTACGCATTTTAACAATGTCCCCTACGTTATATTTAACCAGCAAACTCAATCACCCCGAAACTATCTTATGACTTATAAAACGCTTCATATCCTTTAACTGCCATGAACAAATCAAGCTTATGACTGATTTCAAAAGGCGAGTGCATCCCCAAAAGGGCCACTCCGCAATCAACCACATCCATTCCATATTTTGCCATTATATAAGCAATAGTCCCTCCACCACCTTGATCTACTTTACCTAATTCTCCTGTTTGCCAGATCACGTTGTTTTGATTAAAAATTTTTCTTATCAGCGCTAGATATTCGGCATTAGCATCATTGGCACTCTTTTTCCCGCCTGAACCTGTGTATTTGGTGATTACTAATCCACAACCCAGAATGGCGGAATTATTTTTTTCCATAACGTCCTCAAAGTCAGGATCTATAGCTGCGTTAACGTCAGCAGACAGTGCCCAGGAGGAACTCATAGCTTTTTTAAACATTAATTCATTATAATTGCCCGTGGTTTTTTCAATTAAATCAGCTATAAATTCTGCAAAGAAGCTTGACTGCATCCCGGTATTCCCGACACTGCCAATTTCTTCCTTATCAGCAAATAATGCTACTGCTGTGCGTGCGGGCTGATTGACCCCTATAATTGCAGCCAATTGGGCATAGGCGCAAATTCGATCGTCCTGGCCGTATCCGCCAATCATTGACTTATCAAAGCCCACATCTCTTGGTGCCGCTGCAGGAACAAGAGATAATTCCGCACTGATAAAATCCTCTTCCGTAATTCCATATTTTTGATGCAATATTCCTAATATCTTTGATTTAACCTTGTCTTCTTTGCCTGCATTATTATCTGTCAGGCTTCCGCAAATAGCGTTTAAGCTTTCACCCGGAACGGCTTCAATTAACTTTTTCTCCATTTGGTCTTTAGCCAGGTGCGGCAGCAGATCGGATATCGTAAACACAGGATCGTTGATATCTTCACCTATACAAACGCTGACAACTGACCCGTCGTTTTTTATAATAATTCCATGCAGAGACAAGGGTAATGCCAGCCAATGGTATTTTTTTATGCCACCATAATAATGTGTGTCTAATAATGCTAAACCAGATTTTTCATATAATGGCAATGCTTTTAAATCCAAGCGAGGGCTGTCTAAATGAGCGCCAATTATATTAAAGCCAGTTGCCAAAGGATTATTACCTATTACCGCCACTACCACAGCTTTACCCCTAACCATTCGGTAAACCCTGTCGCCTGGTTTTAAGGGGCGATTAATAGTATCGAGTGCTAAAAAGCCTTTTCCTTCGGCGAGTTGGCTAATGGCCAGTGCTGCCTCTCTTTCGGTTTTAGCCTTACTGATAAAAAATTTGTAATCTTCAGCAAGGTTCATTGCTATATCTTTTTCTTGATCACTAACATGCTCATAAACTGTTTTTCTTTTATATGCCAGGTAACTCATATCCATTATCAAACCTCCATCGATTTTTTCTTTTTTAGTATGGGCCGGTTTAAACGTAATTACTTAAATTTGTCTAAAGTAACTATTTTGAAGAGGCCCTACCGGAACAGACAGATTGAGTTTTTTTAAGAATTCAGTTGTGTAGGGATATAGTTTTGAGCCGGCGATTCCTTGATTAATCAAGCCCTGCCTACCACTAATGTCAGTATCACCAACTGTAATGAAGGGCCGGGCAAGCATCACTAAAATCAATATAATCAATATCCCTCTAAGTAGGCCCATTATCAAACCTCCAACCCGGTCGAGAGGCCTGAAAAATGTTTTTGACACAATACCAGAAATTATGCGTAAAACTATTTTAATGATGATAGAACTTCCCCAAAGTAGCGCTATAAATGCTATTACTTCAATTAGAGAAGTAGCAAGATGATTAACCATGGTCTGAATATTGCTGGGTAAATTAAATTGTAAAGCCTGGTTTTGTTGTTCACCATTAAATATTGTCAGCAATAAATCTAAAAACGATATTTTTTGGTTGAACTGCTCGAGCAATGTCAATGGTATTCTCTCTAAAAGAAATGCTGATACTGAACTTCCCCAACCTAGATGGAAATCAAGATAGTTGGCCAGGGACCTGTAGCCTGTAAATGCCACCCCTAATCCCACTATAATTCCCAGCAGCCTGGACATGCTGTGTATAAGTCCTTTGCTTAATCCTTGCCAGCCCGAAAATACTATAATTAAAATGAATAGCCAGTCTAACCAATTCATAGATCTAATTACCTTTCTAAAATTAATTTATTTTTCTATTATATAAGCTTTTTTCCTGCTGCCAGCTTCTTTTTAAAAATAATTAGTGGCGACAGTATTAAAACTGTTATAACAAAAAGCCCCGCATAACCGAAAATTGGGTAGATAGTTCCTACAAGACGATCAAAATCCATCATAGCCAGTGGTATCGCCAATAAAGTGACACCAATCCCTATTAATTTGTATTTTTTACTGCCTGGTGTGGCTAACCTTGATGCTAGGCCGTGCGTATTGGCAATTGCAGTTGTAAGTATTGCCATCCAGATTAAGACACCAATCGGATATTTTAAAGATTTACTTATTACTCCGGCCATAAATAAAGTTGGCACTTTATACTCAATTATTTCCGGGTATAATGACATGCCTGCTAGACAAACTACCCCGGCTGTAAAGCCCAGCCCCAGGCCACCTACAATACCGGCTGATACGGCCTTTTTAGGCGAAATACTTTTGCCCAAAGTTGTTAAAACTGCCAATACCAATACCATGTTGTAGGAAACATATAAAACACCGGACCACAGCCAATGCCGTTGGGTGATTGAAGCTGTTGTTGTTTCAAACATATAACCTGTAGCATCATGGACATTTATAATCAGCAGGCATAAACCAACAATTGCCAAAATTTTTACCGGAACCAAAATGGCATATATCCATAAAACTCCCTGCAGTCCGCCCATTGTGACGAGACAATTTATGACGACAATTAAAACAACACCAAACCATCGTGAAGCATTTAAATGCTCACTAAATACGGCTCCGCTCCCTGAGAGCATAATACTTAACCCACCCATAAGCATCAGTAAACTTAATATATCAATTACTTTGCTGGTTTTTTCACCAATTAATGTTCTAATTAAGGCTAAATAGTTATCTGTTCTTAGTTTAACTGATAGTAAAAGAGTTATAGCGCCCAGATAACTGAATAATACCGATACAATAATTACTTCACGCAGCCAGTCTTCCCCGTGCACCACAAAGAATTGCATTATTTCCTGCCCTGATGCAAAACCGGCTCCGATGACAGCCCCAATATACATAGCTACAATTTTTAAAAATGATATTTCCTTGTTATTTGACAGATCACTCACCCCCGTCATGAACATATTTATGTCTTTTTATATTAATTAATTATTTTTTCTTTTGGATGGAATATTCATATGAGAACGGGGTAATAACTATATTAATTGTTTTTTTTGAGGAGTGATTTTAAATGGCACTTTTAGATAATGATTTAATAACACATGCCTCACCAAAAAAGAACCGGATTCATGTAGAAGATCCATTGGCTATAGACAAACTTTATCAGGTATTGTCAGAAAAACTAAAGGCGCACTGTGCATTTGGATACGATAGTATAATATTACTTTGTATCGGCACCGACCGTTCTACCGGCGACTGTCTAGGGCCGTTGGTTGGCAATATATTAAGCCACGAGTCACAAAATTTAATCTATGTGTATGGTACCCTTGATAACCCTGTACATGCTGCCAATCTACAGGAGACAATAGACCATATCAATCAATTATACCGGGCACCTTTTATTATTGCTCTTGACGCTTGTTTGGGCAGCGTAGAAAACGTAGGTTGCATTACCGTAGGTGATGGCTCTCTCCAGCCAGGAGCCGGCGTTAATAAAAACCTCCCCAAAGTGGGAAATATGCATATCACCGGTATTGTGAATGTCGGAGGCTTCATGGAGTTTTTGGTACTGCAAAATACCAGGCTAAATTTGGTTATGAAAATAGCTAATACCATAGCAAGTGCAATCAGGTTAATAACACGCACCCATATTGTAAAAGAAGCATTATAGCGTATTGCAGAAACAGCCCGGAGCGTTTTAGCCGCCGGGCTGTTTTATATTTCTTTTAACTTTTACATAAATCCGCGTAATTCGTCAGTAATTTCCCTTATACTTTTCCCACTGGCGTCAATAACCTTTTTTTGTGTTCTAATATCTTGCATATCCATAAAGTTTTTTTCCATACCCGAAATAATAAGCGCGTCTGCATGATCAACCATCGTTCTATCCACTACTCTAAAGCCTTCCTTTACCAAATCATCACGCAGCCTTTGTAAATCATCATCCAATGCTATAGTTAGCAATTTCAACACCTCCGTTATTAAGTTTTCTATTTTTTTCTGCTTTTATGCAAAAGATTTATTACTTCTTCATCGGAAACCTGATCAAAATTTTCGTAGAATTGTCCAACAGCGTAAAACGTCTCCGGAACCAATGGACAAATTATTTCATCAACATCTGCACTAAGTGTTTGTATTACCTCTACAGGCGCAACCGGTACCGCCAATATAGTCTTTTTAGGATTTAATATTTTTTTAATTGACATGATTGCAGCCCGGGTGGTGAAACCTGTTGCTATTCCGTCATCTATGATAATCACTGTTTTTCCTATATAATTTGGATAATTTGCATCACCGCGATATTTAACCATTCTTCTTTTTATCTCATTTATTTCTTTCTGAGCTATTTCTTTTATCTCATCTTTGCTGATAAATTGCACCAGATGTTTGTTATCAGTTAAAATAACTGATCCATCTTGCGTCACTGCTCCTATGGCAACTTCCGGATTAAAGGGAGCACCTATTTTCCTGGGAATAATAATATCAATTGGCAGTTCTAGTACCTCGGCCGCCTGAGCAGCCGTAACCACACCTCCCCTGGGTATGGCTATAACTACGCCGTCTGTAATTTCTTTTTTCTTTATCTCTCGCGCAAGAACTCTTCCTGCATCAGCTCTGTCCTTATATATTTTGTTTTCCACACAAAATCACCCCGTTTTTCTTTTTAAAATATTCTATAAGGTGCGCTTACTTTATTTCATCTATACTTATTTTTTACATTTACCAAAGCAAGCGGAGCACTGTATATTTTTTTAGGGATGTAACTAAAAAATACTGAGAAAAAACCTCAGTATTTTTTAGTTACATCCAATTATATTTTTGTGCAAAGTAAGCAAGTGGTATGACAAAGAGTATGGCTGGTAAAAGATTTCCTATCTTAATCTTTTTAATTTCAAGAATATTAAATGCTATACCGATGATTAATAAACCACCTGTCGCAGTTAATTGATTAATCACATAAGGATTTAATATAGTTTTTACTGTTGAGGCCAGCAATGTAATAGTCCCCTGATAGATAAATACTGGAACACTTGAAAATAAAACTCCTATACCCATAGTTGAGGCAAAAAAAATTGCGCTTACACCGTCAAGCATGGATTTAGCAAATAAAGTATCGGGATTACTTTGAATACCGTCTTCAATGGCACCGACCACTGCCATTGCACCAACACAATAAATAAGACTTGTGGTAACAAAAGCCCGGGCAACATCTCCCCCATTCCCTCCTACTTTATTTTCCAACCAGATACCAAGTTGTTCCAACCTGTACTCTATTTTAAAGACTTCACCGCAAATTCCACCCAAAGCCAAACTTATAATTATAACCAGAAGATGCGAGCCCTGAAGTGACATTTGTGCACCAACCAATAACACTGCCAGGCCAATGCCCTGCATTACTGTATTTTTAATTGAGTTTGAGATACCCCTTTTTAGAGAGATACCTATTACAGCTCCGGTGATTATGGCTACCGCATTTACAATTGTTCCTGTCATTTTTTTCTCCCAAAATGTTTCACGTGAAACAATTAACTGATTTTTATATTTTCAATGATATTAATTAGTTCTACCTGGCTATTATAGTTTATAATCAGTTTACCGCTGCCATTAACATTTACCTTAATTTGAACCATCTTTCCTATTTTCTGACTTAAAAATTGCTCTAAATTTCTTATTTTATTATTTTTTTCATTACCGTTTTCTGCCTTACCTATTTCCTTGCCTGTGTTTTCTATATATTTTTTAACCATTTCTTCAGTTTTTCTTACGCTTAATTGTTGCTTTAATATTTTTAAAGTTAATTTTACCTGAATTTCGCTATCCTGTACTGGTATAAGGGCCCTGGCATGCCCTGCAGTAATTAATTCCTCAGCCAGCATATCTTTTATTTCCTTTGGCAAACCCAATATACGCACCATGTTAGCTATAAAAGGCCTGCTCTTGCCAACCCTGATTGATAATTCTTCCTGGGTTAAATTATAATTTTCCATTAAATTTTTATAAGCGCTGGCTTCTTCAATAGCATTTAAATCTTCCCTTTGGATATTTTCAATTAGAGCAGCTGCTGATGCTTCAAGGTCAGAATATTTTTTGATAATGACTGGTACTGTTTCCATCTTAAGCATCTTACAAGCCTGCCATCTTCTCTCTCCTGCAATAATTTCATATTTATTGTTTTGACCAGGCCTTACAATAATCGGCTGTATCAGGCCATGTGTTTTGATTGATTCCATTAATTCATTAAGATTTTTTTCATCTATTCTCTGTCTTGGTTGTTTCGGATTGGGGTAGATATCAATTAATAATACTTCTATTAATTGATTTTCAGAATTTTTTTGATTGTCCTGCTCAGGTATAAGCGCAGATAGTCCTTTACCAAGCCCGCGTTTTTTATTCAATGCCCATCACCTCTTGAGCCAGTTCGTGATACAGCTCTGCACCTCTCGATCTTTTATCATAGATCATTACTGGTTTACCATGACTTGGTGCCTCACTCAGCCTTACATTTCTCGGTATAATGCTACTATAAACTTTATTTTTAAAATACTTTTTAACTTCATCAACTACCTGGATAGAAAGGTTGGTTCTACCGTCAAACATGGTTAAAAGTACTCCTTCAATTTCCAATTGCTGATTCATCCTCTGCTGAACAAGACGCAATGTATTCATTAACTGCCCTAATCCCTCCAAAGCATAATATTCACACTGAATTGGCACCATGACCGAATTAGCAGCGACTAACGCATTAATGGTTAGCAATCCCAGGGATGGAGGACAATCGATGATTATGTATTGATATCTGTCACTATTTTTTCTTAATATATTTTTTAGTAAATTTTCTCTTCCCTCTATTCCAACCATTTCAATTTCTGAACCCGCCAGTTCAATAGAGGAAGGTATTAAATCCAAGCCGTCTATTACATTACTAACTATAACATCATTAAAGTTACAACCACCGAGAATTAAATCATAGATACACTTTTCCAGCGCATCCTTATTGATACCCAGACCGCTGGTAGCGTTACCCTGTGGGTCGATATCAACAAGTAATACTTTATTTCCCAGTATTGCTAACCATGCAGAAAGGTTAACAGCTGTTGTGGTTTTACCCACTCCTCCCTTCTGATTGGCTATGGCAATAATTTTACCCACAATATGCACCCCTTATAGGAAAGGGGACACACCTCCCCTTGAATGATGAATTTGGGGTCTGAGGTATGTCCCCAATTTGATGTGCTTTAATTGATATTTAATTCCACGTTAGCATCTTTTCTTCCTTCCAATACATATTATATAAATATTACGTGCTTTTCGGTTCAAAATAAAAACAAACAGGATTTTACACCTGCTTGTTATAATGGATCTTTTTTTGGTATACCCGGTCGTCGAGGATATTGCGGCGGAGTTTTTCTGATTTTTTCTATTGTCACTATAGTTCTGCCTTCACCACTGATAGGTAGTTTTTCTTCTCTTACTGTTTGAATTTTCCCGCCCAATATTTTTATCGCCTTATCGGCCTTTTTTAATTCTGCCTTGACATTTGGTCCTTTAGCCGCAATAAAAATTCCACCTTGTTTAATAAGAGGCAAACAATATTCAGCCAGTAATCTTATTTCCCCAACAGCCCTGGTCACGGCAACATCGAACTTTTCTCTGTAATCTACCGCCATTTCTTCAGCTCTGGCATGAATGGCTTTGGTATTTTCCAAATTTAGTTCAGCTATAACTTTTTTAATAAAATTAACTTTTTTATTTACTGCATCAACTAATACTAAATTTATTTTTTCTGTACGATATACCTTTAACGGCAAACCAGGAAAACCTGCTCCACTTCCTATATCTACCATATATACATAATTATATTTTTCTATTTCTTTATAAAGCATTAATGAATCTATAAAATGCTTTTCCGCTGCCTCAATTTCTTCGGTTATAGAAGTTAAATTATATTTACTGTTCTCCTTAATCATTATTTGATAATGTTTATAAAAAAGTTCCAGCATAGCTTCATTTAAAAAAACTTCAATTTTTAAAGAACCTCTTATTAGCTCCTCTTTAAATTTGTTCATTTAAGCCTCGCTCGCATTTTTCCTTTTTTCTTTTTCAAGGTAAACCAATAAAACAGATATGTCAGCCGGGTTTACTCCAGATATTCTTGAAGCCTGTCCTATAGAAACCGGTCTTATTTTTTCTAATTTTTGCATTGCTTCAACTGCTAATCCCTGTATTTTTCTATAATCAATTTCCTGCGATATTTTCATATTTTCCAGTTTCTCAAATTTTCTAACCTGCGCTTCCTGTTTTTTAATGTATCCTTCATATTTTATTTGTATTTCTACTTGTTCCATAATTTCTTCATCAATACCGGGGTGTTCAGCTGGAATTTTTAGTAAATCATTATATTGGATTTCCGGCCTCCTTAATAGGTTAGCCATCAAAATACTGCCCTGAACCTCAGCTGAATTTTTCCTGGCTAATATTTCCTTTAATTCCGGTCCAACTGTAACCATCATTTTATTTAATCTTTCAATTTCTTCTGCAACAGCTTTCTTCTTATTTTTATATTTTTGATATCTTTCCGGCGTTACCAGTCCAATTTGAAAACCTTTTTCTGTCAACCTTAAATCGGCATTATCTTGTCTCAACATTAATCTATATTCAGCCCTTGATGTTAGTAATCTGTAAGGTTCAGTGACACTTTTGGTAACCAAATCATCGATCAGAACGCCAATATATCCTTCCGATCTTGACAATATAAAAGGTTCTTTATTTTTTATGTACATGGCTGCATTGATACCCGCAATAATACCCTGGGCGGCAGCTTCCTCATAACCCGAAGTTCCATTTATTTGCCCGGCCGTGAATAATCCTTTGATCCCTTTGGTTTCTAATGTTAATTTCAATTGATTCGGCAACACATAATCATATTCAATGGCATAACCAGGCCGAACAATTTCAACATTCTCCAATCCCGGTAATGATCTTAACATGCGCAACTGTACATCTTCAGGTAAACTTGTTGACATGCCCTGCACATACATTTCTGTAGTTTTCTTTCCTTCGGGTTCCACAAATACCTGATGCGCAGGTCTATCGGAAAAACGAACTACTTTATCTTCAATGGATGGACAATATCTTGGGCCTACTCCTTGAATAAAACCACTGTATAAAGGAGATCGATGCAAGTTTTCTTTGATGATGCCGTGAGTTTTTTCATTACTGTAGGTAAGCCAACAAGGTATTTGCTCTCTTGCACGAACATCTGAAATAAAAGAAAAATTTAAAAGTTTTTCGTCACCGGGTTGAACAGCCATTTTACTAAAATCAATGCTTCTCTTGTCAACTCGTGCCGGTGTTCCAGTTTTAAATCTATCTAATTGCAAGCCGATCCCTTTTAAACTATCTGACAGTTTAACCGACGGAAAATTGCCACTGGGCCCACCAGGGTAAGCTAAATCACCAATGACGATACGACCTTTTAAAAAAGTTCCAGTGGTAATGATAACAGCATCAGCCTCAAAAACAGCACCAGTTTGTCCAATAATACCGGCAACTTTATCTCCTTTAACTATTATTTTTTCTACCATTACTTGTTTAACATCCAAGTTAGGCTGATTTTCCAAAACCCAAATCATATTAATTTGATATAATTTCTTATCAGCTTGAGCACGCAATGCTTGAACAGCCGGTCCCTTAGCTGTATTTAACATACGCATTTGAATTGATGACCGGTCTGTATTTATTCCAATTTCTCCACCCAGAGCATCAATTTCCCTAATCAACTGGCCTTTGGCCGGACCACCCATAGCAGGATTACATGGCATCATAGCAATATTTTCTATATTAATAGTTAAAACAAGTGTTTTTAGGCCCATTCTCGCTGATGCCAATCCAGCCTCACAACCTGCGTGACCGGCTCCCACAACTATAACATCGTATTTTCCGGCCAGGTATTCCATACGATTTCCTCACTTTCCAATACAAAATTCTGCAAAAATTTTATCAATGATATTTTCTGTTACTGCTGTTCCGTTAATTTCCCCAACTGCTTCCCATGCTCCCCTGATATCAATTGCTATAATATCAAGCGGCATTCCTTTATCTACAGCCACTAAAACATCCTCTAAATGTATTAACGCCTTCTTTAATTGGTTTTTATGCCTAATATTACTAATTATAGCAGTGTCGCTAGTTATTGACTTTCCACCTGTCACCATATCAACTATTTTTTTTTCTAATTTTTCAATTCCCTTTTCTTTTATAGCTGATATCTCAATTAAAGGCCAATTTGGTAATACCTCTTTTATTTTATAATTAATATTTTTTCTATTATTTTTTAAATCAATTTTATTTAACACTTTAATTCCGCATTTTTTTTCTACCATCTTAACAATTTTTTCGTCTTCATAATCATACTCTTCATTGGAATCAAAAACCATAAGAATCATTTCAGCTTCTTCTATAGCAGATTTTGATTTTTCTACCCCTATTTTTTCTATCATATCATCAGTATCTCTTATTCCGGCTGTATCAATAATTTTAACCGGCACACCACCTAAATTAAGAATTTCCTCAATAACATCCCTGGTTGTGCCAGGTATATCAGTAACAATAGCTCTCTTTTCTTTAAGTAATACATTTAATAAAGATGATTTTCCCACATTAGGCTTGCCCGTTATTACAGTTTTTAGACCATTACGGTAGATTCTGCCTGTATCTGCAGTATCCAGCAGATTTTTTATTTCTTCCTTTACCTTCTTTACCTTAGTCTTTATGGTTGTTAAATTATACTCTTCAATTTCATCTTCTGGAAAATCAATATTAGCCTCAATAAAGGCTGTAATCTCCAATAATTCATTTTGTATAAAATCTATTTTCCGTGATAAACCACCTTTTAACTGCCCCACAGCCAGTTTAAGAGCATCTCCAGTTGTTGACCTGATTATATCAATAATTGCCTCAGCCTGGGCCATATCCAATCTTCCATTTAGAAAAGCGCGTTTACTAAACTCTCCCGGTTCAGCCAATCGTGCACCCTTTGATAAAACAAGTTCTAGTATTTCCCTTACGGGTAAAGATCCACCATGACAATTTATTTCAATAATGTCTTCCTTCGTGTAAGTATTTGGTGCCCGCATTACACTCACTAAAACTTCATCAATAATTTCTCTGTTTACGGTATCAGAATTATTATTGTTATTATAGATATGCCCGTAGATAATCTTAAAATTTTCGTTATCTAGATCCCTATCTTTAACAGGTTTAAATATAGCTTTGACTATATTAATGGCATCTGGTCCACTGATTCTGACAATACCTATACCACCTTCTCCTAATGGAGTTGAAATTGCGGCAATGGTGTCGTCAATCATGTCGCTCCCCCAATCTTCTTAAAAAGCCCAGCGTAGAATTTAATTCTTCCGCTGGGCTTATTCTTTCACTATTTTTTTGGTGATATTATTATTTTGCGATATGGTTCATCGCCTTCACTAAAAGTGTAGATATCAACTCGATCTTGAAGTGCCGTGTGTATAATTCTTCTCTCCATCGAATTCATTGGTTCCAACACTACATTCCTACCACGCTGCTTTGCTTTATCAGCAAGTCTGTATGCCAATTTTTTTAATGTTTCTTCCCGGCGTTTTCTGTAGCCCTCAATGTCAAGCAATACTCTTTTTCTTTTTTCAAAGCTTTTGTTAGCCGACAGGTTTACTAGATACTGGAGTGCATCCAGTGTCTCTCCCCTTCTCCCGATTAGTATACCCAAGTCCGGGCCGTTGATATTAACCTTTACTTTTTCCTCATTTTCATCAATATTAATTTCTACATCAAGTTTCATTGCTTTCATAATATTTTCTAAAAAATTTTTAGCTCTGATCGAAGGATTTTCTTTTTGACTTACTTTTACTCTCGCAGGTTTACCCCCTATTATGCCAAACAGTCCTTTAGTGGGTTCCTCTAAAACCACTATTTCAACCTGATCTTTATTAAGATTAAGTTCCCTTAAAGCATTCTCTACAGCCTCATTTATCGTTTTAGCGCTTTTTTCAACACAATTCACTTCGAAGGAGCACCCTCCTTTACCTGTCCAATTTGTTTATTTACCAGATATTGCTGCGCGAAACCCAGTAGATTAAACATTGTCCAATATAACGCCAGCCCGGCCGGTACGGTAGTACATATCCATCCAATAAAAACAGGCATTGTATAAAGCATCATCCGCTGAGTTTGGTCGGTTGTAGAAGTAGTTAATTTTGATTGTAAATAGGTTGATGCTCCCGCCAACAAAGGGAAAATCAGGTTTGGTATAGTTGAAGCCGATAACGGAAATAAAGGATATACTTTACTTAAATCACTAACCCAAAAAAATGTGGCATGGGCGTGATTAATGAAATCAAAGTGGTATAGCGCTCTGTACAAAGCTATAAGAATCGGCATTTGAACCAATATCGGCAAACACCCAGCCATTGGATTAACGTTGTGCTCCTTATACATTTCCATAATTTTTTGCTGCATTTTTTGCGGGTCTTTTCCTTTATACTTGTCCTGAATTGCCTTAATTTTCGGCTGGATTTCCGCCATACGTTTCATAGAGACCATCTGTTTCTGGGTAAGTGGAAATAACACAACTTTAATCAATATTGTGAGTAATATAATAGCTAAACCATAATTTGGCAATCCTATTATAATTGTAACATGATAAAGCCAGTTAATCAAAGCGGTCATGCCATTAACCAGTGTATTCCATAGTTCTACCAAACCATCGCCTCCCATTGCAAAACGTTTAATCCAAATTTACAGATTTTAATTAGGGTTTTAAACAGGATCATAACCGCCGGGATGAAAAGGATGACATTTTGATATTCTAATGATAGTCTTTATTAAACCTTTACAAATGCCATATTTGGATAATGCTTGTATGGCATATTCCGAGCACGTAGGATAAAATCTGCAAGTTTGACCTTTCAAGGGCGAAATAAACTTCTGATAAAATCTAAGCATTTTAATTAACAAATATTTCATACATTAATTCTTCCTTGCAGTTTTCTTGTTTATTCTGTACACCAGATTTTCCATTGTATCCCTGACGGAATTAAATTCTAATTTCTCAATTCCCTTACGAGCTATAATAATATAGTCATATCCGCTGGCTAACTTATTTTCGCATCTCTTACAAACGTCTTTTAACCTTCTTCTTACCTTATTTCTCACTACCGCCTTACCAATCTTCTTACTTACCGAATATCCGAATCTGCTATAGCCTAGATGATTTTCCATAGCAAAAATAACTGCATGTCGGTTAGCCAGCGATATGCCCTTATTATAGACTTTTCTATATTCCTTATTTTTTCTAAGCAAATATTTTTTTTTCATACTGCCAGTTCAGTAACCTTCCACAATTAGCAAAAGGCCACCCGTAGCGGCCTTATGCTGTAAGTCTTTTTCTACCTTTTAACCTTCTATTTTTGATTACATTACGTCCCGCTTTTGTAGACATTCTTTTTAAAAAGCCATGAACTTTTTTTCTTTGTCTATTTTTTGGCTGGTATGTCCTTTTCACCTAAACACCCCCTGTTAACCCTAACCAGCTTAATATGATCTTATTTTGTTTGGAAAATACTAGGCGTACGTAGTACATTATATAGTATGCCCTGTTTTAGAGTCAAGCATATATTTTGCTTTGCTTAACTCCATTTAGCCCTGTCTTTGTTGAATACATCAGTAAAATTTGGTATTATTTTGGTTAGCCCCTTTTTTATTTATCCACACCCTGTGGGTAACTTTGTGTATAAATTGTTAATTAAAGTTTCGTTTTTAGATAAAATCGTTTGAGGGGGAACAATTTTTGATTAGTGCCGACGTAACGACCATCTGGGGAAAAACAGTAAAAGAGTTAAAAAACCATCTAAATTCTCAATCATATGAGACTTGGATCAAAACAATGAAACCTGTTTCCATAAGAAACAACGTTTTTTATATCATTGTGCAAGATCAATTTTCCAGGGACTGGCTCAATAATAGTTATGCCCCTTTGTTTAAAGACATTATCAGCAAAATAGATAACTCAATAATGGATGTTCAGTTTATTATGCAAGATGAAATAATCCAAGACAATTCTGCAGTAAAATACCGAAATACCAGTTATGAGCTTAGAATCACCCCCTTGAACCCAAAATACACTTTTGATAATTTTGTAGTGGGAGACAGCAACAGATTTGCCCATGCTGCCTGTCTGGCTGTGGCTGATTCACCAGCTAAAGCTTATAACCCCTTATTCATATACGGGGGGGTAGGTCTTGGTAAAACTCACCTAATGCATGCCATAGGCCACTTTATTAGTGAAACCAACAAACTCCAGGTTGCCTATGTAACTTCGGAAAAATTCACCAATGATTTGATTAGTGCCATACGTGAGGAAAAAACCGTTGAATTTAAAGAAAAATACCGGAGTATTGATACATTGTTAATTGACGACATTCAGTTTCTAGCTGGTAAGGAGAGAACACAGGAAGAATTTTTCCACACTTTTAACACCCTGTATGAGGCAAGTAAGCAGATAATTATTTCAAGTGACCGTCCTCCCAAGGAAATACCAACTCTTGAAGACAGATTACGCTCCCGGTTTGAATGGGGATTAATAACAGATATTCAACCGCCTGATTATGAAACCAGAATCGCTATTCTGCAAAAAAAAGCGAACATGGAAAACTATAATGTCCAAGACGATGTCATTACTTTTATCGCCGACAGAATAAATTCCAATATTAGGGAATTGGAAGGCGCTCTAATCAGGGTAGCAGCCTATAGTTCATTAACCAACGAGACTATTGATAAAGATACCGCCCAGGAAGTTTTAAAAGATATCTTACCTGATAAAAAACCAGTAGAAATAACGATACCGTTAATACAGCAGAAAGTATCCAATTTTTTCGGCCTTAAAATTGAAGATTTAAAATCAAAAAAAAGACACCGTGCCGTTGCCTTACCACGCCAGATTGCGATGTATTTATGCCGTGAACTAACTGATTATTCCTTACCTAAAGTTGGTGATTTTTTCGGTGGCAGAGACCATACAACAGTTTTGCATGCTCAGGACAAGGTATCAACAGAAATTCAAAAAGATCCCACCTTTGCTCAAACTGTCCACAAATTATTAGAAACCATAAAACAAGGCTAGGCTGGCAAGTTTACTTATTCCATACTTATACCGGCTTTTCAATAACGTTATTAACATAGATTTTAACAGCGGCTTTGCTTTACCTGATCCCGTTTGATCGACTTTTCCACTGTTTTCCCCTTACTACTGCTATTACTGCTATTAAATTTTATATATTAATTTCTATCAATAGAAGGTGATGTAATGCACTTTTCAACAAACAGAGACCAATTATCTTCTGCAATAAGTATCGTCCAAAGGGCTGTTTCCAGCCGTAACCCAATGCCCATAATGTCTTGTGTCCATTTAGAAACTACAGGCAACGTTCTAAACGTAACAGCAACCGACCTTGAATTCGGCATACGTTGCTCCTTACAAGTTGATACACTAATTGACGGTGCAGCGGCCATACCTTCAAAATATATATCCAGCCTGATGGGAAAACTTCCTGTTGGTAATATTGATGTAAAGTGTGACATTTCTACCAACACCAGTACTTTTAGTTATGGAGATTCAGAAATGGCGCTTAACGGATTCCCTGCTGAAGAATTCCCTTTATTTCCGGAACTGCCCGTCAAACCAACTCTGCGATTAAAACAAAATATTTTTAAAAGAATGTTAAAAAGAGTGCTTTTTGCAGTATCCAACGATGAAAGGAGGCCTGTCTTTACCGGTGTTAATATAACTGTAGATGAAGAGGGCACCTTATCAATGGTGGCCACTGATATTAGAAAACTAGCTGTAAGTCAGGAAAAAGTCGATGATACAAATGGCCAAATTATAAATATAATTGTTCCCGGAAAAACTCTTAATGAAGTTTTTAAAATTATTGATGCAGTAGATGATGAATTTGAAGTTTATCTAACTGAAAACAAGGTATTTTTTACCTTAGACAATATTTGTATTATGTCTCGCCTAATTGTAGGCCAATTTCCTAATTATAAAATAGTAATTCCACCAAATTATGTATGTGAGTTAAGATCTAAAATCAGCGAGTTACTGGATGCAGCTGAAAGGGCTTCTTTATTAATTGACACAAGAAGGAATGTTTTTAATATTCGATTCCAACCAGAGCAACTATTACTTTATTTTTATACTGAATCAGGGAGAATTCGTGAGGAAATTAGTACCGATTTTTCAGGAGACCCTTTAGATGTTGGATTTAATATCAGGTTTTTTATAGACCTTTTACGATCTATGGATACTGAAGAGGTAATTATCAAAATTAGTGGTCATGACAGTCCCGCTGTTTTTCAACCTGTAGATGATCATAGTTATTTTTCCATCTTGGTGCCCGCCGTGGCCTGATAAAGGTGCTGGTTTAATTGTTGAATATTTTTGTGGAAAATGAAATAAGACTTGATCAGTTTTTAAAATGGTCCCGCACAGTTTCGACCGGTGGTCAGAGTAAATATTTAATTTTAAATAATAAAGTAAAGGTTAATGGTGTATTGGAAAATCACCGGTCAAGAAAATTAAAGCACGGTGATAAGGTTGAAATTGAAAACATGGGCTCTTTTAGAGTTGTAGCCAACCGGGAGGGCTCATGATTGTTCTTAAAAGAATTGATCTTAAAAGATTTTCGCAATTATTTAGAATTAAATTTTAACCCTGACCAGGGAATAAATATAATAACCGGACCCAATGCCCAGGGAAAAACCAACTTGCTTGAAGCTATTTTTTTAAGTGGAATGGGTTTTTCTTTTCGGTTAAAAGATAAAGATGTCGTAAAATGGGGTAATGAACATTCTATTTTGAAGTCATCATATCAATTAAGCGATTTTACGGTTGATGTTTTTACTCAGATCAAATTGGACGGTCTTAAAAAAATATTGATAAACGGATCAGAGAATAACCGTAAATCTTTACCGGGGTATTATGGTATTATTTTATTTAGACCCGACGATTTGCAAATTATTAAAGGCCCTCCATCCCAAAGGCGTGATTTCATTGATAATGATATAGGATTTATTAGCTCTGTATATCGCAAGCTCTTAAAACAATACAGGAGAATTGTGCTGCATAGAAATAATTTGCTCCGTCGAGGGGAACACCATAAGGATGACTTTAAAATTTGGAACGAAGAATTTTACAGATACGGGGCTGAAGTTCTTTTCAGAAGAATTCAGTTGTTAAAAAAATATTTTCCTCTAGCCCGGGATATTTATGGCAGCATCGCAGGTAAAAATGAAAAACTTGATATGAAATATTTATCATCAGCTAGAATTTCAGATTCTTTAAGTGTAGATCAAATTATTAATGATTTTATTATTGAAGGAAAATCAAGGGAAAAGGAAGAATTATATAAAAAACAGACCTTGTTTGGTCCACACAGAGATGATATAACATTTTTATTAAATAATAAAGATATTCGTAATTTCGGATCTCAAGGGCAGATAAGGTCAGTTGTACTGGCTTTAAAAGCTGCACAAATGAAATTATTTAAATGTGAAACTGGACAAAACCCCATTATGTTACTGGATGATGTCTTAATGGAGTTAGATGAAAATCGCCAAAATTATTTACTGAAACTTATTAGTAATAATCAAGCATTTATTACAACTACCGGGTTTTCCAAAACAATTAGCCGGCACATAGACAGGGTATACTTTATTAATAGCGGAACGATAAAGGAAAGGGAATACACTTCCTCGGGGAATGCCCCCAACGAATAAATGTCACCAATTTAAGGGAGGATTAGCGGATGTTTTTACACCTCGGAGGGGACGTGATTGTTCCCAAAAAGGAAATAGTGGCTATTTTAGATATTAGATCAAAAGCTTCCGCTATTACAAAGGAATTTTTGGAAATAGCTGGTGATGAAGGTTTTATTATTAATATTTCAACATCAGGAAAAGAAAAAACCTATGTAATTACCAATAATGAGATATATTTGTCTCCAATTTCTTGTACAACTTTAAAAAAGAGAGCTTTATCCCAGGTGTCAAGTGAAGACTAACCAGTTTGGAAACGGAGGATCCCGATTGTTGGAAAACAACACCAGATACAGTGCGGAAGAAATTCAAGTATTAGAGGGGCTTGAAGCTGTTAGGCGTCGGCCAGGGATGTACATTGGCAGCACCAGTTTAAGAGGCCTTCATCACCTGGTTTATGAAGTGGTTGATAACAGTATTGATGAGGCTATGGCTGGTTACTGCAAAAAAATAGATGTAATTGTTCACTATGATAATACTGTTACTGTAATTGATGACGGACGCGGTATACCAGTGGACACGCATCCCAAAATAGGCTTACCTGCCGTTGAGGTAGTTTTGACCATGCTTCATGCTGGTGGAAAGTTTGGCGGTGGTGGTTATAAAGTTAGCGGCGGCTTGCACGGTGTCGGTGTATCGGTGGTCAATGCACTGTCGGAATGGCTTGAAGTAGAGGTTCGCCGGGAAGGTTTTATCTGGCACCAGCGATATGAACGGGGTGTTGCTGCTTCAAAGCTAGAGAAAACAGGAAAATCCAAAACTACAGGTGTCAGAATCACTTTTAAACCTGACCCGGAAATATTTGAAGAACTAGTATTTAACCAGGAAACATTAATTCAGCGAATCAGGGAACTTTCTTACTTAACGAAAGGTATAAAAATAACCTTTATTGATGAACGCACGGAACAACAGTTTGTGTACCAGCATTCCGGCGGTATAAAAGATTTTGTGATGCATTTAAATAAAAATAAAAATGCTTTACACAAACCCATTTATTTTGAAGACGTTAGAGACCAGATTATGGTTGAAGTTGCCCTGCAATATACTGATAGCTATGTGGAAAACTTTTTTTCGTTTGTAAATAACATTCATACCGTTGACGGCGGAACCCATGAAACCGGGTTTAAAACCGCATTAACACGGGTGATGAACGATTATGGTAAAAAATATAATATTATTAAAAACGGCTCAGGCTTGCTTGGTGAGGATATTCGTGAAGGCTTAACTACTATAATCAGTATAAAAGTTCCAGAGCCTCAATTTGAGGGGCAGACTAAAACAAAGCTTGGTAATAGCGAAGTAAGAAGCGTTGTTGACACTGTAGTGGCAGAAAAACTAAGTACTTTTTTTGAAGAAAATCCACAGGTGGCACGCAAGATATTAGATAAATCAATAAATGCAGCCAGGGCCAGGGAGGCTGCCAGGAAGGCGCGGGAATTGACAAGGCGTAAGAATGCTCTTGAAAGTTCAACGCTGCCGGGAAAATTAGCTGATTGTTCCGAACGGGATCCGTCGCTTAGTGAAATTTTTATAGTTGAAGGTGATTCCGCCGGAGGTTCAGCTAAACAGGGAAGGGATAGACGTTTTCAAGCGATTTTGCCACTCAGAGGTAAAATTTTAAATGTTGAAAAAGCTCGAATGGATAAAATTCTGGCCAATGAAGAAATTAGAGCGTTAATTACTGCTTTTGGAACAGGTATCGGGGAAGAGTTCAATATTGAAAAAGCCCGTTATCACAAAATAATTATTATGACTGACGCTGATGTTGACGGAGCTCATATTAGAACTTTGTTGTTGACTTTCTTTTACCGGCATATGAAGCAGTTAATCGAAAATGGTTATGTCTTTATTGCTCAACCACCTTTATACCGGGTGCGCAAAACTAAAGAAGAACATTATGTGTTTAGCGACATTGAATTAGAACAGTTATTAAAACGAATCGGGCGTGAAAAAATTTCAATACAAAGATATAAAGGTTTGGGGGAGATGAACCCGGAACAATTATGGGAGACTACAATGAATTTTGATTCAAGAACAGTTATGCAGGTCAAGCTCGAAGATGCTATTGAAGCAAATAGTATATTTTCCATGTTGATGGGAGATAAGGTTGAGCCACGACGTGAATTCATTCAAGAAAACGCAAGGTACGTTAGAAACCTTGATGTTTAATGCAAAGTTTCTACTTAGGCGGGAACAGCGTTTCCCGCTCTTTTAGTTTAAACTAAACGGTATTGCCTAAGTTATTTAAGGCAATTATACTAATAAAGATGTAATAATTTACAGTTTGAGGTGAAATATCCGTGCCTGCTTTAACCGGAAAAGTGGTTCCTATTGATATAAAAGATGAAATGAAGCATTCGTATTTGGATTATGCTATGAGTGTAATTGTGGGCAGGGCTTTGCCGGATGTAAGGGACGGCCTGAAACCTGTTCACCGTAGAATTCTTTACGCCATGCACACACTGGGGGTTACACCTGATAAACCGCATCGTAAATCAGCGTACATTGTCGGTGAAGTAATGGCTAAATACCACCCTCATGGTGATGCTGCAATTTATGACACGCTGGTGAGGTTGGCTCAGGATTTTTCTTCCCGTTATCCTTTAGTAGACGGGCATGGCAACTTTGGGTCGGTAGACGGCGATGCGGCAGCGGCCATGCGTTACACTGAGGCACGCTTATCCAAAATAGCAACTTTGATGCTGTCTGATATTGAAAAAGAAACTGTTGATTTTGCGCCCAACTATGATGAGAGCGGTAAGGAGCCTGTTATTTTACCTTCCCGTATTCCAAACTTACTGGTAAACGGCTCTGCTGGAATTGCTGTGGGTATGGCAACTAATATTCCGCCGCATAACCTGACCGAGGTTATCGATGGAGTTGTCATGTTAATTGATAACCCTGAAACAGAAATTAATGACTTAATGAAAGTAATTAAAGGACCGGATTTTCCTTCCAGTGCCATAATTATGGGACGCGAAGGCATAAGGTCGGCTTACAAAACAGGCAGGGGATCAATTAAAGTAAGGGCAAAGGCGGAAATTGAAGAAACAGGTAAAAAAAGCAGCATCATCGTGACCGAGCTGCCTTATCAAGTAAATAAAGCCAAACTGGTTGAAAAAATAGCCGAACTGGTCAAAGATAAAAAAATTGAAGGTATTACTGACCTTAGAGATGAGTCTGACCGGCATGGTATGCGGATAGTTATTGAATTACGCCGGGATGCCAATCCGCAGGTCATATTAAACCAGCTTTATAAGCATACCCAAATGCAAGATTCATTTGGGGTAATATTGCTTGCGTTGGTTAATGGCCAGCCAAAAGTTCTGAATCTTAAAGAAACACTTTATCATTATCTGGAGCATCAGAAGGAAATAATCACCAGGCGTACCAGGTATGATCTGAACAAGGCCGAGGAAAGAGCCCATATTGTAGAAGGACTGCGTATTGCTCTGGCCAATCTTGATGAAGTAATTAAAATAATTCGTGGTTCCAGGACTGTGGATCAGGCCAGAAAAAACCTGATGGAAAGATTTAATTTTTCCGAAAAACAGGCCCAGGCCATTTTGGACATGCGTCTTCATCGTTTGACCGGTCTTGAAATAGATAAATTGGAGGCTGAGTATAAGGATCTAATCAAAAAGATTGATTATCTTAGATCAGTACTGGCAGATGAAAAAATGGTGCTGGGTATTGTTAAACAGGAAATACTGGAGATTAAAGAAAAATACGGCGATAGCCGCCGTACGGCCATTGCTGATGAGAGTATAGATTTTGAAGATATTGACTTGATACCTGAAGAAGATATAGTTGTAACCATTACTAATCAAGGATATATAAAAAGAATGCCCCTTGAAACTTATCGCAGCCAGAGAAGAGGCGGTCGCGGTATACATGCAATGGGCATTAAGGATGATGATTTTCTCAGACATCTTTTTATTGCTACAACTCATCATTATTTTTTGTTTTTTACTACCAAAGGCAAAGTTTATCGGCTTAAGGGATATGAGATTCCTGAAGCCGGCCGGCAAGCCAGAGGTACTGCTATAGTAAACCTGCTTTATGTGGACAACGATGAATATATAACCACGGTTATACCGATTAAGGAATACTCTTCCAGCCATTATCTTTTTATGTTAACCCGCAACGGTATAGTGAAAAAGACTTCGTTAAACGAATATGACACTTCCAGACGGGATGGCATAATTGCTTTAAACCTGGACGAAGGGGATTCATTAATAGATGTATTAATGACCGACAATAAAGAAGAGATAATTATTGGAACTAAGCTTGGTATGGCCATCAGATTTTCTGAAAATGATGTCCGTCCCACTGGCAGGGCATCCCGAGGGGTAAAGGGTATTACTCTGAAGAAAGACGATGTAGTGGTATCCATGGATAGAGTGCGGGAAGGCAGTGATTTATTGGTTGTAACCAGCCAGGGCTATGGTAAAAGAACCAGACTAAATGAATATAGAACCCAGACCAGGGGCGGCATGGGAGTAACAAATATTAAATGTACACCCCGTAATGGCTATGTAGTTTCGCTTCAGGTTATTGCACCTGATGAAGAAGTTTTGATGATTAGTGCCGATGGGATAATGATTAGATTAAAGGCTGATAATATTTCATTGATCGGCCGGGCTACTCAGGGTGTGCTGCTGATGAAACTGGGTGATGGAGATCACCTGGTGGCGGTGGCAAGAGTTGTTGCTGCAGAAGATGGCGGGGATGAATAAAATCCCCGCTTTTTTTCTTGCACTTTAATGATATTATACCAGGCCATATATATGGCCTGATCAAAGGAGTAAAGTACTGAAAAGCACGCATAGAGGGAACTGAATTAGCGCGCTTTTCATGCACTTTAAGAAAATTTAACTGGCCATATTTATGGCCAGAGCTAAGGAATAAAGTATAAAAAAGCGCACGTTAAGGGAACTGATAGAGTGCGCTTTTTTTATTGACAAGGAATAAAACGTTTGCTATATTATAAATCGTGATTGTAATCGGTTAAGTTAAATACTATTAATTTACACTTGAAAACAACTGGTTATAATGATAATATGTAAAAGTCGTCGCAAGCCGGTAAAAGCAATAGACGGAAACAAGATTAAAAAATGGATATTGACAGTACGGCTCAGTGATGATACAATAATAAACGCCGCTGAGTGAGCGGTGGCAACCAAAACCAGGTCCTTGAAAACTAAACAGAGTTGAGATGCGATTGCGTGTGAGCGCAATCAAAGCAAAAGAACCTCGTCAAAGTGAAGAACTTTGAAAGAGTAATTCTAACAAACGAGAGCAAAGATTAAACTCTTAAAATATATAAGCTATATATGGAGAGTTTGATCCTGGCTCAGGACGAACGCTGGCGGCGTGCTTAACACATGCAAGTCGAACGGAGATTAGCGAAGAGTTTACTTTTTGCTAATTTTAGTGGCGGACGGGTGAGTAACGCGTGGATAACCTGCCTGATAGCCTGGGATAACGCCGGGAAACTGGTGCTAATACCGGATACGCTCCTTGGGATGCATATTCTGGGGAGGAAAGGAGAAATCCGCTGACAGATGGGTCCGCGTCCCATTAGCTAGTTGGAGGGGTAACGGCCCACCAAGGCGACGATGGGTAGCCGGCCTGAGAGGGCGACCGGCCACACTGGAACTGAGACACGGTCCAGACTCCTA
>NZ_FOOX01000035.1 GCF_900113335.1 Desulfotruncus arcticus DSM 17038
CAGTCCTCCTGGTTGTCAAACATTCCCACCATCAGGGCGTTGGTAATAATTACTCTGGGGGCTTCCGGCTTGGACGGGAAAAGGCCTACAGGATGGCCGGATTGCATCACCAGTGTCTGGTGGTCGGTCATTGTCTCAAGATATTTTTTAATTAACCTGTACTGCAGCCAGTTCTGGCAGACGCTGCCGGTCTCACCGTAAGTCACCAGCTCATAGGGATAAAGAGCCACTTCGAAGTCCAGGTTATTATCAATCATTACCTGAAAGGCTTTCCCTTCGGGGCAGTTTCCTTTATATTCATCTATCGGCCGGGCATAGATACGGCCTTCCGGGCGAAAGCGGTAGGCGTAGACCCTGCCTCTGGTCAGCAGCTCATTTAGAAATTCCGGCGCCAGTTGTTCATGCAGTTCTTCCGGCACGTAACGCAATGCGTTTTTTAAGGCTACTTTGGTTTGTTCAGGTGTCAGGCGAAAACCCCTGTCAGGGGCTCTTCTGATGCCTGCAACGAATTCGGGCATTGCGGGGAGAACGTTATCCAGCTTGACCGTCATGGCTCCCGCTATCTCTTTATTGCTCAGCATTTGCTATCTCTCCCATCGTTTAATTAATTTGCCTCGATCAACTTTACTCAGGAATATACACACCTCCTGAAAAAATACGGCTACCATTCAACCATGTAAATTAATTTTTTCTGCACCAGGGTCTGGATACCGGCATAAAGGTGGCTCGCTTCGGACATTATTCTGTCCCTCTCCGCCTTTGCCTGCTGTGCAAAGACAGGGTCCTTGATCCCTTCCAGATTTATCGCAACATTAAACATGGCGCCGGTTATGCCGCTGTAGGCCATAAGTGAGGCCACTCCGGCGTCGCTCAGCGCATTGGGGTTGCCTATAGCCACAACCTCCATACACAATACT
Source organism: Desulfotruncus arcticus DSM 17038 (assembly GCF_900113335.1). Classification (GTDB taxonomy): domain Bacteria; phylum Bacillota; class Desulfotomaculia; order Desulfotomaculales; family Desulfallaceae; genus Desulfotruncus; species Desulfotruncus arcticus. Next base: position 918 of record NZ_FOOX01000035.1, read on the forward strand.
AAAACCTGCAGGCATTCTTCGGCCACCAGCAGCGGGTGGTTGGCTGCACCTTTCAGTGCTTCTTGAATTGCCGCAGCCCTTTGCTCTTTTTCCGCCTCTGTTTGTTTGGGCAGCCGGTAAGCCTGCATTACCAGGCTAAAAGCTGCGGTATCCTCATCCACATGCCGGTTTAGTTTTTCCATAAGGTCACCGGCCTGCCCCAGTATTCCCCGCATGCCTTCGTTATCTCCTTCGGTCCCGGTCAGCCGCGCCACCATGGCAACCAGCGCTGCAGCCAGTGAACCGGCCAGGGCGGAAACGCTGCCGCCACCGGGGGCGGGGGATTTTGAGGCCAGTTCAGCTAAAAAGCCTTTTACGGTCATCTCCATCAACATTGGTCTAGCCATCCTTTCTTATTGATCCAGCAGTCGTTTTTCCAACACCTGGTTAAAACTAAAGCCCTCCAGGCGCAGGTAAAAATCCGCTGCGTCAAGCAGCGCTTCCATGGGCAAAAGACCGACAATTTCACTGCCGATCACATTTACTCCGTAACGGGCGGCTTCAGTTTTAACGGTTTCAAATACCCGGTGCAGGGATACTTCCTTGTAGTTGCATACATTAATCGTAACCTGGGCGACCTGACGGTCTTCCAGCATCACTCCCAGCGCTTTAATGCTCGGATACCCCCCGCTGCTGCCCCGGATTGATTTGGCAATAGCCTTGGCTATGACCACGTCTGCAGTGCCAAGGTTAATGTTATACGCCACCAGGGGCGGGCGGGCCCCAACGGCAGTGGCGCCGGCGGTCGGGTGCAGGTGCGGCGGGCCGAAGTCGGGCTGCCGCTCAGGCCGGGTTATTGCTGTTTTTAGTCCTTCATATTCTCCCTTGCGCACTGCGGGCAGGTTTTTCCGTTCCGGGCGGGTTGCCGCTGCCTCATACAGATAAACTGGGATATTCAGTTTATACCCAATTTCCCGGCCCAATTCCCGCGCCAGTTCCACACATTCCTCCATGGTTGATTCTCCGATGGGAATAAAGGGAATTACATCCGTGGCCCCGATGCGCGGGTGTGCCCCTTGATGCTCCTCCATATTGATTAATTCCGCAGCACTGGCAGCCGCCAGAAAAGCTGCGTTTTTTACCGGACCGGGCTCGCCGAGAAAGGTGACCACCGCCCGGTTGTGGCTGGCATCAGTTGATGCGCCAAGTACTCTGACGCCTTCCACGCTCTTGATTGTATCAATTATCTGAGCCACCACCTCTGGCCGGCGGCCTTCACTGAAATTCGGTACGCACTCCACCAGTTTCCGCATTTCTTATCCTCCTACAACAACTTTTCCGTCTTTAATTACTTTATCCACTAGATTTAGGCCAAATCGGTACATTAGATACTGATAATTAGGTGCATCAAAAATTACCATATCTGCCCTTTTACCGGTTTCCAGACTGCCTACCTCCCCGGCCCTACCTATAGCGTGAGCGGCATTGATGGTGACCGCGGATATTACCTCGGCAGGTTTCATTTTTAACTGGCGACAGGCAATACCCATTACTACCTGCATATTGTTAACCGGGCTGCTTCCGGGGTTAAAGTCACTGGCCAGGGCTACGGCAACTCCACTGTCGATCATCTTGCGGGCCGGGGCATATTGAGGAGCCATCATGCAAAATGTTGTTGAGGGCAAAAGCACGGCTATCGTCCCGGTTTGGGCCAGCCTCCTAATTCCCTCTTCCGAAACCGCCATCAGATGATCAGCAGACACTGCCCCAATTTCCGCCGCCAATTCAGCCCCTCCAAGCGACTTGATTTCGTCAGCGTGAACCTTCAGCTTAAACCCCAGCTTTTTAGCGGATATTAGAATATGCCTTGATTGTTCTTTGTCAAAGACACCATCTTCAAAGAAAACGTCACAGAACTCCGCCAAACCATCCCGGGCTACCGCCGGAAGCATTTCTCCCACCACCAGCTCGACATACTCTTGGGGATTGCCCCGGTATTCCTCTGGTACAGCATGCGCTCCCAAAAAAGTGGAAACCAGATCAACAGGGTGCAGAGTATTTAGTTCACGGTGTATAATTAATGTTTTAATCTCATCACGCAGATTCAAGCCATACCCGCTTTTTGCCTCTACGGTAGTGGTACCATGAGCAATCATCTGGTCAAGATACTTTAGGGATATCTGTAAGAGATCTTGTTGCGAAGCAGCCCGAGTAGCACTTACAGTACTTAATATACCTCCGCCCAGCTTTAGGATGTCAAGGTAATGCAATCCTTTTAGCCTTAACTCTAGTTCATGCTCTCTCGATCCGGCAAAAACCAAGTGCGTATGCGGGTCCACCAGCCCCGGCATGACCAATTTACCAGCTGCATTAATAATCATGGTCTCCGGGCCAACTTCCACCTTTTCCATAACCTCCGGTGTAAGGCCGACCGCTATGAGTTCCTTTTCTTTTACCGCTACTGCCCCATCTTCTATTAGCCCGATCCGGGACATTCCGCACCCGTGCTTGGGCGTTTTTGAAGCCCCGGCCATGGTAATCAATTGGTCAGCATGGCAAACAATCAGGTCGGCTTTAATCTTATTACCCATTGATGTCCACCTTTCTTTTTTGCCACTCATTTCTAAATTAAAAGCAGTTATGCCTGGCCCCAGATTTTAATTGGCAGTATGGCTACCTGCGTTATTTTCATAGCCCCCCGGAAACCTTCCGGGGGGCTATGAACGATGTTCAACCTGCTAATTGTTTTTTGTCCACAAATCTTTCAGTTTATTCTCCCAGAGACGGGGATCATCCGGTCTGACCTCGTTCGGGACAATCGGTCCCTTCAGCTTCATATAGGCTCCTTCATCAACCCACGGGTTCTTGATAACTTCGGCCGGGGACCAAATTTCACCGTCAGCCATAACAGTGTCCCCAATTTTTGGAATCGGCTTGCCGTTGCATTCGTCATAAAGGTACTGCACGGCAAGCGCTGCGGAATCATATGCCGGCTGCTCAACTACAGCTAAAATTTTGCCCTTTTCAATTAAATCCATCCCCTCCGGTCCTATACAAATCCCACAAATACCATAATCTTTGGGATTAAGGCCCGCCGCCTCGATTGCCGAAACAACACCCGGCGCCATGATATCCGGAGTATGTACGTAGATACCCAGAACCTTTTGACCGTACCGGGTTAATAGATCGCTCGTCCTTGCATTTGCATCAACATTATTCCATTTGCCATCGCCCTGCGCCACTTTGAGCTGCGGGTATTGGTCAATAACAGAACGGAAACCTTTGGTACACGCCTGAGCAAACATATCCTGAACGGAACCCATGATCTCTATAACCACACCATCGGGCACATTTCCGCCATTTCTATTCTTGATACCCTGCACAAATAATTTTGCGGCTTTTCTGCTTGAATCTTCAATGTCAAAGGACAAGAAAAGGTCAACCTTTCCGCCTTCGGGAGAAGTATCAAGAGCCATGATCGGTATACCAGCCGCATTTAGTTTTTGTATCCCCGGCACTATTGCTTTTAGGTCTACCGCACCCGCCATAATAAAGCCATCAACTTTCTGGTCGATATAGGTATCCATTAAATTCATGATTTTCAGGGAGTCGGCCTGACCGTCTTTGATATCAATAATTACCCCAAGCTCCTTGGCCTTATCCTGCGCCGCGTGAATAAAAGCCTGCTCGTACGGAGCGGAAGGATCCTTAATAACCATGCCAAATTTCAGCTGTTTTTGTGAACCGGAATCATTTGAATTTGATTCATTGGTTGTATCGTTATTTGGCTTCGCCCCACAACCCGATACTATGGTTACTACCATGATAAACATTGCAATTAGAAAATACCGAGCCTGTTTTAGCTTCATACCATACAACTCCTTTAATAAGTAATTTAGAAACCGACCCATTGCATTATTTATACCCGCACGACACCGCAATCTGTAGTTTTAAGTTATTAACCTCCTTTCCCTTAATTGATTTATTAGTTGTTACGCTTGTTGCTCCTGACCCGCCAATTTTTTAACCTGTTCCTGGTGCAACAAATAACTCCGGGCTTTTGCCCTTACCCTGTCGATGATAATCGCCATAAATATCAAAGCCCCTTGGGTTGCATAAACCAGCGTAACACCAACCCCCAGCAAGTTTAGGGAGTTATCTATCATGCCCAGAAGAATAGTACCTCCCAGCATTCCCAGAGGAGTGCCTTTCCCCCCATCCAGACTGCATCCGCCCAATATGGCTCCGGCAAAAGCCAGCATGATCATTCCCTGCCCCATAGTGTTGGAAATCGACCCTTGTCTGCCAGCCGCCAAAAGCCCGGCCAAAGCGGCCAGCAAACCAGCCAGCACGAAAGCGGCAATAACCATACGGTTTGTATTAATGCCTGCGATAAAACTCGCCCGGGCGTTCCCGCCTGTAGCCATAAAATTCCGGCCAAAGGTTGTATACTGAAGTATAAGATGCAGTACAACATAAACAATTAGCATAATTATTATTGCTGCCGGAATATTCAAGAATAATCTTGCCTGCCCAGCATAAGTGTAAATCTTATGTAAGGGGAATATTGAAAACGGTACCAAAAATAGCACCAGTCCCCTCAACATAATCTCTACGGAAAGAGTTTGCAAAAGAGGATTAACCCCGATACGGGCTATAAAAAACCCGTTAAAATACCCAACAAGGGCACCAACAGCAAGGGTTAATATTATGCACATAACCGGATTTATCCCCCCGGGAATCCATTGCGTAGCCATTAACATAACAACACCTGGAGCAAAAGCCACAATTGACTCAAGAGATAAGTCCAGAGCCCCGATAATTAACACTAAACCTTCTCCCAGCACCAGCATACTCATAATTGTTGAATGGAATAAAATATTGACAAAATTACCATAAGTCGCAAAATTGGGAGTAACGATAATATTCATCAGGAAAAACCCGGCTACAATCACCCAGATTAAGTTGTCCAACAAAAACAACTCCAGCTGTACTTTTTTTGACATAAGCTATTCCCCTTTTTTATTAAGAACATTGAAGTTTCATAAACCAAACTTATAACCTTTTTTAAACATGCCCCTGTAAAGCCAGGAACAGATCCCCCTCGTTGAACTCTTCCCTGAAAAATTCTTTGATTATTTCTCCTTGGTAAAGGACCAGAATGCGGTCACAAATCATCATCAAATCTTCCAATCCCGGTGATGTTATAATAATCCCCGCCGATTGACTCAGCCGTTCCCTGACGATTTTTAAAATACTGTCCTTTGCAGCTATATCCACGCCTCTTGTGGGTTCATCCAACAAAAAAACTTTTGGTTGGGCGGCCGAAATTCTTCCAACAACAACCTTTTGTTTGTTCCCCCCACTTAATTGATTAACTTCCTGCTCTATAGAAGCAATTTTAATTTCCATAACATCAACGGCGTTGGAGATAAAATCAACTTCTGCTTTTTTGTCTATTACAAACTTTTTACTTACTTTACCGAGGGCGTTGAGGATCAAGTTTTCCCTTACGGTTTGGGACTTGATCAGGCCTTCCCTTTCCCTGTCTTCCGGAAGGTAGACGATACCGTTTCGCAGTGCCTGGGTAGGAGTATTAAAGCGTGTTTTTAAATTGCCGATTTTAATCCACCCTTCATTAACCGGGTCAATCCCTGCTATACCCTTAAAAATTTCGGTGCGGCCGCTTCCTCTCAGTCCTGCAATACCTAAGATTTCCTTTTTCTTTAAAGTTAAGCTAATATTTTTAAATGCCGGCAAATTCGTCAGGCCCTCAACTGAAAGCACAGTCTCTTCTTCTTTTAACCTGTCGGGGCTTCGCCCGGCAGAAATATCACTTTGCCTGTACCCCTCTCCTACGATCAAAGAAGAGAGCGTCTCTTTCTTCAGAGCACGGCAATCCTGATTACCGATAGTTCTGCCGTCACGCACCACGGTTACACGGTCACAAACTTTTAATAACTCGTCTGTCCGGTGTGAGATAAGGATAATGGTTTTACCTTCCTTTTTTCTTCCTTCAATTATCTGGTGCAAAAGATTTTCATCATCCTGGGAAAGACTGGCGGAAGCTTCATCTAATATCACAATCCGGGCATCTTCAACAAAACATGCCTTTAACACGAGTAATAATTGCTGTTCGCTTAAGGGCAGATCTCTCGCCCTGGCCCGAACATCTATTTGCAGGCCTGCCCTGTTCAATACCTGTTTTGCTTTAGCATACAAGTCCTTCCACTTAATCAGCATTCCTTGTTCACCGTAATTCCCCAGAAAGAGGTTCTCAGCCACAGTGAGATCGAGAATCACCTGAGGTTCCTGGGGAACAACCGCTATACTTTCCTTTTTGGCAATTATTCTGGATAATGTTTGGTATTTTTTTTCGCCAATAATAATATCACCTTCGGTTGGCGTCACAATCCCCGCGATGATCCCAACCAATGTCGACTTTCCAGCCCCGTTCTTGCCAATTATCCCGTGAACTTCTCCACGCTTGACCTCCATGTTCGCCTTGTACAGTGCAACTGTGCCGGGGTATATTTTGGATACATCGTGAAGTTGAAGCACAATGTCGTTGCCCTGTACGTTCAATTCCTGTTGAGACTGCATAGCAAACATAAATTATCCCCCTGTCAATAACCCCTTCTCAATTCTGCTGAACGCTGGTGCGCCAGCAATCCCTCAACTCCCGCCAGATGTGAACAGACCCCCGCAAGCCTGGACGCACCTTCCATGCTAACCTTCTGGACAGAGGAAACCTTTATGAAAGTCCCCACCCAGACTCCGTTGGTAAAGCGTGCGCAGCTTAAAGTGGGCAAAGTGTGATTGGTGCCTGAAACGTAGTCCCCGAAGGCTACCGGGGCGGTTTTACCTATAAATAGGGAACCAAAGTTGCAAAGTTGGCCTGCTATTTCATCGTCATTTTCTGTCATTATTTGCAAGTGTTCCGGTGCCAGCTCATCTGAAATTTTGACGGCTTCATCCATACTATCCACAATGATAATTTTACCGTTATCCGCCCAGGTCCGGGCGGCAAGCTCAGCCGTGCCCAGGGTTTTAAGTTCCTCTTTGATAGATTTCTGAACTTCTTCCGCCAATTTTCTGCTTGTAGTAACAAAAATAGCAATAGAGTTGGGATCATGTTCGCACTTCGCCAGCAAATCAACAGCTACAAACTGTGCCGGAACTGACTCATCAGCAATAATCAAAACCTCACTGGGGCCGGCAAGCATATCAATACCCACACTGCCACTGACCAACCTTTTAGCTTCAGTAACATACTTGTTGCCGGGACCTACAATAATATCAACTTTTGGGACGCTCTCAGTTCCGTAAGTGAATGCGCCAATGGCCTGGGCTCCACCCATACAGTAAGCCTCGTCCACACCGGCAATATCCATGGCCACCAGTACCGCCGGGTGAATTGTTCCGAATTCCTTTGACGGTGGGGAACAGGCTATAATCTTGTCCACCCCGGCTACTTTAGCGGGAATGATGGACATCAGCGCAGTTGAAGGCAGCGGGTAACGTCCCGCCGGAATATAAGCGCCGCATGTTTTAATAGGCACGAGCCTGTGTCCAAGTGTAACTCCCGGAATATGCTCACACCTTTTCAGCGGCTGCAAACAAGCCAACTGGTGTTCAGCAAAATACTTGATCTGTTCCGCCGCAAACTCCAAACTTTTTATCGTTTCTCCGGAGACAAGCTCATAAGCCTTTTGAAAAGCTTTCCGGGGTACTTTAAGCACGCTTAGCTCGACTCTGTCGTATTGCTTTGTTAATTCGATCAAAGCTTGGTCGCCTTCAATCTTTACCTGCTCAAGAATGCTTGCCACTATGCTGTGAACATCTTCAAGCTTTTTGGGATCTTTGTTGACATCTTTTAAAATAATCATTTCATTTCTCCTATTCTCATCTCTTTTGGGCTTTTTTTATGTACCAGGAAAGTCCGCAAAGAAAATTACGCCTTAAGTTCTTTTCTTGATCGTAACCATTGAGTTATCCGCATCGACTTCCAACTCGTCACCGGAAACAACCGCCTGATAAAATTCCGGGGGCAGGCCGTCCACCAGAGGAACGTCCATGATTATAGCACTGGCCACCAAAACAGTATCCGGGTGCTGGATTATTATCGCTTTCGGCTCCGTACCCTTCATTTTCAACTGATATAAGCCGTCAGCCTGCACTACGGAACTCCCTTTCCCGCTCGGGAATATCAATACCTTACCGGCAATACTCCGCCCTTCAAGCGCGTGTCCTTTTTCAATAACAACGCCGCTCCGGGGCTCGACCAGGTAAAAACACATATCATCGCATGAAATAAGTGCTTCGCCACAGGATTTGCCACCGGCTATCTTATGACATTTCATCGTTAAAACTTTTTGTTCGCTCATTTCACTTCCCCCTTAATTGCAGCTTCTATACACTCTGAAATGCTTCTGATAACAAAATCCATATTTCTTCTCTCAGTGTAATAAGCGCATTTGGGGGAATCTGTCACTCCCTTTTTACCATAAAGGAATTGCCAGCACGGCTGATCAATGCACGTATCTTCCACAATATGGCCTCCCGCCCTGTTGATAATCCCCAGATAGCCCATACGTTTGGCCAATTCCTTTGTCAGTGAGGAGGTGCAAACCCATAACTCAACAGCCAGCTTTTTCCCTTCCAGCATCCTGGCTATCTTTGCCACCTGATTAATGGTCAGGTGAGGACATCCAAACAGGGCAAAATCAATTTTGCCGGCTTCAGCGGAAATAACATCCCGCACTTGTTTAATATCCTCTTCAGTAATAACCACCCGTTTTTCCGGATCTTCACCGTGAAATGCAGCCTCGATTGTCGGTGCCTCAGGAGTAACCCCTACAATGTGATAAAGGGAAACCGCTCCGGCCGTATTCAGCTGTGCACCCAAATTCATCAGAGCCTCCGGAGAAGTTTTTATGGGCAGGCCGGTGAAAACCGGTACTCCAAAGCCTATTTTCTTAGGGGCACAGTAACCCAGCATATTGTAATCGAAGTCACTCTCCATCTTGGCCTGTACCTCGACCAGGACCTGGCCCCTTCGGTTTTCATCTAAAAGTAAACCATATAAAGGCACTCTGCCCGCCACTGAAGCACAAAGGGCGCTCTGAGCCGCTTCCCTGTTTGTCCTGGCTCCGTAAACGGAATTAATATATGGTGTTGCGCTTGATTCAGAGAAAGCTGTTATTTCACCAAAACGTGGTATATTTTTTTCAAGATAGGGGGTACAATTGTATGTTAGCGTAGCACCAATTGTTTTATAGGCCGCCCTCGTTCGCTTTATTATTTCTTCGTCGTCACGATCAACTGCTTTTACTTGTTGAAAGTATTCCAGGTTAAAGCCCGGGTTAACAGTGGGCGAAACCCTGCATGTGGCCCCTGCTTTTACCAGTTTTTCTACAAACCATAAATCAGCCTCCTGATTGCTTAAAGCTACATGAGACCGGGTTATCTCCACCATCCGTTCGGCGCCAAAGGCCTCACCCACCGCCACCAGTACTTTCATAGCTATTGACACGCCTTCACCAAACTTGCCGTCAAGCATCTGCTGTTCCTCACCGGTTAAATACAAACCCACGACCTCCCGTTAATTGCTGATCAATGATAAAATCCGATAGCCAATAAATTCCAATGATAATTTATGACTTTAATACCCCTGCTTGAACACTTACTTTTCAAAATGACTTTTCATAAGAATTTTCTCAGCTTCCTCTATGTGCTGCCTGAGTACAGGAATTAATTCTTTTGTCTCTCTTGCTTTTAGAAGAGCAATTATTTCCAAGTGCTGCCGAATGGTATCAGCCATGTCACCAAGAGCCATCGCCGTGAGAAGCTGGTACCTCAATATTTGCTGGCCCAAAACGCTCATGAAATTTTTTAAATGCGCATTATTACATTTATCAATAATCATTGAGTGAAGCTTGTTGTCAGAATGACTCAATGCTTCCCATTCTATCTGCCGGCCCTGCTCCACTTTTTTTTGGAAAGACATCCAGGTTTCTTCTATTTCCTTAATTTCATCATCCCCAAAATTTTCCGGAGCGGTTTCGGCAGCAAAACACTCCAATACCCTGCGCAATTCAAAAATCTCTTTTAAGTCCTTTTGGGTAATATGTTTTACAACAGCTTCCCGCCCGGGCATGATTTCAACTAAATTTTCATAAGCCAACTCCTTCAATGCTTCCCTTACCGGCGTCCTGCTCATTTCCAGGGCCGCTGCCAGCATGTTCTCGCTTATATACTCACCGGGTTTAAACTTGGCGAAAATAATTGCTTCCTTTATCTGTGTATAAGCTATCTGGGCAAGATTAGGCTGTTTTCCTTTATTGCGAAGCTTGTCCACCCGGTTTGCCAAACTGACCATTCTGTCTCTCCTCTCGTTTTTCTTGAATGACACGTATAATTTTTATCTGATCTACAGTTAGGGAGCCAATAAAATTTTTGCAGCCCCTGTTCCCGCTGAATTTAACAGAGAAAACGCCTCTCCTGCTGATTCAAGCGGCAGAACATGAGTGATGACCTGCTCAATATCAGGCGAACAGTCTATCAGAAAATCTATTGCTCTCTCCAAGTGAGTGGTTTCGTAGGCATTTACTCCAATTAAATCAAGTTCTTTGGTAACTACACTATTGGGATCAAAATTAGCTTTTTCCTCGTATAAACCAACCATTACTAATCTGCCTTTGGGATTAAGCCAGTTAAGGATACCGTTCAGGGTAATTTCTTTTCCCACGGCATCCACGGCAACATCAATCGCACCGGAACACTCCTCCGGGAAAGCGGTAATAACCTTATCCGCTCCAAGCCTCCGTGCCAGCTCAAGTCTGGCGGGGGAAATGTCCAAAACAGTTATTTCTTTGACCCGCAAGGCCTTAGCCACGGCAATTGTCAGCAATCCAACCGGGCCGGCACCGACAATGCCCAAAGAGTCTTTTTCCGTAATCTTACCTTGATCTACAGCATGCAGCGCTACAGCAACGGGTTCCACCAGAGCGGCCCGGCGGAGGTTGATCTCAGGAGGCACTTTAAGAATTTTTTTGACATTCATTTCGATATACTCCGCAAAACATCCGGGGGAAACCTCACCTATAAAACCCAGCTCAGGGCAAAGGTTAAATGCCCCCTGCCGGCACCAGCGACATTTACCACAGGTAACCCGTGGGTCTCCAACGACGTGATCGCCGGGTTCAAGCCCCTGAACCCCTTCGCCAATACTCTCGACAACTCCGGAAAATTCGTGTCCCATGGTTTCCCGAAGGTAAGTGACAAACATGCCCTTCCTATAAATGTGCAGGTCGGATCCGCAGATACCCGCGTAAGCCACCTTTATAAGGACATTGCCAGGAGCGCAAACCGGTTTGGGTATGTCTTCAGTCCTAACATCCCCGATTCCGTTATATTTGACAGCTAACAAATCAATCACTCCAAAATAATAGTTGCAACTTAAAAAACATGCTTGTAAAAGATCAATGTTAACTGGCCAGCCAGCCTCCGTCAACATATATAATTTGACCTGTAATATAGTCGGAAGAAGAACTTGAAAGAAAGACAACAGTGCCGACCAAATCTTCCGGCTTACCAATACGCCCCATGGGAATTCGGTTTTCGATCCAATTTTTGTGGCCGGGATCCTGAAAGAAGGGTTCTGTCATATCCGTTCTGAAATATCCCGGACCTATTGCGTTAACCTGAACATTATATGGAGCTATTTCCACAGCAAGTGCCCGCGTAAACTGGAGTACCCCCCCCTTTGAAGCACAATATACCGCCGCACCGGCGAGCCCGATTTGACTACCCAGAGAACCTACATTGATGATTTTACCGCTGCGCTGGCGAACCATGTGATGGGCCGCTGCCTGGCAAGCAAAAAACACCCCTTTAAGATTTGTGTCCATTATCGCCTCGTATTCTTTTTCCGTATACTCTAAAAACTTTTTGGGAATTTCCGTACCGGCGTTGTTGACTAAAATATCCAGCCTCCCGTACTTTTTCACGACTGCGTTTATGGCATTTTCAACCTCCGCGGTATGAGTTACGTCAGCTCGGACAGCCTCCGCTTTACCACCGGCTTCCCTGATTAAGCTTACTGTCTCATCTGGAACAGTACGGCTCATGCAAACGGCTACCGCCCCCGCACCGGCCAGTCCTTGGGCGTAGCCCCGCCCCAGCCCCCTGGCCGAACCTGTTATCAGTGCAACCTTTCCTGCCAGATTAAACAGTTTGGGAATCATTAACGACACCTCCTACAATAACTTTTATAAGACTTTTCACGGCCCCGGCTCAACAGATACAAGTTGCCCTCCTCATGCAAAGATAAATATACAACCTGTATACAACCTGAACCCTACTTGTATATTCTACTGGCAAATAAAAAAACCTTTTTCGAAATAAAAAAAATTATCAGCAAAGTGCAACCTTTCCGCGCCAGCCTCCTGGACTAGCAAAGCGTATTCCAGCAAAAAACTGAAGTCAGCCTGGAAGTATCCCCGGCTTCCACGGAAAATAATAAAACCCCCGTACAGTGGTTTTATCCCCTGAACGGAGGCATCTTTGCCCAAAAACACATCATTGTTTATATTTTAATGTCGAGCCAATTGCAGAATTCAAAATTTTAAACTGACATAAAAAAGAGAATATCATACTAAAGCATAGGTTTACCAAAATTAACCTATTTATTTGAAGTAAAGATGGAATTGAACAAATTAACTCTAAAAAAGAGTAGAAATCACCCCAATTAACAGACACAAAAAAGCAAAGCAAATATTAAATCATTGCTACTAAGCTACATTTGGTAATGCTTTATCTTTAAGCTGAACAATGGTTCCAGCAAGAAACGTAATCAGACAAATCATGATATCGTTAAAAGCTTTGTCAATCCCCCGTTTAGTAAGGCGATCCATGCTTAGGTGACCTTTTAGTACGGAAAACAG
>NZ_FOOX01000013.1 GCF_900113335.1 Desulfotruncus arcticus DSM 17038
AGATAAGGTTTCCCATGGAGTTAATCCAGTAAGACCCCTGGCAGACTACCAGGTAGATAGGCCGGGCGTGTAAGCACAGCAATGTGTTTAGCGGACCGGTACTAATAGGTCGAGGGCTTGACCTTAAAAAAGGCGACAGGTAGACTACCTAATGCTTTAAAATCGCTGTGCATTTTTGAAGGAACACCTTAAAAAGTGTATATATAAGTTTTCCGGTGACCATACCGAAGAGGATACACCCGTTCCCATCCCGAACACGGAAGTTAAGCTCTTCAGGGCCGATGGTACTTGGGCTTGTCCCTGGGAGAGTAGGTCGTTGCCGGACTTGATTTTAAAGAGCTCTTGGAGTTATATCCAAGGGCTCTTATTTTAGAGTATTATTTTGTAGATAAAGCAGGAAAATAAAAATAATGGCGGAAAGAATTAAAAAAAAGCTATATAAAGAAAGGAAAATATATGAAGGTACTAGTACTTGACGGGGTAGCCCGTGAAGGGCTTCAAAAATTGGAAAACGAGCCAGGTATCGTTTTAGATATAACAAAAACAGTGCCTGAAGACCAATTAATAGCTATTATCAGTGAATACGATGCTGTTATTGTTCGCAGTGCTACTAAAATTAATAAAAAGGTAATGAGTTATGCTCACAAGCTTAAAGTTATTGGGCGGGCCGGAGTTGGTGTTGACAATATCGACCTCGATGAGGCTACCAGACAGGGTATTCTTGTAGTTAACGCCCCGGGTGGCAATACCATTTCAGCTACGGAGTACACTATAGCTATGATGCTGGCGTTAGCCAGAAATATTCCCCAGGCCAATACCAAGCTTAAAAATGGGGAATGGGATAAAAAAGCGTTTATGGGCACTGAACTTTGCACCAAAACTTTAGGCATCATTGGGCTAGGAAGAATTGGTTCGGCCATTGCCAAAAGAGCACAGGCTATGGAAATGCAGGTTGTGGCTTATGATCCCTATATTGCGGAAAAAAGCGTTATATCAACGGACATTGAACTGGTGGACCTGGATGAACTTTTAGAAAGATCCGACTTTATAACCATACATACTCCAAAGACCAAAAGTACCAGACATTTGCTGAATACAGAGGCTTTTTCTAAAATGAAGGACGGGGTAAGAATTATTAATTGTGCCCGTGGTGGTATCGTAGATGAAACGGCCTTATATGATGCGTTGCGATCCGGAAAGGCTGCCGGGGCAGCATTAGATGTGTTTGAAGAGGAGCCGCTAACTAATAGCCCGCTTTTTGAACTAAATAACGTGGTTGTTTCACCGCATATTGGTGCTTCAACCAGGGAGGCTCAGATTAAAGTTGCAGCGGATGTTGCTAATGAAATACTGGCGACCCTTAAGGGCAAATTGGTAAAAAATACAGTTAATGTTCCAGTTATAAAACATGATTTGATACCTGAATTAAAGCCCTATTTAAAACTGGTTGAAAGAATGGGCACATTTCAATCTCAAATGGTAACAGCCAGAGTAAAAAAAATACAGATCCGTTACAGCGGTGACTTTTTTAAACAAACTGATACATTGACAGCGGCATTGGTAAAAGGTTTTTTAGACCCAATTTTGCAAGAGAATGTTAATTATATTAATGCTATTGTTTTAGCTAAGGAAAGAGGTATTGTAATTGAACAAACCTCGGTTTCGATGGAAGAAGGATATTCAAATTTAATAACAGTAAGGGTTTTTGAAGACGGCTGTGAAAGTTCTGTGTCCGGCAGTTTATTCCAAGGGAAACCTCGTATTGTTGGAGTTAACGGCTACCGTATTGACTCCGTTCCGGAAGGACATCTACTAATTATTCCCCATGTTGATAAACCGGGCATGATAGGACTTGTGGGAACGGTTTTGGGAGAGAATAACATTAACATATCGGGGATGCAAAACAGCAGGAAAGAAGCCGGGGCGACATCGATGATGGTAATATCTGTTGACCTGGCAGTGCCGGATGAAGTGCTGGCCCAAATTAAACAAGCCGAGGCCATATTGGATGTAAAAATGATTAATTTTTAAATTACGGGACAGCAAGCCCTTAAGGAAAACTCACTTGTTTTTAAAATGGGAATACTGTAAAATATTTTAGTGATTGATTTGAATGGAGGAGAATCATTATGTCTGAAAACGTGGCTGAAAAAGGGACCTGGACGGTTAAGAAAGGCTTGGCCGAAATGCTTAAAGGCGGGGTTATTATGGATGTAACAACTCCGGAGCAGGCTAAAATAGCAGAAGATGCAGGAGCGTGTGCAGTAATGGCGCTTGAAAGAGTGCCTGCAGATATCCGTGCCGCCGGCGGTGTTGCCCGCATGGCCGATCCAACCGTGATATTAAGGATTATGGAAGCAGTTACTATACCTGTGATGGCCAAGGCCCGCATCGGTCACTTTGTCGAGGCCCAAATCCTTGAAGCACTTGGTGTTGATTATATAGATGAGAGTGAAGTTCTTACTCCGGCTGATGAGCAACATCATATCAATAAATATGAGTTTAAAGTGCCCTTTGTATGTGGCGCCCGTAACCTTGGTGAAGCGCTTCGCCGTATAGCTGAAGGTGCGGCCATGATTAGGACAAAGGGTGAGCCGGGAACCGGCAATGTGGTGGAAGCAGTACGCCATATGCGCATGGTTATGGGTGAAATACGCAGGGTGCAAAATATGCCTAAAGAAGAGCTGATGAGTTTAGCCAAGGAATTAGGTGCCCCTTATCATCTTTTACTGGATGTTGCCGAAACCGGTAAATTACCTGTTGTTAATTTTGCCGCCGGTGGTATTGCGACGCCTGCTGATGCAGCTTTAATGATGCAGCTTGGCTGTGATGGTATATTTGTGGGTTCGGGTATATTTAAATCTAATGATCCACAGTCAAGGGCTAAAGCAATTGTTGCCGCAACAACTCATTATCAGGATCCGCAAGTGTTGGCTGAAATTTCCAGAGATTTGGGTGAGGCTATGCCCGGCCTGGAAATATCGTCAATACAACCGGAACAGCGTATGCAGGACAGAGGCTGGTAAAGCTGGTAAAAGGGGTATAAAAATGTTAATTGGTGTATTGGCCTTACAGGGTGCTTTTAGAGAACACCAGTGGTCGCTTGAAAAATGCGGAGCCAGCACACGGCAAATAAGAAAGCCGGGTGAATTGGACGGTATTGATGCCCTGGTTATTCCCGGTGGCGAAAGTACTACTATGGGCAAATTACTAAATGATTTCGATTTGATGGAACCGATAAAAAAAATAGCCGGGCAGGGATTACCTGTCTTTGGAACCTGTGCCGGGTTAATCATGCTGGCCAAAAGAATCAGAGAATCACAGCAGCCGACTCTGGCTTTGATGGATATTGAGGTTGAGCGGAATGCCTTTGGCCGTCAGGTGGAAAGTTTTGAATCTAATCTGGATATTTTTGCCTTAGGTGAAAAACTTTATAATGCAGTTTTTATTAGGGCTCCTTATATAACTGAGGTTGCTGCCGGAGTTGAAGTGCTGGCTCATTATGGTGAAAAGATTGTCTGTGCCAGGCAGGGTAGGTTTTTGGCGGCAGCGTTTCACCCTGAGTTAACTGATGATTTAAGACTGCATAAGTACTTCGTGGAAGAAGTTGCTAATTTATCGAGTTAAAAAAACTGTTGCAAAAAAAAGACGGTTGTAGTAATATTTATTAGTAAATTATCATATGTTACAAACCCGATGCAGGGGTAAAGTAACCAATAAAACAATCAGCAGAGAGCCGGTGGAGGGTGAAAACCGGCGGTTGTTTTGGGTGAAAGGCTCCCCGAAGGGGGTCCGCTGAAAGAAACAGTAGGCGGGCACGGATGTCAGATCCGTTATTTGAATGAAGAGGACTCGTTCTTATTATATTGCGGGTCAATTTGGGTGGTACCGCGGGAGAAATACCTCTCGTCCCTGTGTTGATAGGGATGAGAGGTTTATTTTTTTATTAAATTTGGGTTAAATCATAGTAATGGAGGAGTAAAGATGCAAGATAAACGTTATCTCATGATTCCGGGACCAACTCCCGTGCCGCCGAAGGTTGTGGCGGCCATGACAACGCCGATGTTTGGACACAGAACCCAGGAGTTTCAGAATTTACACAAAGATATTGTCACCAAGCTGCAAAAGGTGTTTCAAACCAAAAATGATATTTTTGTTTTAACCAGTTCCGGTACCGGTGGCATGGAAACAGCTGTAGCAAATACAGTCAGCCCCGGGGATAAGGTTCTGACCCTGGTGGGAGGTAAGTTTGGCGAGCGCTGGTCGGAACTGGCCAAAGCATACGGTGCCGAATTAATAGAGGAAAACTTTGAGTGGGGAACACCCGTTAACCCGCAGATAGTTAAAGACAGGCTGGCGGCAAATCCGGATATCAAGGTTGTTTTTGCCACTCAGAACGAAACATCCACCGGTGTAACTAATGATATTGAAAGTATCGGTAAAATAGTGGCTGATACACCGGCCTTATTAGTTGTAGATGGGGTCAGCGGTGTGGGGGGCATTGAAATTAAAGTGGATGAATGGCATGTCGATATCCTTACCACCGGTTCACAGAAGTCGCTGATGCTGCCACCGGGTCTTGCTGTCCAGAGTGTTAGCGACAAGGCCTGGCAGGTAATTGAAAACAACAAGTCGCCTCGTTATTATTTTGATTTGGTAAAAGCCAGGAAATCTCTGGGTAAATGGAATACTGCCTATACACCTGCGGTGTCCTTGTTTGTGGGGCTGAACACTTCATTGGATATGATGCTTGAAGAAGGGCTGGATAATGTATATGCCCGCCATAAGCTTTTGAGAGACGCTGCCCGTGCCGCGATCAAGGCGCTTGGCCTTAAATTGATGACTGATGACAATTGCGCCTCTCCTGTTATTACTTCCGTTTGCGCGCCGGAAGGTATTGGGGCCGATGATATTCGTAAAGTGCTGACCAATGAATTCGGCATTACTTTTGCCGGCGGCCAGGCCCAGTTAAAAAATAAAATTTTTCGGGTGGCCCACATGGGTTTTGCCGATAAAATGGATGTGCTGATTGCTATAAGCGGATTAGAAATGGCATTGACCCGGGTTGGTTACCCGGTGGAACTGGGTGCCGGTGTTAAGGCGGCCCAGCAAGTATTCCTGGGGGTGCAAAAATAATGGCCATGTATAAAGTTTTAGTAATGGACGGCGTTTCTGAAAAGGGACTGGAACCCCTGCGGAACGAGTCCGAAATAGAGGTAATAATTGGCAATAAGATGACTGAGGATGAGCTTGTTGCCGTTATAGGTGAATACGATGCCATGGTAGTGCGCAGCGCCACTAAGGTTACACCCCGGGTGTTTGACCATGCGTCCAGGCTCAAGGTAGTCGGCCGGGCGGGTGTTGGTGTGGATAATATCGACCTTAATGCGGCCACTCAACACGGTGTACTGGTGGTCAACGCACCTGATGGAAATACCATAGCCGCTACGGAGCATACCATAGCCATGATGCTGGCACTGGCTAGGAACATCCCTCAGGCTGTAGCCAAAATGAAAAATGGCGTTTGGGATAAAAAAGCATTTCTGGGCGTTGAACTGAGGGGAAAAACCCTGGGCATTATCGGCTTGGGTAGGATAGGCTCGGCGGTGGCGAGAAGGGCCCAGGCTCTGGAGATGGATATTGTTGCTTATGACCCCTATATTACAGAGGAAAAAGCGGAATCTATGGGCATTAAACTGGCTACCCTGGAGGAATTGTTTCCGGTAGCGGACTTTATAACCGTACACATGCCCAAAACCAAAGAAACGTATCATATGCTGGATGAGCGGGCTTTTGCCATGATGAAGGAAGGCGTAAGGGTAATCAACTGCGCCCGGGGCGGTATTATCGAAGAGGAAGCACTTTATAAGTATATGAAAGAGGGTAAAGTGGCTGGTGCGGCCCTGGACGTTTTTGAAAAAGAACCCAATACAGATAGCCCGCTGCTTGAACTTAATAATTTTATCGCTACCCCGCACCTGGGAGCATCCACCGCTGAGGCTCAGTTAAACGTAGCCGTTGACGTGGCGGAGGAAATCGTTGAAGCTCTACAGGGTAAGGTGGTGCGTAATACCGTCAATATCCCGTCAATTAGTCCGGAAGTGATGGTAAAGGTTAAACCTTACTTAAAACTGGCTGAAAAGCTGGGTAAATTCCAGGCCCAACTGGTTGAGGGCAGGGTAACCAAATTGGAGATTACCTTTAGTGGTGATTTGGCCGGGGAAGAGGTTAAGCCAATTACTACGGCTCTGGTTAAAGGTTTTTTGGACCCCATCCTACAGGAGACGGTTAACTTTATCAATGCTACACTGCTGGCTAAAAACAGGGGCATTTCCATTGCCCAGACTGTCAACGGCAGGGCCAACGGCTATGCCAGCCTGATCACCTTAAAGGTTATATCGGATAAGGGAGAAAAGACGGTATCAGGCACATTATTCAGGGATAACGATCCCAGAATAGTTATGATTGACGGGTACAGGATTGATGCAGTGCCTGAGGGGTACATGCTTTATGTTCCTCATATTGATAAACCGAGGATTATCGGCCCGGTTGGCATGTTGTTTGGTGAGCATAATATCAATATTGCCGGCATGCAGGTGGGCCGTAAGGAGGTAGGCGGCAAAGCTATCATGATGCTGTCGGTGGATGCTCCGGTGTCCGAAGAAACCCTGAAAGCAATTGCGGAAATCGACGGGGTACAGGAGGTTAAGTTTGTAAGTCTCTAGTTTTACTTGATTGCATAAATATGGTACAATTATGTCGGCGCAAGCCGGCATTTTTGTTTTTATGTTCATTTATTGGCAATAATTATACTAAATTTTAATTTTTTTGCCGGGGGTATTAGGCATGCTAGATTTAAAATTTGTCCGTAACAATCCGGATGTTGTCAAAGAGGCGTTGAAAAAAAGAAACGCCAATGTATCTTTGGACCCTTTTCTTGAGCTTGATGAGCAGTGGCGACAAAAGCTTGCCGAGGCTGAAAAATTGAAGAACAAGCGTAACGTGGTGTCAGAGGAAATAGGGCGTTTGAAAAAAGCCGGCCAGCTGGCGGAGGATTTAGTGCTGGAAATGCGCGACGTATCTGCCGCCATTAAGGAAATGGATGAAGCAATCCGTTCACTGGAACAAAAAATTCAATTAACCTTGCTGGGAATTCCTAATATACCGGACCAGAGCGTACCCGTAGGTCTGGACGAAAACGACAACATTGAAGTACGTCGCTGGGGTGAGCCCAGGCAATTTGGTTTTGAACCCAAACCCCACTGGGAAATTGGTGAGGCACTGGATATTTTTGATTTCGAGCGCGGCGGCAAGGTTACCGGGGCCAGGTTTACTTTTTACAAGGGCGCCGGGGCGGCGCTGGAACGTGCCGTGATCAACTTTATGCTGGATACCCACACCAGGGAGCATGGTTATGTGGAGTTGTTCCCGCCGTTCATGGTGAACAGCAACAGTATGACTGGAACAGGCCAGTTGCCTAAATTTGCAGAAGACATGTTTAAGATCGAAAACACGGATTATTACCTTATTCCCACGGCTGAAGTGCCGGTAACCAATTTTTATAATGGTGAAATCCTGAAGGGGGAAAAACTGCCCATTTACCACTGTGCTTACAGTGCTTGTTTCCGTGCCGAGGCGGGTGCGGCAGGACGTGATACCCGCGGGTTGATTCGGCAGCACCAGTTTAACAAAGTTGAACTGGTTAAATTTACCCGGCCTGAGGAATCATACCAAGAATTGGAAAAGTTGACCGCCAACGCGGAAAAAATACTGCAGCTGCTGGGACTGCCCTACCGGGTAGTAACACTCAGCACCGGCGACCTGGGCTTTAGCTCGGCTAAGACGTATGATCTAGAAGTGTGGCTGCCAAGCTATAATGCTTACAAGGAGATTTCTTCGTGCAGTAATTTTGTTGACTTCCAGGCCAGACGTGCCAATATAAGGTTCCGTGAAGGCAAGGGTAAGCCCCGGTTTGTTCATACCTTAAACGGCTCGGGTCTGGCCGTGGGCCGTACTGTGGCTGCAATTCTGGAAAATTGCCAGACGGAAAACGGAACGGTTAAAATACCCGGACCTCTCCAGCCGTATATGGGTGGAAAAACAGAAATAAATTAACATGCTTTTGGCGGAAAGGGTTTATTGACATGCCTTTTCCGCTATGCTATACTTTTAATTGTCTCTGGTTAAGGGATTTAGCTGGAGGGGTGTCCGAGCGGTTTAAGGAGGCGGTCTTGAAAACCGTTGAACCTTTACGGGTTCCGTGGGTTCGAATCCCACCTCCTCCGCCACTGATTTGTTACGGAGAGATGGCCGAGTAGGTCGAAGGCGGTCGCCTGCTAAGCGATTATACGGGCTAAAACTCGTATCAAGGGTTCGAATCCCTTTCTCTCCGCCAAATAAGAAAGCCACGGAGCAATAACCGTGGCTTTCTTAACGAAGCTCATACTATGTTCGGCAATAAACGCTCCATAAATTGGTGTATTGACTTTAAAGAGTGTTTTTGTTACAATAAACCTTGCAGCGTTAATGAACAGCTATGTGCCTGTGGCTCAATTGGATAGAGCATCTGACTACGGATCAGAAGGTTGGGGGTTCGAGTCCCTCCAGGCACGCCAAAAAAAATGCAGCGACACATTTAAAAACCGTGTCGCTGCATTATATATGCGCCCGTAGCTCAGAGGATAGAGCAGCGGTTTCCTAAACCGCGTGTCGGAGGTTCGAGTCCTTTCGGGCGCACCAGAAAAACGAAGCCCCGCATTGCTTTTGCGGGGCTTTATATTTTTTTCCAAGTAGATCTTTTATCTCGTTAACCGCCGCTAAAACTCCCGCCTCTACAGGCGGGAGTTAAGCGGCGATAAACTCGAAATAAGTGCGACTAAGGTTCAGGTGGGGTCAAAACCCCACCTGAACCAAGTCTTCTTTATGCTTTTTTAGGCATGATATGCTGGGGTGTAATTAGATTTCATATGCCCGGCCACAAAGGGAGAGTGAGTGATAACAGCTTATTATCTGTAAGGGTAAGGTAAATATCCTATTAGAAAATAAGGATAAAGAGCTAAAAGTTTCTAAGAAAAAATATGGCTAAGATAAAAATATTTTGTCGAGATGGCTGGGATTGTTTTAAAAAAGCAGGAAAAAATGATGAGTGAAGAGAAATGGTTTTTTTAAATAGAATGATGAGATATCGGTGCATATAGGTGGGAAGGGTATGGAAACAGCATTAATTACTGCCACAATAGGAATAGTGTGTATAACAGCTTTTATATTTTTTTCAATTAGCGAAAAACAAAAGAAGAAATCAGTATTAATTGGCTTGGTTACTAAATCGCTTTTGGAATTAAACCAGAATAAAGAGGTTTTGAAAGTAATTTTAACGGTTTTAAAACCTAAAGAGGTATCTACTGCTCCGAAACCGTTTATAGAAAACCAAGTTGAAAGAAAGCCCTTGCCAATTGCGTTGGAACCGCCAATCTTTAAGCATGAAGAAACTGAGCAATTGAAAGCAAACAATGAGTTTTTAATTTTTGCTGATATTAATCTAAGTGTTGAACTTAACAATGCTATTTTGAGAGTGAAATACCTTAATCAGTTATTTCCCGAGCTAAACAATGTAACTGCTTTATCTACAGATGATTTCAAGACAACATATCATACTCATGAAATGATTGAAAAATTAGTCAAGGAATTAGAAATTACGCTCAAAAAGCTTAAACAATAGGTATATACTGACAATATTTTTTGTGTGACATTTTAGGTTCAATTAGGTTATTTTAGCCAATAATAATAAACAGGTTGTCAAGTGTAGATACAATGTGTTATACTGAGCTTTGCGGTAAGGGGGAACAGTTCCGGTGAATCATACCGGATATATGAAGGAGGCCATTGCTGAGGCCGAAAAGGCATATACCATTGGCGAAGTGCCCATAGGGGCGGTGGTGGTGCTTAATGATCAAATCATTGGACGGGGCCACAACCTTAGAGAAACGTTAAAGGACAGCACTGCTCATGCTGAAATAGTTGCCATGCGGGAAGCGGCTCAGCAAATTGGGGATTGGCGTTTGGACGGTTCGACAGTGTACTGTACCGTTGAACCATGTCCCATGTGTGCCGGGGCAATGATTCAGTTTAGGGTCAAGACACTGATTTACGGTACGCAGGATCTAAAGGCAGGGGCTGTTGATTCAATAATTGATGTGCTGCGTGAACCAAGATTTAACCACCAGGTTGCGGTGGTTTCGGGCGTGCTGGAAGAAGAATGCCGGGAAATTATTCAACGCTTTTTTCGGGAGCTGCGGGATAAAAAGAAAGGTAATTGAGCCGCTGAACTTAATAAAATCGGAGAGATGGCCGAGATGGTCGAAGGCGCTCGACTCGAAATCGAGTAGACCGTTAGTAGCGGTCTCCAGGGTTCGAATCCCTGTCTCTCCGCCAAATATCATATAAACCAAGGAGTTATCGTCGTTTTGGCACGATAACTCCTTGAATATTTTTGTACCAAAAGCGGGCTGCAGTCTATGGCTTAGCCGACGGAGCCAGCAATTGGCCCCACGAAAGTCGAAAATTATTGAAATTGCTGAGAACTAGTTGTAACCCTCTTGGCTGTTGAGTTTCTGAAAGATCCCCGAGTCAATTTTGTAAGGCTTTAATTATAACTCGGAAAATTTCACTGTAAAAGTCGTTCCTTGATCTTCTGTGCTTTCTGCAGTGATTTTGGCATGGTGATTTTCTACGATTCTTTTTGCAATTGCCAGACCCAAACCGTAGCCGCCCTGCTCACGCGCCCTTGACTTATCCGCACGATAGAAACGTTCAAAAACATGAGGCAAATCTATCGCTGGGATAGGGGTACCAGTATTGTTTACTTTTAGGCACACCTTTTTTTGCTCCCGTACCAGTTTTACCGTAATGATACCTTTTTCACCGGCGTATTTACAGGCGTTATCCAGCAGAATTGTTATCAACTGTTTGAGTTGGCTCCCGTTACCTGTCACGGTAATATCCGGTTCGATGTCGGCGTTGATGGTAACACCCTGCTCGAATGCCACTGGTTCAAAGGGCAGTAGACAACTCCATATCGTATCACTAAAATTAAATTCAGAATGCACCAGGGGAACACTGGAGGCGTCGGATTTGGCTAAAAACAACAGATCATCCACCAGCTTTTTCATTCGAATGGCTTCCACCCGAGTGTTTTCCACCCATTTGAATTGCCGCGCGATGGTATCTTGCCGGTGAGCCAGCAGGATACCGATATTGGCCAGAATCACTGTCAGGGGCATTTTTAGTTCATGGGAAGCATCTGCCACAAACTGTCGCTGCTGATCCCAGGCCTTTTCCGCCGGGCGCAGTGCCCAACGGGCTAGGTACAGGCTGATGAAAAAGAAGGCTATCAGGGCGCCTGCACCTACCACCAAGGATATGAGGAAAAGGCTTTGCATATAGTTAATTTCATTACTTCTATCAGCAAATGCAATTTTTGTCCCATCTGGGATGTCTCTACGGAGAAAACGTAAATTCAGGTCCTTGAGAATACCTTCAGGGTACTCGGAAGCCAGAGCTTTTTCTACAGCCTTTACCAGAACATCATCGGATACGGAGACATTTTGCTGTGTTGTGTGAACAATGTTATTTTTTTCATCAAGCACGACAGTGAAAACCGGCGTAATCGGAAATGGCTTTTGCCCAGGTGACAATCTGCCTATTTCCCGTTTTGGCGGTGGCGTATCCATTCTTTGTTCCATCGCCCGGTATAAGGCTTCGTGGCTTTCTGACTGCAGCCGCTGATAGTTTGACATAAAGATGGTGGCAAAGACGATCAGCAGCACCAGACTGACCAGCGCCATATTGATAAGGATGAATTTTCTTTGCAGCTTTTTGATCATAGCTAATCCGCCTCAAGCCGGTAGCCTACTTTGCGAATGGTGCCGATACTCACTTTGGAGCCGAGAAAAAAGAATTTTTTACGCAGAAAAGAGATATAAGCTTCCACATTGTTATCCTCCGCGTGGGATTCCACACCCCAAACCTTAGTGAGCAAATCTTCTTTTGGAACCACCATTTTCGGGTTTGTCATTAATATCTTCAGCACTTCAAACTCTTTAAAGCCCAGATGCAGTGATTTTTCTCCCCGGTATAAATCATATGTGGACAGGTTCAGCCTCAGATCCGCAAAGGTCAATTCCTCCAGTAGCACTTCTCCCTGTCTTCTGGAAAGGGCTCGGATGCGGGCCAGCAGCTCCTCCGGCGCAAAGGGTTTCGTCATATAATCGTCAGCGCCGCAGTCCAGCCCCGTGACCTTGTCGGTGATTTCGTCTTTTGCGGTCAGCAATAGCACCGGAGTGGCGTTCTTTTGCTTTCTTAACTTCCGCACCACCTCGAAGCCGCTGCGCTTTGGCAGCATCACATCCAGCACAATTACATCATATTGTCCGTTTAGTGCGTAAGCCAAGCCGTCTTCACCGTTATGAACAATATCCGTCGCGTACTTCTGTTCAGCTAAAATCTGTCCCAGAGCATCTGCCAGCCGCACTTCATCTTCCACTATTAACACACGCATAGATATCCCCGCCTTGTCGATTTTTATTATAAATGCGGTATATTTTCATTGCAATTATTTTAATGAAGGAAGCTGAAATTAGTCTGAAACCACTTTTTCAGACTAATTTCAGTTTAAAGCTGTAAGATAAGGGCCATCAGGATAATTACACCGATTGGAGGTATCAGATATGGCACAATATCAAAAAGTATTTAAACGGTATGAGAAAAAGTATCTGATGGATGAACAGCAGTATCAAGCATTAAAAAAATTTTTGCAAGGCAGGATGACTGTAAATCAGTTTGGGAGCAATACCATCTGCAATATTTACTTCGATACCCCGGATTACCGGCTGATCCGGGCATCAATAGAAAAGCCGGTCTACAAAGAAAAACTCCGGCTGCGCAGCTACGGCGTGCCCAAGAAAGAAGACACCGTATTTGTGGAATTAAAAAAGAAATACAAAGGCATCGTTTACAAACGGCGGGTGCCGATGACACTGCAGGAAACCGAGCAGTATCTGCTGCGGGGAAAACAACCGAACAAATCTGGTCAAATTTTAAAGGAAATTGGCTGGTTTTTAGATTTTTACCAACCTATTATCCCCAAGGTATATATTGCTTATGATCGTATTGCAATGTGTAGCAGCGAAAATACAGAACTGCGCATTACCTTCGATACTAACATTCGCTGGCGGGAGAGTATTTTGGATCTTGCCAGGGGAGTATGGGGGAACACGTTGCTGGAAGAAGGACAGCACCTGATGGAGATAAAAATTCTGGGGTCCATGCCTATCTGGCTAAGCAAGGGTCTAACAGAAATTGGGATATTTCCTGCGTCCTATTCCAAATACGGAAACTGCTATAAAAATTATCTGATTTATTCTGCTGAGAAAAGAGGAATTCAAAGTGCTTGAAAATATTTTGTCCACCAACTTAGCCAGCTCCATCACATTACAGGGTCTGCTGATTTGTACGCTGGCCTCTCTGGTACTTGGCGTTGGAATAGCCTGTATTTATATGTACCGCAGCATTTATACCAAAAACTTTGTGGTGACGCTGGCGCTGCTGCCGGCCATGGTACAACTTGTTATTATGCTGGTTAACGGCAACATCGGTACCGGTGTTGCTGTGATGGGTGCCTTTAGTTTGGTACGGTTCCGCTCGGTACCCGGCAGCGCCCGGGAGATCAGCAGTATTTTCCTGGCGATGGCTGTGGGTCTTGCCACCGGCATGGGTTATCTGGGTATTGCTGTGCTGTTCCTGGTTATCATCGGCTCTATGACAGTTTTGCTAACCTGCACCAGCTTTGGTGAGCAGAAGAAAACAGAAAAGGAACTGAAAATTACCATTCCGGAGAGCCTGGACTATTTCGACATTTTCAGTGACTTGTTTCAAAAGTACACCAAGAGCGCCGAATTGGTCAAAGTAAAGACCACCAATATGGGAAGTCTTTATCAATTACAATATCACATTGTATTGGCCAATCAGTCTAGGGAAAAGGAATTTATTGATGAAATTCGCTGCCGTAACGGCAATTTAAATATCACCTGTGGGCGGGTGCCCACCAGTAAGGTGGAATTATAAGGAGGAAAATGATTATGCGCTTTAGATCCGGCAAATTTATCCCGTTGATGCTGACTACCACTATGTTGATCACCTCGCTGCTTACCGGTTGCCAGACGACCAGTTCGTCAGCTGCTTTATCCACCGGCACAACTACTGCTGCTAAGGTGGCCCTCGTCGACCCCGGCTACAGTGACCGCGACCTGGCAGGAACCTGGGATGCGGAGGCTGCCACTAAAATTTCCCTAAATGGCTCGTCTATGGCTGTCTCCGGTTCGGGAGCAACCGCTTCAGGCGGCACGCTGACTATCACCGCCGCCGGCGTTTATGTGTTGTCCGGTACGTTGACGCACGGACAAATTGTTGTGGATGCCGCTGACTCCGATAAAGTACAGCTTGTGCTGGATGGCGTGTCCATTACCTGCCCGGACAGTGCCCCCGTCTATGTTAAGCAAGCCGACAAGGTCTTTCTGACACTGGCCGGCGGCAGTAAAAACACAGTGACTGACGGCGCGGCCTATACCATACCTGATGGCGAGGATGAGCCTAATGCGGCGATTTTTAGTAAGAGCGACCTGACCATCAACGGTGCCGGTGCGCTGACCGTCACCGCCAACTATAACAACGGCATTGCCTCTAAGGATGATCTGGTTATCACCGATGGTACCATTACAGTTACCGCGGTCAATGACGGTCTGCGTGGTCGCGATTCGGTCGCTATCCATGACGGCGCCTTTGTAATTAACGCGGCCCAGGGAGACGGCATCCAGTCCAACAATGACGAGGACACTGAAAAGGGCTGGGTCTCCATTGACGGTGGCACATTTGATATTACCTCGGGTAATGACGGCATCCAGGCTGAAACGGTACTCCAAATCACTGACGGTGAAGTGACCACCAAAACAGGGGGCGGCAGTGCCAACGCCAGTACCGATAGCAAGGGCAATGAGCGGCCGGGCCGGGGTGGATGGGATAATCAAACTGCTCCTGCCGCTGCAGAGGACAGTGCAGATAGCTCAGACAGTACCGCTAGTGCTAAAGGTGTTAAAGCCGGAACCGCTGTCTATGTAACCGGCGGAAATATCAATATTGATTCCTCGGACGATTCGGTACATTCCAGTGGAGACGTTATCATTAGTGCGGGCACAGTGACCCTGGCATCCGGTGATGACGGTATCCATGCCGATTCCTCTTTGGTGGTGGACGGTGGCGCCATTGACATCTCGCAGAGCTATGAAGGTCTGGAGGGGACCAACATCACGGTAAACGGCGGCAACATCCATATAACCGCCAAGGATGATGGCATCAACGCTGCGGGCGGCAATGATGGTTCTGCTCCAGGCGGCAGACCCGGAGAGAACAACGACACTGTAGAAAACGGCTCTGATGGCGACAGCACCTTTATCCGCATCACCGGCGGCTATGTAGTTGTTAATGCAAATGGAGACGGCATCGATGCCAACGGCTCGTTGTATGTGGACGGCGGTATGGTGCTGGTTAATGGTCCCACCAACAATGGCAACGGCTCGTTGGACTATGACGGTGTCGCAGAGATTACTGGGGGAACTATAGTGGCAGCAGGCAGCTCCGGTATGGCCCAGAACTTTTCCGACTCTTCCAGCCAGAACTCATTACTGGTAGCTTATTCCTCTGGTCAAAAAGCCGGTACTCTGGTGACCCTGCTGGATGAGAGCGGCAAAACTATCTTGAGCTTTGCTCCTGCCAAGGACTATCAGTCAATCGTCATCAGCACACTAAAACTGGAGCAGGGCAAGACCTACACCCTTTACTCCGGCGGCAACGCAGGCGGGAAAAATACTGATGGGCTATACACGGACGGAAGTTATTCCGCCGGCACTGAGGTTGTGAGCGTCACCCTTTCCGGAGCTGCCACCAGTATTTCAGACACTGGCGCCCAGATCACCACAATGGGCGGGCCCGGCAGGGGCGGCCCAAAGGGAGGACCAATGCCGGCCCACAACCAAGGCATTGGCGGTAGTTAGTAGCGGTCTCCAGGGTTCGAATCCCACTCTCTCCGCCAGATATAATGAAAGACAAGGGCTTCTCACGAGTTACGGTGGGAGGCCCTTGTTATTTTTACAGTAGGTTCTGGGGTCAAGCCGACGGGGGAGCCGACGCCGGTCGCTATTTAGCCGCCGGAATAGGTGAAAATCGTTGCAAATAGATTAAAATAGGAAAGCATTGTCCCGGACATGATTAATTAAGGTACGTTTGGTCCAATGCTTTAACGACTTCTAATACATATTCTTGGCAGTATGTACCGGCTTTAGGATCCCAATCTTCACCCTGAGGCTCGCTGTTTGACAAGATTCGGATGCCCAGGAACGGTACATTGTACGCAGCAGCTACCTGGGCAGCAGAAGCAGTTTCCATTTCTTCCACTGAAGTGCTAAAATTCTCGTGTACCCAGGCAATGCGGTCTAATTCCCTATTCCACTCATCAGCCGTACCGATTACACCGGTTACTACGTTGCCTTGTTTGTAACTGTCAATTACAGACTGTGCAACTTTAATCAGCTCCGGGTCTCCTGCAAAACCGTTAAAATATTCGCTCTTACCACCTACACGCAAAGATACATCTTCAGGAATCCAGGCCTCAGGATTGATCCCCGCACCTAAGTCTGCATGTTCTGATTTGAATTTTCCAAAGTTAATGGATTTTTGACCTAAAACTATGTCAAAGCGGTGTAATTCAGGGTCGTGACCACCAGAGGTTCCCTGATTTATAATCGCCTTAGGGTTGAATTTTTCAATCGCTAATAAAGTAGCTGCTGCGGCGTTGGTTACCCCTACCTCCGTTCTGGAGATAACAACAGGCTGCTTATCTATGGTTCCTTGCCAGAAAGTCCAACCGCCATAGGTTATTTCTTTTGGGTTTTTCAAAGCGGCTACCATGTCTTGCATTTCAATGTCCATGGCACCTTGTATAACAATTGGTTGGGAATGAACGACCGGTGTTTCTTGGGCTATTGCCGAATTCGTAAAAATAGTTGTCAGCATTAAAATTATAAACAATACCGCTAAAGATTTTTTGTTGAACAATACGCAACCTCTCCTTTAAGCTTTAATATCATT
The DNA here is from genome assembly GCF_900113335.1 of Desulfotruncus arcticus DSM 17038. GTDB lineage: Bacteria > Bacillota > Desulfotomaculia > Desulfotomaculales > Desulfallaceae > Desulfotruncus > Desulfotruncus arcticus. Next base: position 17,197 of record NZ_FOOX01000013.1, read on the forward strand.
GGGACTTTTTTCTTTTCGACAACATTATGGGTTATCCTTTAAATATGGATTAATTTTTATAGCTTGAAGAATGCTGTAGATTAAAGACCGCATATTAACAGCCTGCCTGCGGGTGGAAATACATTAGTGCTAATGGGTGTGAATAAAGCCATTCTAGCAGATTTTTCTGTTATTGTTTAAATACTTTGGCAATGATAAACTAAACAGCAAGTATGTTTTGAAAATATAAAAAAGTAAATTGAATTTAAACTTTCCAATGTTTTGAAGGCATTATTACCCTATTTTGGTTGTGATAGAGGGGGTATCTTGTTAACATGGAAAACATTAAAATAGGGGTTGTCTCCACATACCCGGAGATGACTGCGCTGGTGAAGGAAATTGCCGGTGAGATGAAGCTCGATTTGGAGGTAAGAGAAGGGGTACTGGAAGAAGGGGTATCGCTTGCTTATCAGTTGGAACATGAGGGAGTAGACGTAATTATCAGCCGCGGGGTAACCGGTAAAAAAATAAAGAAAGCTGTTGCCCTTCCCGTTGTGCTAATTGAAATAACCTCCTTTGATATATTAAAAGCCCTGCATACAGCAAGGGGCATGGGGCGTAAAATTGCTTTTCTGGGTCATAAGACTAAAGATTTTAGCTCGGAATTTCAGACTATCATTGACATATTGGGTATAGAAGTTGAATGCTACCCGTACACCAATATCTATGAGATGGATGAACAGGTGGCCAGAATTATCAGATCGGACTGGGAAGTTATTGTAAGTACGGGTTTGTGTGTTTATCAAATGGCGAAAAGTTCAGGTGCCAATGCCGTGCTGGTGCAATCGGGGAATGATGCCATTTATGGTTCCATCAAACAGGCCGTGGAATTGGTACAGGGGATCCGCAGAGACCAGGATCGCTTTAATAAATATAAGGCTGTATTGGAATCATCTAATGATGGGATCCTGACGACCGATGAGCACCAACGGATTACTTTTATGAATAAAGCAGCGGAAAATCTTTTGGGAATGGAAGCTCGCACCCTGGTGGGGCGGCATATTGATAACGTACGGGAATCCGCTGTTTTAGGAGCTTTAATTAATGCTGGCGGAGTAGGCACGGAAACTTTTAAAGAGGTGGGGCGCAAGCAATTCTGGATAAACACCATGCCCATCCTTTTGGGTCATAAAAGAAACGGTATTGTTACCATGTTCCAGAGTGTGGACAGAATTCAGGTATTGGAGCAAAACCTGCGGCGCCAGCTGTTTAAAAAAGGTCTTTTCGCCAAGCATACCTTTAACGATCTTATTGGCGGCAGCGATTTGCTTTTGGACACTATCGCCAGGGCTAAGAAATATGCCGCAGCGGGTGCTACTGTGTTGATTTGCGGTGAAAGCGGCACGGGAAAGGAATTATTTGCCCAGAGTATTCATCATGAAAGCAAAAGGTGTGAAGGCCCTTTTGTGGCCATTAATTGTGCCGCCTTACCCGAAAACTTACTGGAAAGCGAATTATTTGGCTATGAGGAAGGTGCTTTCACGGGAGCGAAAAAAGGCGGCAAGACCGGGTTATTTGAAATGGCTCATGGGGGGACTATTTTCCTGGATGAGATTGGTGAAATGACTTTGCCCGTCCAGGCCCGCCTGTTGCGAGTTTTGCAGGAACGGGAGATTATGAGGCTGGGCAGCGACAGGGTGCTGCCCGTGGACGTTAGGATAATTGCGGCCACCAATCATGAACTGACTTTGGCTGTTAAAGAGGGCAATTTCCGCAGCGACCTGTTCCACCGCCTTGAAGTACTCAACCTGGATATCCCGCCTTTGTACCAAAGAAAAGAGGATATAGAACTGCTGGCTGAATTTTTTGTAAAGAAATTTAGTTTCGAAGAGAAAAAAAGTGTACCACCTTTAACCAGAGCGGCTATAGAGAAACTGCAAATGTACGATTGGCCCGGAAACGTTAGAGAATTGCAGAACATAATACAAAAGTACGTTCTTTTAATTGAAGAGAAGCAAAATGTGGAGGAATTAATTACCCTGCTGATTAATGAAAAAATTAGAAAATCATTTACGGTTCCCACGGGAGATGAAAATAGAATAAGTGTAAAAATTGGCAAAATGGAAAACATGGAACGGGAGATTTTAGAATACTTTCTTTCTACCGGCGCCAGCATCAAGGAAATTTCTCAGATTACCGGCACAAGTCGCACTACTTTATGGAGAAAACTAAAAGATCTGGATGGAACGATGTTTGGATAAATATAAAACTGCCTGTTGAGACTGGTAAGGGTCAATGTGCTCCACAAACAAGAGGCATTGCCGGCAATTGTGTTGCTGTTGGATTCAACGGTTGGCCGCATAAAGTTCTTTTTTTCTTTTGTAAGTTAAAACACAAATAGCTCTTGTCAAAAGGTTAGAGGCCAGCCACACCTTATTCAGGCTGGTGCAGCCCAGCACCAGGAAGTTCGCTATACTGTTAGCCGCTACATTGAAAACTACTGAGGCATCTCCCACAGGTGCTAAATTTCTTCGAAATGCCGCGCCGGGCCGGATGGGCTCCTTGGCAAAAAACAAGTTGCCGATGTCCTTATAATGTCCCATGGTTGCGTCAATAGCCACTACGTAATCTTTATTGTTGAGCAGCTTTATTTTTTCCTCCAGGTTTTTAGCATGTACCGTGTCGTCTAAAGATCCAATTACATTAGAGATCCCGGTTCTTTTTAAAAGCGTACCGGTAAGCGGTCCAAAACTATCACCGGTGCTCAAATCCGAACCAATACATAAATATAGTATATCTCTTCCAGGAGGCGGCAGAATTGCTTCCAGGGAAACGATAGCTTTACTAAGAGAAAATTTATCGTTGTAATGTACTGATCTGTGCAACTCTTTTTTCACTATAATTCTCCGCTTACTTACCTTTGATCCGAATATTAACACGCCAGGTTTTAAAATTGTATTAGCCGCGAGTATGAAATAAGAATTAAATTTAAAAATAAGGTAAAGGTATGAGTTTTTAAAAAGTGTGTAACAGCTTTCGACAGGGTTTTATAACGGTGGTTTTGGGGGTGCAATACAATAGGTGGTATATTCTCCGCCGTTTATATTAACCCCGTGCAGTTCATTTTCAAACCCGGGAAAGTGTTTGTTAAAATCCTCGTAAAATTGCAGGTATTTTACCAGCAGCGGGTTAAACTTTTCTCCCGGCATTATTACCGGTATCCCGGGCGGGTATGGCACCACCATGACGGCAGCGGTCTTATTGGCCAGTTCAGTAATTTTTATAGGCTTTACATTGGCGGCCAGCAGTTCCCGGTACGCGCCGGCCGGTGTCAGGCACTGCTCCGGCAAATAGGCATAAACGGATTTAAACAGCTTATCATATTTTATGGCATTTAAAAATGAATGCATTTCCTGGCAGAGGGCGCGGATGGTCATGCCGCTGGGATAAAGGCCGGCCAGTTCGGGAAAAACCTCCCCTAAAGGTGGATTAGTATCGTAGACTTTTTTTAATGCAAACAGCTCGGCCAGCAGTGTGCCTGATTTTCCATTGGTTATCCCTATGGAAAACAAAATCAGGAATGAGTAAAAGCCGGTTTTTTCGGTAACGATTCCCCGGCCATTTAAAAATTTAGTAACTATGGGAGCGGGCAGCCCACGTCCGGCTGTTTGGTCCGATTCTTCCAGACCCGGAGTGAGAACGGTTACTTTTATGGGATCCAGCATGGCATAGTTGTCGGCAATCTTTTCAAAGCCGTGCCAGTTGTCATCAGGTCTTAGTACCCAGCATGCCGGATCTGTACTTAAAACATAATCATCAACCTGATCATAATCCTGCCCCCCGATAGCGGACGGCTGCCATACTTTGAACCACCACTTGCCATATAAGTTCAAGTCTTTGCCTATTTGAGCCATTTTTTTGCGAAAAATATTAGCTTCCTCTATAGCGGACTGGGTCATTAACCTGCCGAAGCTGCCTTCCATCATTTGGGCTGCTATGTCCAGTGAGGCGATAATTCCATATTGGGGCGAAGTTGAGGCATTCATCATATAGGCTTCGTTAAACCTGTCACGGGAAAAATCGCCCGTTTGATCCATGATGTGGATCATGGACGCCTGCGAAAAAGCAGCCAGCAGTTTATGCGTTGATTGGGTGGCAAAAATCAATTTATAAGCCGGGTCTTTTTGCCGGCAGCAAGTGGCATACCTGTCGGTATAAATGGGATTGAACCTGGCGTAAGCGTACCAGGCTTCGTCAAAAAGTATATTTTCAGTCAGGCCGGTTCCGTTTTGCTGCAGTTTCTCTTTAATCATGCCCACGTGATAACAAATCCCGTCGTAGGTGGAATTGGTAATGACGGTTAGTTTAACTTGGCCGGGCCGGCCCTTGAGCAAGGGGCAGTCCTTTATCTTTTTGTTGATAGATCCCGCGCTTAATTCATCGGCGAGAACAGGCCCGATAATTCCGTAATTATTCCTGTAGGAACGCAGATATATAGGGATTGCCCCGGTAATGATGATTGCCTGCATCACAGACTTGTGGCAATTCCTGTCTACCAGTACGATATCACCTGGTTTTACCGTTGCCTGCAATACTGTTCGATTGGATGTGGATGTGCCGTTGGTTACAAAATAGGTTATATCGGCGCCGAATATTTGGGCCGCATTGACTTCCGCTTCATGTATGGCCCTGGAATGGTCAAGCAGTGACCCCAATTCAGGCACGGACACTGAAACGTCTGCGCGAAAAGCGTTTTCCCCAAAAAAACTATGAAAAATTCTGCCTGCCGGTGATTTTAAAAACGCTATACCCCCCATATGTCCGGGCGTGTGCCAGGCATACTTGTATTCTCTGGTGTATTTCAATAAAGCCCTGAAAAACGGCGGCAAAAGGCCATCCAGATATTTTTTAACTGCGTTTTCTATCCTGCCGGCAATAAAATCGGGAGTATCCTCGGTTTTCCAGATGTAGCCGTTGATTCTTTTAATAGTATCTATCGGTATGTTTTTTATGTCCAATTTATCGGTCATTAAAAAAATAGGAAGGGCTTCATTTCTTTCTCTGAACTGATTGATTAATTTGCCCAGTTGAGACATTGACCTATAAGCGCTGACCTTATTCCAACCCAGCAAAATGCAGCTGATTTCTGAATCGGCGGATAGGGCAAGACGGTGATCAAAAATATCCATTTCCAGTTCGATGACTGCCAGGCCCTTATTGATCAAGCTGTTAATAATTTTTCTTAAAGCCATTCCTTCGATGTTGCCCGTTTTAAGCTGATTATCTATGACCAGTACCGGGAAATTTTTATATAAATCCATGCTTATCACCCCAATTAGTAGTTTAGTTGGTTAGTAGTTAGTTGGTAAGCAGTCAGAAGTCAGAAGCCAGGAGTCAGAATGAGAGAACCGAAGAAAACACTTTTTTTGCAAGAGGTTAGTAGGATACTGGAAGTATATTCGCGAGGCATTCCGGCTGCTGAATTCTGAATACCTGAATAGTAACGGTGTTTTAATATAATAAATATATTGAGGGTAAATCACGTAAATTCCTGATACCTAATACTTGATTATAAATACCTGCGGCAGAAGCGGACCGAAAACAGGAGGGTACATATATATGTCGATATTCAATCTGCCATCACTGGTGGATAACATGCCGGCTTGTAAACAGACTTTGTGGAAAAGGATATATCAATGCAGTGCCCTTTATGGCAGGCTGGAATTGGTTCCGGAAATTCGCAGTTTGGCGCAGAAGATGTTCGGGGGCGAATCTGAAGTTGAAAAACAGCGAATAATGCGAGTGACTAACCTGGTTACGGGTGAGGGGTCGCTGTTTAACCACCTCAGAGGTATGCGCTCCCTGTCTCACAGGCAGGAGCAAGACCTGGATTCTGTGGTGGAAGAGCACCGGCAGGGGTGCCCGTTTTGCTCACCAGAGGAACACACACCCCTGGATCCTTTCGGACGTGTTCGGGGTAAGTACTGCCTTACGGCGGCTAATTTGGCCAAGTATGACGAATACCACGGGTTGATCATACCCCGAGAGCATCACCCGCTTTTGTTCAGCCGGGATATGGTGGAAGATTATTTTAAGGTAGCCGCACGCTGGTTTCAGGAGGTCCAAGTATACGATGCACAGAGAAATCACGATTATTCCCCGCTGTATCCCTTCCTTATGTGGAACTGCCTGTGGCCCGCGGGTTCTTCTGTGGTTCACGGACATCTGCAGATGACTGTTGCCAGGGGTGGCCACTATCCCAAAGTGGAGCAGCTGCGCCGATGCAGCCTTCAGTATGTACAAAATTATGGCAGCGATTATTTTGGGGATTTGTTTGCCCTGCACCAGGCTCTGGGATTGGGGTGGGAGACAGGCGAAACCCGCCTTCTGGTATCCCTCACCCCAATTAAGGAGAAGGAAGTTTTCATCATTCTGCCCCCGGGCCCGGTAACCCCGCATAGACTTGGCCTGGCGGGCAGAGCAGTAGGTGGGGTGCTGAACCGTCTTAAAAGTAAAGCTGGCTTAAACAGCTTTAATGTGGCAGTTTACCTGTCACCCCTGAGTGGGGAAACGGGCAATTGGGACAATTTCCCCCTTATTGCCCGTCTGGTGGACCGTGGCAGCGTGTTTAACCGGACCGCTGATTTCGGTGCTATGGAACTATTTGCGGCCAGTGTAATCAGCTCCGACCCCTTTGCCGTTGCCAGGCTGTTAACGAGATAAACTTTCTCCTTCTGCGGCTGGTGCCGCGTTAGTGGTATTGATATTCGTCCGGGTTTTCGAGCTTATCGAAAAGTTTCAGGTAGTTTAAAATGTTTGTGGTAATTAGAAAATGCCGGCGAACCCTTTCCTGCCCCGCCTCCATCATCTCCTGGGCCAGGTTGGGATTTCTCAAAAGCCTGAGCACCTTTTCGGCGCATTCCTCTACGGTTTCGACTAAATATCCCGTAACCCCGTCTTTAATCTGGTATTTAATTCCTCCAACATTACCGCCGATCACGGGCGTTCCCTTCCAAAGCCCCTCGGAAACTGTCAGCCCGAAGCCTTCCCGGATGGATTTCTGCAGCAGCACATCAGAGACGGTTTGAAAGGCGTTAACTTCTTTATTGGACACACCGTTAAAATTGGTAATAACCTTAATATCATAGTCCTCCCCGGCCCTTCTTAAAGTCCGGTAAAGATAATCCCAGCCTTCCGGGTCGTCCGAGGCCATAGAGCCCACCAGGGTCAGTTGAACGCTGGGCAACTCCTTTTTGACAATTTTATACACGTCAATTACACCCAGAGGGTCCTTCCACGGGTCAAAACGCGAAATCTGGGAAATCAGCGGCCTGTGAATATCCACGCCAAACCGGACGATGATCCTTTGGGCTTCTTCTTCCTCCAGCTTAATGTTTTTGGGGCTTAAAGGATCGATGGATGGAGTGATGAAAGTAAGATTGCGCAGGAGTTCGTGCTCCTTGACAAATTCCTCCATAGTAAAAACACACGCATCATATTGTTTGATATATTGATACAAAAAATTCCAGTATTCCGGATTGGGGGTGGAAGTGTCAATATGGCAGCGCCAGATCCATTTGGCGCCTTCCTTTGCTTTAAGGTATTCAATCAGTGCGGCCGGCTGGGGGTCGTGGATGACAATAAAATCATAATTCCATTCATCAACCCGGGCGGCGTTCATTTGATTGTATTTAAGGTAAATTTCTTTAGCTTCTGCACTAAGCTGTCCTTCCTCTCCCTGCAGGCAGTTATGAAAGGACTTGGTCACGTTGTAAAATTCGTCGGTGCCCTTGATTACCCACCAGTCTATATTTAACCCCATATCCCGGGCCAAAGGCACGAATGAATGGAGTATCTCGGCCACTCCGCCGCCAAATGACGTGGCGTTAACCATGGCGATTTTTTTTCCCTGCAGCTTATTGGCGAAGTAATCCAGCTGTGCTTTGGTATTGGTATCAATTATTTCCTGGTAATCTTGATAGCTCTTTAAATCGGTTTTTACAAGTTCCATGTCATAACCTCTTTATTATTTTTTTTTGTGGAGATACTGAACATTAAAAGATTGCCGAAGGGGCTATATTTACTATGTTCAAAATGGGCGCAAATATTATCGACCGGGAAAAAAGAGAGGTTTTATTCAGGGTTTTTGCATATGACAAGCGAGAGGTTGCCGTTGTTGTTAAGAGCGGCGGCGCAATAAAAGAGCTTCCCATGACTGAAGAAACGCCCAACGTTTACAGTGCCGTGACTGCCGGCGTGAGTTTAGACCTGTTGTATAAATTTAAAATTGACGGTGACCAAGCATACCCCGATCCGTACTCTTGCTTTCAGCCTTTCGGAGTGCACGGCTTTTCCCGGCTAATCGACCACGAGGATTACCGGTGGCGGGATGCCAACTGGCAGGGAAAAGATATTGAGGATTTGCTAATTATGGAAATTCACACCGGCGCCTTTTCCGGTGCCGGCACCTTTAAAGCTGTCGCCGAAAGACTGGACTATTTGGTGGAATTGGGAGTTAACGCTGTTGAACTGATGCCCGTAGCCCAGACCCCCGGAAGGTGGAACTGGGGTTATGACGGGGTCAACCTGTTCAGTGTCAACCACAATTACGGCGGTCCTGATGATTTAAAGTATCTGGTGGACTGCTGTCACCAAAAAAATATAGCTGTAATTTTGGACGTGGTTTATAACCACTTTGGACCGGAAGGTAATTACCTGCCGGTTTACGGGCCCTATTTCACCGCTAAACATAAAACTCCCTGGGGTAAAGCCGTAAATTACGACGATCTGTACAGCGGGTATACCAGAAAAATGGTTCTGGACAATGTCCGGTACTGGCTGGAGGTTTACCATTTTGACGGTCTGAGGCTTGATGCCGTCCATGCCATTAAAGATAACAGCCCCATTCATATTCTCCAGGAAATCAGCTTAACCGTTAGAAATTTATCCCTGCAACAAAACCGCAAGCTGTTTTTAATCGCGGAGACCGATCAAAACAATACCCGCATTATCAATCCTCTGGACCGGGGCGGTTACGGGATGGACGCCCAGTGGATGGACGATTTTCACCATGTTGTCCACACGGCGTTAACCGGGGAGCGGGAAGGGTACTATATGGATTACGGGCGCGTTAAGGACCTGGAAAAGGTATACAAAAACTATTTGTACACCGGGGAATATTCAAAATACTGGCAAAGGGAGCGGGGGACCGATGGTTCCCGCAATCCCGGCAAGCAGTTTGTGGTGGCTGTGCAAAATCACGATCAGGTAGGCAACAGGGCCGGTGGGGACAGGCTGTCTATCCTGGTGGAATTTCCTTACTTAAAGGCCGCCGCCGGGTTAATGCTATTTTCCGCCTACCTGCCCCTGATTTTTATGGGGGAAGAATATGGAGAAAAGAGACCGTTTCTCTTTTTTACGGATTACGGCGACCCGGAACTGCAGCAAGCCGTATCCCGGGGCAGGAAAGAGGAGTTTGCCCAATTTACCTGGGAGAATGTCCCCGACCCCCAGGACCCTGAAACATTCTACGCTTCCAAATTAACTCCGCGCAACGCATGGGACAGGCAGAACCAGGAACTGTTCAACTTTTACCGGGATCTGATCCACCTCAGACGTTCCCACCCTGTTCTAAAAAAACCGGATAAGGATAAGCTGGAAGTGGAAGTGGATCAAGAAAACAGGGTGGCCAGGGTGACCCGCTGGAATAAAGCTATAACGCTGACTGGTTTGTTTAACCTTGGAACAGAAGATGTGGCTATAAACAATATGGCAGGCAGTGAGATATTTAATTCCCTGCGGGAACCCTATGGCGGGAGTGAAAATGCGGCAGCAGGGGTGCTGCGCAAAGGGCAGATGATTATTTTCGAACAGCCCGGCGGTAAATAAAGCGCCGGGCTGTTGGGTATCCATCACGCCGGCTGGTATTTGTAAACGAATCCGCTATAAGGCGGCAGTGTGAATTTAAAGGCACCGCCGTCCGTGGTTATGCTGTCGGGATCAAGCGGATCCTTATTTCCGGCGGGCGGCAGGTCGTTAATGTTTTGGATGTCGCCCAGCTTAACCCATTGCCCCGGGTCAAAATCAACATCCACGGGGACATCGTGTCCTTCAAAGTTCAACATCACCAGCAGTTGTTCCGAAGGCCGGCCGCTGTTTATCTTCCAACCGACAACTCGTTGCCGCCCGCCCTTAATTTCGCTCATCCAGGGTCCCAGGAGCCAGCTAAATTTTCCTTCGTCGGCCGGGTTGTAGCCGCTGAGCCTGAGCGCATCGTACCTTTTGCGCAAATTGATCAGTCCCCTGGCCCACCAATAAAAATCGCTGGTTTGCCCGGAATACTTGGCCCAGTTGACATTGATCCGGTTCCTTTCCCTTTCAATGCCATATTCCTGCCCCATATAAATCATTGGCTGCCCCAGGGACAGCATGGTGGTCATTAACCCGAGGCGGGCTTTTCTGTCCTTGATTTTGGGGTCCTGCAAATGTTGGCCGCCGGTAGCCACCTCAAACTGCACGCTGTTTTCGTCGTGGCTTTCACAAAAGTTCACCACATTGTTGGTATGGGCGGCAAAGCTGTCTTTGCTGAAATAAATCATGGTTTCCATGTTCCTGGTGCTGTTGTCCGCCCCTTCAAAGGTCCCCTCGCGCAGCAGGGCCTTTACTTTGTCGTGAAATATATTGGACCACTGGGCAAAACCGTTATATCCCTCCAGGTTCAGGTCCTGTTCGTTGGGCAAATTTTCGGCAATAAGGATCACGTCGGGCTTGAAGCCCTTGTCTTTCAGTTCATGGGCCAGGCGGTGCAAAAGCTTATGGTTCAAAAAATAACTGTGGGTGGCGTCAAAGCGAAACCCGTCAATATGATACTCCCTGATAAACAGTTTGCAGGAGTCGATCAGCATATTATCAACTTCGTCTTTGCCCGTGGCTACCTTGTTGCCCCACATGGTTTTGCCGGCAAAAAAGAAACCTCCGTCACCGGACCCGTCGTCGATGAGATCCCACAGGGGGTTGAAAATATTTGAGGTGTGGTTGAATACTTGATCCATCAGCACGGCTAGCCCGTGTTTGTGGGCTTCATCGACCATTTCCCTGAAGTCGTCAGGCGTTCCAAAGTCTTTTTCCACGGCCATAAAGGTGCAGGGTTCATAGCCCAGTCCCTTCTTTATTGGCACCTCTGCCGTGGGCATCAGCGCCAGAGCGGTTACACCCAATTTATTAAAGTAGCCTTTTTTAATTCTATGGGTCACTCCTTTAAAGGTGCCCTGAATGTGGTCGGGGATTTCGGGGTCATTGTCGGTAAAACCATAAATGTTTAGTTCGTAGAGTATCAGATCTTTGACATCGGGAGTTTGCCAATCCCGGTCGCTCCACTTAAATGCTGTGGGGTCGACGATAACGGCGTTGCGGTTTTTATAATCATCGCTGTAAAGCCTGGTGTAGGGGTCCACCACATAGCGCTCGTTTTCCACCGCGCCGCCCTGAAGGTAAAACTTATATTCTATGGGTTGGCTTGTATCCGGTGTGATCCTGACCAGCCAGATATTGGGCTGGTAATAATAGCCCTGATGCAGTTCCATGGGGATAAACAGATCTTCCCGGGGTGAGGGATGCCCGGGGGACTGCCAGTCGTTGAAACTGCCCGCAAGATATACTCTGGCCGCATAAGGATGAAAAAAGCCGAATAAGACGGAGCCGTCGGTTAAAAGGTTGGCGCCCAGCATAGACGGAATACCCAGGCCGGAAACATCGGTGGTGGGAAAATAAAAATTTTCTTGGGGCACAAGATGGCTGATTTGCCGGTAATAGTCCTTAATATTGCCTTTGGGGCGGGCCGGCAGGACATTATAGATATTATGTCTGTCCGCCATAGACCAGATTTCATTTCCCAGGTGCAGGTGATAAGATCTGTTGAATTTTTGATCTTCCCAGGGGACATCTTCCCCTTTGCCGTCCTTAAAAATAAAATTGAAGCCGCTGCGGTTAAAGGATAGGTCGTAGTAAACACCGAAATCATCTTTGCCGCCGGGTTCAACTTCTCTTTCCAAAGTTGCCCCGTCGCTTACCCATACCCACATAACCGGGTCTAAAAAGCCGTTCTGGTTGTCATAATGAATCCTTGCCTTATGGCGCATAAACTTTAAGCCTCCTAAAAAATCAAGATATGAGTTATTTTTTGCTTCATCGGTTACTTTATGCAAAGTTTAGGTAACTATACAGGAGTCAGTATCTTTCCCCGCCGCATACAATAATTTAAACATTGTATCCCGGCGCTTAAAGGGGAGTGATTAGACATGGCCCATAAGGGTAGTCCGGTTATACTGGCGGCCAATGTGCAGGACCGGCTTATTTATGCGGCCGGCAATAGACTTTTAAACCTGCAAAACCAGGCGGTTTTGGAGTTAAAAGGGAGATTAAATGAAAAAAGGCTGGCAAGGGCGGTGAGGCTTTCAATTGATGCCGAACCAATACTGGGCAGCCGTTTTATAGAAAAAATAAACCGTTCTTACTGGCAGCGGTTTGGTGATCCGGACAGTGTGGAATGGCTGGCACTGGAAAAAACAGTGGATAAGCAAAAAGCAGTTTACCGGTTTTTAACGACTCCGTTGAACAAAAATGAGCGGCAAATTAAGATAAGATTAATTCGCTCCAGGGAAAATGATACGCTGTGTGTCAAAATAAGCCATGCTTGCTGCGATGGCGGCGGCCTCAAGGCCTATCAGCAAATTCTGGCTAAAATTTACACTCAGCTTGATCATTATGAAAAAAATGTACTGGAAGCAAACGGAGGAAAAAGGTATGATCAAAACGCGCTTCTTCAAAATTGGGGAGTAATTAATTTAATAAAAGCCTGGGTACCCGGGATGGGTACACTGCAACCCACCTGGTCCTTTTCTTTTTGCCCCGGTGAACCAGAGGAACTGCAAATTGCCATCCGCAGGCTGTCCGGCAAAAATGTTGAGGAACTCTCTGCCTATGCCCAAAAAAGAGGGGCATCTATGAACGATTTGCTGCTGACAGCTTTTTACAGGGCCTTGTTTGAATTAACCAATTCACCACCTGGAAAACCGAGGGAGATTTTAATCACGGTGGATTTGCGCCGTTATTTACAAAAGGTTCAGGCCACTGCCGTCAATAATTTATCCAGCGCGGTGGCTGCCAGGATTCCCAGGGTGATTGGAGAGCCTTTTGAAAAAACCCTGGCCAGGGTTTCTGCCATAATGGCAGAAATAAAAAGAAAACAGCCCGGTATGCACGTGGCTGCCGTTTTTGGATTGTTATCGCTGCTTGGCTACGCACAATCTCTAAATGTCGTAACCGGCATAAAAAAATGGATGATGCAAACCGGCAAGAGTTCACCAATACTGTCCAATGTCGGGAATATCAGCCCGTCAACCATTTGGTTCGGTAAAATACCTGTTGTCGATGCTTATCAGGTCAGTCCTGCCATTTACGCCCCCGGATTTATGTTGGGGGTTTGTGCCTACAATAACCGGTTGACCTTGACCGTCAGTTATTACAAACCCGGCACGCCACAGGAAAAAGTTGAGCAATTTCTTGGAATGATGCTGCAGGAACTTAAATCGTGCAAATAGAGGAGTCAGGAGTCAGAATAGTAATTTGGGGCATTCCTTTTTGGTTTTAAATTTTTGAAGAATATCCGAAAATTAATCTGACTCCTGACTCCTGACTCCTGACTCCTGACTCCTGACTCCTGACTCCTGACTCCTGACTCCTGACTCCTGACTCCTGACTCCTACATTTTACCATCCTTTACCCCACCGTAACGCCGGTCCCGCTCCTGGTAATCAACTAAGGCGCGCAGTAAATGCATGCGTCTGAAGTCCGGCCATAAGATATCAGTAAACCAAATTTCTGAATAAGCGATCTGCCAAAGCATAAAATTACTTATTCTCGAATCACCCGAGGTCCTGATTAATAAATCCGGCTCCGGCTGACCCGCTGTAAATAAATATTCTTCAACTGTTGTGGCATCAATTTGGTCTGCTTTTAATGTTCCTTTTTCCACGGCCGAGCTGATGCCGCGGATAGCCTTAATTAGTTCTAAGCGTCCCCCGTAATTTAAGGCCAGGTTTAAAATAAGCCGGTCATTATCCCGGCTATGCCGGACAGCTCTGTCCAAGACCTCACGGACCGGTTGGGGCAACTCCTGCAAAACACCGATAGGGTTAATCCGCACGCCTTTTGCACATAGATTTATTAATTCGTTGGTCAAATATTCAACTAAGAGCTGCATAATGTTGTCAATTTCCTCCTGGGGCCTTTTCCAATTTTCCGTGGAAAAACAAAATGCCGTCAATACCTTGATTTCTAAATCGCAACAAGCGTTTATAATTTCTTTAAGAGATTTAACTCCTGCATGGTGGCCAAAAAAACGGGGCAAGCCCTTATTAATCGCCCAGCGGCCATTTCCGTCCATGATAATGGCAATATGTTTGGGCAGCGTTTGTTGGTTAAGCATTTTTTGTAATTTCTGCTCTTCATGCTCATATGATATAGTTTTATTATCTTCATTAAGGAGGTTAAATTGGTTTTTCATTTTTTTTGCCCCATCACTAAATTATTGTTAGTTAGAGCCAAGTCTTTTAGCTTCTATAGCCATATGATATGATTTTTGGCAAAAATTTGTGAATTTGCCGGCTAAACCGAACGTAATTTCATTTTGGGGCATAATATAATATTATTTGATACCGCTCATCCATAAACCACTTATAGTAAAGAAGGTGATAAAATAATTAAACATGTTATTTTTGATTTTGACGGAACTATTGTTGATTCAAGATACCTGGCCATTGAAGCAATTAATAAATTAGCTAAAAAATATAATTTTCAATCCATCAAAGAAGAGGAATTAGAAGACCTGCGCACATTATCATTAATAGGCAGATGCAAAAAAATAAATCTTCCTATTTTCAAAATTCCGTTTATTTTATTTGAATTAAATCAACTGTATGGTAAATCAATTATTTCTTTGCGGATATATGAGGGGTTAAAGACTGTACTGGGGGAACTTAAAAAGGCCGGTTTAAAAATCAGTATAGTGTCTTCAAATTCTATTGAAAACATAAATGAATTCTTAAAAAATAGTGAGATCAATGTCTTTGACAACGTTTATTCGTCGGGTAGTTTTTTTAATAAAGACAGGGCCATAGCACACCTGATGAGAAAATACAATTTAAATAGCCGAGAAGTCATTTACATTGGTGATGAAATTAGGGATATCATCGCCTGTAAAAAGAGCAGTGTCCGGATAATTGCTGTTTCATGGGGCTATGATTCCAAGGAATTGCTGGAAAAAGCCAATCCTGATTATCTTGTTGACAGCCCGGCACAAATTATTGAACTGATCAAAGCGAAAATATAGCTTTACGATTTTATGCTGTAACGCGCGCTTAATTGTAGCTGATTAAGCGCGCGTTTTTCATCAATTTCCGGCAGAAGACATTCGTAGCCGCGCGGTACCGGTAATTCCTTTTCTCATAATTCCTCCTTTCTCTTAAAATTTTTTGTATTATTATTAAAAAATTTTAAGAGAAAGGAGGAATTTGTTTTAAGGTGTTGAATTTAATGACACAAGGGGGGTAAATTGTTAAAGAATGTCAGATAACAGTTTGGTTAATAATCACAATGAAAAATTAAATGATGAAATATTAAAGACTTTGTTTCCAATAGCGGATAGTATCGCTGAATCATTTGGAAAATTTTGCGAAGTAGTGATTCACGATTTGCGTAAACCGGAGGCTTCAATACTACATATTGCCGGTGATATCACTCGCCGTTCCGTTGGAGCTCCGGTAACAAATATTGTTCTTGAAAATTTAAGAAAGTATGGCAATCGTTGTCCTGATTTAATCGGGTATAAGACTGTTACTAAAGACGGCATTATTATGAAGTCGTCGACTATTTATATACGGAATAAGAATGTGATTATTGGCGCTCTATGTATTAATATCGATATTACCTTATTTTTGAACTTTAACATGCTCATGGAACAATTCATATCTTTTAATAACCAGGATGCACTATGTGAAAATAATGAATTATTTGTTTCAGACGTTACGGAAATATTGGATACTTTAATTGAACAGGAAATAAAATCCATTGGATTACCAGTTTTGTCAATGCAAAGGGAAGATAAGATAAAAATTGTCAGTGCTTTGGATCTTAAAGGTGTTTTTTTAATTAAAGGTGCGGTAGATAAGGTAGCATCTGTATTGGGCGTTTCCAGGTATACGATTTATAACTATATAGATCAGGATCGTTCCAATAGGAAGAATATATAATCTTATATCTAAAGAAGGAGATTACTATGAAAAAATGCATTAATTCTGAATTGGCGCCAAAAGCAATAGGTCCTTATTCACATGCAAACAGTTTGGGTCCATTTTTATTTATTTCGGGCCAGTTACCCGCAAGTCCGGTTAATGGTGAGATTACGGTTGGTGATTTAAAAGCGCAAACGCATCAGGTGCTTAAAAATCTTAAAAATGTTTTGGAAAGTGCCGGTAGCAGCTTGGAAAAGGTGCTCAAAACCACGGTTTTTATTAAAGATATTAGTAAGTTCAACGAGTTTAATGAAGTTTACCAAACGTATTTTTCAACCCAATTTCCAGCTAGATCTACAGTGGAGGTTGCAAAATTACCAAAAGATGCGGAGGTGGAAATTGAAGCAATAGCTTATTTGGACCACGGTGTTCAATGAGAGTACGTGGTAAGGCGGTTTTGTTCGTTGTAAAAAAGTATTAAGAAAAGGGGTATAACACGTGAATTTAGCAAAATTTCCTCGTAGACGCTATACTGAAGGACAAACTCCAATTGAGTTTTTACCGAACTTTACAAAACAACTCGGCGGTCCCCAAATTTATGTAAAAAGAGATGACCTTTTAGGTTTAACCTCGGGTGGCAACAAGGCAAGAAAACTTGAATTCCTCGTTGCTGACGCTTTAGCAAAGGGAGCGGATACACTTATAACCTGTGGGGCTGTGCAGTCAAACCATTGCCGGTTGACCCTGTCTGCAGCTGTAAAAGAAGGTTTAAAATGCAGGCTTGTTCTGGAAGAACGGGTTAAAGGCAGTTATAACCCTGATGCGAGCGGCAACAACTTCCTTTTTCGCTTGCTTGGAGTGGAAAAGACATATGTTGCCCCGGGGGGTTCCAACATGATGGCTGAAATGCAAAAAGTAGCTGACGAGTTAACTGCTGAGGGCAGAAAGGGCTATATTATTCCCGGCGGTGGTTCCAATGAAATTGGTTCTACCGGATACGTCGCGTGCGCTCAAGAAATTTTATCCCAAACCTTTGATAAAGGAATTGATTTTCAATATGTTATCTGTCCAAGTGGCAGCGCCGGAACGCAAGCCGGTTTGGTTACAGGGTTTTATGGAGAGAACAGTAATATCCCGGTACTGGGTATAAATGTCAGCCGCAAAAAAGATGTTCAGGAAGAGATTGTTTACGATCTTGTAAAAAGAGTGGCAAGACATGTTGGAATTAAAGGTGAAGTTCCACGAGAAGAAATTGTCTGCTTTGATGGGTATGTTGGACCTGGTTATTCGATTCCAACTCCGGAAATGGCCGAAGCAGTTAGATTGTTGGCGCGAACGGAAGGAATTCCTCTTGATCCGGTATATTCGGGTAAAGCGATGGCGGGTTTGATAGACCTTGTTCGCAAAGGTCGCTTTAAGAAAGAGGATAATATTCTTTTTGTGCATACAGGCGGTTCGCCGGCCCTTTATGCATACATCCCGCATATTCTTGATTAGTTGTCCAAAGATAAAAAAATACACCTATGGGCTGAATCCAGAGGTGCAAAACAATTTAAATTATCTAAGGTATTTTACCACTTTTGACTAATTTAGCCAAGGGGGAGATTGCTGTTGTGGATAACAAAAATCTAAATATTCCACAAAAACCTGTTGTAGAAATGTTTGGAGGCTTTCTTGGTGGTTTACTACCGCTCATTATACTTGTAGGTATTTTAATTTGGCTCTCGGTAGCGGGTAGGGGCGGAACAATGCCTTTTTGGGCTGCGGGCTGGTTGGCCATTGTCGTTGGTCTGTTTATGGCAAAAAATAAAAGTGAGTATTCAAAATGTATCATTCGTGGATTAGGTGATAAGAATGGTTCTGTTATTATTGCGTGCTGGATTTTAGCGGGCGTTTTCGGTAAATTAATGGTAGCGGGCGGGCTTGTTGACGGATTATTATGGTTTGGCATAGAAGCCGGCACGCAAGGCGTGATATTTACTGTAATATCGTTTTTGTCAGCCATGCTTTTTGCCTTGGGTACGGGAACAAGTACAGGTACGGTAATATCCCTTGTACCGGTGCTATATCCCGCAGGGGTGTTTTTAGGGGCTGATCCTACCATGTTGGGGTTGGCTATTTTATCCGGCGCAGCATTCGGGGATAACTTGGCTCCAATTTCTGATACCACTATTGTTTCTGCATATACACAAGGTGCTGAAATGAGGGATGTCGTTAGAAGCCGTTTCCCGCTTTCAATTACAGCCGCTTTCCTTACGGTAGTTGTTCTTTTAATTGCCGGAGGCGGTGGAGAGACCAAATCGCTGCCGGAAATACAGGCTCAAATGGATGCTGCGGGGTTATTGATGTTAATAAGTTTTGCTGTTGTTGTTATCAGCGCTTTACTTGGCAAGCACATAATTGAATCATTAGTGTACGGTAACTTGGCAGCTGTTATACTTGGATTGATTAACGGACATTTAACGTTACAGAAAATATTTCACATTCCTACCGAAAGCGGTCAGTCCACCGGGTTAATTCAAGACGGTATATCAGGAGTGGTAGGAGCTATAATTTTTGCCCTACTGGTTCTTGCGGTTACGCAAGTGCTTGTTGAAAGCGGCGTTATGAATAGGGTTTTAAATTGGGCACAAAAAACGATAGCTAGAACAGTAAGACAAGCAGAATTAACAATTATAGGAATTACTATCTTATTTTCCATCCCCATTGCGGCAAATGCTCCTGCGGAACTATTGGTTGGCCCCTCAATTGTTAAGCCGCTGGGTGAAAAATTTAACCTTGCTTCGGCTAGAAGGGCAAACCTTATGGATTGTGCCGTGTGCAGTTTGTTCTTTACAATGCCCTGGCATATTGCTGTGGTAGTTTGGTATACCACTTTAACTACAGCGGCGGATGCATATGGTATATTTGCTCCTTCTATAACTTCAGCGTTTTATAATCCATATTCATGGATGCTGCTTGGGGTTTTGTTATTCTCGGCGATAACTGGTTGGAACAGGAAATATGCGAATAATGACCTTAAGGCAACTACCAGTTTAAAAGAAAGTGTTTAATTATAATTAGTTTCTTTGAATGCTCATTCTTCAATAGTATTAAATATTAGACTGATTTATAATTCCACCGGCTAAAAACTAGAAAACATAAGTAATGAACAAGAATAACCCCGGTATAATGAACGCCAGGGTTATTTTTGTAATTATTCCAACAATTAGTTTCAGAAGTTCCATATAAAGATAAACAGATAGAATCAACTCCACGAACGGAAAGGAAACCTACCCCGGAAGGTTCTGACGAAGGCGAACAATAATCAGAGGTAGCTCCGTAGTGCTAGGCTCCGGCCAGCAGTGCAACCGGGAAACTTTGCCATACCGCCGCCAGCGGCAGCACCTTGCTGCCCGGCGGTGCGTCCGCTTCCGGGCCGGCGGGCTCGGCGGTCAGGTTTTCCCCGGTCAGGATGTTCCGCCACATGCCGGGAGCTTCGTCAGGCAGCAGAAGCAAGTGGCCTCCCCAAACTTGCTCTCCCAGCGGCGGGTCCAGGGGGGGCGGTGCGCCCGCCGGCTTGCCTGTACCACCCCGGCCGCCGTTGCCCGTTCGGAACAACGCCAGCAGTCTGGGTACCACCACCAGGGCCCAGCTTTCACCGGTGCGCCTGGCGAAGGCGCAGATGTGTCCGGCCCCGGGACCGGCTGCCTCCACCGGGATGTACTCACCACCGGTAAATAGCCCGGGGTGGTTTCTGCGATAATGCAGGGCCCGGTAAGTCAGGAACAGCTTGACCCGCCCCTCTCGCCAGGATTCCAGCAGTTCCCGGGCCAGGGCGGTCAGGGCTGCTCTGCCGCCGGCTTCCCGCTCCCGGAGTTGGGCCAGCATAGCCGCCCGGGCACTAAAGTCCACCGGGCGCCGGTTGTCGGGGTCCACCAGGCTGAAGTCCCACAGCTCGGTGCCCCGGTAAAAGTCGGGCACTCCGGGGGAAGTTATCTTAAGCAGCACCTGGGCCAGCGAGCCCAGGGCGCCGTAATAGGCAGTGGTCGCCTGGAACCGGATAAAATCCTGCCGGAACGGATTGTCTCCGCCGGGGTCCAGGATGGACATGGCGAACTGCACCAACGCTTTTTCGTAGTCCTCGTCCGGCTGCTGCCAGTTAGTGTACCTCCCGGCTTCCCTGGCCGCTTTGACCAGATAATCCGCCAGTCGCTTTTTAAAACCGGGGACTTCATTTTCCCGGAGGGGCCAGGCGCCCACCAGGGTTTGGTAAATAAGCTGCTCCATGTTGCCGCCGGGTACCGGCCGGCTGTTCCACACCGATTTGTGCCTGTTGTTCCATTGGCGCCATTGTTCCAGGCGCCCGGCCCACAGGGTGGGGATTTCCGACAGCACGTTGATACGCGCCCGCACATCCTCGCTGCGTTTGGTGTCGTGGGTGGAGGTGGCGTTCATGGAATGGGGCAGGCGCTGCAGGCCGGCCCGGTTGCGGCGGTGGAATGCCGCCACGGATACCGGCGGGGCGTCGGGCTTGCCCCCCACTTCATTCAGGGAAACCAGCCGGTTATAGACGTACATGGCGCTGTCCTCCACCCCTTTGGCCATAACCGGGCCGGTAAACTGCTGCCAGCGCATCACAAAATGCAGCCAGTCCTGTTGCTGGTCCTGAGTTTGGTCGGGCGTGAATTCCAGCAGCAGCACCCGGCGCAGAAATTCGCAGGCCCGCTCTGCGCCGGGGTTCCGCCGGTGAACCAGGGCGACGGCTTTTTCTATGTACTCACGATCCCGGTCCGTCAGCGTCAAGTCCCGTAGGTAGGTCCGGTAGACGGGGAAACAGGCTATTACTTCCACCACGGCTTCCTCCAACTGGTCCAGGGCGAGGTCCCGTCCGTGCCGGTCCTGTTCCGCCAGGCGGCCCAGCTGTTCAGCCAGAGTACGCGTTTCGCTGTTGAACAGCCTTGCTATGGCCCGCTTTTTCAGTTGGTAAACCATCTTTTGAAAACTGTCCTCCGGAGCACCGTGGCGGCGGTAGATGCTGCCCAATTCGGTGAGACCTGCACCATGCACAAACAGCCCGTTAACCAGGTTGAGGAAGTCGTACCCGCTGGTGCCGTATACCGGCCAGCTTACGGGAAGTGCTTCATTAGTTGGGGACATTCCTCGACCCCCAAGTTCTGACCCCAAATCTGAAGTATGTCCCCTTTTCTTATGCCCCAGTATTTTTTCCGCGACCACGTAAAAACCGGGGTGCTCTCCCGTTTCGGTCAGGCGTTCCTGGAGCCGGCCCAGGTATGCCTCCGGGTCGTACAGGCCGTCGATGTGGTCAATGCGCAGTCCGGTCACCAGGCCGGCTTTGCACAGACGCAGCACCAGATCATGAGTTGCCTCAAAGACATGCTGATCCTCTGCATGCACCGACACCAGCTCGCTGATGCTGAAGAACCGCCGATAATTGATCTCCCGGTTCGCCGGCCGCCAGAAGGCCAGCAGGTAATGCTGCCCGGCCAGCAGCTTGTCCAGGCGAGTAAAGCTGCCCGGTTCCCCCTTTATTCCGTTAATTGCCTGTAAGGATTTATCAATTAAAAGCCTTGTTGCAGAATTGGTTTGGTAAAGCTGCCACAGCCGGCCCGTAATCTCCCGGAATGCCGCCGGGTAACCGGTGTCATGGCGGGGCGGCAGTTTGTCCAGGGCAGCCAGCAGTTCTTCAAGCTGTTGCGGTACGGGGTCCGGATCAGGCTGCCCGCCGGTTCCTGCAGGCCCAAGGCCCAGGATGTCGCGGTAGGAGTCGGGTCTGACAGGCACCGGATTCCCGCGGTAATGCACCCGGAAACCATCTTCCGCCAGCGCCAGGACGAGTTCCCCGTTTTCCAGCGCTTCGCCGTAAGGTGAAGCAATTATGGGGAGCAGCACCTTGCCGGCCAGACCCGGCCGGCCCGGCTGCCAGTCGATATCAAAATAGCCGGCATAGGGGGAATCAGGCCCATGCCGGAGCACATCCGCCCACCAACGGTTTTCGGCACTTGCAGCCATATGGTTGGGCACGATGTCCAGCAGTAGTCCCATATCCCGCTGCCGCAGGGCTTCGGTCAGCCCGGCGAAGGCTTCCTCCCCGCCCAGCTCCCGGTTCAGCCGGGTGGGGTCCACCACATCGTATCCGTAGCCGCTTCCCTGTCTGGCCTGCAGCAGAGGCGAGGCATAAAGGTCGGTCACGCCCAGATCGTGCAGATACGGCACCAGGTCCCGGGCCTCATGCAGGCTGAATTCACTGTTAAACTGGAGACGGTAGGTGGATGACGGGATGCGCAGGTTCGTCATCTTGGATTCCCCTTTCCATCTGTATAATTGGGATGCCATAATGCGCCAACTCATACCCGGGGCGCGGGGTTAATCTTGGATGCGCCTGCGGATGCGTTGCACTTGTGTTCACTGGGTATTTTGCGCACTTTTTAATTTTTTACCACTCCAAAGTAGAATAAGTAAGGAAGCAAAAGGAGGCAATGGGGAAGGAGAGTTTCCGTGGCGGGGAAGTATTGATAACAAAAGCGTGAAAGGGGGGGGGTTGCCATTGATGAAGACCACATTGGCCGCAAGTCCATGCAGCAGGGGAGGGAAATTGTGGGCGAGGGCTCCATGGTGCGGGGGGAAATAATGAATTGTGTGCACCCCATGGTGCGCGGTGGGGAAGTGGTTGGCTACACTTGGGCCAACGAGACTCTGGAGGACATTTACCGGCAAATTAGCCAGGGAGCCCAACGGATATTCTTTTCCCCCAATATACAGCCCATCCTTGGCCTTACCGGTCTGCTCCTATTCTGCTCTCAGGCCCTTTTGCTGAGCCGGAGTCCGGCTGGGCAGCTGACTTGGGCGGCGCTGCAAATGCAAAAGTATCTCAAAACTAGTAACCAGGCCATAGCACGCCCTGGAAAGTGCGGCTTTACCATTGTACCTAAGGAAAACATGCCCCAGAAGGTCTGTAAGGAATGCATCAACTGCCACGACTTCCCCAAATGCGAGGAAGTGGCTGTAATTAAGGACATATAGGTTTATGGATGATTATAATACAGGACGATACTACAAAAAAAACCAAAATAAGACATTGTTTTTACCTAAAATAAGGAAATACTTATATCATTTTTTATTGACATATGTTATAATCGTCACGAGAAAAAGGGAAACCTGCCGAAAGGTAAGGAAAAAAAACCATCTGCCTAAAGTTTTATAACCAAGATTGATCAGGTTGCCGAAAGTTATATTCATAAAAAAATCCCGCTTTAATCGGACAACCTCGGAAGAATGCGGGAGGTGGATATGACGGATACAAATAACGATAATCCCGACGCTGAAGGCATCATACCTGCAGAATACTTAAAAACAATAGTCAACTTTCTAAACAACGAAAAATACGGCATTATCAGCCTGGTTTTTCAAAAAGGTAAGATAGTCGGGTGCGATATTTTAGAAAAAAAGAGAGACTTTTAGCTGACCGCTAAACGGAGGCTAAGATATACGGAGAAGTATATCTTAGCCTTCTTTAATTTCAACTATTTATTTCTGTTAATGGAATAGAATATTTAAATATTTTTTAAAAATAATATTTAAATAAAAAATGACAAAGGAGGTGCTGATGATGGTTAAAAAAATGTGGGAGGTGAATATGAAAAAAATATCAGTTAATTAGCTACTCTGAGTATATCCTGTTTATAGGATTACAGATGCTAGCAATAAGCAACTTTTCAAACAATGAATTATTTAAGACACAGGATAATGTAAAATATGTAAAACATAGGCTGACATACTAAATTTTATTTAAAAGGGGGGGGTGTTTTTTGTTCCGTAATAAATACTTAACTTTTTTATTGACATTTGTATTTTTTACTAGCGCTCTATTCGGAAATGCTTCATTTGCCTCTGCTTATGAAGCTGGGGTATATTATACGGGTGAACATGATGATCAGGATGCCGAATTAGTTAACCACTACTTCGATATTTATTGGGGGTGGGACGTTGATTATATGACATCACATGTTGATGATATTACAGCATCTGATCTTTATGAAGCAGACTTCAATGATTTTGTGTACATCTCAGGCCATGGCTGGAAAGACCCGTGTAGAATACCGATATACGAAAATAACTTCTGGGGTTTTGATTATGATGAACCTTTATATGTACTTGAAGATGATGCTGAACATGATGACGGTAATGAAAATAATTTTATAGTTTACGATGACGAGTGGGAAAGATATCTTTATGAAACTAACACACGTTGGGGGAATGATGAAGAAGATGGGAATAGTGTTGAAGATCTTGAGTGGGCTGTTTTAGCTGCTTGCAGTCAATTAAGTTATGATTATGGTAATTATAAGGATTGGGCATTAGCAATGTGTGGAGAAGCTCGGATGCATTCTATTTGGGGCTATCCTAATACAGCACCGTCTGGAAGCAAAGATTATGATGTTATGCTTGATTTTGTGCTTGATTTGCAAGACGGTGAATCTATTTACAAATCATGGGAGAATGCCAATATTGATAATGAATGGTACGAATGGGCTGGTGTTTATCATACTGCTAATAAGTGGGATTGTTTATGGGGCTTTGGGGATGTAGAACCCGATACCGATAAAAATGATGAGGTAAATATTAATTATCGATGGTATGGAGGATTTAATAATGTTTATCCTGCTTCTGTCCAAACTAGCAGTAAAGTATTAAAAAACCAATATTCCGAAATAAACGTCAAAACAGCTATACCCGAGTACCCAGAGGAATTAAAGCCCTTGCTTGTTAAAAATGAGAAATTGCCTGATAATCAATTGGCTAAAGATTATGCAAAAATGAATGTAGCCAAAGCAGATTTTAAAATTAGACACGATGGTGCCAGATCTTACCGTGATGGTTCAAAGCTCTTTGAAATATACGATTCCGGCGCGATACGTTATCACACAGTTAGTGAAGCTGTTTATGGAGAACTTAGTAAAGATCCTGATGATGAGCAAATTAGTGAAGCTGGTGATGATGGGTCAATTAGTGAAAATTGTAATGATAATGAATCAGTTAGTAGCCAAGTTTACGATGATGAGGAAATATCATTTGATAAAGAAGAAGCAATTGCTCAGGCTAGGGAGTTTATTTCAAGTATTGGAGGAATGCCATCAGATGCCTTGGCAGAACCAGAAATATTTGTAGAAAAAGAGGTGGAACTAAACTTTGACGGCGGCCAAGAAAATGAGCGAATAGTAGAATACGGTATTGTATTCAGGCATGACTATGACTTACCTATACGGGGACAAGGAGATTATATAAGGGTATCTATAAATAATAATGGAGTAGATTCATTTTTTAAACATTGGAGCGAACCTATTGGTTTAGCAAAAAAATCTCAATCAATTGTACCACCTGAAACCATTTTAGAGGAAATTGAGAAAAATGTTCACAAGTATGTTAAACTGGATCAAAGTGTAGATATAACTAATATGCAATTAGTGTACTATAGCCAGTATCGTAATAAAAAACAGACAACACTGTATCCCGCCTGGGAAATTGAATTCGACAGAGGATATAAAATTTACGTTGATGCTTTTACCGGTAAGATTATTGATTGATTAATTAACGAAAGGCCGGGTGTGGGTTATGAGGAGATTGCTTGTTTATCTCTCTTTAATATTATTTGCTATAAGTATTTCTGGCTGTTCCAGTCAAGAACAAAGTGATGATATAACAATAGACAAGTCGGGCAAATTAAAATTTAAAATAATTGCAACTAAGCCCGATGATATACCGGAAGTAGTAACTCCTGTTAATGTGGAGGAAAAAAAAATCGATACACAACAACTTATAAACATGTTTTTTTCTCAAACCCCACCTGGCGATGTACATTACCAAAATAACAGGTATGAATCGATAGAAGATGACAAAGCTAAGCTTAGGGTTTATCCTAGTGGGGCTTTAAGGTATAGTTTAAAACCAAACGTACTTCCAGACGAAGAATCCGAACCACCTATAACATATTCCAAGGAAGAGGCTTTAAACAAAGCCGTCGACTATATTAAAAATCATGGCGGCCTTCCCGATCAGTACGAAACCAGAGTGTCGAGCACTCAAGGGATTAGTCCATTATATGTGGTTACTCTCAAGCATAAACCTATAAATGGATTGCCAGTTACCGGGGTGGAAAAAATTGAAGTAGTCCTTGATAGTCAAGGTGTGAGGGAATATTTCTATGGTTGGCGCGAACCGATAAATGTTGATAATACAGAAGAGCATCAGCCTATATCTTTCGAGAAAGCCATTGACATTTTTTTAGATAATATTTATGGGAATGTTTGTAGACTTAATAGTAATACTATATATACATTGTCAGGAGGGCGACTAGTTTATCATACTCCTCTTATTGTTAAATCTCATAATAAATGGATTCCTGCCTGGGAATTTAAAATTGATGGAACTACTGAAGTATATGTTAATGCAATAAACGGAGAATTATTTTGAGCTTATTAAATTTACCTAAAAAACATAGGCCAAATCAACTGGTATAAGTATAACCCGGTTGAACTGGTCTATGTTTTTATATGAACATAAACTCGTACCTCCGAGTCCACCGGTTCGGCACGAAGTCTATCATATCTTCATTCTGCATATCCTCAATCAAGCACAAAGGTTAAATAACAGGAGCAGCGGGTACCAGAAGGTCTGCTACTATATCAAGCTGCTCGCTAACATAGGTGAGGAGTAGCATGTGCGCCAGGTGATTGCCAATCTTCGGGCAACCTATCCAAGGAGACCGGCTTTCCGGGGAGGTGGCCGCGCGATTGTGAGTTCTCCCATGGGATTATCCGCCGGAGCATTGTTCCGGGTGTACTTGATCCGGCTATTCTAATATTGTCAAATGTATAGCCAGAGTTCATTCCCTGGTTGTACGTCTTGGAATTTCACGACCCGGCAGCATTTTACCTGGCGATAATTGGTCCCTTGGTCTCTTCAGCCGGAACGAGAGAATTTTGGGGAGGTACTGGCTTATCAACTGAAGAAGGATATGATGAAAACGAGATGCAATACGGTATGCGATAGTCGTGCGGATGATTATATTTGGGGGTTATGGAGATGTTGCTTCTGACCCAGACCCTTACTCAGATAATCCAGGAGATTATTACAAGCTG
The DNA here is from genome assembly GCF_900113335.1 of Desulfotruncus arcticus DSM 17038. Taxonomy (GTDB): domain Bacteria; phylum Bacillota; class Desulfotomaculia; order Desulfotomaculales; family Desulfallaceae; genus Desulfotruncus; species Desulfotruncus arcticus. The sequence continues at coordinate 44,603 of NZ_FOOX01000013.1, forward strand.
AATTGGGATTAAAAATATACTGAGAGGAGTTTTGATAATGCTTAAGACTAAAAAAACACTGTTTGTCGCTTTAATTACATGTCTTGTCCTAGTGTTCGCAATTACATCATTTTCCATTGCAAATAATACTGAAGATAACTTAGGTAAGCTAGAAATGAATCCTTTACCTAAAACAGGCTCAAACGGTTGTTTCAAAGAGCTAAATATAAATTGCTCCATTCCCCAAACGCCTTCTGAAATGAAGGTGTATATAGTAAAGGATGCAAAATTATCTAAAGATGATATGAAAAAGTATACGTCTAATTTGGGTATAAACGGTGATATTAAAGAAAATGATGGAAAATATGCAGTAATTGATGCTGTTTATGGAACAACAAGTTTTACTTTAGATAAAAAAACAGGCTCTTTTAATTATTATACTAAAGAACTCGCTGATGCTATCAAGCCTATAAACAACCTTCTTACTGATGAAGAATATAAAGATATTGCCGAGAAGTTCCTTAAAGAAAAAGGGTTGATGAAAGAAGGAGCGTATTATAGAAAAACCCTTCGTCATACTATCGGAAAAACAAACCAACCCGAGCAGGTATGCCTTGTTGAAGCCGTTTTTACTAGAGACTTAAATGAAATCCCGTGGACTGGCGTTGGTCCCAAAATGTCTGTTTACTTTGGTGATAATGGCAAAATTATTGGAGCCGCCTCTGTTTGGCGCGATATAGAAGAGTTTGAGGATTATCCTTTAATTTCACCCCAACAGGCAATGGAGCAAATAACCAAGGGTAACGCCACTGTCTACCTGGAAAATGTTCCCGAAGCAACTGGTGAGATAGAAAATATAGAGTTAATATATCTCAACAGATCTTTAGGATATAATCAAAAATATGTTATTCCGCATTACATGCTTCAAGGGCACACCCCCGACGGGCATAAGTTCAAAGCAATAACAAGGGCAATTCCTCAACAATTAATTTCAGAAGTTCCATATAAAGATATAAAGGTAGAATCAACTCCACGAACGGAAAGGAAACTTACCCCGGATGGTTCTGATGAGGATGAACAATAACGGGAGGTAGCATTATGATATATTACCAAGACATGGCGCTATCCCTGCTGGCAGGTATCATGGGACTGGTGTTTATCATCTGGTATTTTGCCACCAAGGGCTTTGCTCTTAATCTGGATATTGTCAACTTTATTTTCCTGTTCCTGGCCATCCTTTTCCACGGTAAGCCCAGGAATTTCTTAAATGCTCTGGGTGAGGCGGTGAAGGGAGCGGGGGGCATTATCCACCTTTTCGTCCCCTCCGGCGGAGGCCAGTGGGCGGTACAGGCGCCGGTAATGATTCCCGCCAGCCTCCAGTTGGGGGTGCCGGTGGCCAAAACCGCTATGGCGGTGGCCTGGGGCGACGCCTGGACGAATATGATTCAGCCATTCTGGGCTCTTGCCCGCCCTGGGTATTGCGGGGCTGGGATCCAGGGACATCATGGGCTATTGTATGGTGGCACTCCTTTTTAGCGGCATTGTGGTGTCATTGTGCCTGGTATTTATCTAACTGATTTAAAGGGGAGGTTCCCCGCGGGGCCTCCCCTTAGTAACTTGCTCCGGAAGTGTTTTCTTCACCCGTTACTGCATAGCTGCCAGTTTTCTGGAAAACTCATTCATGTCATCTGCCAGCCGGCCTAATTGGGAAACCGCGTAAGCCACCTGCTGCGCGGCGGAAACTTGTTTTTCCGTTAATTTATTGTTTTCTTCAATGCTATAAATGATACTTCCAACAGAATGCTCCAGGTTCTTCATAATGGTGGCAATATTCTTCACGGATGTGGCGCTGTGCTCCGCCAGTTTTCTGACTTCTTCCGACACCACGCCGAAACCCCTGCCGAACTCTCCTGCCCGGGCCGCTTCAATCGCTGCGTTAATCCCAAGCAGCTTGGTTTGATCCGCCACCTTGCGCGTAAAATCCAATACTTCACCGGTATCATTTAAATGCTTTTTAACTTCCGTAACCGAAGTATAAAGAGTCTCTCCGTATCTTTTAATGAAATCCGATACTTCGTTGATAATATCCGGCACCTGCTCAACCGCCGTACTTAATTGTCTTCCGATGCCGGCCAGTTCCTGTGCCTGGTCGTTGATTTCACTCAACATCCGGTCTTTTTGCTCGGCCAGAAACCACATTAATCGTGCAACCTTGGGCTCAACCAAAAGGCATTCCTTGGGCTTGTCTTCGATGATTTTGTCCCGGACTATCTCTGAGCCGGTAACATCGATAATGACTTCCAGGCCGGGCTGCTTCAGCAACTCAGTGAAATCAGTATAAACAGGTACTCCTATCTCACTGGCGAACTGCATACCCATAGCGTTTATATTCACATCTGCGATTCCCACCAACCGGACATCTTGTATACTCTGAAACACTCTCAATATGGAGGCGCCGCCTTTGCCGCCACCCACGATCCCAACTGTAATCATATATACCACCTTGTAATAGGTTTAATTTTCCTATTTCCGTTTTGGAAATTTATATTTTGCAATATTCTTGCCCGACATTAAAACTCCTTCTTTCATTCCGGCACAGAACTGCCATTGCCTGAAGTTTTCGCTTATTTATTCGCAGCTAGGTCTCAAGCCGGGGTGGTCCATTTTAGTACATTGTTCTGTTTTGTAACAGGTCACAAGAAAATGTTGTACCTCCTCTTTAGGGAATAGCTTTGGGGTCGGAGGAATGTCCCCAATAACTCCGTTAAAGTGGTGTCTGGTATGATAACGAGTGGGGTTATTCCAATTGCGTACTGGATTTGACCCTGGTGGTTGCCGAAAAGGGGCTGTAACGAAAATTTTACCTAAAATTGTGTTGTTATGGAGTTTCCTAATATAATTGACATACTATTGCTAGTAAGGTAGCATAAAGTAAGTAGGACGGCAGAACGGCACGGATTTGGCAATAATTACGATATTTGACCATATTAGGTGTTTAATTAACTCATCATAAAAAGTGCTGTGCCGTCTATAAATATTTTTAAATTTATAGGAGGTGCGGTTTTTGAAAAAGTTTTGGGGCGGCCTGTTGATTCTGTGTATGTTTTTAGCCCTTGCGGGCTGCGGAAGCGGGCAAAGCAATGAGAGTACGGAACAGAGTCAGGGTGAAAGCAAGCAGGTGCAGCTGGGAATTATTCAAATAGTTGAGCATCCGGCGTTGGACGCAGCCAGGCAGGGTTTTTTGGATACACTGGCCAAGAACGGTTATGAGGAAGGTAACAATATTGTAGTTGATTATCAAAATGCCCAGGGCGATCAGCCTACCCTGCAATCTATCGCCGGCAAGTTTGTCCAGGATAAAAAAGATCTGGTGCTGGCCATAGCCACACCTTCAGCCATGGCCATGGCACAAGAAACCAAGGATATACCCATATTGATTACGGCCGTTACCGACCCGGTGGAGGCCAAGCTTGTAAACAGTCTGGATAAACCGGAGACCAATGTTACCGGAACTACCGACATGAATCCGGTGGACAAACAGCTTGAACTGGTTAAAGATTTAGTGCCGGATGCCAAAAATGTTGGTATTATTTACAATTCCAGTGAAATAAATTCTCAGGTGCAGGTAAACATCGCCCGCGAGGTGGCGCCTGAATTAGGCCTGGCCTTGCAGGAGGCAACTGTTACCGCCAGCAACGAGGTGATGCAGGCGGCCCAATCGTTGGTTGGAAAAGTGGACGCTATTTACCTGCCCACAGATAATATGGTTATTTCGTCTTTACCCGCTGTGCTTCAGGTGGCGGAAGAAAATAAAATTCCGGTTATCGCCGGTGAAAGTAATTCAGTTGAAGAGGGAGCGTTGGCTACAGTTGGTATAGATTACTACAAGCTGGGCGAACAAACCGGAGAAATTGCTTTAAGAGTTTTACAGGGTGAAAAACCTCAGGATATGGCGGTGGAATCACAAAAGGACAAAAATATAGTAATTAATTTAAAGGCTGCTGAAAGAATGGGAGTTACTGTTTCAGAAGATTTCAAAGCAAAAGCTTCTCGCGTTATAGAATAAAAGTTTTATTCGGAGGATAGTATGGCGGCATTTTTAGTAGGGCCTCTTGAATTAGGCTTGCTGTGGGGCGTTATGGTTTTAGGGGTATACCTGACCTTTCGCATACTGGATTTTCCGGATCTGACCGTTGATGGCAGCTTTACCCTGGGGGCGGCGGTGGCTGCTCATATGATCATTACCGGTTACGATCCCTGGCTGGGTACCCTGCTGGCTATATTATGCGGTGCGATAGCAGGCTCAGTTACCGGCTTTTTGCATACCCAGCTTAAAATTACACCTTTGCTGGCGGGAATACTCTCCATGATTGCCCTGTACTCCGTGAATCTGAGGATTATGGGCAAATCCATGATTTCCCTGCTAAGAATGGATACCATTTTCACCAATATTGTTGATTTGGGGGTAAGCAAGCAATTAAGCGTGCTGATTTTAGGTTTGGCGGCCGTGATAGTTGTAATTTTTTTGTTGTATCTGTTTTTGGAAACGGAATTGGGACTGGCCTTGCGTGCCACCGGGGATAACGAGCAGATGATTCGCAGCCTTGGTGTGAACACCAATACCATGAAAGTTATCGGACTTAGTTTAAGCAACGCCCTGATTGCCTTTTCCGGGGCCATGATTGCGCAAAAACAAGGATTTGCAGATGTAGGTATGGGTATAGGAATGATTATTGTAGGTTTGGCTTCGGTAATTATCGGTGAAGTATTAATTGGGAACAATACTTTGCTCAAGTGCCTGACAGCCGTGGTTATAGGTTCCATTGTTTACAGGTTGGTTATTGCCGTAGTTCTGCAGTTGGGATTGGCCCCGACAGATCTTAAGCTCTTTACAGCAGTGCTGGTGGCGTTAGCGTTATCGTCACCCGTATTGAAATCATTAATTGCCGGCAGTACCGGTGTCGCACGGGGAAAAGGTGAAAAAAATGCTGGTTGTTGAATCCATTAGTAAAACATTCAACCCGGGAGGGGTAAACGAGCGGATAGCTTTACAGGAGATATCCCTGCATTTGAAGCCCGGTGAAGTCGTAACCATCATTGGGGGCAACGGGGCCGGCAAATCTACACTGCTTAACGCTGTAGCCGGAGTGGTGCCTGTCGACCGGGGCCGGATTATCCTGGACGGCCAAGAGATCCACTGCCAAAGGGAACACATCCGGGCGGGATGTATAGGCCGTGTATTTCAGGACCCGATGATGGGAACTGCCGCGTCTATGACCATAGAAGAAAATCTTTCTCTGGCCATGCGCAGGGGAAAACCCAAAAAACTGCGGCGGGGGGTCACCCGTAAAGAGCGTCAGCATTTTAAAGATCGTTTGGAACTATTGGACCTCGGGCTGGAAGACAGGTTGACAACCAAGGTGGGATTATTATCAGGAGGACAGCGTCAGGCTCTGACGCTGCTTATGGCCACTATTGCCATGCCGCGCCTGCTGTTGCTTGACGAGCATACAGCCGCCCTGGACCCCAAAACAGCTGAAAAAGTGCTGCAGCTTTCGAGGACAATTGTGGAAGAAAACAAGCTCACAACGATGATGGTAACCCACAATATGGAACAGGCGCTTTCCTTTGGTGACCGGACGTTAATGCTGCATGACGGTAAAATTTTGCTGGATCTGGGCGGAAGCCGGAGGAAAAAGACCACAGTGTCCGATTTGCTGGCTATGTTTGAAAAAGCCAGCGGCAAAGTACTTGGCAATGACCGCATGCTGTTAAATTAATCCAGTGATCAATTAGATCAATTGCCACAGCCTAAACCTTTGTTATAAGGGGTTTAGGCTGTTTAATCTTGAGCAGTGAACTCGTTTAGCTAAAGCTAAACATCGGGGCTTCAGATGGGGATTCTACCCCGCCTGAAGTAAAAATAGGAACTCCTACTTATAGAAGTGGGAGTCTTGGAATTAGATAAAAACAGGGCCTTACTTTGGGTAAGGCGATTAACTCAACTATTTTCTTGGCGTTTCTTTTCCAAAATCTGTATGACGGCTTCATGGTTTCCTTCCCGGGCCAGGGATAACGCTGTCAGCCCGCTTTCGCTCCGCATATCGGGATCGCTGCCGGCAGCGAGCAGCATCTTGACAGTCAGTGCGTGTCCCATGTATGCGGCGATCATCAGCGCCGTTATACCATCATGGCTGCTGGCATTTAAGCCGGCGCCTTTGTCCAGCAGCATCCGTACTACATCCGCATGGCCGTTCCTGGCTGCCAGCATTAGGGCCGTTGCTCCATACATGTCTGTGGCATTGGGGTCCATTTTTTCATTTAGAAATACCTGTACCATGGTGTTGATCCCTTCCTGGCAGCACTTCAAAAAATCTTCTTTATTAAATTTATATGTCAGAACAGTATCTCCCATATTTACCAGGCCACCTTGAACCACCCGCCCAAAGCGGCCTTCGCGGCTGACGATGTAAGGGCGCCCGTGCTCCTTAAATTCGTCCTTGCCCAGATGTAAAATTTTAATTACAGCCTCACCAATGCTGACAAAATTCCCAACGGCCAGTTCAGACAATTCAACGCCGGCAATAGTTAAATTTTCAGTATAGCCACCGCTTAATACCTCTTCTTTTTTTTCCGGAGGCACTTTTTCCAGGCACTCAACCGGAAAAATGCTCACCTGTCTGTCCCAGTCGCCACCATGGGCGTCCCCCTTCAGACCCCACCCTTCAACAATTTCAACTTGTTCAACACTGGTTTTGGCAATTCCTTTAACCTTACTTACATTTATAGCAAGAACTTTTCCCATTACAATTCCTTTCGTATTGATAATTTATTTCTAAAGTTTTTTCGAACAGTTGCCCACATTGTACACCCGATAAATTTTTACTGTCAATTCAAAAAAAGTTTTATCTCGTTAACCGCCGCTAAGACTCCCGCCTCTGTAGGCGGGAGTTAAGCGGCGATAAACTCGAAATAAGTGCGACTAAGGTTCAGGTGTAAAACCCCACCTGAACCAAGTCTTCTTTACCATACGCTAATAAATTTAAAAAATTATTTAAAGTTACTTGACATATGTTCAAAATAACCATAGAATAATGTTAAATTAAGTTATGGGTATATATTTAAAACATTGGAAGGGGGATAGTTGGACTGTGCCACGTCCACGTAAAAGAAGGCGAGTAGGCTTATTGCCAAGGGTAACTAATTTTCAGCCGGTTGGCCTTGGTGAACAGGCGCAAGTAGAGTTAATTACTTTTGATGAAATCGAAGCCTTGCGGCTAAAAGACCTTGATGGATTGGACCAGGATGCCTGTGCTGTAGAAATGGGCGTTGCGCAGAGTACATTTCAAAGGATCTTAACCTCAGCCAGACGGAAATTAAGTCGCGCTATTTTGGAAGGTAAGGCTATTCATATTGAAGGCGGAGATTACCATCTTGTCCCACACCAAGTGGAATGTAATGATTGCGGATTTGGTTGGCTGAATGACAGCCGGCTTGACCCGGGGAATCAGTACAATTGTCCCAGGTGCGGCGGGAAAGGACGAAGAGGTCGAAAAAGAGGAAATTGGGAGGAATAAAAGATGAAAGTTGCCATCGCTGTTGATGAAGGCTCTGTGGCCCAACATTTTGGTAAATGTCAGGAATATGCTATCTTTGACGTTTTAGAAGGACGGATTGCAAACCTTAAATATGTTGCCAACCCGGGGCACAAGCCTGGTTTTTTACCACCATACCTAAAGGGTTTAAATGTGGATTGCATAATTGCAGGCGGTATGGGTCAAAAAGCCCTGACCTTGTTTGCGGAGAACAATATCACGCCTATCTTAGGGGTATCCGGGCAGGTTAACCAGGTTATCGATGATTTTGTGCAGGGCAAGATTGAATCGGGAGTAAGTCTATGTACTCATCCCGACGGCCAGCATGATGGTTGTGACGGACACTGCTAATCGTTAAATATGGGGGGAGGTGAATCCTATGCCAAGAGGAAATGGTTTCAGAGGAGCAGGTATGTGGAGTAATGGCTATGGTTATGCCAATAGCTATGGCTATGGTTATGGCTGCGGACCCGGAGGTAATTTCGGACCCAATTGCCGTATGTATCCATCTCTGCCTCGCCGCTGGTGGGCAACCGGCGAATACCAGGGGCCGCAAAATACTTTATATCCACCGCAATTTGCCGGAATTACCTCAGAAAATGAATTATTGCAAGCCCAGGCTCAATTTTTAAAAAAACAGCTGGGTGAAATTGAAAAACGCCTGGAAGCAATGGGGAAGAAGGTAGTCAACAGTAAGGAATGAATACGGCTTAGCAGCTTATAAAAAACCAATATTCATTAAACAAGTCGCCCAATAAAAACGGCGGCTTGTTTAATGTTGCATTTTATCTGCAAAACCTAAACCAATGATAAATAATGATTAGATTACAAAATTTATGATGATAAATTAATAATTATTGCAGAGGAGAAGATGTTGATGAGCACATTGGAGTATAACGAGTTAACCATGGAGCATTTTGAAAACCCTCGTAATGTCGGGGTGGTTAAGGATGGAAACGGGTATGGTAAGATTGGTGAGCCAGGGTGTGGCGATATATGTGAAATCACCGTGCGCATTGAAAATAACATCATCGAAGATATAAAATTTAGAGTTTACGGGTGTGCCGGCGCCATAGCAACCTCCAGTGTGGTTACCGAAATAGCCAAAGGGAAAAGCATGGATTTGGCGTTACAATTGAACGATGATGATGTTGTGGATTACCTTGGCGGGCTGCCGGAAGGGAAAAAGCATTGTTCATTACTGGCTATCAAGGCAATGCAGCAAGCAATTTACGACTATTTGTTAAACAAGCGTTTGGCACAAGAAGGTCAGATAAGCACAAGAACTCAATTTGACCGGTTGGCTGAAGAAACGCTGCAAGAAATTCTACGTAGGGCGCAAAGTAAGGAGTAAAATTAATTGACATTATTTCATAATAGTTTTAAACTATCGTAAAATAATAACCAAATTAAGGATAGCGTTGGCGAGACGCCTAACCGGAGGTTGTTCATGGCATGCAAGGAACGGGTTATTTATCCTTTTTCAGCAATTGTCGGGCAGGAAAAAATGATGACCGGGCTTATTTTGCTTGCAATAAACCCCAAACTGGGCGGTATTTTAATCCAGGGGGAAAGGGGTACGGCCAAGTCCACTGCAGTGCGCGGACTGGCTGCGTTGCTTCCCGGGATAGAGGTGGTCCGGTACTGCCGTTTTAGCTGTGATCCGGGTGAACACAACAGACTTTGCCATGATTGCCGGGAAGCTGTTTTAAAGGGAGACCGCCTGCCGAAGATGCTTCGACAAGTGCGGGTTGTCGAGTTGCCTTTAGCGGTTACAGAAGACCGGTTGGTGGGAAGTCTGGATCTGGAGCAGGCTGTCAGTCTGGGCAGGCGCAAATTTGAACCCGGTCTTCTGGCCAGGGCCAACCGTGGAATTATTTATATTGATGAAGTAAACCTGTTAGATTACCATCTGGTAAATACTCTATTGGATGTGGCGGCAACGGGGATTAATGTCGTTGAGCGGGAGGGTATCTCCTACACCCATTGGGCGCAGCTCGTCATTGTCGGAACCATGAACCAGGAAGAAGGCGAATTGCGCCCGCAATTAACGGATCGTTTTGGCCTGTGTGTAAAAACTGAGGGAGTTAAGGATCCTGCCTTGCGGGTGCAAATAATTAAACGCAGAGAAAGCTTTGAGGCCGATCCCCGGGGTTTTCTCCGGAGCTGGGCGGCGGCGGAGGAGAGCATCAGGAAACGTATTTTAATTGCCAGGGAATTGCTGCCCGAAGTAAGCATTTCCGTTCAGTTAACTGACTTGATCGTCAAGTTAAGCCTAAACAGCATGACTGCCGGGCACCGCGCCGATATTTTAATGGCGGCGGCAGCCGGCGCCGTGGCGGCCTGGAACGGGCGAACGGAAGTAATTGGGCAGGATGTATTTGAAGCGGCGGAATTAGTTCTCAGGCATCGTGGCCGGGAAGCAACGAATTTAAATTCCCAAAGCGGTACGGGAAACGCGGAACATGGATACAAGGCAGCCGCGCAGGGTCGGCAAGACCGCAGGCCGCCTGGCTTTTCCCCTCCCCCGGGGGCAAATTTAAGCTGTCCGGCCGGTGACCTTACCGGCCGGAGCTCACAGTTAAACGGGCTTGAAAATGCCCGGGCTCCAAGGCTGCACAGAATGGTACAAAACTTAATTCAACCCTTTGCAGTAAGAAAAATCACTCCAGTGCGTGACCGTATGATGCGTAATGGGTCAGGGCGGCGGTTAACCACCATAACGCTGTCCAAGTCGGGCCGTTATGTGCGCAGCACCATGCAGCGCAGAAACAACGACCTGGCTTTGGATGCTACCGTGAGGGCGGCGGCACCTTGCCAAAAGTACCGGTTACGGGAAAAAAAGGCTATTGCCATAGAGCCAATTGATATTCGTGAAAAAATTAGGGAAAAGCGGGTCAACAACCTGCTGCTGTTTGTTGTGGACGCCAGCGGCTCCATGGGGGCGCAGCGGCGCATGGTGGAGACTAAAACAGCTGTTTTATCGCTGCTGCATGACGCATATCAAAAAAGAGATAAGATTGGCATGGTGGCTTTTCGGGACAACACGGCTGATATTTTGCTTCCTCCCACCAACAGTGTGGAGCTGGGACAAAAGCTTCTTGGTGAACTGCCGGTGGGGGGCATGACACCCCTTTCGGCAGGCCTGCTGAAAGCCTATGAAGTCGCTAAAGCCAGTTTAAGAAAAAACTCTTATTTATCCCCGTTGTTGATTATTATTACCGACGGTAAGGGCAATGTCAGCATGGACAAAGAAAAACCCCTGGTAGAAGCGCTCAACGTGGCTCAATTAATTGCCGGTGAGAACAGGATTAAGACTATGGTTATAGATGTTGAAAGAGTAAACCGGGTTTCTTTCGGAGTGGCGCAGGTGATGGCGAATATCATGGGCGCGTATTATTTTAAAATAGATGAGCTTAAATCTCAGGAATTAGTCCGGGCCGTAAAGTTCGCGCGGAGTTGATGAATACTTAAATAGATAAAAGGGGGCTTAATTATGCCTGCCGCGAAAGGATGTTACCCCTTTACTGCTATCGTAGGCCAGGAGGAAATGAAAAAAGGGTTATTGCTAAATGCTATAAACCCCAGATTGTCCGGGATTTTAATCAAAGGAGAAAAGGGGACTGCTAAATCTACCGCTGTAAGATCCCTGGCAGCACTTTTACCGGAAATTAATGTAGTGCAAGACTGTCCGTTCGGCTGCGACCCGGAAGACGAAACAACTATGTGTATTAATTGCCGGGAACGGGTGGCCGGTAAAGAGCATTTGCCTGTGGAAAGCCGGAAAATGAAAGTTGTGGAGCTGCCGTTATCCGTAACGGAGGACAGGGTTGTCGGAACCATAGACTTGGAAAAGGCCATTAAAACAGGAGAAAAACATTTCGAACCGGGGATTTTGGCCTGCGCCAACAGAGGCGTACTTTACATTGATGAGGTTAATTTACTGGATGACCATATAGTTGACATATTATTGGACTCCGCCGCCATGGGTTACAACATTGTGGAAAGGGAAGGAGTTTCTTTTGAGCATCCGGCAAATTTTATACTTGTTGGAACCATGAATCCGGAAGAAGGAGAATTAAGGCCCCAACTTTTAGACCGGTTTGGTTTATGTGTTGGTATTACCGGGATTACAGACCCCGGACTAAGGGTTGAAGTGATTAAGCGCAGGTTAAGGTACGAAGCAGACCCACAGGCATTTGCCGGCAAGTGGGAAGATGAAGAAGAAAAAATCCGCCGCGACATTGTCGGGGCTAAAAATATCCTGCCCGATGTGGCTATTTCCGACGTATTCCTTTTTATCATTGCCAAAATTGCTATTGAAGTGGGTGTTGACGGTCACAGGGCGGACATTACCATGATCAAGACGGCTAAAACTATGGCGGCTTTAAATGGCAGGAAAGAAGTTAATGCGGATGATGTTCTAAATTCAGTTAACTTGGCCCTGCAGCATAGAATGCGGCGACGTCCCTTTCAGGAACCAGCTGTAGACAGAGAAAGGCTTCAAGATGTCATTAACGGCCTGGGACTAAGCACATGCAGCGGATGTAATCATTAGCAGCAGGTTTGTCCGGTTGGATAATATTAACAACAAATTGATTTAGCTAAAGTAAATTAGAGTTTTAACGAGATAGATTAAATAAACAGCTTAAAATGGTAAAATAAGGCATTTGCCTGTGTGTGCTAGTATAGAACCTAAAACACGCTACCTTCGGCGCCGCTCATTGATGGTCGTGTTAAAAAACACAGGAGGTGCTTATGATATGGGATATTATAAGAATTATATTTATGATGAAGAGTACTCCGGGGAGAGCTTGGTTAAATTTTATCAGCAAAATGAAAAAGCGCTGTTGCCGGGCGAATGCAGCGGCCGGGAGGAATTGGTCCGGGGTGCTGTACAATTGGGTGCGCCGGCAGGCATAATGGAGGATAGTCTGGGAATAATGCTGCCGCTGGGTAGGGGGCACCCGAAGTAATAAATTACCCTTGGTTATTTGCCGTTCCGGGCTGTAGGCAGGTTAATTAATTTAAAAAGGGTTTTCTCCCACATAGAAGGCCGGAACAGCGCCTGGACGGTTAAATAATATAAAAGCTAAATAGCTAAATTAATCGAGTCATAATTTTTAAATATCTCCGCGTCAAATATCAGGCCTGATACTCTAACATAAAACTATTTCAGACATATCGATCGATTAACTCATCTATTAACGCCACCATCCTCAAATCTCTGCATATAATTAGGGTTCTGTAGGCATCGGACCTACAGAACCCCTTGGTTCATTGTACATATTGGCAATTAATTAAGACACACCGGTTGTGGGGAAAAAACAGGGATGGCTCTACCATCGTCAATTGCAGCAAGAGCGGCAATTAATTTTTGCAGGAGTGAGTCTAATTCAGATAGTGGGCAAAGGTGACCAGCGGCCAGACATAGCGATAACTATGGTAGTGGATGTAAGCCCCTCCCGGTAAACCTGCTCCGGTTGGATAAACAGAAGCAGCGCCGGTATTTGCCGTTAGCGGCAGAAGGGCTTCAATACCCCGGGTAACTGCAGGGTTATCACGCAGTCCGGCTGCAATTAAAGTATCAATGGCCCAGGCTGTTTGGGACGGGGTGCTAAACCCCAGCGGAATGTATTTTCTTTCAGCATCACTTAAACACGATTCACCCCACCCCCCGTCGGGGTTTTGAATGGATAGCAGCCACTTCACGCCTTGTTGGATGGCTTTATGGCCCGGGCTTACACCGGCAGCTACCAGTCCTGTAACGGACGCCCAGGTGCCATAAATGAAAGCGATTCCCCACCGGCCATACCAGGACCCGTCAGATTCCTGATTTTGCAGCAGCCATTCTACCCCATTCCGAACGTGGTTACTGGAAGCCAGCCCGGCGTAATTGCCTAAAAATTCAATTGCTCTACCCGTTAAATCCGCTGCTGAAGGATCTGTCAGCACTGGTTTTACATCGGGCAAGGGCAGTAAGTCCAGCCATTTTTTAGCGGTGTCTTTATCAAAGGCAGGCCAGCCGCCGTCGCTGTTCTGCATACTCAACAACCATGCCAGTCCGGCCTTCCATGCTGCACCCATGGTCTCAGGATGGTGAGCGGCCGGCCTGCACAGCGCGCGTAATGAATACGCGGTGTCATCAACGTCCGGATTGATCGTATTGGTTCTGGAAAACCCCCAGCCTCCAGGGTGCCCCTGGCGATTATGAACCTGCCAATCGCCATACCCGGTTTGTTGTTTGGATAACAAAAATTCTGTAGCCTTATTTATTGTGGGATGGTTGTAAACAAGTCCGGACTCCTGTAACGCATAGGTAATTAAAGCGGTATCCCAAATAGTGGATGTTGTCTCCTGCTGGTGGTAATCAACCCCGGTATAGCAGACCATCTTCCTAAGACCGGTTACCGCTTTTGTAATGACAGGGTGCCTTGACTCATAGCCCAACGCCAGCAGGGCAAAAATCATAAAAAACGTAGAAGTAAAGTAGCTGTAAAGCGTGCCGTCTATTTCTGTTCTGGCCAGCGTGAATCTTTCAAGCTTGCTTAGGGCCAAATCGTGGATTTCTTTAGTAGGTAAAGGAATATTTTTTAATCCCGACTTTATCGCTTTTAGTAAAAAACTGGGCAGGTCAACTTGTGGTGCAGGGGTGGATGGATATAAATCTGAAAGATCTGGGCCATCAGTCAGTGGAAGAATAAATTTTTTATCCCTGCAAATCATCAGTGGCGCTAAGTGAACCCTGTTATAACTAACAAAATCATAAATGTTGAATGGTGCCCAGGTGGGCAGCAATATCATTTCCACCGGGAATTCAGGCGTATTTTCCCATGGATAGTGACCGGTAAGGGCTAGAATCGCCTTGGTCCCCGAGCCGGCCTGATGAGGTCCTCCCTTGGAAAGAATAAAATCGCGGGCTTTTTGCATTTGCGGGTCATCCTTGCTTGTGTAGCCGGTTAGGAGCAAAGCATAATAGCACTCAATAGTAGCGGATAAATTACCTTCCGGCTCGTCATAAAAAAGTTTCCAGGCGCCGGAAGGATCCTGCCTGGATCTGATCCTGTGCGCCAGTTCATAAATCAGTGTATTATCCCGGATATTCAAATGTCTTAAAAGAATTATCATATAACAGTCAATTGAAATTGCACTTTCAAAACAATAACACCATGAACCGTCAGCAGCCTGGGAGTTTACCAGGTAAGCGGTTATACCAGTGATCTTTTCGTTAACTTGTGCCTGTAAATTGTCTAAAGCCAAAGTAAATACCCCTTTTGCTTTTTCTTTAATCTATGCTGCTAAAGAAGACTTGGTTCAGATGGGGTTTTATAGGCTATGCGAAGATCAAAGCCGGCGGGGGACACCAAAAAGCATATTAATATGACTGGTAAAGAAACTAAGAAAAAAGTTATAATTAACGTGTAAATTAAAAAATTACCAATTTCTTTATTTAGTATATTTTGCTGATTGATTAATGGAATTACGAGAGGGCAAAATTTTGGAAGTAAGAAGGCGAAGTAACTAATGGTAAAATTCTGGGATGCCCATGTCCATTTATTCCCCCAGCCGTTGTTTAAAGCTATTTGGCGCTGGTTTAAAAATATTGGTTGGCAATTACCCTATGAGAACTGGGATATTGAGAGATATGTTGTTTGTTTGCAACAGATGGGGATGGAGCGCGCTTTTTTGCTGACTTATGCTCACAAGCCCGATATGTCCCTGGACTTGAATAAGTGGGTTCGGGATATCTGCCGGCAATATCCTTGTTTCATCCCTTTTGCCTGTATCCATCCCAAGGATAGTAATTTGGAACAAATAATGGCAACGGTATTGGATGACTGGCAGTTCGCCGGTTTTAAATTGCAGTTGGCGGTGCAGCAATTTGCCGCTGATGATCCGGGTCTGGATCCTATCTACCGGGCGGCTTATGAACGTCAGAAACCGGTTATTATTCATACCGGCACGGCGCCGTATCCTCCAGGCTCGCCATATCTGGGTTTGGGCCCTCTGGAAAAAGTTATGGCGAGATGGCCCGAATTAAAAGTGGTTATTCCACATCTGGGACTTTATGAATTGGATCAGGCGTTTACTTTTGTGGAAAGGTACCCCAATGTTTACCTCGATACTTCCTGGGTGCTGGGCAAACCCGAGATAAAATTACCGTTAGAACAACTGGCTGCATTTATGGAACGGTTCCCGAAGAGGTTTATATATGGCAGTGATTTTCCAATTCTACAAGCTGGAATATGGTTTGGAAGGGCTCCTGCAGCTTGGGTTAACGAGGCCAACGTTGGAGCATGTTTTAATTAACAATGCCCGCCGGTTATTAAACACGACAAGTTCCGATATTTTATAGTTCTTTAACAATAGGGTTTTTTATTACTAACAGAACTCATTGGGTAGTATATAAAAAGAATATTATTGGTTGATCTCGTTAACCGCCGCTAAGACTCCCGCCTCCACAGGCGGGAGTTAAGCGGCGATAAACTCGAAATAAGTGCGACTAAGGTTCAGGTGGGGTCAAAACCCCACCTGAACCAAGTCTTCTTTGTTAAAACCATCCTGTCGTTGAAGCCGCCCTTATATTTATACTATCCCGCATATTTATACCAATAGAAAGGATTTGAGTTATATGGAAAGCAAAGTGGTTTATTTTGAAAGTATCAAGACGGATAATACTGAGGCCGTTTTTGATTTGGTCAAAGAGAGAATGAATAACCTGGCAGTGAAAAAATTGGTGCTTGCCTCAACCACCGGTGCAACAGCCCGCAAGGCCATGGATTTTTTTAAAGACAGCGGGGTTCAATTAATTGTGGTGCCCCACCAGTTTGATTTTATCAGAAAGGAAAACCCGTTTCCCCGGGAGTTGGTAGAAACCTTGCGGGATGCCGGCCACGCAGTGCATTTTGGCACCATGCTTTTTCACACCGATAACATGTACGGGTCTAATACCGCAAGCGTAATGGCCAACCTGCTGCGCTGCTTTAGCCAGGGAGTTAAGGTCTGCTTTGAAATAGTTCTCATGGCCACCGATGCGGGATATTTAAAAAGCGGTGAAAAAATAATCGCCGTGGCCGGGACCGGCCGGGGTTCTGATACCGCCCTGGTAATGCAGGCAGCCTCTTCACAAAATATCAAAAAACTCCGGGTTAACGAGATAATTTGCAAGCCCCTGAATCCCTGGAATATAGATGAGTTAAGGGACAAAATGGATTTAAGGAAAGGGGACACACCTTCTCTTTAGGGTCAGGGTTTTGGTCGAAGGTATGTCCCCAACTGATAGTTGCCGGTGCTGTTGGTGCGAAGCTCTGAACGCAGCGGAGAGTCACCGGCCTTTTGATACAAATTTAATGATCAAACGGGTTGCTGGGTTCGGTGCTGCCATCCGGTTTTGGTTTGCACAAAACGGTTTCAATTTCGTATTCCCATGATCCCAACCCCAGCTCCGCAGCGGCTTTTACGTGCTGGTAAGGGTCTTTGCCTGATACTTGTTTAAAAATGTTTTCAGCCGAAGCAAGCCCTTTGCCCTAAATACCACTGAGATATATTAACCGAACTGTATTATTTTAATCTCGTTAAGCGGCGATAAACTCGAAATAAGTGCGACTAAGGTTTAGGTGGGGTCAGAACCCCACCTGAACCAAGTCTTCTTTATTAAAATAAAGTTAAGATTACGAAAGGTTATGATGCAAACCAACCCGGCACCTGATATAATAATAAAGTTGGCCTCGATTACTATGATTTTATTGTTTGATGTTTATGTATTAATCAAGGAGGTTTAAATCGCTTTGTCTGCAAATAAATTTAGAAATATCGCTATTATCGCCCATGTGGACCACGGGAAAACTACTTTAGTGGATACCTTGTTAAGGCAGAGCGGCATTTTTAGGGAAAACCAGCAGGTTGCGGAACGGGTTATGGATTCAAATGACCTGGAAAGGGAACGCGGCATAACTATATTGTCCAAAAATACCTCGGTGAGCTACGGTGATATTAAAATCAACATTGTGGATACGCCGGGACACTCCGATTTTGGCGGCGAGGTTGAGCGGGTGCTTAAAATGGTTGATGGCGTATTGCTCCTGGTGGATGCTTTTGAGGGGGCTATGCCGCAAACCCGTTTTGTACTCCGCAAGGCTTTGGAGCTGCGGCTGCAACCCATTGTCGTGATCAATAAGATAGACCGGGCGGATGCACGGGTGTCCGAGGTTGTTGATGAGGTATATGAGCTCTTTTTCGAGCTTGAAGCCAATGATGAGCAGCTTGATTTCCCGATTATCTATACCTCGGCCAAAGCGGGGACCGCTGCGGTGAACTCAAGCGTACCGGGAGAAAACATGAAACCTCTGTTTGAGGCTATTATAGAGCATATACCGGCGCCGCCCGGCAGCCCTGACGGACCGCTGCAGCTGTTGGTAAACACCACGGAATATGACAATTTTGTGGGGCGCATGGGTTTGGGCAGGATCAACAGGGGGACCATTTCTGCGGGGCAGCAGGTAAGTATCATTGCTCATGACGGCAGTATTCGCCAGGGGCGCATAGGTACGCTTTATACGTATGAAGGTTTGGAAAGGCTGCCCGTGCAGGAAGCTGTTTGCGGGGACATCGTATCTTTTTCAGGCTTGGAAGAAATTAAAATTGGAGAGACTGTGGCCTGTAAAGACAACCCGGAACAAATAGAACCCATTACCATTGACGAACCGACCTTGCAGATGTCTTTTATGGTTAACGACAGCCCGTTTGCCGGCCAGGACGGCAAATACCTGACCTCGCGTCACTTGCGGGCCAGGCTGTTTAAAGAAATGGAAAGAAACGTCAGCTTAAGGGTAGAGGAGACCGAAAGCCCTGATATATTCCAGGTTTGCGGGCGGGGTGAACTGCACCTTTCCATTTTAATTGAAACCATGAGGCGGGAGGGTTTTGAACTCCAGGTATCCAAACCGGAGGTTATCTACCGCCGTGAAGGCGGCAGGCTGCTGGAGCCCATAGAGCTTCTGATGGTGGATATCCCTGAAGATAAAATGGGCGTGATTATGGAGATTATCGGGGCCAGGAAAGGTGAAATGGCCAATATGACCAATATAGGGCCAAACCAACTCCGGCTGGAGTTCAGAGTTCCGGCCAGGGGGCTGATCGGTCTCCGCTCGCAGCTTCTCTCCGAGACCAGGGGGCATGGTGTAATGAGCCATATCTTTCTGGGCTATGAGCCGTATAAAGGGGAGATCAAAGGCAGGTACAGGGGCGTACTGATCGCTATGGAAACCGGGGAAGCCACCATGTATGGTTTGCATTCCGTTCAGGACAGAGGCGTGTTGTTTATTACGCCCGGAGCTAAAGTTTACGAAGGCATGGTGGTCGGGGAACACACCCGCGAACAGGATTTGGAAATTAACGTGTGTAAGAAAAAACACCTGACCAATATGCGTTCCAGCACGGCAGAGACAGCTATCCGCCTGGAAGAACCCCGCCGCTTTAGTTTAGAGGAAGCTTTGGAATACCTGGGCACGGATGAACTTTTGGAGATTACACCCCAAAACCTGCGGTTAAGAAAGAGGATATTGAATAAACATGACCGGGTTAAGAGCCAGAAGTATGCCCAGTCTAATTTGGAGAACACTCCCCGGACTGAGTTTGAGACTACTCTATAGATAGCAAAAGGGTTACTCTTTCCCGCTTACTGGGTGAGGTAACCCTTTTTCTAGTTATAATTGTTATAATTGTGCTATAATTACTATTCAGGAGTCAGTAGTCAGAATTTAGTAGTCAGAATGCCCAACCGCTTCTTTTATTCTGACTCCTAACTAATGACTCCTGACTACTGATCTTTTAACGGGGGATTTTATGAAATCACTGGTATTAGCGGAAAAACCAAGCGTGGCCCGGGAAATTGCCAGGGTGTTAAACTGCCAGAAAAAAGGCAAGGGATATCTTGAAGGTCAAAAGTATGTGGTGACTTGGGCTTTGGGTCATTTGGTGACATTAGCCGAGCCGGAGGATTACGATAAAAAGTTTAAACAATGGCGTTTAGAAGATTTACCCATGCTGCCGGAGCAAATGAAGCTTAAAGTAATCCGCAAGACTTCCCAACAGTTTCAATCGATTCGCAATTTAATGAAGCGACCGGATATCGGGGAAGTAGTTATAGCCACAGACGCCGGGCGGGAAGGTGAACTGGTGGCGCGCTGGATTATGAAACTGGGAAATTGGCAAAAACCTTTTAAGCGCTTATGGATTTCTTCTCAAACAGATGCGGCAATTCGCGAGGGTTTTGCCAAATTAAAGCCGGGAGCGGAATATAACAACCTTTATGATGCGGCTATCTGCCGGGCGGAGGCGGATTGGCTGATCGGGTTAAATCTTACCAGGGCCTTAACCTGTAAGTTTGATGCCCAGCTCACCGCCGGGCGGGTTCAGACGCCCACGCTGGCGATGATTGTGCAGCGGGAGGAAGAAATCAAAGCCTTCGTGCCTGTAGATTACTGGACCATCCGGGCGGATTTCGGTGATTATTTTGGCGACTGGCGGGGCAAAGAGGGAAACCGCATTTTTGATTATGCCAGGGTAGAGGAATTGCTGGCGAAACTAAAGGGGCATACCGGCAAAATAGTTGATTTGCGCAGGGAAAGCAAAAGTGAGCCGCCCCCCCTGGCTTACGATTTAACTGAGCTGCAGCGGGAAGCCAACCGGCGTTTTGGCTTTTCGGCGCAAAAGACCCTGAGTACACTTCAGGATCTGTATGAAAGACATAAGCTGGTAACCTATCCCCGTACGGATTCCCGCTATATCACCACTGACATCGTGCCGACCCTGCCGGCCAGACTAAAGGGCCTGGCGGTAGGATCCTATGCTGAACCGGCCAGGCAACTTTTGCAGCAGCAATTAAAGCCAACCAAACGTTTTGTGGATAACAGCAGGGTTACCGACCACCATGCCATCATCCCAACGGAGCAGCCGGTTAAGCTAACGGAGTTAAACGCGGATGAAAAGAAAATACACGATTTGATTGTCCGGCGCTTTCTGGCGGTGCTTTACCCTCCATACCGTTATGACCAAATAACTCTGGTCACCGGCATTAACGGGGAAAGCTTTTATGCCCGGGGTAAAATAGTAACAAATCAGGGTTGGCGGGCGATATCACGCAACCTGACCGACCGGGAAGAGAGCAGGGAGGATGCGCTGCCGGAGCAAATCCTGGCTAATCTCAGCAAGGGCGAAGAGCGAAAGGTTAAAAGCACTAAAGCTATTAAGGCCAAAACTAAACCCCCGGCCCGGTATACCGAAGCAACTTTGCTTTCAGCCATGGAAAGTCCGGGCAAATTCATAGAAGATGAAGAACTGAGGGAAACAATGAAGGGCAGCGGCTTGGGGACACCCGCCACCCGGGCGGATATTATCGAAAAACTGCTCTACACCAACTATATCGAGCGCAACGGCAAGGAACTGGTGCCCACTTCTAAAGGCATCCAGTTGGTAAATCTTGTTGCTCCGGAGATGAGAAGCCCGGAATTGACTGCCCGGTGGGAGCAAAGTTTAACCAACATTGCCAGGGGCAAGGAGAATAAAAAGAAATTTATTCACGGAATCAGACTTAAAGCCGGAGAATTAGTACAGGGTGTTGCAGCCGATAACTCGGTTTATAAGGCTGACAATATTACCCGGACCAAGTGCCCGGTTTGCGGTAAGTTTATGCTGATAGTCAAGGGTAAGCGGGGTAATCTGCTGGTTTGCCAGGACCGGAGCTGCGGGCACCGGCAGCCGGAGAAGGAAAATGATTTCGGGTTTGCCAGCTCCAAACGGTCGAGCAGGATGAACCAGAAACTTATCGCCCGGTACAGCGATCAAGGTTCTGTTGGCAGCAACCTGGGGGAATTGCTGAAACAGGCACTGGCCAAAGAAGACCGGGAAAAATAGTACCAAAACTTAGTTTTAAAGTTATATGGGTAAATTGGTGACAAAACTGTTTATACTAGGAATACGTTAAAGATTAATTTTTTTTAAAGGGGTTATTAGGTAATGGTTACATTTAATGATTTTGGTTTGAATGAGCCGGTAATTCGGGCGCTTAACAATATGGGCTTTGAAGAAGCTACACCCATACAGGAAAAAGCCATACCCGTTGGTTTGCAAGGCAGAGATTTAATTGGCCAGGCGCACACGGGGACAGGTAAAACGGCAGCCTTTGGCATACCCATGGTTGAGTTTTTAAAGGTTGAGCAAGGGCAGATTCAAGGGGTTGTTTTAACACCCACCCGTGAACTGGCTGTTCAGGTGGCGGAAGAACTAAATAAAATTGGCCAGTTTAAGGGTATCAGAACGCTGCCGATATACGGGGGACAGGATATTAACCGCCAGATCAGGGCGCTGAAAAATAGACCGCATATAATTGTAGGTACACCGGGGCGTTTCATGGACCACATGAGGAGAAAGACGATCAGAGTCAACCAGGTGAATATAGTGGTATTGGATGAAGCGGATGAAATGCTCAATATGGGCTTTATTGAGGATATTGAAACTATCCTTAAGGATATCCCCGAGGAGAGGCAGACATTGCTCTTTTCCGCGACCATGCCCGGTCCTATTCAAACCTTGGCGCAGCGGTTTATGATCAACCCGGAGGTAATTAGGATTCAATCCAGGCAAGTTACCGTTCCGGTGATTGAGCAAAGTTATATTGAGGTAGAAGAGAAACAAAAATTTGATGTGCTGTGCCGCTTATTTGATACGCAGTCGCCTACCCGGAGTATTGTCTTTGGCCGTACCAAACGCCGGGTGGACGAACTCTATGAAGCCCTGAGCAAGCGCGGTTATTCGGCCGAAGGGATTCACGGAGATATGTCGCAGGCCAGGCGGGACCAGGTGATGCGGCAGTTTAAAGAGGGCCTTATTGAAACCCTGGTGGCCACAGATGTTGCCGCCAGGGGGTTGGATATCAGCGGGGTGTCCCACATTTATAACTTTGATATTCCCCAGGACCCGGAAGGTTACGTACACCGGATCGGCAGAACCGGCCGGGCCGGGCAAACCGGTGCCGCTATTACTCTGGTTACGCCCAGGGAAATCAGGCATTTAAGGATAATTGAGAATATGACCAGAGGCAAGATTGCCAGGAAACCGATTCCAACAATAAAAGAGGCCATTGAAGGGCAGCAGCGCCTGGCGGTGGAAAAGCTAATGAATGCTGTTGAAAAAGGTGATATCGAGCATTACAAGGGTTTCGCCGAAGATTTATTGGATGCAACTGATTCTGTTACACTTGTTGCAGCAGCGTTAAAAGTGCTGACCAAAGACATTGATCAAACTCCTGTCAAGCTTACCGAAGAGCAGCCCCTGAGGGCAAAACAAAACAAAAAATTTAACACCGGGCATAGAGGTTATGCAAGGGGTGGCGGTAACAACAAGAAAGGTGGATTTCAGCGGGGCGGCAGGATGGGCGGCAAAAGCAGATTCAGCAAATAAACAATAACTTTAAGAACATACTTTTGTCTATAAAACGAGGCAGGGGGTTTCAATTTTTTTGAAGCCCCCTGCCTCGTTTTGAACAACTCAAGGATATTAATGCGTTTTTCCTGCCCGTGCTTGCCTTTTGCTGCTAAATTGCCGCCGTTATTACGACGTTGCTGTATCCCGGGCCGTTTCTTTGGCGCGGATCTTTTTAAAATCACGGGTTTCCGCTGCAATCACGCCGGACAGAGCCAGCAGGGCGATCAGGTTGGGAATGGCCATGGCGCCGTTTAAGGTATCGGCGATGTCCCAGACCAGGCTCAGTTCTCGTGTAGCCCCGACCAGTACGGCCAGGCTGAAAAGTATCCGGTAAAAGATAATTCCTTTCCGCCCTACCAGGTAATAGAAGCATTTTTCACCGTAATAAGACCAGCCCAGCACTGTTGAATAAGCAAAGAAAACAAGTCCGATGGTGACGATAAGGCTGCCAATGCCCGGGAAGAATGAGTCAAAGGACCGGCTGGTAAGAGCGGCGGCCTGGGCTTTTTCCAAGCCGGGGTAAAGGCCGGCCATTACCAGGGTTAAGCCGGTAATGGTGCAGACGATTATAGTATCAAGGAAGGTACCGGTCATAGAAACCAGAGCCTGCCGGCAGGGATGGTCTGTTTTGGCCGCGGCTGCTGCGATAGGGGCGGAGCCAAGGCCGGCTTCATTGGAAAATACGCCGCGGGCTACGCCGTAACGAATAGTGGAACCGATCAATGCCCCGAAGCCTGCCTGCAAATTAAAGGCACTGCTGAAAATAATGCTAAAAGCTGCGGGTACTTTATCAATATTGATTAAAATGATTATAAGTCCTGCTAAAACATAAAAAACTGCCATGAAAGGAACAATAATACCTGTAGCCTTACCGATGGATTTAATGCCGCCCAGAATTACCGCGGCGGTTAAAACAGTTAAAATTAGTCCTGTAATCCATGTTGATACGCCGAAAGTATCATGAACAGCTCCAGCCACCGAGTTGGCCTGGACCATGTTACCGATACCGAAAGCGGCAAAGGCTCCAAAGAAGGCAAATATATATGCCAGCCACTTTTGTCCCATGCCTTTTTCAATATAATACATAGGGCCGCCGGCCATTTCGCCTTTTTCGTCAGTCACGCGGTATTTAACGGCCAGAACACCTTCCCCGTATTTTGTGGCCATTCCGAAAACGGCAGTAATCCACATCCAAAATACGGCACCCGGCCCGCCAAGTACAACCGCAGTGGCGACACCCACGATATTACCGGTGCCGATGGTGGCTGCCAGGGCAGTCATCAGAGCCTGGAAGTGAGAAATATCCCCTTTGGACTTTTTGTCCTGCCGGGCTGGTGAAAAAGCCAGCTTTAAGGCATAGGGCAGCGAAGAAAACTGTAAAAACCCCAGCCGCAGGCTAAGAAAAATACCAGTGCCGACCAGCAGAACCAACATCCACGGGCCCCACACGAACCCGTTAATCGTACCGATGAGGGCTGAAAATGCTTCCACTTATACACCACTCTCCCATGATAATATTTTAAAATAAAGTTTCTATTCGACACTTAACTGATATGTCCCTTTTTTTAGCAGCAAGAGGAGTCATTTTGTTTGTATTTTTTAGGAAACATTTTATATTTTTTTAGTTTTTAAACATAAATACGTGGAAGTTTGGCAACAAAGTAACTATTTTGACGGATTTGTCCCGGTTGGGATTAATTTAAATGTCCCCGGAAAGGATATTTATTTAGGTTATTTAAAAAAGAGAGTTGAGATATATGTCCCAAAATAGTCAGGTTTATTTTGCAGCCATTTTATTCTTATTAACATATGCCATTATTGTTTCGGAAAAAATTCATCGAACGATAATCTCTTTAGTGGCCGCATCAATAATCGGCTTAACTAGAATTTTATCAGCGGAAGAAGCAATTGGCGCCATAGATTTTAACACCATCGGCCTCCTTGTTGGTATGATGGTTATCGTTGGGATTACCAGGCAAACAGGGTTATTTGAATATTTGGCCATTAAAGCGGCCAAACAGGCTAATGGAGAACCATTAAATATTCTGGTTGCCCTGGCGCTTGTAACTGCCGTTTTATCGGCGCTTCTTGATAACGTCACTACAGTATTACTAATTGTTCCGGTAACATTTGCAATTACTAAAAAGCTTGGTGTTAATACGATTCCTTACCTGATTGTGGAAATAATCGCTTCCAATATAGGCGGCACGGCAACTTTGGTTGGTGACCCGCCCAACATTATGATCGGCACCGCAACTAACTTGGGATTTATGGATTTTGTAATAAATTTAACTCCTGTTGTCATGATTGTTTATATTTTTACAGTGTTCTTTTTGAGAATCTACTATAAAAATCAATTAAGTACTTCCTCAACTCAACAAAAAAACATTTTAAGCCTAAATGAAAAGGACGAAATTAAAGACACGGCACTAATGAAAAAATGCTTGATTGTGCTTTTGTTAACAATGATTGGATTTGCCTTACACCAGTATGTTCATATTGAATCTTCAATAATAGCTATAAGCGGAGCCAGTTTGCTAATGTTGTTAAGCCGGGAAGATCCGGAGCACGTTCTGCATTCTGTGGAATGGACAGTCATATTTTTCTTTATCGGGTTATTTGTTTTAGTAGGTGCATTGGAACATTTGGGGATTATCGAGGTTCTTGCAAAATATACACTCAATGTCACAGGAGGTGAAGTTCTAGCCTCGGGTGTAGCCATTCTCTGGCTTGCGGCCATTGCATCATCATTTGTAGATAACATTCCGTTTGTCGCAACAATGATTCCACTTATTCAAGAAATGGGCAGGTTGGGCAATATTGAAAACCTAAACTTTCTATGGTGGTCATTGTCCCTGGGTGCCTGCCTGGGGGGTAACGGAACAATTATCGGTTCATCAGCAAATGTTGTGGTAATAGGCTTGGCTGAAAAAAGAGGGAATGACATAAGCTTTTGGGGCTTTATGAAAATAGCATTTCCTCTTATGCTAATGTCAATCGTTATTTCCACAGTCTACCTTTGGGCATGGTATAAATTTTATAGCTATATTTTTCTTTTAGGCGTTTTGATAATTGCCGCAGTTATTTACTTGTTGTTAAAATTTCTATCCGGGAAAATATAAATGCGTTTCGGGCTGCTGCCCAAGAATTCCGGCCCTGGCGGCCTTCTGTTCCGCAGAATAATTAACAGACTAATCTTGCAATTTTAAGGAGCTTATGCTATTATGTATTTAAGCACCATCCTTACAGGACTCAGGTTGTATAGTTACAAGTGTTTTAAGTTACTTGTCGGTTTACCCATAGTCGTAGGATAGTGTTTCAAGGTAAGATTAAGTGTTTCAAATCAAGTGTAAGTTTTGAAGTAAGCCTAGGGTTTTGTGACCTAAGAAATCACATTTTCAAGGAGGATTTTAAGCTAACCTTTTCTCGGTGGTATCACGTTAGCACATCTAAAGCATGACTCAACTGGTTGTCAGGAAATTGGTTATCAAGATTGTTGCGGGAACGTATAAACTGTAGGGATGGTTGCTTTAGAGAGAAGGCCCGGCCTTCTCTCTTTAAATTTTGTACAAATGTCCAACCGTGGAAACATTTTTAAAAGCCCAGTCTGGCAAAAAGACTTGCGGTAACCCGTGGATGCATGTATAATAGAGATTGCGCAGTTGAAGGGAAGCTAAGTATAGAGAGCTAAATAATTTTTTGCACGTAGACCACGGAGAGATGGCTGAGTCGGTCGAAGGCGCGCGACTGGAAATCGCGTAGACGGCGTGAACCCGTCTCGAGGGTTCGAATCCCTCTCTCTCCGCCATATAAACTACTTGGGGACGGGCCTTTTTATGATGGGTCCGTCCTCGTCCTAAGTAAAAAGTTTTAAATTTGGCCGTGCTAGACGGGGAGGTAGCGGTGCCCTGTACCCGCAATCCGCTATAGCGGGGTTGAATTCCCGCCCGAGGGTTTGACTTGTGGGGTCCGGCTCCTGTAAGGGGTGTTGACGGCCGGGTCTTGCGCGACGGAGCCTTCTGAACCGTGTCAGGTCCTGACGGAAGCAGCACTAAGGAAGATACTTCGGGTGCCGCAAGGGAGCCTGGCCCGAGCTACCTGCAGGAGTAGCGCCCGGAAGTCATTATTCGAAGGCAGGTGTGCGGCCATTTAATTTTAAAAAAACCGGCAAAAGCCGGTTTTTTTTGTTTCTATTGGTTATCATGGTTACCTCCGTCCGATTGTTTGGATCTTTTAAACTTTACAGGGAACCAGGTGATTTATCCCGGGAGTTTATGTTCCGGCCATTCATATCCTCCCGAATCTTACCAAACAGGTGGATATACACTATTTGCCAGCTTGCCATGGCAAAAGACGCCACTATTAAACCGTTGAGAAAATTAATCGGTAAGTCTTTAAATGCAAAGTTACCGCTGGATATGCATGCAATAAACATGACCATTTCGGCTACCACCAGCACAAGAAAGCGGGTGGTTACCAGGGCAAATAGCTTAAAGTCCTTTAAAAATTCCACTATCAGTACTGTGGC
The DNA here is from genome assembly GCF_900113335.1 of Desulfotruncus arcticus DSM 17038. GTDB lineage: Bacteria > Bacillota > Desulfotomaculia > Desulfotomaculales > Desulfallaceae > Desulfotruncus > Desulfotruncus arcticus. The sequence goes on from NZ_FOOX01000013.1 coordinate 72,188, forward strand.
GGTAATTGCCCCGGTCAAAGTACCGAGCGATGTAAATGTGAAAAACTCTAACATGTTTCTCACCTCCTGTTAAGAAAACCTGCCGCATGAACCGGGCAGGTCAAAAGCATCAACTATACAAATAATCATTTGTATGGACAAAATTCTATTGGTCAAAGGGTTCAGTCGAAACAAAATGTTTTCTTAACTTCTTTAAAGCGCGGTTTTTTATGTTGTTCACCGCCTGCTTGGTTACACCCAATTCAATGGCTGCTTCCCGTTCAGTTGCTCCTTCCAGGATAGTTGCCTTAATGACCTTTTGCTGCTGCGTTGTCAGCAGCGAGAAAACTTCCTGAATAAATAAACCGCTCAGCGCTTCCACCAGGGTATTGTTTTTTGAGGCGATTGTATCAATTAATTCTATTGCATCGTCTACGGTATCTTTACCCGGCGAATCATTTAAGATTAAGAACTCGTATTTCCGTAAACGATTATACTTTTTAGACAACCGGATTGATTCATGACGTAATCCGGTTAAAAACCAGGCTGTCAGCCGGGCATCTTCGGAATTTAAATTATACCTTTCAGGTTTTGGGGGACCATTTGATCACCTCCATTCACTTTTATTTTAATTAATAACCTATATCCCCCTACTATATAAAGAGAAAAAAGAGACTTTGCAGACAACCCCATATGATAATGTTTATTCAATTTTTTTTTTATTAGACAGATAAAAGCTCAATTCATTCTTACCCCAGTTGGATTTAGGTTTATAACGATTAACTGCAACGACAATCCATGCTATCAAATCAGAATAAGCTTCATCATGATCCAAATCGTGGCTATATTTTTTCACAATCGGTAAAAATCTTTCAACTACTTGAGCAAGGGCCTCTTGATCGCCGTTTTGGGCCCTGGCGATTAATTCGGTTAGTCTTATCACAAAAGTCTCCAGCCTCCCTGGTTAATTATAGTATCTCCCCTACCAAAAAAAAACAAAAAACCTGCTTAAATGGGCAGGCCAAGGTTAATAAAAGCGGCGGCCAGGCTGTCATGGCACATAAATACCTTAGACCCTGTGGCTTTGCGTCCCCACCTTTCGATGAGTTTGCCCTTAGCGCTGATATTAAGTTGTTATTATTACAATCAATGCAGATAAGATTTATCTGCACTATTTTACCATTTTGACGTTTATACAAACGAAATGGTTCCTTTTGTATGTAAGAACTTATCGTTGTTATCTTATAATTTTCGATGATTTTTGTGATCCGTATGGTATAAATCTGAAAAAAATCGCTGCTTCCCTATAATTTGCAGGAAACGGCGATTACATGAGTCAAACTAGGTTGCTAAATTCAGTACCGGGATGCCCTGACCAATCAGGAATGTTTTGATTATTACGGGCAGATTCCGGCCCAGCTGCAGAAGTAATTTAAAAATTCTCTTTATAATATTTAATTCCTCCAGGAGCAGGCGTGATTTAATTTTATTAAAAAAACGGCAAAAGCCGGTTTTTTGCATTTCTTTACCTTGCAAAGATATCCTTGACCCGGAAGGGAAAAGCAACTGCATTAGCGAATAAGGTTTGGTGGTAAAAAATTGGTTAAAGGTGTGAATGCTTTGAGCTATCTAGCTCTGTACCGCCAGTGGCGTCCCAAACTGTTAAGTGAAATTGTCGGCCAGAAGCACGTTACTGAAACTTTGCGTAACGCCATTATTTCCGGACGGGTCAGCCATGCCTATTTGTTTTGCGGCCCCCGGGGGACGGGTAAAACCAGTACCGCCAAAGTGCTGGCCAGGGCGGTCAACTGTTCCGGTCAGGAGCGGGGAGAGCCGTGCAATCAGTGTCAAAACTGCCGGGAAGCTTTATCCGGCGCTACTATGGACATCATTGAAATAGATGCCGCCTCCAACCGGGGCATTGATGAAATTCGCGATTTAAAAGAGAATATTAAATATTTCCCGTCCCTGGGCTGCCGGCGGGTATACATAGTGGACGAAGTGCATATGCTCACCAGCGAAGCATTCAACGCTTTGTTGAAAACACTTGAGGAGCCGCCGGCCCATGTGCTGTTTATTTTAGCCACAACGGAACCCCATAAGGTCCCGCTAACGATACTGTCCCGGTGCCAGCGCTTTGATTTCAGGCCCATACCGGACGAAATAATTGCCGGGCGCCTGGAGGAAGTAGCGGCTAAAAGCGACTTAAAAGTGGATTCCGGCGCAATTAAGGCGATAGTCCGGGCTGCCGGCGGCAGCTTGCGGGATGCCTTCAGCGTGTTGGATCAGGCGCTGCTGCTTTCAGGGGATGCGGCTGTCACAGATGATGTTGTGCACGGCATATTGGGTACGGTACGGGAAGAAGCGTTATGGGAAATAACCCGAGGTATTGCTGAAAAAAATATGCCTCAGGTATTAAGCCTGATTGGCCGCATTGTCACAGAGGGTAAAGATCTGCATCTGTTAGCCGCGGAACTAACTGAATTTCTGCGCGGCCTGCTGGTTTCCATGCTGGCGTCCGGGCAAACAGGAGGTAGTGCTTCATATGCGGGGGACAATAATTCTGCGGTTATTTTAAATCCTGACCGGCTGATGCGCACCATTGATCTGCTGGTGGAGGCGGAGCAGGTAATGAAGCGCAGTTCCCACCCCCGGGTGGTTTTCGAATTGGCCCTGATCAGGGCCGGCAGAGAAGCCGTAGCAACCGGCGCCGGTTCCCTTGATGAGCTTTGCGCCAGGATAGAGCGGCTGGAACAGGCGGTAATGAGCACGCCCGATTCAACTCCGGCCCGTCAAAAAAATAAGCAAGTACAGGACACCCCGGCTGTGGCTGAGGTGGTTGCAGACAAACCGGTCGGTAAGAAACCGGTTATAGAGGGAAATACTATAAAATATGATGCTACTCCGCCCAAAAAACCGGGCCGGCGGGTGGAAGAGCCTGCTGCAGCAGATAAAGCAGTTGCAGTGGAAGAAAAAGCTGTCAACGCAGCTTTATATGACCTGGCACAAATCCAAAAGTGGTGGCCGGATCTGCTGCAGATGGTTAAAAAAAACAGTCTGGCCGCATATAATTATCTTTGCCAGGTCTGGCCGGCTGAAGTCAAGGAGCACTGCCTGGTGCTGGGGGTGCCGGAAGGAGATGTTTTCTCCAGGCAAATGGTAGAGGAAGCCGCTACCAGGGAGCTGCTGACGCAAACGTTATATTCGTTTACCCGCAGTAACTGGCAGATCCGTTGCAATTTTTATCAAGCACCTCCGCCGAATTGGGAAGAAAGAGGCGGTCAGCAATTAGATTGTACCGACACCATAAGTTTATTCCAGGCGGAGGAAATAGCTGTTGACGAAGATACGAAAGGATAATAATTAAGGAGGTAAATTGATATGGGTGGTAATATGGCTAAAATGATGAAGCAGGTCCAGAAGATGCAGGCGGAAATGGCCAAAATGCAGGAAGAACTGGGCAACCGAACGGTGGAAAGCACGGCGGGCGGCGGTGTGGTCAAAGCAGTGGCCAACGGCAAATTGGAGGTCCTTGCTGTGGAAATTAAGCCCGAAGCCGTTGATCCCGAGGATGTGGAAATGCTTCAGGACCTGATTCTGACTGCGGTCAACGAAGCACTGAGAAAGGCCCAGGAAATGATGACCACCGAGATGGGTAAGCTTACCGGCGGACTCAATATTCCTGGTTTGTTTTAGGAAACGGGAGTGAACAATCAATGCAATATGCCGGAGCAGTATCACGCTTGATCGGCGAATTGGCCAGGTTACCCGGGATTGGATCTAAAACCGCGCAACGCCTGGCGTTCTTTCTTTTGAACGAGCCTCCGGAAACTGCTGAAAAACTGGCTTTAGCCATTAAAGAAGCCAGGGAAAAAGTGAGGCGGTGTTCCGTTTGCGGCAATCTGACGGATTTGGATCCCTGTCGCATTTGCGCTGATGAAGGCAGGGACACGGGTATTATTTGCCTGGTGCAGGACCCCAGGGATGTGGCGGCTGTTGAAAAGTACCGCGGCTTTAAGGGAGTTTATCATGTATTGCATGGCGTACTGTCGCCTCTGGCGGGCATCGGTCCGGAAAAGCTGAATATAAAAAATCTCCTGACCAGACTTGAAGGCGGCAAGGTCAGGGAAGTAATTTTAGCCACGAACCCGGATGTGGAGGGTGACGCTACCGCCCTTTACCTGGCCAGGCTGATCAAACCCCTGGGCGTCAAGGTAACCAGGATTGCTCACGGCCTGCCGGTCGGGGCGCATCTTGAATATGCCGATGAGATCACTCTGGGGAAGGCTATGGAAGGCCGCAGAGAAATGAAGTAAAGATGTTAATTTAGTAATTAATTCCATTAATGCCCCATATATTGGTAGAAAAGTCTTTACCGGGGGTGCTGGTTTTGGAATGGAATTTGCAAATGAATATGCTGATGATAGTGGTAGCGGGGGTAACCGCGCTGGTGGCCGTTTTTTTTCTGACGGCGCTGTTCAAGCCTTTGGCTGTATTGCTCAAACTGGCTTTATATGCGGTGACCGGAGTGATTCTTCTAGCCATAAGCAACTTCATTTTAGGCTTTTTAGACATGCATTTGGCGGTTAATTTTTTCACTATACTTATTGCCGGTGTTTTACAGGTACCGGGAATAATTATGCTTTTAATAATCAGCCAGTGGTTTATTTGAATACCGTATGCAGTTGCAAAATTCTGTGAATGCTAAGCTTTCTTGACGATTTTTGACTATTTGAAATATACTTAAATAATATCCTTGGTTTATAAATATTAGTTTAGTTTTCTTCATAAACTATTTCTAATTTATTAAAACTGTTAAAATAAATTCTAGAATATTTTACGCGGGGGTGAGAGCTATTGGCCCGCGGGTTGTTGAAGCCTACATCGGGGAGTATGCCAGCGGTAAAAGCGAGGTAGCTGTAAACAGGGCACTGGATCTGGCGGCCGGGGGCCGCAAGGTTGTCCTGGTGGACCTGGATATTGTGGAACCCTGTTATACTTTACGCCCAATTAAAAAAGAACTTGAGGCCAAGGGTATCACCGTGTTGGCCTGGGAAACCAGGGACACTGTCGGGCTGGGTGAGACGGGTAACGTGCTCCGGGCGGAAAATCGTTGGGCGCTGCGGCGTTCCGGCGATATCATATTGGATATCGGTTATGGTGTCGAAGGCGCTAAAACATTGAACCTACTTGAGGATTCCGGGGCCGATCCCGATCTTAAGATTTTTGCCGTAATCAATATTGCACGTCCTATGACTTCAACAGTTGATGAAATTGTGCAATACGTCAGAGATCTGGGCAGGGTGGACGGATTAATCAACAACAGCCACCTGGGTGACGATACTGATTTGGAAATTGTACAGGATGGTACCAGGGTGGTAGGTGCCGCTGCCGAAAAACTGGGCCTGCCGTTGGTGGCAACCACGGCGGTTGGCGAAATTGCGGCGTTGATTGGGCCGGTGGATATTGCAGGCAACCCGGTAAGGAAGTTGGTAAGGTATATGCCGCGAACATTATGGTAATTAAATTCCATTATGGGATTAAAGATTTAGGAGGTGCATAAATCAATGCCGGAAAAACCTATTCAGGGAGAAAAAAGGGCTTTCATGACCGGTAACGAGGTAGTCGCCTGGGCAGCCATGGCGGCGGGTGCCGAAATTATGTACGGTTACCCCATCACTCCCCAAAATGAGATCATGCATTACTGGACCAGAATGATTCCCAAGTACGACCGCAGGTTTTTACAGACTGAGGACGAGCTATCCGCCGGTTTCACCACCGTGGGCGGCGTTTTGGCCGGGAGAAGGGCTTTTACAGCTACTGCCGGACCCGGGAACACTCTGATGCAAGAGCCTTTAAGCATGGCGGAGGCAATGCGTTTGCCTGTCGTCGTAGTGGTGCAGCAGCGCGGCGGTCCCTCAACTGCAACGGTTATTTATTCACAACAGGAAGTTACCATGACCACACTGGGAGGTAATGGTGAAGGTTTGCGAGTGGTTTATTCAACCGCTACCCACCAGGAGCTTTTCGACTATACCATCAAATCTTTCAATACCGCCTGGAAATACCGTTTTCCCACCTTTGTTTTAGGCGACGGCTACCAGGCCAAGATGAGAGAATCCCTGATGCTTTATGATCCACAAGCCAAAGGGATTGAAATGGTGCCGACCGAAGCTTATGTAGGCAAACCCGGGCTGCCGGGCACGGACAGGCCTCCCACACATATGAGAAATACTTACAATATTGAGGAAGAGCTTTACGAGGTGCTCGAGCAGTATTTGGCCGACTATGCCGAGGCTGCGCCGCAAATAGCCGAATATGAAGCTTTTGACACTGAAGATGCTGATTTGGTGATTGTTTCACACGGTGTAGTATCCAGAGCCTGTAAGTCTGCGGTTAAAGAACTCAGGGAGGCGGGTTATAAAGTTGGTTACTTCCGCCCCATTACCCTGCGCCCGCTGCCGGTGGACCAGCTAAGGGAAACAGCCGGCAAGTGCCAGCAAATGCTGGTGGTGGAATCCGCCAACGGTCAGCTTGACCGGTTGGTCAAGGAGGCCATTTATGGTTCAACAGTGGAAATGCTGTCCCTGTTTAAACCAGGTGTGGGGATAACCTCCGAGGAAGTAGTCGCCAGGGTTAAGGAGATAAAAGGTTAGTAAAGTTTAGTTTAAGGTAAAGATAGAATTTGGGCTGGTTTAATAGATAAAAAGATTATGATATAAAATTGTTTTCTTGATTACGGCGTATAAAAAATTTGCCGAGAGAGATTGAAAGGGGGCTTTAATTAATGTCAGTACAGCCTGCCATGCCAAAATGCTGGCGCATTGAATCCAAACCCCATAAATTCTGTCCGGGCTGCGGACATGGCCTGGTGCTCAAAGCTATTGGGCAGGCCATAGATGAACTGGGCATTCAGGATAAGGTTGTTTTCGGTTGTGACATCGGCTGCTCACTGTTGTCCTGGGACTTCTTCAATTGTGATACCATTCAAACCCACCATGGCCGCACAACTCCGGTTGTTACCGGTATTAAACGGGCCAATCCCGACGTTATTGCCATAGCCTATATGGGCGACGGCGGCGGATATGCCATTGGCTCACAGCACCTGGTAAATGCCTCTTCCCGTAATGAGCGCATTACGGCCATTCTGGTCAACAACACCCAGTATGGTATGACCGGTGGCCAGATGGCTCCCACTACCATGCCGGGGCAGAAAACTGAAACTTCTCCTTACGGCCGTGATCCTGAAAAAACAGGTTATCCCACTCAGGGTCCGGAAATGGTGGCGGCGATAACTCCGGAGGGAGCTTATGTGGCCAGGGGTACAGTGGCAAATATCAAGCAATTGAAGGGCTACATTAAAAAAGCGCTGGAAAACCAGATAGCCGGGAACGGGTTCAGCTTTGTTGAAGCATTATCCACCTGCCCCACCAACTGGCGCACCAATGCAGAAGAAACCTGGAACTTTGTTGAAAAGGAAATGACCAAATATTTTAAGGTTGGGGAAGTTAAAGTACCCGGTCCCCGGGAGAAGGAGGGACAATAGTATGGCTAAGGTGGTAAAAATCGCCCTGGCCGGCGAAGGTGGCCAGGGGGTTCAGTCCGTGGCCCAAATCATTGCTGAGGCGGCCAATGAAGAAGGGCGCGAAGCCCTGTATATACCAAACTTTGGTGTTGAGCAGCGCGGCGGCGTTTCAGTTGCTTACCTGCAAATAGGAGACGAACCTATCGGGGCGCCTAAATTTCAAACAGCGGATATCGTAGTGGCTTTGAGTGACAGGGCTGTCCGGAGAACTAACAAATACGTTGGCCCTGAAACAGTTTTTGTTTACGACAACGGGATTGAAGACATAGAGGAAGACCTGCCCAAAAATGCCAAAAAGGTTCTGGGCATTCCCGCTATTGAAGTTTCCAAGAAAGAACTGCACCCGCGGGTGTTCAATATTATCATTATGGGCGCGGTGATTAAAGCAACTGAAGTGGTGGCCGTGGACGATGCCAAGGCTGCCATTGAGAAAAAGCTTGGCTATAAATTTGAGAAGAACCCCAAGCTGCGGGATATGAACTTCCGGGCCATTGAGCGCGGCATGGAACTTGTGGCCAGCGTAATGTAAAGGGGGTATAAATAAATGGCTCAAACCTTTAATGGTCGAACCTTGGAAACAGAAAAGGGACATTGGACAATCTTCCCCGGGCTTTGTAAGGGCTGCGGCCTCTGTATCCAGAAATGTCCTAAAAAATGCATGAGCTGGTCCGATGTGCTGGGAGTTTACGGCACTCCTTCGGTTGAGATAAATGATGAGTGCATTGCCTGCGGCATCTGCCAGAATTTCTGCCCGGACTGTGCCATAGCTGTAGAAAAAAAGAAGGAAGAAAAAGAAAAACATTAAAAATTTGTAAAGCTGCGGGAAATACCGCAGCTTTTGGTTTGCACCGGAACACTTAAATGTGCATATACTACAATAGGTGATTAAAATGATTTGTGCTTTTTGCGGAGAAAAGATAATTGATGACGGGCTTTTTGTTCTGGGAAATTATATCTGTGCACTTTGCGAGTCCAAACTTGTAACAATTAAAGCCAACGATACCAATTATGACTTTTACAAAAGCGGCCTTAAAAAAATGTGGCGTTGCGCCGGCGCTTGTTCACCGTCAGCCGAGATCATTCTGGCCAGCCTGGCCCGGCGGTGATATAATTCAATTTCGCTTCTAATTCGGTGCAATGTGGTAACGTTAACTCCGGTAATCCTGGAAAGTTCCAGATCATTAAAGCCTTTTTTCCAGGCCCGGATCAGGCGGGGCACATTAGTACGATACTTGCGGCAAAGTTCCTTGGTATCGAAATTTGCATAGGACATGCCCATCAACTCCTTCATTTTATTTTGACCCATGTGGTGATCTTTATTATGTAAATGAATTGCAAAACAGGGGATCAAGATTTATGATTAATGGGAAGCTAGGAGACAGGAGTCAGAATAAAAGAACATTTAAGTATTCTGAACTCTGAATAGACCGCCATGCCTCTAAGCTCAGCCAAGCAGAGGATGAAAAATAGATAACGTTAGCAAGGTGATCCGGTGGCTTCCCGGAGTAAGCGGAGCACTGGATGCGGTCCATAGCCCGTCATAGCCCCAAAGCTTGACCCCGAAAGGGCGTAGCGTATCGCTAATGCTATTTGTTGCAAGCGTTGTATATAAATACTACACGAGCTACAAGGAAAATTGCGGAGCGCACGGAGGGAACCACCGGAGAGCCAGTTACAAGTAACTTAAAAACTAAAACGGGTGAGAACATTGTCTGGTGATCATACTGAGATGCCCATAGTTGCCGCTTTAGATAATTTTAGCCAAAAAAAACCATTGCGGTTTCATGTGCCGGGGCATGGAGGCGGACAAGCCCTGCACCCGGCAATGCGCAAGGCGAATCTGCCTAGCTGGGATGTTACGGAGCTGGACGGTTTAGATGATTTGCACAACCCTTCCGGGGTGATTGAGCTGGCTCAAAAAAAAGCCGCCGGGCTATACGGGGCCAGGCATACTTTTTTTCTTATCAACGGCACCACTGTGGGCATTCAGGCATTAATTGCCGCTGCCTGCTGCGAGCCTGACAGCGCCATAGCCCTGCCGCGCAATGTCCACCGGTCGGTGTTGGGCGGTCTGGTGTTCAGCGGAGCCCGGCCGGTTTTTATTGAGCCTCAGTTGGTGCCCGGGTTTGATTTTGCCGCCGGGTTTACCGGGGCAGCTTTAAAACAGGTTTTACAAGCAGTTCCTGAAATTGCTGCTGTACTGGCTGTTCATCCTTGCTATTACGGGGTGGTTGGCAATCTGGCGGAAGCTGCCGAAATTTGCCACCGGTATAATATACCTTTGCTGGCTGATGAAGCACACGGAACGCACCTGCGGTTTAGCCCGCATTTACCGCCCGATGCGCTGGAACAAGGAGCTGACGCCACTGTACAAAGTGTGCATAAAACGGGGGGCGCATTAACCCAGGCATCCTGGCTGCACCTGGCGGAGGGAGGGCGGGTGGACCGGAAGAAAGTGGCGGGAGTCTTGCGTCTGCTGCAATCCAGCAGCCCTTCCTATTTGCTGATGGCCTCATTGGATGCTGCCAGGCAGCAGCTGGCCCTGTGCGGACGGGCGTCTCTGGATGCCGCGTTGGACACAGCGCTGGAGGCAGCCCGCGCGATTAAGGCTATTCCGGGTTTGACGGTTTTGGGACCGGAACATCTTGCCCGTCCCGGAGCGGTTGATTATGACCCCACCCGGCTGGTAGTTTCTTTTAGGGAACTGGGGCTGAGCGGTTATGAGGCCAGCCGGCTTTTAGCGGAGGAATACAATATATACGTTGAAATGGCTGACATCTATAATATTGTGGCGGTATTGCCGATAGGGGTAAACCGGGAAGAAGTGGGTGCGCTGGTACATGCTCTGGCCGGTATCAGCGGCCAAGTGCGGGGCGCTGCGCTTAAGGGGGACAGCCCACCGCTAACCATGCCCCAACTGCCTCCGCAAATTATGACACCACGCCTGGCCTGGTTGGCCCGTAAGCGACAGGTGAGGTTGGAAACGTCCGCCGGATTGGTCAGTGCCGAGGCGGTAGCAGTTCAGCCGCCCGGAATTGCGGTAATTTACCCCGGGGAGGAAATTACACCTGCGATTATAGAATACTTAATGGTTGCCAGGGACCACGGTTTGCAGCTGCATGGTGCGGCTGACCCGCGGCTTGGCACCATTGAGGTTGTGGATTGCTGACTGCAGGGAGATGAACAATTTGGCATCCGGTAAGTTTATTGTATTTGAAGGTATCGATGGTTCCGGTAAAACCACCCAGATTGATTTAGTAGCCAAAATTCTCCAAGAGCGGGGCAGACAGGTTGTTTGCACGCGCGAGCCCGGCGGCACCAGAATCGGGGACATGCTGCGCAAGCTACTGCTGGACCCCGCCAATAATGATTTAAACCCCCGTACAGAGGCGTTTCTTTACGCAGCTGACCGGTCCCAGCATGTAACAGAGGTAATTTTACCTGCGCTGGAAGCGGGCAAAATTGTTATTTGCGACCGGTATCTGTATTCAACCATAGCTTACCAGGGCTGGGGCCGCGGTATTGACACGGGTTTTTTGACCGGTTTGAACGGTTTGGCCAGCGGCTGGCTGGTGCCGGACAGAGTGATCCTTTTGGATATTGATGTGGATAAAGGCCTCGCCAGGGCTCTGGGGGAACGCTCGCCCGATCGCCTGGAAATTGAAAAAAATGCGTTTTTTCAGCGGGTACGGCAAGGTTATCTTGAGCAGGCGAAACTCCACCCTAAAATATTTCGGGTGATCCAGGCCGGTGAAGATAAACAAGAAGTTAATCGCAGGGTGTTAACAGCCCTTGATTTATCTCGTTAACCGCCGCTAAGACTCCCGCCTCTACAGGCGGGAGCCTTAGCGGCGATAAACTCGAAATAAGTGCGACTAAGGTTCAGGTGGGGTCAAAACCCCACCTGAACCAAGTCTTCTTTAATATAATTGCACCTGGAGGTAAGAAAATGCTGTTCTGGCGTGATCTTGCGGGACACGAAAGAATAAAGGAAAGCTTGTTTAAAGCCCGGCAGTTGGGACGCATATCGCATGCCTACCTGTTCAGCGGACCGCCCGGTGTAGGTAAAAAAACTGCGGGACTGGCTTGGGCAAGAGCGCTTTTATGTAAAAAAGGTGATACTGATGCCTGCGGCTTTTGTTACGATTGCCAATTATTTGAACGTGGAGCGCACCCGGATTTGAAAATCATCAGGTCCCAGGGAGCTTCCATTAAAATAGCACAATTAAGAGAGCTTCAAGACAGCGCTGCCCTGACGTCCTTTGGAGGGGGCAGGCAGGTTTATTTAATAGAGCAAGCTGAGAAAATGACCAACGCGGCGGCCAATTGCTTTTTGAAAATACTGGAGGAACCGCCTGCGGGGGTGGTATTTATCCTGGTTGCGGATGATGGTATGGCCATGCTCTCTACGGTAATGTCCCGCTGCCAGCATTACCGGTTCAATCCGCTGCCTGAGGATGATGTCCTGCAGGTATTGGGCCGGACTTGCGGCGGCAATAACGATCAAGCCCGGGTGGCGGCAAGAATGTCCATGGGCTGCCCCGGCCGTGCCTTACTGATGCTAAATGGATCGGATCAGCGGGAAGAAATGCTGCAACTGCTGATGAGTTTGACCGGGCAGCGACGTTATCTGCCGGTTGATGGTTTAGGTTTAGACGGGCGGGAAGACCTGGATGGATTTATTAATTGTACCAGATTATTTTTTAGAGATGCTTTGGTGTGGAAAATTTCCGGTTCAACGGAATTATTGATCAATATTGATTATCAGGAAGCTATAGCTGAATTGGCCGGGGCTTATGAAGAACAGGACCTGGTGGATATACTGTTAACACTGGAAAAATCCGCGCGCAGGCTGGCGGGAAACGCTAACCAGCGCTTACTGATTGACTCCTTGGTGCTTCAAATAACAGGGAGCGAACGGGAGGTATAGATATTGTCATATCTGGTTGTTGGAGTGCGCTTTAAAAAGGCCGGGAAGGTATATTACTTTGATCCCAACGGCTTAAATTTGTCTATCGATGATGGGGTGATTGTTGAGACATCCCGGGGTATTGAGTATGGCACAGTTGTTATCGGCTCCAGGGAGGTCCCGGAGGAAGAGGTGGTAGGGTCCCTGAAAAAGGTGCTCCGCCGGGCTAATGAGGAAGATTACGCTCAACTGCAGGCTAACCGGGAAAAAGAAAAAAAAGCCTTTGATATTTGCCTGGAAAAAATAGCGGCCCATGGTTTACCGATGAAACTGGTGGATGTTGAACAAACCTTTGACGGTAACAAGATCATATTTTATTTTACGGCGGATGGCCGTATTGATTTTAGAGAACTGGTTAAAGATCTCGCATCAGTTTTTAGAACACGTATAGAACTGCGCCAGATTGGCGTAAGAGACGAGGCTAAAATGATGGGCGGACTGGGCTGCTGCGGCAGGGAACTGTGCTGTTCCATGTGGCTGTCTGATTTTGCTTCGGTGTCCATCAGAATGGCCAAGGATCAAAATCTTTCCTTAAATCCCACAAAAATTTCAGGTATCTGTGGAAGACTCATGTGCTGTCTGAAATTCGAAAACGATGCGTATGAGCAAGCCAAGGAAATATTTCCCGAGCCGGGTAAGCGGGTAACCACGCCTGATGGTGACGGAAGGGTAACCGGTATTAATATTTTTAAGCAAACCGTAAGTGTTGAATTGCGCGAAAGTAAGATAATCATGGAATACCCCCTTAATATAGTTCAGATAACTGAACCCGTGGCAGGTGATCAAATTGAAGCCACTGACTCTAAAAATGAAAGCGCTGGAGACCAAAGCCCAGGACCTGCTGAACGAAATCAAAGGCATGAAAAGCCTGGTCGAAACTCTGGAAACAGAAAATGAAAAGCTAAGGAGACAGCTGGCACTCCTATATGGTGTAAATGAGCCTGAAGACGCGGGTAACGCCGGTACCATAAGCCCGGGCAGGGAAAAGGTTACGGGCAGACAGAATCTGCTTAATTTGTACGATGCCGGCTTTCATGTCTGCAACCTGTATTTTGGGCAGTCCAGGTTCGAAGGCTGCCTGTTTTGCGCCGCCTTTTTACGCAAGGATCAGGAGTGATGCTTTTTGACGGCACCGGAAAGCGGTGTTTTATATCTTTGTGCAACACCAATAGGTAATTTGGAGGATATCACTTTAAGAGTGCTGCGGGTATTGCAGGAAGTGGATTTAATTGCGGCTGAAGACACGCGCCATACCCGCAAGCTGCTTAACCATTATGATATACGGGCTGAATTAACCAGCTATCATGATCATAACCGCCGCAGCAAGGGCGAAAACTTGCTGCAGCAGCTGGCTGCCGGACAGAACGTGGCCCTGGTTAGCGATGCCGGTATGCCGGGGATATCCGACCCCGGCGAAGAATTGGTTGTTGAGGCGTTAAAAAGGGGCATTCCTGTTATCCCTTTGCCCGGCCCCAGCGCACTGATTACGGCGCTGGTTGTTTCCGGCCTTTCAGCGGAACGGTTTGTTTTTGAAGGCTTTTTGCCCAGAAAGAACAAAGACCGGGCCGGACGCCTTAGCGAGCTGGCCACGGAGGGCCGAACCATAATTATCTATGAGGCGCCGCACCGGCTGATCAAAACGCTGGAGGAACTGCTGAACTGCCTGGGAGATCGTCCGGCCTGCGCGGCCAGGGAACTGACCAAGCGGTACGAAGAAGTCAGACGCGGCTCCATCAGTCAGCTATTGGAACATTTTAGCGCACATGCGCCTAAAGGTGAATTCGTGTTGGTGGTAGGAGGTTATTCCGGGTCAAGAGAAACGGCCGCAGAAGGGTGGGAAGACCGTTCCTTGACACCGGATGAGCAGGTGCGGATATTAACTGATGAGGGGCTGTCTCCCAACGAGGCGATTAAAAAAGTAGCCCGTCTGATGGGTATATCCAGACGGGAATTATACCAGCGGTTAAAAACAAACAGAACCGGTAAGGAAAAATAATTTACTACTAGATGGCTTTTACATTTTCAAACATGGCCACGGCACAGCTTCTGCATACAAGCTTGCCACGGTAATGCTGCACGTCGGCGGCGTTGCCGCAGAATACACAAGCCGGCTCGTATTTTTTCAGAATGATTTTTTCGTTGTCTACGTAGATTTCGAGCGCATCTTTTTCATCAATGCCCAGGGTGCGGCGTAATTCAATGGGTATAACTACGCGACCCAGCTCGTCCACTTTTCTTACAATACCAGTTGATTTCATTAACTATCCCTCCCAAAATTATACACTACATAATTCGACATAAAGTGATTATGTTGCACAAGTAAATGGTACCAATGATGTAATTAAAAGTCAACGTTTTTTTGAGAAATTTTGGTTAATTATGCATAAAAATTTATTGTTTAGGGAAAACTTGACAAGATACAGGTTTTTAATTAAAATTTCCTTGTTAAAGGCGATGAAGGAGAAGAGTAAATCCGGAAGATCCGTTCAGAGAGCGGGGCAAGGTGAGAGCCCGCCGGATGGTTCGGGTTGAATATGGCTTCCGAGCCGTCGGCTGAACAAATTTTATTGTGTTTAATTAGGCCGCACCGGGTTAAGCACCGTTATCAGTCTTGGGGTATCGGGAATTTACGTTCCCTGTGCCTTGCAAAGGCTTTATTCCGGCCGGGATAGGGCAAAATAAGGGTGGTACCGCGGATTATTCCGCCCCTGGGTTTCCAGGGGCGTTTTTATTTAACTTTAGGAAGGAGTTTATCATGTCTGACAAGAAGACTTTTTACATTACCACACCTATCTATTACCCCAGCGACAAGCTGCATATCGGCCACGCCTACACTACAGTGGCCGCTGACGCCATGGCCAGGTATAAAAGGCTTACCGGCTATGATGTTTGGTTTTTGACCGGTTCGGATGAGCATGGCCAAAAGATAGAACGTTCAGCCCGGGAACGGGGACAAACGCCACTGGAATACGTCGATAAAATAGTGGCCGGTTTCCAAAACCTGTGGCAAAAATTAAATGTCAGCAACAATGATTTTATCAGGACCACGGAAGAAAGACACAAGCGTGTGGTGCAAAAGATTTTTCAAAAGCTTTATGATCAGGGTGATATCTACAAGTCAAGTTATGAAGGCTGGTATTGCACTCCCTGCGAAACTTTTTGGACGGAAGGCCGGCTTGAAGAAGGTAATTGCCCGGACTGCGGGCGCCCGGTGGAACTGCTGAGGGAAGAAAGCTATTTCTTTAAAATGTCCAAGTATGCCGACAGGATGTTGAAGCACATTGAAGACAACCCGGATTTTATCCAGCCGGTTTCCCGGCGCAATGAAATGGTCAGTTTTATTAAAAGCGGGTTGGAAGACTTATGCGTATCCAGAACTACTTTTGATTGGGGCATCCAGGTGCCCTTTGACCCAAAGCATGTCATCTACGTTTGGGTTGACGCTTTGACTAATTACATCTCCGCCCTGGGTTACGGGGAAGAGCATGATGAACTGTATCAAAAGTATTGGCCTGCGGACATTCACCTGGTGGGTAAAGATATCGTACGCTTTCACACCATTATCTGGCCGATGATTCTGATGGCTGTGGATCTGCCGCTGCCCAAACAGGTGGTGGGGCATGGCTGGCTGTTATTGGAAAGCGGCAAGATGAGCAAATCCAAGGGTAATGTGGTGGACCCGCTGGTACTTATTGACAAATACGGCGTTGATGCGATCAGGTATTATTTGCTAAGAGAATTGCCATTTGGCGCTGACGGCTATTACTCGGAGGAGGCCCTGGTGCATAGAATTAATCAGGACCTGGCCAACGATTTTGGCAATTTGTTCAACCGCACCTGCGCCATGGTATATAAATATTTTAAAGGACAACTGGAGGCGCCCGGTGCGCCGGAGGGGCCGGACGCTGAGCTGATTGAGCTGGCGGAAAAAACCCCCGGGGCGGTGGAAGACTTGATGGAACGCAGAGAAATCTCCAACGCCCTGGCGGCAATACTGCGCCTGGCAGGCAGGGCCAATAAGTATCTTGAAGAAACGGCTCCCTGGGCGCTGGCCAAAGACCCCGAAAAACAAGGCCGGCTGAATACCGTGCTATATAACGTGGCTGAAGTGCTGCGTATCGCCACGGTGATGATTACGCCGTTTATGCCGGGACTGCCGGGCCGGGCCTGGCCGCTGCTGGGGATGGAGGACCGCCCCGAGCTGCAGGGCTGGGATTCCCTGGAGTGGGGCAAATTGCCCGGGGGTACGGTGCTGAAGCGCGGTGAGCCCTTGTTCCCGCGTATTGACCCTGCGACCTTGGAGGTTGAATAGATGTCATTGGAGCTGTTCGATACTCATACGCACTTATACGACGAACAGTTTGCGGGTGATTTGGAAGATGTGTTTGGCAGAATGGCTGATGCCGGCGTTACCCGGGCATTGTCTATAGCTTTTGACCTTAATTCCTCAGCGGAATCTATAGCTATGGCCGCAAGCCGGCCGGGTATCCGGGCCTCTGTGGGTATTCATCCCCATGATGCGGAGGAAGTTCCTGCGGATTACCTGGCCAGGCTGGCTGAAATGGCCCGCCGGCCGGAAGTGGTTGCTCTGGGGGAAATGGGGCTGGATTATTACCGCGACCTATCCCCAAGGCCGGTACAGCAGAATGTGTTTCGGGAGCAGTTGGCCCTGGTCCGGGAATTGAACATGCCGGTAATTATTCATGTGCGGGATGCTTTCGGCGATTTGCTGGAAATACTGTGCCAAGACGGCATAAGCCCGGCGGGCGGGGTAATGCATTGTTTTAGCGGCAGCTGGGAGGTGGCCCTGAAATGTATGAAAATGGGCTTTTATATTTCACTGGCCGGGCCGGTAACTTTTAAAAATGCGGTAAAATTAAAAGAAATTGCCGCCCGGGTGCCGCTGGACCGTCTGCTGATTGAAACCGACTGTCCTTATCTGGCGCCGGAGCCCCGCCGCGGCCGCCGCAATGAGCCTGCCTACGTCCGTTATGTAGCCGAGCATATTGCAGAACTGCGTGGGGTTGGTCTGGAAGTGATAGCACAAAACACTACCGCCAACGCCATTAAATTATTTCAAATTTAAATAAATTAAAAAAGAATGGGGGGGATTCGAACTTGGCCAAAGAGACAAAGGGGCTGGTGCTGGTCTTTACCGGTAACGGCAAGGGAAAAACCACTGCGGCTTTAGGGATGGCCCTGCGCGCCTGGGGGCAGGAGATGAAAGTGCTGGTGTTGCAGTTTATTAAAGGTGGTTGGAAATACGGCGAATTAATCGCTGCGGAAAAGCTGGGACCAAATTTTGAGATGCGTCAAATGGGAGAGGGTTTCATCAAAGATACCGGCGGTAACGGACTGGAAGCCCACCGCGCCGCTGCGCAAAAGGCGTTGGTTCAAGCTGCGCAGGCTGTGCGGGCCGGTGAACATGACCTGGTGATACTGGATGAAATAAATTACGCGTTATCGTACGGGCTGGTGGATTTAAAGGATGTTTTGGAGATAATCAAATCCAAGCCACCGGAGATGCATCTTGTGCTAACAGGGCGCAACGTGGCTGACGAGGTGGTGGAACTGGCTGATCTGGTTACCGAGATGCGGGAGATAAAACACCCCTTTGCTGCCGGTATACCGGCCCAAAAGGGAATCGAGTTTTAGTTGATCAACAATTTCAGCTGCCCCGGGGCGGCTGTTTTTTTTTAAATTTCCCAGGCAACCGGGCCAAGGAGGGAGGGATACGCTGCCTGTCCCTGCTGCTGTGTTTTTTAAAATCTCCCAGGGAGTGGATATTTTGATACCTGCTTCATATATATAGAAAGGGCTGGTAAAAAATAAAAAATATATACTGGCAGGAAACAAACTGCAACTTAGCGAATTAATAATATTACCGCTTTGAAAGAGTTAAGTTGGACAGGTAGTTTGTTGTCGGTACTCTTTGGGAGGTAATAATGAGCATTAATGGAAAAACGGTAAACAATGCGGCGGCCGCCAACTTGGCTGTTGGCCGCGTAGCGGCAGCTGCCGCGGCGATTTTAATTCTGTTGACTTGCAGTATCATAACCTATCATGCTTCCAAAAAAAATATAAACCTTGTGATGGACGGAAAACAGATTGAAGCAAAAACTTTTGCTTCCGATGTTGACGGCCTGCTCAGTGAGCATAACGTCAGGCTGGGGGAAAAAGACAGGGTTTATCCCGGGGTATCGGAAAAGCTGGAAGACAACATGACTGTCACAGTAAGAAAGGCTGTACCGGTTACTTTACAGGTAGCGGATCAAAGATCACAGGTGATTACGTCCGCTGCTACTGTCGGTGAGGTGCTTGAAGAAAACGCTATTACATTAAATAAACTTGATATCGTCAATCCCGCGGTTGATCAGCCGGTTGAAAAAGGCTTGGAAATACAAGTAGATAAAATAACAACCAGCGTTATTGAAGAAAAAGTTTCGATACCTAATAATATCAAGCGCGAGCAAGATAACAGCCTGGTTAGCGGCATAGTCAGGATTATTCGGGAAGGCCGCCAGGGATTAGCTATTAAAAAATGGGAAATTGTTTTGAAAAACGGTAAGCAAACCGAAAAACGACTGCTGGCCAGCAATATTGTGCAGCAGCCCGTGGATAGGGTTGTCAGAATAGGAACGCTGCAAACAGTTTCCCGGGGCGGCAACCAGATTAGATTTTCCAAAGCTTTTAGCATGGTTTCAACTGCATACACCCATACAGGTAGAAACACTCGCACCGGTATTGCGCCGAGGGTGGGGGTGGCGGCGGTGGACCCCTCTGTAATACCACTGGGCAGCAAGCTTTACGTTGAGGGCTACGGCTATTGCCAGGCGGCGGATGTAGGCGCTAAAGTCAAAGGGAATCGGATTGACGTGTTTATGGATACCAGAGGCCAGGCTTTACAATGGGGCAGGCGAAATGTAAATGTATACTTGCTTAATTAAAAAAGGGGGTAAAAAGCCCTCTTTTTTTGACTTTAGGATTAAATCGGTTAATATAATAGGTAAGGAGTCAGAATTAATCTGACTTCTGACTCCTGATTACTGGTAGAGCGGAGGAGAGCTATGAGATCCCTGTCACCGGGTTTGGTTCGGGATTTGCTGGGCCGGTATAATTTCAGGATAAAAAAAGGTTTCGGACAAAATTTTCTCATTGATAATAATATAATTAAGAAAATAGTGGAAGCTGCTGAACTTAAATCAACTGACACAGTGGTTGAAATTGGGCCGGGTCTCGGTTCTCTGACCCGCAGGTTGTCGGAAAGGGCGGGCAGGGTTATAGCTTTGGAAATTGATCGCACTCTGCTGCCTATTCTGGAAGAAACACTTGGCGAATATGATAATGTAACTCTCATAGAAGCAGATGCTTTGAAAACTGATTTTAACCGGGTGGTTGGGGAGTATTCCGGTCCCGTCGCGCAGTATAAAATAGTTGCCAATCTGCCTTATTACATTACGTCACCATTAATTATGCACTTTCTAGAAAACAGTTTTAATGTAAGCAGGATTGTCATAATGGTCCAGGAGGAGGTGGCCCGCAGGTTAACAGCAAAACCGGGAAGCAAAGAATACGGGGCACTGACTATTGCCGTTAATTACTATGCCAGCGTGGAAACAGCATTCAGGGTTCCCCGAACGGTGTTTATTCCCAAACCGGAAGTTGGTTCGGCGGTAGTTTGCCTTGATGTACGGGATGGCCCTCCTGTTAGTGTTTTAAACAGGGATAATTTTTTTGCTCTGGTAAAAGCGGCATTTCAGCAAAGGCGCAAAACTTTGCTAAATGCCCTTAGCGCGGTGGACAGAGAGTATTCCAGGGAAGATTGGTTGGGTATGCTGGGTGAGGCGGGCATTGACCCCTCGCGCCGGGGAGAAACTTTGGACCTGGGGGAATTCGCTATTCTAGCTAATATTTATACCCATGACAAGTAACTGTAACAAAAAGGAGATGGACCTGTTGGTCTTTATCAGCCCTTCTAAAGGGAGGCTTTCCTTTGAGAAAATGATGAAGGACATAACTGAATATATCAAAGGTTTGCCTTTATCATCGTATAAAATTATTATTGGCACGGATTCCATGGTCAGGGAAGAAACCTGTTTTATAACTGCAGTTGTTGTGCACCGTTTGGGTAAAGGAGCCAGGTACTATTATCGTAAAATAAAACATCGAAAAATTAAAAGCATCAGGCAAAAGGTTTTTTATGAAACGGCCTTAAGTCTTGAATTAGGTGGACAAATAGCCAAGGTTTTTTCTGAAAGCGGTTTTGCAGAGCTGCCGGTGGAAATTCATATTGATGTTGGTTTACAAGGGGAAACAAGGAACTTAATTAAAGAAGTAGTAGGTATGGTGACCGGCAGCGGGTTTCAGGCTAAAATCAAACCTGAGGCTTACGGGGCCTCCAGTGTTGCAGATAAACATACAAAGTAATAAAAGGTGATCGGTAAACCGTGTATAAAAACTTTTTTGCACGGTTTTTTTATGTAATTAAAAATATAGCATCTGCCAGTTGATTTTTGAATGGCCGTGTGGAGAGATTCATCCGACAACTTAACTAAAAATATTAAGTTGTAAATTGATGTATTTATAAGCATATTGCTGTTATTGTGGGAATAATCTAAAAATGCCCCGGAAATAAAGGAATGCCAGGATTTCATTTTGCTGAAATAATAAAGTAAACTAAAGAATAATCAGAAAAATGGAGGGAAATGGAGGGAATAGGTGGACATGCGGGAAAAAGGTTGGATTAAATTTATATCCGGTTTATTGGTCATTTTGGTAACATTTTTACTTGGTGGCTGTGCCGCTACTAATCAGAATCAACAACAGGCAGCCGACGAGCAAAAACCACAACTTATTTTTGCCGATCCTCAATGGGATAGCGTAGAATTTAATAATGCCGTGGCTCAATACATTATTGAAAATGGATACGGTTATCCAACGGATACCACCAGCGGATCTACGGCAATTACCTTTGAGGGTTTAGTTAACGGCGACATTGACATTTACATGGAAGTTTGGACAGATAACTTGCAGCCCAAATATGGAGAAGACGTAAAAAGCGGCGCTATCCAAGAACTTGGCGTTAATTTCAGTGACAATGCCCAAGGGCTTTATGTACCCACATATCTGATTAATGGTGATCCCGCCAGAGGTATAGAACCGCTGGCTCCGGATCTGAAATCGGTACAGGACCTGCCAAAATACCAGCAGTTATTCCAGGACCCCGAGGACCCGTCTAAAGGCCGGATTTTCGGGTCTCCCGCCGGGTGGGAAGTTGATAAGATTCTTCAGGCAAAGATTAAAAACTATGAGCTTGATAAAAACTACAATTATTTTAGCCCCGGTTCAGACACAGCTCTTGCCACTTCCATAACTAAAGCCTATGAAGAAGGAACCCCCTGGCTCGGCTATTATTGGACACCAACTTGGATTATGGGTAAATACGATATGACTTTGCTTCAAGACACACCTTATAGTGAAGAATTGTGGGATGGTGGCTATAGATGTGCATTTCCTTCGATGAACATCACGATAGCTGTTAATAAGAATGTTCCCCAAAAGGCGCCGGATGTTGCAGAATTTCTAAAAAACTATCAAACCAACAGTGAGTTATTGAGCAGCGCCCTGGCCTATATGCAGAAAAATGATGTCAAAGTGGATCAGGCTGCTATCTGGTTTTTGAAAAACAACGAAGATACCTGGACCAAGTGGGTTCCCGGCGACATTGCCCAAAAAGTTAAGGCGACACTCAAATAAGATCTAATTACAGCTTCTAAAATTAGGACGAAGTCGCATGTTAAAATATCGGCTTTGTCCGCTTTTAATAAAGAAGACTTGGTTCAGGTGGGTTTTGACCCCACCTGAACCTTAGTCGCACTTATTTCGAGTTTATCGCCGCTAGATTCCCGCCTATAGAGGCGGGAATCTTAGTGGCGATAAACGAGATAAAGGGGTAAAAAATGAATCAATTTCCAGAATTTCTGAACATAAATATTGGGCAATATGTTGAAGATTTTATAACATGGCTGATGCATAATTTTGGAGGATTCTTTCACGCAGTTTCATCCGGTATTTTATGGTTTCTTCTGCAAATGCAGAATTTAATGTTTTTTATACCCTGGTGGCTGGTATTGCTCATAGTATTCTTGATCGGATGGAAAGTTAAAGACCTGACGTCCAGTATTATCTATACTCTTTTAATTCTTTTGGTAGGGGCGTTTGGCCTTTGGGATTCCATGCTGCTAACCCTGTCCATTGTCATAACTGCTGTTGTAATTTCTATGCTGCTGGGAATTCCCCTGGGTATTCTCATGGCTTATAATAATGTATTTAATACTTTTATGCGGCCAATTCTGGATGGCATGCAGACGATGCCCAGCTTTGTGTATTTGATTCCCGCTCTATTGCTTTTTGGGATGGGTAAAGTACCGGCAGTATTTGCCACAATGATTTATGCGATTCCCCCCGTTATTCGCTTAACCGATTTGGGCATCCGCAATGTTCCAAAAGAAATGGTCGAAGCCGCTCATTCCTTTGGCTCTTCCAACTGGCAAACTCTGATCAAGATTCAGCTTCCCCAGGCCCTGCCCACAATTATGACCGGGATCAATCAAACAATTATGATGGCGCTGTCCATGGTTGTAATCGCATCCATGATTGGAGCTAAAGGATTAGGGCTTGACGTGCTGGGGGCAATTCAGCATATTGATATTGGACAAGGTTTTGAAGCCGGCATTAGTATTGTCTTTCTGGCTATTATTATAGATAGGCTGTCACAATCCGTTGCCACGCGATTTAAGTATCCGGAATAGGAGTATAGTCAAAAAATGAACGCAAAATTAAAAGTTGAACAACTAACGAAAGTGTTCGGGCGCAATCCCCGTTCAGTTTTACCTAAATTAGCAAAAGGACTGTCCAAGGAACAGATTCTTAAAGAAACCGGGCATACGTTAGGCGTAAACAAAGTTTCCTTTGAAGTCGCCGAAGGGGAGATCTTTGTTATCATGGGTCTGTCGGGAAGCGGCAAGTCAACTTTGATCCGCTGCTTAAATCTTCTCAATAAGCCCACAGAGGGGAAAATCTATGTAGATGGAGAAGACATTGTTCATTATGACAGCAAAGATTTAAAAGCATTTAGACAAACGAAAGCAGCCATGGTGTTTCAGCATTTTGGTTTATTCACCCACCGAAAAGTAATTGATAATGTAGCGTATGGCCTGGAAATTAAAAATGTTTCCCAGTCGGAGCGTTATAACATAGCCCGGGAAACTTTAAGCAGCGTCGGTTTGCAAGGCTGGGAAGATAAATATCCCAATGAATTAAGCGGAGGAATGCAGCAGAGGGTGGGTTTGGCCAGAGCCCTGGCCACCAATCCGGATATTCTCCTTATGGACGAGCCTTTTAGCGCCCTTGACCCTTTGATTAAGCGGGAAATGCAACAAGAACTGTTGGATATTCAATCACGTCTAAAAAAGACTATTATTTTTATTACCCATGACATCAATGAAGCTTTTAAGCTGGGCGACCGGGTTGCCATTATGAAAGATGCGGTCATTGAACAAATCGGAACTCCCGAGGAAATCCTGGCCAAGCCCAGAAATGAATATATTCAAAAATTTGTCCAGGATATCGACCGTTCTAAAGTATTGCAAGCAAAAAATATTATGTTTAAACCTTCTACCCTGGTTTCTCTTAAAGATGGCTTAAAAGTGGCCATTAAAGAAATGGAACAAGGTGGAATCTCCAGTATTTTTGTATTGGATAATGAGCGTCGGTTACAAGGGCTTGTGACCATTGATGATGCCATTAGAGCTCTTAAAGAGGATAAAAGTATAAAAGATATTTTGAAGCAAGAATTTTACACTACGGATCCGGAGACCTATATGCACGAACTGATTCCTTATGCTACAGAAACTAAATACCCCATTGCCGTGGTTGATGAAAACAAAAAAATGTTAGGTATTATCTTGAGGGTAACAGTACTATCTAATTTAGTTTAAATTAGAGGCTATCAAGTTTTCTCAATAATAGTTATGCTCAACCTCTCCCTTTGCAAATTGCTCCAAAAGGTCCAGGCGCCTTTCCCCGTTATACCCGATGTATTCCTTGCCATCCTTGGTCCTGTTGCCCGGTGGTCTCTTTCCTTCCTTCCACGTCAGGGCTTCGAGGCAATCTCCAATAATTGTTTCAGCTATTTTATTAACATGTTCATAACTCCTTAGCGTGGAGCCAAGCATTATATGAGGTATTTCAGCTGCAGCCTCTACCTTGAGCCCGGCCCCGGCTGATTTTGACAATAAGAGGGGCGGAACTGCGAAATCGTATGGTGCAGCCAGGCTATGCAATTTCCCCGACACTGCGTGGGGACCATGTGAAGGTGTGGCGGAATTGATTTTATCAAACAGTTTTAGATGACGGTTTAAGCTGTTGCGCATTTCGATCAGGCATGCTGCAGTTGAGCTTAATTGAGTTTGAATATAATCGGGATAACAATTGGTTAAGGCTAAATCTATTCCCCGGTATTTAACAGCATCAATTAAATTTTTTAATGCCCCCGTATCAACACCATGCATATCCCCATCCACAAAAAGAGACCCTTCAGCGTTCATTTTTTTAGAAATTATTGCGCCTACCGCACGGGGGACGTCAATTCCCAGAGATTCCGAAAAGACAATCGGTGCCAGTATGGGGCAGTTTAATTGCTGCAACACCTGTAATGAATTATCAGTACACCCGTTTAGTACCGGAATAATTAAATCAATGGAATCCAGGGGTAATTTCATGATAACTTTTTTCAGGTTTTTCGCTTCGTTCTTGGCCGGTATTATAGCCACAAACATATGCACGGCCCCTTTCAAGCTATCCCAGGTTGTTCCAGATTATGCTGAGATTCCGAAAATGTTTCAACGTTTACTCACATCTTGAACCGGGATAGTCATAGTATGAAAAAAAAGTTGGAGGAACCTGCTTATGGGAGAATTAAAAGTTGGTGATGTGGTCGGGCGAAAGTCTTACGGGCTGGATGTATATTTTAAAGTGATGGATATTGTCGTAGATAATGAAAAAAAGATGGCACGTTTAAACGGACTTGATATGCGACTGTGTGCAACTGCCCCCATTGAGGACCTGGAAAAAATTGAATCCGCTAAAGTGGCTGATTACTGGCGCATGGCCATGGTTAAAAACCATGAGGCGATGCGGCGGGTTTTTACGCGGCGCAAACAAGAACGGGAAAGACAATTAATGCGGTCTGTGGAAGCTCATAAATCGTCAGTTGAAGTGGAAAGCTTCGATATTCCGGGCAGGGTCTTGCATGTGGACGGTGACGGTGAATACCTGGATCTTTGCATGACCACCTATCGTCAGCTAAGTATACCGGCTGACGGATTTAACATCCCTGAACGTGAGCAGGCGGAAAAAATTTTAGATTTATTACAAGAGCACCGCCCCGATTTATTGGTCCTGACGGGACACGACGGTTATAAAAAGGATACCAAGGATTTTTCAGATATCGGCAACTACTACAATTCTTTAAATTTTGTAAATGCGGTTAAGGCAGCGCGCCGTTATGAAAAAAGCAGGGATGATCTGGTTATTTTTGCCGGGGCCTGCCAATCCCATTATGAGGCGCTTTTAAAGGCAGGGGCCAATTTCGCCAGTTCACCCCAAAGAGTGCTGATTCATGCCTTTGATCCGGTTTTTGTAGTGGAAAAGGTGGCGTACACTTCTATTTACGATCCAATCCCCCTTAAAGATGTAATTACCGGCACCATAACGGGCTTTGACGGCATTGGCGGTATGGAAACACGAGGTAAACACAGGCTTGGAGTTCCACGGTCCCCTTATTAAGCACGGTAACCATTTTTACTTCCCGCGCATAAAATGGCATCAGTAAAGGAGGGAGTGATATGGAAAGGCATTATCGCACCCTGGAAAAAGTGCGCCACCGGATACTTGGTTTACCTAACGTCAGGGGTGTGGGTGTTGGATATAAGCGGGTTGGCCTGAGCAGAACCGATAAGCCCGCCATTATAGTATTTGTCGAGAAAAAGCTGCCGGTTGGGGATTTGCACCGGGACCACAGGATACCCAATAAAGTAAAAGGCCTGGCAACCGATGTGATTGAGATTGGCCGGGTAAAATTGCTGGAACGCCCGCAAAAATTGCGGCCTGCCGTGCCGGGCAGCAGTATTGGACATTACAAAATAACGGCAGGCACCTTTGGTGCTGTGGTAAAGGACAGCAAAACAGGGGAGAAGCTGATTTTGTCCAATAATCACATCCTGGCCAACGGAACTGACGGAAAAGATGGCAGGGCGAGTATCGGTGATCCAATATTGCAGCCCGGCGCTTATGATGGCGGTAAAGATAGCGACAGGATTGCGGAATTACACAGGTTTATTCCCCTGATTAGGGAATATGAACAGCCGGAATGCGCTGTGGCGGCAAAAGCGGCCAGCATCGGCAACAGTATTATTAAATTGATACGTCCCGCATACGAATTAAGGCTTTATAAATCTACACGTTCTTCCAACATGGTGGACTGTGCCGTGGCCAAACCGGTAAGCCCGGGTGTGATAGATGATAGAGTACTTGAAATCGGGCGGGTTGCGGGTGTAGGTGAGATCAAAGAAGGAATGACAGTGCAAAAAAGCGGCCGGTCCAGTGGGCTTACCAGCGGTGAAATTACAGCCAGAGGGGTAACTTTAAAGGTCGATCTTTCTGATGAAGAGGCGGGTTGGTTCAGTGATCAGGTGGTTTCGGATCTGGTTTGCAAGCCCGGAGACAGTGGCTCTCTTATAGTGGATCAGGATAACAGGGCTGTTGGTTTGCTTTTTGCCGGTTCGGATGCCTATTGCATATTTAACCGGATCCAGAATGTCATGGATTTGCTGCAAATTGAATTTTGAGTAGTCCATGTCTTTTTAGACTCGAGGTCGACTTGCCGGGGAGGGTTGCTTATTGTGAAAATATACCGAACGAATGATGTTGCATTAACGTTCCTTAACGATATTCCTGCTATAGGCCCTCGCTTGCCAAGTAAGGAGGATGCACTAAAAGTGGCTAAAAGTTACCTGGGCATGATTGACCAACTTTCCCGGGAAAAGAAGGGCAACCCCCGGTGCAGCATACGTTTTCTAAAACAATCCGATGGAAGATATACCCTGGTAATCAAGGGTACTGAAATGGCGCTGGAAACGTTGAGTAATCTGGATGAGCTTATGTTGCAGCGGTTTAAGAGGGGTCTAAAAAGAAATCTTTTTATTCTAACCTGCTTTTTTGACGAACCGGAGGGAAAGCTTTCGTGTTTGGCCCTGACAGAGGGAATGGGGGCCGTGCTTTATTCGCCAGGATAACGTGCCTCGGGGCATAAGTATGGAAAAGCGCGCTAAGGGAATTGGTTTAGCGCGTTTTTTATTCTAGTAATCTGCCAAGTTCACCATTTAAAACCAAATGAGTAAAAAATAGGACATTGAAAATCTTCTTTTTTTTTCCTTTTGCTCCTTCATACAAGATATTCTGCACATTTTAATAAGTCACTCATATACTATTATAGAAATCTCTTGAAAGGGGGAAGTATTATGGCTGCTAACAATGCACCGGTTAAGGAAAGAATTACGGTTAACCAGGTCGTAAGTGAAAATTTACAACAGGCGGTAGTGCGTGGGACCTTTAGAATACCTGATCCCAAGCCGGACGTAGAGCAGATTATTTCCACGGATAGAACGGCTACCGTAAAAAATACCAGCCTTTTACCGGATAAAGTAGTGGTTGAGGGACTGATAACTCTTAACGTTGTTTACGTAGCCTTTGAGCCGGCTCAATCAGTTCATTCAATGCACGGGCAGGTTCCTTTTACTGTTTACGTCGACCTGCCGGGTGCATTGCCGGACATGGACGTTAAAGTTGATGTTGTAGTTGAAGATGTCAGACTTGCTCCCAGCGATAAAGATGTGCGGTTATACAACGTGACGGCGGTATTAGCTGTTTCAGCCAAAGTCACCGAAACCCAGGATGTGGATGTGCTGGTTGAAGTGCCTGACAATATGGAAGCCAATTATGATTTAATTCATGTTGATGATGTGGTGGGCAGAGAAACCGCCCAGGTGATCATTAGTGACGAGTTTGACAATCCTCCCGAGAAACCGGAACCAGCGCAAATTTTGAATGTTGATACAACTGTTGTGATTACCGACGCCAGGATTGTGGCTGATAAAGTAATTGTTGACGGGGAAGTCACCCTGCAAGTTATGTATGTTGGTGCGGTACCGGAACAAACTGTGCATGATATGCATCATACGGTTACTTTTACCGATTTTATTGAAGTACCGGGTGCACAGCCGGATATGGATGCTGTAGTGGATGCAATGGTTGAAAATTGTGATGTGGAAATAAAAGGTGACCCGTACTTTTCGGCGGATTGCGTCATCCAGCTTAATGCCAGGGTTACCGAACCCAGGGAGGTCAGGGTCGTCACAGAATGTGCCGGAACTACGGTAAGAACCGTTGAGTTAAATGTTGAACGTTTAGTTGGTGAAAAAAGTTCACAGGTAGTAGTCCGGGAAAACTTTGCCGTCCCCGATGCCAAACCTTGCCCGGAAAAAGTGCTCAATGTGACCATTGATAAAACAGTAGTTACAGAGCAAAAGATTCTTAAAAACAAGGTAATTACCCGCGGCTACGTTGAGGTCAAAATTATCTACGTATCCATGAAACCGGACCAGGCTGTGCACGCCATGCACCAGCGGTTGAATTTCCGCACCTTTGTGGAAATTCAAGGTGCTGAAGCAGGTATGGATTTAGATGTTAGACCCGTAATTGAGTATATTGATGCAGAACCAGCAGATTGCGATATCAATATTGAAGCGGTGATCAAGGTCAGGGCCAGAGTTACTGAAACGATGCGCAAAGAGGTTTGCGCTGAGATTGTCGAAGAGGAAGAGGAAGAAGAATGCCCGGTTGGCCAGGTAATTAATTACACCATCAAGTCCGGTGATACGCTGTTCGAACTGGCGAACCGGTACAGCACTACCGTCAACCAGATTATTGCTCACAATCCGGGCATTGACCCCAACAATCTAAAGGTTGGCCAGGTAATAAAAATCCCCTGCGGAGCCAAGGGATAATGTTCAGTTCAATTAATTAATAAGGAGGTTCAATTTATGCCTATAGAGTACTTCTACAGTGAGCCAGATAATGTATTATGCGTGAAAGTTGACATTCCCGTTGTTTTGGCCGAAGAAGAAGTCCAGATTATCGTTGACAATATCGCTGCTCTGCCGGAACTGGCCCAGAAGGTGGATCATATTGATGCCCGCCTGGATGATTTTGATGCCAGACCGATATTTATCCATGAAAACGGCGACAGGTGGATCAGCGTTATTGAGGAAGAAGGTTGGGAGCGCTTTGGCTGGCACTGGTCTACACACAGACAGCCGGTAGTTAAAAAAGTGCTGGTCAGCGGCATACTGCACAAGCAAATATATTATGTTGACAAACATGATATAGTTAAGCACGTTGGTGAGGACATTCCCTTTGCCGATGATGTAACCCTGGATGTTGCTCAGCCCGTGGTTAATGAGGATAATGTATATATTAAACTAAAGCATAAGAAAATTGATATGCGCTGGGATTTAAGAAGGGGATCAAGGCTGCAGCAAACCGGTGTAATGATTTTCCAGGTCAAAGTTGTGGAAGACCGGCAAATTTTCGTTAATGTATGTCCGCAGTTGGACAGAAAGTGCGTTAAAGGGGTTAACCTGTTGAAGGACGGCGAACTGGAATCCTGGGGAACTGATACCACTCCCATTTTCTGGGGTGCCAGCAACGTTATCCGCGAAAATTCAGGCGCTATTTTAGGCAATGTTCCCACTAATTCCGCTTCCTTGTTCCAGACCGTTGACTTGGATATTGTCCCCACCGGGACATACCGGATGTGCTTCGATGCAACGGAGGTGACACCAGGCGGCGCAGCCACTTCGGCTTATACCCTGACCGCCGAAGTAGTGTTCTATAACAGGCATGGTAGGGTTGTATCCAGTGAGTCTCAGTCATGGACTGCCAGCCAGATTCCGGATAACTCCACCACCCGGTACTGCCTTAATGCCATGGCGCCGGAAGAGGCCAGGAGCGCCCTGGTGAGATTTACCTTTGATCCTAATTCTGCGGTTAATGCTGCCCAGGTATTAATTGACAATGTAATGTTAGAGTGCACCAGAGTTCAAAACCAGTATTACGAAAAGTATTACACCGGTTAATAGCAGGTTGTGGAAAGAGATGGTATTTATACCATCTCTTTTTTATGGATTTTCCACATATATTTGTAAAGAGCTTAAAATATAAGGGGGAGTACTAACCATGATGGGAAATATGGATGGTATGCTGCAAATGGTCAAACAACTGCAGGAACAGTTGCGAAATATGAATGTCAAGGTCAGTGCCGGCAATGGAGCTGTTCAAATAATCATGAACGGCAACCAGGAAGTTGTACAGATACATTTTAAACCTGATGTGCTGGAGAACCCGTCTCAACTGGCCCAGTTAACGGCAGAAGCGTTTAATGAGGGTATGCGGGAGTCTAAAAAAATGGTGCGGGAGGAGCTTTCCAAGCTGACTGGCGGTATGAATATCCCGACAATACCGGGACTGGTTTAGTGAAATGAGGCGGTATAATGCCGGATTCTGAAAAGGGACTGGAGCGAGCGGTTACCAGCTTGCTGGAATTAAAAAGCACATCCAATATGAGTGATGAACATTTTTTAATTATGCTGGGTATGATTAATTTGATGGAAATATTAAATCTTCTTGAACGCCGGGTGCCCGCCACACAAAAGGGTGAAGGAGGCCGGCGACCGTTTTCGCCGGCCGATGCCGCTCCTTTTATCGGCCTGTTCGGCGGCCCTAAGTTTAAGCAGCAAAATGAAAGTTAGGGCAGCAAATAAGCTGCCCTGAGCATCATTACCTGGTGAACCGGATAGTTGGCAGGGTTTTTGGGGGAGGTTCCATTGCCACTTCAATAGCTGGCGGAAATTTGGGGTTAATTGTCTTTTGGTTGTTCCCTTGATCGGAAGTGGCCGGAGGAGCCACGGCAACGTCTTCATCCGGTTTAGCTGCCTCGGGAATATCCACAGGAACGCTTTCATCTTGATCAGCCGTGTTTGAAGGATTCAGGGGAATACCTTCATTTGGCTTAGCTGCATCTGGAGGATTCACGGCAACACCTTCATTTTGACCAGCTGTGTTTGGAGGATTCACAGGAACGTCTTTATTTTGCTTGCCTGGGGTCGTGTTAAACTCTTGATTACCTCCTGATTTTTGTTTCTCGGGCGATTCTTTGGCGCATTTTCCAGTGTTACCGGTCGGTAGTACGGCAAACCGGCGCGTTTCGTAACTCAAGCTTTGAATACCTATACCAAATAATATTGGCATTAAAAAAAGTATTAACGGGTTAGCAAACTTTATTTGATTGTTCAAATAACCAAACCTCCTTTTATT
This sequence comes from Desulfotruncus arcticus DSM 17038, assembly GCF_900113335.1. GTDB lineage: Bacteria > Bacillota > Desulfotomaculia > Desulfotomaculales > Desulfallaceae > Desulfotruncus > Desulfotruncus arcticus. The sequence continues at coordinate 104,215 of NZ_FOOX01000013.1, forward strand.
TGGAAATATTTATTTTAAACATCCTATGAAGCATTTGAAGCATCTGTTACAACTAACATGACTCTTTGGGGAAAGGAGTGCTGTTTATGGCCGTTGAAGATCAGGAAAAAATGGAAAAAACCTTAATAAAATTGTTGGAATACCAGAAAGAACATAATATTAACAGCCAGGATTTAATGACTATGATGAGTTTAATAAGTTTAATGAGCATGATAGACGTTTTAAACAGGGATAAACCTGCCGGTGCGGCGAATCCCGATGCGAACAATTTGCAAGCTATGCTTGGGCCGCTTTTGGGATTATTGGCATCCGGTATGGGCAGTGCCGGAGGAGGGGAGGCCGGCAAACAACCACCATTTAACCCAGCTATGCTGTTCAATCTTTTGAGCGCTTTTGGGGGAGGGCAACCGAAGGGCGGGCAACCCAAAGGAGGGCAGCCGGATTTGTCAGGTTTAATGTGGCTGCTGGCACCTCTGTTTGGCGGGCAGGGCGGCGCTTTTAAGCAAGGTCCGGCCCAAAGCGATACAACTGCTCCAAACGGCCCGTCACAACCCGTGCAGCGGGAAATCAACCTTGATTTAAAAGAAAAAAAGACAAAAGAAAATAAACCGCAAGAAAGCAACCCTCCCACTGAGATAATCAAGAGTATCAGGGAAGATGAAAGAAAAGAAAAACTGCCTAAGCCCGGTGAGGTATTGGAATGGAAATTCGGGGTATCTTAAAGTTATAACCTTTTCGGGGGTGGGTAATTTGGTTGAGGCGAAAAATAGTGTCAGCATGTCAACCCGGGTAGGCGGGTTGAGCGATGAGGGTGGCAAAAAGGAAATTGAACACAATTTGATGCAAGTTGACGGAGTTCAGGATGTTCAGGTTTCTCTGGATGAAAAGAAAGTCACGGTAAATTTTGATCAAACTGTAATTAGTAATGACTATATTCTCCGAACGCTGAATTCGCTGGGGTATTCTCCGTACATTGAATACTGAAGAGGAGAGGGGACACACCTCTTCTCTGGTTTATTATTTGCGCGCGCCTAAATTAAACTAATTTGGGCGCGCGTTGATTTATTTGTTAAAGGGCGGTCCGTGGGCATTATTATTCGATTGACGGCAAATAATAAAGGTGTTGCTTATGATACCCGAAAGTGACTTTATATGCTTTAAGCAGGATGCAAAATAGATACCGTAGGCAAGGTGATCCGGTGGTTCCCGGAGTAAGCGTAGCACTGGATGCGGTCCATAGCCCGTCAAATCCCCAAAGCTTGACCCCGAAAGGGCGTAAAGTTTAGCCGGGCTGTTTGGTGTAAGCGTTAGCTACAGGTAACTATTAAAGATACAAGGAAAATTGCGCAGCGCACGGAGGGAACCACCGGAGCGCCAGATACAAGTAACTTAAAAACTTTTTTCAGTATAGGGGGATCTAATGAGCATAAAAGTTTTGGCCCTCTTGATCGCCGCTTTATCCGGGGTCACCATGGCGGTTCAAGGTTCGCTAAATGCCGCGCTGGGCAAAATTATTGGTTTGTTGGAAACTACGTTTATAGTTAACCTGGTGGGCCTGGTGCTGGTGGGTGTTCTACTCTTTGTTTTCCGCCTGGGAGGCGGGAACTGGCAGCATTATGCCGAAGTTCCCTGGTATTTTTATCTGGGTGGGGTTCTGGGGGTTATGATTACTTATGGAGTGGTAAAAAGCATTCCCAGTTTGGGAGTGGCGGTTGCAACCACTGCGATTATTGTCGGCCAGGTACTAACGGCTGCGTTGGTTGACCACCTTGGCTTGTTCGGGTTGGAAAAAATTCCCTTTAACTGGTACCGGGTGGCGGGCACCCTATTAATGGCTTCAGGTTCCTGGTTGCTTTTAAAGAAGTGAATGTATTCCATACATAAACAAAAAACCTGTCAGCAGACCGGTTAAGGCCAAAAAACCGTTGTTGCCCATTGATGCAGGCAGCAGTTTTTCAAGAATGATATAGATCATGGCGCCGGCCGCCAGGGCAAGCAGTAATGCATTCATCTCATGGGAAACTTGCAAAATAAACAATCCCAGCATAGTACCCAGGGGGGTGATCAGGCTGACCAGCGCGTTTAAGGCCAGAATAAGGCTGCTGCTGGCCCCGCCTGCCTTTAACGGTGCAGCTGTGGCCATCCCCTCCGGGATGTTGTGCATCCCAATGGCCAGCACTAGTACTGGGCCAAGCACTGCAGAGGCTGAGTATCCTGCGGCTATAGCGATTCCTTCCGGCAGGTCGTGCAGTGCAATCCCCAGTGCTATCAAATAGCCCATACGCAGATAAATTTGTTGCAACCGGCGTCCCGGCAGAACCTTACCCAGGGAATAATCCATTCCTGTAACGAAAAGAAAGCCGGTTATAAAGCCTGAAATACAAACAACCGGCTGTCCGTATTGGAGCGAAGTGGGAAGCAGGTCTATTATTACTACTGCCGCCATTATTCCTGATGCAAATCCAAGCAGCAGAGAAAGGGTACCGCTGCGCATTGGGCCGAAAAGCAGTACTGCTCCGGCGCCGAGGCAGGTTCCCAAGCCCGCAACGGTAGATTGCAACAATATTTCACCCAATAGAATCTTACCCCCGTTTCGGGTCAGGGAATTATAATCACCTGCCCCGGTTGAATTTGATCCGGGTTGCTGATGTTATTGACAGCAATTAATTCGTTTATAGAAACATTGAAGTCCCGTGCAATTTTCCAAAGAGTGTCACCGGATTTTATGGTATAAGTTTTTTTGCCCTGTGCGGGTTTATTGGTTTTTGACCAGTCAACAGCCATAGTGCTGTTGATATGTACCGGAGTGCCTATGAAAACATTGGGAAAAAGCTCTTCAACGTGATGGTTAAACATGCGTACGCAGCCCAGTGAAGCCGCAGTGCCGATAGAAGCAGGGTTATTAGTGCCGTGAATGCCATAATTTCCCCCGGGTATGTCCATGCCCATCCACCTGGTGCCCAAAACTCCCCCGGGGTTAACGATTTTGCTTTTAATTTTGTAAAAACCATTAGGAGTGGGGGTGGTCTGTTTACCTACCGCCACCGGGTATTCTTTGATCAACCGGTCACCGTCAAAATGGCTCAAACGTTTGGTTACAGTGTTGATAGCAAGGCGCTTGCTGGCGCTGCTTGCTTTATCCGAGCTCATATTATCCCTCCCTTAGGAATAAAATAATTAGAGTAGTCAGGAGACAGAATTCAGGAGTCAGAATGAGTAAAGTTGATCCAGTGCATTCTTGAGTTTTAATCGTCTGATTTAGCTGGTAACTAATAAAGAAGACTTGGTTCAGGTGGGGTTTTGACCCCACCTGAACCTTAGTCGCGGTTAACGAGATAAAAATCAGAAATATAGTTATAAAACCGTGCTTGTTACCATTTTTTATATTCTGACTCCTGACTCCTGAATTCTGAATACCTAAAACTAAATATATGATAAAAATTACTGGATAATGAATTCTTTGGCTGCTTTACACCCTACTTGCCTGTCCGGTATATATTGGATATACTTTAATTGTTATGCAGGTAAAAGCTTATGCAAAAATCAACCTGGTACTAAATATAACCGGGGTTAGAGTCGACGGTTATCATGAATTGGAAACTGTCATGCAAACTCTGGCCCTTCATGATGTTCTGGAGCTAAGCCCGGCAAATTGTATTGATCTTGCAGTAGAGGGTGCTGATTTGCCGTCCGGGCCGGAGAATCTTGCCTACCGGGCTGCTGATTTGTTGCGTCGTGAAACCGGCTGTCGCGAGGGAGTCCGGATCAGGTTGATCAAAAAAATTCCGATTGCGGCGGGTTTAGCCGGCGGGTCGGCGGATGCCGCCGCAGTCTTGCGCGGTCTTAATCGGGTTTGGGAGTTGGGATTAACCCGGGAAGAGCTGCTAAAACTGGCCGCCAATATCGGCTCTGATGTTCCTTTTTGTATATCCGGAGGTACCGCCTTGGCCCGGGGTAGAGGGGAATTAATTGAACCCTTGCCTGATTTGCCTCCCTTTGGTGTTCTGTTGGTTAAACCGCCTTTTGGCGTGAGTACTGCAGAAGTATATCGGAGTTACGATCAGACTGTCGATCAAATTGAGCCCCGCTGCTTAAAAATGGTTGAAACGATCAGGCAGGGTGACACAGACCAAATTGCCAGCCTGCTGGACAACGACCTGGAAGCGGTAACGACGACAATGCACCCGTTAATCGGCGCTATTAAAAAGGATCTGCTGGCTGCAGGGGCCCGGGGTGTTTTGATGAGCGGCAGCGGTCCAACTGTATTTGGCATTTTTCATGACTGCAACACCGCAGCAGAAGCTGCCGGGAGATTAGGCCGTGGTAACAACTGGATCTGTGCCACAAAGTTTTCCAGTCCAACACTCTAGCTGGTTCGACTTGCTTGGGAAGACTAAAAAAGGTAAAATAAGTGAAGTAATTTTAAGGAGGCGGGGGGAATGGAACAACCCAGGTTGGTCCCCATTAAACTTGATAATTATAAGCCCCTGCGGGAAATAGTTTTCGAGACATTGCGTGAGGCAATAATTCAGGGACGCCTTGAACCGGGCGAGCGCTTGATGGAAATCCAATTGGCCGAGGAAATGGGTGTCAGCCGCACCCCGGTAAGGGAAGCCATCAGAAAACTTGAGCTGGAAGGTTTTGTGGTGATGGTTCCCCGCAAGGGAGCCTACGTTGCAGGTATATCGGTTAAGGATATAGTTGATGTTTTTGAGGTCAGGGCGGCACTGGAAGCACTGGCGGCCGGACTGGCAGCGGAGAGGGCTACCACCGAAGAATTGGAGGAAATGGAAAGAGCCGTTTTGCTGAATTACGAAGTCAGCCACGGCAAGAATATTGATACCCTGGTTGAGCGTGATATCAGTTTCCACGATCTGATCTACAAAGCCAGCCGCAACCAACGGCTAGTTCAAATTGTGACTCATTTAAAAGAACAAGTACAAAGATTCCGTACCACGTCTTTGGCCCTTCCGGGCCGCGGCAGACACGCAGTGGAGGAACACAAAAATATTGTTGAGGCCATTAGCAGCCGCAATGTCGAACTTGCCGGCAGTTTGGCCCGGGAGCATATCGATACAGCTGAACAATTATTTTTAACCGCCATGGGGGAGGTCAAGGAAAAATATGATTGACGCCCTGGTTCTTGCTGGCAGTCCTAACAATGGAGCGCTGAGTTCTTGCAGCAAAGCGGCGTATGAAGCCATGATTACCATAGGTGACAAGCTCATGGTGCAATACGTGATTGAGGCAATAAGAAAATGCGGGCAAATTAACAGGGTTGCTATTGTGGGGCCGCGCAACGATCTGGCCAAGTATATCAATGAAGATGATCATATTATGCTGATTAACCACGGCAGTGAACTAACCGAAAATGTGCTCCTGGGGCTAAACAGGTTGCCGGGTTCTAAAAGAGTTTTATTATTTACTTCAGATATTCCGTTGATAACGCACATTGCCATTGAAGATTTTATTATGCAATGTGAAAAAGTTGAAGCCGATCTTTATTACCCTATTGTGCCCAGGGAAGTTATTGAGAAGAGATATGCTTACTGCAACCGGACTTATGTCAGCTTAAAGGAAGGGGCTTTTACGGGGGGTAATATGTTTATGTTTAATCCCGGCATTATAGAGGAATGCATGCCCAGGGGGCAAAAGCTGGTGGAAGCAAGGAAAAGCCCGATCAAATTGTGCCGAATTGTAGGGATCATGTTTTTAATTAAGTTTTTAATGAGAAATATAACATTAAAGGAAGCGCAAACCAAGGTATCCCGGCTTTTGGGAATTCACGGCCAGGTAGTAATCAGCATGTATCCCGAAGTCGGGGTGGATGTTGACAAACCCAGCGATTTGGACCTGGTAAATGCGTATTTAGGTTTGGCCCAATAGGAAGATAGAGGCCCCTGCCGCCGGCGCGGTACCAGCGGCAGGGTGAAATATTAGGCAGGGGCGGACGACCTGTCCGCCCACGTTTTTTGGATCGTGATTTAATTTGCCCCGGTTATTTATGAGACGCGGGGTTTATGTATTTTTGGGCTAAAGGTGGGGGAAAATAGTGGAAAATAAGCGAAGCGGAGGATGGGACTGATGTCCCTGACCATTGCCGAAATTAAAGAAGCGGCCGGGGTATTAAAGGGAGTAATTTACACCACTCCCGTCGATTATTCGCGCACTTTTAGCGGGCTGACAGGCAGTAACGTTTATTTTAAAACAGAAAATGTTCAAAAAACAGGCTCGTTTAAAATAAGAGGGGCGTATTATAAAATTTCCCGGCTGGCCAAAGAACAGTGGGATAAAGGGGTAATTACCGCCTCGGCGGGCAATCACGGTCAGGGTGTTGCTTATGCTGCAGCTAAAGCAGGCATCAACGCTACAGTGGTAATGCCTGCCAATGCACCAATAGCCAAGGTAGAGGCTACCAGGGACTATGGAGCGGTAACTGTACTGGCGGGCAAGGGGTATGATGATGCCTATGCCCGGGCCATGGAGCTGCAGAACCAAACCGGGGCGATATTTGTACACGGATTTGATGATCCCGATATTATAGCCGGGCAGGGTACCGTTGGCTTGGAGATACTTGAACAATTGCCGGAAACCGATGCTATAGTGGTACCGGTTGGCGGCGGCGGACTGATTGCGGGGGTGGCGCTTGCCGTTAAGTCGCTGCGCCCTGAGGTGAAAATAATCGGGGTACAGTCAGAGGCTGCGCCGGCAATGTTTTTAAGCCATCAGTCAAAATGCTGGCAGGAAATGCATGGCCAGGTCTGTACGCTGGCGGATGGTATTGCTGTGCGCCGGCCGGGCCGGCTTAATTTTGACCTGCTTTGCCGCTATGTTGATGAAATGGTGACAGTGGAAGATGAGGAAATTGCCCGGGCAATTACCATGTTGCTGGAGCGGTCTAAAATGGTGGTGGAGGGCGCGGGCGCCGTGGGCCTGGCCGCCCTGCTGCAACAACGGATAGTCATGCCCGGCAAGAATGTTGTGGTGGTGCTAAGCGGCGGCAATATTGATATTAACGCTGTTTCTATTTTAATTGAACGGGGTTTGCTCAGGTCCGGACGCAGAGTATACCTGAGAGCGATTGTAGATGACCGCCCGGGGACATTGCAAAACTTACTGGAGGCAATAGCGGATTTACAGGCTAATATTATTTCGGTAAGCCACGACAGGGTCGACCCCCGGGTGCCTTTAAAAAAAGCTGAAGTAAAATTACTTTTGGAAACGCGTAATGATCTACATATCATGGAAATTACCAATTTATTAAAAGAAAAAGGCTATAAAATAATTAGTGAAAAAAATTTTTAGGAAAGTTTTTCTAAATTTTTTGGAAATTTGCAGGAATTTTCGATTGCATAGAGAAAAATATGCAAAATCAGGCATATTTGGATAGCGGAAGGTGGTGAGTAAATGATTGTTACCGACGTGAGAGTGCGTAAAGTACTCACTGAAGGTAAAATGAAGGCTATTGTATCGGTAACCTTGGATGATATGTTTGTCATTCATGATGTTAAGGTGGTGGAAGGCCAGAACGGCCTGTTCGTAGCCATGCCAAGTCGAAAGACACCTGACGGGGAGTTTAGAGATATAGCTCACCCCATTAATTCTTCGGCCCGGGAAATAATACAAAATGCGGTACTTGAAGCATACTCAAGTGCCATTTAAGAGAGCGTCAGCTCTCTTTTTATGTATGTACGGCAGGAGGTGGTAGCGCGTCCCACCATTGGGACGCGCTACCTGTCCCCCTGTCCCACCCCGCACCCCGAAAATAAGCAGGGAATAATAATATTATGTTGAATAAGAATTAGGTATGAATATTTCAGGGGGTTTTTTAATGCAGTTAGCTGCTGTGATACTTGCCGCCGGGAAGGGGACCCGGATGAAATCCCAACTGCCCAAAGTAATGCACCGTGTTGGCGGGAGGCCAATGGTGGAACATGTGCTTTTATCCGTTAAAAAGGTAGGAGCGCAAAAAACCGTGCTGGTATTGGGTCACCAGGGTGAACTTATTGCCAATTTGGTGGGAGACAGGGCAGAAATTGCTTATCAGTATGAACAATTGGGTACTGCCCATGCATTGATGCAAACGCAAGGCCTTCTTGGTAATTATAAAGGAGATATACTTGTTTTATGCGGGGATACTCCTTTAGTTCGTCCGGAAACTCTTAATGAGCTTTACCGGCAGCATATCAAGCAGGGAAACTCTGCCACTGTTCTTACCGCAATTCTTTCCGATCCCCAAGGTTACGGAAGAATAATTCGCAATACTGAAGGTGGACTGGAAAAAATTGTGGAGCAAAAAGACGGTAAGCCCGCGGAGCTTGCGGTTAAAGAAATTAACACGGGGATTTACTGTTTTTGTTCCAATGGTTTGTTTGAAGCGCTGGCGGCTGTGGATGCCAACAATGCCCAGGGAGAGTATTACCTTACAGATATAATCCAATACTATGCCCGGGAGGGTAAAAAGGTTGGCGCGGTGGTTGTTGATGATCCGGAAGAGATTTCCGGTATTAACGATCGCATTCAATTAGCTGCAGTAGAAGGGCTATTGCGCCGCCGGATTCTGGAGCGGTTGATGCTGACAGGTGTTACTGTAGTTGATCCTATTTCTACATTTATTGATGATTCAGTGGAAATTGGACCAGATTCAGTTATTTATCCGTATACATTCATAGAAGGAAAATCGAAGATTGGCGAGAATTGTATTATTGGTCCTTCTGCTCGCGTGGTAAATTCAAGTATTGGATCCGGGGTAACAGTTCAAAATTCTATTATTCTGGAAAGCAGCGTAGCGGATGGCTGCAATATTGGGCCTTTTGCCTACATCCGGCCCGGTTGTAAACTGGAATCCCAGGTTAAAGTCGGGGACTTTGTGGAATTGAAAAACGTTCGGATAGGTCAGGGCAGCAAAGTGCCTCACCTGAGCTATGTGGGCGATGCCGAAGTCGGTTCGGGAGCTAATATTGGCGCCGGTACAATTACATGCAATTATGATGGGGAGAAAAAGTCTTTAACTGTAATCGGGGATAACGCGTTTATAGGCAGCAACACTAATTTAGTGGCTCCAGTTGTGGTTGGCCGGGAAGCGTATACGGGCGCAGGTTCCACCATAACCCGGGATGTGCCGTCCGGAGCACTGGGGGTGGCCCGGGGTAAACAAAAAAATATTGACAACTGGGCTGCAAAAAGAAAAAGTGGCGATCAATAATTTTTGGAGGTAAGCTAAGAAATGTCATCGCGACAACGGCTGAAAATTTTTACTGGTAACGCCAACCCTGCTTTGGCGGAAGAAATAGCCCATTACCTGGGTGTTTCGGTTGGGGCGGCCAAAGTCACCCGCTTCAGTGATGGAGAGATTCAGGTTAGAATAAATGAAAGTGTCAGAGGTGCTGATGTTTTTATCATTCAGCCCACGTCGGAACCCGTCAACGAGCATTTAATGGAGCTGCTGGTAATGGTTGACGCCGTACGCAGGGCATCGGCACGGAGAATTACGGCCGTTATGCCATATTACGGCTATGCCCGGCAGGACCGCAAAACCAGGGCCCGCGATCCCGTTACCGCCAAGTTGGTGGCAAATTTATTATACGCCAGCGGTACCAGGCGGGTTATTACAATGGATTTGCATGCAGGGCAAATCCAGGGTTTTTTTGATATACCCGTAGATCACCTGCCCGGTGTACCGCTGATAGCTCAATATTTTCTCCAGCAGCAATTAAATGATGTTGTCGTGGTGAGTCCTGATTTAGGCGGAGTGCAGCGTGCCAGGGATTTGGCTGAAAGAATCGGCGCCCCCCTGGCCATAATCGATAAGAGACGCCCGGAGCCCAATGTGGCCGAAATTATGAATATCATCGGAAGCGTTCAAGGTAAAAAAGTAATCATGATTGATGATATTATCGATACCGCCGGCACCATCACCCAGGGGGCGGCTGCATTGAAAAAGTGGGGCGCGGAAGAAATTTATGTCTGCTGCACACATCCTGTGCTTAGCGGTCCGGCGGTGGAACGGCTGGCCGGGGCGCCAATAAAAGAAGTTTTGGTGACAAATACGATTGCCTTACCGCAAATTAAAATAGTTAATAACCTAAAAATATTATCGGTAGCACCGTTGCTTGGGGAGGCTATCATCCGGGTCCATGAGGACCTGTCGGTGAGCAAACTGTTTGATTGAGGTCCGGCATCCCGATTAAGCATCAGGTTATTCCTTGGGCGGTTCCTCTTTGTTAGCATCATCCTGAGGCGCATGGTCATCTTTATTCCGTTTTAATCGTGAAATTGATCTGGTTACATTTGAGCCCAGGTTTGATCCAATACTTTTGCTTTTTTGTACCGTGGCTTCCAATAGCTTGCCGGTGGATTCCTTTACGTCCTGCAATCTATCGTGCAGTCCGCCGTCAAGCTTGACCGCTTTTTCCATGGCTTCATCTGTACATACAATCATTTCCTTACCGATGGTAAGCACGTGATCTATGTCCAGGAAAGCAGATCCGCTATAAACGCCGCTTAGATAACCGCCCCCGAATTCCATGCCTACAATATCACCTGAAGCAAGATTGACGTAATAATCGTCCACCTGGCCAAGCATGGTGCCGTTTTCTGTTATTATGCGAACGCCGTTGATATTGTTTTTTTCTTTAACCAGGCCGATTATTTCCGATAGGCTGTTGCCTTTTTGAACTATGGCACTGTGATTTACGGTTACGGCGTCATCGCCGACACTGTGTATTTTCCCGTAGGGAATAAATTTTTGATCGTTAAACCAGCCCTTTTGGTCAACGGCCAGGGCTATTACCTTTTTGGAGGCGGGGTTGACAATCAGCCCCTTAATTAGCCCTATTTGGGTACCTTCTTCCAGGCTTATTACAGGCAAGTTAAGAAATTGTTTGCTTTTACGCATGGTAAACCCCCCTTTGCGTTCTTAAGAAAAGGGACACGACGAAGTAATGTCCCCGATAGGTATTAATTATTGTTATGATAGTAATTTGTTTGATATAACTATAAACAGGGAATATTATCCCAAAGGAGGTCACATATATGGAAAATGTAAGTTTGCAGGTTAATTATCGCACGAAAACCGGTAAGTCGTATCGTAAGGAATTAACCCGCCGGGGCATGGTTCCCGGGGTCATATACGGTAAGGAGGTTGGCGACGGCGGCGGCAGTATCCCGGTAGAAGTGGAATTTAAGCCACTAAAAAACATCCTGTCTAATGCTAAAAATTCTATTATTGATCTAACTGTTCAGGGCGGCGATGCGCCAGAGAATTTCAAGGTATTAATCAAAGACATGCAGCATGACCCGATTAAGAGGATGATCTGGAATATAGATTTTCATCAAATTTCAATGAAAGAATCAATTACCACCTCTATAGCTATAACATTCAATGGAGAGGTCAAAACAGGCATACCCCAGCATGGCATCAGGGAACTGCAAATTTCATGTCTGGCTGCGAATATTCCATCGGAAATAGCGGTTGATTTGGATAGTTTGAATGCAGGTGACACTGTGGCTGTTAAGGATATCAATGTTCCAGACGATGTTACTGTTTTAGATGATCCTGAGGCGTTAATTGTTACTGTGCTGGCGGAGCGCAAGGCGGAAGAGCCTGCTGCTGAACCGGCGGATGCCAATGAAGGTGCGGCGGCGGGGGCCACGGAAGAATAAATCTGTTGCCTGTTAACAGTTCCTCCTTAATTTGCATAATATGGGTGCAACATGATGTTTAAGGAGGAGATTCTTATGGCTGATGCCACTGGAGCAGGGGGGTACTATCCACCCGGGGGAGGTTATGGCCCCGGCTACGGCCCTGGTTGCGGAATGTCACTTTGTGATAGGCTCCAAGGGTGTGTTGGCAGAGTTATCACCGTTTATGTCGGTGAAGAAAATGTGCCCGTAGCAGGTACGCTGCATGCTGTGGGATCAAACTTTTTGGAAATTCACCGGACAACGCCGGAAAATACTGTTCATGAGGCAGTTATTATTCCTCTGCCGGCGGTAGCATCGGTGGTAATTCCTTTGCAGCAGCCCATGACGATGTCATCATCAGCGGCACCGGGGAAATAATTCCCACACAATAACCTGGTTGAGCCCCCTTCCCTTCATATGGGGAGGGGGTTTTTACAGCCGGGGCAAGGCAGAGGTGAATTAAAATTGAAACTGGTGGTGGGCCTGGGAAATCCCGGGAGGCAATATGCCCAATCAAGGCATAATACCGGCTTTATGGCCGTTGACGTGATCGCGGACCAACTGGGGATAAAATTGGACAAAACTTTTATGCGAGCCATTGTGGGACAGGGTTTGCATAAAGGGGAAAAAATAATATTGGCCAAGCCTCAAACATATATGAATTTGAGTGGTGAGGCTGTGGTCAAATTACTCAACTGGTATAAATTAAGCGCGGGCGATATGACGGTAATTTATGATGAGATGGATCTTGAACCGGGTAAAATCAAAGTGCGACAACGCGGTGGGGACGGTGGCCACCGTGGACTGGCGTCAATAATCAATTTACTGGGAACCGGTGATTTCAACAGGCTGCGCATCGGCATCGGCCGGCCTGCGGAGAAAGGGCCGGATGTTGTAAACTGGGTATTGGGGCGCCCAAACCCCGAGGATACCGGCGCCATCAACCGGGCTTTGGAAAACGTGCCTGAAGTGCTTTGGGAAATCGTTGAACATGGTGTCGGGGCGGCTATGAATAAGTATAACGGAATGGCTGCGGTATAAGCTTTCTTTAGGGTGTCAATACTAAAAGTAGGAGTCAGAAGTGTATTACCTCATTTCAGGTTTTTTTTCCGCACTGGCGGCAAGGGTTGTACTGGGAGCAATCACTGTCTCCGGCAGCTCACGCTTGATGATTGTTGTATTGGCGCCCATAGTGGAAGAAACAGCGAAAACAGGGTCGGCTCTGCTTTTTAATGCAGGCATATTCTATACCCACGTGGTTTTTGGCGGTGTAGAACTGGTTATGGATACCCTGCGCCGCCGGGGCGTTTGGCCCGGGTTGGCGGCATTAGCGCTGCATAGCATATTGGGGTTGGTAACCCAATGGCTTTACCTCCTTTACGGATCGCCGGCCCTGGCCTTGACAGTGGCTGTGCTGCTGCACGCGGCCTGGAATTATACTGTAGTGGTACTGCTGGGTCCAAACCCTAAAAAAAGGTAAAAAATCAAATACTGGAGCTAACCATGAGAACATACTATATTTGTGAATGCTGTGATTGTGTGTTCAAGACAACTGAATCGGATTCCAATTTGGAACAATCTGGTATAGGCAGCTTGACGGGGCATGAGGCCGGGGGTATAATGATGGAAGAAAATGAAAGAAATAATGCTTTTATTACTGGCCTTTGTGAAGAATGCCGTGAGGAGATATACGGAACCGATGACCGGATAGCGTATTCTTATCATGGTTTGAATTAAAAAGGAGTCAGGAGTTGGAATGAGAGAATAAAAGGTAATCGGAGCTTTAGCCCGACAGCGCTAAAGCTCTTTTTGTGATGCCTTTTTTATGGTGGTGCAATGAAAGGTTTACTGTCCCGAATTATTAATACAACAGAATATGCCGGACTGGTTAAGGCTTTTAATACCGGACGCAATCAACAGCAGGTTTTTGGGCTGACCGGCGCCCAGCGAAACCTGTTAATAGCAGCACTGGTGGAAGATTTTAATCCTGCCGCCCTGGTGATAACAAACAGTGAAATTGAAGCAGGGCAGGTTTCCGACGACCTGGCCTCACTGCTGCCCCGGGTTCGGGTGGAACAACTTCCGGTGTATGAACTATTGCCTTACCAGGTGCTTGCCCACGGTAAGGAGGTTATTTCCCGCCGTTTAAGCATTATGGAAGCCCTTTGCCGTAATGAGCCGCTGGTTGTTGTGGCGCCGGTGGAGGCCCTGATGCGCAGGCTGACGCCACCTGACGTTTTTAAATCGGTTGTTGTGGATATTGCTGTGGGAGACCGCCTGGAGACGGAGGAACTGGTCCGCCGCCTGCTTGTTATGGGCTATGAAAGAGTTGACCTGGTGGAAAACGCCGGGCATTTTAGTGTGCGTGGCGGTATCGTCGATATTTATCCTATGACCTGGGAAACGCCCGTAAGATTGGAATTCTTTGACGACGAGGTGGATTCTATCAGGCTTTTTGAAGTGGGCTCCCAGCGGTCGGAGAGGAAGATATATCAATGTTCTGTTTACCCGGCCAGGGAATTTATCATTCCTCCGGAAAAATGGCCCATGGGCAGGAGCGCGGTAAAGGCGGATTTCAGAATCCAGCAGCGTAAGCTGGCCAGATCGGGCGATGCCGCAGCACTGCAGTTTTTTGAAGAACATTATGGGCACCAGCTGGAAATGCTGGATAACGGAGTATATTTTCAGGGGTTGGAGCCTTTTGTTCCTTATTTCTATCCCCGGGCCTCAACCCTGATTGATTATTTGCCGGCCAGCGTTCCTGTTTACATTGACGAACCCCAAAAAGTTAAAGAAGTAGTACAAAGCATACAGCGCGAGCGGAGTGAAACATACGCGGACCTACTTACCAGGGGTAAGATTTTGCCCGGCCAGCTCAAAGGCTACATTGATTGGGACGCCTTATACGAGGGCATTGGATCAAGGCGAACCGCGTATTTTACTTTTATGCCCCGCCAATCGCCCTTTATCCGGCCGCAGAATATAGTCAACCTTACCGCCAAGTCGATGCATAGCTTTCTTGGCCATACTGAAATGCTGGCGGAGGAAATTAAACAGTGGCGGCGCAACGGCAATGCCGTAGTCATGCTGGTAACCGGACAGGATAGGGGCAGGCACTTGCTTGACGCTCTAAGGGACGAAAAAATTGACGTGTTTTATGTAAGCAATCTGGACCAGGAGGTTAAGCCTTCAAACGCAGTGATTTGTCATGGGCAGTTATCCAACGGTTTTGAATTGGTTAACGCCCGGCTGGTGGTTATTACCGAAGGCGAGATTTTCGGACAAAGACGGCGCAAACGCCGGGAGCAGCCCCGCGAAGGGAACCGGATGGAACCCTTCACCGATCTTAAGGTCGGGGACTATGTAGTTCACGTTAATCACGGAATCGGCCGCTATCAGGGCATAGTGCCGCTGGATATAGGGGGCATCCGCAAAGAATATTTGTTAATTAAATATTCCGGTGAGGATAAGCTTTATGTGCCAACGGACCAGGTGTCATTGCTGCAAAAGTATCTTGGCGCCGAGGTCGACGCCCCGCGGCTGTCAAGGTTGGGCGGCGCGGAGTGGAGCAGGGTCAAGAGCCGGGTACGGGAAGCGGTAAGGGATATGGCCCAGGAATTACTGGCCCTTTACGCGGCCCGTGAAACGGTCTATGGCTATGCTTTCGGCGCAGACACGGTTTGGCAAAAGGAATTTGAGGATGCTTTCCCCTATGAGGAAACTGCGGACCAGGTAAAGGCAATAGAAGAAGTTAAACGTGATATGGAAGGCAAGCGGCCCATGGACCGGCTGCTTTGCGGTGATGTGGGCTACGGAAAAACGGAAGTGGCTTTACGCGCGGCTTTTAAAGCGGTGATGGAGAGCAAGCAGGTGGCTGTGCTGGTCCCTACAACCATCCTGGCTCAACAGCATTACAATACCTTTAGGGAACGCTTTTCCGGATACCCGGTAAGGGTGGAAATGCTGAGCAGGTTCCGGTCACCCCGTGAACAGCGCGCCATCATCAAGGATCTGAAGGAAGGGCGGGTTGATATAGTCATTGGAACCCACCGCCTGGTGCAGGAAGACGTTCTTTTTAAGGATCTGGGCCTGCTGGTGGTGGATGAGGAGCAAAGATTCGGCGTGGCCCACAAAGAAAAATTAAAAAGAATGCGCACCAATGTGGATGTGATTACATTGACTGCCACACCCATACCCCGGACATTGCATATGTCTCTGGTGGGCGTCCGCGATACCAGTTTGCTGGAAACACCTCCGGAAAACAGGTTTCCTGTTCAAACTTACGTGCTGGAAGAAGACCCGGTTTTGATCAGGGAAGCGATACGCCGGGAACTGGGGCGCGGCGGACAGGTTTTTTTCGTGCATAACAGGGTCAGTGACCTGGATACTATTGCCCTGTGGCTTAAATCGCTGGTGCCTGAGGCGAGGATCATATGCGCCCACGGGCAGATGCGGGAAGAGGAATTGGAACAAATAATGCTCGATTTCATTGACGGCGAATATGACATGCTTGTCTGCACTACCATTATTGAAAGCGGCCTGGATATCCCCAATGTAAATACGCTGATTGTCAAAGACGCCAATAATTTTGGCCTGGCGCAGCTCTACCAGCTGCGCGGCAGGGTCGGGCGGGCCAACCGGCTGGCGTATGCCTATCTTACCTTTCGTAAGGACCGGGTTTTAAACGAAGTGGCCGAAAAAAGATTGTCTGCCATCCGGGAATTTACTGAACTGGGTTCAGGCTACAAAGTGGCTATGCGTGACCTGGAGATCAGAGGCGCGGGCAATTTGCTGGGTGCGGAACAGCATGGCCACATTGCAGCGGTTGGTTTTGACCTATATTGCAGGCTTTTGGAAGAAGCTGTTCAGGAAGCAAGGGGCCAGAAGACAGAGCAGCCTGTGGAGACGGTGGTGGAACTGCCTGTTGAAGCATACATTCCTGAGGAGTATATTACTGATACCAATCAAAAGGTAGAACTTTACAGGCGAATTGCCGCCCTGAAAAAACCGGAAGAGGTTCCGGACCTGGAGGAGGAACTGGTTGACCGCTTTGGAGATTTGCCCCGGCAGGTGCAAAACCTGCTGAAGGTTGCCCGGATACGGGTTACGGCAGGCAGCTTGAAAATAAAATCTATCAGCAGGCAGCAGGGTTTTTACCGAATGGTATTTGCTTTCAACCATAACCTTACCGGTGATAAGTTAGTCAGGGTCGGGGAGAATTATGGGAATAAAGTGAAATTTAATAATACCGAAGAAGAGTTTGAAATTCGGTTAAAATACAGAGAAGCCGGGAGGACAATTGAAAGGCAGTTGGTTGATCTGGAACGGTTTTTAATGGATATTAAGTGAGGAGTCAGTAGACAGGAGACAGAATGGAGAACAGTTTATCGTCTTGGTGTATTTTAGGATTCTGACTACTGACTACTGAATTCTGAATACTTTAACCGGTAATTATAGTTTGTTGCTGTAGGTGTTTATTTGCTATATAATTGAATGAGTTGCTGCCACCGCAGGTGACGGTATTAATTAAAAATCATTGTAGGGCGGACGACTCGGTCCGCCCGGTGATTATTGGGAGGAGATAATTTGCGTAAAAATATTTTTATTCTGGGATTGTTTATCATACTGGCTTCCACGATCCTCTGGGGTTGCGGAAGTAAAAACGTGGTGGCATCGGTTAACGGTGAAGATATTACCGTTCAAGAGCTGGACGAGCAGGTTGCCCTGATGAAAACAAATCTCGAGCAGCAGGGCTTCAGCTTTGAGGGGGACCAGGGTAAAGAATTGGAGCAAATGCTCCGCCAAAACCTTGTGGACCAGATGATCGACCAGAAGCTGGTGTTGCAGGATGCCGAAAAGAAGGGCATGATGCCCAGTGACAAGGAAGTCCAAGACCAAATTGACGAAATCAAAAAGCAGCTGGGCACCGAAGCTGATTTTAAAAAGTATTTAGCTGCCAACGGGGTCAATGAGACTAAATTAAATGATCTGTTCAGACAGCAGCTGGCCATGAACAATTTGCAGGAAAAAATAGTGTCTGAAGTTCCAGAGCCCACTGATGAGCAAATTAAAGCATACTATGAGCAAAATAAAACACAGTTCAGCCAGCCGGAGCAAAGACAGGTCAGTCACATTTTAATCGGTGTGGGTGATTATTCGAACGGCCAAAAACGTTCTGAAGTTGATGCCAAGGTGCTGGCCCTGCAAGTAGTCCAGAAAATCAAGGCCGGGGAAGATTTTGCCGAGCTGGCCAAAAAATATAGTGATGACCAGGGCAGTAAAGATAACGGCGGCCAATATCCGGCCTTTAGCAAAGGCAGTGGTTTTGTAGAGGAATTTGAAGATACCGCCTTTAACCTGAAACAAGGGGAGTATACTGTGGAGCCGGTTAAAACTACGTTTGGTTACCACATCATCCGCCTGGACGAAATTATTCCGGCTAAAACCCAGACACTGGAAGAGTCCAAAGACAGTATCATTTCTTCTCTGAACCAGGATGCGGTTAACCAAAAAACGGACGAATACCTGAAAAGCTTGCGGGATAAAGCTAAAATTGTAAACAATGTTGAAAAGGATCAGCCCGAACAGGCTGATAAAGATGACAAAGATGATTCGACAAAAAAATAACTGATTTTGGTTAAGTTGAAAATATTTTTTTGCTATTGGAAAAAAATGAATAATTCCTTTCCTCCGGTTATATACTAACATAGAAGGTTTTTAGTCGTGATTATCTTCAGGTAAAGGAGGGAAGGGGCGGCTGATGAAAGCAACCGGTATTGTGCGACGTATAGACGATCTTGGCAGGGTGGTTATTCCAAAGGAGATAAGAAGAACGCTTAGAATCCGGGAAGGCGACCCCTTGGAAATCTTTGTTGACCGGGAAGGCGAAGTAATTTTAAAAAAATACTCTCCCATAGGTGAACTGGGTGATTTCGCCAAGGAATACGCTGATTCATTACACGAGGCTCTGGGCCATATTGCCTGTATAGCCGATCGGGATACCATTATTGCCGTTTCCGGTGCACCCAAAAAAGAATTTTTAAATAGACCAATCAGTACTGCCGTAGAAAAAGTAATGGAAGAGCGCAAGGCGGTAATAATCAATAATCCTGGCAAAGACCCCTATTGTAAGGAATGTTTGATTACGGAGGACGGTGAATGCAAATATTCGGCGGAAGTCATAGCTCCGATAATATCTGAGGGAGATCCTATCGGGGCGGTGATTCTGGCTTCTCGGGAGAACGATTTGATGATGGGAGAATTGGAATTGAAACTGGCTGAAACTGCGGCAGGGTTTCTGGCTAAACAAATGGAACAATAAAAACAGCCCCCAATGGGCTGTTTTTATATTACTTAAACAACGTCTGCATTTTTTGTTCCAATTTGCCGTTTGCCACAACAACGGCTTTTTCATAATTGTTGATCATTTGATTGGTATCCATAATGACGTCCGTTAAATTTTGCAGCGCGCCGGACATTTGCGCCAGTTCCTGGGAAAGGTTTTGGATTCTGTTTTGAATATCCTGCAGCCGTTTTCCGGTGTTGGCGGTAGCCTCTTTGGTTTTATCGCTCATTTTTTGAATCTCCCCGGCAACAACAGAAAATCCTCTGCCGTGTTCTCCCGCGTGAGCGGCTTCAATGGTGGCATTGATGCCTAAAATAGTGGTTTTGCTGGCGATGTCGTTAATTAACCCGGTTACATTGGATATTTCATTGCTGGTGGAAGCAACCTCCGCCGAGTAGTTGCTGATATTTTGCACAATGGCAGACAACTGCCGGCTGTTGGCGGAAACATCGGTGATTTTCTCGGAAATACCGGTGACAATTTGCTGGAGAGGTTCCAGCGCTTCCCGGATAAATTCCGTACTTTGTTCAAATCTTATCCGGATAAATATCCCCCGGATATCTCCCCTTTCCCCTATAACCGGTACTCCGGCCATAATGTAAGGCGTTGCGAATCTTTCATCAGTATAAGTTTTCGTTACGGGCTGCCCGGTGCTCAGTACTTGATCGGGTACACTACCGGGTATTATTTTGTCTCCCAACCCAAATATTGCTCCTTTGACACTGTCCTCACACCAGACCACCTGGTTTTGATCAAACAAGTAAAGACCGACACCGGGGTTGAGCGATGCCTTAAAAAAGGGCATGGCTGCTTTAATGCGGTCAATTATTGTTTCTTCGTTAATCAGCTTATCAATTGCCTGACCTTCATCTCCAACTGTTAATTGTTCATTTGGCATTGCCAATTGTTCCCCGGGCACCGGATTGATTGTTTTCTTGATTAAGCCAAACACTTTCAATCCCCTCCAGAATGTTTTTTAAGCGATGTTTCATAAAAACAAACATTGGATAAATCTTGCCAAAAACCTTTTTTAAAACTATTGATTTTGTTATTGTTAAAGGAAATCAGTAAAATTTGTGGTAATTGGTAAGGATAACAGTAAGAGATTGCCTAGCAGGAGGTTCTTTAAATTGGCGGGAACGATCACCGTAGTTGGTTTGGGACCGGGCGGTAAGGATGCACTGCCTCAGGCCAACATTAATGCTTTAAAAAATGCGTCCAAATTATACTTGCGCACGGAAATACACCCTGTTGTTGATTGGATCAAAGAACAAAGCATATTATTCGAATCCTTTGATAAATATTATCAAAAGGCCGGAAGTTTTGAAGAGGTTTACCGGCTGATCGCCGATGATATTATCGCTGCCGCTGATTCCTGTCCGGTGGTGTATGCCGTTCCAGGGCACCCGCTGGTGGCGGAGACAGCGGTTGGATTGATCTTGCAAGAGTCGGACCGCAGGGGGATTAAAGTTAATATTGTACCGGCTATGAGTTTTTTAGACGCTATCTATGCATTGTTAAGGATAGATCCGGTGCAGGGTATGCAAATTGCGGACTGCTTACAGCCTGATCAATTGAGCTTGAACCCGAAGACTGCTGCGGTGGTTGTTCAGGTATACAACCGTCTGGTAGCGTCGGACTTAAAACTTACTTTGCTGGATATCTACCCTGCCGGTCACGCAGTGTTTTTGGTGCGGGCTGCAGGTGTTCCCGGCCGGGAAATGGTTGAGCAATTGCCGCTTTATACTGTTGACCGTGTTGATTGGATTGATCATCTTACCAGCTTGTATATTCCCCCTGTTGATGCTGATTTGTACAAGGGCGCAAGCCGGTATCCACTGGACGAACTGGTGGAAATAATGGATAAGCTGCGTGGAAAAAACGGCTGCCCGTGGGATCGTGAACAGGACCACCATACCCTGACTCCTTACCTGCTGGAGGAAACATATGAGGTGCTGGAAGCCATTCAGCAGGAAGATATGTATAAAATATGTGAAGAATTGGGAGACTTATTACTACAAATTGTCTTTCATGCCCAGATAGCAAAAGAGAAAGAAATATTCGACATCAATGATGTGGTTGACGGCATCAGCCAGAAAATGATCCGCCGCCATCCCCATGTTTTTGGCGATATCAGCGTTAAGAACAGCGCTGAAGTGCTGGTTAACTGGGATAAAATTAAAAAAACCGAAAAGGATGGTGATACCGGTCATAATCAATCTATACTCGACGGGGTGCCCTGCGGGTTACCGTCCCTGTCTCGTTCGTTAAAAGTACAGGCGAAGGCTGCGCGGGTAGGTTTTGACTGGCCTGATTTCAGGGGCGCTCTGGACAAGGTTAAGGAAGAGCTCAGAGAATGGGAGGAGGCGCTGGATAGTGGCATCCGGGAAGATATTGAAAATGAGGCGGGAGATGTCCTGTTCGCGGTGGTAAACACCGCCAGACTGGCTGGTATTGATCCTGAAGTTGCTCTTTTAGCTTCCATAGGTAAATTTACCCGGCGTTTTAAATACATTGAACAGAGTGCTTCCTTAATGAACAAAAATTTGGCTGAAATGTCATTAGAAGAAATGGACAGACTATGGAACGAGAAAAAAAAAGATGAAAAATAGAAAAAATGTAGGAAAAATTTACTGTTTAGAAGGAACTTGAAGTTAGATAGCGAATAGTTTAGAGCATGTTACCACGTTTAATTTTTGAGGGGGGTATCCATGAACAAAGCAGAACTGATTGCCAGTGTGGCAGAAAAGGCAGAACTGACCAAAAAGGACGCAGAAAAAGCTGTTGGGGCATTTTTAGCAAGTATTGAAGAAGCCCTCATAAACGGTGATAAGGTCCAATTGGTTGGGTTCGGGACTTTTGAAGTAAGGGAGCGGGCCGCCCGCAAAGGCCGCAATCCGCAAACCGGTGAGGAAATAGATATTGCAGCGGCTAAGGTGCCGGTGTTTAAAGCCGGTAAAGCTTTGCGCGAAGCCATTTCCTAAATTAACAGATAAGGTAGAGGCATTTTTTGAGATTAGACAAGTTTTTAAAAGTATCCCGTATAATTAAACGCCGTACTCTGGCTAAGGAAGTATGTGACCGGCAGCAGGTAATGGTTAACGGCAGAATCGCTAAGGCCGGAACAGTTGTTGAGACCGGTGATGTGATTGAAATTTCATTGGGTCAGCGACGGGTTAAGGTCAGGATTGCTGAAGTGCGGGAAACAATTCCTGCAAGCCAGGCCAAAGATTTGTATGAATTAATTGAAGATTTTAGGTTGAAGGAATAAGTAAGGTCCCAAGGGGCCTTTTTTATTTTGTTTAAAAAGCATTTACGAGTATATGACAGCAAGACTATTTAAGACTTAGAAATACCATTATATTTTAAATATTTGACGTTTGACCTAATATGGTAACATTAACAATAAATGGATTGGGGGACTGGTAATGTTACCTTCAGGTCATAATTATCAAAAGCTGGGTGATGTCTGGGCTGTATTACCACGGTTAAACCTGATTCATAAGCGAGGGCGAAAATTAACCGGGTGGTTAATTGATAAGTTTGGCTGCTTAATGGCGGTTTACGTTAATTGCCGTGTAAATTTTCCGGATTCCCTTCCCCTGGCGGCTTGCCCTGGCTTGGAAGTGCCATCGTACGCCGGAGGACTTCGCTGTGAAGGTGCGGCGCGTTTAAAAGGAGTGCTGAACTACTTTACCAGGGGGCCTGACTAGCAGAAAATGAAAAAGGGGTTGGGAACGGACGGCCCTGCCTACCGTCCGAGAATGTCCCCAGTTATAGAATAATTTGCAACCTCCCCACAAAAGATATAGAAAAATAATAGCGGGAGGGATGGTTTTGCGGTATATCAAAATTATAGCGGCGTTAGTAGTTGTTTTGGGGCTGTTATGGGCATGCAACTTCGGCCCCCAGCGCAAACCTTTGGAACGTGTTCCAGGTGCGCCCGACAAAGAGCCGACAATTAGTCTTTATGTCAACGATAAAGGCACCAAGGAGAATATTAAGTTGGAAGATTACCTGGCCGGTGTGGTGGCCGCGGAAATGGAACCTACCTGGCCAATAAACGCATTAGCTGCCCAGGCTATTGTTGCCCGGACATTCACCATGGAGAATATCCAGGCAGGGCGGGTTAAAGAGTTGCATGGGACAGATGCATCCACCAGCGTTGAGGAATTTCAAGCTTACGACCCTTCCCGTATCAATGATAACGTGCGCAAAGCAGTTAAAATGACCCGGGGCAAGGTTATTACTTATCAAAACAGCTATATCAAGGGATGGTTTTCAGCCTGCGACGGTGGCATTTCCGCCTCAGCCCAGGAGGGGCTTGGGTACAATAAAGAGCCCACAAAGTATATTAAGGCTGGTGCGCGGGACGGTTGCCTGGCGGTAACCGTACCGGAAAACAGAGACTGGCATGCTGAAATACCATTGGATCGCGTGCGTGAGGCAGTCAGAAAAATCAATGGAACTGATCCTGGTAACGTTAATGCGGTAAAGATAACTGAAAGGGGGCCTTCAGGAAGAGTCACCAAATTTCAAATTGGCTCTGCAACAGTTAGCGGCCCTGAGTTAAGACTTGCCCTTGGCAGCGAACAAGTTCGTTCCACACTTATTTCCCGCGCTGAAGTTCAAGGGAATAATCTATTACTTGTGGGGAACGGGTTCGGTCATGGAGTTGGGTTATGCCAGTGGGGCAGCCAAAAAATGGCCAACGAAGGGAAAGACCCTGAGGAGATAATTAAATTTTATTTTAGGGACGTTAAAATACAGAAACTATGGGATTAACAGATATTTAGGTTTAAGGTGGTCCTGACGGGACCACCTTTTTGCATATTCCCGGCTAAACGGCATAGATATGATATGAAAGGTTACCCGTATTCGGGCCGGGAGGTGAAACTGGTGGTGGAACAAAAGCAGGAATACAGCAACCGGTTGACCCTTACCGAAAGGAGCCACCTGGTGGTTCAAGGAGTAGAGCATGTTGGGAAATTTAACGAAAGGGAAATTAACCTTGATACTAACTTGGGATTTTTGGTGCTGAGAGGTGAGGGGTTACATATCACTAATCTAGACCTGGAAACAAAAAATATGGTCGTCGAAGGCCGGATATTTGCTCTTGAATTTTTTGAACGGAAAAGTGGCAAGGGTGTAAGGGGTAAAGGAATGCTGGATAGAATTTTTAAATAACCACCGGGTGGTGCGCCGCACGGCATAACTGGAGGTAGTAGGTGTGACGGAGACGGTAACCAACCAGTTTATGGTGTTTTTTTATACAATTTTGACCGGAATTCTGGCCGGTCTTTTCTATGATGTATATGCCGGGCTGGGACAGGTGCTCAGATTAAGAAAAGTCGGGGTCCTGGTGGGCGATATTATTTTTTGGCTGCTGCTTACCCCTGCAGTATATGCTTTGCTGCTTTATTTCAATCAAGGTGAAGTAAGGTTTTTTATTTTGATTGGGTTTGTTCTGGGTACAGGTAGTTATTTTTTTATTTCCAAACGCACGGTAAGGGGCTTGATTGTTGATATTATTAAGCAGGTAATCAAATTTTTCCGGTTGGCTGCCATGGTTTTTTGCTGGACAGCAATGGTGGCGGTGTTCCCATTCAAGGTACTGTACATGGCGGTAGTCTTTCCTTTCAGAATGCTGGGCGCGGGGATGGGATTAGCCGCCCGGGGCGCCGGGGCCGGGCTCAGGTTTATCATACCGGCGCCGGTTAAAAGGCTGATTAAAAAAGTGGTTGGTAAAGCTGTCAACTTGCTGAAAAAAATAAAAAAGCCAAGGCCATAAAAAAGCCGTCCGTATCGGACGGCTTCTAATCTTTATGAAACAAGGAGCTAAAAAGTTCGGCGGCCTTAATCTTGTATTCAATTTTGGGCTTTACGTTATCATACTGTTCTGCAGCTTGCTTTTCCGCGGCTGTGGCTGCCGCAATCGATGCTGACGGTGTGGATTTGGCCAGGTCCACAAAACAGAGGGGCGGATAAAGCACACACCACCAGTTGGCTCCCTGGCCATCCCCAATAATAACCCGGACTGCTTCATATTTTCCGGGGGGAAGGGTGAGCTGACTTACCTGTCCGGATTCTTTTTCAATTGTATATGTTTTAGCCGGGAACTGAAATGTTCCCCGCACAACCTTTACCGGGTAATTAAAACCCTGACGTTTAATTTCATCTGCGGCCGCCATTGCTATTTTCTCCGCGCTGCTGTCAGCAATTGCACGGGCTTCCTCAATGCTGTTCGCTTTGCCGAAATCGTCCCTTGTTGCCAAGACAATGCGATCTTTAACCTGGTATTTCAACTGCTGATCATAAAAAGTGTTACTGTTGGCAATCACGTGGAGCCGTATTAAACCCGACGGTACGGTGTTGCATCGTATATAGCTGATAAAAGCACAGCTTGCAGCGGTCATAAGAATTAATAATAATGCAATATGTTTTAGCTTACGCAATGACATCACCTGCTTTTTAGTTAATTAGTAATATTGTTCCCATAAATTTCTTAAATAAACACGTAAAAAATTTGCTTAATGGCTTATTAATTAAGAAAAAAAAGTCAAAAATAGATAAAAAGGAGGAATACAAATGATAGGAACTACTACATTGGCGGATTACCTGGTAAAGGCCGGTGAAAGACTCCCCGAGGAAGCTAACAGGGTTTTAGAGGCACTAATTAACGAAGGTAATATGAATAAAGAGGATCTTTCACTACTCTCCAGAGTTAAAAGAGCTGTTTTGGATCATGTAATCATGCAGTTGTATGCCTTGGGCCTGGTAGATGTGTCAACAGAAGGTAAAAGTAAAATCTGCAGTCTGACCAAGCTTGGTGAGGAATACCTGGTCCTGGTGGACGAAAAGAAAGCCGGTTAATCCAATGACCGGCTTTCTTTTTTTAAAGAAAAAAGTTTTCGGCCTGGCAGGAAATATTATAGTTTTGTAGAAGGTTTGTACACAGTTTGTAGTTAAAATGTAAATTACATAGGAGACAGAAGTCAGGAGTCAGTAAAAAGTATAAAAGAATGGTTTATCGTTACATAATATCCTGACTCCTGAATGCTTATATAATTTGGATGCTAACCTGGTTGGCCGGGGTGGGCTAAATTGAAAATTGAAATCAGAGGTGTTGAAAAGCTCAGCTTTCGGGAACGGCAAGTTGTTGCTTTAAAGGAATCGGGTTATTCCAACGACCGGGTGGCCAAACAACTGGGATTAAGCGCCAGTACAGTGGCTACGCTTTATGGCCGGGCACGTTCCAAGGGCTACGAGGTGGTCATTGTAATTCCCGCTGCAAGTCTGGGCCTGTTTGGGCTTGACGAAGAGGAGTGAAAACAAAGTGGCAGGTGCGCCAAATTCAGGACTTAAAAACGTGGTAAATATAAAAGATGAGCCAGAGATTCGGCGCCGCAGAGTTTTCCGGCCTGACCGCAGTAAGCTGCCGTTAGTGATTGTTGCGTTGCTATTAGTATATATATCTTTTTCACTCGTGACGCGCTTTGACCAGCTTCATGCCATGCAGAACGACCTTGACGCCATACAAAAAGAGATTGCGGAAATACGAGACAAGAACCAGGGACTGCAAAAACAAATTGAACGCCTGCAATCGGACGCTTACGTTGAGCAGGTAGCCAGAGAGAAATTAGGACTGGTTAAACCCGGTGAGGCCAGAATCGTACCTGTACAGCCCGAGGGGTCTGATGCCTCAACTAATGTTCCCGATGTTCGGGATTAAACACTGCTTGACACATGGTGTGGCTTTGATATAATTAATCAAGGTCTTTCAATGTAGGAGGAACTATTTCCGATATGCCAGTCCAACTGGGAGAAATTATAGAAGGCAAAGTCACCGGCATTACAAGTTTCGGAGCTTTCGTTGAACTACCTGACGGGAAAACGGGCCTGGTACATATTTCCGAAATTGCTGAGGAATACGTCAAGGATATCAATGACTTTTTAAAAGTTAATGATATGGTTAAAGTAAAGGTAATATCCGTTGATCCCAAAGGTAAAATCGGGCTTTCAATAAAACAAACAATTGAACGAAGGCGAAAGCCTGCAAGGCCACAAGTATCCTTTGAGGAAAAGTTGTCGCGTTTTTTAAAGGACAGTGATGAGCGGCTGCAAAGTTTGCGCCGCAACACGGAGTCGAAGCGGGGTGGCCGGGGTTCAAGCAGAAAAAGCTAAGGCGAAGCATTCTGGCAAAGAATGCTTTTTTCTATGCGGGGGTGATAGCTTATGTTAGCTGCGGCTATTGATGTGGGAAGTAATTCTACCCGTTTGCTGGTTGCGGATGTACAGGAGGGCCAAGTAGTGCCCATTGTTACGGATATGAGAACAACGAGACTGGGACAGGGCTTCATGGAAGGCCGGTTGCTGGAAGAGGCTATGTCCAGGACGATTGCTGCTATTGAAGACTTTGTCCGCTGTTCTTATGAGCACGGGGTGAATAAAATTTATATTGCTGCCACCAGTGCGGTTAGGGATGCCCAAAACAGCCGTGAATTTGCCGATGCGGTTTATTCGTCAACAGGGATAGAACTGAGGGTACTGTCGGGCACCGAGGAGGCCAGGTTAAGTTACGAGGGGGCTATAGCAGGAACAGATAGCGGTGAGGGCATAACCGTGGTTGACATTGGCGGAGGCAGCACGGAATTCACCTGGGTCAGCAGCGGGCGCCCCCGATCCGTCAGTGTTAATGCCGGTGCAGTTCGGATGACCGAATGGGGTTGTGGTCAGGAACAAGTTGAAGCTGTGCTTAAAGAAGCTATAGAGGCTGTTAAGCCGGATTGCCATGGTGATGTTGTAGGAGTAGGCGGTACGGTGACAACACTGGCTGCCATGGCGCAAGTATTGCGTGTTTATGACCGGGAAAAAGTACACGGGTATAAATTGACTTTGAACATGGTTAAACAGATTTATCATCATTTGATTGGTCTCCCGGTGGAAGCCAGGAAGCGGTTGCCCGGGTTGCAGCCTGAGCGAGCTGACATTATACCGGCCGGGACGTTGATATTAAGCAAGATACTGCGCGGGCTTGAAAAAGAGTATGTGGTGGTAAGCGAGGCCGATATTCTGTACGGTCTGGTGATGCAGGGCTAATGCCGAAAAATGTCGTAATAAAAATGGTATTAAATTCCAAATAGGTCATTACAATTCCACTCACCTGTAATATAATGGAAATGATATTGCGGGCCAAAGGGGTGGATTTTTTGTTCGAAAGAGTCGAAGTTAACATGTTCCAGCGCCATCAGAAAAGCAAAGAACAAACCACTTTTAATGATAGCCGGTGTGAAAAGGGCAGCCGTATTAAATTGTTGGGAATTCCTGAAGTTAAAGCGCTGGCTCTTCAGGCAGTTATACTGGCAGCGGCTTTTTTGCTTGGCAGAGCGGTTTTGTTAGGTGAGATCTTTCCGTTTGGCGCCGCTTTTGTGGCGGCTTCTTCTGCTTATAGGCGCAAAATTGTATTGGCGGCGCTGATAGGTTCAACCTTGGGGTTGGCAACAGCATCCTACGGTTGGGATCTATTGGTTCATTTCATGTCGCTGCTGGTCGCCGGTGTAGGTGTCCTGGCTTTGCCTGCAAAAGCTCCCAGATATCGAATAATGCTGGGCGGCATAGTCTTTGCAGCGGTTGTTGTGATCGGAACCGGTTATGAGGCTTTTACCAATCCAACTACTTATGAGTATGTCAGGGTTTTGTTCGAAGCAATTTTTGCTGCGTTTTTTGCCGCTGTCTATTATACTGCGCTGGCGGGGCTTAACCGGATTGTCCGGGGGAACCAGGTGTCCGTTGATGAATTATTATGTTTAGCAACCCTGTTGATATCAGCGGTTGCCGGGGCGGGGCAGGTGCAGTGGGACGGTATTAGCCTGGGCGGTATTATGGCTGGAATCGTGGTCATGACTGCGGCTTTTCTGGGCGGTTCCGGATTTGGAGCTGCTGCCGGAGCAATTATGGGCGTGTTGCCCGGACTGATTTTCGATGTGTCGCCCGCCGCGCTGGGGGCCTTTGCCTTTGCTGGTTTTCTGGGAGGGCTTGGCGGCGCAATGGGTAAGATTGGGGTGGCAGGAGGTTTTTTATTGGGCAACATCCTGCTTACGGTCTACTTAAACAGCGGTCAGGATATCGCAGGTGTTATTTCAGAGTGCTCGGCGGCAGCCGTAATATTTTTATTGGCGCCAAGTTCATTATTAAACAAAATTAAAAAATTCTTCCCCATGCTCAACCCGTGGCTGGAAGGGCCGAAGCCCGTTGAGGACTGTGTGCTGCCGGACATTAAGGATCGGGTCAGTAATTGGGGATCTGTATTTAAAGAAGTATCCAGTGTTTATGAGCAAGTCAGCGGTGCTTTAGAGCCGGAGCAGGATGTCCGGGGATGGGACCCGTTAATTAACGAAATTAAAAACATGGTTTGCCTAAATTGTGTTTTAAGCCGGGTCTGCTGGGAAAGAGAACAAATGCTTACTTACCAAAAGATGCAGGCGTTTTTAGATCTTGTGGAGCAAAAAGGTGCGGTTGGCCAAGAAGAACTGGAAGAAAATATGCGGGCCCGCTGTTCACGTGCGGGAGAATTGGTTGTTGCCGCCAACTGCTTGTACAGAATGCAGAAAATGAACCGGTTCTGGGAAAGTCGCTTACGGGAAAGCAGAAAATTAGTAGCGGAACAGCTGAGAGGCATGCAGGGGGTGATAGACAATCTTGCCAGAAGTATGGACGTTGAAGACCATAGTTGCGCTCGTCGAGGTGAGCAAATGAAACAGGAGTTAAAGCAGGCCGGTCTGAACGTCGCCTCGTTATCCATGTTCCCGGGGGTCAGAGATTTAGAAATTGAAATTACCCTGGCGGCCTGCGGCGGAGGCAAAAGATGTATTTATGACGTTGCCCCCGTTTTAAGCAGTATGACAGGCCTGCATTTAACACCGGCAATAAAAGACTGTACACGTTTTAAAAGAGATGATTTTTGCACGATTAGATTTTACCCGGATTTAAAACTCAGATTGGGGCTGGGTGTTGCTGCCTCACCAAGGAAAGGCAATACTGTTTCCGGTGATGCTTATGAGTTCATTCAGTTGGGAGACGGTCAATTGGCCATTATGATGAGTGACGGGATGGGATCCGGCCCGGGTGCGGCGGCAGAAAGCAGAGCTACTTTGGCCTTGCTGCAGCAGCTGTTAAAAGCTGGTTTTAGCCATGACCTGGCAGTTAAAATCCTCAATTCCGTAATGATGTGCCGTTTGCCCGAAGACAATTTTACCACCGTTGATTTATTTTTAGTGGATCTTTACGGAAAAAGCGCTGAGTTGATTAAAATAGGCGCGTCCCCCAGTTTTTTTGTCCACCGCGGCCAGGTTGAGGTGATCAGGGCGAATTCCCTTCCTGTGGGGGTTGTTGATGAAATAAATACTTTTTCTGCGGAAATGGATATTACTGCGGGTGATATGCTGGTTATGGTGACGGATGGGGTTTTAGATGTACACCCGGGGGAAAATGAGAAAGAGGACTGGATAAGTGCCGTGCTGGGGGAAATCATTGAACTTCCCCCCCAGGAAGTGGCCGAATTAATCCTAAGGCTGGCGCTTAGCGGCGCCGGAGAAGGGAGCCGGGCGGCGGACGACATGACTGTAATTGTGGTGAGGGCAGAGAAGGTTAAATAGGCTCCCATGCCGCCAGCGCGGAGGGAACCACCGGAGGCCAGATACAAGTAAAGTGAAAAATTTTAGGCTCGCTTTGGCGGGCCTTTGCATATTTTATAATTGTGAAATTTTTAGTAACGGAAGGAAATTTTTTCTCCGGTGTTGAAGATTAAGTCAATAATATCTGTGGGTATAAAGGTGATAAAATGCCTCTAATCCAGTTGGTGGCTGAAAAAATAAAAGAACATGCCATGGTCACCGCGGGAGAAACAATTGTCGTAGGAGTTTCAGGCGGGGCAGATTCTGTTTCATTACTGCATATCCTATACATGCTAAAGGATGAGCTAAAAATAAAATTGGTAGTGGCACATTTGAATCACCGGTTCAGAGGTGCAGAAGCGGATGCCGATGCCAAGTTTGTTTCGGAACTGGCGGAACGCTGGCACCTGGAAGCTTATGTCGAATCCCGTGATGTTCCGGCTTATAAAAATACCAGGGGGGTGTCCGCCCAAGTTGCCGCCCGTGAAGTGAGATATAATTTTTTAAGTGAGGTAGCTACCAAAACAGGAGCTGCCAGGGTAGCGCTGGGACATCATGCTGATGACCAAACCGAAACAATACTGCTGCATTTTATCCGGGGTACGGGGACGAGAGGACTCAGGGGAATGCTCCCTGTCAGGGACAACTTTTTTATCAGGCCTTTACTTACGATTAGGAGAAAGGAGATCGAGTCATATTGTAAACAGCACGGCTTGGCCTACAGGCACGATGCCAGCAATGATAAGTCAAAGTATCTTCGCAACAGACTCAGGTTGGAGCTGGTTCCTTTACTGGAGAGCCAATATAACCCCAACTTAATTCAAGCCATCAATCGCCTGGGGGAAATTATCAGGGAAGAAGATGAATACTTGGACCAGCAAGCCGGTAAAGCTTACCGGCAGGCCAAGTTGGCATCCGGCGGCGGCACCGTTAGGTTAGATAGGGATCGGTTGCTCGCAATCCCTCTTGCTTTGAGGAATAGGGTAATACGAATGGCCTGGTTTGAAATTTGTGGTGACAGTGATGATTTGGAATATAAGCATATTAATAAGGTTTTGGAAATAATAAAAGGTGGAGGGGGTTATCGTCAAATTGCACTTCCCAGGGGTGTGACGTGCGTAAAAAACTATAATCTGGTAGAATTCACTATAAACCACGCTAAGGAGGCTATCCCTTTTTATCAGTATCTGATTAATATCCCGGGCATAACGCCTATACCGGAAGTTGGGATGTCTGTTGGGGCTCAGCTTCTGGCCAGGGAAGATGTGCCGGAGCTGTCGGGCGCCGAGCCCTGGGAGGCCTTCCTGGATTACGATAGCCTGTCTATGCCTCTGGTAGTAAGGAGGAGGCTGAATGGTGACAGGTTTATGCCGCTGGGACTTGATGGAACAATTAAACTGAAAAAATTTTTCATTGATAACAAAATACCTGTAAATATTAGAAATTATATACCACTTGTTGTATCCGGGGCGGATATCGTTTGGGTTGCCGGGCAGCGTCCGGGTGATAAATGGAAAGTTACCGATGAAACAATTACTGTTTTACGGTTATATATAAATGATTACGGAAAAAATTCTTGTATAAGCTAAAAAACGGGCTTTTTTAATTGAAACAATTATGTTTTTTTGATAAAATTGCCTGGTATTCGAGAGGAGTGGCCATGTTTGAACAAGGTCATGAAGAACCTTAGCATTTATTTACTGATTGTCCTGGTTACCATTGCCCTGATCAAGTATACCTCCCACCCTAGTACTGAAATTGAAGAATGGCGTTATGACGAGTTTTACGCAGCGTTGAATCAGGGCAAGATCAAACTGGTGACGCTGCAGCCCGAGGATGGGACCATACTTATTACGGGCCAGAGGGTGGATGGAACACAGTTCAAGGCCAGGACCATAACTCCGGGCGTTGAGGAATTAGGCAACATTTTGCTTGAAAAACAGGTAAGCTATAATGTTGTTCCTTTGCCTCAGCCGGGGTGGTGGACCGGTCTTTTAACCACGCTGCTGCCAATTTTGATTTTTGTGCTGTTATTTTTCTTCCTGATGCAGCAAACCCAGGGTGGGGGCAACAGGGTGATGTCTTTCGGTAAGAGCAGGGCCAGGCTGCATACCGACGACAAGAAAAAAGTTACTTTTGCCGATGTGGCAGGCGCTGATGAAGTTAAGGAAGAACTGGAGGAAATTGTTGAATTCCTTAAAAACCCCAAAAAGTTCAATGAACTTGGTGCTCGCATCCCCAAGGGCGTTCTGCTTTTTGGCTCACCCGGAACCGGCAAGACTTTGCTGGCCCGGGCCGTGGCGGGGGAAGCCGGGGTTCCGTTTTTCAGTATCAGCGGCTCTGATTTTGTGGAAATGTTTGTCGGCGTGGGCGCCTCACGGGTGCGTGATCTTTTTGAACAGGCCAAGAAAAACGCCCCCTGTATTGTATTTATCGACGAAATTGACGCCGTCGGACGTCAGCGCGGGGCCGGTTTGGGCGGTGGCCATGATGAGCGCGAGCAGACACTGAACCAGCTGCTGGTGGAAATGGATGGCTTTGAGGCCAACGAAGGCATTATCATCGTAGCTGCCACCAACCGTCCGGACATCCTGGATCCTGCACTGCTCAGGCCGGGACGCTTTGACCGCGAAGTGGTGGTTGATATACCTGATGTTAACGGGCGCAAGGAAATCTTAAAAGTTCACGCCCGGGGCAAACCTCTGGCAGAGGCTGTGGATATAGATGTTTTGGCCCGGCGCACCCCCGGATTCACCGGAGCCGACCTGGCCAACCTAATGAACGAAGCTGCGCTGCTGGCGGCACGCCGCAATAAAAAAGAAGTGGGACAAAGTGAGCTTGAGGATTCCATAGAGCGCGTTATTGCGGGTCCCGAGAAGAAATCCCGGGTCATTAGCGAGCAGGAGAAAAAACTGGTTTCTTATCACGAGGCCGGCCATGCCGTGGTAGGATACCTGCTCCCGCATACCGATCCCGTGCACAAGGTTTCAATTATCCCCAGGGGCAGGGCGGGGGGCTATACCTTGTTGCTGCCCAAGGAAGACCGCTACTATATGACCAGATCCCAGCTGCTGGATCAGGTTACCATGCTGCTGGGCGGTCGTGTGGCTGAGGCCCTGGTTTTAAAGGAAATCAGCACCGGAGCACAAAACGATTTGGAACGCTCTACCGAGCTGGTGCGAAAAATGATTATGGAATACGGCATGAGCGATGAATTAGGTCCTCTGACATTAGGCCGCAAGCAGGAAACAGTATTTTTGGGACGTGATATTTCCCGTGACCGCAACTACGGGGAAGAAGTTGCCGCGGCAATTGACAGGGAAGTAAGGCACATGATCGAAAGAAATTATAACCGGGCTAAAGACTTGTTGAATAAACATATGGAAGTACTGCACTTAATTGCCCGCAATTTGATGGACAAAGAAACGCTGGAATCGGAAGAATTTGGCGCATTAATGCGGGAAGCCGGCGTTGAAGCCAACAAGGCATAAGGAGGATATCAAGTGGAACGCACTTATGTAATGGTAAAGCCTGACGGTGTACAAAGAAATTTGGTGGGGGAAATAATCTCCCGTTTTGAAAAAAAAGGATTAAAGATTGCCGCGCTGAAAATGCTGCAGATCACAAGGGAATTGGCCGAGCGCCATTATGGAGAACATAAAGGTAAACCATTTTTTGAGCCTCTGGTGGAATATATAACCTCCGGGCCGGTAGTGGCCATGGTATTGGAAGGTAAGGACGCGGTAAGTACGGCCCGGGACATGATGGGGGCCACTAACCCGCTCAAAGCGGCGCCGGGTACGATACGGGGAACTTTCGGCATGGATATCGGCAGAAATGTAATTCACGGATCTGATGCAGTCGAAAGCGCCGGCAGGGAGATAAATATATTTTTTGCTCCCGAAGAAATAATTGAATATAAAAGAGCTACAGATAGCTGGATTTATGAGTAACAAAAGCGGCAGGGCCGCTTTTTGTTTTTTGCACGGTTAAATAATGTTCATTGGTTTGCAGGAAATGTTCACTGCATGTAGAATAAATTCCATTTAAAAGAAATAGTGAGATGAGGGATAGCTATGTCCTTAATCGCTAAAATTGAAATCGGGTTACGCGGTTCAGCCAGGGAAGAGGTTAGTGAAAAAAACACAGCTATTGCCTACGGCAGTGGCAGTATTAATGTGTTTGCCACTCCGGCCATGATTGGTTTAATGGAAAACGCTGCGCTCAGTTCTGTCGACCCTTTGTTGCCCGAGGGACACTCAACGGTTGGCATTAAAGTGGATGTGGAGCATGTGGCCGCCACTCCGGTTGGTGGCTTCGTTGAAGCCCGGTCCGAACTTTTGGAGATTGACGGGCGCCGGTTAATTTTTAAAGTAGAAGCTTTTGACGGCAAGGATTTAGTTGGCAGTGGCCGGCACGAGCGGTTTATAGTAACCACTGAAAGGTTTTTGTCGAAGGTTAAGGAAAGATTATGAATATATGAAGGGAATACTTTGCACCGGTAGAAATATACTATAGTTACTTATAGCGGTATCATGCATGAAATTAGGTATTATTTTATGGCAGATTATTTTGCTTCTGTGCAAATAAAACCAAAAAATAGCCATAAGGGGGGTTAAGTAGGGGGGAAATAGTAAGAATTATTAAAGAACTATCAATGAGAGGAGAGGAAATAATTAATGGCATACGATGCAACTAAACTTAAGGATTTTGAAATAGCTGAGCAGGCGGAGAAAAATATGCCCCTGCCCTATGAATGGGCTGAAAAACTTAATTTACAAAAAGACGAAATTATTCCCATGGGCAGGATTTGCAAGCTTGACTTCATGAAAATTGCCGATCGTCTGAAAGACAAGCCAGATGGTAAATTTATCGAGGTAACCGCTATTACCCCAACCCCGCTGGGCGAAGGTAAAACCACTACTTCCATGGGCTTAACCGAAGGCCTTGGCATGAGAGGCGTAAATGTAGGTGCTGCGATTCGCCAGCCCTCCGGCGGCCCCACTATGAACATTAAAGGCACTGCTGCCGGCGGCGGCAATTCGCTGGCCATCCCCATGACTGAATTTTCACTGGGCCTCACCGGCGATCTGAACGACATTATGAATGCGCACAATCTGGGCATGGTGGCGCTCACCGCCAGGATGCAGCACGAAAGAAACTATGATGATGCTGAACTGGCCAAGCGTAACTTAAAGCGCCTGGATGTCGATCCCACCAATGTACAGTTTGGCTGGATCATTGACTTTTGCGCCCAGGCACTGCGTAACATTGTTATCGGTATCGGCGGCAAAATGGACGGCTATATGATGCAGTCTAGATTCGGTATTGCCGTTAGCTCCGAAATTATGGCCATTCTTGCCGTTGCCACTGACTTGAAAGACCTGCGTGAGCGCATTGGCAGAATTATTGTTGCTTACGATAAGAAGGGCAATCCTGTAACCACCGAGGACCTGGAAGTGGCCGGCGCCATGACCGCTTTCATGCGTAATGCCATTAACCCGACTCTGATGAGCACTGCTGAATACCAGCCTGTGCTGGTACATGCCGGTCCGTTTGCCAACATTGCCATCGGCCAGTCCTCCATTATCGCCGACCGTATTGCTCTGAAGATGTTCGATTACCACATCACTGAGAGCGGATTCGCAGCAGACATCGGATTCGAAAAATTCTGGAACGTTAAGTGCCGTTTCAGCGGTCATATTCCCAACGTTTCCGTGCTTACAGCCACCATCAGGGCCCTCAAGATGCACGGTGGCGGCCCCAAAGTTGTCGCCGGCCGTCCTCTGCCCGAAGAGTATATCAAGGAGAACGTCGGGCTGGTTGAAAAGGGTTGCGAAAACCTGGTGCACCATATCAATACCATCCGGAAAGCCGGCATCAACCCGGTTGTCTGCATTAACGCTTTCCATACCGACACCAAGGACGAAATTGCCGTTGTCCGCAGGGCTGCTGAAGCAGCCGGCGCCCGTTGTGCTCTGTCCGAGCACTGGGCCAAGGGTGGCGAAGGTGCGCTGGAACTGGCCGACGCCGTTATCGATGCATGTAACGATGAAGTTAACTTCAAGTTCCTCTATCCGTTGGAATTGCCTCTGCGCCAGCGTGTTGAAATGATCGCCAAAGAAGTTTACGGCGCTGACGGCGTAAGCTGGTCAGCTGAAGCCGAAGCCAAGGCTAAAATGTTTGAAGAGAATCCCGCCTATAAAGATTTTGCCACAATGATGGTTAAGACTCACCTGAGCCTGACCCATGACCCCACTCTCAAAGGTGTGCCCAAAGGCTGGACTCTGCCCATCCGTGACGTCTTGATCTATGCCGGAGCCAAGTTCCTTTGCCCGATGGCTGGCACCATCAGCCTGATGCCCGGTACCAGCTCCGACCCGGCTTACCGGAGAATCGATGTAGATACCGAAACCGGAAAAGTTCTGGGCCTGTTCTAAAAAATAATTCAAAATTAAGGGGACTTCCTAAAAAAAGGAGGTCCCTTTTTAATTTATAAATAATATTTTTAAATATGAGCAGGAGAAAAAATGGTGATAATAGAATTATATAATTTTATACTTTTTAATTTTTTCTGATAGATTGGAGTGCTTAATAATGTCTCGACCGCCAAAATGTCGTAGAGTTGAATTTATGCCCGAATTAACTTTTTTTAAACCTGCCGGAGTTCCGTTGGCCGAGCTGGAAGAAGTCCAGTTGACAGTAGAAGAGCTTGAGGCAATAAGGCTAAAAGACCTGCTGGGACTGGAACAGGAAGGCTGCGCCGAAAAAATGGGGGTGTCCCGCCCCACTTATCACCGTATTTTATCTTCAGCCCGTTCAAAGGTGGCCGAGGCTTTGGTAAACGGTAAAGCCATTCGGGTAGAGGGCGGGAATTTTGAGGTTGTTGTTCGCAATTTCAAGTGCTTTAAATGCAATAAACAATTTCAAATGCCCTGTGGCACGGGAGTCAGGGGGGCGGAAATGACCTGCCCGGATTGTCAGAGTGATGAAGTTTTCAGGGTAAATTCAGACGGTGAACCATTTGGCTGCCGCTGGCAGAAAAGACAAAATAAAAAGGTAAATGAGTAAAAGATATTGGGAGGGGACCTATCCCCTCTTTTTATTTTGCTTATTGAAGCTGTGTCCCTGTTTTGGGTTTTTATATGTCAAACCAAGCCCTCATTGACAGAATTTTTAAAATAAAATATATTATAAATAACAAACCGGTCAGCCGGTATTGATAGAATATCTATCAGGAGGTAGGCTAGATGCTAATTGAATTAAACGGAAAAAAACCAAAGGTTTCTGAAAAAGCATTTGTTGCGCCAAACCTTAATTGGTGATGTTACAGTGGAAGATGAGGCCAGCATTTGGTTCGGAGCCCAACTAAGGGCTGACTTCGGCAAAATCGTAGTTGGGCCGGGCAGCAGCATTCAGGACAATGTAGTAGTGCATATGCTGCCTGGCGGGCAAACCGTCATTGAGGAAGGAGTAACTGTGGCCCACGGCGCGGTGCTGCATAATTGTACCTTAAAAAAAGGCTGCATCATCGGTATGAACGCGGTTATTCTGGATAACGCAGTGGTAGGAGAACAGGCGATGATCGCTGCGGGCAGCGTGGTAACTGACGGCACACAGATTCCCGACCGGTATCTTGCAGCCGGGACCCCCGCTAAACCAAAAAAAGAGCTTTCCGGTAATTCCCTCTGGTGGGTGGAACAGAGTGCCAATGCCTATGTGGCCCTGGCCGAAAACTATCTAAAGCAGGGGATTGGAAAAGTGGAAAAGTAGATAGGGGAACAATTTTGAGTGTTTCTTCGTCTTAATAATTAATTATTTTTTTTCTGGAAGGTCAAAAGGTCAAAAAGTGTGCGTAAAATAATAATTAATTTATTATTTTACTAGCAGCAGGATTATTTTTATCGGAGTATTAACTTCTTGCTCGCCGGGTTCCTTGCCTTGCAAGAGGTCCTTTTGACTTTTTTGAAGGAGGCGAAGATTGATGACAACCGTTGCTTTCTTTGTTATTCCAAAGCAGGATGTAGTTTTCTTAGACAAGAATGCCACCATGCGTCAGGCATTGGAGAAAATGGAGTATCACCGCTATACGGCGATTCCTATAATTGATGAGCTAGGTAAATATGCGGGAACTATAACAGAAGGAGACCTGCTCTGGAAAATTAAAAATAATCCCGGCTTAACTTTTGACAATACTGCTAAGGTCTCTTTAAAGCAAGTACCCCAGCGGATGAAAAACCTGCCTGTCAGTATCAATGCCACCATGGAGGAATTGATTGGCCGGGCGATTGAACAAAATTTCATACCGGTTGTAGATGATGATGATGTATTTATCGGTATTGTTAGAAGAAGGGAGATTATTGAATATTGTTCCAAGCTAATTCCATAAACGGTGTCAAGAGGACGAGGTTGTGGGCAGCATGGTGTTGTCAACAACCCCGTTCCCGCAATACGTTTCTTGTTACTAGCACTCTACGCAATTCTTCATGTCCAATGCAGCCAACCCATAGTTTCCCAGACTAACCCCGGTTACCGGGTTAAGCACCTCCGACAGGATGCACCCAAACTCTCTTTTTATGTGGGATTCTTTGATGTCATCATACAGAACGGCTTCATCAATAGCCGCATTGACTATACTTCCTTGGATAATGGCATTGATTTTTTCTTCACTCTCCACATCTTGAACCCAATCCAGCTTACATTCAAGACTGGCAAAACACTCTTTAACCCTGGGCACCTGAACAATTTTGGAATTCTCATGAGTTAAGCCGGATGCAAGAAGTTCATCAGCTTTATCTTCAAAATGAGTAGTGGTTTTCATGAACTTCTCATGCAGACTCAAAGAAGGATAGCTAATAACAAATTCCTTATTCTTTTTAACCAACCTATAAGTATCGGAATTATTCAAAACCTGGAATAAAAACTTTGGCTCTTTCCCGGAGCCAATCAACATTCCCCAAGCATTGAGCTGGGCATTGGCATGTCCGTTTTCCTTAAGTGTAGTTACAATAAAAACTGCAGAAGGTACGTTGATAACAAAATTGTACCAGGAAAAAACGGAAAACTGGCCTTCCCAGGCCTCTTTAACATTCCTCGGCGGCATTATGGGTAATTCAATTTTCATCTCCATCCCTCCTCGTATTACCCGGAATTATATTACATATCACATAAAACGTATTGTAAAAATCGGACATACTACAAAATTTCCATATAATCCGAAGGCAGTTTTCCGCTAAAGGTCTTAAACTCGCCAATAAAGTGTGATTGGTCGTAATACCCGCATTGTGCGGCTAGTCTCGCTGTATTCATCATTTTTTCCCTCCGGAGCATCTCAAGCATGATCTGGAATCTTACAACTCTTGCGAATGTTTTGGGCGACTGCCCAACCCACTGTTTAAAAAGCCTTGCCAGGTGCCTCTCACTAACAATCTCTCTTCTTGCAAGTTCTTTAACACTGATTGCGCTACCAGAGGCTATAATACGATCAAGCGTATTCATTACCACATTATTTTGTTCAAAATTTGAATAGATTCTGAAAAAGAATGAATCCAGCCATTTTAGTTTGCAATTAAGATCGAGGCTTGAGATAAATATTTCTGCAAGATCACGTTCGGACCTTTTTAACACTTCACCCAACACTGTCCATGAATCCGCAAATTCATACATAGGTAACCTAAAAAGAGGATAAGCACCAGCCGGATAAAAACGCACTCCGTATGTTTGTATGCCCTTTTTAAAAGAAGATACGGTAATAGGCTTTTCCGCAATACCAACAACAATGTTTGAATACTCAAATGTAACATTATCTATATCAAAGATAATATCCATACATCCGTCCGGCACGACAATTTCTTTACTGCCCACAGATGTTGGGATATAGCCAGACTCAACAGGCAAGACCCAATAGCAATGGATGAATTTTCGCAGTGGCCTGCACGGCTTGAACTCCATATAAAGCTTTCGGTCATATGTAAAACTTGCAAGGCTCTGCTTCGAAATGAAACCATCAAAAATATTATTTGGGGACATTGAGTTCCATCATCCTTATTTATCTTTCAATATCCGCGTTGGCCAGAATCATCTTTAATACTCCAAAACTGAAAAAAGTTTTTTAAGCTCTCCTGCTTGGTGTCAACGGGACGTGGTGAAAAGGCAAAGAATGTAGACTTACTGGAATTATTTAAACTATAAATCCGATGGTAGATTGTTAATTAATTCAGCAACATTTTGACTGCTTTTTAATGCATCTAATACATTGCTATTGGGAGTGGCATAAATTACTAAAATATCCTCTTCGCCCAGTTCCCTTCTTATTGGAAAGGCCAATTTTTCTTTGTCCAGGCAAAACTCTGCATTAACACCTTCTTTATTGCCCCGGGCATCAACTCTAATCCACTTATTTATGCTTTTTAGAAAAACCGCATTCAGTCCATGGATAATCAGCCGCCGTTTTCCCTTATCGTCCAGGAGTAATTTCTGGTAACAAAAACCCGTTGGTATGCCTAAACGCCTTAGAATCGCAGCTAATAAATGTGATTTGGCATAGCATATTCCCTGTCTATGTTTTAATACCTCTGAAGCTTTATATGTTACAACATCGCCATTAATATCGGCTGAATGAGCAATATTATCACGTACAAATTCAAACGCCTTTTTTGCTATCACTGTTTCATCAAAATTTCCTTGAGTTAAGTTGTTGGCAATATCCTGAATTTCCGGAGATTCAAAATCGATAATCTCAGAGTTTTTTAAATAATTATTTATATCCTGATTGGCTAATACTAAATCCTTCTGCATTTCTTCCCCTCCAAATTCTAAAAAATTACGTTTAGGCGTAAGATGCAGGCAACATTAAATCAGCTAAGCAGCTTGTGAGGTCGGCGCAGTTGCATAATTTATTACTTTTTATCTTAATACATTTGAGTTTCCGGGTCTATAAGTATGCTTCACACTTATCGGGAGTAAT
Source organism: Desulfotruncus arcticus DSM 17038 (assembly GCF_900113335.1). Taxonomy (GTDB): domain Bacteria; phylum Bacillota; class Desulfotomaculia; order Desulfotomaculales; family Desulfallaceae; genus Desulfotruncus; species Desulfotruncus arcticus. The sequence continues at coordinate 145,883 of NZ_FOOX01000013.1, forward strand.
TAGCGGTACTCCGTCTTCAGTGGGAACAAGCATTATAATCTTCACTGTGCATGACAGCAGCGGACAGATTGCCAGCCAAAACTTCAGCCTAAAAACAATTGTAAGGTTTTTTACTGAGTATCTTGAATTGGACCATAATTAATGTAACACTGCTGTAGAATCCCTCCCATCAGACCAAAATGCCGATCTCCAATATCCTTCTTTACGCCCAGCTTTTACAGGAGCAGGAGGGGATGCCGGAGCAGGCGCGGAAACTTGTGAATGAGATCGCTTCTCAGTCGGGAAAACTGAGCTTTTTGATCCAGGCTCTGGTTAAAACCTCCCGGCTTGAGACTGGAATTATCAGCGTAAACCCGCAACCCTCGTCTGTAGCAGAACTGATAACAACTTCGGTTCATGCAATCAAGACCAAAGCGGATGAAAAAAACATCACTTTAAACATAAAGTTTAACAGGAATATTGAAACCTGCTTTGACTTGAAATGGACGGAGGAAGCCATGATAAACATTCTGGACAACGCGGTAAAATATACGCCGACCGGCGGAACAATCTCCATATCGACGACCGGTTATGAGCTATTTACCCGGATTAATATTGAAGATAATGGGATCGGTATTGAAAAAGGGGAGGTCAACCGCATCTTTCAAAGATTTTACCGCTCTCCGAAAGTCAGCCGCTATGAAGGCGTCGGGATCGGACTTTACCTGGCCAGGGAAATCATTACAGCCGGGGGCGGATATATAAAGGTTGCATCCGAGCCGGGAAAAGGCTCGGTGTTTTGGGTTTTCTTGCCAAACAGTAAAGAGAAGACATAAATCTTGCAATTTTGTTATATTTCAGAAAGGACCTTGAAAGAATCAAATGTTATAGTCTATACAGATTAGATGTATAGACTATTTCTTGTGGAGGAATTCATCATGACCCTACTGCAAACGAAAGACCTTATAAAGCTTTACGGAAGCGGGCCTAATCTTATCAAGGCGCTGGACGGGATAACCCTTTCGATAGAAAATGGAGAATTTGTGTCGGTTGTAGGTACATCCGGAAGCGGGAAATCAACGCATGATCAGGAGACAGGCTTTTCTGCTGTCCATTATCGGTATTCCCATCGGCCTTGTAATCGGGTATTTGCTTGGTGTCGTCCTTCTGCCGCTGGTGGTGAGCGTGTCGGCTTACAGCGGGCAGGCAAGCGTTTCGGCAAGTCCATACATATTTCTGGGCGCCGCCGCCTTTTCTTTGATTACCGTAAGCTTAAGCTGCCACAGGCCGGGAAGAATCGCAGCCAAAGTCTCTCCCGTGGAGGCGGTGCGTTATACTGGGATCAATAGTAACCCGAAACGGGCGGCAAAAGAATCTGTAAACGGAGCAAAGCTGTATAAAATGGCTCTTGCCAACCTGGGGCGGGATAAAAAGAAAACAGTGATCGTCGTGATCTCCATGTCGCTGAGCCTGATTCTGCTCAATTCGGTGTATACAGTTTCAAACGGCTTTGACCTGGACAAATATTTAAACAAATTCGTTCAAACCGATTTCCTCATCGGAAACGCAAATTATTTTAATGTTCTAAACGGTTTTCACTCGGAGGACGATGCCCTGAGCGAACGTTTTATTAACGTAGTATCGTCACAGGAGGGTTTTGAAGGCGGCGGCAGGCTTTATTATAATCTGGGCAAAAGCATCATTCAATATACTGGTGATACCTCCGGGCTTTTAAATCCGTCGTTTGGCGAGAACCAGCACTTGCAGTTGTTCGGACTGGAGGATTTTCCGCTTTCCCAGTTGGATATCGTGGAAGGCAAGCTGGATCGTGACCAATTCAAAACAGGCCAATATATCATTGAGGGTCTGCCGGATGATGATAACGGGAATATTCAATGGGACGAAGATCATTATGCCATCGGAGACAGGGTTACGATTACCACCGGGAGCGGTACGCATGAATATCAAGTTATGGCGAAGTGCAGGATGGGCTACGCAAACCATGTGCGGTACTGGGGGGATTTCGGCTTTTACCTGCCGGCATCGGAGTTCTGTTCGATTGTACCGTATGCCACGGTCATGAGCTATCAGTTCAATGTGGACGACGCCCATACCTCCGCTATGGAGGAATTTGTAAAGAATTACACCGAAAATATCGAGCCTGCGATGGATTATGAATCGAAGCAGTCTTATGCGGACGAATGTGGGAAACTGCAAAACATGCTGCTGACGGTGGGCGGTGCCCTCTGCGTAATCATAGGGCTTATCGGTATCCTGAACTTCATCAATTCCATGCTCACGAGCATCATTGCGCGGCGGCAGGAATTCGCCATGCTGCAGAGTATCGGCATGACCGGTAAGCAACTGCATAAGCTTTTGATTTATGAAGGTCTGTTCTACGCACTGGCTGCCATTGTATTATCTTTTGCCTTTGGCATACTGTTTTCCTTTATCATAATCAGGGGAGTTGTTGGCGGCTTGTGGTTTTTCAGTTATAAGTTCGTTATCGCGCCGCTGCTTATTTCCTATCCGGTACTTTTGACACTGTCCGCCGTCATACCATATGCGGCTTATCACGGGGTCAACAGGCAAAGCATTGTGGAGAGGCTTCGGGAAGCGGAGTAACATTGAACAAGTTGTCCTGCTATCTCCTGTATATACTAATTGTTATAAAGTGCCCAAATCTATTGGGCACTTTCCTTATTTGCCCGGAATATCTGCCGAGTTGAAGAGTGAAGAAAGACTGCCTTTTAGCGTAAAATGCTACCCTTTGCAAGCTGTTTTCCTTTTTGGGGATGATCTCGTCATATAAAAAATACCCTGCCTGGCTATTTAGCCCTGTTTTTATCCAGCGTACAATTTGTTCCCGGGACAATTTTCCCCGGCAACAGCAAATCCCAGCTCTACCAGCTCGTCTTCCGTAGGGGAAGGCTGTTAGTGCAAATAACAAAAACCCCCAAAATTGCGCAATAGATGGTGTAAGTCACTAATCAAAGATTCCCATCCGTGCTTTCCTTTCTATGTCTGCCGCAAAACGGGGGGTTTCCGCGATGAAATGCTCTTGCAGCGGATCAGAACTACTGGGCGAGGGTTCCTGAAGCATTGATAATAATTTCATATCTGCCGTCTCTGCCGTGAGGCTAGAGGTCAACATACACGATTGTGCGGACTCAGAAGTGAGCTTCAGTTCCCATGTAATCTTAAGCGGTGCCATGTAAACTTCATCTTCCCCCCCGGTCCATGCGACGGTAAAGGATACGGCTCGCACGTAATCACGGCGCGAGACGTCTTCAATAAAATTGTTCACAATAAAATCGCCACCGATTGTCTCGACACTTACTGATACACGATTACCATTTGGCAAACGGCCCTGTACCATGCCGTTGTGACCGGAAGAACATGCTGCATATTCCTCATCCTTGAGTGTAAAGAACCAAGTCGCCAAGTCGATGGACTCCATCGGGAGATTAATTACAGCATCTTGCGCCCCCTGCGCAATAGTCACCATCTGTTGAGCTTCCATAAATTTAATGCACCTCCTTATTTTGCATTAAATTTAGTACATTTAACTCCATAAGTCTTTGGTTTTATCACCAGTAATTTTGCTGTGATCATAAAATTCCCAAAATGAACTGCCGGTATTTGGATGGCGAAACACCCACTTTTCTTTTGAATACGGTTGTAAAATGACTAAGATTATTAAAACCGCAGGCATAACAGATTTCTGTAACCGTCCGTTGTTTTAGTCTCAACATTTCTTTGGCTCTTTGTATTTTGATATCCAACAAATAATCAAAGGGAGTTTTCCCGGTTTCTTGTTTAAAAGAGCGGATCAATTGGTTGGCACTTAGATTGGCTACCCTGGCCACATCGTGCAGAGAAAAGTCTTCTTTATAGCATTCCCACAGGAAATCGACAGCCTTGTGGATACTTTGGTTCTCTGTATACCGTCGACCGGTTACCGAAGGGAGATTACTTTTCACCTGACGCAAAAGGTTAATGGTGATGTTCAAACTCAGGCTTTGCAGTATAAAATCATGTCCAGCCTGACAGTTACGTGACTCCTCTATGAACATTCGGATTAGATTTTGCGTATTAGCATCCAATTCAATATTGGAATTTTCAAATAAAATGTTTCTTTGTCCATAAACTGAATTAGAGGTTTCATGCAAATATTCTTTATCTATGAATATAGCCAAAAAGCGCAGGTCCATGTTCCTATTAGCTGCCCGATGAATTTGTTCGGGATTAAAGGGAAAAAATTTATTTTGCTCTAAAATAATAGTTTTTTTCTCTACCTGGAAGGGAAAAGATGTCGTTAATGGAACGAGAAACTGATAACCTCCGTGTACATGGGTGGATTCGAGATATATGTTAACTTTGGGTATAAAAATAGCTATCTGATCACCGAAATATGCATTTACATCCTCCGGCGCGGGGAGTAACATCTCTCCCAATAGCTTTTTTAAGAATGGATCCATAAAGTTAGTCCTCCTTACTGTAAGCATAAAAACGAGCACACTTTTATATAAGGAGAAAATAGTAAATAGTGGTATAGTTATTCAGGTTTTCTCATTGATTTAGGCAATAGTCCCTGCCCAAAAGTGCTTTTAGGCAGGGACTATTGCTGCTGTTTCTTTAGCCAAACATAGAAATTATCCAGCACCGGCTTGCTTAATTTCAACTTTTTTTCATACCGTTCAATGGTAAAGTTTTTTTATCATAGTTTAATTATACCAGAAAAGTTGCTTTTGGGCTCTAAAGGCCGAAAAACCTTAAATATAGGTGTTATATTTTAGAACATAAGATAAAAGGCATTGCCGAAAGAATTGGCAAGGTGTACCAAACATGACACACTGCTGTCAGGTTTGCTGTGATATTATTAACTAAAAAAGCAGGATGCTATCTCAATGATCAATAAATGCGGATCATATTGCAATGAATGCTAGAGAGCATGAAAACGGTGCTCCGGCACCCGGTGGGAAGAATCTGATTTACAAATGAGTGATGAGTATGATTACTATTGAAAAGATGTTGTCTTATGAAATAAATAATCTGTCATGGTTAGCTGATTCACTTCACGCCGACGACATCGATCAGCTAATCAAATGGCTTGGCGAAAAAGATGACACTATCAGATACAGTTCGTTTTTACTTTTACAGGAAAGGTCGCGGGAGCATAACGATGTTTATCCGTATTGGGATGTTTTTTTGAATAAATTGCACAGCTCCAATTCATACCAGCGCAGCATAGGTCTTATGCTAATGGCTGAAAATGCAAAGTGGGATAAAGAAGGCAGGTTTGATGAAGCCATTGATTTTCTCCTTTCGTTTTGCGATGATGAGAAGCCAATAACTGTTCGCCAATGCATCCAGAGTTTGTGCAAGGTGGTCCCCTATAAAAGGCACCTTTGTGCGAAGATTGCACACAAACTGGTGTCCATAGAAATAATGAAACGCAAAGAGACACAGAGAAAAATACTGCTTTTGGATATTCTTAATGTATTGATTGCCATCAAAAAACAGGAGCCGGCTGATAAAATTGATATTTATATCAGTAATGCCATGACGGGTGAAATTCTTGACAAAAAAGCAAAAAGGGAAATTTTAAAGCTTATGTAAAGTGGGGATTGGTATGTCTGATTTGGTTAGGCTGCCCAACATAGGCAAGACCATGGAAAAAAGGCTTGCCGCGGTGGAAATCAATGATGTTGAAACACTGATGAAAGTAGGGAGCAAAGAAGCTTTTATCAAACTGCGGTTATTTGAAGGAGACACCTGCTTTAGTTCTCTCTGTGGCCTTGAAGGCGCCATTCAGGGCATCAGGTGGCACAACTTGAGCAGGGCAACAAAAGAGGACTTGAAGAAATTCTTTGATTCATTCAAATGAAAATGACAATGCCTCCGTCTCCTTGATACCCAAAGATAATCTTAATAAATGGTAAGGGAGATTATTATATGGATGAACGGGATCTGATTCTTGATGCCCGCCATGCGCCGGTATATGATGAAATAGCCGCCTACATAACTGAGCCCGCCCGGGGCCTGTGGCAGGAGATGAATGCATTTATCCGGCAAAGTTTTAAGGTCGTGCCCAAAATAACTTACAGCAAGTGCTCTGCCAAGCCTGGCTGGAACGTGAAGTACCAGAAATCAGGCAAGTCTTTGTGCACACTGTACCCGGAGCTGGAGGGGTTTGTGGCCCTTGTGGTGGTTACCCTGGATATGGTCTCTCTAATTGAGGCCATGTCCAGCCGGCTGGATGCTTCTGTATTGGAGACTATGAGGGAAGCCAGGCCTTTTAACGGCACACTGTGGCTGATGATACAGGTGTCTGATCGGGTTGTGCTTAATAGTGTCAGGGAGCTTATATTACTGAAAATGAAAAAATAGGAAAATGGGTTTATAGCTTGGGGGCCGAACCATGAGGTTGAGGGAAATATTTAATAGTCTCCTGCGCAATCCGCGCCGGGAGGCTTTTTTTTGCGGTATGGTCGTATACCCAAAAGTACTTGACAGCTTGTTACTGATTAAGCTTCTATGTTATTATCAGAAAAAATGGCATATTGTCAGAAGGTGATAGATTGCACCGGGTGGGCAAGCTGATGAATGACAATTTTTACAGGGAATGCCTGGAACGTAATGCCGCAGCGGAAATTAACCGGCTATTTTGCCGTCATGACCTGCAGCACATGCTTGACGTGGCCCGTATAACTAATATGCTGGTGCTGGAGGATGCCCGCCGGAACATACCCGGCAAAGCCGCACTCACCAGGGAGATTATTTATGCTGCCGGCTTGCTGCATGATTTAGCCCGTTGGTTGGAATATGAAACGGGAGAGGACCATGCCGCGGCAGGGGCGCGTTTAGCCGGGCCTGTGCTGGACAGGTCGGGGTTTGATGACCGGGAAAAGACTATTATTTTAACCGCCATTCGCGAGCACCGGGCCGGGGACGAAGAATCAATCAGTTTGCTTGGACGTTATATGGCCAGGGCCGATGATCTCTCGCGCCCGTGTTATCACTGTAAAGCCAGGGCTGAGTGTTACAAGGTGGACCGCATGGAAACAGCAGGCAAACTATTATATTAAAGTAAACCAGGGGGGGCAAGCAGTGTCTTTTAATTTACATAACATAGTAATTTCCAACCGGGAAGAGGTATTGGAAGAATTTAAAAAAATCGGGGTAGACGGGGGCGGGGCCGGGGTTATGGCTCCTAAAGCGTTTCATTATTTGTTTAAGGTGTATGATCTTACTCCCAAACAGGCCAACATTTTAAAACAAGAGATGCTGGGCAAGGGCGGTGACGCCGCTGTGGCCAGGGGGTGTGTGGATGCTTCCATAGAAAAGACCGACATTTTACTAATTGGCACTGAAAAGCAATTCCGGGCCGCTATTAAAAAGCTGCGCCTGCAGCCCTTCAGACTGGCACGGCTGGCTGAACAACTGGAAGAGACGTTGGTTAACCTCAGGGGGCGTAAGGTTCGCACGCTCGAATGCCGCGGTAAACACCTGGTACTGGGTGAGCGGACCCTGGTTATGGGGATTCTTAACGTGACACCCGATTCGTTTTCCGACGGTGGTAAGTTTAATAACCTTGAAAGCGCAGTTGAGCAGGCCAGGCGCATGGTGGATGAAGGAGCGGATATTATCGACCTCGGCGGTGAATCAACCCATCCGGGATATGAGCCGATCAGTGTGGATGAAGAGATCAGACGGATTACTCCTGTAATCAAAGTATTGGTTCAAGAGTTTGATGTTCCTATAAGTATTGATACCACCAAGGCCGAAGTTGCGCGCGTTGCTCTGGAGGAGGGAGCCCATATTATCAATGATCAGTGGTCGCTCAGGGCGGATCCTCGGATGGCCGGTGTGGTAGCCGAATACGGGGCTCCTCTGGTGATGATGCACAACCAAAACGGTACGGATTACCATGACCTGATGGGCGATATGATCCGGTTTTTCCGGGAAAGCATGGATATAGCGCTTAAAGCAGGGGTAGAACGTAATAACATTATTGTTGACCCGGGGATCGGCTTTGGTAAAACAGTGGAACAAAACATAGAGGCGATGCGGCGGCTTAAAGAATTGGATTGCCTGGGACTGCCGGTTTTATTGGGAACTTCACGCAAGTCGATGATCGGAAAAACATTGGATTTGCCGCCGGATCAGCGGGTTGAAGGAACCGGGGCCACTGTTGCCCTGGGTATAGCTGCCGGAGTGGACATTGTCAGGGTTCATGATGTCAAGGAAATGGTTCGGATATCCAGAATGACTGATGCCATAGTGCGCCATGCGAGCCACTGAAATGGGGTATGATCATGGATAAAATTATTATGAAAGAAATGTCCTTTTACGGGTATCACGGAGTGCTCCAACAGGAGAGAGATTTGGGACAAACTTTCGTGGTGGATGTTGAGCTTGGCCTGGATTTGCGGGTGGCCGGGGAGAGCGATGATCCTGAAATGACTGTTAGCTACGCCGACGTATATGAAGTTGTGCGGCGGGTGGTCACAGGCCGTCCCTGCAACCTGATTGAGGCGGTGGCAGAGAGAATTGCCGACCGGCTATTGGACGGGTTTTTGTTGCGCGAAGTGCTGGTACGGGTAAAAAAACCGGGAGCACCGGTACCGGGACATTTTGGCTATATGGGAGTGGAAATTAAAAGGTCAAGAGAGACAATGGAGGAAAACTAATGCCGGCGGAAGGAATTCGTTGTTTCATCGGGCTTGGTTCCAATATGGGAGATGCCGAAGCTAATATCAAGCAGGCGCTGAAGCTCTTGGCTAATACCGGGGGTATTTCTGTTGCGTCCCGGGCTCCTTTTTATCGCACTGCACCGGTGGGGTACACTGAGCAAGACTATTTTATCAATACCGTGGCCGCAATATATACAACTCTCTCCCCTAAAGCATTGTTGGAAAAATTGCAGGCAATAGAAAACAAACTTGGCAGAGTCAGATTGATACGCTGGGGTCCGCGCACAATAGATCTTGACCTATTGCTTTATGGCAATGAATTGATTCATGAGCCGGACCTGGAAGTCCCTCATCCCAGAATGCACCAGCGTGCTTTTGTGGTGGTGCCGCTGGCAGACATATGCCCTGATTTGGTTATCAACGGGGAAAAGGTTGACGAGCTGGCGCGGCGGCTGTCCGGTGAACAGGATATTTACGCTATTGTGCCTGAATAACATCTTAGCTAGTATTACTTTCACATTGAAACCGTAATCCATTATTTATGAAACGGTTTTCAAGAACAATGCTTAGAAAGCTTAAAAACCCAATAGGCATTATTTTTGCAATATTTATTATATTTTATGGTATTACATTTAAGGTAAAGACTACAGAAAAAAGGTGAATGAATATTAATACTAGCGGCTTGATTACCAGGACCAGGTCTATTGTTTTTGCTGGATTGGCAATGGTTTACCTGCTAAATACGGTACTACAGAACAATTTTTTAAATTATACATTAAGCGGAATCAGCGTGCTGTGCCTATTGGTATGTCTTCCTTTCGCCAAGGGGAATGCGCGTGTCCTTACGTTAATTTTGTTAGTAGCGGGAGCTGTGGTTCTTACTAATTCGGGTGCGGATTCCAATCTTTGGATCAACTCATTATCCCAAAATGCGAACTTAATTACTTTGTTGATTCTTGTACCTGCTTTCGGTATTCCTTTAAGATATGGTGGATACTACGAGGTTTTGGATGCTTTAGTAAATAAGTATATGAATAATAAGCACCGAATTTATTGGGTCCCTGCGTTATTATGCCATTTTTTCGGCGCATTAATGAACATGGGTGCAATACCGGTTGTTTATCAGCTTATAATTCATGGAAAGTTGCCGCAAGAGTTCAAGAAAGTGCCGGCGGCAATTTTAAGGGGCTTTAGCGCTTCAATTTTTTGGTCGCCCAATATGATCTCTGTCGCTCTGGTTACCCATTATTTGCAGGTATCCTGGGCCGAGTTTGCCAGGGTGGGTATATTTTTTACCATTTTAACTTTATTGGTGGGATGGCTTGTTTATATCATGTTTGACAAAAGCACTCCGGATTGTCATGTGCCGCCAATTAATCAACAGCTTAACGGCCGAAAAATTGCTGAGCTGATCTTTTTTTGCCTGGCTTTTTTAGGCTCAATTATTTATATTGCAACTAAAACATCGATTACCGTTCTTCATGCCGTACCTGTGCTGGCACTTGTCTTTCCTGTTTTGTGGTTGTGTTCTTTGCGCAGGGCAAAGTCAATATTGCCGGCTTACCTTGATTATATGGAGAATACCTTGCCAAGGTTTACCTCGGAAGTGGCTATATTTATCGGGGCCGGCTTTTTGACGGCAGCAATGTTGTCCTCAGATTATAGCGATCAAGTGTCATTGCTTTTTCGTGATTACTTGGGAGTGAATTTATATTTTCTTTGTTTCTTTATTGTTTCATCAATTGTATTGTTATCTGTTGTTGGAATTACGCCAATGATAACAGCTATGGCTTACAGCGCTTCGTTAAAACCGGACCTGATGGGTATATCTCCTCATCTTTTATCTTTAGTCATTATTGGCGGATGGGCTGCGGGTGTAATTGTTTCCCCGTTTACCGGGGTAACCTTGATCATGTCCAGCTTATCACGTCAGTCTTCTTTTGAGGTGGCCCGCTCAAATTGGCTATTTAGTTTAATTATGATTTTGCTGCTTTCTGCTGTTCCATTGCTGCAAATAATTAATATGTAACCTGTTAAATATTGAATTAAACAATGTTTCAAGGTGAAACATCATTGTACTTAGTACTACAGCGTAAACTAAAAGTTAGCGGAGAGCATGGGGACGGTTCGAGCGCTTCCGAAGCGTAGCGAAGGACCGAAGGGAAAGCGATGGAACCGTCCCCGTGGCGTAGCGGTAAGGCACCTTTTTTGCAAGAGTAATCGTAAAATTTTAAAAATTAACTGGAAAAAAGGGGAATGATGATGCTGCCGGGGTTCCAAAAAAAGGTTCAATTTAAAAGACAGATATGGATAAACAATTAGATACGGTTATTAACAACCAACCAACCGCAATGAAGGAAGAAGAGCTTATTGGTGATGATTTACCGGTCGATTCGCATAAATCCTTACTTGACCACTTGATTGAGTATGCCCCTTATTTTTTTGATCTTTACGGCCCAAATGTCAGCAGGGCGATCACTGATAAAGAAAAATTCATTTTTGTTATTCCCAGTCAGGTGTCACAATTAGGAGTCAAACCAGGAGATCCTGTAAAGCCGGGGAGTTCTACCCATAAAGCGATGGAAACCGGTGAAAGAATGGTTACTTTGGTTCCGGCTAATTTATATGGCCAGCCATATATTGCCACCGCTATTCCCATTAATAACAATTCAGGCCAGGTAATTGGCTCGATGGTTACTATAAGTTTGGCTGTCAAACAGGAAAAATTTGCAAGAATGTCTTCGGAGTTAAATCAATCTATTGAAGGGATATCTGATAATACTTCAAACCTAGTGGCCTCTTCGCAACAGCTGGTGGCTGAGGCTGCGCAGTTAGTTCAGAATTCCCAGCTAATTGGGCAGGAAACCAGGCATATGGACGATATTCTGGCACTGGTTGAAGAAATAACCCAGCAGACCCACCTACTTGGTCTTAACGCCGCAATAGAGGCAGCCAGGGCTGGAGATATGGGCAGGGGTTTTAACGTTGTCGCCGAAGAGATTAGAAAATTGGCTTTAAGAACTGCGGGTTCGGTAAAAGACATTAATGAAAAACTTAAAAGCATTCAAGACAAAATAACCCAAATGGAACAGCACTCCGGAGAAATATTGGCAGTATCTGAAACACAGGTGTCTTCCATTGAAGAAATTGATCAAAGTATCAGAGATATAAGTGAGACTGCCAATGAATTGAATGCGGAAGCCAGTAATTTTGAGATTGAATAATATAGTAAATAATGATTGAATTTTTAGAAAAATAAAAAAGTCTATGGTTAGCTAAGGTAAATAATTAATTTTAAAAAAAGGGGGGTAAGCTGTGACTGACGTAAAGATTGGTGTAATATCCACTTATCAGGAGTTATCTGGTTATATCAATAAAATAGCCGGTGAAATGATGCTGGATTTGCAAATAAAAGAAGGTATTCTTGAAGAAGGCGTTTCTTTAGCCTATCAATTTGAACATCAGGGTGTAGATGTTATTATTAGCAGGGGTGTTACAGGTCAAAAGATTAAAAAAGCCATTTCTGTACCTGTAGTATTAATTGAAATTACATCTTTCGATATCCTGCAAGCCTTTTATGCCGCTAAGAAAATGGGTCAAAAAATAGCTTTCCTGGGCCACAGAAAGCAAGATTTCTGTCCTGATTTTGAAACTATAACCAAAATTCTTGACATTGAAGTTGATTGCTACCCTTACAGCGATTCATTTGAAATGGAAGAGCAGGCCTCTAAAATGTTAAGGTCCGATGCCGACGTTATAGTTAGTACGGGTTTGTGTATCTATAAAATGGCCAAGGGGGCGGGAATTAACGCTGTCCTTGTTAAATCCGGTTATGATGCAATATACAGCTCAATGAAACGGGCCATAGAATTAGTACATGGTATTCGCAGGAACCAGGAGCGCACTAAAAGGTTTAGTTCTGTACTGGAGGCCAGTAATGACGGCATTCTTATTATTGATGAATTCAATAGAATATCTTTTATTAATCCGGCCGCCCAAAACCTGTTAGAAACCGATGTCAGCCAATTTATCGGTAAGAATGTTGAGGAGTTGCGTCAATCATCAGTTTTGGGCAATCTGTTTAACGGTACCGAAGGCGAAGAAGCATTTAAAGAAATAGGAAGAAAACAGTTTTGGGTTAGCAGTATGCCTTTATCTGTAGACGATAAGGAAAAAGATTTGCTTATTCTCTTTCAGAGTGCGGACAGAATTCAGGTTATGGAACAAAATTTACGGCGGCAGTTATTTAAAAAAGGTTTGTATGCCAAACACACTTTTGATGATATTATCGGGCGCAGCCAGGTGTTGAAAGATACAATAAAAAGTGCCAAAAAATTTGCCGCTGCCAATGCAACAGTGTTAATTGGCGGGGAAAGCGGGACTGGAAAAGAACTATTTGCCCAAAGTATTCATAATGCAAGCGATAGGCGCAAAGCTCCGTTTGTGGCGATAAACTGTGCCGCGCTGCCGGAAAATTTGCTCGAGAGTGAGCTTTTCGGCTATGAGGAAGGCGCCTTTACCGGGGCTAAAAAAGGTGGTAAAATTGGCCTTTTTGAAATGGCGCACGGCGGCACCATATTTTTAGATGAAATTGGTGAGATGACATTACCTGTGCAGGCCCGTCTATTACGCGTTTTACAGGAACGGGAAATAATGAGACTTGGCAGTGACAGGGTTATACCTGTAGACGTTAGGATTATTGCAGCAACTAATTATGAACTTTACCAGATTGTGGCAGAAGGGAATTTTCGCAGTGATTTGTACCATCGCCTGGAAGTGTTGAATCTCGACATACCCCCATTGCGTGTAAGAAAAGAAGATATTGATCTGCTGGCTGACCAATTTATAAAAGTATTTGTTTTTGAAGAGAAAAAACATGTTCATGGTTTATCGGAGTCAGCCCTGGGCAAGCTTAAAAAATATGATTGGCCCGGGAATATTAGAGAACTGCAAAATGTAATTCACAAATATGTTCTTTTATCTGAGCCAAACCAAAATTGTGATAGCTTAGTTGATAAGTTAATAAATGAGAAAATTAGAAAGATTTATAAAGTCCGTACAGATGATGAGAACTTAATAACTTTAAAAATTGGTAAATTAGAAGATATGGAAATGCAAGTTATTGAATATCTTCTTTCTACAGGAGCCAGTATTAAGGAAATTTCCGAATTGATTGGTGCCAGTAGGACAACTTTATGGCGTAAGTTTAAGACACTGGATAAAGCCGTGATTAGATAAATAGCTTGTACCGTAAAAATATGCCTGATTAAATTGCTTGATTGATTGCTAGATTGATTGATGCAATAAAACCGTCGTACACGGCGGGCGTCAATAAGGAAGTATTGTTAACAGGGAACGGTGTGGCCGGAAGGCTACGCCGTAGCTTTTCCCCGCAGTCCGCGCAGTAGAGCAAGCCTGAGAACATGCTTGTCCTGCCTGTTTTGGTCGGCCTGCGCTTGTTCTTCCGAAGTTCCTGCACCCTGTCCCATTGCACCTGTTCGATGATGGCCGGATGGGTGTTTTCAAACACGCGGCGGTCTTCCGGCGGATTTTCCAGCTTCTTTTTGCTTTTGTAGGACTTCCAAGACGTTTTGAAATTCACCGTATGCCCCAGGTATTCCATCCGCCCCAGAATCCGCTTGACGTTTCCGTGACCCAGCGGCAGGGATCGGCGGGAACGGGATTGGTCGTCTTCTGCCCCTGCTGCTGCAAATAAGCGGTAGGAGTAAGGATGCCATCTTTTGTCAGCCGCCGGGCAATCTGCGTGGGGCCTAAACCCGCGACGCACAGATCAAAAATCCTTTGTACCACCTGAGCGGCTTCCTCGTCCACGAGCCACTGCTTGGGATTTGCTGGGTCTTTCCGGTATCCGTAGGGAGGATGGGGGGACAGATGCTCCCCGGCTTGTCCCTTTGCCTTGAACACGGCGCGGATCTTCTTGCTGGTATCGCGGCAATACCATTCGTTGATGATATTGCGGAACGGGGTAAACTCGTTATTATTCAGCCACCATGACAACGGTTTTTTTTATTTCCGTTGTCTGGCGGCATTTTGGAGTGGAAGCTATTTTTAGGGTTCTTTTCACTGCTTTATCTCTCTTTTGCATAGGCGGTAGCGTCCGGCGCTATTATTTTTTCCGTAGTACGAAAGCAATAAAATTCAGATATTTCCCGCCGCCTGCGTCCATTGTTTTGCGGCAATGAACCGCAATCTCATTTTCTTCTTGGTTCAGCCAATCCACCCAAACGTTCTCGTTGCTTTCCATCTCGTATATGGAAATTACCTCTGCATCACGGCTGCTATTCACTATTTCCGTCCAATAAGCAATATCACGCAGATAGGCAAGCTGCTCCGGTGTCCACGAGAGAAGCAATTCTTTCGGCAGGTTATCATGGCAATCTTTTTTCAGGCCGGGTACGCAGCAGTAAATATATCCACCGTGTTTGACAAAGGGCAGTAGTTTTTCGTCCAAGTATTTTGGGTCACGTCCCCAAAAGTTATAGGAATCTGTGCTGACTACCGCATCGAAAAATTCTTTTTCAAAGGGCAAGGCGGTGGCGTCAGCCTTAACGGGTGTAATCTGTTCAAGGGTTAATCCCATTTTATAAAAAAAACTACGGTTTTCCTGCGGCTCACTCCACAAATCGGCGGCGTAAACCTTGAAGCCATAATCTTTTACGAGCATAACACTTGTATGCCCTTGCCCACTTCCGAGGTCGCAGACGAGACTTCCGGCAGGGATTTTATGATTTAGCAGCATTTCTTCCTGCAATTTGAATGGGTTAGGCCCCATGGCCGTAGCCAGTAATTCGGGGGTATTGTACTTTTGGCTTATTGGATACTCCATTGTAATTGCTCCTTATCTTTTATTTGCTTTATTGCTTTTGCATAGTTAAATTATATCCCGTTCCTTTTATAAAAGCTCCCTACTGAACGATACAGAAGCAAAAAGGCGACATGACAAATCTGCCATGCCGCCTTTAAGGTATATTTATCATTTCTTCATTTCGGATAATATCTTATATACAGTCTTGGGCGACAAATAGAACTTATTTGCCAGTTGCGGGACAGGTGTACCACGCTGGTATTCCGTAAAAATGGTTGCATTACGTTCGTCAAGCAATTGTCTACTATTACTTAATTCGCCCCAGCCTTTTTTGTTTTCTTCTTTACGAGGAATATAAAGATATTCGCCGTCAATATGTTGTTGTATTGCCATAATCAAATCATCTGGCAATACACAGATTGCATTTTTATAGCCCATTGTGCGCCTCCTATAATAATCAAAAAATAGGATTACGCAAGGACTATCCTCATATTTGGATTATGCGATAGCCCTTGCTACGCACAATACCGACTCCAATGCACCTTTAGGGATAAGACAACGCTCCTTTCGTATTTATCTATTGTTCTTGTCTTTAATATGCTTCTTTAATTGTTTCATTTCACCCTTGCCGCCGAACATTCTATTGAGTTTCTCGTTTTCAAGCTGGCGGGCATTTAATCCGGCGTATGATACTTCCCGTTGCAATTTTTGATAGCTCTCAAAGCGTTTTTCGGACAGTGTTCCATTACTTCCTTATCACATGCCGCCATAAGCGGCGGTTTTTTTATATCTCAATGTTTTATTCAGTAACCTGACGGTTACATAATGAAACGCTCAAGGGTTGCTTATTATCCCGGACAGATATTTATCAACACAAATCTCCCATTTCCCAAGGGTTTTTCAAATTAATGGCGGCAGTTAACTATTCTTAATAACGTGGCATGCGTTTTGCTCACTAAGTATTAAAACAATATAATAAAACAATTTTCCGGATTTATAGTGGGGGGGATGTAGTCTATATCAAATATGGAAATGGTCTCCTGCAGCAGGGCTTAACTCTTAAAACTGAACTATGTTTTTGGGTAAATTGGGGAGGGTTTTAATAATGGCTGAATTTGCATATGACATCAGGGATTTAAAGTTTATATTAAATGAATGGCTTGATATGGATGAGGTTTTTGGACTTGATCGGTTTAAGGACAATTATGAGAAAGATGATATTGATTTTATTTTAAACGAAGTTTACAAAATGGCCAAAGAAGTTGTTTTCCCCATTAACAAAGAAGGCGACGAAATTGGCTTAAAATTTGCAAACGGCAAAGTTACACTGCCTCCCGCTTATATTGAGGCGTATAAGTTTTTACAGGAAAACGGCTGGGGATCGGCCAATGAATCGCTGGGTTCTGATGAATTGATGCCCTTAACGTTGTACAGAGCCTACAATGAAATGCTGATGGCCGCCTGCCCGGCCTTAACTTCCTACATCAAGTTGACTACAGGCGCAGCCAACCTGATTTATAGATTCGGCACTGATCAGGATAGGGAAATGTTTATTGAAAACATGCTCAACGGGCAGTGGAGCGGCACCATGTGTTTAACCGAGCCCAACGCCGGTTCGGATGTTGGAGATTCTACAACCAGGGCATACCCTACTGACGACCCCGGAATTTATAAAATTAAGGGCACCAAAATGTTTATTACTGGCGGTGAAGTTGATCTTTCCGAGAATATTATTCACATGGTCCTGGCCCGTCCGGAAGGTGGCGCACCAGGCTCAAAGGGACTGGGACTGTATATTGTTCCCAAAATATGGGTTAACGAAGATGGCAGTCTTGGCGAACCTAACGATGTTGTTTGTATCGGCGTTGAGCACAAAATGGGTTTAAAAGCTTCCGCTACAGCAATGCTTAGTTTCGGAGAAAACGATAACTGCCGCGGTATTTTGGTCGGCAGTCCCGCGGACAGCGAAGGGGCTTCCAAAGGTTTGTCCATGATGTTCCACATGATGAATGAGTCCCGCATCGGGACCGGTCATAATGCTCTGTCCCAAATGGCCGCTGCTTATTACTTTGCCGCCAAATATGCCACCGAGCGCATCCAGGGACGTCTTTTTACCAATCCCAAGGCAGGTCGTGTACCTCTGATTAAACATGAAGATGTCAAAAGAATACTGCTGGAAATGAAAGCCCAGGTGGAAGGTATCAGGGCCATGATCTTCAGGGGTTTTTATTATTTGGACATTGCCGAACATAGTTCCGACAAAGAAAAGGCTAAAAGGTGCCAGGGGCTGGCGGAAATCTTAACTCCATTGATTAAAACTTATGCCGCTGAAACTGCCTGGCAGATGATCGGTCAGGCTATCCAGGTATACGGCGGCGTGGGCTATACTGAAGAATATCCCGTTTCACAGTACGCCAGGGACGTTAAGATTTTATCGATTTGGGAAGGAACCTCATTTATTCATGCCATGGACCTGGTGGGCAGGAAAATGAGAATGGGCGACGGCGTGCCTTTTGCCAAC
The DNA here is from genome assembly GCF_900113335.1 of Desulfotruncus arcticus DSM 17038. GTDB lineage: Bacteria > Bacillota > Desulfotomaculia > Desulfotomaculales > Desulfallaceae > Desulfotruncus > Desulfotruncus arcticus. The sequence continues at coordinate 163,908 of NZ_FOOX01000013.1, forward strand.
TGGATGAATGACAGGAAAGAGTTTATCGAAACTAACAAAAATAATGAGGGATTTGGCGCTGAATTTAACCGGCTGGCGAAAGCTTATCAATGCGTGGCTGAAATCAAAGAGCTTTACTCCGCTTATTACGCAGACAAGACTCAAAAAGGCCATTTAATACCTTTATATGCTCTCCGGGTGCTAACCTGCTGCGCCCAGTTGTTTGCGGCTGAATCTATTTTGGACCAGGCCATACTGGCCAAACGTAAAATTGAAGAGCTTGGCACTGACCACCATGATTATACTTATTACGCGGGCAAGGTTAACTCCGCTAAATTTTTCATCAACAATATATTGCCCAACGTTTATTACCAGGCCGAACTGATTAAAAATGCAGACGTCTCTGCCCTTGAATGCCCGGAGGAAGCATTTATCGTCAGTTAATCAAACAAAAACTTCGGCGAGGAGGTCTGTAAATAGATGAGAGAGGTTTATTTGGTTGAAGGTGTCCGGACGGCTATCGCCAAAGCAGGAAAAAAATCCTGGTTTGCCAACAAAAGGGCCGACGACCTGGCTGCCCTGGTAATTAATGAGGTATTGGAGCGGGCTGAAATCACCGGGAAAAAGCGGGAGCAGGTTGACGATGTTATTTTAGGCGGAACGGCATTAATGAAAGAAATGGGGGGCAATATCGGCCGTTATGCCACTATTATGGCCGGCATGCCCTATAGTGTGCCCGGTTGCACGGTGGACCGTTTTTGCTCCTCGGGTCTCCAGACTATCGCCTTTGCAGTGTCAACCATAGCCATGGGGTGGGCCGACCTGATTATTGCCGGCGGAGTTCAGCATATGACGCATATTCCCATGGGCGCGGGCGCCGATCCCAACCCCAGGCTGGGCGAATTTGCCGATCCCAATATGAGTTCCATGGGTTATACGGCCGAGATGGTTGCCCGCAGATTTAATATCAGCAGGGAAAAACAGGACCAAATGGCGGTGGAAAGCCATGCCAAGGCCCACAAGGCCACCGTAGAAGGCTTATTTAAACCGGAGATTTTACCCATTGAAGCAGATGCTCCCACCGATGACGGGGGAACTCAAAAGATGGTGGTAGACCGCGACCAGGGCATCAGACCCGGTACCAGCCTGGAAACACTGGCCAAGTTAAAGCCGGTGTTTATGCAGGATGAGCAGGCTACGGTAACTGCCGGGAACGCCAGCCAGACCAATGACGCGGCGGCAGTTCTGCTGGTTGCCGGTAAAGAAAAGATCAAAGAATTAGGCCTCAAACCCAAAATGAAGCTGGTGACTTATGCAGTAGTTGGCGTAGATCCTGCCATTATGGGCATTGGGCCGGCCGTGGCCATACCCAAAGCATTAAAGCAAGCGGGCATGACCGGGGAGCAGATTGATCTGTGGGAAATTAACGAGGCTTTTGCCTCTCAGGCAGTTTATTGCACCGAGGAACTTGGCATCAGAAATCACCCGCTGTTAAATCCCCGGGGCAGCGGTATCGCTCTGGGTCACCCCCTGGGCTGCACCGGCGCTCGCATTGCCACTACGATTATGCACGAAATGCCTTATTACGGGGCCAAATATGCGGTTGAAAGCATGTGTATCGGCCACGGGCAGGGGGCTGCGGCAATCTGGGAATGGGTCGGTTAATCAATAATTAGAGACAGCAAGGGAGTTATTTCTATGGGATATATAGACGAGTACAATAAAAAGCTTGTTTCAGCGGATGAAGCGGTGAAAGTGGTTAAATCAGGCGATTGGGTGGCGTACAGCCATTTTGCCATGACGCCGGTGGTATTGGACGAAGCGCTGGCCAAAAGAAAAGATGAATTAACCGGAGTAAAAATAAGAGGGGTATGCGCAGTTCACCCGGTAAAAGTGGCTTTGGTGGATGCCGATCAAAAACATTTTATCTATAACAATGGCTTTTTCAGCGGCAATGACAGGAAGCTGCAGGATGACGGCAGGGCTTACTATATACCCGGCTTATACGGGGAATCACCTGTTAGTATAAGAACAGGCCAAGCTGAAACACCCAGAGTGGCCATGATGGTTACCACCCCTATGGATGAAAATGGGTATTTTAACTTCAGTGTTTCCAACTCCTATGAGAGGGCGGCCTGTGAGGTAGCGGAAACAGTTATTGTTGAAGTCAATCGGAATGCGCCCCGCTGTCTCGGAGGGGATCAGGAGAGCATTCATATATCTGATGTTGATTATATTGTTGAGGGGAATGACAATCCCTTAATTGAGGTGTCCTCTCACCCTGCATCGGAAGTAGATAAAAAAATAGCTTCTTTAATAGTAGGAGAAATCGAAGACGGGGCCTGCCTGCAATTGGGCATTGGCGGGATGCCCAACACGATTGGCCGGATGCTGGCCGAATCAGATTTAAAAGATCTGGGGGTACACAGTGAAATGCTGTGCGCTTCTTTCGTCGATTTGTATGAACAGGGGAAAATAACGGGCGCCAGGAAGTCGATAGACCGTTTTAAAATGGTATTTTCTTTCGCCATGGGCAATCAGAGGCTATATGACTTTGTGCATAACAATCCCGCCTGCGCCATTTACCCTGTTGATTATACCAACTCGGCCGGCGTAATTGCCCAAAATGACAAACAGATATCAATTAATAATGCCATTGAGATAGACTTATACGGCCAGGTGTGCTCCGAATCAGTTGGCTCGCGGCAGATATCGGGAACGGGCGGACAGTTCGACTTTGTTTATGGCGCTTTTCGTTCCCGGGGCGGGAAATCCTTTATCTGCCTGAGCTCCACCAAACGGGTCCAAGACACCGTGGTATCGAGGATTGTGCCAACCATTACTCCCGGCAATATTGTGACTTTGCCCAGGTCGGTCGTTCAATACGTGGTTACTGAGCATGGTAAAGTGAATTTAAAGGGGAAAGCAACCTGGCACAGGGCTGAAATGCTGATTAGCGTCGCTGATCCGGAATACCGGGAAGATCTGATCAAACAGGCTGAGAAAATGAAAATCTGGACTAAAACCAACAAAAAAATCTAGCTTAACGCTTATTTCCTGCAGGAATGAAAAGTAAAAAGGGAGTGTAGAAAAATGCCAAATTTTGAGGTTAAAACAATTTGTGTTATCGGGGCGGGCAATATGGGACACCAAATATCCCTTTCCGCCGCACTGGCCGGTTATACGGTAATTTGTACCGATATTAACCGGGAGATATTGCAAAAGGCTGAAAATTTTGCTGATACCTACCTGCCGGAAAGAGTGGCCAAGGGGAAACTTGCCGAGGAGGATGCCAAAGCGGCCCGGGCCAGGCTTACTTTTACCGCAAGCTTGGCGGAGGCAGCCAAAGATGCCGACATGGTTATCGAGGCGGCAATTGAAAAATTAGAGCTTAAACGCAAGATATTTGCCGATCTGGATAAAATTTGCCCCCCCCATGCCATTCTGGCCACCAACAGCTCCTATATTATCAGCTCTAAAATTGCTGACGTAACCGGGCGGCCTGAGAAGGTCTGCAACATGCACTTCTTTAATCCTGCGCTGGTAATGAAACTTGTGGAAGTGGTTAAAGGACCCCATGTAGCGGATGAGACTGTTGAAGTTGCAGTGGGTGTTTGTAAAAAAATGGGTAAAGTGCCTGTTGTTTTGCAAAAAGAAATTTATGGTTTCCTGGTTAACCGCGTTGTGTCGGCGATTAAAACGGAAGCTCTTTATATTTACGATATGGGCGTGGCCACCCCTGAAGACATTGATACCGCGGTGGTACACGCTTTGGGGCATCCCATGGGCCCGTTCAGGCTGATGGATCTGACAGGCATTGACCTGAGTTACTATGTCGGAATGGAACGCTATCAGGAGACCGGCGATCCTAAATATAAGCCCTCACCAGTAGTTGTGGAGAAATTTGTCAAGAAAGAATGGGGACGTAAAACCGGTCAAGGTTTTTATGAGTACTGTAAATAGATGACCCGGGTAATGGCAATGGCCGGAGCATTTACCCGTCCATTGCCATGCTATTTTTTATAGGCATAATAATCGGGAGGTTGGAGAATTGAAAGATGTATTTATCGTCAGCGCCGTTCGTACGGCTATTGGCCGTTACGGCGGCAGCCTGAGGCTGATTACCACCGGCGAGATGGGGGCCGTTGTCGTCAAAGAGGCTTTACAAAGGGCGGGGGTAGCCCCGGAAAAGGTTGATGAAGTAATTATGGGCGAAGTCCGTCAGAGCACTGAATCGGCCAACATGGCCAGAGTGGCCGCTTTAAGGGCCGGCCTGCCTGAGGAAGTGCCGGCATACACCATCAACAGGTTATGTGCCTCGGCCATGGAAGCTATGTACAGCGGGTTTTTACGGGTGGCGGCAGGGGAATGTGACGTGGTAGTTGTTGGCGGAGCTGAAAATATGAGTAGGGCTCCCCATTATCTCCGTAACGCCAGATGGAACGATAAGCCGATCCAATTGATTGATTCCAACCAGGAGGGCGCCACCGGAGCCCAGCCGCAGGAGGTATACGGCTACGATCTGGGAATGGGCATGACCGCGGAAAATGTGGCGGAAAAATACCAAATTTCTCGCGAGGACCAGGACGAATTCTCATTGCGCAGCCACCAGTTTACCACCAGAGCCATTAAAGAGGGCAAGTTTAAAGATGAGATTATTCCTGTGGAAGTGAAGTTTAAGAAGAATACCTACATGTTTGATACTGATGAGCATGTCCGCCCGGAAACAACAATAGAAGCACTGGCCAAATTGAAACCAGCTTTTAAGCCGGGCGGTACGGTGACGGCCGGGAACTCCTGCGGTAGAAACGACGGCGCGGCGGTTACTGTGCTGGCATCGGCCGAAGCGGTTAATGAACTGGGGCTGACTCCGCTGGCCAAACTGTTGGGTTTCAGCGCTGTAGCTGTTGATCCTCGTTATATGGGGGTTGGTCCCATACCGGCAGTTAGAAAGATAATGGGCAAATTAAATTTGAGTTTGCACGACATTGATTTGATAGAACTTAACGAAGCCTTTGCATCGCAATCGCTGGCTTGCATCAGGGAACTTGGCCTGGATTTAACCATCACCAACGTTAACGGCGGTGCCATTGCCATGGGGCACCCGCTGGGGGCAACGGGCTGCAGATTATGCGTATCTTTGTTATATGAAATGAAGCGGCGAAATTCCCGCCTGGGCCTGGCCACCCTGTGCGTCGGGGGTGGGCAGGGCATGGCCACGGTGATTGAAAACCTATAATTATGAAATTATGTTAAGTGAGGTGGCAAAGATGGAATTTAAAAATTTATTGCTGGAAAAAGACGGACATATAGCATTTATAACTTTAAACCGGCCGGAAGTTCGCAACGCGCTGGACCCCCAAACCTGGGCGGAAATACGCGCAGCCATTAAAGAATGCCGCTTTGACCGGGAAGTGCGCGTGGTCATCATTACCGGTGCGGGCGGCAAGGCCTTTGCCTCCGGCGCCGATATTCGTTCGCTGCGGGAACGTGAAACCCTGGAAGTACTGAAAAGTGAGGCCCAGGAATCTTTAAACGATGTTGAAAACCTGGAAAAACCGGTGATAGCCGCTATAGACGGGTTTGCTCTCGGTGGCGGGTGTGAGCTGTCCATGGCCTGTGATATCAGGATAGCCACCGCGCGTTCCAAGCTGGGCCAGCCCGAGGTTAACCTGGGCATTATTCCGGGGGCCGGTGGGACCCAGCGGCTGCAAAGGGTTGTTGGTATCGGCAAAGCCAAAGAATTAATCTTTACCGGTGATATCATCAGCGCCCAAGAGGCCAAAGAAATCGGTCTGGTGAACAAGGTAGTGGAGCAGCCGGAAGACCTGCTGCCCGCGGCCAGGGAAATGGCTCAAAAGATTATCGCCAAAGGGCCGATGGCCGTAAGCCTGGCTAAAACCGCCATTAACGTGGGCGCCAATACCGACATTAATTCCGGATTATTGTTTGAGAAATTTGCGCAGACCATAGCTTTTGCCACTGAGGACCGGATCGAAGGAACCTCGGCTTTTTTAGAGAAACGCAAGGCTGATTTTAAAGGTAAATAATCAATTGAAAAAACAAAGGAGTGCTGGTTATGGATTTTAGCATTACCGATGAGATTCGGGATATGAAGCGCACCATCAGGGATTTCGTTGATAATGAAGTGGATAAATATGCTCAGCAAATTGAGGAAGAGGATCAGATTCCGCAGCACCTGATCGACCAGGCCAAAGAAATGGGCCTGTTCGGCATGAGCATACCTGAAGAATACGGCGGGCTGGGCCTGAGCATGCTGGACAAATGCCTGCTGTTGGAGGAGCTGGGCCGGGCCAATATGAGTTTTACCACCCTGATCGGCGCCCATACGGGTATCGGCTCCACCGGCATTGTGGAAATGGCCGGTGAAGAACTAAAGAAAAAATACCTGCCCGACATGGCCAGCGGTGACGCGCTGGGGGCTTTCGCCCTGACCGAGCCCGATGCCGGATCGGACGCTTCCAGCATGAAAACCAATGCCGTATTAAAAGGCGACAAATGGATCTTAAACGGCATTAAACACTTCATTACCAATGCTCCGGAAGCCAAAGTATTTACCGTCATCGCGGTAACCGACCGTGATAAAGGAACCCGCGGGGGCTATACGGCTTTCCTGGTGGAAAAAGACTTTCCCGGATTCTCCATCGGCACCATTGAAAAGAAAATGGGTTTGCGCGGCTCGCATACTTCAGAGGTAATTTTTGAGGATTGCGAAGTTCCCAAAGAAAATGTTATAGGTGAAGTTGGCCGGGGCTATGCCGGCGCTTTAAAAATCCTGAGCAAGGGTCGGGTCGCCCTTGGCGCCCGCTGTGTCGGCGCCTGTGACAAACTGGTGGAGTTATGCGCCAGGTACGCCCAGCAGCGGGTTCAATTCGGCAAGCCGATTTCCTCCTTCCAGGCCATTCAGTGGATGCTGGCGGAAATGGCTACCGATACCGAAGCTGCCCGCGCTCTGACCTACCGGGTGGCCTGGATGGTTGATCAGAAGCTGCCGGTATTGAAAGAGGGCCCGATGGTAAAAATGTTTGCTTCCGAGGCGCTGGCCAGGGTGGCTGACAAGGCGGTTCAGGTTTACGGCGGTATGGGTTACATGAAGGAGTTTCCGCTGGAGCGCTTCTACCGTGACGCCAGGATTACCCGTTTGTATGAAGGAACCAACGAGATTCAGCGGATGGTTATAGCCGGCAGACTGCTTAAAGAATTTGAAATATAGCTTGCACAGCTTACGATGAAAGAAGGTGTCACTATTGGAAGGCGTGGCCATCATAGGAGCAGGCCAGACAAAATATGGTGATTATCCAAACAAGGGTGTCAAAGAACTTTTTGCCGAAGCTTATTTTGAGATGCTGCAGAGTGTGGATCAGGGACTGGAACCGCAGCAAATCCAGGCCGCTTATATCGGCTGTTTAAGCGCCGGCAGCGGTTTTCAGCTGGGGCAGCTGGCGCCGCTGCTGATGGGGCACGTGGGCTTGCCCAGCGTTAACGCGGTTCGCATCGAAAACGCCTGCGGCAGCGGGGGGTACTCACTCCATACTGCGGCGTGCGCGGTGGCGTCAGGGAAATATGACCTGGTAATAGCCGCCGGCGTGGAAAAAATGAGAGACGTATCTTCCAGCAAAGGCCGCTACTGGCTGGGAGTATCCGGGGACACTGAATACGAGCGTCTGGCCGGCTCAACTTTTGCCGGTATCTATGCCTTGATGGCGGCCAGGTACATGCACGATTTCGGGATGCAAAGAGAGCATTTATCAATGGTGGCGGTTAAAAACCACCGCAACGCCGTGGCCAACCCCAAGGCGCAGTTTCGTAAAGAAATAACCATGGAACAGGCACTTAAAGGAGTTCCGGTTGCGCATCCCTTTAACGTTTGGGACTGCAGCCCCACCACTGACGGAGCTGCGGTGGTATTGCTTTGCAACGCCAAATTAGCCAAAAGCTTTACCGATAAACCGGTATATTTGAGGGGCTTTGGCGCGGCCAGCGATTACCTGGCCATCCACGACAGAAATTCCATCACCAGCCTGGCCGCAACGCAAAAAGCCGCCGCCGAGGCCTACAAACAGGCCGGTGTTGGTCCCAGGGACATCGATTTTGCCGAAGTGCATGACTGTTTTACCATAGCTGAAATTATGGCTTACGGCGACCTGGGCTTTTGCAAGGTGGGGCAAGGCCACAAATTGTTGGAGGAAGGCTATACCCGTCCCGACGGTAAATTGCCGGTTAACGCCAGCGGCGGTTTAAAGGCCAAGGGACACCCCATTGGCGCTACGGGCTGCGGCATGGCCGTTGAAATATTTAAACAGCTGCGGGATGAGGCCAAGGAACCCAGCCGCCAGATTAAAAACGCCAGGTTTGCGCTGTCTCACAATGTCGGCGGTTCCGGTGGAACGGCAGCGGTATTCGTCTATCAGAGAGGTGACTAGTGATGAATAAAAGCGTAATCTCTTATGGGGTGTATCTGCCTTATCTAAGGATTAAGCGGGATGAATACATCAGTGCCCTGGGCAGCTGCAGTGCCGCGTTCAAAGAAAAAGCGGTAATGGATGTAGATGAAGATATAATTACCATGGCCATTGAAGCAGCCAGAGACGCTATGGCCGGCCTTGATCCCGCGCAAATTGGCGCCTTATCACTGGCCTCGGCCAATTTTCCTTACTCGGAAAAAATAATGGCGGGAACAGTCATTGAAGCGCTGGGCCTTAACAATAACATATTGACCTGCCAGCACGGCAATTCAACCCTGGCGGGCACCGAAGCCTTTTTATCGGCTATGGGGATGCTGGATCAAACCGAACAAAAATATGCCCTGGTAATCGTTGCCGATGCTCCAGTGGCGGCTGCCGCCGTAGATCTGGAGCACGGGTTCGGCGCAGGCGCGTGCGCCTTTGTTTTGGCCAAAGACGAGCCGGGTCTGGAGCTTGAGGGCGTATATGCGCAGGCCGGGGAAGCGATGGGACTTCGCTACAGGCTGCCCGGTGAAACAGGAGTCAGGGATATTGGCGTAAAAACTTATGCCAACCAGGTCTACAATGAAATCATTAAAGGGGCGGCACAGGGACTGCTGCAGAAAATGCAATTAGCCCCCAATGATTACAGTCACGTGGTGCTGCACCAAAACGACGCTAAAACCGCTGCCGCCCTGGCTAAGAAAATGGGTTTTGGCGAAGAACAGCTCAATTATGGCCAAGTGTTCAGCCTGGTGGGCGATACCGGAGCATGCTCAGCCATGTTGGGTTTATGCAATGTTTTGGACCATGCCCGCAGCGGCGAAAGAATCATGATCTGCTCATACGGGTCCGGCGCGGGGAGCCACGCCATCAGTTTTAAACTATCCGGCGCTTGTAAAAATACCAGGCCGGTAAAGAGCTTATTGGAAAATAAAAAATATATCAGTTATATCTATTACCTTAAGCTTAAAAGATGTATCTGAGGCAGGTGATAAAAAATGGGCGCTCATATATCCATTCCCATGTATCAAAGGGCGGTTGCCCAGCGTTACAGACTGGCCGGGCAAAAATGCAAAAAATGCGGTAAAATCAATTTTCCGCCCAAAGCTGTTTGTAAATACTGCCAGGCGAGCAACGAGTTTGAATACGTACAGCTCAGCGGTAAAGGAACGGTTTATTCAAATACGGTAATAGCCGGAGGGGGTGCCCCGCCGGAATTTGCGGAAGAAGCCAAATGCAAAGGCAGTTACCCGGTAGCAATAGTAGAGCTGGAAGAGGGACCCCGGGTTATCGCCCAGCTGGTCAACCCGCCCGAGGAAGGTTATGCTATCGGCATGCCGGTGGAGGTTGTTTTTAGAAAAATATATGAGGAAGAGGGAGTCATTCGTTACGGATTCAAATTCCGAGTGGCCACTCAACCTTAAATTTCCGACGTTATTGTCAGCGACGGCCGGGGTATGAATGGTCCGGAAAACTTTAAATTATTAGAGGAACTTGCCGACGTGCTCGGCGCAGCCGTGGGCGCCTCCCGCGCCGCGGTGAATGCCGGCTGGGTATCCCACAGCTTCCAAGTAGGCCAAACCGGTAAAACAGTATCACCCGTATTATATATTGCCTGCGGTATTTCCGGTGCCATTCAACACCTGGCCGGTATGAGTTCAGCCAAATGCATCGTAGCCATCAACAAGGATGAAGAAGCCAACATCTTTAAAGTTGCCGATTATGGCATAGTTGGAGATTTATTCGAAGTTGTTCCGGTGCTGACTGAAGAGTTAAAGAAAATCATAGCTTAATTTTTAATCTTTGACATATTGTTTTTACCGCATAACATGTGGTTAATTCCCCTTCTGCCCTGCAAATAAGTTTTGCAGGGTATTTTTTTGTTATGGGGTAATAGTTTGCCTACCAGTAGATGAGAATTTGCTGATGCATAAGGCATTTTTATCTTGCAACATTGTGGAAAAATTTACATATGAGGAGGAAAAAACCGACCTCTGTGGAAATTACTACATAATTATTGACATTAGGTATTGGGGATAGCAGGTTAAAAATCCCTACAATAATCCCTAGCCCCATATGGCTACACCAACCAGGAACGGCTGCAGCCTGACGTTGATAGGGTGAGGTTATCATAAAAATGATTAGGAGAGTGATTATAATTTTAAAAAGGTTATTATTAATTACCATAATATTAAGTTTGTTTGCTATTAACACAGGATGTGGAACAAATGATGATAGTAATCAAGACGCAAAAAATACATCGCAAGAAAAGTTATTAACTGATGCAGAAATTAAGGATATTATCTACCATTCAGAGAAAACAGCCGTAGATATTCTTAACTTGGCTATTAAAGAAAGAATGGAAGGTATAGAAAAGCCTCCTTTTGAAAGCGTAAAGTTAAAATTGATTGAGCATTATTCAACGGAGATCGTTACTAAACTTGGGGTGTTTTATGAAAGTAATTGCGAAGGGTGGAGTAATTTAGCTGCCATATTTCCATTTTACGAGCGCGAAAAACTGGACGAAAAAGACATCACTTTTGAAGTAATTGAGAGAGGCAAAGATAAGATAATAGTTTTTCTGCGTGATCCTTCAGACGTGATGCAAATGGAACTTGGTCAGCCCTATGAATCAACTTATATATTAGAAAACATAAATGGTACCTGGATAATTACGGAACAAAAATAAAAAACAACTTCTCGGATGCAAAAATTTAAACCCTAAGAGTATGTGTAGGAGAAAATTATTAAGGGGGGTTAGACCATCACAAGGACTTTAACGCCTTGACTCCGTGTGGTTACCCTAACCAGGAGCGGTTGAAGTCGGATCTATTTAGCCCCTTTATGAGAATTGAGTCTTGTCCCCTGATGGTATAAACTAAAATTAACGGGAAGGGGATAAGCAGCATGAAAGGAAAAAGATACCCAAAAGAATATAAGGACCAATTAATTAAGGAAGCATTAGAAATCGGCAACGTTGTACAAGTAGCTAAACGCAATGAAATTAACGTTAAAACACTATACCGCTGGATCAGCGAGTCTAACCATAAAGCATGGCAGAATACCAAAAGTGATGCTAAGAAAATGGGCGTTTACGTGCCATCGCATCAGGAATTTAAACAGTTAGAGAAAGAAAACGATAAACTTAAAAAAATCCTTGGTGAAAAAGACCTTGAAATAGCTGTA
>NZ_FOOX01000037.1 GCF_900113335.1 Desulfotruncus arcticus DSM 17038
TATTACTCTGCCGCAAGGGCTTCTTAAATAATTAAAATATGGCGGTCTCCAGAGGGAAGGGGAATTTCTCTATAGTCACAATGCCACAACAAGTAGCCGCCGCTTGCGGTCGGAGCGAAGCGGAGATTCTTGACTTCATGTGCTAGGCTAAAAAACCCCGACCGCAGACAATTATTTTTTGGCGTATATCCGTCGGTCGGGTACCTTTAAATTAGCACATGGAGTCAAGGACGGCAGTGAAAGTTCTACAACCTTTTGGTGATTTGTCAAAAGATCAAGATATTCTATGAAAAATGAAGTAATACTTATGTTTTGTGTGTCTATTTAACGGGGGACGCCGCAACTTGTCTTAGATATTTTACGCGGTTATCACCAACGGCACATACCACTTCAACATTGGTCTCCATCAGGTCGTTAACTGGGATATATCCTCTTTTATCCATCTCTATGCCTCTATCATTAAGATTAGGAAAGCATTATTTGGCTTATGGTTTTATTGTGCCTGCGTCGGCTGGATGTACTCCATGACGGTAAAAGTCGGCATTAATAGGCTCTAGCGGTTTACGTCCAAGGATTATGTCCGCTGCCTTTTCCGCCAACATTAACACCGGTGCATGGATATTGCCGTTAGTGATGTAGGACATGGCAGACGCATCGACCACTCGTACATTGTCGAGCCCATGGATCTTCATGGTTAGCGGATCTACAACAGACATTGGATCTAAATCGGGCCCCATCTTTGCCGTGCAACTCGGATGAAGTGCAGTCTCGGCATCTTTAGCCACCCATTCCAAAATCTCCTTGTCTGTACGAACGGAAGGACCGGGTGAGATTTCTCCCGAATTATAGGGTGCCATAGCTGGCTGAAATAGGATTTTACGTGAAATTTTTATTGCTTCAACCCACTCACGCCGGTCCTGTTCGGTCGAAAGATAGTTGTAGACCATGCTCGGATGCTCTTTAGGATTTTTCGAACGAATCTTTAATGTCCCTCGAGCATCAGAGTACATAGGTCCGACGTGTACCTGGAATCCGTGATCAGTGTCCGCTTTTTGTCCATCATACCGTACCGCTAGCGGAAGGAAGTGGAACATCAAATTTGGGTAGTTGACGTTCTCGTTCGAACGAACAAAACCTCCACCTTCGAAATGGTTGGTTGCTGCTGGACCTTTGCGTCCGAGCAACCATTGCAAACCGATCCAAGGCATCCGCGCTTTATTTAAGTTAGGCTGCTCAGAAACCGGTAGCGGACAAGAGTATTGGATGTAGACTTCGAGATGATCCTGAAGGTTTTCGCCTACACCTGGAAGATCAACTACCGGTTCGATACCAATTGAGCGCAAGTGTTCAGCATCGCCCACACCTGACAGTTGAAGTAGCTGCGGCGTATTGATTGCACCGCCAGAGAGTATGACTTCACCTGCATTGACATGATGAGTTTTCCCGTTTCGTCGATATGTCACACCGTTGGCTCGGCTTCCATCGAAGTCAATACTTGTAACGAAAGCACGAGTTTTCACAGTAAGGTTCTGACGTTTCATAACCGGACGCAGATATGCACGTGAAGCTGAAAAACGTCTGCCTTTATACACATTCTTATCAAACGGTCCGAATCCCTCTTGGCGAAAACCGTTTACATCAGGTGTTCGTGAGTAGCCAGCTTCGACAGCTGCATCAAAGAAGGCTTGAAATAAAGGATTATTTGCTGGCCCGCGTTCCAATTTGAGAGGACCATTGTGGCCACGAAGCTCATCCTCTGGATCCGAGGCTAAAGCATTTTCCATGCGTTTGAAATACGGGAGACAGTGCGCAAAGTCCCACGTTTCCATACCTGGGTCGGCTCCCCAACGTTCATAATCCATTGGGTTGCCGCGTTGGAAAATCATGCCGTTGATTGAGCTCGAACCTCCGAGCACCTTTCCCCGGGCATGCTTGATACGTCGTCCATTCATATAAGGTTCTGGGTCAGATGCGTATTTCCAGTCATAGAAGCGTTTCCCTGCCGGGTACGGCAAAGCTGCTGGCATTTGGATCAATAGATCCCATGGATAATCACTACGTCCCGCCTCTAGAACAAGAACACTACGTGTCCCATCTTCACTTAGACGGTTGCCGAGTACAGAACCCGCACTTCCGCCACCAACTATAACAATGTCATATGTTTCATTCATCTTCCAGACCTCCTTGGATGTTTAAAATTGAATGCAGTGATTAAAACAAAATGAAAAGTATTCATTAAAAATCCTCCTTCAGTTATTAAACCAGTTAACAGTTTGCTAGTTTTTTATATAAAATTTACTTAAACCAATTCATGGCTCAGGCTTGAGATTCCGATAAATATGTTTCGTTTCTTTATAATCTCCCAATCCGGATTTGCCTAACTCACGTCCAATACCAGACTGTTTTTATCGATCCCACGAGTCTAAATTAACGGGCCGCCTGTATTAAATTTAAATTCCCGGGCCGAGTCAGTAATAACAGCCACCGGGTTAGTTCACTGCCAGTACCTGCAGTGGTTGGAACAGTGGTAAGGGGGGAAATCCTTTTGGTTAGGGCTTTTTACCTTCTGCACACTCGTATTCCAGAACAGGTTCGCCATGTGCTACTTCTACTCCAATGGCTTTAGCTGTATCCATCGAACTGCCACCACCCACTGCAATGAGACCGTCGCAGCCATTTTCCTGGTATAATCTGCTTCCAGCTGCAACCACTTCCAGCGGAGGGTTGCTACTACTCCGTCATATAATACGTAATCAATGTTGGCTTTCTTTAAGCTGTCTATAATGGACTCCGTTAAGCGAGCATTGAAAACCTCTTTATCAGTAACTAAAAGGGCTTTGCTAACACCAATACCTTTTACTTCTTCGCCAATGTTTTTGATAACTCCGATACCGTGCTTAATACTGTAGGCATTTCAAACTGGCCATGCGCTCAAAACGTATATTCAAAATATCTTCCCCTTGAATAAATGTTTAGCTAGTTTTATATGTTTAAAACTTATTAAACATTAACATGCATAAAAAAACTCATCAACCCAAGTATTAGACCGAAATTCTTCAATATCTCAAAATTTCAATGCGTTTTGCAGATTTACATTATTTTTTTTATAAGATATGATTAAAATATTTTAAATATAATTTCTAGACTTATCACTTCCCATGAGAAAGGTTTGGTAACATGGATAAAGAAGAACAAAAGGTCAATAATACGGACGCTTACAATACAGAATTAACGGGGAAAGTTACTAAGGCTAAGGATAAGGTTATCAACGCAATGGCCGAAACTATGGACCTTTATGGAGTAACTCCCTCAGTTGGGCGCTTGTATGGCACTTTGTACTTTCAAAGATTGCCTATGACACTTGATGAAATGAAAGATGAATTAGGTATGAGCAAACCAAGTATGAGCCTGGCGGTTCGTTCTCTGTTAGAGATGAAAGTGGTGCAAAAGGTCTGGCAAAAGGGGAACCGTAAAGACCTTTATGTAGCCGAAAAGGATTTCTTTAAATTTTTTCAGGTCTTTTTTACTGACAAGTGGCGCAGGGAAATAGAAGTAAATTTACATGCTATTAATGATGCTTTGTTAGAAATAAAAGCTTCGTTAGAAGATCCTAATCTTTCCGGTGAAAAAAGGCAAGAAGTTGAAGAGCTCGAAGATCAAATAGTTAAATCAAAAGTTTACTATCACTGGCTGGATGATTTGGTAAGAAGCCTGGAAAGCGGCCACCTTTTTGAGCTTATCCCACCCAAAAAATAAATTTAGTAATCTTAACTCTCTGCATCAGAGAGTTTAAAAATTTACAATACGTTTAATAGATATTAAACGTATAAGACAGAAAACACAATGCATGGAACCTCTAAAGGGTTTTATTTAGACAAAATAAGAAAAATCAAACTTTGACTTAGCAGCAACTTCATGGTTTTATTAAGTTGGCTATTTTGTGAAAAACGTATACAAAAGGGGGTATCATCAGGTTTTGAAGATTACTGTAAATCTAATGTAAAGTGAGGAGGAAATAAACAAAGTGACTAAATGGAGTAAAAACAAAGCTCTTCTGGTAATTATTTCATTGTTTGTCATGCTCTCTCTGTTGGCAACAGGTTGTGGATCTGGTGGAGGCGATGAAACTGCGAAAGGTAAAGACACCATTATTTTTGCTGATGCCGGGTGGGACAGCATACGTTTGCATAATGAAATAGCAGGTTTTATTCTGCGCAACGGCTACGGCTATAAAACAGATATCATACCCGGCGGGGAACCGTCTTCGCTTACAGGCATCAGCACAGGTGACATAGATGTATATATGGAAATATGGACCGGTAATGTAATAGATAAATATAACCAGCTTAAAGAAGACGGCGATATTGTTGAACTGGGCGTAAATTTTGCTGATAATAAGCAAGGGCTGTATGTGCCCACTTATGTAATTAAAGGTGATCCAGAAAGAGGCATTAAGCCTATGGCTCCGGACCTAAAATCAATTAAAGATTTACCCAAATATTGGGAACTATTTAAAGATCCGGAAGACCCGGGCAAAGGCAGAATATATGGTTCCATACCCGGCTGGACCGCAGATACTGTTTTGCAAGAAAAATATAAAAATTACGGTTTAGACAAGAACTTTAACTATTTCCAACCGGGATCCGATACAGCACTGGCCACCTCACTTACCAGTGCTATTAAAGAAGGTAAACCATGGGTGGGATATTACTGGGAACCCACCTGGATAACAGGAAAATATGATCTAACTTTATTGGAAGACGCGCCATATAGCGATGAACTCTGGGAAGATGGCTATCGCTGCGAATACCCGTCACAAGACCTGACTATCGCGGTGCAGAAGAATCTGCCTAAAGAAGCGCCCGACGTTACTGAGTTTTTAAAGCACTACCAAACCAGCAGCGCTCTTGTTAGTGAAGCACTGGCTTATATGCAGGATAACAAGGCGACTACTGAAGATACAACGAAGTGGTTTTTAAAAGAACATGAGGACCTTTGGACCGAATGGGTACCCGAAGATGTAGTTCAAAAGGTAAAAGCAGCCCTTTAGCAACAACTTGATTTACCATAGTCAGGTTGGTCGTATAACTACCGGCCAACCTGCTTATGAAAGGCAGAATATTATAAGGTCTCGAGGGAGGTGAAAAGTTGCGGTTGGTCACAATTGCAACTGGATATACCTATGACCGATTTTCCAGAGTTTTTACAATTTCATGTTAACACATATGTTGAAGTTTTTGTCGACTGGATAAATGCTGTTCTCGGAGGGCCTATTCACAGTATCAGCAGCTTAGTTTTATGGCTAATGATTTATGTGGAAAAATTCTTACTTTGGCTGCCCTGGTGGTTAATTATCATTGTAGTCTTTTTAGCAGGGTGGCGGCGTTTATCGTTTTACTCCGGCTTAGCGTTTGCACTAATGTTGGTATGTGTGGGGGCTTTTGGCTACTGGGAACTTATGATTTATACTCTGGCTATAGTTTTGGCTTCGGTAGTTATTTCGTTAATTGTGGGAATACCGATTGGAATTTTAATGGCCTACAGCCCCTTTGCCCAAACAGTCGTCAAGCCTATTTTGGACTTTATGCAGACCATGCCCAGTATGGTTTATCTGATCCCGGCCATGATTTTTTTCGG
The DNA here is from genome assembly GCF_900113335.1 of Desulfotruncus arcticus DSM 17038. GTDB lineage: Bacteria > Bacillota > Desulfotomaculia > Desulfotomaculales > Desulfallaceae > Desulfotruncus > Desulfotruncus arcticus. Next base: position 5,638 of record NZ_FOOX01000037.1, read on the forward strand.
CATGGGTAAAGTGCCGGCTGTTTTTGCAACCACGGTCTATGCCATACCACCGGTAATCAGACTCACCGACCTGGGCATACGGCAGGTCTCCAATGAGATGGTGGAGGCTGCGACATCTTTTGGCTCAAGTTCATGGGATATATTAACCAAAGTTCAACTCCCCCAGGCCCTACCCGCAATTATGACAGGCATAAATCAAACTACTATGATGGCACTGTCCATGGTAGTAATAGCATCTATGGTTGGCGCCAAAGGTTTGGGTATGGAAGTTTTAATATCCATGAATAGGATTGACGTGGGACGTGGTTTTGAAGCGGGACTTGGCATAGTGATCATGGCGGTAATTATTGACAGGCTGTCGCAGGGTCTGGCTCAACGCTATAAAATTCCCGATTAAAGAATATAAGAAAGTGGGCAGCTTCGTATGGCGGTAAAAGTAGAAGTAAAGAATTTAACCAAAATTTTTGGCCGCAATCCCAAATCGGTGTTAGACAAAATAGAAAAAGGTGTGGCCAAAGAAAAAATATTAAAAGAAACCGGACATACCGTAGGCATTTATAATGCTTCTTTTGAAGTTCAAGAAGGCGAATTATTTGTTATTATGGGTCTGTCCGGCAGCGGTAAATCAACCCTTATCCGGTGTTTGAATTTGCTGAATACGCCAACTATGGGCCATATATTTATAGATGGTGAAGACATTACAAAATATGATAAAAAACAGCTTATTGCTTTCAGACAACATAAAGTGGCTATGGTTTTTCAGCATTTTGGCCTTTTGAGTCACAGAAGTGTAATAGGTAATGTGGAGTATGGTCTGGAAGTAAGAAAGATACCCGGCGCAGAGCGGCGCGAAATTGCGCTGAAAGCCCTGGCCAGCACCGGCCTAAGCGGGTGGGAAGACAAGATGCCCGGTGAACTAAGCGGGGGGATGCAGCAGCGAGTCGGCCTGTCACGAGCCCTGGCTAATGATCCCGGCATCCTTCTAATGGATGAACCATTTAGCGCGCTGGACCCATTGATCCGCAGGGAAATGCAATATGAGCTAATGGAGCTGCAATCCAGGCTTAAAAAAACCATTATTTTTATCACCCATGATATTAATGAAGCTTTTAAAATAGGTGACCGTGTTGCCGTAATGAAAGATGGTGTAATAGAGCAAATAGGTACTCCAGATGAACTGCTTGCCTCTCCGGAAAGCCAATATATTGAGAATTTTATCAGAGATATCGATCGTTCCAAAATATTACAGGCAAAAAACGTTATGTTTAAAACCAACGTGCTGGTGAATATTAAAGAGAGCCTCAAATCGGCTATGAATGAAATGAGTACAAATGGTATTTCCAGTGTATATGTTGTAGATTCTGAAAAAAAATTAAAGGGTATTGTAACCATTGATGATACCATTAAGGCCATCAAAGAAAACAAGAAGTTAAGCGATATTTTACGTGATGATTATTTTACTACAGATAGTGAGGCTTTCTTGCAGGACTTAATCCCTAAGGCCACTGATACCAAGTATCCGATTGCCGTAATTGATGAAAATAATAAGCTGCTAGGTCTGATTTCCCGGGTATCAGTACTTTCAGCTTTGGTATAAATCATGTAATTTATTGTTTAAACAGCATAGTGACAAGCATAAATGTAGGCTTTTCTTTGCGTACAATAATACATTGTAATTTTGATATTTGTACCGGCTGTTCCATTGTCAAAACGAGTTCTGTATGCAGGTGTGTCCCAGTGAAGTTATACACAGGGATATTGCCATGGAAGCCGTTGAGAAAGGCATTTGAATCCTTTGGTCTGTTGGCATATAGTAGTTCTAATCTGTTATAGCTTTACAGGATTTTAAATCTGTTGGTAAAATTAAAACATATAAAACGTTAAATATATAATTAACGTATTTAATTTGCTGTATGTGGAGGTAACCAAGGTGATAAACAAAAAAATGTTCATTAATGGTGAATGGGTTGACTCATTATCAAAAGAAGTAAGAGAAATTATTAACCCATATAATCAAGAAGTAATTGCCAAGGTATCAGAAGGTACTGCACAAGATGCAAAACTTGCGATCTTAGCGGCAAGGAAAGCATTTGATAATGGGGATTGGGCAACTATTCCGGCATACGAACGTGGAAACATGGTGAATAAAATTGCAGACTTAATCGAAAGGGATAAAGCTGAGCTAGCAAAGCTGGAATCATTAGATACAGGTAAAACTTTAATTGAAAGTAAAGCAGACATGGAAGACATTATCGGAGTGTTCCGTTATTTCGCTGGCTTGGCTGATAAAGATGGTGGTGAGATAATAGAATCACCAATTCCCAACTCAAAAAGTAGAGTTGTTCGCGAGCCAGTAGGCGTTTGTGGTCAAATTTCACCGTGGAATTATCCTCTTTTACAGGCTTCATGGAAAATTGCGCCTGCATTGACAGCAGGAAATACTATTGTGATTAAGCCAAGTGAAATTACGCCATTAACAACAGTTAAAGTTACAGAATTAATCGAGGAAGTTGGTTTCCCCAAAGGTGTTGTAAACCTCGTATTAGGTCCAGGTGCAACCGTTGGTAATGAGCTAGCTGTGAGTAATGATGTTGACTTAATTTCCTTTACAGGTGGAATTGAAACAGGAAAGAAAATCATGCAAGCTGCAAGCAATAATGTAAAAAAAATTGCCCTTGAGCTTGGAGGAAAGAATCCCAATATTGTATTCGCTGATTGTGATTTTGAAACTGCAGTTGACCAAGCATTAAACGCTGTATTTTTCCATGCTGGGCAAGTTTGTTCCGCAGGAGCAAGATTGCTAGTTGAAGAAACAATACATGACAAATTTGTTGAAGCTATTCTAGAACGAGCAAAAAGAATTAAACTAGGCAATGGTTTTGATGAAGATACACAATCTGGTCCACTAATTTCTGCTGAGCACCGTGCAAAAGTCGAAAAATATATTGAAATCGGGAAGGCTGAGGGAGCTAACCTTGTTCTTGGTGGGAAGCGTCCTGAAGATCCAGAGCTTCAAAATGGTTTCTTCTATTTACCTACAATTTTTATTGACTGCAAATCAGACATGCGCATTGTGCAAGAAGAAGTTTTTGGTCCTGTTTTAACCGTTGAGCGCTTCTCATCTGAAGAAGAAGTTATTCAACTTGCTAATGATACTATTTATGGTCTTGCAGGTGCAGTATGGACAAATGACTCACGAAAAGCAGAGAGGGTTGTATCTAAACTCCGTATAGGTACAGTTTGGATTAATGACTTCCATCCTTATTTTGCACAAGCTCCATGGGGTGGATATAAGCAATCTGGACTGGGACGTGAGCTAGGTAAAACTGGTTTAGAAGAGTATACAGAAACAAAACACATTTTTGAAAACATTGCGCCACAACCATTATACTGGTTCAAATAAATCTGTTCTGTATCTTGCCCGCGGCGGGTCATGCTCCTTGTCACCGGTTCATAATAAAGTATCACTTCCACAATATTATTAATATAAAAAGCCGTTAGTTTTCCTTCAAAGAAAACGAACGGCTTTTTATCAATTTTTTATTAAGAACCATCCCCTCGTTTCCTGCAAAAATTACCGGCTGGTGTGGGAACAGGAAGGTTTTCCAGGAACATCTCCACTGGCAGGGTATAATCTTTTCTTTCTACACTGCTCCTGCAAAAGCCCGTCGAGTACTGCCCTGACCTGCGTAGTGGCTCCTGAATTCCAACCCTCTGCTTTTTAATATTCCCTGGGCTTTTAGATATTTTCTGCTCCATGCCTGTAATTCTTCGTTTTCATATATTACAGGATAGCGTTGTTGATCCACCATAATAATAAGAATGTTCGGTTTGTTGCCAAGAAGTGTATCGTATATGCGGGAATCAGGCGATTGACCGCTCATAAATCTTTACCTCCAAAATATATTCAAGAACATTATATGTAAGATATACATACAACTCTCCAGAAACCATTCTCAAAAAACTTTAAATGAGATGAATTAGGTTAAACCCAGGAAAATGGACAAGCTCATTCTCAAACATTATTGAAACGGACAGTTTGTTTGATTTGTCTGTTTCTGTCTGCCGTTTCTCACAACAATCGTCAGTAGGTCCCACAACAACTGTCAGTAACATACCAATAAACCCCATTCAACTAGTGAATGGGGTTTATTGCGTACACCCAGCGCATGGGTGTCAATGATAATGAGCATTATAGATAATTGATTGAAAAGCTTAATTGAATCTAAAAAAACGAATGCCATGTGTTCTATTTAGCTTTCAACAAGTAAATTTTGCGAACTATCATGTTCGTTACTATTGGACTTTTTACCTGCTGCTGCATTGACGAGCCATATCCCAATAACCACGGCTATTAGCCCTAAAGCTAATTTTATTGTTAAGTCTTCCCCCAGCAGTAAAGTGGCAAAAAAGACGCCGCACACGGGGACTAAAAATATGAATACACTGGCCCTGCCGACGCCCCAGAAATCAAGCACATAAAACCAGAGGGAAAAGGCCATGGCCGACGCGAAGACTGATGTGAACAGCAGGGCTGCCCAGGCTGTAACTAAAGATAGACTTATGCCCCCTTCAATAAAAGGTACAATTAACAAGGTCAATACACCGCCGAAAAACATTTGCCAGGCGGTTACCTGAAGTTTGTTATGGGTTGGAAAGCGGCGCCTTAGGAATACTGTTGCCAGGCCCCAGTTAATAGCAGCTATTATAATTAATATTTTTCCGTAAATGCTGCCTGATTGAAAGCCGTCGGTGGAAAATATTATAATTAGACCCGAAAATCCCGTTAAAAGGCCGACGATATTTTTCAGATTCAGCCTTTCACCTAATAAAAAATAAGCCATCAAATTAACAATGATCGGGTAACTGTACAAGAGTACTGAAGTTATTCCAGCCGGAACAGATTGCATGGCGTAAAATACCAGGCCAAAAGTAAGGGTAGTTTGTAAAAGACCCAGGACAACCAGTGCCAACCAATCTTCCCTGGCCGGAACGCCCATGCGCAGTGCCAAGGTAAGGCCAACCAGCAGGACACCGCCAATTATGAACCTTAAGGCGGAAAATGTAAAGGGTGAGCCAATTGCAGAATTCAAAATTTTAAACTGACATAAAAAAGAGAATATCATACTAAAGCATAGGTTTACCAAAATTAACCTATTTATTTGAAGTAAAGATGGAATTGAACAAATTAACTCTAAAAAAGAGTAGAAATCACCCCAATTAACAGACACAAAAAAGCAAAGCAAATATTAAATCATTGCTACTAAGCTACATTTGGTAATGCTTTATCTTTAAGCTGAACAATGGTTCCAGCAAGAAACGTAATCAGACAAATCATGATATCGTTAAAAGCTTTGTCAATCCCCCGTTTAGTAAGGCGATCCAT
>NZ_FOOX01000038.1 GCF_900113335.1 Desulfotruncus arcticus DSM 17038
AAACCATTTATTGTTAAGGTTTAATAAAGTCATGTTTTTGGTGAGTCCCTGAGGAACCCTTGGGCCTTAGTACTAGGCGCCTTTGGGTAGCCTTGATAGCCCGTTAAGAGGGCTGTTGTATAATATTAAGTCCGATGGAACGGTAAGCTTATTACATGTTTTCGGAGCCGCCCATCGGTAATTAACACACACTACAGCCCTTAGGGCTGTCAAGGCCGCCGTCCATCATGGAAAGTTTAAATCCCACAGTACTATTTTATGTAATTCTATGAAATCAAGAGATTATGGGATATAGACTCTAATAATAGGGGGTTTCTCCGTTCCAGGCATACAGGAACTCCTAATTTTTTAGCTATATCAAAAGGATCGATTCTTCCACTTAACCCTAGTTCCTTTCTAATTTCTGCCACATAACCAGCTGGTGATAAACCCGGTATAAATTTCACCCCATAATAGCACCTCTTTAGATTTTTACATATCACTTAAATGCCTGGCAATAATATCTGCGTCTTTTTTACTTAAACCCAATCCATCGTCCCGGGCTGCAATTCCAGCAGGTTGTTCTAGCTGTTCCGTTTGGTTCACCATTGCTCTAATTTTTTCCCTGGAAAAACGCCATTCTCGCCCTACTTTCACAGCTGGCAGTTTTCCTTCTCTTAGCATATTATATATGGTCTGGTTGCTGACCCGAAAAAAATCAGCCACTTCTTCCACATTCATTATTTCAGGGTAATTGTCCTGTTTGATTGCACCTTCTATAAAATATTGCATAGCCTTTACATCGTCCGGCTCGTAAGCTTCCTCTCCACATGAATGACAAACATATACACTCAGGCCTTTAAATACTACTGTTTTACCCTTCCAGGTTGTTTCCACGTCTTTTTGCACTTTGCTCATTTCCCCATCGCAAACGTAACACTGCATAAAACACCCTCCCCATATTGGGAATTATTATCTTCTTCTTTTCATAGGCCCCAAATCTTCCCAAACTTCATCCCTAAACCTGCAATCAGTTACTATGACCGGTCGTGGTTGAACAGATGCCACAACCATATAAAAAATTGTACCATCATCGCATTCATTTTGTAGCAAATATTTAATGTCCCTTCCGTGGTCCTGGTGCTCAAGGTATTGACCTTCCAATAAATAAGCATCTTTGGATATCATCATCGCTTACGTCTCTTTCGCCCATTCTCGTATGTGCGTGTGTTGAGATAATATAATTTCTACTATACCGAATTCACGGGCCACAATAGCACCGTGAGAAAGCCCCCAGCGCCTCCAGTAGCGTTTTTACTCATAACAAAGAAACAACCCCACATAATTGTGCACGAAATGTCGGATGGAATCATTCAATTCCTGCTATTCTATTGGTGGGAGGTCCTCTCAATGAATTTACTTGAAAAAATGAATGGGGCGTTAACGTATGTTGAAGAGAATCTTACTGGTGACATTGACTTTAAAAAAGTCGCCAAGCTGGCTTGCTGCTCTGAGTATCACTTCAAAAGGATGTTTTCATTTCTTGCGGGTATTACGCTGTCCGAATATATCCGCCGCAGACGCCTTAGCCTGGCGGCATTTGAACTTAACCGTAGTAATACAAGGATAATTGATGTGGCGATTAAATATGGATACAGTTCACCTGATTCCTTTACCAGGGCTTTTCAAAGTTTTCATGGGGTAACACCATCGGAAGCCAGAAATAATGGGCAATCACTCAAAACTTATTCACGCGTAACCTTTCAATTATCTATTAAAGGGGGAAGTGAGTTGAACTACCGAATCGTAGAAAAAGAGGCGTTTCGAATAGTCGGTATCATGAAAAGAGTTCCGATTATTTTCCACGGAGTGAATCCGGAGATTGCTTCAATGTGGAAAACTTTAAATGATGAAATGATAAATAAACTTAAACAGCTTTCTAATGTCGAGCCTTTGGGACTGCTTCAGGCATCCACAAATTTTTCCGAAGGGCGAATGCAGGAAAAAGGAGAGCTTGATCATTATATAGGTGTGGCAACAACTAATGAGTGTCCGGGTAATCTGATACAACTTGAAGTTCCTGCCTCAACATGGGCTGTATTCGAATCAGTTGGACCATTTCCGGATACGTTGCAAAATACCTGGGGACGCATCTATTCCGAATGGTTTCCATCCTCAAACTATGAACAGGCAGAAGGACCGGAAATCTTGTGGAACGAACATTCAGACATAAATTCACCAAATTTCAAAAGCGAAATATGGATACCAATTTTGAAAAAATAATGCTCGGGGAGGAACTGGACGGGTCCGCCGGGCGTCCCCATCAAGTTCCTCCCCAAAGGGGACAGTCCCTCGCTAAACTCTTTGATGCTCTGTTGAAGGGCTTGGAGCAAGCTCAAGGGCCGCGCTTACACTGGTATTTGTCGTATTTTTTAGGTATATTGATATTGAGGGTATTATTTAAATCTTTAACTGACACCGGAAGGAGACTTTCATTTGACTGCCCCAAATCCCGCAAAGATTAGTTTTAGTGAAGCATTTCAACTTATTGATTTAATAAAAAACCAAATAGAATCCGTCATAATTGGCAAGCAAAGTGCCGTAGAACTAGCCCTGACCGCTTTGCTGGCCCGGGGGCATATTTTGCTGGAGGACCTGCCGGGGACGGGAAAGACAACGCTGGCCAAAACCATTGCCCGTTCCCTGAGCTGTGATTTTAAACGGATTCAGTTTACTCCTGACCTAATGCCGTCTGACGTAACGGGAATGAATTATTACAACACTAAAACCGGCACATTTGAGTTTCGTCCCGGGCCTGTGTTAACGAATGTTTTACTGGCCGACGAAATCAACCGCACTACGCCCCGGACCCAATCAGCCCTGCTGGAAGCTATGGAAGAAAAACAGGTAACCATTGATGGTGTAACCCATCCCCTGCAGCAGCCTTTTTTGGTGCTGGCCACTCAAAATCCCATAGAATCCGAAGGCACCTTTCCCCTGCCCTTTGCCCAGCAGGACCGTTTTTTAATGAGAATTAAGCTGGACTATCCACTAAAAGCAGATGAAAGCATAATTTTACAAAAGCACACTTTTGGCGACATCGTCGCATCACTGGAGCCTGTTTTAAGTCTGGATCAAGTTTTAATGGTCCAGGAATTGACGCAGCAGGTTTACCTGGAAGAAACCCTGGTGCAATATATTTTAGATTTGGTTGAGATCACCCGCCAAAGTGAGACTGTGGAACTGGCCTTAAGCCCCAGGGCATCCATCAGCATGGTTAAAGCCGCCAGGGCTATGGCACTGGTCAAGGGGCGCGATTATGTCCTGCCTGATGACATTAAGCTGTTATGTATCCCGGTTTTTGCCCACCGGTTAAAACTGAAAAAAGCAGAAAAGTATAAAGGCGCGCAGGTGGAAGATTTCTTGAAGCAGCTTCTGGATAAAATACCTCTCTCTTTAAGGAAACGTGAACAATGAAAAAACCCCGGGTGTTGAGCACTACTCCAGCCGCCGGTGTCAAAGTTCAGCTGGTAGTTGCCGCAGCCGCGCTGGTTACAGTATATTACCGCATGCCGCTGCCTTTTTTATTACTGATTCTCTACCTGTTTTATTTAGTTTGGAGTTACTACTGGACCCTGATGAGCTGCCGCTCCACCGTGGGTGAAAGCAGCGCGGCGCCGGTAAATATTTTTGCCGGTGAAACCTTCAGCCGGGATTTCAGGTTCTATAACGGGTGGCTTTTCCCCCTGGTACGCTGCGGAATTAGTTTTCTTCTGCCGGCCAGGCTTACTTGTTCCAGTGATGTCCCGATAGCAATTTCTAAATTATCCGGCGACAGCGATATCGATTCAGCCACAACCCTGCAGGTATTTCCCGTATGGAATAGCTGCACGGTTTTTTATGCCTGGCTGCCGGAAAAAAAAGAAATTACCGTACGCCTGCAGTTTAAGGCCCCGTCCAGAGGAATTTATTACCTTCCCCCGCCCTGTCTTTTTGTAGGTGATCCCTCCGGCTTATTTCGCGGCATGAACCAGGTGGGCCGGGAGCAGCACTTGTATGTCTTTCCAAGACTCGAGAGTGCCGGGGACATTTTTAAAACGCTGGACCTTCAAGAGAACAACCGCGAAGACAGCTTTGGCCTCGAAGACCGCTACCAGGCCCAGGGGGTTAGAGATTATCAGATGTCCGATTCCCCCAAAAGCATCAACTGGTACGCTACGGCCCGGGCCAATAGTCTTAAAACCAACATTTATCAACGCAAAGACTCCGAATTTTGCCTGGTGGTTTTGGATCTAAGCGCTGCCGGCCAATCCATTTACGCCGACAATTCGGCCCGTCTTGAAGACCCTTCACTGGAAAAAGCTATCAGCCTGGCCGCCGGAATTGCCCTTTTCCACCTGGAGCAGGGGGCTATGACGGCGTTTTTTACCAACGCCCCCACCCTCCGCTGGGAAATATCGGATTCAGGTCCCCGGCCCGATAGAGCCGGAGCATATATGAAAAGGATCAGCCAGATTACAGCTCTGGACTTTGCCGGGGGCACTCCGCAGGCTCAAAAGATACTTAAACTTTGTGCCTCGATAGATGAAACCAACCGGGCCAAGCCTGAAGCCCAGCAAAAATTGTGGTCTTTAATACAAAAGATTCCGGCCAATACATTAATTTATCTGCTGGCTTATCATGATCCTCCCCAAAACTGGCTAAATACGGAGGAAAACAGCGACCACGCCAGTCATGATCCGGCCGGCTTCTACAGCCCGCAGAAACTTGCCGGCCTGGCCTCCTCCAGGGTACGGCTGATAAATTTGTCCAAAGGGAGGGGCCCGAAATGATCTGGGCAGCCACACTGCTGAGCGTATCCGGCTATTGCTGGTACCTGGTTTTCGCTTATATTTGTTCAGCCAATGGCTCCGCAAATTACCCTGGCTTCGGGGCCGGACTGGCCGGTTTTCTTTTATTGGCCGTGCTTCCCACCTTTATCGGCTTTTTTTCCAACAGGAGCCTGTTAACAACAGGACCTACAGTTTTAAAGCTGGCTATAATTAATTTGCTGCAATATCTATTGTATGCCGCCCTTACCGTCCTGGCCGGCACGCTGGTTAAGGCTCACCTGTTAAAAACTTCACCGGAGCTGTTATACTGGAAAGCTTATCTTTTCCCCTCCAGCTGGCAGCTATTGTCCTGGCTGTGCGGCTTATATTTTGTTTTCAAAGCTACCGGCCCGGAGGCTGTTGACCGGCCGGCCAATATCCAGGCATTAGAAATAAGCCTGGTGCTGGTAATTCCGGCGGTTTTCCTGTTAACTTATAATGGTTTTCCCGCGTCGCTGCTGATGCTGCTGATTACCTGCTGGTTTATGACCCTGGCCCTTACCCTGGCTGTAGAGGGAACCGGTTTTTCGGCAGCTTCAGTAATCCGTTATGATTTAATTATTTTTCATGCCGTTATACCGTCGTTGGCGGCTGTAATTATTTTCTTAGCCGCTTTTTGGGGACAAGTACGCAGCTTGCTTCAGACAGCCCAAAAAGCACTGGTCGCCCTTTGGGCTTTATTAATTTATCTGCTGAAATTAATCCCTGCGGGGCCCCCGGCAGCGCCCCTTCCTGATCCCGGGATTACTTCACTATCTATGAAAGCCGGAGAAATGGAACAGGTTCCGCGGATGCCCCCTGTGGTTTTATGCGCCTTTTATTGCGCTGGGCTTATTGCTCCTCTTTATAGGCCTTTGGGGGCTGATTAACCTGTTGAAAACTCGTTTGAGTGCTGCCCCCCGTACCCCCCAGAGAAAATACTCTCTGTTCAGAGGGCTGGCGCAGTTTTGGCGGTGGCTGGCTGTACTTGCTTGGAAGCTGCTAACATCTTGTTGGGGCTTGTTTAAATGGATTTGCGTCCCGGTTGGAAAACTCCGTCAAAAGATAATGGCTGTACTACGCGGGTTGCTTCCCGCCAAAACACCCGACCAAAAAATTTTTCGTGTCTATGAAATTTTTTTACGCCTTGGGCGCCGCTTCGGCTGTCCGAGAAAAACCTGTGAAACCCCGCTGGAATATGTTCGGAGGCTGCAAACGTCCGGCAAAATAGAGCTGTTTCCCGGCGAGGAAGTAGAGGAGCTCACCAGCCTGTTCTTGAAAGCTCGCTACAGTCATGAACCGGTTAGCTGGCAGCAGGCTGCTATAAGTGAGCAGCTGCTTAAAATAATTCGCTCCAAGCTTAAATAAACGCATAACGCCACCCTGTCAACCGCTTTTCATTCTTATAGGGCAACTTGGTGCGTAGAATGTTTAAGGCACGACGCAGTAGCTAAATTATGCGTCTAAATGGTCAAATCAAAGAGAATTAAACTTTAATTAATTCGACAGACCAAGAGGATAGTTTTGAATTACCTTTAAAGGCGAACCCCTTAGTTTTATATAAATTATCGCTGATTTTCACAAGACTCTCAGGACCAGAGTAATCACCATCTTCTGAGACATAGGTAGAAAGAATGGTATCTTCAATCACCATGAATTTCCCAATAAGTAATCCTAAAGCTGGGTTATAGGATTGCCAAGTGGTAAAGTCATTTACAATAGGCATTATTTCATATCGGTTTTGAAATTCAATTGGAAGCAGAGTAAATGGGATTGGTCTGTCTGCTTTAAGGTAAACCTATTTTACGATTGTGTAAAAAGAGGGGCAGTTCTACCCTCTTTTTGTTGTGTTTAAAAATAAAACTAACACTCTCATTTGGAAGAACCAAAAAACGTATAACCGTGAAAAGATAATTATTTCCCTGATAGGTTTTCTTTAGATAGGTCTTCAGTCCATGGTCTTTATCCATTTACTCTTTCCGCAGGCATTATTGCCTGCGTTTTTTGTTAAGTGATTAAAATAAAAATTAGGAAAGGGCGTTAATGAGTTGCAAACTGAACATATCATGGAAGTAGATAATAAAACAAATTGGAAAAAGAACATTAGTCTTTTTTTGGGCAGCCAGGCCATATCACTCTTTGGGTCATCATTGGTTCAGCTTGCCATTATGCGGTATATCACATTAACCACACAATCCGGTGTCATGATGACAATATCTATCATTTGTGGCTTCCTGCCCACCTTTATTCTATCTCCGATTGCGGGGGTATGGGCTGATCGCTATAACCGGAAAACACTTATCATTATGTCAGATGCATTGATTGCGGTTTCCACGCTTATATTGGCCATTTTGTTTTTAATCGGATACGATGCGCTTTGGCTGCTATTTTTGATGTCTGCTATCCGCGCTATCGGTACGGGTATTCAAGTTCCAGCGGTGAACAAGCTTTAAGTTGACATGTCAATAAATAATAAAGTTCCGTACTACGGACGGAAGTAACAATTCAAGTTATGGGAAATATGTTTATCCAAAGGAGACGCTGGAGGAGATGAAGAACTTCTTGCACCGGAAATTGGACGAGCACTTTCCCGGCGCCAAGGAAGGTGGAGTATTTGGTTTAGGCTTAATTCCCACTATATGAATAGCACTAAACTGCTGGCGCAGTGGTTTTAAAAACATTGCGACTAGGTAGTGTAAAAAGTTTTGTGTTTTTTACCCTTTTAAGTCCCACCACTATTTTAGGCGGGATTTTACCTTATCTTGGAAGAAGATGAATAACTGCTGCAACAAAATCTGCCACAATATGACATTTTATCGTTTTAGGGATAGTATCATTTTTTCGGTCAATCGATCAAATTGATTGTGTTTTAATTTGTCTGTAAAAAATGAAATTCTAAGAATATCAAGCTAGGCGGATGTGAGGTTATATGCTTCACGCTAAATATGGTGAATCATAATTAGCTCCGAAGTTTCTAAAATATAAATGTGATGCTCAAGAAGTGCTTTGAAGCGTAAAACTGCACCTGAACTTAATTCATAAGACTGTTCTCCAACCATGATTTTTACCTTGCCAGACAGAACATAACATATCTCTGCTGTGTTTTCATGGAATTTGGGGTCAGACTTAATTGTTGCACCTGCTTTCGCGCGAATGTGAAACATTTCGAAATTAGAAAAATAAATATGTTTTCCCTCAATACTTTCGTTCTTTAAAAGTTCTATCATAGCTTCCTCACAGCGAGTAACCTCAGCCATTCGAACCAGTTCACTCGGCATGAGCTGAAAAACACCAGCTAAAGCGTCAACAGTACCCATTGTGGGATTCACACTGCCATTTTCAATTTTAGCTATAGTTGCTCTTGTTAGGTTGGCAGCTTTAGCAAGCTCCTCAGCCGACATACCCCGTTTTATGCGAAGCGTTCGAACGATTGAAAAATCAAAGCCTCTCACAAAATTCATCCCCTTGTAAATTTAAATTGACATTTTGTATATTATATATTACATTAATCTAAAATCAAGGGGGTGTAACCACAATGAAAACATCGATCATTTATTTTTCTCAAACTGGAAACACCTATAAGATTGCGAAATGCATTTGTGACGGTCTAAAAATCGTAAACACGAACTGCGAATTATCTGCCATGAATAAAATAGATAACAGTTCATTATCAAACTATGACTTGGTAGGCATAGGCTCTCCAGTATTTTACTATAAAGAACCTTTCCATGTTCGGGATTTTATTGAATCTCTTCCAGAGCTCAATGGTCAACACTGGTTTGTATTCTGTACCCATGGAAATGTGTTGGGAAATTTTTTTTCTTCGATGGTAAATCTATTAAAAACCAAAGGTGCTTCCGTCATCGGCTTTCACCATACATACGCTGATATCACCGTTCCCTATTATCCAAGGCCAAGCTATACATCGGGTCACCCGGATACACTTGATTTGGAGCAAGCAAAATCCTTTGGAATAGAGATCGCTAAACTCAGCAATGACATTAAAGAGCTGGGAAAAAAGTCATTCGCTGATAACTTTCCGGTATCTTCTGAGGAATGGATACAGGAAAGTCATCGATTGACCCAAAATATACTTAGTCAGGCTTTGCCGAAACTTAGAATTGATTTCGACAAGTGCATTAAATGTTATGCGTGTGAAGAAAATTGCCCTGTTCAAGGTATTGATATCACAAGCGAACCACCCCGCTTACAAGACCCATGCATATATTGCTGGAAATGTGTAAACATTTGTCCTACGCTTTCTATAGATGCCGATTGGGAACCTCTCGTTCGCATGGCCCCAGCATATTATGCCAGATATAAAAAAGAATTGGATAAGGCTACCGCTCGCAGTGAATTTCGCTGGTTGATTGACCCGAAAACAATTAATTTCGATGACCCATTATTCAAACAACGTAAACGTGATAATAAAGGCAAATAATTAAAATGGCTCTAATATAACAGTCTATTGAAAGGATGTTAATCTTTTGTTTTTAGACAGAACATCAATAAAAATGATGGCATGCTTGGTGATATTATGTGTTACCTGGGGTCTCACTTTTACAGTAATGAAAGTGGGTATTAACTATATACCACCCTTTACGAGCCAATTGCATAATTCTAACCCCATAAAACACAAGGGCTCATTAAACATAGGAAGACAAATTTACCCTAGCCAAAAAAGTTAAAATAGCTCAATAAAGCTGCCAAAAATAAAAGGTTTCACCCGATTGCTATAGAAGTGTTTTTCATTCCCACAACAAAAAACACAAGCGAGGTGAAACCCTACATGTATATTCTTGGTGGAATGCTTTTTTCCTTTGAAGTTTTAGTTAAAAATTTCGATGAGGAAGATAAACTATATCAAATTTTAAAGCAAATTGATTGTAAAGAAATTGAAAAATTAAATGGCTGTTATATT
>NZ_FOOX01000051.1 GCF_900113335.1 Desulfotruncus arcticus DSM 17038
TTGAGATATTTTAACTTTTTTGGCTAGGGTAAATTTGTCTTCCTATGTTTAATGAGCCCTTGTGTTTTATGGGGTTAGAATTATGCAATTGGCTCTTAATGTCTATAACAAAGATTATAAAACTCAAGTAATAAAAAATCAATATAAATAAATGTTAACCGAATTATCCATCTTACACCAAAAGCCCTACTTCCATTTCCACCTTGCGGTTAACCATACCGGTGAGCAGTAAATCGCGAACCCTGTGTAAATCCTTGTACAGAACCCGGTCATCATCCCAGTGGGGTATAACTTCCCGCACCAGGTTCCGGGCCAGCCGGGCCCCTTTGCCGATGTTATGCTTTACAAAGTCCAGGGCCTGTGCGGCAGCCAGCATTTCCCCAGCGATAATCCAGTAAACATTGTCAATTACCGTCCCCGCTTTTTTCGCGGCAATAGACCCCATGCTAACATGGTCTTCCTGGTTGCCCGAGGTGGGAATCGAGTCCAAGCTGGCCGGGTGCCCCAGTACCTTGTTTTCCGAAGCCAGTGACGCGGCGGCATATTGTAAAATCATCAGGCCGGAATTTAAGCCGCCCCGCTCGGTTAAAAACGGCGGCAGCCCGCTTAACGCCGGATTGACCAGCCTCTCAATCCGCCGCTCGGCGATGCTTCCCAGCTCGGAAACCGCTATGGCCAGAAAATCCAACGCCAAAGCCAGCGGCTGGCCGTGAAAATTTCCCCCGCTGATAACGTCCCCCGCCTCGGGGAAGATCAGCGGGTTATCCGTGGCCGAGTTAATTTCCGTTTCCAAAACCTTTTTGACGTAATCAACGGCATCCAGCGATGCTCCGTGAACCTGCGGTATACACCTAAGGGTATAGGCATCCTGTACTCTTTTATGATTTTTTCTGGTTATTAATTCGCTGCCGTCCAGTAACCGCCGCATCGCCATGGCACAGCGTTTTTGGCCGCTATGTGGGCGCGCATCATGAATTCTCGGGTCATAAGCATTCGGCAACCCCTCCAGTGCTTCAAAAGTCATGGCAGCGGAAACAGTTGATGCTTTAATCAGTTCCATTGCATCATACACCGCCAGGCAGCCTAGCGCGCTCATATACTGGGTACCGTTAATCAAGGCCAGGCCTTCCTTGGCCGAAAGGGTAACAGGGTGCAGTTTAACCTGCTTAAACACTTCAGCCGACGGGATCACCCGCCCCTGGTATTCTACTTCACCCAGGCCGATCATAGTCAGGGCGATATGGGCCAGGGGCACCAGGTCGCCGCTGGCGCCAACGGAACCCTTACACGGGACCACAGGGTGGATGTTGTTGTTAAGCAGATCTAACAGCAATTGCACCACTTCCAGCCGGACACCGGAGAACCCTTTGGTCAGTGAGTTTGCCCGCAGCAGCATCATTGCCCGAACCGCTTCCCGCGGCAGCGGTTCCCCAACCCCGCACGCATGGCTCATAATAATATTTCTTTGCAGCATGTTCCGATCTTCCGGGGAAATAGTAACATCACTAAACTTGCCGAAGCCTGTGTTAACGCCGTAAACCACCTGATCCCCCGCCAGTATTTTTTCAACAACACCTCTTGATTTAATCAGCTTAGCTTTACCGGACACATGCAGTCTCACCGGTGCACAGCCTCTGGCAACGGAAATAACTTGTTCCAGGGAGAGGCTTTCACCATCAATGGAAATGTAATCAACAGCGCTTTTGGTCTCTATCATTTTTGTCATCCTCCGTTTTCAAAAGAATAAAATAAAAACAAAAAAAGGAAGCAGAGCACGATTAAACTCGCCCTCTACTCCCTCACATCTCAATTTCTATGAGTAGAAAACCGGTTAAAATACCGAAAAAATTTAGTTTTATGTTAATTTAATTATAGATTATACCCGTGATTAAAACAAGTTCCATAATAATAAAGAAGACTTGGTTCAGGTGGGGTTTTGGACCCACCTGAACCTTAGTCGCACTTATTTCGAGTTTATCGCCGCTTAACTCCCGCCTGTAAAGGCGGGAATCTTAGCGGCGGTTAACAAGATCAATCGCCACATAAACCGACACTGTGCGCTTTAAGGTACTCCATGCAATACGGACCTTGCCAAACAGCACCCGGGAGGCGTAATAAATTCCTGAAGTAAAACCATTCTCATTCTGACTCCTGACTCCTGACTCCTGACTCCT
>NZ_FOOX01000042.1 GCF_900113335.1 Desulfotruncus arcticus DSM 17038
CAAACCCAGTGTATTTTTGACATGGAGCGCTTTGAGCGGTTCATGGAAATGGTACGGGAGCGCGGCATTGATCAAAGAGTGCATATCCTGGCCGGTGTGACACCGATGAAGAGCTGGCGTGCAGCTAAGTATATTCAAAACAACGTCAGCGGCATGATCGTGCCCGACGACCTGGTGGAACGGCTTAAAAATGCCGAAGATCCCAAGCGCGAAGGCGTGGAAATTTGCATTGAGCAAATTAAGTATATTAAGGAAAACATTAAGGGCGTGCACGGTGTACACGTAATGGCCATCGCCTGGGAAGAAGTTGTGCCTGAAATAGTTGAAAGAAGCGGACTATATCCAAGGCCGCAGAAATAAATCATAATAATGTAGTTAAAAAGTAATAACTTACAATATATTTTAAAAAACCGTACAGTTAAAACTGCGCGGTTTTTTTATGCTCCAGGAAAAACCGGCCAAATCTATTGACTGGGTTTAAAATCACCCTTCCTTATGTGAATTTATGAATAAACTATACTAACTTTATTTTTATACTATAATTTGTTTAACTTATTGACAAATGTTCATTGACATGCGTTCAAATAGATAATTATAATGAGGTTATTAACATTGATTCGAAATAATGCTAAATAAATTAGAAGGGTGGGAGATAATTTATATGAGAGCGGAAAATGATAAAATGGGATCTGTAATGGTAGTAGGTGCTGGTATTGCCGGTATACAAGCATCGCTTGACCTTGCAGAGTCTGGTTATTATGTTCATTTAGTGGAGCAATCGCCGGCCATCGGCGGCATTATGCCGATGCTGGATAAAACTTTCCCTACAAATGATTGTTCCATGTGTATCCTCTCTCCTAAGATAGTTGAGTGTGGAAGACACTTGAATATTGAAAAACATATGCTGTCAAATATTATTGAGGTTAAAGGTGAACCAGGCAATTTTAAAGTAAAAATAAATAAGAAGGCGCGTTTTGTTGACATTGATAAATGTACTGGTTGTGGTGAGTGCGCTACTGCCTGTCCGGTTGAAGTACCTAATGAATTTAACGCCGGGCTGGCCAACCGTAACGCCATTTATAAATTATATCCACAGGCTATGCCGGCAGCTTTTTCCATCGAAAAGGCCGGCATTTCTCCATGTCGCGCTGCTTGTCCCGCAGGAGTAAACGCACAGGGCTATGTACAATTAATAAAAAAAGGAAAATTTCAAGAAGCGTGGTCCTTAATCTACCAAGATAACCCGTTTCCCGCCGTATGTGGTCTGGTGTGTACCCACCCCTGCGAAAGCCACTGTCACAGAGCCCAAATTGACGCTCCTGTAAGTATCAGAAACTTAAAGCGAATAGCGGCAGAAACAGCTTACCAAGCAAACCCTGAAGACTTGCCCCTGCCGGAAAAAGAAGCGGATCAAGGTAAAAGTATCGCTATTATTGGTGGTGGTCCTGCCGGTTTATCCGCTGCCTATCAGCTTGTCAAGCGTGGTTACCGGACCGTTGTTTTTGAGTCCGAGGCAATAGCCGGCGGCATGATGCGTAAAGGTATCCCTGAATACCGCTTGCCGAGAAAATACCTGGACTTTGAAATTCAACTGTTGGAAAAGCTGGGTATTGAAATAAGATACAATCAACGTTGGGGTACTAATTTTTCTGTAGAGGAATTAAAAAAAGAATACGATGCTGTTTTCATTTCCACAGGAACTCCCAAACCTTTTAAGCTGGGTGTGCCCGGTGAGGATTTAGGAAATATCATTTCCGGCATTGAGTTTTTAAACAGCGTTAATTTAAATAAAGACATTGCACTTTCCGGAAAAGTGTCTGTAATCGGCGGTGGTAATGTTGCTATAGATACTGCCAGGTGTGCGCTGCGGATGGGTGCAGCTGAAGTCCATGTTTTTTGTTTGGAGAGTGCTGATGAAATGCCTGCTTCAAACGAAGAAATCCACCTGGCTGGTGAAGAAGGGATAGTATTCCATCATTCCCGGGGAGTCAGAAGCATACTAGGTAATCAAAGTGTTACAGCTATTGAACTGACGGGAGTAGCATCTGTATTTGATGAAAACGGGCGTTTTAATCCCAGGTATGATGATAGCATCAGTGAAACCTTTGACACTGATTATCTCCTGGTTGCAATCGGACAGGGAACTGATTTCAGTTATTTATCAGCTTATGATCAAGGTTTATTAAACAAAGCCAACCGTTTACAGGTTGATCCGGAAACTTTAGAGACAAGCATTCAAGGTATCTTTGCCGGCGGAGACAATGTAACCGGTCCCCGTGATGTTGTCTCAGCGATAGCTGCCGGTAAAACAGCTGCTGAATCTATAACTCGTTATCTGAATCAGGTTGATCAAAGGGAAGACCGTGTTTTCAAAATTCCTGAAGCCAGGATCGCACCGCTGCGGCAAAAAGCCGATGAAGTTGCTAAAATAGCCCCTAACACAGTAACATATACAGCCCCTGAAAAAAGAATACAGGGCTTTATGCCGGAAAGCAGCGGGCTTACGCCTGATCAGGCTATTGCTGAAGCAGAAAGATGCCTTAACTGCGGTATTTGTTCTGAATGCGGCGAATGTGTTAATACCTGCATGCGCCAGGCCATAGACCATAAAATGCAGGATGAGTATGAGGAGATTCAGGTTGGAGCTATTATCCTAAGTACCGGTGTAGAAACATACGATCCTTCTCAATTAAGCTACTTTGGGTATAAAAAATACCCCAATGTAATGACAAGTATTGAATTTGAACGTGTGTTAAGTGCATCGGGACCATTCCAGGGTCATCTGGTTAGACCTTATGACAATCAAGAACCGCGCAAAATAGCCTGGATTCAGTGCGTTGGGTCAAGGAATGTCAGGGAAAGTCACGGCTACTGCTCTTCAGTTTGCTGCATGTATGCGATTAAAGAAGCTGTTATCGCGAAAGAACACAGCCACCATGAACTAAATACCACCATCTTCATGATGGATATGAGGTGCTTTGGTAAGGACTTTGAAAAGTACTACCAAAGAGCGGAAAAAGAACATGGCGTAAACTTTGTCCGCTCACGTATTTTTGCAGTAGAAGAGTCAAGCGATGACAGCAAAAATCTGATTATTCGCTACTCTGACGAACATGGCACTGTATTTACTGAAGAGTTCGATCTGGTTGTGCTTTCTGTAGGCCTTGAGCCGTCGAAGCAAGCAACAGAGTTAGGCAGTAAATTAGAATTGGATATTAATCAATATGGTTTTGCCGAGCTAGCGCCATTGACAGGAGTAAACACTTCCAAACCTGGCATATTTACAGCCGGGGCTTTTAGCGGGCCAAAGGATATTCCTGAAACAGTACTGCAGGCAAGCGCTGCAGCCAGTGCTGCAGAAAGCCTGCTCGGTGATGTGCGAGGAACATTAATTAAGCAGCAGGTCTTTCCACCTGAGCGGGACGTAACCGGTGAAGAACCGAGAATCGGCGTTTTTATTTGCAACTGCGGCATTAACATCGGTGGAGTGGTCAGGGTTCCCGAGGTGGTTGAAGTTGCCCAAAGATTACCTTATGTTGTGCACGCTGAAGATAACCTTTATACATGTTCGCAGGATACTCAGGCTAAAATTAAGGAAGCTATCGAAGAATATCATTTAAACCGTGTAATTGTAGCCTCGTGCAGTCCCAGAACTCATAAACCGCTGTTCCAGGAGACGTTAAGAGAGGCCGGGTTAAACAAGTTTTTATTTGAAATGGCTAATATTCGTGATCAGTGTTCGTGGGTACATATGCACGAACCTGATAAAGCAACCCAAAAAGCCATTGACCTGGTTAAGATGGCAGTTGCCAAAGCTGCGCTTTTAAAACCAATTAAGCAGGATTCCATAAACGTAATTAAGTCTGCTCTGGTTATCGGCGGCGGGTTAACCGGTATGGTTAGCTCTCTAAACCTCGCCGAAATGGGCTATCAAGTTAACCTGCTGGAAAAATCAACTGAGCTTGGTGGTTTAAGCAAACGCATTACCACAGGATTCAAAGGGGAAGAGATTCAGCCTTTCGTTAATGATCTAATTGATCAGGTTGAAAGTCATCCTCTGGTATCGGTGTATAAATCAGCAGAGATTAAAGACGCTTCAGGTCACCACGGCAACTTTAATACTATGTTAACTGACGGTACTGAAATTCAGCATGGCGTTACTATAGTAGCCGTGGGCGGGCGTGAATACAAACCTCAGGAATACCTGTACGGCCAAGATGAGAGGGTAATGACTCTTTTGGAAATGGAAGATGTCATTAAAGATGGCAAAGTGGAAGATGCCAAAAATATTGTATTAATTAATTGTGTAGGATCACGCGAACCTGAGCGGCCATATTGCAGCAGGGTATGCTGTTCCAAATCCATTCAGCTGGCAATTCAGTGTAAGAATGCCAATCCCAAGGCAAATGTGTTTATCCTTTACCGCGATATTAGAACCTATGGCTTATTGGAAGATATGTACCGGGAAGCAAGAGCGAAAGGTATTATCTTTATCCGGTATGACGTTGACCATAAACCACGCGTTGAAAAGGATGGACAGGGGATTACGGTTACGATCAAAGACCATGTGCTTGACCAGGACATTGTTATTGACGCGGACCTGGTAGGACTTGCAGCGGCTATACTGCCGCCGGAAGATAATATTAAGTTAAGTCAGTTATACAAAGTCCCAACAAATGCCGACGGATTCTTCCTGGAAGCCCATATGAAACTCCGTCCGGTGGACTTTGCCTCAGAAGGTATATTTATGGCCGGTATTGCTCACGGACCTAAAAATCTGGAAGAGAATATCGCCCAGGCCAAAGCAGCCGCGGGACGTGCTGCAACTACCCTGAGCAAGGACAACTTAGAGTCGCTCGGTCTGGTTGCTGTTGTAGATCCTGAAAAATGCGCAGCTTGCTTAACCTGTGTAAGGCTGTGTCCATTTAATGTACCTATGATTAAGCATAACGTTGCCGCAATCGAACCTGTACTTTGTCAAGGTTGCGGAACGTGTGCCGGTGAGTGTCCCAATAAAGCCATTACCCTGCAGGGTTATAACGATAACATGCTCATCAAAATGGTAGATGGTTTATTTGAGGAGGTGCTTTAAAATGGCAGAATTTGAGCCCAAAGTTGTTGCTTTTTGCTGCCGTTACTGAGCTTACTCAGCTGCGGACCTGGCAGGTTCGATGAGACTGCAGTATGCCCCAAACGTAAGAATTATTGAAATGCCCTGTTCAGGCACCATTGAACACCGGGTGCTTCTAAAAACCATTGAAGACGGCGCAGACGGTGTGATTGTTGCCGGCTGTATGGAGGGTGATTGTCACTTCCTTAAGGGTAATATCCGCGCGAAAAAACGTGTGCATCAGGTTAAGAAAATTCTTGACGAGATCGGCTTTGGCAGTGAACGACTCGAGTTCTATAACCTGCCGGCTTCCGATGGACAGCGCTTTGCTGCAATTGTCAATGAAATGACTGATCGCGTTTTACAGCTTGGACCAAGCCCACTAAATAAGAATGCCAAGAAAGAAGGTGGCGCAGCTTGATTATCGCCCAACAAAAACCCGTCAAAGACATTGCAGCAATGATTAGCGACTGTAAAAAAGTTCTGCTGGTTGGCTGTGCCGGTTGCGTAACCGTCTGCCTTGCCGGCGGCGAAAAGGAAACCGAAGTACTGGCTTCCTCACTGCACATTTTACGCCAAACGGAAGGCAACCCACTGGAAACGGTAA
>NZ_FOOX01000043.1 GCF_900113335.1 Desulfotruncus arcticus DSM 17038
AATTGTAAGTTAACTGGCCTGGCGTAAGCCGGGCCACTCCGAAAGGGGAAAGTGATCATAGTGATCAATGGGCAACGAAGTTGCCGTTTAATTTTCACTTGGTAGATACCAGGTTAGTCGGAGGGTTCGTTAGAACCCGTGGCAGTGGTAACTGCTAATAATCCGGGGATGGCATAAGCCATCCGGACCAACGGCGTCATAGGGTCCCGCGCCATATACGCGCCATCACGGTAGTGATGGAGGTCGTTTAAAGGGACACGGTTTAAGATGGGGTCTCACTATTCGCCGCCCGCCGGTCCCGGGTGTCGGAGATCACCCGAATAAAAACCTGCGAAAGCAGGGTTTTTAAAAAGGCTTCGGCAGAAGCCAGCTTTGCTATGTTGTTTTTTGGTAGAGAAAAAACATAGCAAAACTTGAAAGCCGCGTGGCGGCTGAATTTCCGACGACGACGGTAGTTGGAGAAGGAAGAAACCCCAGCGCACGCGGAAGAGTGCGCTGGGGTTTCTTCCTTCTCCAGCCTGCCAGCGGTAGTGGCAAGCTGGAGCCGATTTGCCGGTAGGCCAAAAGGGCATGGGTACCGGTAGGGTTTTTTGCATTACGGTAGTAACGCAAGATCGTCAGAAGAAATCAGGAAACAAAGTGAATTCTGCCCTGGTAAGGGCAGTTGTCAAAGCCCCGGTAAGGGGCTTATTAGGTGGTAGCTTATTTGAGGACCTCCGGGACCGGTAGTGTCCCGGAGGCACGGGTAAAAATCAGTAGCGGGGGGGGTTTTATGGGTAGTAGGTCGGCGCCAAGCCGAAAAAAGCAAATTGAGATGGCCTTAAATAGCATTACAAAACAGGGCACTTCAAAACACCAGGCCAAGCAGGAGTACCGGGCGGAGGCCCGAGCGAAAGGAGAAAAGGTATTGACAGCTAAGACCAAATACGTTCATTCAGCAAAATGGTATAAAAATACGCTCAATGCAGCTGAACGGTATATAAAATTTGCGGATGAGAACGGTTTCGGGCATAAATATATAAATTCATATAACCACCAGGAGGCCGGAAAGGTTTTTTTTAAGGATTTATTAAATCGTGGGGTTAAAGATATTCAAGGGGTTGCTTCAGCATTGCGAAAATTTTCAGATGCCGTGGAAAATCGGTTTGGCGGGGAGATTAGAATTGTGCCGGATGATTTGCGGGGAATGATAAATCGAGCTAGGGCAGCCGGCCAAAAAATACCCGTGGGTAAACAGGAAAGATTGGATAGCCGGGAAGGTTACAGGGTTTACTCTGAGGAAGAAATGACTAAAATTATGCAGCATGTTTGGCAGCAAAAAAATGGAGATAAGTATGGTGTAGCTATTCGTGGTATGTCTGAGTTAGGATTACGGGAAAAAGAGTGTGCTAAATTACAGGTACGAGACATTGATTTTGAAAATGGTTTAATCCATGTAAAGTATGGTGCCAAAGGGAAGAGAGATCGCTGGGTACCTGTTACTAAACCTTATTTATTAGAGTTGAAAAATATTTGCTCTAATAAAGGTGATAAAGACTTGGTTTTTGAGGTGCCGGGAAGGAAATGGGAAAATCGGTGTAAAAATATCTGGAGTAGTTTTGAAAAAGCATGTACGGTAAACGGGTTGGGTCAGCATAGGGTTCATAATTTAAGGGCTACCTGGGCCAGTAAAAAATATTATGAATTTAGGGAGAAAGGGATGGACAGGGATAAGGCCCGGGTAAAGGTAAGTAAAATTTTAGGACACAACCGGGGTGAGGTTTTAGATTGGTATATTGACTATAGCAAAGACAAATAACTCTATATTTTGGGAGGAAGATTAGTAGTGTCAAAAGTGAAAACGATCTTCCGACAAGTTAAAGAACTATTTGCTATAAGCCGTAATAAATCAGAAGCACGGGATAATTATAAGGATATTTGTATGCAATTTGCTGAATACTTAGCTAAGAAACGTAATACTACAAAGTTCCTCATATGTAGAGTAAAACCAGAGGAAGTTCAAGAATTTTTACGAGAGGTTGCTGCCGACGGCTTAGAAATGAGTCAAATATATTGGTGCGCCTTAAAAACACTGAAAATAATGACAAATAAGTATTTTGGTTTAGTTAATTGGGAAATACCGGAAGATAAAATTAAGTTAAAGTGCCCTTATTGTGGAGCAAGTTCAAAACTAATAGATAGTAAGATAATCTATGGTAGAAGTTATGGAATGTTTTATGTATGTGTGAATTACCCGGAATGTGATGCCTATGTTGGAACTCATCAAGGAACGACATGGCCACGTGGAACCTTGGCAAATAAAGAATTAAGGGAGTATAGGAAAAAAGCATATTTTGCATTTGATAGTATCCAGAGATCAGCAGGAATCAGTAGGACACAAGCGTATAAATGGCTTGCTAAAAAATTAAACATACCGTTTAAAAGTGCTCATATAGGATATTTCGACTTAAGCATGTGTCAAAAAAATGGTAAATATTTGTAAGGAAAAGGAATTGGATTTCTACAGCTAGGGATAAAAATATATAAAGAGTTAAAAACGTTGCAAATAAGAGAAAAATGAAGCTTAGTTTTGCTGACCATGCTGGTGCCGGCTACTGCACCGGGGCCTGGCATGGTCAGCCACGGTGACCACATAAACCGCATAAATACAAGATTTTTATCTATTTACGGACTAGATGGGTTGACTTGTTTGACCGATTATATCAATTTTGATATAATAAAACTTGGGAGTGGAAAATAATGGCCCGAATTACCAAAAAAGATTTGTTGGAAAGGTTATCTCGATGCTCCAGAATCGTTATGACCGAAGAAGTTGCACAATATATCATAAATCACACCCAACCAAAAGTATCAGCTAAAATACTTCACGACATCATGTTGCTGAATGAATTTGGCCTTATGTTACCTGACAGATATATTCATCGTATATGGGATAGCAATGAAAAACTATGGGAATTACGGACAAAATTTGCTCGATACAATGAACGGACATTATTCTTTTCAGTTTTATGTGATAAGTTTTTACTGACAAATTGCTTCCGAAAAACTTCAAGCAAAGTGCCGCAATCGGAAATACGCAAAGCTGAGAACATTCTCCATGAGTTTTTGCAAACGATAGGAGGAAAAATAGATGACTAAATTTGTCACCATGAACGAAATTGCCGAACGCCTTGAAAGCAGACCGCAAATCATCGAAGAAATGCTTAAAGATGAGCCTCGTTATCAGATAGCTAGGGCTATTATTGCCGAACGAACTAGACGCGGCTGGAGTCAAGGAACCCTTGCACGTAAAGCACGTTTGACCCAGGCCCAGGTATCTAGGTTGGAAAGGGCGCGTATCGGAAATTTCGTTACCGTTTTAAAAACACTTGATGCATTAGATCTTAAACTGGAAATCGTACCAACAAAACACCATAAAGTATAATTCACATCAGATGCCAAGGCTAATAGGTGGATTAAGGTCGTGGATCGGTGTAACATAAGGGTACAAAAAGAAAGTTATATGAGAATTTACCAAGGTGAACTACCCCTCCCTTCGTTCAACTCAGGAAGGGGTAGTTCACGTAAACCATTAACAATGATAAGAGGTGAAATATTATGTTAAAATATGAAGATATTGTTGCTAGGTTGAATGATTCTATAATTAACGCTAACTTGGATCCATATCTTATTCAGGAAAAAATAGAGCTTCGAAGCTGCAATCGTGAGTATATCAATATATGTAAAACAAGAGATGCTAAGGATGGAAAGATAAGAGCAGAAATTAGCTTTGAGTGGGATAGCCTCTTGACATCTGAATCAGTTTATGGAGGTAACTGTTCTTTGTATCATAATGAAACTGAATCTTGCCTTCATGATGAGCTAGAACCAGAACCATTTATTGAGTTAGAAATTAATTACTATTTTGACATGAGTGATATAAAAATAATTGATTATATTGAAAAAGCGCTGTCAAATGTATTTGACAGTGTTATGGAACATAGTAACAGACCATTATTAAGGTGGTCAATGTTGACAGATTTGGATAATAATAAAAGAGTATCTGAGATATATGCAAATCATTATTGGCACATAGACCTAAATAAGGATGAGGAAATTGATTTTGATGGAATATGTATAGAAATATATCAAGTATTAACAGCATTGGAGTCACTTCTCTTACCATAAATAGCAATAGATGTAGATACAATGCTTTACAACTACTTATTCAACGCCGGTTGTTGGATCCGCTGTTGCAACCAGCAGATCAGATCCAAGTTTATTTTGACACGGTAACCGAGCGTTTTGCCAGTCTGACTGATAAATTATGGCCAAATTCTTTAGAATTTAAGTTGTGGAATTGGGGATATTATCCTGAAATTGCATAACTACTGGATTACAGCAAAGAAAAATGATTCTAAATATGTAAGAATGATGCCCGGATTATAATCCGGGCATTGGTGTTAGAATGGGAGCTAGAAGAATTTATACTACCAAAATTATTCTATTGCATAGTAACTAGTTTGGTACGCTAAATAGCTTGTTTAAGCTCCTCAAAACTTAATGTTATGGAATCACCTCACAAAGCCATTACTACCTTAAGTATAAAGTATATTAACACTGAAAACATCATTTGCCAAAAAAGGATTAAGCTAATTGCTTAAAGAACTACATTATTTAATAAAAAATATTGAGCTTGCCCCGTTAAAATAGACACAAGCCGCAAGGTACAACCACCCTTCATCCGTTGCGATATATGTAATATCGGCAACCCAAACCTGATTAGTGTTTTTTGCAAGAGTTTTTTGGAGAAAGTTGCAAGTAATTTTTCCATAGTATTGCATCTCCATTTTCCACAATGTTGCAGGTTCTCTTTCCCCGCCATGTTCTACAGGGAAAGAGAAGACTTGCAGGCATTTGTTACCTGAATTAATTAAAAAGAAAGTGATTCGGTTAAGTATTCAATCCGCCGTTCTGCTATTCTGGAAGATTCCAGACCGTGGTCTGAAAGCATTTGTTCCAATTCGGCAACATATTCCTTAAGATCACGTGCCTCGCAGGATTTTTCAATATACAGATTCTTAAGGTGCTCACGCTCTTCCTGCCAGCGTTCGGACGGGCTTTTTACTGTGACATCCAGTTCCCCGGCCTCATAATCACTAATATCCCGCCGGATGTTAGCATAAAGATCCTGTTCGGTGAATTCATACGGAAACGGCTCTTCTGCATATTTCACGAGCAGATACCGCTTAAGGTCATTGGGAAAAGACCTCCTGTATGTATGTTCAAGTTCTCTGATAATTGTTTTGTTTATGGTCATATCATTGACCCTCCTTCTTATCTGTTGACGCTATTGAGCGGTAAAGGTCATTGATACTGGACTCCCTTAACCGGTTGTTCTCTCCCGGAAACAGGAGAAGATAGCAGTGGTGCATAAGTCTGCCTACAAGGGCAACAGTCATCTGCTCATCATAGAGTACATTGA
Organism: Desulfotruncus arcticus DSM 17038; assembly: GCF_900113335.1. Classification (GTDB taxonomy): domain Bacteria; phylum Bacillota; class Desulfotomaculia; order Desulfotomaculales; family Desulfallaceae; genus Desulfotruncus; species Desulfotruncus arcticus. The sequence continues at coordinate 5,465 of NZ_FOOX01000043.1, forward strand.
CCCACCTGGAAAACTCCAGGTTCGTGTTCAATATGATGGACTTGTGCTCATGTATCTCGGAGAGATAGTCAAAGAGCAACTGGGCACCGGTACGGTCGTATGGTACGTAGCCCCACTCGTCCAGTATAATGACAGATGCTTTATTCAGTTTTTTCAACAGCGTCCCCAGTGTGCCGGCCTTCTTGGCTTCCGAAAGCTG
>NZ_FOOX01000045.1 GCF_900113335.1 Desulfotruncus arcticus DSM 17038
CAGCTTTCGGAAGCCAAGAAGGCCGGCACACTGGGGACGCTGTTGAAAAAACTGAATAAAGCATCTGTCATTATACTGGACGAGTGGGGCTACGTACCATACGACCGTACCGGTGCCCAGTTGCTCTTTGACTATCTCTCCGAGATACATGAGCACAAGTCCATCATACTGAACACGAACCTGGAGTTTTCCAGGTGGGTCAATGTACTCTATGATGAGCAGATGACTGTTGCCCTTGTAGGCAGACTCATGCACCACTGCTATCTTCTCCTGTTTCCGGGAGAGAACAACCGGTTAAGGGAGTCCAGTATCAATGACCTTTACCGCTCAATAGCGTCAACAGATAAGAAGGAGGGTCAATGATATGACCATAAACAAAACAATTATCAGAGAACTTGAACATACATACAGGAGGTCTTTTCCCAATGACCTTAAGCGGTATCTGCTCGTGAAATATGCAGAAGAGCCGTTTCCGTATGAATTCACCGAACAGGATCTTTATGCTAACTAACATCCGGCGGGATATTCGTGATTATGAGGCCGGGGAACTGGATGTCACAGTAAAAAGCCCGTCCGAACGCTGGCAGGAAGAGCGTGAGCACCTTAAGAATCTGTATATTGAAAAATCCTGCGAGGCACGTGATCTTAAGGAATATGTTGCCGAATTGGAACAAATGCTTTCAGACCACGGTCTGGAATCTTCCAGAATAGCAGAACGGCGGATTGAATACTTAACCGAATCACTGTCTTTTTAATTAATTCAGGTAACAAATGCCTGCAAGTCTTCTCTTTCCCTGTAGAACATGGCGGGGAAAGAGAACCTGCAACATTGTGGAAAATGGAGATGCAATACTATGGAAAAATTACTTGCAACTTTCTCCAAAAAGCTCTTGCAAAAAACATTTAAAACGCGGACTGGCGGGGATTATTCCACTAGTACCGCTAATGCGCCATCACATAGCGGACGAGGAAGTGCTGGCTGAATGCGCCAGGCGTGTAGAAGAATTGCCCACTCAAATGCAACCCGACCTGTATCTGGGCTTGGCCATCTTCTCGTCATTGCGGTTTGCCAGGGAACTTATACTAAAAATGATCGAGGTGAGCAAAATGGAAGCATCGCCTTTATTTGACGGAATTCGTGACAAATGGATTAAAGAAAGGGATACAAAAAGGATGGGTAGAGGCCATTACAGACGCCTTAAAGGAAAACACCGGGTCTTGCCCGGATGACGTACAGGAAAGGTTGCATGGCATTCAGAATATGGATATTCTTAAAGCGCTACTTAGGCGTGCTTTAAAAACTAAGAGCATTGACGAATTTACTGAAGCGTTAAATGCATTTCCAACAAAAGAAAAAAACTAACCTAAAACAATACCGGTCAAACCGGTTTTTCTTTTTTACTCGAGGAAATTTCGAAAGGTCTAGCCTACCTTCCTAAATTCCCCAATAATTCCCCAAAAGGGTCTGTTCTTCTTTGCGTTAATATTCCCGGCACATGATCATCTCAAATCCCGATAATATGTGATATGGAAACGAAAAACCTCTTCTTCGGGTTTTCTCCGTTGGCAAGGAAAAGCTAATTTTTTTAATTCGTTACTTTAGCGTATTAACGCAACGGGGGACAGACCCCATATGGGAGGATTAGCCGAACGTATCCAGACAGGAAATTACTGAATCACCATATGTACTGATTCTAAAATATTCAGCATTTCAGAAACAGTAACTATTTTTACATAAAGCTCAACCTTACTTTTATTAAAAGACCGATGATTACCTGTCACAAAAAAATCAGGTTCCCACAGAACAACAGAGGCCAACACCGGTAAATCCCAAATGTCGTTAGTGCAGTTTTTGTATTGATTAACTATTTTATTTCTGGGATTACTTATCCTTCCAGCATAAGTATCAACCCATTCTTCCAGCAACTGAAAATATTTATCGGCTTCCTGACCTAATTTATCTTTAAAAACAGATTCTATCTCCAAAATACAATATTTTGGTATACCCAAACTTATTTTACGATCTTCAGCTAACCTAAAAAGTTTTCTTGGATTGCCCCCAAACACATAAGATGAAAAAAGGATATTGGTATCAATCGCTACTTTTATCACTGCCGTAAATCCTTCCGAATAATTCATGGCGGTTGTTCTTTAAATACTTTTCAAGTTCCTCAGGGGTGGGAAATTCTTTACGTAATTTAGGACCTATGGTTGCAGCCAGGGTATCAATGGCGGTCATCCTGCGAATATTTACCTTATCACCTTGAAGCTCAAAAACGATTTCATCACCCTCACTGATTTTTAAAGCTTCTCGAACGAATTTAGGTATTGTAACCTGTCCCTTGCTTGTTATCTTAGCCATATTATGAGTTATGAGTTGGGTTATTGGTAGACGACTTTCTAGTTTTTCTTTCATTACAACCACCTTTTCCTTACTTCTTACTTCTTACTCTTGCTAATTTAATAACTCAAAAATATATTCAGGTAAACACAGATTCCAATAAATAATTGAAATATTTCAATATATAAACTTGTGGAATTCATGTTAATAATGAGCAATATGTAATAAAAACCTACTAAGACGATTTAGCCAAGGAAGGTTTAATAAAATGTTTTAATTAATTAAACTATTAACGAAAGTAAATCACGGTAGGAATGCCCGTTACCGCCCCCCCCCCCCGCACAGATCCGTACGTGAGGAATTACCTCATACGACTCCTACCTTGAGTTTATGACGCGAAGCCTCCTTGCTGCTTCGCGTATTCTGTCAAGTCCGATCAATGCTTACCCCTGTCCCTGCGTACAGTTCGCAATCGTCTTTTCAGAATTTCCCTTGGTCACCGGCCTTCCCTCCGGCGCCTCCGCCATTGTTATAACAATTTTGTTCGGCGCTTTCTTTGGTACTGTACCGGTGTCTGACTTCTCAGTAGCGTACACGTCAGGATTACGGCCACGGACCTTCCCTAACCGACCCGTCAGCTAATCTGCCAGCGGGTGCCGCTGAGATCTCCCGGTTCTCGAGGTCGGCACCCCGGATGGGTGATTGCGGAGCTCTATAGCTGGCCTGCGTTTCCCCCTGTCAACGCTTCACGTGCAGCCTCACGGCTGCCCGCGCATGACTCGGGGTCGTGATGGTGCAGCTATTCCTTTCACGTGGGGCTCTTTCATCCCCTACTCTATGCCGGTTTATCCCGGCGCTTTCGGACTGTCCCCTAGTTCTGGGTTTGACGCAAAAGGCTAGAACCGACCGGGCACTTTCGAAATCCTCTCAAACAAACTTGATTTAGGATTTGAGTTGAATTAGTATTGATTTAAATCTTTCAGCTGTGCTAAAATCATATTGAAAGATGGTAAAATATGTAACGCATCTGAAATCAATTACTATACAATATTCTTGAAAGTTGGCCAAAATTACCGGGCAGAATGCTATGAACGCTACATGAATTATTATCTATAAAAAGGAGAATAAACCATTGGAAACTATAGAAATTTTAATAGATGAAGTTAAGGAATATAAAAAACTAAAGCTCATTTCTGAAATGGTACCTAATTAAGGAAAGAATAAAACTGCTAGAAAACAAATATGATTGTAACTTTATAAACTTTGAGAAAAAAATAAAGCAACAGCCTGAAAATTTCAAGCTATGGGACGACTATATTGAATGGAAAGCATATCAGAACAAGTTCGATGAAATCAAAGAAAAAATTGGTGAAATAGCACATGCTAAAGATATTACAATTACTAAATGAGTCCAGAGTAATAAAATCTTACGAGATACAAGACTTTAAACAAGGAAACAACTTTTACTATATTAGAGTGAAGGTTGAGGTAATCAACAACATAATTCTTTTCATTACGAGAATATGTCTCTGAAGAAGACTATAGTTATTCCTATCACTGGCAGGAAGAAGACACGAAATTAATAGTTAGATGGGATAATGCTCCTCATCACAAAGAAATAAAAACATACCCCCATCACAAGCATATTGAAGAAAATGTATTACCATCGTATGAAATTGGAATTAGTGAAGTACTGACATATATTGACACCATCCTTACCCGACATCAAGAGGATTTGGTTTAATACACTTTATTTTACAGTCAATATATATACCCTTTGCATCTTTAAACTTATCCCTTTTGCCTATATCTTAATAGAGGGTCCCGATAACGAACGTTATGGAAATGAAAAACCTTTTCTTCGACTTTCTCCGTTGGTAGAACGTAAAGCTAGTTTTTTTAATTCATTACTTTAGCGTATTAACGCAACAAGGGACAGACCCCTTCTGGAAGGTTTTGGGAGTGGCGACGAGCCAGGGCCAAAACCGACCCGAGCACCGAAAAGTGTTATAACACCGTTTTTTCAATGTAAAGCCATTACCATTTGATTGCGCGCATAGCTTACTTTTGGATTTTCTTCTCATTATTTAAAATTATTTATTATTTTTTCATAAAAATCTTTTACTCAACTTTCCCACTTGCAAAACAACCTTAATCCCAACATTTAAGCGGCCTTGCTGGAAAATAAAATAGCCCTTGACAATCAATGAGAAAAAATAGAAAAGACACCAATCCTTTTGGTAAAATGGAATTGCCAAAAACCAAAATTACCAGACCAAGGAAGGTGTCCATGATCATGATAATAAAAAACGCAGGGGTTAAGCAACTGCCAAAAAGTCTCCAATCTACGTTTTTAGAATTAAAAATATCAAATTACTTACGTAAAGCTGGCATAGTTAAAGGATTGGGATTCTCTTGTCTAACAGTTTTTTGTTTGGTTTTCTCGATGGTTTTTGAAAATAAAAATTGGTTTAGATTGCTTCAGAGTTCTAAAAAAGAAGATCTGCCCGGTAAAAATGTAGTTTATCGATTTTTGAATAATCCA
>NZ_FOOX01000044.1 GCF_900113335.1 Desulfotruncus arcticus DSM 17038
TACTAAACGGGGGATTGACAAAGCTTTTAACGATATCATGATTTGTCTGATTACGTTTCTTGCTGGAACCATTGTTCAGCTTAAAGATAAAGCATTACCAAATGTAGCTTAGTAGCAATGATTTAATATTTGCTTTGCTTTTTTGTGTCTGTTAATTGGGGTGATTTCTACTCTTTTTTAGAGTTAATTTGTTCAATTCCATCTTTACTTCAAATAAATAGGTTAATTTTGGTAAACCTATGCTTTAGTATGATATTCTCTTTTTTATGTCAGTTTAAAATTTTGAATTCTGCAATTGGCTCTTTCCTATGGTATCACTAGTGTCCGAGATGCAGGTTCTGGATCGACCACTATTAATCAAATGAAAGATTTATATTCGTCAGGAGATTTAAAAATTAGGGTATATCAAATGGTATCATCCGATTCTGCATCAGAGTACTATAATCAACCAGTAGAAGAGCGTACTAATCTATATAATGACCGTTACAACATCAGTTCATTAAAACTGATGGCGGACGGTTCATTAGGTGCACGAAGCGCATGGATGCTTGAGGATTATAGTGATCAACCGGGCCACACTGGTGATCCTAGAATGACAGATGAAGAGGCGTATACATTAGTAAAAGAAGCAGCCGAGGCAGGTTTCCAAGTTAATACACACTGCATTGGCGATGCCGCTAATCACCAAATCCTTAACGCTTACGAAAAAGTAATAAATGAATTGGGACTAAAAGACCACCGTTTTGCTATCGAACATTCTCAGGTTGTAGCGTTAGAAGACATCCCTCGTTTCGCTAAACTAGGGGTTATACCTTCTATGCAGTTTGTCCACGCTACTTCCGACAAAAACATGGCAGAAGATAGAGTTGGTCCTGAACGTATAAAAGGTGCTTATGCATGGCGTAAAATGATTGATTCAGGATCTATTATCCCCAATGGTACTGATGCACCCGTCGAACTAGTTAACCCTTACCATGGACTTTATGCAGCAATAACTAGGATGGACCGTGACGGTGAACCTGCGGGAGGCTGGTATCCTGATGAATGTCTAACAAAAGAAGAAGCTCTTCGCGCTTACACTATTTGGGGAGCTTATGCACAATTTGAAGAAAATGATATTGGTTCTATTGAAAGCGGTAAACATGCTGACTTTGTTATCATTGATAGGGATTATATGAATTGTCCTGACAATGAACTTAAAGATATTAATGCACAAATGACAGTAATAGCAGGTGAAGTCGTTTACACTGCACCTGGATTTAGTTTAAATAAATAAAATATAACTTGACCCCAAATGGTTAATGATAAATAAGTTTATACAAACTGAAAACTTCTGCTCCGGGCTTAGCACCGGAGTTTTTATTTTGAATACATAAATCTCTACAGATAAACCAAAAAATTAACATTAAAAATAAGCATTGTATACCAATAAAGATTCAATAATAGCTCAATGCTATAGCAAAACTTATGCGGTGAATATTAAGTAACCTTGTGAAATTGATATCTAAATTGTTACAATCCATGAGAAAATACGACATCAGCGCCATAACTACTTGCACCAGGTATCCAGTCAACTTGTCTGGAAGTACGGCAAAATTGTGGCGGAAGACCTCAAAATCCAAAACATGCTGAAAAACCACCACCTGGCAAAAAGCATTGCTGATGCAGGCTGGGGCTATCTCTTTTCTATGATCACGTACAAGGCTGAGAGTGCCGGTCGGGAGTTTGAAAGAGTTATAGCCTACAACTCTTCCCAGGAGTGCAGCCGGTGTAGTGCCATCGTAAGGAAAGACCTGGCCCAACGGGTACATCGGTGTCATAACTGTGGCCTTGTATTGGACCGTGACCACAACTCAGCATTAGTCTTAGAAAAACGAGCTTCTTAGATTGTAGATATTCTATACCGAGGGAACCACGGCAAATGCCTGGGGAGCTGGGATGGGTGCATCCCACTATGAACCAGGAAGCCCCTTCCTGAGATCTGCGAAGGTGGGGGTGCGTTCACTAATGTTAGAAAAAAAGCGGGCGCTCTGTTCAACGCAGCCTGTATAAGTTTTTTAAAATAAGACTTGCATTGATAGAAACATTATGATACGTTAAAAACTCCGATCTGACATAAGGCCGGGTTACAATGACATAAGTGCTTTTCAGTCAGTTCTAACCAAGGGGTTACCGCTTTCCGTGCGGCGGCCACTTGGTCATTTTTTTACCTGGGAAGGGGGGCTTAATTATGCCGGCATGAAAAAGCAAGTAACAATCAAATAAAAATCAATAATTAACCCGATCTAAACGTTTGGAGGTGTAAAAATGTCAATGTTCATTAACCGGAGCTTCTTTTTACTATGGGCTGGTCAATTGGTTTCCCAACTTGGGGATAAGTTTTACGCCATTGCCTTGGCCTGGTGGGTACTTGAGAATACAAACTCACCTACTGCCATGGGCCTTTTCTTGGTTGCCTCGGTGCTGCCGGAATTATTGTTCGGGCTGGTTGCTGGTAGGTTCATTGACAGGTGGAACCGCAAGGCCATCATCGTTGCGGCGGATATTTTCCGTGGCTGTGCTGTATTAGTGGTCACATTGCTGTTCTGGACGGGAGGCCTGGAGATATGGCACATTTATCTAGCTGCTGTTGTGATATCCCTGTCATCTGCTTTCTTCAATCCTACGGTGATGGCTGTTATCCCCCAATTAGTCGAAAGGGACGTGCTTCCCACGGCCAATTCTCTGAGCCAGATGATCACCGGCGTGGCCACCGTCACAGGGCCGGTTTTAGGGGCCACGTTTGTAAGCCTGATTGGTTTCGGGCCGGTGTTCCTTGTAAATGGCTTGTCTTACATGGCATCCGCCCTCTTGGAAAGTTTTATTGTCTTGTCAGTAGCGGAACGAGCGCATGGAAGCAAAACCAATTTATTGCGGGATATTAAAGATGGCTTCAAATTCATATCCAATAGCAGACCCGTTTTTATAATTCTGCTGGTTATTGGGGTTATGCACGTTTTCTATGGGAGTTTGGTTGTGGCCATGCCGTTTGTGGCCAACAGTCTTTCCGGAAACGGCATCCGAAACTTGGGTTACCTTGAGACCGCAATGGGGTTAGGGATGATCCTGGGGGCGGTTTTAATTGGCCGGCGAAAGATTGAAAACATGCATGGGATCACATTATTTAAGGTTATCCTTGCAGCGGGGCTATGCTTTTCCTTATTGGGTATCGCGCAGCTCTATGAAATTGAAGTTAGCTGGCCGTACATAGCAATTTTATTGTTTATCGGCATGGCTGCCGCCGTGGCTTCTATATACTGGCGTTCTTTGCTGCAGGTTCATGTCCCAAACGAACTGGCCGGCCGGGTATTCAGCGTCAGTACGATTATTGCAGATGTCTCTTTGCCAGTATCTTTTGGTGTATTCGGAATTGTTTTCAACCACTTTCATTTAGGTGCAACGCTTCTGGGTTGTGGCTTAAGCCTTATAATAAGCAGTGCAGCACTAATCCTGAATTACAGGCGGGTATCATAAAAAACCGGGCCTTATAGGTGCTGAACGATTGTAGGCTACAACCCTATATCAGTTGCCAAAGAGCTAACCATATTGTACTAAAAAACCAGAAAAAGAATGAGTGTTTTGAGGCTAAGAAACTAGACTCGCCCTTAGTAAGCTCAGAGCAGGTGCTTCCCGGCGGGAGAGTTAAATTAAGTAAATAGAAGGAGCAAATAGCTGTATTAATTTTGTAAAATTCTTAATAATAAAGCCCCTGCAACAATACAGGGGCTCATCTTACTTCCTCTTATTCAAATCCACATAGACAGCATTGTCATCAGCATTATAATCCGCTGCAAAACTACCTTTGACCTCACCAATGTTAAAGTATTTAAAAATACCCCTAGCACCAATTTTATTCTTTGTAACCCTCATACCACCATCATCAACGTCTTGAATCCGTAACTTATTGGTTTCCTTATCATAGGCTATTTCTACATTATCGGCGCGGACCTGATGAAAGTTGCCCGGATTCTTGGCCATGAATCTCTCGACACCACCGCCACCGTCTTTTTCGGCTCAAACACCAGAAAAAAACTGTTAAAACACCTCCAGGTGACCCGGGGGCAAGGCGAGGACTTCTTGCTCTTAAATCAGGACGGCGACCAGATTAAACACAGAACCGTCCAGGATAATATCAAAAAGTACGCGCTTGTCACCGGTATCACCGGTGTACGGCCCAGTCCTCACACCTTCCGGCACACTTTTGCCAAAATGTTTTTGATGGGCGACGGAGACCCTTATGTTTTACGTGACCTGCTCGGACACAACAGCATGTCTACGGTGGTGCTTTATCTTAAACTCTTTCGCGAGGATTTGCATCAAAAGTATAAAGGCAGATCACCCGTGGATTGGTTAAACGGTATTAAAGTTCGTCGTCCAGATGTTCAACGGGACTTGCCTTTTGATGTTGAGATGCAACTTGGGAACTAAACAGGTCCACGTAGCGCGGTGAACCATTTCCCAGCAGTTATGACCGAGAATCTTCTTAAGCGAAAACGGGTCCCCGCCGTTCATGATGTACAATCGCGCGAATGTGTGAAAGGCCCTGATGTTTTCACGGTGCCAGGCGATGGTTCGAGCTCTGCGGTTCTTGCTTTTTTGTTCCGCGTAAAAAAGCTTTTCCGCCTTCTCGAATTCGGGGCAGGTCTCCGGTGATAGCTTGACCACCTGACCTTCGATGTTCTCCAACTGGTTGACTCTTCTTTTCCTTTTCATCATAAATCTCTCCCCTTTTACCGGAAAGAAATATGCGCCTAACCTACCCCCGCGTACGCAAAATCGTGTACGCGCCTGACCTACCCCGTGCTACGCATAAAGATGTATGATCACATACATCTGGGACCAAAAACGACTAGAAAATAAAAATAAAAGGCTTTTAGCAAAATCGCTAAAAGCCTTTTAAAATGGACATTTCTTTGGTGTCGGAGACGGGACTTGAACCCGTACGGTCTCCCATACGCCCCTCAAACGTACGCGTCTGCCGATTCCGCCACTCCGACTTAACGTTCACGCAAATAACATTATATGTTGACAGACTAGGTTTGTCAATAGTGTAAGTTTAGCTATTACTGCTGTATTTAGCATGGTGCATTCATTTTGCGTAAAGCCATTGGTATACTTTGTAATTCCATAACACCTTGGCAACGAAGTTTTTTGTTTCGGGAAACGGGATCATTTGAATATCTTTAATGCTACCGGATATCTTTTTTTCGTCCATCCACTTGTTGACGTTACCCCGTCCACCGTTATAAGCCGCAAGAACCATTA
>NZ_FOOX01000046.1 GCF_900113335.1 Desulfotruncus arcticus DSM 17038
CGCGAAGTAAGCTGCCGCCTTTTTTAAGATTTCATTTTCCTCTCGAAGATCCCGGACCTGGCGCTCAAGTTTTCTTATCAATTCATCATCTGGGCTTAACTTACCACTACCAGGGAATGGCCCTTCAGGCTTTTCACGATATCTTTTTAACCAACCATGTAGCGTGTTGATTTTTATACCTAATTCCCTTGCAACAGAAGCCACTGATCCTTCGGAAGCTTCTACTCGTTTTATAGCTTCCATTTTAAATTCTGTACTGTATTGCCTTGCCATATTTTTTGCCCCTTTCAATTTCTAGTATACTACGTGTTCTTACTGTCCATCAAAAGGGGTACGGGTCAAGTTGTCTCCTCAGCCGGAGGTGGTGCAACAGCAGCTATAATGCTGGAGTTAAATCCCTTGCATACTTGAATAAATATGCCGATAAGTTTGACCATAAGTATTGTGGATCATGTAATACGGGAAGAAGAAACGCGATCCGGAAATAGTGGCCAAGGAATTGGTTGCATGTAGTGAATCTTTGGCTGGAAGGAGTCAAAACCATTGGCGGGCAAGATGCCCAGAAGGTTGTGCAGGAAGATTTGGCAATACTAAAGAGTACCCATAACGCCCGATGAGGTTTTGCCGGGGATAGCAGGGTTACTCTCAAAGTGCCCTCTATCTGGTTGCTGCACTTAAAAAGCTATTGACAATAATGAGTGGATTGTAATTACAGGTTGGACACCCCATTGGATGTTTGCTAAGTGGGACCTAAAATATCTAGACGATCCTAAGAACATTATCCAAGGAAAAGAAACACAGTTTATTGCTACTATGGTTAAAAAAGGCTTAAAGGATGAGGCTCCAGCTGTCTACCAAATATTGGACAATTTCAAATGGGAACCTAAACAAAAGTAAAATTAATTAAAATTTTCTCACTGGCAGCGTGCATAAAATATGCAACGCTGCTTTTTACATTAAATTCTGTTAGTGGTAAAGATTCCTAAACTTTCTCATTACTCATCAGACTTTACGCTGTTCTCATTGTGCTTAACAGAACTGTAGCTTAAAATTGTAATTGTAAGTAAAATAATAACCATTCCTATCGCTTGTACTGCTGTCAAATATTCATTTAAAATAATAACCCCGAAAAGTGAAGCTGTGACAGGTTCAAATATTGCAACAATAGATGCAACGGCCGGAGAGACATTTTTTAAACCGGTTACATATAAAATAAAAGATGGACCTCCCCCTGTGAAACCTAAGAGTATAAACCACCAAATATCATAAGAATGTAAAACTTCTATAAGTTGTTGTTTATCAGCAAATATCATAAGAATCAAAGAATTTATCAAAAAAGCTAAATTTAAAATGATTAAAAGATTTCCTTTTTCAGAACCATATTTAAGACTAAAAATTAAGATTGCATATGATAAACCTGCTAACAATCCACTGATAATCCCCCAAGGATGTATGCCAGTTAGTTGGGTTCTATGTATACCTGTTAATAAGATAATTCCTAAACTAATAAAAATTAAGGCTAAAAATTTATAAATTGTGATTCTTTCTGTTTTTAGAATAGCAGAGATAAAAAATACAAAAAGCGGGGCAGTATAAACAAGAGTTGTTGCAACGGCTAAATTTGTATTTGAAATGCTGACAAAATATAAACCCCAGCCTCCAGAAAGCCCTATTCCTGCCAAAATGGACCACGCTACTAGCGACAAACTTATTTTTTTCTCATTTTTATTAAATATTAACCAACCAAATATTAAAATTAAGCCAATAATTCCTTGATAGTTTGCAATTACAATTGGGTCCCATTCTTTTGACATTAATAAGCTTGCAAATCCTCCAGCGAGTCCCCATGAAATAGCAGATAGTATAACAAACAGCAATCCATAAGGATAGCTACCTCTTAATAATTTAAGCATTAGTTTCCTCTGCATTATGTTTTTTATCTGGTAAATAAACAATGATATGGTATTTATCTATTTTATCAAATTAATGCATTGCTTTCAAAGCTCTCCATTGTCACGTCAGTAAAGGTTTTATACTAGCTAAATCTGGTGCAGTTATAATGTCATCAGTTACCGACCGTATCCTTGTTATCGGTACTAGTAGTGAGCAGAGCAGACAAAGAAGTTGCAAACTGACTCGTTACCTGATTCTGGCTTTCAACCGGAAGAGAAATATTTATTTCTAAAAAGAGTAGACTTTAAAGCACCTTGGTTAGAGAAGGTGGGTTCGTAGATGCACTCCAGGATAATGGGGACTGCCTCCTGAACGAGCTTGTCCTTTCCGTTTGGAAAGCTAAGCTTACGCATTTTACCATTGCTTTTAGGTATCATCGTTGTTCTGTTTGGCCGCGGCTGGTAGGACTCGTCGCGCATGGAAGCGATAAGCTCCGTAATCCATTCCTCGCAGAAGCCATGCAGGGAGGTACCATCGGCGCCGGAGGTCTCCGCTCCATCGTTGGACTTTACGGAGTTATAGGCGATGATGTACAAGTCTCTGTTGTAGAACAACCGGTAAAGGTACCGTTGATATAGCAATGGTCGGCATTGTTCCGACGGCGATAACCTTCCCGTCTTTCGATGAGTTTTGATTGCTTCATTCAAAACAACTCCTTCCGAGATTGGAACTTGGAATACTGCCCCCCTTCACCATGTGCCTTCCATTACAGAAGGCCGTTGGGCTACTGTTAGGGCTCTCTGGCATATGCCGAGAGCGGCACTTAGGCAGGTCACGTTTGACAGCTTCATATAGTGTCTCCATACGTAGGTATCCGGTTGGTCGTTACCCTGCTTACCGCAGGTGCGTCAATAGGCTTGCTTATACCCAATCCCTAAAATATTGGGCATACCTATTGATACCGGTGTTTACGTCCGGCAGGTACCACGGCCACAGACCCGGAAGTAGCCCACAGGCTTTACCATATATGGTCTGACTCGCCAGACCACTCGACAGCATTTGTTGTCTAATCCTGACTTTACCGACATGCTGTTGTCCCCCAGAGGCTTTCGCATGAGGTTAGTCGGTTGTCTTACATCGCAATGCAGGAGCGATGATTTCTTACGAAATATATATGAAGCGCACAACGTGCGCACTTAGGGGGGATATAATTTATGACAAATGAACGCAAAAAATTATAAAACTGCGCTATCAGGGCTTTGGGTATAAAGAAATAGCAAAAGCCATTGGATTATCAAGAGACATGATTAGGGGCTATTGTAAAAGAAACGCTTTACATGGATTTGGAACAGAGCCCCCAATCAGTGATCTATCTACGCAAAGAGATTAAATTTCTCCGATTTCAACATTGAAGTAAAGGTTATTTCAGCTTGCACGCACATTGTCTCATGAACAGATGCTGGACATTCCACTGTGAATTTGTCAAGCGTTCAGGATACTTCCACTCATTGTGTTTGAGTCAACCAGTACAGGTTCCCACTGCAGGCGTGCCGCAAACAATGCCTGATGGCGTTGCTGTAGCAGTTCCAGAAAACGTCAAAGGTACCTAGACACAAATGTTCTGACTAACCGTGAAAGTACATTCCGCTAACGGTGTCCCTGGACATGCCTCAATTACTGGTTCACCCACATAAAAGATTCAACTGTTCCGACTGTTACATCTGGAGTAATGGTTACATATACAGGTAGTTTTTGATATCGTTGAAGTCCAATTCTATTGCCGATTTGTCGTAATAATCCTGAAAAAGCTTGGCTTTTGTGTAATACTCATCTTGAGTGTTTTGGCTCAGCTCCCTAATTTGGGTGTCAAACTTCAACTTTTTAAGAATTTCTTCTTTTGTCATGGTTAAGCTCCTTTAAAATATTTTAGCGCTTATCAGCACTATGAATATTTTAGAGGCATGACTATAGGAAGAAAATGCTGCTACAAAATTGCAGCAGTATGGATAAAAAGCATAGGTAAAATGTTGTTTAACCGGTTTAACCCCCTATTATTAGAGCCTGTATCCCACAATCTCCAAATTACATAGAATTTCATCAAAGTAGGGGTAATAGGTTTTTTTAAATGGTAGGCCGGCGGCCTTGACAGCCCTAAGGGCTGCGGTGTTGTTAGGCTACCGACGGGCGGCTCCGAAAACATGCAGCATGTTCAGCCCGTCGTGATATATGGTACCACAGCCCTTTTAACGTGCTATCAAGGCTACCCTACGGCGCCTAGTGCCAAGCCCGGGTACCTCTGGGGCTCACCAAAAACATACTTTCTAAACCTTAACAATAAAGGGTTTAACCTTGCCGGCTGCTAATTCATTGATAAATTCCAAAGGCGATAAGTCAGATAAACTGCCATGCATACGGCGTTTATTGTAAAACTGAATGTAATCACTAATAACCTGATACGCATCCTGATAACTAACAAACTCGTGCCTGCTCAGGCAGTCGCTTTCTAAAATCGCATGAAATGATTCAATATGGGCGTTTTTATTCGGTGTCTTGGGCGGAATACGCTCGTGTTCTGTGCCGTATTTTTCACAGCTTTCTTCAAATACATGGCTAATAAACTGTGGGCCGTTGTCAGTTCTAATAATTGGCCTAGCTTCATTAGA